>NZ_JCAFTO010000003.1:0-895728 GCF_059370315.1 Stenotrophomonas sp. YJH_SMC_46
CCGGCGCTACCGTTGGCTGGTTACATCCAGCCCGGCACCACGAACACCAGCCAGGCCAGCAGCGGGCCGAATGCCACCACCAGGCCGCTGTAGACCAGGAAGCGGCGGAACAGCGTTTCGCGTTCTTCCTTCGCGGCAGAGGCCACCACCAGTGCGCCGTTGGTCGAGAACGGACTGACATCGACGATGGTGGAGGACACGGCCAACGCGCAGATCACGCCGGCGGCGCTGAGATGGCCTTGCATCAGGAACGGCACCGCCAGCGGAATGGTGGCACCCAGCACTGCTGCCGACGAGGCGAACGCGGAGACGATGCCGCCCACGTAGCAGACCAACAGCGCGCCCAGCAGCGGGATGCCGATGCTGGAGACACCGTGGCCGATGAAGTCCACGGCACCGGCATGTTCCAGCACGCCGATGTAGGTGACCACGCCGCAGATCAGCAGCACGGTGGACCAGCTGATGCCATCCACCGCACCCTTCTGGCTCTGCGGCGACAGCAGTGCCAGCACCACCGCAACGGTGATCGAGACCAGGCCGACGTTGAGGTTGTAGATCAGCGCGGCCACGCCCAGGCCGAGCAGGCCGATCAGGGTGAACAGCCGTTCGCGGGTCAGGCCCACCGCATCCAGTGCCACCGGATCATTGGACAGGGTGCCACCACCGGCCGCGACCAGCGCACCGTGGCCTTCAATGGCGAACTGCCGCGACGAGGCCTGCGGACCACCGGCCATCGCCAGTTCCGCGGTGCCGACCGTGCCTGCCGCAGTGATCGAACCGCGACGCAGCAGCGCGATGCCGCCGAAGGCGAAGAAGCAGATCGTGGCCATCATGAAGTTGAAGCCGAGGCTGGTCAGGAACACCGCCATTTCGGTGACTTCCAGCCCGGCCTTCTGCACCACGCCGTTGGTGATGCTGCCGTACACGCTGATCGGCGAGAAGCCACCCGCCTGCGCGCCATGGATCACCAGCAGGCCCATCATCAGCGGGTTGATGTGGTACTGCTTGGCAAAGCGCAGTGCGACCGGGCCGATGATCGCCACTGCGGCCGGGCCCAGAGCGCCGAAGGCGGTCAGCACAGCGGTGATCACGAACATCACCCACGGAATGGCCACGATATGGCCGCGTACCGCTTTCACCGCCCAGTGCACCAGCAGGTCGATGGTGCCGTTCTTCTGCGCGATGGCGAACAGGTAGGTGATGCCGACCAGGGTCAGGAACAGGTCACCCGGGAAGCCAGCGAGGACTTCCTTACCCCCCATGTCGACCCAGAGACCGCCGACGATGAAGGCCAGCGCGAAGGCGACGGCACCCATGTTGATCGGCATCGCAGTGGCGACGATGAACATGATCACCAGACCGATGATCGTTGCAATTTGTGGAGTCATGCGCCCTCCCAGACACCTGATTCGCGTACTGCACGGATGGAAGCCCGCCATCCCGGGGTATGGCCTGTTACGTACTGCGCGTTACGTACTGCTCAAACCCGTTACTGCAGCCGCTGCAGCGCGCTGCGGACCCACGCCGCCGCGCCGTCCAGGCTCTGGAATTCCTCGATCGCGCGCACCTCGCAGCACGGATAGGCCGGCGCGATCATGCGTGCCAGCGCGTTGCCCGGGCCCAGCTGCAGGAACACACGCGCGCCGCGCTCGAAGGCCTGGCGCATCACCTGCGCCCATTCGATGGTCTGCGCCAGCTGCGCGGACAGCGTATGCACCGTCGTCGCAGTGTCGCGTACTGGCCGTGCATCGATGCCGGCCAGCAGTGGCAGGCGAGGAGCATGCGGTGTGGTCGCCTGCAGCGCTGCGGCAAACAGCTCGACTGCCGCCGACAGCAGGGGCGTGTGCGCCGGCACATGCACCGGCAGCAGGCGCACCTCCGCGCCCTGCACATGCGTGGCAGCGGCCAGCGCATTCAGTGCCTGTTGCGTGCCGCCAACGATGAAATGATCTGCGCCGTTGGCGATGGCTACATACGCGCCGTGTGTGTCACACAGTGGCTGCAGCGTCTGTCGATCCAGGCCGAGGATCGCCTGCATGCCCGCACCGGCGGGACTGGCAGCATCCATCAAACGCGCGCGCTGGGCCGACAGCGAAAGGCAGGCGGTGGCATCGAAACTGCCGGCGATGGCGTGTGCTGCCAGTTCGCCGATGCTGTACCCGGCCAGCACGATCGGGCTCGGCAGGGTGTCGCGCAGTACATGCCATTGCGCAATGCTGGCGGCGCACAGCAGCGGTTGCGCCTGCGCGTTGTCGAAGCGGTCGTCGGCGGCTGCGGCAGCGAACACGTTGCGTTCCAGCACATCGCCCGCCGCATCCAGTACCGCGCGTGCAGCGGCGATGCCACGCACGCGGTCGAACATCGCCGGATGCTGCGCACCTTGTCCGGGGCAGAGCAGGGCCAGGCTCATGCATCCTCCTGCTGCAGCAGGAACCACGCGCAGGCCAGCAGATCGGCACTGCCGCCCGGGCTGAGCCGGCGCATCACGAAGGCATCGCCCATGGACTGCAGGCGCATGCGCCAGTCCGGCGCGAAGGCGCCACCCGAGGAAAGGAATGCGCTCGCTTGTTGCTGCGCCCAACACAGGCCCTCGGCGCCACCACGGTGCAGCAGGTTCAGATCGTCCACCTGTGCCACCAGCTGCATCAGCGTGTGGCACAGCGCGGCATCGCGCGGCAGGCCGCTGTCCAGCGCGTGGCGCAGGGTGGGCAGGGCCAGCTCGCGCAGCACCGGGTAGCCGGCGGCAGCCTGCTCGCGCACACCGCTGACCCCATGGCGTGCGCGCGCGCGCTGTCCCGGGCTGTGCGGGTCCAGTGGCGCCGCGATGAGCGCGTCCTTCCACTGCTGGACCGCCAGACACACCTGCGCGGCGGGTACTGCATGGCCATGCACGCGCCTGCGCTCTGCAGCGGCAGCCACCAGCAGGCCAAGGCTGAAGATCGCACCGCGATGGGTGTTGATGCCGCCGGTGGCGGCCAGCATGGCCGTTTCGGCCGCAATGCCGTGATCGCGCAGCACCGTGAAGGGGGCACCCGCGGCACCGGCCCTGGCCACCGCAGTGAAGTAGTGGCGCAGGGCAAACAGGCTGCGCAGGAAGGTGCTGGCATCCATGTCGTCATGGCTGCCGCTGTTGAACGGCGTGATCAGGCCCGGTTTCGGGGCGCAGGCCAGCTCGGTGTGCAGGCTGGCAATGGCCAGCCGTCCCAGGCGTGCGCTGTCGACCACCATACCGAGTGCAGGAATCTGCTTGCGGGCGGCAATCATGCGATCGCCTCGCACGGGGCGAACAGCGCATCGCGCGCCTCCAATGCGGCTCCGTCCAGACGTTTCACCAGCACCTGGCGACTGCGGCCGGCAAGTTCGCGCCAGTTCACCGCGCCGCCATCGGGCAGGCACAGCTCGCCATCGAGACGATGCGGATGGCGGGTCTCCCATGCCAGCAACTGCGCTGTCAGCGCCTCGGCCTGCGCGGCATCGGTCACCTGCCATAGCAGGTCGATGTCCGAACGCTCATGCACGTAGGGCAGGGCGGTCAGCCATTGCCAGGCGAAGGCGCCGAACACCCGGGCCGGGGCCAGTGACTGCAGGTCGTGAAGTGATTCCTGCCACGCCTGCGGAACAACGGCGTCGCCCGCTGCCAGCAGCTCACTCAATGCCGGCGGCGCGTGCATGCGAGCGACGTCGTGCAGCGGTACGCGCAACGACAGGCGCTGCTTGCCTTCGGCCGGTGGCAATGGAATGCCCAGTCGCAGGCGCGGATCGGGATCATCCGCTGCACGACGCGCCACCACCGCAGGCAAGCCCTGCGCCAGCCATGCGGCAAGGCGCGGCTCGTGCGTGGGCACGTCGGCCCGCCAATCGGCATCGGCCGACAGCCAGACCAGCGTGTGCCGGGCAGGCCGCTCAGGCATTGCCCTGGCTCACGGCAGCGGCCACCTGCGCAGCCAATGTGCGGCCACCGCGTTCGGCGCCCAGCGCCGCGCGATGGTCACCGTCGGCGGGTGCGCGCAGTGCATCCAGCAGGTGACGCGCCAGGTCGCCATCCCACAGCGATTGCACTGCGCCCATCGCTACATAGTTCTCCACGCCCGGCGCGAACACCGGCGAGGTCAGGCTCAGTGCCTGCAGTTTTTCCAGCGGCTGCTTGGTCACCCGTGCCATCGCGCGCAGGTCCATCACCCGCACCTGCGCATCGGGAAGGGCATGGATGTGGTCGGCCATCAGCCCGAACGACAGGAAGCCACCGCTGACCGATTCGCCATAGACCAGCGTGACCAGGCGCGAACCACGACGGCGGGCCAGGTCCAGGGTCTGTGCGAGGTGGGCGAAGTAGCCGTTGATGCCCAGCAGTTCGTCGCGGCGCGCCAGCCGCTGGCCTGCGGTATCGACCAGCATCACGATCGGACGCTGCGGATGTGCAGCGGTGCTGGCCAGCACGGTGTCGGCCAGCACCAGGGCATGGTCCACGCCCACTTCGATCTTGTCGGTGGTGCCGATCACCGTCACTTCGCCGTCGTCGGTGGTTGCCGTTCCGGTCAGTACCGAATCGTTCACCGCGATTGCGTGGCCACGCGGGAACAGCGCGTCCAGCAGTGTAGTCAATGGCATGCTCATGGCAGGCTCCGGTGAGCGGTGGCAGCAAGGAAGGCATCGGTTTCCAGCAGCGCCAGGCGTTCTGGGTCCGCTATGCCCTGGCGTGCCCAGATCTGCAGGCCATCGTTGCAGTCGCCCCATGCGTCCACGCGCGCTTTCAATGCGGCGTGGCGTGCCTGCAACGCGGCCAGCGCCGCGTCGGTGTCGGTGCTTGCGGTGTCTGGCTGCAGCGCATCAAAGGCCGCCTGCGCAAACGCGCCGATCGCATCGGGCACCAGCACCTGTGCCTGGTCGATCAGGTAGCGGTGCTTGCCACCGGTCACGCGCCAGACCAGTGCGCGGTCGCGGGAATCGAACTCTTCCACGCCACGCACGGTCTCGATCACTTCCGGCCCGGACAGCGACAGGCGTCCTTCTTCGGACATGATGACCGTGCTGCAGCAGCGGGCCACGATGCCCATGCCGCCGAAGGCGCCGTTACCGCTGCCGATCAGCGCGATCACCGGCACGCCCGCTGCACGCGCGTCCAGGGTGGCGCGCATGATCTCGGAAATGGCGATGAGCCCTGCATTGGCTTCGTGCAGGCGCACGCCGCCGGTGTCGAGCAGGAGCAGCACACCGTCAGGGCGGGTTGCCGCCGCACGGCGCAGCAGCCCGGTCAACTTGGCGCCATGCACCTCGCCCACGCCGCCGCCCATGAATTCACCCTGCTGTGCGGCCAGCAGCACGCGTCTTCCCTGCAGCGTGGCTTCGCCGACGACGATGCCATCGTCGAAGGCAGCCGGCTGGTCGAGCTGGGCCAGGTGCGGGCTCATCACGCGCCGTGCGGGGCCGAGGAATTCGCGGAACGAACCGGCATCGACCAGGCCGGCGATGCGTTCGCGTGCATCGGCTTCGTAATAGCTGTGGCGTTGCACGTGGCTCATGGCGTGCCTCCGGCCAGCAGGGTTTCCACGGCCTGGTCCAGTCGCAGGCTGACCACCGCCGGAGTTGCACCCGCATCGTTGATCGAGATGCGTACATCGCGCAGCGGATGACGCTCTGCGAAGTCGCTGATCACCGCTTGCCACACGTTCCCGAAGCCCTGTGCGGCGGTGATGATGCGTACCGTCATCGCGCCGTCCTGCGCCGCCGGCTCCAGCAGGATTTCCAGGTTGCCCGAGGCCAGTACGCCGACCAGCACCGCATCGCGCGGAAACTGCACCGCAGTGTGTCCTTCGAATCGATAGTCGAGGGTTTCCATGCTCAGCCCTTTACCAGTTGCGGAAGCGCTTGGGCGGGTCGTACAGTCCGCCGGACCAGCGCACCAGGTCCTTCACCGAACGCGCCGCCAGCAGGTCACGGCTGGCATCGCGCACAGAGATGCCCAGGTCGTCGGGACGGCGGATCACGCCGCGGTCGCGCAGGTTTTCCACCATCGCGCGGTCGCGGCCCATGCCCACGGCGGTATAGCCGGCCACGCCACGGATCGCCTGTTCGCGCTCCTCAGGGGTGCGGCACAACAGCAGGTTGGCGATGCCTTCCTCGGTCAGCACATGGCTGACGTCGTCGCCATAGATCATCACCGGCGGCAGCGGCATGTCCGCACGTTCGGCCAGTTCCCACGCATCGAGGCGTTCGACGAAGGCCGGCGCCATGTGCTCGCGGAAGGTTTCCACCATCTGCACCACCAGCTTGCGCCCGCGCGGCATTTCGCCCGGGCGTGCTGCCTGCTGGCCGGCCTTGATCCAGGCATCGCTGGCGTGGCGGCGACCGCGCGCATCCGAGCCCATGTTTGGTGCGCCACCGAAGCCGGCGATGCGGTCGCGGGTGGCGGTGGAGCTGTTGCCCTGCAGGTCGATCTGCAATGTGGAACCGATGAACATGTCGCAGGCATACAGGCCGGCGGTCTGCGAGAACGCACGATTCGAGCGCATCGAGCCATCGGCACCGGTGAAGAACACATCGCCTCGCGCGGCGATGTACTTCTCCATGCCCAGTTCCGAACCGAACGAGTGCACTGACTTCACGAAGCCCGATTCAATGGCAGGAATCAGTGCCGGGTGTGGGTTCAGTGCCCAGTGCTGGCAGATCTTTCCCTTCAGGCCGAGCGATTCGGCGTAGGTGGGGAGCAGCAGTTCGATGGCCGCCGTATCGAAGCCGATGCCATGGTTGAGGCGGTTCACGCCGTACTCGGCGTAGATGCCCTTGATGGCCATCATCGCCATCAACACCTGGATCTCGGAGATCTGCGCCGGGTCGCGGGTGAACAGCGGTTCGATATGGTTCGGCTTCGGTGCCTGCACCACGAAGTTGACCCAGTCAGCGGGAATGTCGACGCGAGGGAGGGTGTCGACGATTTCGTTGACCTGGGCAATGACGATGCCGCCACCGAAGGCGGTGGCTTCGACGATCACCGGCGTGTCTTCGGTGTTCGGGCCGGTGTAGAGGTTGCCGTGGCGGTCTGCGGCCTGCGCGGCGACCAGGGCCACGCGCGGGGTCAGGTCGATGAAGTAGCGGCCGAACAGTTCCAGGTAGGTGTGGATGGCACCGATCTGGATGCGGCCTTCAGCCACCAGGTTGGCCAACCGCACCGACTGCGGGCCAGAGAACGAGAAGTCCAGTTTCGAAGCGATACCACGCTCGAATACATCCAGGTGCGAGGGCAGCGACAGCACCGACTGCACCATGTGCAGGTCGTGCACCCGTGCAGGGTCGAGGTCGGCCAGGGCCTGGGCGAGGAAGTCGGCCTGCTTCTGGTTGTTGCCCTCGAGGCAGACTTTGTCGCCTGGCTCCAGCAGTGCGTGCAGCAGCTCGCCCACATCGGTGGCGGCGACCTCGCGTCCCCGGGCCCACGGCGCGGCACGTTCCAGGCGGGCCTGGCGGCTGCGTTCCAACGTATCCCAGCTCGGGTTCATCGACCGGCTTCCGATTGGTGTCGATGTAATTACGGCATAATTATGAAGAGGGGTGCAACCTGCAGTGCAGCAAAACGAAGGGCCCGCACGAAGGCGGGCCCATTCAGGTAGGCCACGACGGTGGGTCGTGGCGGAGGGCGTGCCGACCAACGGTCGGCACCCACCAGGCACAAACCGGTTCGCGGGTGGCTCAGAACTTCCAGCGCAGGCTGGCCGACACGAAGCGCGGTTCGCCGTAGTTGTTGTAGTCCAGATTCGCCCAGTAGGTCTTGTCCAGTGCGTTGCGCACGCTCAGCGTTGCGGTCCAGCTGTCGCTGATGCGGTAGTTGGCATTGAACTGCACCAGCATGTAGGCCGGCTGGTTCACCGTGACCGTGCCGCCCAGCGGGTAGGCGATGTTGTAGCCCTGCACCTTGCTCTGCCACTGCAGGCCGCCGCCAACGCTCAGGCGTTCCAGCGCGCCGCGCAGCTGCAGCTGGGTGTTGAGCTGCAACAGATCCTTCGGCGGATTGGCGTACAGCAGGTCGGTAGCCGCTCGGGTGACCTTGACGTGGGTGTAGCCGGCATTGACCGTCCAGCCCGGCAGGATCTCGCCGTTGACGTCCATCTCCCAGCCGCGCGCCTTGGTGCCGTTGACGCCGACGTAGGCGGAGGTGCCATCGCTGAGCGAACCTTCCGGCACGCCCATGTCGCGCACCGCGTAGTTGTCCTGCTTGGCCTCGAACACGGCGGCATTGGCGGTCAGGCGGCCATCCAGCCACTGGGTCTTGATGCCTGCTTCCAGGTTCGAGCCCTGCACCGGTGCCAGCAGGTTCTCGTTGCGGTCCTTGAAGTTCTGCGGGTTGAAGATCTCGGTGTAGCTGGCATAGGCCGACACGTTCGGGGTGATGTCGTAGACCAGGCCCACGTAGGGAGTAACTTCATCGCTCACCTTGTACGCACCGCTGGTGCCGGTGTAGGCGCCTGCGGCGTTGTACGAGCGGCTGAGGGTTTCCCAGCGGCTCAGGCGCGCGCCTGCAATCAGCGACAGCGGATCGGCCAGGCGCAGACGGGTGGCCAGGTAGACACCACTCTGCGTAGTCCTGGCCACGCGGCGCGCGCCGGTGCGGCGGTAGGTCACCTCGGAGATGTCGCCGTTCCAGTTGTACACGTTGGGAATGTAGTAGCAGCGCTCGCCGCCGCAGCGTGCCCAGTCGTTCGGGAAGTTCAGTGCAAGCGTGTTGGTGGTGCCTTCCAGGTCCGACCACTGTGCGCCAACGGTGAGGTCGTGCTCGCGGCCGAACAGGTCGAAGCTGCCGGACAGGTAGGCATCGACATTGCGGCGGGTGTCCTTGGAATCACCGGCGGCGGCACGCAGGTAGATGCCCGAGCCGGTCACCGGGTCCGGGTTGCCGGTGCCGTACAGGCGCACGTTCTGCACGTTGCCGCGGGTGTAGGCGGTGTTGATCTTCAGCAGCCAGTTGTCGCCGAAGCGCTGTTCCAGGTTGGCGAACGCGGTGTTGCTCTCGCGCTTCCAGTAGCTCCACTTCGGCGACAGGTTGGTCGAACGCGGCAGGTGGGCGAAGTTGCCCTGGTTGTCGAAGAACGGCACGGTGCCCCAGGTTGAACCGGTGGGGTTGTTGTCCTGGCTCTGGTAACCGAGGGTGATCGTGGTGCTGTCGGTGACGTCGCCTTCCAGCACCGCCATGCCGGCCATCTTGTTCTCGTCGTAGCGGTCGTAATACAGGCCCCGATCGGTGTAGGCGGCGACCACGCGGCTGCGGAAACGGCCGTCGGCGGTCAGCGGTGCGGTCACGTCGGCTTCCATTCGGCGGTAGTCCCAACTGCCGGCACTGACCGAGAACGATGCGTCGAATTCCTTGCCCGGACGCTTGCGCAGCAGGTTGACCGTGGCCGAAGGCACGCCGGCGCCGCTGAGCAGGCCGTTGGCGCCGCGGATCACTTCGATGCGGTCGTAGAAGGCGGTGTCGTATTCCTGGTTGGTGGAGCCGCTGTAGGTGGGAATGCCATCGACCTGGAAGTCGGTGATGGCAAAGCCACGCGCGTAGTACAGCGGGCGCTGGGTGTCATAGAAGGACACGCTGACGCCGGTGACGTTGCGCATCACATCGTTGATGCTGAACAGTGATTCGTCCTGCAGGCGCTTGAGGCTGATCGCCGTGGCCGACTGCGGGGTTTCCTGCAGGGTGATCGGCAGGCGGGTGGTGCTGGATGGCGGAGCGGACTGCTCGGCACGCACACTGACCCGGTCCAGGGTCTTGGCGTCGGCAGCGCCATCGGTGGCGGCGTACACGCTGGGCGCGGCCAGCAGGGTCAACGACGAAAGCAGGGCAGCCGGCAGCAGCGCGCGGCGGGGCAGGCGGTTACGCAGGGTCAGGGACATGGTGGGCTCGAGGCTTGGAAGCGGGGAAGGGCGGCAGCAGTCGTCCAGTACCCGGGGCGGCGGCTTCGGGCACAGCAGGTCCATCTGGGAGGGGCGCGGTCACTGCGTAGGACGCAAATGTAAATAATTCTTAACAACATTACAATTCTCGTCACTGTGCAGAGGCTTTCCGGCACCAGGCATCGCCTTCTGTAGAGCCGAGATCCTATGTTCGTGGTCAAGCCTGCTGGAAGCAGGCTTGACTCACTTTCAGCATGGCCGGGTCAAAGTCCCGGCCGCTCTTGAAGACGCCCCAAGCGATCCTGGCCAGCTTTCTGGCCAGGATGTTGAAACTGGCAGTACTGCTGTGGCCGCGTTCGCGGATGGCGTTGTAAAGGGCTTTGCCATTTTTGGAGCGGGTCAGTCCCATGGCCGCCATGTAGAGGATCTGGCGCAGGCTGGCGTTGCCGCGCTTGGACAGGCGCCGCCTACCGATCCGGGCGCCGGATTCGTTGGGGCGCGGATCCAGGCCGGTACAGGCGATCCAGGCGTCCGAGCTGGTCAAGGGCCATCGTGTGATGTGATGGGTGACGAAGGCCGCTACCGTCGGCCCAACCCCCGGAATGGTCATGATCCGCCGATACAGGTCGCGCTGTTCGCCGCTGCGGCACAGTTGCTGAATCTGTTGGTCGGGCAGGGCAATGGCCTCTTTCAGACCATCGAAGATGCGCCCAAAGATGGCCGACTCCGACGCCCCCGCGCCTAGCGAGAGATTCAACTTCGCCTTGCTCCGGACCAGGCTGTCACGTTGCTGGAGCAGCACATGCAGCTGCTCCTGCGCAGGCGATCGGGCGACATGCTCATGCAGATTGTCGGCCTCCTTGGCGATGTAACGCGCAATGACCTGCGCGTCACCTGAGTCGGTTTTGCCGCGGCAGGCCACGCCCTTGGCGTAATGTTTGATGTCGCGCGGATTGAGCACAAAGACGACGTGGCCGGCCTTCTGGGCAGCTTGAACCACAAGCTCGTGGTAGCGATTGGTTGCTTCCACTCCAATGCGAGACCCGACCGGCAGAGTGGACAGCCACTTACCGATGGCTGACGCTGAATTGGGGATTCGAGTGCTGCCCTTGGTGCCATGGCGTGCCACCACAAGGCTCTTTGAGTCGGCATCGATGCCGACGGCCAAATGATCTGACATCTGCGCAACTCCCAGCTATTGTTGAGGGGCTGGGGTGGTACCGCACCACGTTGGCTTGCCTACATCGGCGGTCCTCAAAGGCCGCTAGATCCTTTATCGACGTTAAGGTGCGGGATGGGGATCGCTCGGCTCGTCTGTCGGCTGCTATCCGCAGATATCATGTTGACGGTCCCTCCACCCTGGCTCCTACATACCGCGTAGGAGCCGGGAGGAACATACAAGCCCATGCTCGGCTGCTTTTTGCTGGAGCCGAGCATGGGCTCGGCTCTACAGCAGGGAGCCGCCCCAAAAACGAACGGCCACCCAAAGGTGGCCGTCCGTGTGCGTCGAAAGGAAACGGCGGGCTTACAGCGCCTGCAGTTCCTCGTTGGCGTTGCGCTTTTCCTTGACCGGAGCCGGAGCCGGAATTGCGGCCGGTGCAGGTGCTGCCGCATTGGCATCCACCGGCACTTCCAGGTAGGGAAGGTGCAGGGTCTGGCTGGTCAGCGTGCGGATCTCGTTGACCAGCGCGGCACTGTCGTTGAGCTTGCGCCCGTACGACGGCACGATCTCGCGCAGGCGGGTTTCCCAGCCGGCCTTCATCTGGTCCGGGAAGGCCTTGGCCATCAGGTCCAGCATGATCGGCGGCGAGGTCGACGCACCCGGCGAGGCGCCGAGCAGGGCCGCGAGGGTGTGGTCCTTGTCGGTCACGATCTCGGTACCGAACTGCAGCACCGGGCCCTTCAGCGGATCGCGCTTGATGATCTGCACGCGCTGGCCGGCGGTGATCAGCTTCCAGTCACCCGGCTTGGCATTGGGGAAGTACTTGACCAGCTCGGCCTGGCGGTCGGCATCGTTCAGGCGTGCCTGGCCCATCAGGTACTGCACCAGGTCCAGGTTGTCCTTGCCCACTTCCAGCATCGGGCCGACGTTGTTGTGGGTGACCGAGGAATACAGGTCCCACCACGAGCCGTGCTTGAGGAACTTGGTGCTGTACAGCGCGAACGGCCCGAACAGCACCACCGGCTTGCCGTCCAGCTTGCGCGCATCCAGGTGCGGCACCGACATCGGCGGCGAACCGGTCTCGGCCATGCCGTAGGCCTTCACGCCATGGCGCGAGGTCACGTCCTGGCCCTGGAAGGCGAGGAACTGGCCACCGACCGGGAAGCCGGCGTAGTCCTTCGATTCCGGAATGCCGGACATCTGCAGCAGCTTGAGCGCGGCGCCACCGGCACCGATGAACACGAAGCGGGCGTGGGTGGTGGATTCGGTGCCGGCCTTGAGGTCCTTCACCGTCACGTTCCAGCTCTTGTCGGCGTTCTGCCGCAGCGCGCTCACTTCATGGTTCAGATGCAGGCTGAAGTTCGGGCTGCGCTGCAGGCCGGTGGTCAGCTGGCGGGTGATCACGCCGAAGTTGACGTCGGTGCCGAGCGGCATCCAGGTCGCGGCAACCTTCTGCTTCGGGTCACGGCCTTCCATCAGCAGCGGGGCCCACTGCTTGATCTGCGCCGGATCTTCCGAGTACTGCATGCCGTAGAACAGCGGATTCTTCACCAGGGCCTGCTGGCGCTTGTGCAGGTAGGCGATGTTGTCATCGCCCCAGACGAAGCTCATGTGCGGGGTCGGGTTGATGAAGTCGCTGGGCTGGCTCAGCCGGCCTTGCTTGACCTGGTGCGACCAGAACTGGCGCGAGACCTCGAACGATTCGGCGATGCCGACCGCGCGCTTGGTCTCGATGCTGCCGTCGGGCAGTTCCGGGGTGTAGTTCAGTTCGGCGAAGGCCGAGTGGCCGGTGCCGGCGTTGTTCCAGCCGTCGGAGCTTTCACCGGCGACGCCGTCGAGGCGTTCGTAGACCTGGATGTTCCAGTCCGGCTGCAGTTCCTGCAGGTAGGTGGCCAGGGTGATGCTCATGATGCCGGCGCCGACCAGCACAACATCGACGGGCTTGTCGTTGCTGGCGGCGGGCACCGAGCGCTGGGTCAGCGGCCAGTACAGGAACAGCGCGGCGGCCAGCAACAGCAGCACGAGCAGGGCGAGCAGGGCCTTGCCAAATTTCTTCATGGGGGCGGGATCGTTGGCGGAGGGGAAGGGGTCAGGATGCGCGTGGGGCAGGGAAAGGGCGTGAAGAAACAACGCCTTGCAGCATCCATCCGCGATTCTAACCGGATCCGGTCCTTTTTTGATGCAACGCAGCATCCGACGTTTCGCGGCGCTGTCACATGGACGGCAGGCGACGCCCGCCGACGGTGGGATCAGACCAGCTCAAGGATCTCGTCGCCGGCCTCATCGACCCCGCCGGTCGGGCGCCAGCCCAGGCGGCGGTAGAAGCCATGCGAGCGCGAACGCGGGTCGGCCGAGCAGGCCAGGAACAGCCGCTGGTGGCCGGCATCGCGGGTCAGGCTGACCACGTCCTGCAGCAGCTGGCGGCCAATGCCGCGGCCCTCGTAGTCCGGCAGCAGGGCCAGCACCAGCACCTCGCCGCTGTCACGGTCGGCGAAGCAGTAGCCGGCCATGCGCTCGCCGTCCCAGGCGATGCAGCCGATCGAATCGCCCTGGGCGATGCCGGCCACCCAGCTGTCCACCGTGATGCCCCGTTCCGCAAGCTGGGCCGCGCTGAAGGCGTTCTCGCGGGTGCGCCCGCGCAGGTCGATGCAGGCGGCGGCATCTTCGGGGCGGGCGTCGCGGACGAATACAGGCATGCAGGGCATCCTTGCGGTGATCGGCCGCTCAGTATCTGCATGGCGCATGGAATCGATGTGTAGGGTTGATGGAGATTGGATGGAGGCCCCGCAGCAGCAGGGGATAGGGGGATCGGTGCCGCTGATGCCGATGTCGCCCGGCGGCGTGGCAGTGAAAGGCTTTCAGCAGGTGCTTGCACCCCGGTCAGTCACTGCCGACGGTGAAGTACTCCACGGCGAAGTAGCCGATCTGGTAAGCCAGCGTTGCCAGCACCAGGCGCAGCTGTGTGCGTTGGCTGCGCAGTCGCCAGCCGAGCACCGCCACCGCCAGCATCAACACGGCATGCAACGGGTACGCGGCTCCCAGCAGCTTCCAGCGGCTGCTGCCCTTGATGGCGGTATCGACCAGGTCGAGCAGGGTCAGTGCAGCCACCACGCTGAAGATCCAGCGCCGGCGCTGCATGAGATAGTTCCCGTAGCTGCCGTATTCACGCAGGTCGTCGGGAAACAGCAGCGCGCACAGCAGGAACCAGGTCGCGCAGTACACAATCACGAACAGGTAGGTTTCAAACGTCCAGCGGTGCACCTCGATGAGGCGGAACTCCCACCACCAGAAGGTCACCAGCGATATCAGCGTCCACGCCACCCAGCCCAGGTGCAGGGCCGAGCAGCCGCGGCGCTGCGGATGCTCGATGATCTGCGCCAGGCCCTTGAGCACGGTGGTGATCGACAGGCCGAGGATGATGCCCATCACCACCCGGATGTGCAGGAACAGCGGATCGGTCTGCATCGCGGCGCTCCGTGTCGGGTGCTGCGATGCTGGCACAACCGGGCGACCCGTAACGGACCCCGGTCACGCACAGAAGAGCGGAGAAAAAAGGGACGGAGGGGATTAAGTCGTCTTTGCCCGATATGTCGTTTGGGTCTTGAACGACTTAATCCCCTCCGTCCCCTTTTCAGCGCTTGCGCCGGACCAGCGCGGAGGAGGCATCCAGCACCGCGCGGGTCAGCAGGGCCATGGTCTGCACGTCGCCCTTCCAATGCTGCCAGTACAGCGGCACGTCTTCCCACGCGCGCTGGCGCACGTAGACCAGTCGCCCGGCGTCCAGATGCCGCTTGACCAAGGGCAGGGGGTTCATGGTCCAGCCCATGCCGCCCAGGTTGGCCTGCACGAAGGCGCGGGTGGACGGAATCCACCAGGTCGGCGCGGTGCTGGGCAGGTCATCGCCCGCCATGCGCCGGGCGAAGCGCGACTGCATTTCGTCCTTGCGGTTGAATACCAGCACCGGGGCCTGCGCCAGCGCCTGCGCGGTTACGCCCTTGGCGAAATGGTGCTCGCGGAACTCGGGGGTACAGGTCGCCGCGTAGCGGATGCTGCCCAGCGCGTGGATCTGGCAGCCCTGCACCGGCTCATCCAGGGTGGTCACCGCGCCCAGCACCGTGCCCTGGCGCAGCAGTTCGACGGTGTGGTCCTGGTCTTCCACGCGCAGGTCCAGCGTGGTGCCGGTACTCTGCGCGAACTGCGAGGCGGCCTGCGGGAACCAGGTCTCCAGGCTGTCGTGGTTCACCGCCACCGGGATGCTTGCCTGGGGCAGGTCCTCGTCGGCCAGGCCCATACGGTGCAGGGCATCGTGTTCGAGCAGGGCGGTCTGCTCGGCCAGCTGCACCAGCACCTGGCCCTCGGCGGTGGCGGTGGCCGGAGTGCCGCGCTTGACCAGCAGGCGGCCGACCCGGTCCTCCAGCGCCTTGACCCGCTGCGAGATGGCCGAGGGCGTGACATTCAACGACTGTGCGGCGCGGTCGAAGCTGCCTTCGCGGATCACCGCGGCCAGGGCGCGCAGCTGGGCATGGTCGATACGCATCGAATTAAGTTCCGCTAATGTTGGTTTAGGAAGTTTAGCTCGTCTTTTTCATGTTGCGGCGCGACAATGGCGCCCGTTCCGGTGCTGTCCGCCTTCGCGAGGCACCGTTCCCCCAAGCAAGTAAAGGCAGTGAATCCCATGTTCTCGGTCATCTCCGCCAGCACCGGCCTCGGTGCCTGGTTATCTGGTGCAGCTACCGGCATCGGCCTGTTCGCCGTGGTCGGCGCCCAGAGCGCCTTCATTCTGCGCCAGGGCATCCTGCGCAAGCACATCGTGCCGGTGGTTGCCACCTGTGCGGCCATCGATGCGATCTTCATTTTCGCCAGCGTTGCCGGCCTGCGCACGCTCACCTCGGCGCTGCCGTGGCTGACCAGCGCCGTGCTGTGGACCGGCGTGGCATTCCTGGCCTGGTACGCGATGAAGTCGGCACGCCGTGCGATCGCCGGTGGCGGCGGCATGGGTGAGGCTGACAGCGATGACGGCAGCCGCCGCGCGGTGCTGATGGCCGCAGTCGGCTTTTCGCTGATCAACCCGCACTTCTGGCTGGACATGATGGTGATCGGCTCGATCGCCGAGAACTTCGGCAACGCCCGCATGGCCTTCGCCGCCGGCGTGGTGACCGCCAGCTGCCTTTGGCTGACCGCGCAGGGACTGGGCGCACGCCTGCTGGCGCCGCTGTTCACCAAGCCCAGCACCTGGCGTGTGCTTGACGGCACCATCGCCGTGATCCTCAGCATCCTGGCCCTAACGTTGGCGGTGCGCGGGGTCCACTGACCCGGCGCATGCCCCCCGAACCCACGTCCTGACTCTCTCTCCAAGGTAGTGGTAACGACGGCACCGGCAACGGTGCCGTCGTTTTTTCTGCCGATGTGGCGCGGCAAACGGTCACGTGCCTAGAATCGTGCATCCGGACAGGGTGTCCGGTTTTCCATGGGGGAAGGATGCGCAGGATTGTGCTTGCTGTACTGCTGGGAGCGGTTGTGGGCGGAGCATCGGCGGCGACGCTGGACCTGGATCGCTATCTGCGGCAGGAGTCGTTTACCGACATCAAGATTTCACCGGGGGGCGAGTACATCGCCGCGACGGTTCCGCTGGAGGCCGGGACCGCATTGGCGATCTACCGCATTGCCGACATGAAGATGGTGGGCAGCTTCCGCCCGCCCCGCAACGATCACGCCCACACCTTCGACTGGGTCAGCAACGAGCGGCTTCTGGTCGGCATGGCACAGAAGTTCGGGGTGCTGGAGCGGCCGACGCCGACTGGCGAATTGTTCGGCATCAATGCCAATGGCAAGGGCGGCGAGCTGCTGGTGGGTTACCGGGTTGCCGACCAGAGCCTGGGTACCAACATCAAGGTCAAGCCGGCGGGCCTGGTGGCCGCGTACCTCAGTGATGAACTCAAGGACGACGACCGCAACGCACTGGTGACGGTAATCCCGCTGGTCGGCAGTTCGCATGCACAGGTCGAGCGCATGGACGTGATCACCGGTCGCCGCAATGCGGTGGCACGGGCTCCCATTCCCGATGCGGACTTCACGACCGATGAGCAGGGCGAGGTGCGGTTCGCGCGCGCTGTCGTTACCGACGGCACGCAGAAGCTCTATTACCGCACGGGCAGCAACAGCGACTGGATCCTGCTCAACGATGAATCCCTGAGCAAGCGCATCGAGCTGCCGCTCGGCTTTTCGGCCGATGGTCGCCTGGCGTACCTGCAGGTCGAGCAGGCAGACGGGCCTGACGCCATTGTGAGCTGGGATCCGCACAGCAATGAGCGACGCACCGTGCTGCGCGATGGGACGGCCGACCCTGCGCGCATCATCCGGCGCCCCGGCAGCCGCGTACCGGTCGGGGCGCTGTTCCTTGGCAGTGCACCGCGAACGGCATTCTTCGATGATGCCTCGGACGAAGCCCGCCTTTACCGCAGCCTCGAAGCGGGCCTGGGCGGAGCGGTCTACATCACCTCCAGCACGCGCGATGGCAGGACGGTGCTGGTGGAAACCTGGTCAGGCAGCAACCCAGGCGATTTCTATCTCTATGACACGGTGGCCAAGAGTGCTCGGCACCTGATCAGCCGCAGCGACTGGATCGACCCTGCGCTGGCCGCGCAGGTGCGTCCGATCAGCCTGAAGGCGCGTGACGGGCGTCCGCTGCATGGTTTCCTTACCGTCCCGCATGGCCACGAGGCCGGTGCGCTGCCGATGGTAGTGGTGCCACACGGAGGCCCGATCGGCGTTGCCGACGATGGCACCTACGACACCGAGGCACAGATGCTGGCGGCGGCAGGCTATGCGGTGTTGCAGGTGAATTTCCGCGGATCTTCCGGCTATGGCCGGGCCCACATGCAGGCTGCGCGCAAGCAATGGGGGCTGTCGATGCAGGATGACGTCACCGATGCCACGCGGTGGGCGATCGACCAGGGCGTGGCCGACAAGAACCGCATCTGCATCTATGGGGCCAGTTACGGTGCCTATGCGGCAATGATGGGGGCGGTGCGCGAACCAGGCCTCTATCAGTGCGCGGCCGGCTACGTCGGCATCTACGATCTGCCGTTGATGTACGCCCGCGGAGATATCCAGAGTGATGAGTCAGGCCTGGCCTACCTGCGCAACTGGCTGGGATCGCCCAAGGATCTGGCAGAGCGTTCCCCGGTGAATCTGGCTGCGCAGGTACGGGTGCCGGTATTCCTGGCCGCAGGTGGCCAGGACCAGCGTGCGCCGATCGTGCACAGCGAACGCATGGAAGCGGCATTGAAGAAGGCGGGTTCGCCGGTGGAAACCCTGTACGTCAGGAACGAAGGGCATGGCTTCTATTCGCCTGCCAACCAACGCACGTACTACAGCAGGTTGCTGGCCTTCCTCTCGCGCAGCCTGGGGGGACAGGTGGCCGCGCAGGCCGCGCCTGCGGAAAAGAGCAGCGCGCCCTGAGCACGCCGGGAGCGGCGGATGATCGATCCGCCGCCCCGGATTTCGCCTGCACCGGGCTTACTTGACCCCGTGCATCATCTTCTTCAGCAGCGGCGCGGCAATGAAGGCGGCCAGCGCACAGCCCAAGCCGATCCACATCAGCAGCCAGAACAGGTGCGCATAGGCGCCGGCGGCGGCCACCATGTCCAGCGATTCGCCTTCCGGCACCTCGATCGCGGCCAGCTTGCCGAACAGCGCGGCCAGCGTCTCCGAGAAGGCGGTGGCGAGGAACCAGGTGCCCATCATCAGGCTCATCACCCGCGGCACGGCCAACTGGGTGACCGCCGACAGGCCGACCGGCGACAGGCACATCTCGCCACTGGCCAGCAGGAAGTAGGCCAGCACCAGCCACCACACACTGGCCATCTCGCCGGTAGCGCCGACCTGCTGTGCGGCCAGTGCCAGCGGCACGAACGACAGCGCGCCGATCACCAGACCCCAGGCCGATTTGACCGGCTTGCCCGGTTCCCAGCCGCGGCGGTCCATCCACGTCCACAGTGCGGCGAAGGCCGGTGCCAGCAGCACCAGGAACAGGCCACCCAGGTAGGTCAGCGAGCCTGCGGTCTGCGGGATCACCAGGCAGTCGCGCACCAGCAGCACCAGCATCAGCACGACGATGGCGGCGAAGAACGTGCGCGGCGCAGCCGAGCCCGGGCGCCGTTCCGACAGGCGCGCGCTGACCACGAAGCCGAGCGGTGCCAGCAGCAGCGAGAGAATCGACCACGGCAGCGGCGTGCCGCCGGTGATCACCAGCGAGGGCACGATGTCCTTGGTCAGCAGGCGGTCGGTGAAGGTCACCCACGAGCCGTAGGACTGCTCGTACATCGTGAAGAACACCAGCGCCATGAAGATCAGCACCATCAGCGCGATCATCTGCTGACGCTGCACCGGCGTGCATTTCGTGCCGGTGAACCAGGCGAACCAGACCAGCACGCCGCCCAGCACCACCAGCATCAGCATCAGCGCCAGGCTGATTTCACCGCCCAGCGCGAACGCGCCATTGCCGGCGGCCCACATCAGCCAGGCGACCGGCAGCACACCGAGCACCGCGCACAGGTAGATCAGCCATTCGCGCGGCAGGCCCAGCACCTTCTGTTTCAGCGCTGCCGGCTGCGGCGGTTCGGCGTGGCCCTGCAGGTATTTCTGGCCCCACAGGAACATTGCCAGGCCGGCCAGCATGCCGACGCCGGCCGCACCGAATCCATACTTCCAGCCGTAGGCCTCACCAAGGAAGCCGCACACCAGCGATGAGAACAGCGCACCGAGGTTGATGCCGGCGTAGAACAGCGAGAAGCCCGAATCGCGGCGCGGATCGTCCTTGGCGTACAGCTTGCCGACGATGGTGGAGATGTTCGGCTTGAGGAAGCCGACGCCCATGATGATCAGCGCCAGCGACAGGTAGGTCACCGCCAGTGCCGAGGTGTCGCGCACCACTTCGCCGTTCACCCGGTAGGCTGCATGGCCCTCGAAGGCCATGCCGAGGTGGCCGAGCACCAGCAGGATGCCGCCGAACAGCACCGCCCGGCGCATGCCCAGCCAGCGGTCGGCCAGCATGCCGCCGAACACCGGGATGCAGTACACCAGGCCGCCGTAGGCGCCGAGCAGGTCCAGGCCGGCCTTGTCGCCGAACAGGTGGTATTTGGTCAGGTACAGCAGCAGCAGCGCCTTCATGCCGTAGAAGGAGAAGCGCTCCCACATTTCAGTGAAGAAGCAGACGTAGACGCCCTTGGGGTGGCCCAGGAAATCGTCGGAAGCGATAGCGGTGGAATTCATCGCGGAATTATAGGCCTGTGGCCCGATCCGCTTTCAGTGGATCCACGCCATGCGTGGATTGCCGGACTGGTCTGGGCGATCACAGGTATCGCAACCACGGCAGATCGCGCCTTCGCGCTTTGAACCGCGCGAAGGCCCGCGTCGGTGGGTACAGCACCACCGCCAGCGCACAGGCCACCAGCAGCAGGCCGGTCACCGAATCCAGTGCGTACAGGTCACCGTGCGTCGGTCCCCAGATCGCCTGCGCGGCCAGGTACAGCCCCTTCAGCACATACAGGTGCAGCAGGTAGAAGAACATCGGCGCGGCGCCGATATCGGCCAGCGGGCGCAGCGCAAGCGCCAGGGGTGGCCATTCGTACAGGCGCAGCAACAGCAGGCCCACGCCCAGGGTCAGCAGCAGGAACTGCAATGACGGCGGGTACTTGGTGATGTTGAGGATGCTCAGCCAGGTGCGCAGCGTGGTGGTCTGGTACTGCCACGGTGCATCCCCGTACTGGTTGGCGAACCGCAGCAGTGCGAACAGGGCCAGCGCGCCGATGCCTGCCCAAAGCAGCCAGCGCTGGCGCTGCTCTGGCGCGCGCTCGCGACCGAACCACGGTCCCATCAGGTAGCCCAGTGCGATCACCCCGATCCACGGCAGCAGCGGATAGGACGTGCGCAGGCGCAGCGCACCGGCCTCGATCCAGTCGCGCTGGTGCAGCACTTTCCACAGCACCGCCAGCAGGCCATTGCCTTGCACCCGTAAGCCGTCGAACAGGTTGTGCCCGGCCACCACCGCGATTGCCAGCACCAGCAGGGCCGGGCGTGGCAGCCAAAGCAGCCCGGCCAGCGCGATCATGCTCAGCCCGATGGCCCAGATCACCTGCAGGTACAGCGTGTCCGGCGGCAGCTGGAAGGTCCAGGCGAAGTTCACCAGGGTCAGTTCCAGCACGACCAGGAACAGCCCGCGCTTGAGCAGGAAGGCTGCGGTGGCCCGGCGCGGATCCGCCTGGCGCTGGCCGTACAGCCAGGCCGACAGGCCGGTCAACAGGACGAACACGGGCGCACACAGGTGCGCCAGCAGACGGCAGGTGAACAGCGCAGGGGAGACCGTCGCCGCGTCCATCGGGTCGCTTACCTGGTGCTGCAGGAAGAAGGTCTCGCGCACGTGGTCGAGCAACATCAACAGCATCACGGTGCCGCGCAGCTGGTCGATGGAGTCCAGGCGAGGGGAGGGGGAAGGGGGCATGCGATGCAGTAACAACAAGGTAGCATTAAGATATAACATATCATTTGCTGTGTGCCCAACCGGACTTTGCCGGGTCGGTCGATTGCCGGTCCACGTACTGGCCCATTGCGCTGCAGCACACGCCCCATCCTTTGGCACGCTGGACTTGATCTGTCCTGAACGCTAGCGTGGCAGGGATTTTTTGCCAGCAGGGGCTTCCATGAACCACGACGCTGCGCCCAAGCAGCTCACCTTCCGCGCAGTGGCCCTGGCCATCGTGCTGGCGGTGGTGCTGTCGGCCGCAAACGCCTACCTCGGTCTGTTCGCAGGCCTGACCATCGCCACCGCCATTCCCGCCGCGGTGATATCCATGGGCGTGCTGCGCCTGCTGGGTGGTGGCTCCATCCTCGAGAACAACATCGTGCAGACCGGCGCCTCGGCCGGTTCGTCGATCGCCGCCGGTGTGATCTTCACCATCCCGGCGTTGGTGATCATGGGCTACTGGCCGGACTTCAAGTACTGGTGGGTGCTGGGCATCGCCGGCCTGGGTGGCCTGCTGGGCGTGCTGTTCTCGGTGCCGCTGCGCCGTTCGATGATCGTCGAAGATCCGCTGCCGTTCCCGGAGGGCAAGGCTGCGGCCGAAGTGCTCAAGGCCGGTGAGAACCCGGGCCCGGGCCTGAAGATCCTCGGCCTGTCGGCGGTGATCGGTGCCTTCGTCAAGCTGGCCGCGGAAAGCGGCATGCGCCTGATTCCCGATGCCTGGGCCACTTCGGCCTACGTCGGCAGCTCCAAGGTCACCGCCTTCATCGGCACCAACCTGTCGCCGGCACTGCTGGGCGTGGGCTACATCGTCGGCCTCAACGTCGGCATCGTGGTGGTGTCCGGTTCGATCCTGACCTGGCACATCGCCATTCCGATCTACCAGGCGTTCTTCATGAACACCGATCCGGCACTGGCCGCGTCGGTCGCCACCGCTTCGTCCACCGAAGCCGCATTTGCCATCTGGGGTGCGAAGATGCGCTACCTGGGTGTCGGCGCGATGCTGATCGGTGGCATCTGGACCCTGATCTCGCTGCGCAAGTCGCTGCTCAACGGCGTCAAGAGCGGCTTTGCCGCCGCCCGCAAGAGCGGCGGCCCGGTGCTGGCGCACACCGAGCGCGACCTGCCGATGAAGTGGATGCTGGTGGCCCTGGTGGTCTTCGTGCTGCCGCTGCTGGCCCTGTACCAGGCCATCGTCGGCCAGTGGCACGTGTCGATCCCGATGACCCTCATCATGATCGTCGCCGGCTTCCTGTTCGTGTCGGTCTCGGCCTACCTGGCCGGCCTGATCGGTTCGTCCAACAACCCGGTCTCGGGCATCACCATCTCCACCATCCTGTTCGCCTCGGCCGTGCTGGTCGTGCTGCTGGGCGCTGACGGCCTCAAGCCGGTCGGTGCCGGCGGGGCGCCGCTGGGCGCGGTGGCCGCGATCATGATCGGTGCGGTGGTGTGCTGTGCCGCTGCGGTCGGTGGTGACAACCTGCAGGACCTCAAGGCCGGTTACATCGTCGGTGCCACCCCGTGGAAGCAGCAGCTGATGCTGGGCATCGGTGCGTTCTCGTGCGCGCTGATCATGGCCCCGGTACTGAACCTGCTGGCCACTGCCTACGGCATCGGCGTGAAGTCCGAGCTGCACCCGAACGCGCTGGCTGCGCCGCAGGCCAACCTGATGGCCTCGGTGGCCAAGGGCCTGTTCGGAGGTGAACTGCCGTGGACCTTCATCGGCATCGGTGCTGTGGTCGGCGCTGCCATCATCGCCTTCGACAGCTGGCTGAAGTCCCGCAACGCGCGCTTCCGCGTGCCGGTGCTGGCCGCCGCCATCGGCATCTACCTGCCGCTGGAACTGATGGTGCCGATCTTCCTCGGCGGCCTGATCGCCCATCTGGTCGAGCGCTTCCACAGGGTGCGCGCCGATGACGAAGAAGGCCGCGACCGCGTGCACAAGCCGGGCGTGCTGTTTGCCGCCGGCCTGATCACCGGTGAGGCACTGATGGGCATCGCCATCGCGATTCCGATCGTGGTCAGCAGCCGCGCCGATGTGCTGGCAGTGCCGTTCCACCTGCCGGGCGCACAGTGGATCGGCCTGGCCGTGCTGTTCCTGGTCGGCTGGCTGATCTACCGCACCGGCAAGTACGCCAAGGCGTAAGGGACGGGTAGTGCCGACCGCTGGCCGGCAATCCCGGAATCCCGTGATACCCCTGGTTGCCGGCCAGCGGCCGGCAGTACCGCAAACCCCGCTTCGGCGGGGTTTGCTGTTTAGGGCGATTGCCCGCCTGCAGCCATGACCGATGGCCTTGGCAGCCCCGGCCATGCGGGCCTACCATCGGTTTTTTGCCGTCCTGCGGAGACCCCGATGAAACTGCGTCATGCCCTGCTGCCACTGAGCCTGCTGGCCGCCCTGCCCAGTGTTGCCGCTGCCCGTGGCCTGGAAGTCCGCGACATGGTGGCGATGGACCGCGTTTCCGCGCCGGTGCTGACCGCAGACGGTGGCACCGTGGTGTTCGCCAAGCGCAGCGTGGACGCCAACCTGAAGGCGTCCACCGCGCTGTTCGCGCGCAACCTGCGCACCCGCGACGCAGCGCCGCCGAAGCAGATCACCCCGGCCGGCTGGAACGTCAATTCCGCCTCGCTGTCGGCCGATGGCCAGACGGTGTATTTCCTGAGCGCCAAAAACGGCAGCCAGCAGCTGTACGCGCAGCCTATCAACGGCGGTACTCCGCGCCAGCTGACCGACTTCCCGGTCGACGTGGACAGCTACCACGTGTCGCCGCAGGACGACCGCGTGTTGTTCAGCGCCGGCGTGTTCCAGGCCTGCGCCTCGGACCTGGCCTGCACCGAGAAGAAGCTGAAGGAAAAGAAGGACGCCAAGGCCAGCGGCCAGGTATGGGATTCGCTGTTCGTGCGCCACTGGGACACCTGGAACGACGGCCGCCGCAACACCCTGTTCGTCGCTCCGCTGCCTGCGGCCAAGGCCGGTGCAGTCAAGGGCGCCTCGGCACTGAGCGCGACCATCGATGGTGATGCGCCGTCCAAGCCGTTCGGCGGCAATGATGACTTCGCGTGGTCGCCGGATGGCGCCAGCGTAGTGGCCAGCATCCGTGTGGCCGGCAAGCAGGAACCGTGGTCGACCAACTTCGATCTGTACCGCTTCGACGCCGCGGGCAAGCAGGCGCCGGTCAACCTGACCGCCTCCAACCCGGCCTGGGATGCCGGCCCGGTGTTCAGCGCCGACGGCAAGACGCTGTTCTATCGTGCGATGAAGCGCCCGGGCTTCGAGGCCGACCGCTTCGGCCTGATGGCGATGGACCTGGCCAGCGGCAAGACCCGCGAGATCGCGCCGCAGTGGGACCGTTCGGCGGGCGGCATCACCCTGTCCGCCGACGGCGCCAGCATCTACACCACCGCCGACGACCTCGGCGAGCATCCGCTGTTCCAGATCGACGTGGCCAGCGGCAAGGCCACCAAGCTGGTTGGCGACGGCAGCGTGACCTCGGTCGATGTGGCCGGCAACAGCGTGGCGATCACCCGCAACAGCCTGAAGAGCAACGACCAGGTGCTGGTCGGACTGCTGCCGGCCGCAGGCCAGCCGATCGGCGAACTGCGCGCGCTGACCCCGGCTGCTGGCGACGTACTCAAGGACGTGTCCTTCGGCGACTACGAACAGTTCGAGTTCAAGGGCTGGAACAACGACACCGTGCATGGCTACGTGGTCAAGCCGCACAACTATCAGGAAGGCAAGTCCTACCCGGTGGCGTTCCTGATCCATGGCGGCCCGCAGGGCAGCTTCGGCAATGGCTGGAGCTACCGCTGGAATCCGCAGACCTATGCGGGCCAGGGCTACGCGGTGGTGATGATCGACTTCCACGGCTCCACCGGCTACGGCCAGGCGTTCACCGATGCGATCAGCCAGCACTGGGGCGACCGCCCGCTGGAAGACCTGCAGAAGGGCTGGGATGCGGCGCTGAAGAAGTATTCCTTCCTCAACGGTGACAAGGCCTGTGCGCTGGGCGCCAGCTACGGCGGCTTCATGGTCAACTGGATCGCCGGCAACTGGAACAGCCCGTTCAAGTGCCTGGTCAACCACGACGGCGTGTTCGACCAGCGCATGATGGGCTACGCCACCGAAGAACTGTGGTTCACCGAGTGGGAGCAGGGCGGCACGCCGTACCAGAAGGCCGCGAACTACGAGAAGTTCAACCCGGTCAACCACGTGGCGGACTGGAAGAAGCCGATCCTGGTCATCCACGGCCAGCAGGACTTCCGCATCCCGGTCGAGCAGGGCCTGGCCGCGTTCACCGCCGCCCAGCGCCAGGGCATCGAATCGAAGTTCCTGTACTTCCCGGATGAAAACCACTGGGTGCTCAAGCCGAACAACAGCATCCTGTGGCACGACACCGTCAATGCCTGGCTGAAGCAGCACATCGGCAACTGATGGTGAAACAGAAGCGCCGCCCCGGAGGGCGGCGCCGCAACCCATCTGCTTTACCGGTGGGTGCCGACCGTTGGTCGGCACACCTTATCTGCCGCCAACAGCAGCCGGCCAGCGGCCGGCTCTACAAGAGCGCCTGCATGCCTTCGACTGCCCTGATCCAGAACGACATCGTCGTCTTCGGTTTGATCGCCGCCACGCTCGGCGCCGTTTTCTGGACCGCCTCGCGTGAGCAGGGCCTGTGGAAACGCTTCTACACCTTCGTGCCGGCGCTGCTGCTGTGCTACCTGATTCCCGGCATCTACAACACCGTCGGCCTGATCGACGGGCAGAACACCCGGCTCTACAACCCGATCGCACGCGACATCCTGCTGCCGGCGGCGCTGATCCTGCTGACCCTGGCGGTGGACATCAAGGGCATCCTGCGGCTGGGCCCGAAGCTGGTGCTGATGTACCTGGGGGCATCGGCCAGCATCATGCTCGGGGCGGTCGTGGCCTTCCTGCTGATGCGCGCCGTGCATCCGGAAACCGTGGCCGGTGACACCTGGGCCGGCATGGCTGCGTTGGCCGGCAGCTGGATCGGTGGTGGCGCCAACATGCTGGCGATGCGCGAAGTGTTCGACGTCAACGCGACCACATTCGGCCAGTTCGCCGTGGTCGACGTGGGTGTCGGCTATGTGTGGATGGCGGCGCTGATCTTCCTCGCCGGTCGTGCGGCGAAGATCGATGCACGCAGTGGCGCCGATACCTCGGCCATCGATGAACTGAAGGAGCGCATCGCGCGCTTCCAGGCCGAGCATGAGCGCATTCCCAGCCTCACCGATCTGATGCTGATCGTGGCCGTGGCCTTCGGTGGCGTCGGACTGGCACACGCGATCGGTGCGCCCTTGGCGGCGTGGTTCAAGGCAAATGTCAGCTGGGCCGCGCAGTTCAGCCTGGACGCACCGTTCGTGTGGGTGGTGGTGCTGTCGACCACGCTGGGCCTGAGCCTGAGTTTCACCCGCGCACGCAACCTGGAAGGCGCGGGTGCCTCGCGTCTGGGTTCGTTGCTGCTGTACTTCCTAATCGCCTGCATCGGCATGCAGATGGATCTGCTGGCGTTGCTGGACCGCCCGTGGCTGTTCCTGCTCGGCCTGATCTGGATCGCCGTGCACATCGTGCTGCTGTGGTGCCTGGGCAAGCTGCTGAAGGTGCCGTTCTTCTATTTTGCCATCGGTTCGCAGTCGAACATCGGTGGCCCGGCCTCGGCGCCGGTGGTGGCCGCCGCGTTCCATCCGGCGCTGGCGCCGGTGGGCGTGCTGCTGGGCACGATGGGCTATGCCACCGGCACCTACCTGGCCTACATCGTCGGTATTACCCTGCGCGCGCTGGCCGGGCAGGGCTGATGGGGTGGTGCCGGCCGCTGGCCGGCAACCTCATGAACCCGTGAAGCATCACCTGGTTGCCGGCCAGCGGCCGGCACTACCGAGCGTTACGCCACCGGCAACCCGCGTTCGATCAACCACGCCTTCGCGTCTTCGGCGTCCTGTTCGAACCATGCCTGTGTAGACCCCAGCCGATACGTGTACCCCCAGGCGTCCATGTCGGCCATCAACCGCGCGCTGCCAACACCCGGCAGCTGCCCGGCCAGCACGATCTGCAGGTAGCAGGTGGCATCTTCCTCGGCCACCGAGTCGGTGGCGTCGGTATGCACCTGCGCACGCCGCTCCGGCGGCAGCACGATCAGGTGGCAGGCTTCGTGCAGCATCGAATGCACGGGCGTGTCGTCGCGCACGTACACGTTGCTGGCGATGATGCCGGCCTCTGGCTCGCCCCAGTAGCTGCCGGGAATCGGTTCGCCGGGCGCCACGTGGTGCAGCCGCAGGCCATGCGCGGCGAGCAGGCGCTGCGCGTCGGCGAAGGCGATGTCGCCCACGCAGGTGATGCCCACGGTGGTTGTCGTATCGGTCATGCAGGTCACGCGGCCCCGCCCATGCAGGCACGGGCGGGGCGGGGGATCAGGGTTTGTCCGGGCCTTCAGGCAGCGCCACGGAGATGTCCAGCACGTCGTGCTGGCCATCCTTCACCAGGTCGACCTTCACCGCATCGACGTCGATGTTCACGTACTTCTTGATCACTTCCAGCAACTCGCGCTGCAGCAGGGGCAGGTAGTCCGGGCCACCGCGGTGGCTGCGTTCCTGCGCGATGATGATCTGCAGGCGGTTCTTTGCGGTTTCGGCGGTGGTCTTCTTCGCTTTGAGGAAATCGAACAGGCCCATGCTTACCCTCCGAACAGCTTGCTGAAGAAGCCCTTCTTCTCCACGGTGGTGAAGCGCATCGGCCGCTCCTCGCCAAGGATGCGCGCAACGGCGTCCTCATAGGCCTGGCCGGCTGCGGATTCGACATCCAGGATGACCGGCTCGCCCTTGTTGGAGGCATTGAGCACGTCACCCGACTCGGGGATCACGCCGATCGCCTTCAGCCCCAGTACTTCCTCGACGTCGGCAATGCTGAGCATCTCGCCGGTTTCCACGCGCAGCGGGGTATAGCGGGTCAGCAGCAGGAACGCGGGCACGTTCTGCCCGGATTCGGCCTTGTGGGTCTTCGAATCCAGCAGCCCGATGATGCGGTCGGAGTCGCGCACGGAGGACACTTCCGGGTTCACCACCACCACGGCGCGGTCGGCGAAGTACATCGCCAGGAAGGCACCCTTTTCGATACCCGCCGGCGAGTCGCAGATGATGTAGTCGAAGCCGTCGGCGGCCAGGTCCTTCAGAACCTTGCCCACGCCTTCCTGGGTCAGTGCGTCCTTGTCGCGGGTCTGCGAGGCGGCCAGCACGTACAGGTTGTCGAAGCGCTTGTCCTTGATCAGGGCCTGTTTGAGGGTGGCTTCGCCGTGCACGACGTTGACGAAGTCGTACACCACGCGGCGTTCGCAGCCCATGATCAGGTCGAGGTTGCGCAGGCCGACGTCGAAGTCGATCACCGCCACCTTCTTGCCGCGCCTCGCCAGGCCACAGGCCAGGCTCGCGCTGGAAGTGGTCTTGCCCACGCCGCCCTTGCCGGAGGTGACTACGATGATTTCAGCCAAAGGACTTCTCCTGGTTCTGCATTAGTTTGGAGCTGCGTCAGTCCAGCGCAGCGATCTTGACCTGGTCCTGTTCCAGCCATACCTGCACGGCCTTGCCGCGCAGGTTGTCCGGGACATCGTCCAGTACCTTGTAGTGGCCTGCAATGGCCACCAGTTCCGCATGGAAATCACGGCAGAAGATGCGTGCCGCGGTGTTGCCCTGCGCCCCTGCCAGCGCGCGGCCGCGCAGGGTGCCGTAGATATGGATGCTGCCGTCGGCGATGACTTCGGCGCCGGCGCCGACGGTAGCCATCACGGTGAGGTCGCAGTTTTCAGCGTACAGCTGCTGGCCCGAGCGTACGTTGCCCAGCTGCATGCGGCCCGGCTGCGGTGCCGCAGCGCCGGCAACCCTGGCTGTCGGCGTGGCCGGCGTCGGCTTCGGTTCGGCGCGCGCTGCGCGGCGTGGTTCCGGAGCGGGCGGGGGCGGGGGCGGCTCGGCCTCGGCTCGCTCGTACTGGGCGCGGAACTTGGCCAGCAGCGGCAGTCCGAGCTGCTGCGAGAGCAGGTCGACCGCGCTGGTGCCATAGGCCAGTGCCACCGGCAGCACGCCGGCGCTGCGCAGGCCATCGACCAGCGCTTGCGCCGTGGCCACGTCCGGTACCTGGCTCAGGCCGCCGAAGTCGAGGATCACCGCGGCGCGGCCGAACAGCTTCGGCGCCCGGGTAACGCGTTCGCGCATTTCCTGCACGAGGCGTTCGACGTCAAGCGTACGGATGCGCAGGTTGGCGATGCCCACCTGGCCGATCTTCAGTTCACCGGCCTGTTCGTAATCGAAATTCACCGCCACGCTCAGGTCCCCGTCGGCCGCTGTGCCTGCGCCGGCAGCTGCCGGGCACGTGTCCATGCCACATCCGGCAGCTTGCCGCCGTAGGTCTCCTTCACCCACGGGTAGCTGCACAGTTCCTTGGCCAGCATGCTGGCGCGCACATCGACCTGCGGCATGGTGTTCTGGCCCAGCTCGCGGAAGCCGAAGCTGCCGTGGAAGAGCAGGGCGGCATCGGCGCCATGGTCGAGGAAGACCTCGCAGGTCATCTGCGGGTAGCGCAGCTCGGCGAAGCTCTGCGCATCGGCATAGAACGCACGGCCGACGCCACCGCCACGACGGCGGCTGGCAACCACGATGCGGTCGATATAGAAGAACGGGGCGTCCAGCTGCTGCTTGAACCAGGCAAAGTTGCTGCTGTCGTGCTGGCTGTCGCTGCCGAAGCCGATCAGGAAGCCGGCAAGGTTGCCGTCGCGCTCGGCGACGCGGAAATACTCAGCGGTTTCATAGAACAGGCGCAGGCGGGCCGCATCCAGGGGAAGGATGGCCAGGCCAGCGTTGTTGTTCAAAGCCAGGACGGAATCGAGCTCGTGCTCGCGCACGTCGCGGATGACAATCGACATTGTGACTCCGTGGGGTAACGCGGTTGGTCCGTCAGGGGACCCTGCGCACGATTATTGCATGCCCGGGGTGGGCTGCGGCATGAACAGGGGGGCGCGGATGCATGACTTCCGTGGGAGTGCGCGACGCAGGCCGGGCCCGTAGAGTGCTGGCATGTTGGGAGTCCTCAGCCATACCCGCGTTCTCCGTCTGGCCGGCCTGTTCACCTGGGTCATGGTCGGCCTTCCATTGGCGTATTCGCAGTTCGAGAACCTGCACAGCCGCAGCGATATGGGCGGCTGGGCGATCCTGCTGTTTGTCGCCTACCTGTCCTTCGGCGCGGCGTACTATTGGCTGACCCGCCTGCTGCGCAGCGACAGCGGCAGCCACACCAGCTGGCTGGACCGCGGCCTGCTGCTGCTGCTGACGGTCTCGGCGCTGGGCGTCAGTTTCCTCAGCGGCTCGGGCCTTGGCAGCATCCTGATGATGGTGGCTGCCGGCGTCATTCCGTGGATGCTTTCGGTACGCCTGTGCGTGCTGTGGCTGCTGGTCAGCCAGCTGGCGGTGGCGCCGGTCTATTACCTGCTGCTGCGCTTCCCGCTGTTCGAAGCGGTGATGCAGTCGTTGCTGTATGGCGGCTTTTCCATGTTCATCTTCGTGACCAGCCTTGTTGCGAGACAGCAGACCGAGGCCCGCGACGAACAGCGCAGGCTCAATTCAGAGCTGCGCGCCACCCGTGCCCTCCTGGCCGAGAGTGCCCGCGTCAACGAGCGCACCCGTATTTCGCGGGAGCTGCATGACCTTCTGGGGCATCAGCTGACCGCGCTGACCCTGAACCTGGAGGTGGCAGGCCACCTGGCCGAAGGCCAGGCGCTGGACCACGTGAAGCGCTCGCATGCCCTGGCCAAGCTGCTGCTGGGCAACGTGCGCGAGGTGGTCAGCCAGCTGCGCGAGACCGGTGCCATCGATCTGGCCGCGGCGCTGCGCCCGCTGACCGAGAACGTGCCCTCGCTGGACATCCAGCTGGACATCGAGGATCCACTGAACGTGGAGGACCCGCAGCGGGCCCACGTGCTGCTGCGGTGTACCCAGGAGATCATCACCAATGCGGTGCGCCATGCCGGTGCCCGCCACCTGTGGATCAAGGTGTACCGTGAAGCCCCCGACCAGGTGGTGGTGGAGGCCCGCGACGACGGCGTCGGCGCGGATACGGTCAATGTGGGCAATGGCTTGCGCGGCATGCGCGAGCGACTGCAACAATGTGGTGGCCAGCTGCAGGTCGAGACCCGGCCCGGTGAAGGCTTCCGGCTGCGGGCGACGGTACCGGCAACGGTGCTGGTGGCCGCCCTTACCAAGGTTCCTGAAGGAGTGCGTTGATGATTCGCGTCTGCCTGGTCGACGACCAAACCCTGGTGCGGCAGGGAATCCGCTCCCTGCTGGCGCTCGACGACGGCATCGAGGTGGTGGCCGAGGCCGGCGACGGCCGCCAGGCGGTGGAGCTGATACCGCAGGTGCGTCCCGACGTGGTGCTGATGGACATGCGCATGCCGGTGATGTCCGGGCTGGAGGCGCTGCAGGTGCTGTCGCGCCAGGAGCAGCTGCCGCCGACCATCATCCTCACCACCTTCGACGACGACCAGCTGGTGCTGGCCGGGCTCAAGGCCGGTGCCAAGGGCTACCTGCTCAAGGACGTGACCCTGGCGCAGCTGGTCGGTGCCATCCGCACCGTGGCCGAAGGCGGTTCGCTGGTGCAGCCGGCCGTGACCCAGCGCCTGCTGTCCGGCCTGGAGCACATGCGCAACGAGTTCGTCAGCCTGGACCGGCCGGACCCGTTGACCGACCGCGAGACCGAGATCCTGCGCCTGATGGCCAGTGGCTTCTCCAACAAGGAGATCGCCAATTCGCTGGGTGTGGCCGAAGGCACCATCAAGAACCACGTGTCCAACATCCTGTCCAAGCTGGGCGTGCGCGACCGTACGCGTGCCGTACTGAAGGCGTTCGAGCTTCAGCTGGTCTGAGGAAAACCTTTTCAGGACAATGACTTGAGGCCCAGGCATGGCCCTCGGGTGGGGTTGCCCCCTACTTCACGGGTATCGGTATGCGGTACGCTTCGAATTCTTTGTCCATACAAATACGCAGCCGGCAGGGAAACCGGTGCGCCAATCCCGATAAACAATGCCCGCGAAGCCTGCTAGGATTGGCGCTTCGCTTCAATCAACCCGGCCGTGGGATCGGCCCCGGAGACTCTCTGAATGACCCGTATTATCGAGTTCCTGATCGCCTTGGGGATCGTGGCTGGCCTGTTCGTCATCATTGGCGTATGTCTGCCGGGCGAGCGTCACATCACCGAAAGCATCGAGACCAACCGCAAGATGACGATCGTGTACGACACGGTCAGCAGCCTGCGCCGCTTCAAGGACTGGAACCCGCTGGTACTGCGCGATCCCGCCGTTGAACTGAAGCTGTCCGGCCCGGCCTCCGGCGTCGGTGCCACTCTCGACTTCACCTCCAAGGACTTGGGCACCGGTTCCTGGAAGATCACCGAAGCCGAAGAGAACAAGCGTGTTGCGATCGCCATCGATGACGCCACCAAGGGTCACGACAAGATCACCACCTTCACGCTGGAGCCGACCGGCAAGGGTGGCCGCAACGTCAAGATCACCCAGGACTACTCGGTGAAGTACGGCTTTGACCTGTTCGGCCGTTATGCAGGCCTGTATGTCAGCCGCCAGATCGGCGACGACATCAAGATGGGCCTGTCGCGCATGGCCAACATGCTGGCCACCGTCCCGAACGTGGACTACCGCACCCCGGAAGCCCCGCTGACCGATCTGGGCATCGTCGACGTGCCGGCTGAAGACCTGCTGGTCGTCAACGCCGGTAACGTGGACCGTGGTCAGGACACGATCACCAAGTCCATCAAGGACAACCAGGAGTGGATCAAGCGCGTGATGGAGGCCAATGGCCTTGAAGCCGCCGGTCCGTTCCGCATCATCACCACCGACTTCGGTCAGGAAAAGTACGCCTTCGACATCGCCCAGCCGGTGAAGAAGAAGGGTGCTGAAGGTGCCACCGCTGAAGAGCTGACCGTCAAGATCGACGGTGGCGCCCCGGTCAAGTACGTGCATGTGGCTCCGCACCGTTCGGCGCATGCCGCCTACACCGGCCACATGGCGGGTCTGGACGTGGCCCGCAACGGTCTGCGTGCCTGGGCCGTGACTTCCGGCAACGAAGTGATCGACCGTCCGTACGAAACCTGGAAGGACGGCATCGACAAGTCGTTCACCCCGGAAGGTACCTACGACATCTACTGGGCCGTCAAGTAAGCTTCGGCTGACCCATGTAGTGTTGGACACGAAAACGCGCCGCTCATTGCGGCGCGTTTTTTTTCATCTGGCGCCCGGCAAGGGCGCTGCGCAAGGAGCCCACATGTTCAATCTCGAACGTCGCGCACGTAAGCCTTCGCTGCTGGCCTGCCTGGGTGCGCTGCTGGCCGCCGCCTCGATCGGCCTGTCCGCCTATGCATCGCATGGCGTGGCTGATCCGCTGGCGCAGCAGCATCTGAACATGGCGGCGCTGTATGCGTTCGCGCACGGTGCGGTGCTGGTGGCGCTGGGGCCGCGCGCGCAGGGAGCGATCGCGCACCTTGCGCTGTACGTGCTGCTGCTGGGTGTGCTGTTGTTTTCCGGCAGCCTGGTGGGTGGTGCGCTGTGGCAGTGGCCGACACGGATGGCACCGATCGGTGGCACCAGCATGATGGCCGGATGGGTGTTGCTGGCGATCAATGCGTTGAGGCGGTAACTGAGTCGACGTTGTCGCTTCGATCCATGCAGATGCGATCTGCACCGTTCATGGGCGTTACTTTTCTTTTCGCGCGAAAAGAAAAGTAACCAAAAGAAACGCGCCGCCGGCCACGAGCCGGTGCTGCGCACCGGTCCCTGCGCTCCTCGGCCCGTCGAGGGGCGGTGCGGAGAGCAGCCGAGCATGGCTCGGCTCTACAGAATCGCAAGCACCTCTTCGCCCTCGCCGGACCTGCGGTGCTCGGCTCGCTTGAAGGCGGACCCAACAGCCGCGCGCTGATCCGTTGTAGAGGCTTCGAGCGAAGCGACCGGCTTTTGTCTTTGCTGTCTTGTTCCATCCCGCGGCCATGCGCTGACCGCTCCAGGCTTTCGCCACGAGGGGCTCAGCCGTTGGCCGGTCTCCAGCACCAGTGCCAGGGTTCGTAGACGATGCCGTGCGGGTTGTCGCGTGGGTAACTCAGATGGAAGCCATGCCCGCCGGCATGCACCTGCAGCCAGGCGAACGCTTCGGTGGCTTCGAACGATTCTTCGGCCGGCGCATCGCCAGGTGTGCCGATGTCCAGCGCGTAGCCGCTGTGGTGTTCGCTGAAACCCGGGGCGGCATTGACCTTCAGGATCTCTGCCACGCTCAAGCCGCGCGCCAGCTTCCGCTCGAAGATGCCCAACTGGTAGGCATGGCTGCGGAAGCCGGAGATGGCGTCCAGCGCAATTCCATCCTGTGCCGCGTGCAGTCGCATCCGCCGCCAGCCCTGCGCGGCGGCACGGTGCAGCCACAACGGGCGGGCGAAGCGGTCGCGGCCGGCGAAGTGCAGCAGGCAGGGTTCGGGTTCGAGCGGCAGCCCGCTGTCGCCGGCATAGCGCTGTGCATCCAGGCCAAGCTGCTGCAGGCGCTGCTGCAGGTCTGCCAGTGGCAACCACTGATCCTCCAGCACGGCGCCGAACGGACGCGCCGCTGCTGCATCCAGCAGCGCCAATGCGTCCTCCACCCCTGGCTCGCGTGCCAGGCGCGGCACCATGGCGTGAACCCCGCGCGCCAGTACCGCCGCGAGGTAGCGGCCATCGCGCTTGCGCCGCAGCACCCAGTGTGCCTGCGACAGCAGGCGTGCATCCAGGTTGCTGCGTGCACGCAGCAGGTGCGCGGGCCACAGCTCGATGGCCTCGGTGTTGATCAGCAGGGGGGCGCGTCGTTGCATCTCAGCAGCTTACTGCCGTGGCGCCGACGCGGCCACTTTGTGCAGCGCATCGAGCAGCGCCTGCGGCCGGTCCACGCTGAGCAGCAGCGTGCTGCCGTCACTGACCGGCAGGGCGAGGACACGCGCACGATCGGTGACCAGAGCGAAGCCCTTGCCGCCCCCGTGCAGGCGGAAGTGGCCGGAATAGAAGCCTGGCACTGAATAGCCATTGGTTTTGACACGGATGCCATAGCGGCGGTCACGCTGCAGGTCGACCACCTCGGCCTGGTCCAGCCGCAGCTGCGCCACCGGGACGCGGCGGCGGTACATCGTCGAGCGCACATCCAGCACGTTGTCGTCCAGTTCCACCCGGCGACGGAAGAATGCTGCGCCCAACCCGATGCCGAGTACCGCGATCACCAGCAGACTCCAGGCGGCACTGCCACCCATCCGGAACCAGGGCGGCGACAGCGCTACTTCGATCCAAGGGGCACTGGCCGGCGCCTTGTACAGCTGTGCGTACACGCACGCCACGAAGGCAGCCAGCAGCGGAAGCACGATCCAGAGCACGCGCAACGGCGAGCTCTCGGCCACTTCAAACGTCTTCGGGTCGCTGCCGCCCATGCGTCAGGCCTCCTTCTTGAACACCAGCATCGCCGGGCGCATCGGCGCCGGGATGATGATGTTGACCAGTTCCCAGCCCAGTTGGCCCTGGCGGCTGAGTTCGGCCTGGATGTCCTCGGCCTTGAGCAGGCCCATCATGGACGTCTTGACCTCGATGGTCTGGTAGCTCCAACGCTTGCTCATTCCTTGTCCTCCGACGATGGCGCGGGTTTCGGCAGGCGTCCCGCCTTGCGCAGGGCGTCGCGCAGCACGTATTCGATCTGCGCGTTGAGGCTGCGCAGTTCGTCATCAGCCCAGCGCTGCGCAGCAGCCAGGACGTCGGCATTGATGCGCAGCGGGTAGGCTTTCTTCTCACTCATGGGGGCTCCTGGCGGGGCGGTGGGGCACCCCGTTGCGAGTGTGGCTCAATACAGCGAGCCGGCATTGACGATCGGCTGGGTGCCGCGGTCCGAGCACAGCACGGTGAGCAGGTTGCTGACCATGTGCGCCTTGCGTTCCTCGTCCAGCTGCACCACGCCGTTCTTCTGCAGTTCGGCCAAGGCCATCTCGACCATGCCCACCGCACCAGCAACGATACGCGTGCGCGCGGCGATCACCGCGTTGGCCTGCTGGCGTTGCAGCATCGCCTGGGCGATTTCGGCGGCGTAGGCCAGGTGGCTGATGCGCGCGTCGATCACCTGTACACCGGCATCGGCCAGGCGCTCGGCCAGCTCGTTCTTCAGGTGCTGGGAGATCTCGCTGGCGTGGCTGCGCAGGGCCAGCTGTCCATCCTCGTGCTGGTCGTAGGGATAGCTGGTGGCCATCGCCCGCAGTGCCGATTCGGACTGGATGTGCACGAAGCTCTCGTAGTCGTCCACGTTGTAGACGGCCTCGGAGGCATCGACCACCTGCCAGACAATCACCGCGGCGATCTCGATCGGGCTGCCGTCCAGCTCGTTGACCTTCAGCTTGCCGCTCTCGAAGTTGCGCACGCGCTGGCTGACCCGGCGCTTGGCATAGAAAGGGTTGTTCCAGCGCAGGCCGTTGTCCTTCACCGTGCCCACGTACTTGCCGAACAGGCTCAGCACCGCCGCCTGGTTGGGCTGAATGGTGTACAGGCCGGCCAGCGTGAACACGCCCAGGACTACCAGCAACGCCCCCAGCAGCATCAGCAGCAGGTTGGGCGAGCCGACGCTGGCCTTGGCGGCCACACCCAGTACGAACAGGGCGGCGCCAGCGAGGGCGACGAGCAGGGCGACGGCCAGCGTGCCGAGGCCGTTGAGCGAAGACAGCGACTTCTCTTTCATGGCGGTACGTCCTTGAGGGTTCGAACGGAAGATATCAAAGTGATATCACTTCCAGGCTACCGTTCGTCGGATGGCATGGCCAGAGGGCGCGGCCAGCTAGAATGCCCATCCGCCTTCACATTGCTGCTGGAACCGCCATGGCCAAGCTTGGAACTCCGTTGTCCCCCTCCGCCACCCGCGTGCTGCTGCTGGGCTCGGGCGAACTCGGCAAGGAGGTGGCCATCGAGCTGCAGCGGCTGGGCGTGGAGGTGATCGCCGCCGATCGCTACGCCGATGCGCCGGCCATGCAGGTCGCGCACCGCTCGCACGTGATCGACATGCTCGATGCGATGGCGCTGCGCGCTCTGATCGCCGAGGAGCAGCCGCACCTGGTGGTGCCGGAGATCGAGGCCATCCACACCGAGACCCTGGTCCAGCTGGAACAGGAGCAGGGCCTGCGGGTGATCCCGACCGCGCGTGCTGCACGCCTGACCATGGACCGCGAAGGCATTCGCCGCCTCGCCGCCGAAACCCTGGACCTGCCGACCTCGCCGTACCGCTTCGTCGATACCGAGGCCGAGTACCGTGCTGCGGTGGCCGCCATTGGCCTGCCGTGCGTGGTCAAACCGGTGATGTCGTCCTCGGGCAAGGGCCAGAGCACCCTGCGCAGCGAGGCGGACATCGCCCCGGCATGGGAGTACGCGCAGACCGGTGGCCGTGCCGGGGCCGGTCGCTGCATCGTCGAAGGTTTCATCGATTTCGACTACGAGATCACCCTGTTGACCGTGCGCCATGCCGGCGGCACCTCGTTCTGTGCGCCGATCGGGCATCTGCAGAAGGATGGCGACTACCGCGAAAGCTGGCAGCCGCAACCGATGTCGAGCGCGGCACTGGCGCGTGCCGAAGAGATTTCGCGCGCGATTACCGACGACCTCGGTGGCTGGGGCCTGTTCGGCGTCGAGCTGTTCGTGAAGGGCGACGAAGTATGGTTCAGCGAAGTGTCGCCGCGCCCGCACGACACCGGCCTGGTGACGCTGGTATCGCAGGAACTGAGTGAGTTCGCGCTGCATGCGCGCGCCATCCTCGGCCTGCCGATCCCGCTGATCCGCCAGAGCGGCCCGTCGGCATCGTGCGCGCTGTTGGCCCACGGCGAGGGCGTGCCGTACTTCAACAACGTCGCCGCCGCACTGCAGGTGCCTGACACCGCCGTGCGCCTGTTCGGCAAGCCGAGCGTGCACGGCCACCGCCGCGTGGGCGTGACCCTGGCGCGCGCGGAAACCATCGACGAAGCACGCGCCATCGCGCGTGATGCCGCCGACGCCATCGGCGTCGAACTGCGTCCGTAAAGCAAAAAGGGGACGGAGGGGATTAAGTCGTTTGTGGCACAAACGGCTTAATCCCCTCCGTCCCCTTTTTGAAAGGCCGCCGGGCATGGCCCGGCGCTACCGGGTTATTTCACGTCCACCCACACCAGGTGGTGGTCGCTGCCGTCGGCGATCTTCGCTTCCGGGCTTTCATTGGCCGGCCAGAAGATGCCGCTGCCCACGTATTCGAAACCGGTCGAGGGCAGCACGTAGTCCAGGCGCATCGTGCCGGACTTCGGGCCGAAGTCGCCGGTGGCGTGGAACGGTGCGCCCTTGCGCTCGATGCCCTTGGCCGCATAGGCCAGGCTGGTCTGCTCGCCGCCGACGCTGCGCGGGGTGGGGTAGCGCAGCACGCGGGCGTTCTCGATCAGCTCGACGATTGCTTCATGGCGGCCATCGCCATCGACCGGGTCGTTGTTGAGGTCGCCAAGGATCACGAAGCGCGCGTCCTGGGCCAGGCCGCCGCACTGGCCCTTGTCGTCGCACAGCCACGACTTGTCGCCCTTGGACAGGTATTCCTGCCACAGGCGCAGTTCGTCGTGGTTGCGCGCGGCGTTGCGCTTTTCCGGGCCGTCGAACACCGGCGGGGTCGGGTGCGAGACCAGCGCGTGGACCACGCCGCCCGGGGTCTTCACCGGCACGTCCCAATGCGACTTCGAGGACAGGCGCAGCTGCGACCACACGTGGTCGTTGTAGAAGCTCTTGCCGGTGCGCGGATCGACCGGACGGATCGCGCCGGGCATCGCGCTCCACTTCAGCAGCTGGAAGCTGCGCACCTTGGCTTCGTCGATCGGGTAGCGCGACAGCACCAGCATGCCGTACTGGCCGGGGTGCAGGCCGTAGCCCCACGCGTCATTGCCACGGCTGCGGCCTTCGCCGCCGACCACGCCGTTGTTGTCCAGGTCCAGGCCGCTGGGCACGCCGGTGTTGACCGGGGCCAGGTAGCGATAGGCGAAATGCAGCGGCTTGCCGCCACCGGGCTGGGCGACTTCCAGATAGCGCTTCTGGAACAGGTCGGCGGCGCGATGGGCGTCGTCGAAATCGAATTCGTTCAGCAGCACCAGATCCGGGCGCACCTGCTGCAGCACCGCGGCGATCTTGCGTGCGTGCTCGCTGTCGCCTTCCAGTTCCTTGATCAGGCCACCGGCGTCATCGGAGTACAGCGACGTGTTGTAGGTCGCCAGGCGCAGCGCAGCGGACGGCTTTTCGGTCATCGCGGGGGACGTGGCGAAGGCGGGGGCGGTGGCGCCGCAGAGCAGGGCCAGGGCGAGGATCAGGGGATGGCGGCGGGTCATGTTCATGGGCCGTATTGTGCACCCGGCCCGGTGTCAGCGGTTTGTCAGCGCCCGTCCAGATCATTGTCGAAATCGTGCCAGCGGCGGCCATCGTAGGCTTCCAACGGATGGAAGCGGCGCTTGTAGTCCATCTTCTGGTGCGCGCGGATCCAGTAGCCCAGGTACACGTGGGGCAGCCCCTCGCGGCGCGCCCACTCGATCTGCTGCAGGATCGCGAAGGTACCCAGCCCGCGTGCGGCGTGGTCCGGGTCGAAGAAGGTGTAGACCGCCGACAGGCCATGCTCGGTGACGTCGGTCACTGCCACCCCCAGCAGCTGGCTGGGCTGGCCGTCGTGGCCGGGCAGGCGCATCTCCATGAAGCGAGTGTGCGACCAGCTGCCGATCAGGAACTGCTCGAATTCGTGCGGGCCGTGGTCGTCCATGCCGCCATTGGCGTGGCGGTGGGTGAGGTAGCGGTGATACAGCGCGAACAGGTCGTCGCGGGCGGTGGCGGCGGTTATCCGTACCTCCAGGTCGGCATTGCGGGCGGCGCAGCGGCGCTGGCTGCGGTCCGGAGCGAAGCGCGCCACCGGGATCCGCACCGCCACGCAGGCCTGGCAGTGCGCGCAATGGGGCCGGTAGACCAGATCGCCGCTGCGGCGGAAGCCCCAGCTCAGTGCCAGCGGATAGAGCGCACCGAGGCGGCGGTCGTTCGGGTCCAGCACCAGGTCGCGTGCCACCCGGTCCGACCAGTACCCGCAGGGGTGCTCGCCGGTCTGGAAAAGTCGCAGTTCGTCGTCTCTGTCGCCATGTATCGCCATGGGCACAGCATAGCCCCAGCCTGTCGCAGTGGCGGCGACTGTCCGCCGGATGAATGGAATCGGCAGTGGCGTCAACCGAGGTCGCGCCCGGGCGTTGTTGTCCCCCGAGGGTGAAGTGATCACCCCGACGCTGTTCCCATCCCCAGGAGTGACCTCATGATCCGTACCCCCCTGCTGCTGGCCCTGCTGCTGGGCACCTCCGCTTCCGGAATCGCGCTGGCCGCCGACACCCCGGCCACGCCGGCGCAGCGCCCGGCCAAGCTGGACACCAATGGCGACGGCGTGATCGACCGCAGCGAGGCGGCTGCCAATCCGCGCCTGGCCGCGAAGTTCGACGAGCTGGACAAGAACAAGGACGGCAAGCTCTCGCGCGATGAGCTGCCGCGCTGGCAGCATGGCCGCCGTGGCCACGGCGGTGAGCGCTGGGCCAAGCTGGACGTCAACAATGACGGCCGCATCAGCCGCGACGAGGCCAAGGCCGATCCGCGCTTGGCTGCGCGCTTCGACCAGCTCGACCTCAACAAGGACGGTTACCTGGACAAGGCCGATCGCGAGCTGCGCATGAAGCAGCATCGTGATGCTTGGTTTGCCGCCGCCGACACCAACAAGGACGGCCAGCTGAGCAAGGCCGAGTTCGACGCGGCCAAGGGTCCGATGCACGGCGGCCCGCGCCACGGTGGCCCGCGTGATGGCAGCGCGCCGAAGCCGCAGCGCTGAGTTTCAATGCAGTGATTGACGACAACGCCGGCGCATTGCCGGCGTTGTCCGTTACAGCCGGCCGCTCCGCACCAGCGAATACAGCACAAGCGCGATGACCATCAGGTTCATGGCGATGATGCCGGTGCGGCCGTACATGGCCTCGTACTTCCAGTTGGTTCCGGTGAGCCCGCGCTGCAGCGAGTCACGCGCGATCATCGGCGCCATCAGCCGCTGCAGCGGTACCAGGCACTGGTAGTTGACTACGGCCAGGCCCGCGACCTGCACCAGCAGGACGGCCCAGAGCGGCGCCTGCAGCAGCACTGCCATCAGGATCGTCAGGCACCAGAGCATGCAGGTGCCGATGTTGAGATAGAGGAAACGGCGGACGTCGGCGCGCTCGGCCTCGCTGCGGGTGTACGACATCAGGAAGCGTCCACCGAAGTAGCTGCCGACCGTGCCGCCGACCACGCCACCGATGACCGCTCCCCAGCTTTCAGCCGGCATCATGTGCAGTTGCCCCAGTGCGGCGGTCAGCGAGCCCATCGCGGTACCGCCGGCGGCACTGGCGCCACCGAGGCTGAGCTTGCTGCCACCGATGCCGACACCGGTGCCGAGCAGGATTGCGGCACTGGCGGTGCCGGGCGCGGCCACCAGTACCATCGAAACCACCGCCGTAGCGAACGCGGCACTGGGTGCGCTGCTACGCGCGAACTCACCGAAGCGCTGCAGCAGGCCGTCGCGCACCAGCGCGCGGGCGCGCGACAGGCGCTTGCGCACCGCAGCGTCGCTGAGCCCGAGCAGGTCGGCCACCTGTTGCGAGCGCTGGCCCTCGCGGTAGTACAGCAGCAGCACTTCGCGGCTGTCTGCGGGCAGGGCAGAGATGATCTCCTCGGCGGCGATCTCCTCTTCCACCCGCTGCAGGCGGTCGGCAGCACCCGGGGCGGGGTCGGCGGCCATGCCCATCGCCACCTCGGCCGCCTCGCCAGTCAGCGGGCGCCCGCGCTGGGCGCGCAGCCAGTCGCGGGCCAGGTTGCGGGTGATCTGCCGCAGCCACGGCAGGAAGCTGGTCGAACTGCGCAGCTGGTGCAGCTGCTGCCAGCCCTTGACGAAGGCCTCCTGGGCGATGTCCTCGCTGGCTTGGCGGTCGCGGGTAATGGCCAGCGCGATGGCGGTGACCGTGTTCTGGCAGGCCAGCACGATGCGCCCGTAGGCGTGCTGGCAACCGCTTGCGGCGGCGGGCAGTTCGCGTTCCAGGGTCTGGTCGATCGATGCGGCGAACGTCGTCATGGCGGCAGCTCTCCTGCTGGGATTGTGTCCCATGACGGAGCCGCGCGCGAAGTGTGACCGCAGATGCTGATGCATCTTCAGTCCGCGCATTCCACCTCATCCCCGCGCCGTTGGCGCGCCCCCTTGAACAACAAGGGGGGGCCAATCCTGACGGGTTACGGTGAAGTCGCGGCCCTGCTGACAGGCCGCTGCGCTCGCCGGGCATGGCCCGGCGCTACCGCCTCTTACTTGGAGGGCTGGATGCGGACCCGCACTTCTTCCTCTGCCGGCGCGGCCTGCGGTGCCGGCTGTGCCTGCTGCGGCTGGGCCTGCGGGGCAGGGGCCGGCGCGACCGGTGCCGGGGCACCACGATGGCGCAGGCCGATGACCAACGCCACGCCAGCAATCACCACCAGCAGGGCGATGCGGATGCGCCAGGCCCAGCTGCGGCCGCCGCTGCCCGGTTCCGCCGTGTCGCGGAAGGCGAATTCGGCGGTGGGGTGGTCGCGGCGGGTAGTGTCGAGCAGGCGCGCCTCGCGCAGGATTTCGCGCGCGCGCGGCTGGTCGTCGGCACGCACGATCCATACCGCCGGATAGGCGTTGGCGTTGCCCAGGTCGGTATAGCTGAACTGGCCGCGGCGACGGGTCTTGTAGGAGCGCCCGTTGGTCACCTTGACCTCGATGCCATGCCCGCGCAGGAGCTCGGCCACGCCTTCGACGGTTTCCACGCGCTGGCTGCTGAAGATCTGGCGCATGGGTTTTACTCCTTGGCCGGCACGGCGGCCGCGGCAGCCTGGTCGGGAACCACGCGGATCAGGCCTTCCTGCGCGGTGCTGGCCACCAGCACGCCGTTGCGGGTGAAGAACTGGCCGCGGGCCAGGCCGCGCGAATCCTGCGCGCTGGGGCTGTCCAGCGAATACAGCAGCCAGTCGTCGGCACGGAACGGGCGGTGGAACCAGATCGCGTGGTCGAGCGAGGCCATCTGCACGTGCGGGTGGTAGTAGCTGATGCCGTGCGGGAACGTCGCCGTGCCCAGCAGGTGGAAGTCGGAGGCGTAGGCCAGCAGCGCCTGGTGCAGTTCGGGCGCATCGCCGACCGGTTCGCTCAGGCGCAGCCACACCTGGTGGTAGGGCGGGCGCTTGGGCGGGTTCAGTTCATCGCGCGGGTAGACGTGGCGGAACTCGAACGGGCCGCCACGCGACAGCCAGCGCTGCACCTTGATCGGCAGTCGCTCCAGCACCTCGGCCGGCAGCGGCCGGTTCGGTTCGATGTCTTCCGGCTGCGGCACCTCGGGCATCTTGTGCTGGTGCTCGGCGCCGGTCTCGGCCTGCTGGAAAGAGGCCGCGCAGAAGAAGATCACCTTGCCGTGCTGGATCGCGGTGACCCGTCGCACCGAGAAGCTGCCGCCATCGCGTGTGCGGTCCACGTCGTAGACGATCGGGTGGTCGATGTTGCCAGCGCGCAGGAAATAGGCGTGCAGTGAGTGCACGTGGCGGCCATTGTCGACCGTGGCCTGCGCTGCGGCCAGCGCCTGGCCCAGCACCTGCCCGCCGAACACGTACTTGGTGCCGATGTCGCGGCTCTGCCCGCGGAACAGGTTGTCCTCCAGCCGCTCCAGCGTGAGCAGGTCGATCAGCTCGGAGACGACGGGTTCGGGCATGTCGTTCAAGGGGGCGGCCACAGCAGTGAAGAGGCCCCGATTATACCGGTGCAGGCCAGCCCATCATCGGTAGCGCCGGCTACTTGCCCAGCCGCGCCACCAGCGCCTGCAGCGCGTTCTGTGCATCCGGGGCGAACCAGGCCTCGACGAAGCGGTCGAGCTGGATCAGGTCCGGGTGCAGCGCCTCGTGCAGGTCGGCGCGGGCGATGGCGCGGGTCAGCAGCATCGGCTGGCGCGGCTGCTTGAGCAGGTTCTGCAGCCAGGCCACGGCACGTGCCACCACCAGGTCACCCTCGGCCAGCTCATCGACCAGCCCGATCTGCAGCGCCTGTTCGGCGGGCACCAGCGAACCGGTGGTGAGCAGCACGCCGGCGCGGTGCACGCCCACCGCACGCCGCAGCAGGCGCTGGATGCCCTCCGGCGCGATCAGGCCGACCTGCACTTCGTTCAGGCCGATGGCGTACGGCCGCGACGGATCGGCGCTGCGCGCCATCACCCGGTAGTCGCAGCACAGCGCCAGCACGCAGCCACCGGCCGGCGCGTGGCCGGTGATCGCGGCCACCACCGGGATACGGCTCTCGGCCAGCGTGCGCACCGCGCCGAAGAAGGCGTTCCAGGTGTCCAGCAGCCTGTGCTTGTCATCGCCGTGCGAGAGCAGGTGCGGCACGTCCATGCCGCCGGTGAAGATGCGCTCGCTGCCCGACAGCACGATGCCGTGCGCGTCTTCGGCCATGGCTAGCTCGATGGCGTGGATCAACTGCCGGCACAGGTCGGTGTCCAGTGCGTTGACCGGCGGCCGCGCCAGGCGCAGCTCGCGGATGGGGCCGTGGTTGATCACCTCGATGAGCGTCGTCATGCTGCGGTCTCGTTGCGAAGAAGGAACCTGGGCGATGATAACCAAACCATTCGTTGGCGTACTGTGGGTTCTGTGTGCGGCCGCAGCATCGGCTTCAGCGGCCGAACCGGCCTGCGTCACGGTGGAGCAGGGCTGGGCGCGGTTGCCACCGAATCCGGCGATGCCGATGACCGCTGGTTACGGCGTGATCCACAACGGCTGCAGCAAGGCGGTGGCGATCACTGGCGCAGCCAGCAGCAGCTTCGATGATGTGTCACTGCACGAGACCACGAATGTCGATGGCGTCAGCCGGATGCGCGCGATCGAACGCCTGCCGCTGGCGCCGGGCGCGCGTGCCGAGCTCAAGCCCGGCGGCCTGCACCTGATGCTGATGCAGGGCAAGGGCGCGTTGAAGGAAGGCCAGGCGTTGCCGTTGCGGCTGCAGCTGGAAAGCGGCGGCGAAGCGAGTGCGACGTTGACCGTGCGCAAGGCTGCGCCGTAACGCGTCGCCCGTTCCGCCGGGCATGGCCCGGCGCTACCAGTGATGATCCGGCGGTCATGCCTGGGTAGCGCCGGGCCATGCCCGGCGGGATGCTACGTCCAATCGTACGAGAACAGCACCGTGCGGCTCACCGGCTCATACAGCATCACTATCGCGTCGGCGCCGGTGGCGCACCAGTTGTAGCCAGCGACTTCGGCCACTGCGAAGAACTTGTGGCCGCCGTGGCGGATGATCGCCAGTTCGGCATCATCTGGAGCATGCCGGTCGTTGGCGGCGTCGGTGAATTCCAGGGTGAAGGCGGCCGGAATATCGGCTGTTTCGATCCAGTTGCCACAGGAAATCCGTCCACCCAGCGTATCCAGGTAATCGCGCTCGCTGGGCTCGTCCTTGCCATAGCGCGAGTAGCAGGCCAGGCGGCCGTGCGTGGCATGGTAGTCACGCGCCTTGGCATAGCTCTCGCGCATCTGCGCGATGTGTTTCCGCGCGAGCTTGTCATCCACCTGATCGCCGATGAAATAGCCCTCGTTGCCGAGGAAGCGCATCTGGTTGCCGGCGGTCAGCTCGAAGGCGATCCAGTTGGTGCTGGTGAAGTCGTTGTGGTGTTCTTCGGTAGTCTCGCCGATGCAGCCGTCGTACGGCTCGATCGGGCACAGCATCGTTGCCACCTGGCCGGCCAGTTCAGGGCGCAGCACACCGAGGTCGATCTTCAGCAGCGGCAGCAGATGCTGGGCGAGCCACGCCTGGTCAGCGGGGAAGACATCGGTAGGGAAGGGGACCATGCCGGGCAGCAGGTCGCGCAGTTCAGTCTGGTGGATCATCTCAGTCCTTTGAATGGGATCGGTAGTGCCGGCCGCTGGCCGGCATGCGCGAAGCATCTGGAGGTTGCCGGCCAGCGGCCGGCACTACCTTCAGGTGGAAGCGCTGCGGATCGCCTCCGGCAGCGGTGCGCTCCTGCCGGTCTGCGTATCCATCCAGACCACCACCACGTTGCCATCCGAGTACAGCTTCGAGTCGTCCTGCTGGTCGACGATGCGGTGGCCGATGGTCACGCTGCTGTTGCCCAGGCGCTCGACGAACAGCTCGACCAGGATGTCGTTGGGCCACACGATCGGCAGGCGGTAGTTGACGTTGGTCGCGGCCACCACCGGTGCGATGCGGTCGGTCATCGACACGCCTTCCACGCCCAGCATCCAGCGCACGCGCGCTTCCTCCAGGTAGGAAATGTACTTGGCGTTGTTGACGTGGCCCATGCTGTCCATGTCACGCCAGCGCACGCTGATCGGGATGCGGGCCAGGATCTTGTGTTCGCTGCTCATCAGGCGTCCTTCTTCTTGCGGGTCGTCGCGGTCTTGCTGGTCTTGCCGGTGCTCCTGGCAGCCACCGCCTTCTTCGCCGGCTTCTCAGGCTTCAGCTTGCGTGGCGGACGGGCGTCGGGCTTGTTGGCCACCGCAGCCGGTTGCTCCGGGCGCGCGCTGGTGGAGGGCAGCATGCGGGCCAGGAACTGGCCGGTGTACGACTGCGGGCAGGCCGCCACATCCTCCGGCGTGCCGGTGACCAGGATGGTGCCACCGCGATGGCCGCCTTCCGGGCCCAGATCCACGATCCAGTCGGCGGTCTTGATCACGTCCAGGTTGTGCTCGATCACCACCACCGTGTTGCCTTCGTCGCGCAGCTTGTGCAGCACGCCCAGCAGCGCTTCGATGTCGTGGAAGTGCAGGCCGGTGGTCGGCTCGTCGAGGATGTACAGGGTGCGGCCGGTATCGCGGCGCGACAGTTCCTTGGACAGCTTCACGCGCTGGGCTTCACCACCGGACAGCGTGGTCGCGCTCTGGCCCAGCTTGATGTAGCTCAGGCCCACGTCCACCAGCGTTTCCAGCTTGCGCGCGATCGACGGCACCGGCTCGAACAGCTTCAGCGCATCCTCGACGGTCATTTCCAGCACGTCGTTGATGTTGAAGCCCTTGTAAAGGATCTCCAGCGTTTCGCGGTTGTAGCGCTTGCCGTGGCAGACATCGCAGGGCACGTACACGTCCGGCAGGAAGTGCATCTCCACCTTGATCAGGCCGTCGCCCTGGCAGGCCTCGCAGCGGCCGCCGCGCACGTTGAAGCTGAAACGGCCCGGCGAATAGCCGCGCGCACGCGCCTCCGGCACCTGTGCGAACAATTCGCGCAGCGGCGTGAACAGGCCGGTGTAGGTGGCCGGGTTCGATCGCGGGGTGCGGCCGATCGGCGACTGGTCGATGTCCACCACCTTGTCGAACAGATCCAGGCCATCAATCTCCCTGTACGGCGCAACCGGGTGCGAGGCACCGTTGATCTCGTTGGCAGCCAGCGAGAACAGGGTATCGTTGATCAGGGTCGACTTGCCCGAGCCGGACACGCCCGTCACGCAGGTCAGCAGGCCCGCCGGAATCGCCAGGTCCACGCCCTTGAGGTTGTTGCCGCTGGCACCGCGCAGGTGCAGCGTCATCTTCGGGTTCGGCGTGTGCCGGCGAGCAGGAATCTCGATCGCGCGCTTGCCGGACAGGTACTGGCCGGTCAGCGAGCGCGGGGCCTCCAGAATGTCCTGCAGGGTGCCCTGGCCGACGATCTCGCCGCCATGCACGCCCGCGCCCGGGCCGATGTCCAGCACGTAGTCGGCCAGGCGGATCGCGTCCTCGTCATGCTCGACCACGATCACCGTGTTGCCCAGGTCGCGCAGGCGGGTGAGGGTGCCCAACAGGCGTTCATTGTCGCGCTGGTGCAGGCCGATCGACGGTTCGTCGAGCACGTACATCACGCCCACCAGGCCGGCGCCGATCTGGCTGGCCAGGCGGATGCGCTGCGCCTCGCCACCGGACAGGGTGTCGGCCTTGCGTTCCAGGGTCAGGTAATCCAGGCCCACATCGACCAGGAAGCCGAGGCGCTCACCGATTTCCTTGACGATCTTCGCGGCGATCTCGCCACGCCAGCCCGGCAGGCTCAGCTCGCTGAAGAACTTCAGCGCCTCGTCGATCGGCAGCACCACCAGCTCCGGCAGTGGGCGGTCGGCCACGAACACGTTGCGTGCCGCCTTGTTCAGGCGCGCGCCGTTGCACTCCGGGCACGGGCGTTCGCTGATGTACTTGGACAGCTCCTCGCGTACCGCCGGCGATTCGGTCTCCTTGTAGCGGCGTTCGAGGTTGGGAATGATGCCTTCGAAGCGGTGCTTCCGCTGGGTGCGGCCGCCGGCTTCGGTGAAGTAGGTGAAGGTGATCGTTTCATCGCCGCTGCCGTACAGCACGGCCTGCTGCACCTTGGCTGACAGGGAGTTCCACGCAGCGTCCACGTCGAACCTGTAGTGCTTGGCCAGCGAGGCGATCAGCTGGAAGTAGTAGGCGTTGCGACGGTCCCAGCCGCGCACCGCACCGGCGGCCAGCGACAGCTCCGGATGCACCACCACCCGCGACGGATCGAAGAACTCGGCCATGCCCAGGCCATCGCAGCCGGGGCACGCACCCATCGGTGCATTGAACGAGAACAGGCGCGGTTCCAGCTCCGGCAGCGAGTAGTCGCAGACCGGGCAGGAGTACTTGGAGGAGAACAGCGTGGGCGAAGCATCGGCGCTGTCCAGGCTCTGCACCGAGGCCATGCCATCGCCCAGCTTGAGCGCCGTTTCAAAGCTCTCGGCCAGGCGCTGCTTGATGTCCTCGCGCGGGCGGAAGCGGTCGATCACCGCCTCGATGGTGTGTTTCTGGCGCAGCGCCAGCGGCGGCACCGCATCGATTTCGTGCAGCTCGCCGTCCACGCGCACACGCACGAAGCCCTGCGCGCGCAGCTGGTCGAAGACCTGTGCGTGTTCGCCCTTGCGGTCACGGATGACCGGGGCCAGCAGCATGTAGCGCTGCTCCGGGTCCAGGGTCAGCACCTGGTCGACCATCTGGCTGACCGTCTGCGCCTCCAGTGGGTAGCCGTGGTCCGGGCAGCGCGGGGTGCCCACGCGTGCGTACAGCAGGCGCAGGTAGTCGTAGATCTCGGTGATGGTGCCGACCGTCGAACGCGGGTTGTGCGAGGTCGACTTCTGCTCGATCGAGATGGCCGGGGACAGGCCTTCGATGTGGTCCAGGTCCGGCTTTTCCATCACGCTCAGGAACTGGCGCGCATAGGCCGACAGCGACTCGACGTAGCGGCGCTGGCCTTCTGCATAGATGGTGTCGAACGCCAGCGAGGACTTGCCCGAACCGGACAGGCCGGTGATCACGATCAGCTTGTCGCGGGGCAGGTCGAGGTCGAGGTTCTTCAGGTTGTGCGTCCGCGCGCCGCGGATGCGGATGAAATCCATCGCCATGGGGGATCCGGTTGTGGGGGCGTTGGCTGGGTGCCGGGCCAGCAGGGAACGGCAATCGGTCAGCCTACCGAGGTGACCAGATGGGGGCAATGGGCGACAATGCCACCCCGGCGTCTCACGTTGTGAGACCGGCCGACAGCTTTGTGTAGGGTCGGGCCATGTGCAGCGGCCTGGACCGCGAACCGTTCAGCCGTGCATGGCTCGGCCTGCAGGCCCGGGCCCGTGGGTCGTTCAGGGGTTGACTTGACCCGCGCCCGCTGATCTGCGTACAATCCCGCTCCTGTCCGCCCTCGATGGCGGCAGTTCAGACCACAATAACTACAGAGGAAGGCCTGGTCATGTACGCAGTACTGGTCACCGGCGGTAAGCAATACCGCGTGGCGCAGGGCGAAAAGCTCCGCATTGAAAAGCTCGAAGTCGAAGTCGGCAGCGAGATCAAGTTCGACAACATCCTGATGCTGGGTGACAGCGATGGCGTGAAGCTGGGCGATGCGCTGAAGGGCGCTGCCGTCACCGCCAAGGTCCTGTCCCAGGGTCGTGCTGACAAGGTGCGGATCATCAAGTTCCGTCGCCGCAAGCACCACATGAAGCGTCAGGGTCACCGTCAGTACTACACCGAAATCGAGATCACCGGCATCGCCGGCTAAGTATCAGGAGAAGCAGTCATGGCACATAAAAAGGGCGTAGGCTCCTCGCGCAACGGTCGCGACTCCAACCCGAAGTACCTGGGCGTCAAGATCTTCGGCGGCCAGGCCATCGAAGCCGGCAACATCATCGTGCGTCAGCGCGGCACCCAGTTCCACCCGGGCACCGGCGTTGGCCTGGGCCGTGACCACACCCTGTTCGCCCTCGTGGACGGCAAGGTGGAGTTCTCGGTCAAGGGCGCCAAGAAGCGCCGCACCGTCAGCATCGTCTCGGCCGACGCCTGATCCAGGCATCGCCGGCACCCGTGCCCCGGCATGGGAGTGCTGCATGAAGAGCCCCGCTTCGGCGGGGCTTTTCGTTAGAGTTGAAGCAAGACCGGCTTGGCCGGGTTACCGGCCCGCGGCCGGCATGACATTCAAGGTGGCGGCCAGCAGGCCGCGCCCATCGCAGGCATCGAAACAATGAAACTGGTAGACGAAGCAGAAATCGAAGTGTTCGCCGGCAACGGCGGCAACGGCTGCATTGGCTTCCGTCGCGAGAAGTTCATTCCGCTCGGCGGCCCGGACGGCGGCGACGGCGGTGCGGGCGGCAGCGTTTACATCCGCGCCGACGAAAACCTGAACACCCTGGTCGACTTCCGCCATGAGCGCATCTTCAAGGCGCAGCGTGGCGAGAACGGCATGGGCCGCCAGGCCTACGGCAAGGGCGGCGAAGACCTGACCATCACCGTGCCGGTCGGCACCGTGGTCATCAACGTTGCCACCGATGAAGTCATCGGCGACCTGACCCGGCACGGCGACCGCCTGCTGGTGGCCAAGGGCGGCCGCGGTGGCCTGGGCAACATGCACTTCAAGAGCTCGACCAATCGCTCGCCGCGCCAGGCGCTGCCGGGCGAGCCGGGTGAGGAGCGCACGCTGAAGCTGGAGCTGAAGCTGCTGGCCGACGTCGGCCTGCTGGGCTTCCCCAATGCCGGCAAGAGCACCCTGATCCGTGCCGTTTCGGCTGCAACGCCGAAGGTGGCCGATTACCCGTTCACCACGCTGTACCCGAACCTGGGCGTGGTGAAGGTGGAGAACCACCGCAGCTTCGTGATCGCCGACATTCCGGGCCTGATCGAAGGCGCTGCGGACGGCGCCGGCCTGGGTGCGCAGTTCCTGCGCCACCTGCAGCGCACCCGCCTGCTGCTGCACCTGGTGGACATCTCGCCGATGGAAGGCGGCGTGGAGGGGATTTCGCCGGTGGAGCAGGTGCGTGCGATCGAACGCGAGCTGGAGAAGCACGATCCGGAGCTGCTGAACAAGCCGCGCTGGCTGGTGCTGAACAAGGCTGACCTGATGTTCGAAGACGAGGCGCAGGCCGCGGCCGAGCAGATCGTCGCCGAGCTGGGCTGGAAGGAGCCGTGGTTCCTGGTCTCCGCGCTGGGCCGCGAAGGTACCTTCCCGATCATGAGCCGGATCATGGCGTTCTTCGATCGCCAGAAGGAAGGCGAGCTGGAAGCCCGCAACGCGCAGTAATGCCGTTGTGGTTCCATGCGAAAAACCCGGCTTCGGCCGGGTTTTTCATTTGGTAGTGCCGGCCGCGCGGCTCCGCGGATCGCCCGGAGCGCAGGCAACAAAAAACCCGGCCGGGGCCGGGCTTTTGCCTGCAGCCCAACCCCGAAGGGCAGGGCGGCAACGCCGGATCAGGCGGCCTTGAGGGCCTTGATGCGGTCGTTCAGGCGGCTCTTGTGGCGAGCAGCCTTGTTCTTGTGGATCAGGCCACGCGCGCTGAAGCGATCCAGGATCGGCTGGGCAACGGCGAAGGCGGCTTCGGCGCCGGCGGCATCGTTGGCGTCCAGCGCCTTGATCACTTTCTTGACAGCGGTGCGCAGCATCGAGCGCTGAGCCACGTTGCGCGCGTTGCGCACGACGGTCTGCTTGGCGCGCTTCTTGGCGGACTTGATATTGGCCACGGTGGTGGTTTCCTGAAAAATCGGTGTTATGGGAACAGCAAGCTAGCTAGTATGATGGCGTAAGAAATGCACGTCAAGTCGATTGTCAAGAGGGACGCTGAGTGAGTTCACCCAAGTTGTTGCGGGGCCTGCTGTCGTTCAGCAGCATGACCATGGTCTCGCGCGTTCTCGGACTTGTCCGGGACTTCGTGGTGACCACCACGTTCGGCACCAACGCCATCACTGATGCTTTCTGGGTCGCCTTCAGGGTACCCAATTTCCTGCGGCGTTTGTTCGCCGAGGGCTCGTTTGCCACCGCTTTCGTGCCCGTGTTCACGGAAGTGAAGGAAACCCGCAGCCACGCCGAACTGCGCGAACTGATGGCGCGCACCGCCGGCACCCTGGGCGGGGTGCTGATGCTGGTCACCGCACTGGCCCTGATCTTCGCGCCGCAGCTGGCCTCGGTCTTCTCCAGTGGCGTTGATACCGACCCGGTCAAGCAGGGCCTGCTGGTCGACCTGTTCCGCCTGACCTTCCCGTTCCTGCTGTTCGTCTCGCTGACCGCACTGGCCGGCGGTGCGCTGAACAGCTTCCAGCGCTTCGCGATGCCGGCGCTGACCCCGGTCATTCTCAACCTGTGCATGATCGCCGGTGCGCTGTGGCTGGCGCCGCGGCTGGGCGGCACGCCAGAAAAGCAGATCCTGGCGCTGGGCTGGGCGGTGCTGGCGGCCGGCATCCTGCAGTTGCTGTTCCAGCTGCCCTCGCTGAAGGGCATCAACCTGCTGACCCTGCCGCGCTGGGGCTGGAGCCATCCGGGCGTGCGCAAGGTGATGACGCTGATGGTGCCGACCCTGTTCGGTTCCTCTGTGGCGCAGATCAACCTGCTGCTGGACACGGTGATCGCGGCCAAGCTGACCGATGGCTCGCAGTCCTGGCTGTCGCTGGCCGACCGCTTCCTGGAGCTGCCGCTGGGCGTGTTCGGCGTGGCGCTGGGCACGGTGATCCTGCCGGCGCTGGCCCGCCATCACGTCAGTACCGACCGCGAGGGCTTCTCGCGCTCGTTGGACTGGGGCCTGCGCATGACCCTGCTGATCTCGGTGCCGGCCATGCTGGGCCTGCTGCTGCTGGCCGAGCCGCTGATCGCGACCATCTTCCAGCACGGCCAGTTCAGTGCCTTCGATACCCGCATGACCGCGTTGTCGGTGTACGGCCTGAGCTTCGGCCTGCCGGCATTCGCCCTGCTGAAGGTGGTACTGCCGGCTTTCTACGCCCGCCAGGACACCAAGACGCCGGTGCGCGCGGGTGTGGCCGCGCTGGTGGCCAACATGGTGTTCAACTTCGCCCTTCTGGCGGTGTTGTACCAGGTGATGGTGCCGGACGAGCTGAAGGCGCAGGGCGTGATGGCGGCCATCGGCAAGCAGCCGGGCCTGCACCTGGCGCTGGGCATTGCCAGTGCGCTGTCCAGTTACCTGAACCTGGGCCTGCTCTGGTACTGGCTGGGCAAGACCGATGTCTACCGCCGCCGGCCGGGCTGGGCTGGCTATCTGCTGCGGCTGCTGCTGGCCTGCGCGGCCATGGTCGGGGTGCTGCTGGCCCTGCTGCACTGGCTGCCAGGCTTCTCGGCGATGACTGTGTGGGAGCGGATCGGCGCCCTGGCGCTGCTGGTCGGTGGCGGTGGCGCGACCTACGCGGTTGCCATGGTGGCGATGGGCTTCCGCCCGCGCGACCTGCGTGGGCATTGATCGTGCGCCGTGACGGCTATACTTCAGGGTTACACCATTGAAGCGGCGGCCCCGGTCGGGCCGGAACGAGAGTTGATGAGCAGGCTGTTCAGAAGCGTGGAGGGCGGGGCGCTGTTCCCCAACGGAAGCGTGGTCTGTATCGGTGCATTTGACGGCCTCCACCTGGGCCATCGTGCGCTGGTGCGCCACGCGGTTGCCCGCGCGCGCGCCTTGGGCGTGGCCGCAGTGGCCGTGGCATTCGAGCCGCTGCCGCGTGAATTCTTTTCCCAGGGCACGCCGCCACCGCGGCTGACCCTGGCGCGCAGCAAGGTCGAGATCCTGCGCGAGCTCGGTGTGGATGCGATCGGACTGCTGCGTTTCGACGCGGCGATGGCAGCGATGCCGGCCGAGGATTTCGTCCACCGGCTGCTGGCCCACCGCCTGGGCGCACGCGAAGTGTGGATCGGCCCGGAGTTCTGCTTCGGCAACCGCCGCCGTGGCGACCTGGCCCTGCTGCAGAAGATGGGTGCTGCACTGGGCTTCACCGCGGGCGAGATCGAAGCGGTGGATCTGCATGGCGAGCGCATTTCCAGCACCCGCATCCGCCAGCTGCTGCAGCAGGGCGACTTCGCCCGTGCCAACGACCTGCTGGGCCGTCCATACGCGATCAGCGGCCGGGTGGTGCGCGGTCGACAGCTTGGCCGTACGCTGGGTTTCCCCACTGCCAACCTGCGTTTCCCGAAGACGCCGGCGCTGTCGGGTATCTACGCGACCTGGGTGCATGGTGTGTTCGACCAACCGTGGCCATCGGTGTCCAGCTTCGGCACGCGGCCGACGGTGGAGGGCGTGGAGCCGCTGCTGGAAGCCCACCTGTTCGATTTCCAGGGTGACCTGTACGGTCGCCACATCGACGTGGAATTCGTCGCCAAGCTGCGCGACGAAGAGAAGTTCAATGATCTGGCGGCGCTGACCGACCAGATGCACCGCGACGCCGAACAGGCGCGCGCCATCCTTTCCGAACATAGATTGCGAGCCACTGCGTGAGCCAGGACTACAAGACCACCCTGAACCTGCCAGCCACCGAATTCCCGATGCGCGGCGACCTGCCCAAGCGCGAGCCGGGCATTCTGGCGCGGTGGGAAGCGCAGGGGCTCTACCAGCAGCTGCGCGACAACGCCGCCGGCCGCCCGCTGTTCGTGCTGCACGACGGCCCCCCGTACGCCAACGGCCGCATCCACCTCGGCCACGCGGTCAACAAGATCCTGAAGGACATCATCGTCAAGTCGCGCTACCTGGCCGGCTTCGATGCGCCCTATGTGCCGGGCTGGGACTGCCATGGCCTGCCGATCGAGATCGCGGTCGAGAAGAAGTGGGGCAAGGTCGGCACCAAGCTCGACGCCGTCGAATTCCGCCAGAAGTGCCGCGAGTTCGCCGAAGAGCAGATCAACATCCAGCGCGTGGACTTCAAGCGCCTGGGCGTGACCGGTGACTGGGACAACCCGTACAAGACCCTGAGCTTCGACTTCGAAGCCAACGAGATCCGCGCGCTGTCCAAGGTCGTGGCCAACGGTCACCTGGTGCGCGGTGCCAAGCCGGTGTACTGGTGCTTCGACTGTGGCTCGGCGCTGGCCGAGGCCGAGATCGAGTACCAGGAAAAGGAATCGCCGGCGATCGACGTGGCCTACGCCGCACGCGATGCGCAGGCCATCGGCCAGGCGTTCGGCGTGAGCGTGCCGGCCGACGTGGAAGTGGCCGTACCGATCTGGACCACCACCCCGTGGACGCTGCCGGCCTCGCTGGCGGTGTCGCTGGGCGCGGAGATCCGCTACGTGCTGGCCGAAGGCCCGGCGCACAACGGCAAGCGCCGTTGGCTGGTGCTGGCTGCGGCGCTGGCCGAGCGCGCACTGCAGCGCTACGGCGTCGAGAACGTGGTGCTGCACGGTGAAACCACCGGCGCGGCGCTGGAGAACCAGCTGCTGGCGCACCCGTTCTACCCGGAGCGCGAGATCCTGGTACTCAACGGCGACCACGTCTCCGACGAGGACGGTACCGGTGCGGTGCACACCGCCCCCGGCCACGGCCAGGAAGACTTCGTGGTCAGCCAGAAGTACGGCCTGCTGGACAAGTACAACGCCGGCCAGGTGACCCCGATCGACGGTCGTGGCGTGTACCTGGAATCGACCCCGCCGGCCGGTGACGTGGTGCTGGCCGGCCAGCACCTGTGGAAGGCGCAGGAGGCCATCGTCGGCGTGCTGCGCGACAACGGTTCGCTGCTGGCGTTCCATCCGATCCGCCACAGCTACCCGCACTGCTGGCGCCACAAGACGCCGGTGGTGTTCCGCGCCACTCCGCAGTGGTTCATCTCGATGGACAAGGCCAACCTGCGCAACGATGCGCTGGCCGCCATCGACACCGTCGGCTGGTTCCCGACCTGGGGGAAGGCGCGCATCCAGAGCATGGTCGACGGCCGCCCGGACTGGACCATCTCGCGCCAGCGCACCTGGGGCGTGCCGATCGCACTGTTCACCCACCGGCAGACCGGCGAGATCCATCCGCGTTCGGTGGAGCTGATGCAGCAGGTCGCCGACCGCGTCGAAGCCGAGGGCATCGACGTGTGGTACTCGCTGGATGCCGCCGAACTGCTGGGCGCTGAAGCCGCCGACTACGAGAAGGTCACCGACATCCTCGACGTCTGGTTCGATTCGGGCGTGACCCATGAAGGCGTGCTCGCCGCGCGTGGCTTCGGCAAGCCGGCCGACCTGTACCTGGAAGGTTCCGACCAGCACCGCGGCTGGTTCCAGTCCTCGCTGCTGACCGGCGTGGCGATCGACAAGCGCGCCCCGTACAAGCAGTGCCTGACCCACGGCTTCACCGTGGATGAGCACGGCCGCAAGATGTCCAAGTCGCTGGGCAACGGCATCGAGCCGCAGGACATCATGAACAAGCTGGGCGCGGACATCCTGCGCCTGTGGATCGCCTCGGCCGACTACAGCAACGAGATGTCGCTGTCGCAGGAGATCCTGAAGCGCAATGCCGATGCCTACCGCCGACTGCGCAACACCGCACGCTTCCTGCTCGGCAACCTGGACGGCTTCGACCCGGCGCTGCACCTGCAGCCGCTCGAGCAGATGGTCGCGCTGGACCGCTGGATCGTGCATCGCGCGTGGGAGCTGCAGGAGAAGATCAAGGCGGCCTACGACGGCTATAACATGGCCGAGATCGTGCAGCTGCTGCTGAACTTCTGCAGCGTGGACCTGGGCTCGCTGTACCTGGACGTGACCAAGGATCGCCTGTACACGATGCCGACCGATTCGCACGGTCGCCGTTCGGCACAGAGCGCGATGTACCACATCGCCGAAGCGTTCACCCGCTGGGTCGCGCCGATCCTGACCTTCACCGCCGACGAGCTGTGGGGCTACCTGCCGGGCGAGCATGCTGGCCATGTGCTGTTCACCACGTGGTACGACGGCCTGACGCCGCTGCCGGCCGATGCCCAGCTCAACGCCGCCGACTTCGACCAGCTGCTGGCCGTGCGCGAACAGGTGGCCAAGGTGCTCGAGCCGATGCGGGCAAACGGCGCGATCGGTGCCGCACTGGAAGCGGAGATCACCATTGCCGCCAGCGAGGAGCAGGCCGCGCGCTGGCAGCCGCTGGCCGATGAACTGCGTTTCCTGTTCATCAGTGGCGACGTGCAGGTGCGCCCGGCGACCACCGACGAGGTGTTCGTCAGTGCCCAGCCGACCAGCAAGGCCAAGTGCGTGCGCTGCTGGCACCACCGCGCCGACGTCGGCAGCAACGCCGACCATCCGGAACTGTGCGGCCGCTGCGTGAGTAACGTGACCGGCGCCGGCGAAGTGCGGAGCTGGTTCTGATGGCCGCGCCCCGTCCGCATCCGAACGCTCTGGTCTGGCTGCTGCTGTCGGTGGCCATCATCGGCCTGGACCAGTGGTCCAAGGCCTGGGTGCTGTCCAGCCTCCCGGAGTTCCAGCCGGTGGTGGTCATCGACGGCTTCTGGAACTGGTACCGCACCTATAACACCGGCGCGGCATTCAGTTTCCTGAGCGACGCCGGTGGCTGGCAGAAGTACTTCTTCACTGCACTGGCTATCGCCATCAGCGGCCTGATGGCCTGGTGGCTGCGCGGCACCGCGCGCGGCAACTGGAAGGCCGCGGTGCCGTATGCGCTCATCATCGGCGGCGCCATCGGCAACGTGATCGACCGCCAGGTGCACGGCCACGTGGTCGACTTCATCCAGTGGTACGTGGGCAGCTACACCTGGCCCTCGTTCAACATCGCCGACTCGGCCATCGTGGTGGGTGCCATCGGCATCGCCCTGTTTGGCCTGTTCGACGGCAAGTCCGCCAAAAAGGCGGATAATGCCAATCCGAAACCGTAAGCCGGCCGCTGCCGGGAGATTGAACTGATGGATGTGCTGCTCGCCAACCCGCGTGGTTTCTGTGCCGGTGTCGATCGTGCGATCGAGATCGTCAAGCGCGCGATCGAAACGCTGGGCGCGCCCATCTACGTCCGCCATGAAGTGGTGCACAACCGCTTCGTGGTCGACGACCTGAAGCAGCGCGGCGCGATCTTCGTCGAGGAACTCGACGAAGTGCCGGACAACAACACGGTGATCTTCAGCGCCCATGGCGTGTCCCAGGCCGTGCGCCAGGAAGCCGAGCGCCGTGGCCTGAAGGTGTTCGACGCCACCTGCCCGCTGGTGACCAAGGTCCACTTCGAAGTCGCCCGCCACTGCCGTGCCGGCCGTGACGTGGTGTTGATCGGCCACGCCGGTCACCCGGAGGTGGAAGGCACCATGGGCCAGTGGAACCGCGAAGCCGGCACCGGCCAGATCTACCTGGTGGAAGACGTGGAGCAGGTTGCCACGCTGCAGATCAACCAGCCGGACAACTTCGCCTACACCACCCAGACCACGCTGTCGGTGGATGACACGCGCGGCATCATCGATGCGCTGCGCGAGCGCTTCCCGGCGATGCAGGGCCCGAAGAACGACGACATCTGCTACGCCACGCAGAACCGCCAGGACGCCGTACGCGATCTGGCCAAGCGCTGCGACCTGGTGCTGGTGGTCGGTTCGCCGAACAGCTCCAACTCCAACCGCCTGAGCGAGCTGGCCCGCCGTGAAGGCGTGGAGTCGTACCTGATCGATGGCGCGCACGAGATCGACCCGGCGTGGGTGGCGGGCAAGCAGCACATCGGCGTGACCGCTGGCGCCTCGGCGCCGCAGGTGCTGGTCGACGGCGTGCTGGCACGCCTGGCCGAGCTGGGTGCCAGTGGCGTGTCCGAGCTGGACGGCGAGCCGGAATCGATGGTGTTCGCGCTGCCGAAGGAACTGCGCCTGCGCCTGGTCGACTGACCGGAAAAGGCCTCATCCACGCCACGCGTGGATAAGCACATCCATGACCTTTGGCCATGGGGCCGGCCATCGCACAGGCCTAGCATCGGAGGATTCTCCGATGCTGGAAGTTGCCGATGAAGACCCGTGCCCTGGCGATGTCGTTGCTGTTCGCGCTGGCCGCCACGCCCGCGCTGGCGCAGGCCTCGCCATCGGGTGATGCCGCAGCCCCAGGCCTGCTGCGCATCGATGTGGATGCACGTGACCTTGCCCGTCGCATCTTCAAGGTGACCGCCACCGTGCCGGTCAAGCCCGGTCCGGTCACCCTGCTGTACCCGCAGTGGATTCCCGGCAACCATTCGCCCACCGGCCCGATCGACAAGCTGGCCGGCCTGCGTATCACCGCCAACGGCAAGCCGCTGGCCTGGCAGCGCGACCAGTACAACGTCTATGCGTTCAAGGTGGACGTGCCGGAGGGCGTCAGCGAGATCGTCGCCCACTTCGATTTCCTGTCCTCGCAGGGCGGCAGCCAGGGGCGGGTGGTGATGACCCCGGAAATGCTCAACCTGCAGTGGAACGCCAATTCGCTGTATCCGGCCGGCGTCGATGCGCGCCAGCTGCAGGCGCAGGCCAGCGTGACCCTGCCCAAGGGCTGGTCGTTTGCCACGGCGCTGGAAACCGCGCGCCGCGACGGCGATACCGTGGTGTTCAAGCCGATCTCGTATGACCATCTGGTCGATTCGCCGTTGTTTGCCGGCGAGCACTACCAGCGCATCGATCTCGATCCGGGCGCGAAGGTGCCGGTGCACCTCAATGTGTTTGCCGACGACGCCAAGTCGCTGAAGCCGACCGACGCGCAGATCACGATGCACCGCGCGCTGGTGCAGCAGGCCGACAAGCTCTATGGCGCGCGTCACTACAACCATTATGAATTCCTGCTGGCCTTGACCGATCGTCTTGGCGGCATCGGCCTGGAGCATCACCGCTCCAGCGAGAACAGCGCCGACCCGGGTTACTTCACCGAGTGGGACCGCAACGCGTGGATGCGCGATCTGCTGCCGCACGAGTACACCCATTCCTGGAACGGCAAGTACCGTCGCGGTGCCGACCTGGCCACTGCCAACTTCAACGTGCCCATGGGCGACAGCCTGCTGTGGGTGTACGAAGGGCAGACCCAGTTCTGGGGGCAGGTGCTGGCGGCACGCTCGGGGTTGTGGTCGGCTGCGCAGGCGCGCGACATGCTGGCCAATGTGGCCGCGACCTATGACCGTGGCCGCCCGGGCCTGGCCTGGCGTCCGCTGCAGGACACCACCAACGACCCGACCATCGCCCAGCGTCGCACGCTGCCGTATCGCAACTACCAGATGAGCGAAGACTACTACTCCGGCGGCCAGATGCTGTGGCTGGAAGTGGAAGGCAAGCTGCGCGAACTGAGTGGCAACCGCCGCAGCCTGGATGACTTCGCGCGCGCCTTCTTCGGCGTCGGCAATGGCGACTGGGACGTCAACCCGTACACCTTCGACGACGTGGTCGCGACCTTGAACGGCATCGCGCCGTACGACTGGGCGACGTTCCTGCGCGGGCGCCTGGACGGCCACGGCGCGTTGACCGGTGGCCTGGAGCTGGCGGGCTGGAAGCTGGTCTACCGCGATACGCCGAACGATGCCTACAAGGCGCAGGAGAAGCGCGCCAAGGCCGCATTGCTGGCGTACTCGCTGGGTGCGACGGTGCTCGACAACGGTACGGTCGGCGACGTGATCTGGGACAGCCCGGCCTTCAACGCCGGCCTGGCGCCTGGCATGAAGGTGATTGCCGTTGGCGGGCGTGAGTACAGCAGCCAGCGCTTGAAGGATGCGGTAGCTGCGGCGGCGAAGGACAAGGCGCCGATCGTGCTGCTGGTGAAGCAGTTCGATCGGATCGACACGATGAACATCGACTACCACGGTGGCCTGCAGTACCCGGTGCTGGAGCGCATTGCCGGCAAGCCTGACCGCCTTGCGGAGCTGTGGAAGCCACGATGAAGCCGCGCGCCGGCGATGGCGTGATCCTGCTGATGGCGATCCTGGCCATCGTCGGCACGTTCCTGCACGGTGACGGGCGCTGGCTGCACTGGCTGGCCAAGCCGACCACCACGCTGCTGATCGCTGCCATCGCCTGGCGGGTGCGTGATCCTGCGCAGCCGACCTACCGGCGCGCGGTGCTGGCCGGCATGCTGCTGTCGTGCGTGGGTGACATCGCGCTGATGCTGCCGATGGACGCGTTCGTACCGGGGCTGGTGGCGTTCCTGCTGGCGCATGTCTGCTACATCGTGGCCTTCCGCGATGGCCTGCGTGCCGGACGCGGCCTGCTCGCCGCCAGCGTCCTGCTGGCGACGTTCGCTGTACTCAATGTGCTTGGGCTGTGGCCGCACCTGCCTGCACCGATGCGTATGCCAGTGCTGGCGTACGTGGTGGTGCTGGCCTCGATGGCGGTGTTGGCACTGGCACGCCAGTGCCGCCGGCCACAGCCCGCTGCCGTGGAAGCCCGAAGCGCCCGTTGGGCCGCGGCAGGCGCAGTGCTGTTCGTGGCCAGCGATTCCCTGCTGGCCTGGGACCGCTTCGCCGGTGGCCTGCCGCTGGCGAGCGTGCTGGTGCTGTCCACCTACTACGGCGCGCAGTACGCCATCGCCCGCTCGGTGAAATAGAAAAAGGGGACGGAGGGGATTAAGTCGTTTACGCCACGGTGCTGTCTGCGACTTCATCCCCTCCGTCCCCTTTCTGGGGCGTTGACTATCGGTGGCTCACGTTGCCGGAACGGCCCTGAGCGTCGAACGAGAGTCGCACGGACTCGCGATCACCGGCGACTTCATCCGGCAGCCATGCCAGCTTGCCGCCCTTGCGCACGATCACATAGACGTGGCTGACGTCACCCGGTGTGCCCATCAATGCATTGCGCTGTACCTGCAGCGCCTGCGCCACACGCGGTACTGCCTCGAAATCAATGTTGGCCAGAGGCGTGCTGCTGCGCTGTAGGCTGATGGTGGGCGCGAACTGTTGTGGGTTCACTGGATTGCCCTTGCGCCATTGGCCACGCTCGAAGTGGTAGCTGTCGACGTGGGTCGGCTGCTGCGGGTCGACCAGGTCCAGGTTGATGCGGCCATCGTCGTAGAAGTGGATGCTGTGGAACACCGTCAACCGGTGCCCGGCCAGTGCAGGCATCTGTTCCAGTGCCTGGCGGGCGGCCAGCAGGTAGTCCGCATCGAACAACCGGTTGCTGCGTTCGGGAACCGGCATTGATCGCGGTTCGGGAATCGGGGCGAGCGAAGCGGGCCTCTCGCGCGATGGCGGCATGGTGATCGGCGCGGTCGCGCGGTCAGCCTGCACCGAATGCCCCAGTGTTTCGCCTATCGTCTGCAGCGCACCACCGGCAACGGCGGCGCCGGCCAGCACCAGCAGCACGGCGGAAAATACCACGGGTGTGGAAGGCGACCGCTTCATACAGCCTCCAGGCGCACATTGCTGCGGTCATCCGGGTCGTACAGCAGCGTGACCTGCTCGCGTGGAACGTTGGCCAGCTCGATCAGCGGGATGAAGCGGCGCACGCTCACCTGCTGTATGCCACCTTCGCGGTCGGTGTATTCCAGCTGGAACTCCACCTGCGGCTGTTCGTTGAGGTAGGTGCCGGTCTGGCGCACCTTCAATACCCGGGCCTCCACACCGATGCCGCGGTACTTCAGCGCGTCTCCGCGGGCATCGGCGTGCAGCAGGCGGCCGAGCAGGCGCAGGACCAGGGCGTAGCCGCACAACACCAGCGGGCACACCAGCAGTGGGTGGCCAAAGGTCAGGAAGGTCCAGCCCAGGCCCTCGCTCTGCAGCCGATAGGCCCACACATAGGCAGCGGCAACGGCTGCGATGCCGAGTGCTGCACCGATGCCGCGTCGCCACAGGCTGGCGACATTCAGTTCGGGCTGGGCACCGTCCAGTACCACGTTCGGGAACGCGCCCGGCACCCGGCTCAGGCGTGCATCGACGTGCCTGCCGACGCCGAAGCGCTGCAGTTGCGGCTTGCTGTCGACTACCAGCAGCTGTTCGCGGATCGGCGTGCCGGACAGGTTCTTGAAGGACAGCTGCAGTTTCCATTGCGCGAAGCCACGCACCTGCACGCCGGTCTGTTCAGCGTGTTCGATCAGCGCATCGCGTGGTTCGCCATCGGCGAGGATCGAGCGAACGCGATGCAGGGCGCGTGGTGGGCCGAGCAGCAGGAAATGCAGGAACGCGAACAGCAGAGAGAGCCATGCAGCGAGCGACAGTGCCAGCAGCAACAGTGCCAGCCACGGTGCACTGCGATCAGCCAGCGCCACCGGCCACGAGGTGCCGAAATAGAGAATGCAGGGGAAGGGCAACGCGAAGAACAGCAGGAACGCGCCCCAGAACCAGAGATAGGCCTTCATGGGGGGAGGTGGCAGACCGGTGGAACAGGCCGCGTAGGTTACTACGCTCAGCGGAACTGCAGGGTAAGCAGGTAGTAGCGGCCGAGCGGATCATCCAGCCCCGGCATCTGCCCGCCATTGCCGACCAGGTAGTTCACCGGTTGCGTGTCGAGCACGTTGTGCACGTCCAGCGCCGCGACGACGCGCGGGCCGAGGCGGCGTGCCAGGTGCAGGTTCAAGCGCAGCTGACGCGGATTCATGCAGTGGTTCTGTTCGGCCTGATCCTGCGGGCATTCGGCCCCCGGCAGCCAGGCACGGGTGCGACCAACCTGGTTGCCGCGCAGGGCGACGTCCCAGTTGCTGTTCTGCCATTGCGCGTTCAACACCGCAGCCAGTTCGGGTGTCACATGGCCGCGCAGGTCCACGGCGGCCCCGTGGTCACGGCGCCGACGCAGTTCCTGCTGCTTCAGCGCATCGAGTGAGAACAACCATTGGCCGTTGCTGCCGCTGTCGATGCGGTATTCGCCACGCAGGACCCAGTTGCGGGAGGTGGTGCGGCCGATGTTGTCGAACGACAGGCGCAGGCTGCTCAGGTAGCCGTCGTCATCCAGCTCCCAGGTGGTGCGATTCCACACCGCATCGCTTGGCTGCAGGGCGAGGATCTCGTTGCGCAGTTCCACGATGTTGTGGGTCAGCGACAACGAAAACGTGTCGTTGGGTGTCCATGTGGCGGCCAGCGAATGGCTGCGCGATCGCTCGGCCTTCAGTGCATCGTTCTCAACCACGTTGGCCGTGACGCTGCAGCCGCCACTGGCCGTGGCCATTGCACATTCAGGAAGGGCACTGGACACCGGAAGCGTGATCGACCCGAAGTAGCCCGGGGGGCGCCGTTGCTCGAACAGGCTCGGCGCACGGTAGCCGCGTCCGCTGGCCAGCAGGAACGACCAGTGAGGCGTCGGGGTCCAGCGCAGTCCGGCACGTGGCGAGAACGCCATGAAGCCGTCGTCGCGGTCCCAGCGTGCGGCCAGGTCCGCGCGCAGCGTGGGTGCCAGTGGCAGGCCCAGCTCGGTATAGACACCGCTGCTTTGCCGCGACAGGCGGCGTTGCTGCTGCGGCAAACCCAATGCAAGGTCGCCCTGGCTCAGCAGCGCATCCGGATGCGAGGTCCAGCGCTCATGGCGCAGGTCGATGCCGGTCGCCAGTTGCGCATTGCCCCCAGCCATCGCCATCAGCTCACGCTGCACGCCCCACCAGCCCTGCCACTGTGCAGTGCTGCCGCGGTTGCGGATGGATGGGAACAGCGCGTCCATATCGGCTGCCGGCGGCGCGTCGAAGCCGGGAATGAACCTGCGTGCCTGCGTTGCTTCAAGCAGCAGCGCCGTCCGCACCGTGCCTGCCGTGGACAAGGTGACTTCGCTGCGCTGCGCACTGATGCCGGCTTCCCAGCTGCGCCGGCCCTGGTCACGTCCGATGCCGAAGGTGACGTCCGTATCGGTGGCGCGGACCTTGGGACGCACGTTGCCGGCCTCACGCAGCACACTGTTGAAGGTGATGCCCCGCGACACCACCGCAACGGCGGTCGGGCCCAGGTCGAAGCGCTGGCGGTTGTGACTGGCCCGCACCTCGGCATAGGCATAGCGTCCCTCACCCCGTTCGTGCCGGTAGCGCAGGTAGGCCGACGCGGTATCCGAGGCCGGTTGCAGCGAACGCGGCCGGGCGCTGTCGAACCAGCAGCCGTCCTCGCGCCGCTCCAGGGGCGGCTCGCAGCGCCGCGCGGGCACGTACCAGTTGCCCAGGATCGCGCCGATCGGATACAGCGATGTTTCCGCATGCCAGTCACGCTGGTCACCGGCGACATGCTCGACACGGTGCAGATCGAGACCGGCAAACCAGCGGTCTCCGTTGCCACGCGCGCCGCCCGTGGCGGCCTGCAGGCGGTACTGGCCCGCGTCACCACGGCTGCTGAGTCCGGTCTGCAGCATGGCTTCGGGCCCATCGGCCTGGTCGCGCAGGATGATGTTGACCACGCCGGACATGGCATCGGCGCCATAGATGGCCGAGGCACCGCCGCGTACCAGTTCGATGCGGTCGACGAAGCTCAGCGGAATGCCGCCGAGGTCGGTCAGCCCACCCTGTTCCAGCGACACCATCGGATAGCGCGGCAGGCGCCGGCCATTGACCAGGAACAGCGTCGCCCGCGGTCCCATGCCATCGAGGCTGGTGGTGGCCGCTGCACCCACCGGCAGGTACTGCGAATCGCCGCCGCGCGAGGTGCTCATGGCAGGATGGCCGTTCATGCCGGGCAGGTGCCGCAGCAGGTCGAACAGGTTGCCGTAGCCACTGCGCAGGATGTCGTCACGATCAATGGTGGTGACCGGCAGCGTGGTCTGCACCGAAGAGCGCGGCAGCCGGCTGCCGGTGACGTGGATGGGAGCCAGTTCCACCTCGTGCGGCGTGTCGGCGGACCTGGGAGGCGGGCGCGGCAGACGCGGGGCGGTGAACGCTGCCGGCGGCTTGGCAGGCTCGGCATGGACCCGCCGCACGACAAAAGCACCCGAGGACGTGCGCAGGATGTTCACCGGCAGGCCGGCAACCAGTTGCTTCAGCGAAGCCCTGGCATCGCGCTGGCCACGGGTGCCATCGGTGCGCAGACCCTCCAGTTCACGTGCGTCGAACAGCAGGGCGGTGCCACTCTGCCGGGCCCATTGCTGCAGTGCCGGTACCAGTGGGCCGGCGCCCACGTCGATCGCCAGCGTGCCTGCGGGCGTGCCGGCATCGGCCATCGGTACTGCGGCAACGCCCAGGGCAAGGCATAGCAGGGCCCGGAGCAGCCCCCACTGCAGCGCACCCGGACCTGCCTTCACTGCCGGTCTCCTCAGTATGTGCGGCGCAGTTCCAGCGCGCCATCCGGACGCGTCTGGCCAGCCACGGACCACCCCAGTTCCAGCGCCGACAGCAGTTCCTGCGCATCGCCGGCACGGAAGGTACCGCTCACGGCCAGGCTGGCGATCTCAGGATCGGCGATCACCAGCGGCGTGCGGCCGTAACGGTTCATGCGTTCGACCACGATCGACAGGGGGGTGGCATCGAACACCAGTTGCCCCTGCAGCCAGCCTTCAGCGGCGGCAGTGGAGGAGAGGGCAGGACCTGGCTGGATACGGCCGGAAGGCAGAACCTGCAGCTGCTGGCCGGGCGCCAGCGTGTGCTGCGCTGCGCCGCTGCTGACTTCGACGGCACCTTCCAGCAGCGCGACCTCGACCAGGCCGTCGCGCAGGCGTTCCACCTGGAAGGTCGTGCCGATGTCGCGGATCGTACTGTCGCCGGCGCGCAGTTGCAGCGCCTTGTTCGACGGTGCGACCTGCAGTTGCAGCCGGCCCTGCTCCAGCACCAGCTCACGATGGCGCCAGCCGAAGCGGGCGCGGAGAGTGGTGCCAGCATCCAGCATGGCGACGCTGCCATCGGCCAGTGTCTGCTGCTGTGGCTGGTGCGAATCATTGGCGTAGACCTGTGGCGTCGGGTTGCCGTCGACGGCAGCCATCCAGCCGATGCCGATCGCCATGCAGACACCGGCAGCAGCGGCCACGCCCGGCAACCAGCGCCGGCGCGGCGGACGCGCCGCGCGTGCCGCAGCGGTCCGCAGCCAAGGGTCAGCCGCAAGCCCAGCGCCCTTCTGGAACAGGGTTTCGGCCTGCACCCAGGCTTTGACGTGGGCCGGATCTTCGGCCAGCCAGTCCTCGAACGCTTCGCGTTCGGCCGATGTGCAGTCCGGGGCTTCCAGGCGGGCTACCCAGGCGCTGGCGCGTTCAAACAGCTGTGCATCATCCCTGTGCGGGGTGCCACTCATTGGCCGTCCCTGTCGTTGTGCAGCGGATCCGATCCCAACTCCTGACGCAGGCCCTGCAGGGCGCGGGCGATATGTTTTTCCACGGTCTTGGCAGTAATTCCACAATGCCGCGCGATCTGCGTGTAGCTCATGCCGGTGATGCGGTTGAGCAGATAGACCTCGCGTGCGCGTTCGGGCAGCTTGAACAGGGCCTGCCGCAGCAGGGACAGCATCTGCCCCGACTCGGCCTGGCGCAATGGATCGGGCGAGGAACTGGACGGTTCGTCGCTGCCATCGTGTTCAGCCAGCGGCAGATGCGGCCGCGACAGCGGTGAGCGGCCGCGGTCTGCCAGGCGGTTGCGGGCGATACGATACAGCAGCAGGCGCAGTTCGTCCGGACCCTGTGCGCGGTAGCGGATCAGCCGCTCCATGCAGTCCTGCGCGATATCCTCCGCATCCTCAGGCCCAACCCCCCGCGTGCGCAGGAACGCGCACAGCGGTGCGCGCTCTTCGCGCACGAACGCGATGAAGGCATCCGCAGGTGCGGATAGCTCCGGAGCGCGATGGAGCAGGGGAGACGGGGTGGACAGGGCTGGCCTCGGCGGTGGGTGGCGAATGCGTCGTCGAGTTTTACGCGACGATGACCGGATGGGGAAGAGTGTGCATCGATCGAATTCCCATTGTGAATGTATTCATTTTCCAGGATCCGTTCCACTGGGGGAGATCATCCCGCTGCGGCGTTGATCGCTCCATCCGCGTGTTGCGGGTGGAGAGAGAACACATGAAGTACTCGACGTTGAGCCTGGCCCTGGCCGGGCTGATGGGCGTTGCCGCCATAGCCGTGGTGGATGACGTCATGGCAACGAATTAATCACGTGCAGGGCGATCGCATCTTCCTGAGTGGAGATGTGACCTACGCCGACGCGGTGTCCCTGCCGGCATTGCTGGCCAAGGCACAGGCCGAAGGCCGGCCGGTCCGTGAGGTGGTGCTGCGTACGTCCAATGGTGGCGCGTTGATCGCCGGGGAGTGGCTGCAGGGCATCATCCGCACCTCCGGGCTGAACACCATCGTGTCCGGCAATTGCATCTCGTCCTGCTCGATCATGCAGTCCGGCGGCGTCGAGCGCTATCTGGCCGGCGATCTGCCGCTCATCGACTCGGTGCAGATCCACGCAGCCAGCAGCGGCGGCAAGGTGATCTACACGCCGTCGCCGCGCATGACCCAGATCTATAGCGGCAACTACGGTGGTGGCATGGATGCCGGGCTGCTGCACAAGGCCATGTATGAAGTGGTGAAGCCGAACGGCCTGCTGGTGTTGCGCGTTCCGGCACGCGGCACCGGTCCCTCGGTCACCTTCGACCCCGATGGCAGTGGCAGCAAGCTGGAGTCGTTCCCCGGCCAGGACATCTACAGCAACAGGATCATCACCGCATACGGGTACCGCGATCCGGGCGACACCCTGAACGTCACCGCCAACGTGACCGGTGACATCAATCCCGGCTACCTGCGCACCGTACGCCAGCTGCAGGCGTTCGTCGATGATGATTTCGCGCGCTGGAATACCGACTGGCGATCCACCTACATCAATGTCGCACAGAGCATCTACACCGCATCCAGCCGCGGCCCGCAGGGCATCGGTGCGCTCTCGGTGCAGGGTTACCTCAGTGACCCGGACATCCAGGACCTGTTGCTGTCCAAGCTGCGGCTGGCTGATCTGAATGTCTCCACGCTGGACAACGCCAAGGCCAGCGATGGCTATGGTTTCACCGGAGATGTGCGCGCGCTGGACGTGGGCGGCTACCTCGATGCGACGTACGCGCGCGGCTATCTGTCGGCGGCCGTGCGCTACACCGATCTGCGGCATGACACCCGTCGCAGCATCGGCGGTATCGATGGCCTGCAGCAGCCCCTGCGCGCGAAGTACAGCAACGATGCGATCTCCGCACGTGTTGAACATGCGTTCTCGTTCACCACCGGCAAGGGCCTGGTGATCCAGCCGTTGCTGCCGGTGGTGGATTACGCGCGGACTTCGGCCACGCGCTTCAATGAAGGGGAGGGCGTCGGAGCACTGATCGGTCGCAGCGGCAGCCTGGAGAGCATCCGCGTGGGTGCGGGCCTGCAGCTGTTCAAGATGTTCGAAGGCAACAACGGCGAGCGCATCACCCCGCGCGCCCGGGTGGTCTGGCAGAAGGAGCCGGGTGATTCGCAGGCCCGTTACAGCACCGGTTTTGCTGCAGCACCGGACCTGGTGTTCGGCGCCAGCAGCCAGGCGGTGGGCGAGCAGGTGCTGGCCTGGAACCCGGGCGTGACCAGCCGCGCCAGCGAACGGTTGTCGATCATGGCCGACTATGTGGGCGAGCGCCGCGACGGGCAGATCCGGAGCGGCGTGATGCTGGGCCTGGGCTGCAGGTTCTAAGTGGCACCCGGCACCGGCGATGACGGCATCGCCGGTGCCATCCCAACGCGGGCGCTGCTGCGGTATGGTCGGTATGGCATTCCACCCAGGCCCATCCATGCAGATCGCCGTCTTCAGTGCCCGTCCCTACGACCGCCGCTTCCTTGGTGAGGCGAACCAGCGCGATGCGGCCGGGGACGGCTTTGCGTTCGTGTACTTCGATGTGGCGCTGGACGTGCACTCGGCGGCGCTGGCGCAGGATTGCGCAGCCGTATGCGTGTTCGTCAACGACCGCCTGGATGCGCCGGTGCTGCACACCCTGCATGCGGTGGGGGTGCGGGCCGTGCTGCTGCGATGCGCAGGTTTCAACAACGTGGATCTGGCCACCGCGAAAGCGCTGGACCTGTTCGTGGCGCGGGTGCCGGCCTATTCGCCCGAAGCCGTGGCCGAGCATGCATTGGCGCTGGTGATGACCCTCAACCGGCAGACCCATCGCGCCTACAACCGCGTGCGCGAGAGCAACTTCATGCTCGATGGCCTGCTCGGGCGAACCCTGCATGGCCGCACCGTCGGCATCGTGGGTACCGGCAAGATCGGCCTGGCCACTGCGCGCATCTTCAAGGGCATGGGTTGCATCGTGCTGGGGCACGATCCGTATCCGTCGCCGGCCTTTGCCGCGGTGGGCGACATGGTGGGGGTGGACGAACTGCTGGCGCGCGCCGACATCGTGTCGCTGCATTGCCCGCTGACGCCTGAGACCCAGCACCTGATCAACGACGCCTCGCTGGCGCGGATGAAGCCAGGCGCGATGCTGGTCAACACCTCGCGTGGGGCACTGGTCGATACCCATGCGGTGATCCGCGCGCTGAAGTCGCGGCGGCTCGGCCACCTGGCCATCGACGTCTACGAGCAGGAAAGCGCGCTGTTCTTCCAGGACCTTTCCGGCGAGATCATCGACGACGAGGCCTTCCAGCGCCTGATGACCTTCCCCAACGTGCTGGTGACCGGCCACCAGGGCTTCTTCACCGTGGAGGCGCTGCAGGAGATCTCGGCGATCACGCTGGGGAACCTGCGGGACTTTGCCGAGGGGCGGGTGTGTGCGAACCGGGTGTAGCGGGCTGAGCCGGGTGGATTGACCGCCGGGGCGCCCAGCCCGTAAAATCGCGGGCTCCGCCGGAATAGCTCAGTTGGTAGAGCGGCGCATTCGTAATGCGTAGGTCGCAGGTTCGACTCCTGTTTCCGGCACCAGTTGCATGAAAAGCCCCGGCCTTGGCCGGGGTTTTTTTGTGTCTGGTAGCGCCGGGCCATGCCCGGCGGAATGCGAGTTCCCAAGCAGTGCCAGCCCATGGTGGGCAGCCGCAATTTCCGAGTCTCGCGGCCTACTCGCCCCCTCCGGCTTCCCAGGCGCTTAGCTCCTCGCACAGTTCCTGACGTGGCAACCGCAGCCGGTCATTCTTGTGCTATGAATACCCAGCCTTGCTTCAGGGGTCTTTCAGGGATTGGAAGGATGCGCAGGTTCGGGGGAACTGCGGGCGGTGTGTCGACCCGCTTCAGGGGGGGTGAAGATCGAATTCGGAAGCTGGGGGCATTCGGCGCCTGGCTGTGCTGCGTGCTGCTGCTCGGCCTTGGGGTGTCGCCAGCCGCAATTGCCCAAGCGACGGTCACCTACATCCACACGGACGCGCTGGGCTCGGTCGTGGCCGAGAGCGATGCCAACGGCAACGTGATCAAGCGCTATGACTACGAGCCTTACGGTGCTGTGGTCGGTGGTCAGGTCACGGATGGCCCGGGGTATACCGGGCATGTGAGCGACTCGGCTACCGGGCTGAGCTACATGCAGCAGCGGTACATGGATCCGCAGTTGGGTGTGTTCCTGTCGGTGGATCCGGTCACGGCGTATGACCAGCCGGTTGGGCAGTTCAATCGGTATCGCTATGCAGCAGGAAATCCCTACCGATATATTGATCCAGATGGAAGGGCGGAAAGTCCCGCTTGGATGCGTTACACGATCCCTGGTCAAGCTACTTGGGATGCAGCCGTCACATCTGCAGAGCAAGGCAACTATGGCATGGCAGCAGCAGGTGGGGCGGTTGCCATCGCGGAAGGAGTGCTGGGGATCGTTACGCTCGGCCAGTCCCAGCGGCTCACTATCTCAAGCCAGCTCGTCTCCAAGGAGATTGCAGCGTTGAGCGCAGCTCGATCTGCATCGGCAGAAGCTCAGGCAAGCAAGGCGGCAGGTGGAGGCGTTACGGGGCTCGTGACAGAATCCGGTGAGGTTTTTGTTGGGGCAAGTTCGCGCGCCGGTGGGCCTGGCGGCGCCTCGAATGCCGCCATCCAGAAATCACTGGATGGGGTGGCCGACGGTATTAGATCTCCATTCCACGGTTGCTGTGGAGAAATTGATGCGATGAGCAAGGCGCTGAACTCAGGTGCAGATTTGAAGGGGGCGACGATGGCGACGGTCAGGGCAGTAGGTTCAAAAGCCGGGCAAGTCATGGAGCCCTGTACCAGTTGTGCTGCTGTGGCGAAGGACCAAGGTGTTCGCACCGTTCTTCCGGTGAAGACGCAGCCATTATAGGATGTTGCTATGAATAACGAGAAAGTCCCCTGCGCGCGAATTCGCCAGCTAATCGATAGTCTTGATGAGTTGCTTGATGTTGCTGGATTGGAGAAAAGCAATATCGCCAGGGCGAAATTTGCGATTTCATTGTGCGATCATCTTGGTGATCGCCTTGATGGGGAAAGGTTGGCTGCAGTGAGCGCGGCTAGAGACTATTGGCTGCGAGGTAAGTCCGTTGAGTACAGAAAGTGGTTCGATTTGTTCTCCTTGATGATGGACAATCAGCGGAATTTGCATTCAATTGATCGGCTGGTTTGGGGGGCGTTGGCCCAGTCCGGTGGGCTTGATGCATATACAGGTGAATATCTGGTCCTTGAGGCTTTCGATGCAGGCTTGGAGGTGGGTGGTATATCCGCGGCCATTGCCGAAGTTCTACCTGATTTTCCCGCTGGTTGAGCGTTTTCCTTCTCGTAGTTTTTTGAGAGATGCGTAGATCGTATGTTTGGCTCCTGTTTACGGCGCCAGTTGGATGAAAAGCACCGGCCTTGGTCGGGGCTTTTTTGTGCTCTGGTAGCGCCGGGCCATGCCTGGCGGAATGCGAGCTCCCCGGCACTGCCGACCCATGGCTGGCAGCCCCCACTTTCCGAATCTCGCAGCCTACTCGCCCGCCGGCTTCCTAGGCGCTTAGCGCGCGCCCTGTTCCTGACCTGGCAAACGCAGCGGTCATTCCTGCGCTATGAATACCCGGCCTTGCTCCAAGGCTCTTTCAGGGACTGGAAGGATGCGCAGGTTCGGGGGAACTGCAGGCGGTGTGTCGACCCGCTTCAGGGGATTTGAAGAACGATTTCGGAAGCTGGGGGCATTGGGCGCCTGGCTGTGCCGCGTGCTGCTCATTGGCCTTGGCCTGTCACCAGCCGCAGTGGCACAAACGACGGTCACCTACATTCACACGGACGCCTTGGGCTCGGTTGTCGCCGAGAGCGATGCCAACGGCAACGTGATCAAGCGCTATGACTACGAGCCGTACGGTGCCGTGGTGGATGGTCGGGTCATGGACGGGCCGGGGTATACCGGCCATGTGAGCGACTCGGCCACCGGGCTGAGCTACATGCAGCAGCGGTACATGGATCCGCAGTTGGGTGTGTTCCTGTCGGTGGATCCGGTCACGGCGTATGACCAGCCGGTTGGGCAGTTCAATCGGTATCGCTATGCAGCAGGAAATCCCTACAAGTTCACGGATCCGGATGGGCGGAATGCCTTGCTCGCTGCGCCGCTGGTGGTTGTACCGATCGTTATTGGCGTGACCTACTATGCAACCACGACAGCCGAGCAGCGAACGGATATCGGCAACAAGCTGGACGGGGCAGTAAAAGGCCTACTTCAGAAGTCTGAGGAATCGCCGAGACTGCCTGCATTGCAAGGTGATGGGTCAATTGCCAGAGACAAACAGTCCCCGAAAAGTGAATCGAGCGCCGGAGAACAGAAGGAAAGTGGCACGATCTATGTCGATTCCAAGGGGAACGCGATTCCTACACCGCCGGGTGGCAGAATTGAAGATCACCCGATGGTCGATTTGTTCAGGCAAAAGGGCCTGACGGTCAGCCAACTGGGGTTCGAATAGATGGCGGACACAAGCCATCAACTCATCCTGATCCTCGCGCCCAGCAACCGCATGGTCACGTTCCCGGTGTAAGCAATGCCGACGGAACCCCATGGCTTCCGATAAAACAATGAGTTGGAGTGACGTAAATCATGGAAACTGAAGCTGCGATCATTGAGATGACGAAGCTTGTAAGAGCGTTTGCGTTGGGCTCCGTTGATGCCCAGACTTTCATTGAGAAGTACTCGAATTTCTACTATTACGAATCGCTGGACGGACATGAAGCTTCAAGTGCGCTGCGCCCCGAGAGCATGACGAAGCTCGGACCCGCTATCGAGCTCCATCGCCGCGTTCAAGAAGATGTGGTGAACAAGATCTCGTTCGATGCGGGGTTTTCAACTGAAGCGATGAGGATGGCTGGGCGGCTCTCCCCGGCGGAGGCTCGGGAGCAAGCGTTGAGAATATGTGCAGATGTTGGGATTGAAGTCGTTCTGTCGGCGATCAATGCCGCATGAAGCCGTCCGGTGATCGGATCAACAAGGTTGACGTCGAAGAGCTGACCATTGGGATATTTGACTACGACAACCCGAGCTTCCTCAAGGAAATTTCACTGAACGAGGGTTCGCACGTTCGACTCGGAAGAATGGTCTTTGCTGCTGCCTTTCTAGGCCAAAGTTCGTAAATGGGAATTACTGTATCGGATCACTCTACAAGAGAAGTGATTCCTCCAGGGTCACGTCAGAGCGTAGGCGCGTGCACTTCTCGGATGAGTTTGATGCCGAGGGTATTCACTCGCACGGAGTGTTGAGGGGGTAGTGCCCTAAGAAGACTGCTCTTGTGCTACCTGAGCGAGTGTTCGATCCCAAGGCTCCCACCAAATCGTTGATGCTATCGAAGGCCGCTATTGCTGCGATGGTCAATGCTGGCGCAGCACCGCTTAGCGACATGGAACTCTCAGGTTTTCTGCCTACGCTGGTGCACCTGAGAAAAATGATTGATGAGGCAGTGTACCTTTCCGGAAATTTCTAGGGATGCTCTGAACAAATATCAAGCTGGTAGAGGCTTAGATGGCACTTACGGTCTTTCGGGTCGCTTCCGGTCACTTTCGGGAACTGCTTTTTGGACAGTTGGAACTCAGATCCCGCGCAGTGTGCCATTGGCGACGGTCCTTGCCGGTCCGCTCCGCGCGAGTAGTGCTTATCCCGTCGGTTGCTAGCCGCTTTGTTTGCTCGCGTGACTTATCGGCCGGGTTCGTAATGCGTAGGTCGCAGGTTCGACTCCTGTTTCCGGCACCAGTTGCAATGAAAAGCCCCGGCCTTTAACCGGGGCTTTTTGTTTGGCCGATTGGCGGCGCGACGCCATCAACGCCGCGCCATCCCCGCATCCTTCGCCAGCCACCACGCCAGCTGCTGGAGATAACCACCCGCTGCTCCCGCCAATGCGCCGATAAGCAGGCGTGCGAGCACTCTGGTCCCGCGGCTGGCCCGCTCGCGTACCCATGGCAGCACCGCGACCACCTGCGCACCCAGCAACAGCATCAGTACGTCCAGTCCCGACGCATCCACCAGCGGCAACAACGGCAGCAGATCCGGATTGCAGGCCAGCACGATCACCAGCGTAGCCCCAAGCACGGCCATCAGCCGGCGCCCGGCGGGCAGGGTGGTCCAGCGCAGCAGTCGTTCGATCATGCGCATGACGTTCCTCGGGTCATGCGCGAGAACCCTCGTCAGGCCCAACCGCCCGCACCGGTTGCCGCAGCACGGTCTTCAATCTCGCCGCGTCGGTCTTTCGCGGATCACTCAAGTAGATCTCATGGTGGGGGCCGGCAAAGGTGTAGCCCAGCGAAGGCATCAGCTCGTCGTGCAGATGAGCCAGGATCGGGCCTTCGTCATCGTAGGCGCCCACATGCAGGGTCTGCAGGCAGAGGCCTTCCTCAAGCCCCCTATGACGAAGGCCAGCCGGTGTCTCGCCCAGCTTCTTCGTCGCCTTGGCGATGGCGGTCTCCAGTTGCCCTGGGCTGATCCCATCCGGCGTACGGATCATCACCGTCCACGACCACTCGTCCTTGCGGCGTGCCACAAAGCTCGCCGGGTCGTCGGCGGTCCAAAGCGCTTCCAGCGGCGGCACTACGTAGTCCCGGCCCTCGGCCTTCAGCGCGAACTTCAGTGCATAGCTCACTGCATACAGCCACTGCACCGACTGCAGGTAAGCCGGGGCGGTATTCGGGTCGCCGCGGCCGTCGATCATCAGGTAGGGCAACGGTGGCACCTCCACTTGGACGAACCGGCCTGCCGGGGGCTGGTACAGCGCCCGGTCGCGCTTCTTGAAGTCGATCTTGTCCATGGCGTCCCTCCTGTCTGGAGCATCCCATGTTCCTGTCTGTCCGCGCACCTGAATCTGTTCAGGCGACTTTGCCGAGCGCGGCGGATCACCGGCCGATGCCATCGTGCGTGCGCGGTGCGACAACGTGTCGCAGCCAGAATCGGGCCTTTCCTGCGCTCGATCAATGTCAATGCCTTTCTTAAATGATGGGTAACGGCCTAAAATTGAAAGGCTGACTCGACCCCACCTGCCTGCCTGTCTTCCGGACCGGTGGGACCGGCTTTGGCCGGAACAGGCAGGGACGGGGAACGGCATTCCCTCGCAATTGGATCGACCGATGATTCCGTTGAAAACCCTTGGGCGCTGGTTGCGCCCGGGCCTGCTGCTGTCGTTGCTGGTGATGCTCACCGGCTGCGATGCCGTGGCCATCCTCAGTCCGAAGGGCCAGATCGGCCAGGATGAGAAGACCCTGCTGATCACGGCCACCGTGCTCATGCTGCTGGTCGTCATCCCGGTCATCATCATGACCCTGACCTTCGCGTGGAAGTATCGCGCCTCCAACACCAAGGCCCGCTACGAGCCGAAGTGGTCCCACTCGACGGCGATCGAGGTGGTGGTGTGGTCGATCCCGTGCATGATCGTGCTGGTGCTGGCGGTCCTGACCTGGCGCTCGTCGCACGCACTGGATCCGTACCGTCCGCTGGATTCGGACGTCAAGCCGGTCACCATCGAGGCGATCTCGCTGGACTGGAAGTGGCTGTTCATCTATCCGGAAGAGAAGGTGGCGGTCGTCAACGAAATCAAGTTCCCGGTCAACACGCCGCTGAACTTCAAGATCACGTCCGATTCGGTGATGAATGCGTTCTTCATCCCGCACCTGGGCAGCATGATCTACTCGATGGCTGCGATGGAGACCAAGCTCCACCTGATCGCCAACGAGACCGGTGAATTCCCGGGCATGTCTTCGCACTACAGCGGCGCGGGCTTCGCCAAGATGCACTTCACCGCCTACTCGGTCACCGATGCCGAATACCGCCAGTGGCTGGACCAGGTCCGCGCCGGCGAGCAGACCCTGGACAAGGCCTCGTTCAAGGCCCTGGGCGAAGCACGCAACGCCGAGTGGTATCCGGTCACCTACTTCGGCAAGACCGAAGAAGGCCTGTTCGACTGGGTCATCGCCAAGCACATGGGCGACAACAAGCATTACGGCATGAAGCACTCGCATGCCGGTGCCGCCGCTGCCGACGCCGCCACCCATGAAGCGCACGAGGGCCACGCCCCCAGTGATGCGCATGATTCCAAGGAATCGGGTGAAAACCTGGATGCCAACGAACACGAACACGCAGGCCATGCCGGCCACGCGGGTTCGGGAGAATGAACATGTTGGGAAAACTCTCTCTTGAGTCGATCCCCCACGATCCGATCGTGCTGACCACCCTGGTCGGCGCGGTGCTGGGTGGCCTGGGCGTCGTCGCCCTGATCACCAAGTTCAAGCTGTGGGGCTATCTGTGGAAGGAGTGGTTCACCTCGGTGGACCACAAGAAGATCGGCGTGATGTACCTCATCGTCGCCTTCGTCATGCTGCTGCGCGGCTTCTCCGACGCCATCATGATGCGCACCCAGCAGGCGCTCGCCGTCGGTGGCTCGGAGGGTTACCTGCCGCCGCACCACTACGACCAGATCTTCACCGCCCACGGCGTGATCATGATCTTCTTCGTGGCGATGCCGCTGATCACCGGCCTGATGAACCTGGCCGTGCCGCTGCAGATCGGTGCGCGTGACGTTGCGTTCCCGTTCGTCAACTCGCTCAGCTTCTGGCTGTTCGTGGCGGGCGCGGTGCTGATCATGCTGTCGCTGTGGATCGGTGAGTTCGCCGCCACCGGCTGGCTGGCGTTCCCGCCGTTGTCGGGTATCGAATACAGTCCAAGCGTCGGCATGGACTACTACATCTGGGGCCTGCAGGTGGCGGGTTTGGGTACCACGTTGAGTGGTATCAACTTCTTCATCACCATCCTGAAGATGCGTACCCCCAGCATGAAGCTGATGCAGATGCCGGTGTTCACCTGGACTGCCCTGGTGACCAACGTGCTGATCGTCGCCGCGTTCCCGGTGCTGACCATCACCCTGGTGCTGCTGACCCTGGACCGTTACCTGGGTACGCACTTCTTCACCAATGACGGCGGCGGCAACGCCATGCTGTACATCAACCTGATCTGGATCTGGGGTCACCCGGAGGTGTACATCCTGGTCCTGCCGGCGTTCGGTGTGTTCTCCGAAGTCATCGCGACCTTCTCGCGCAAGGCGCTGTTCGGTTACAAGGGCATGGTCTACGCCACCGCCTGCATCGGCGTGCTGTCGTTCATCGTGTGGCTGCACCACTTCTTCACCATGGGCTCGGGTGCCAACGTCAATGCCTTCTTCGGCATCACGACGATGATCATCTCGATCCCGACCGGCGTGAAGATCTTCAACTGGTTGTTCACCATGTTCCGCGGTCGCGTGCACTTCACCACCCCGGTGCTGTGGACGATCGGCTTCATGGTCACCTTCGTCATCGGCGGCATGACCGGCGTGATGCTGGCGATCCCGGCCATCGACTTCGTGCTGCACAACAGCCTGTTCCTGATCGCCCACTTCCACAACGTCATCATCGGCGGCGTGGTGTTCGGCATGTTCGCCGGCATCACTTACTGGTGGCCGAAGATGTTCGGCTTCCGCCTCAATGAGTTCTGGGGCAAGTGCGCGTTCTGGTGCTGGTTCATCGGCTTCTACGTGACCTTCATGCCGATGTACGTGCTGGGCTTCATGGGCATGACCCGTCGCCTGCAGAGCACCGTCAACCCGGCCTACGAGCCGCTGCTGCTGGTTGCTGCCTGCGGTGCGTTCATCGTCGGCGCCGGCATCCTGTGCCAGATCATCCAGGTGGCCGTGTCGATCCGCGACCGCAAGAAGACCGTGGACCTGACCGGTGACCCGTGGGATGCCCGTACGCTGGAGTGGGAAACCTCCTCGCCGCCGGCCTTCTACAACTTCGCGACCCTGCCGGACGTCACCGAGCTGGACGATTTCTGGGAACGCAAGCAGCGTGGTGAAGCCTGGCCGAAGCCGGCCAAGTACACCGACATCCACATGCCGCGCAACACCGGCACGGGCGTTGTCATCGGTGCCTTCAGCCTGGTGTTCGGCTTCGCGATGATCTGGCACATCTGGTGGCTGGCCATCGTCGGCTTCGTCGGCATGATCGCCACGTTCATCTACCGCACCTTCGACCAGGACGTGGACTACTGGGTCCCGGCCGCCGAGGTGGAACGCATCGAGAACGCACACCGCAAGCACCTGGAAGCCCAGGGCCTGGTGAAGTCGGAGCTGAAGGCATGAGCACCAATACCTCGACCCTGAGCCACGGGCACGCCGCACACGCGGCGGCCCATGGCCATGACGACCACGAGCACCACGACACCGGCGGCAACACCGTCTTCGGTTTCTGGGTGTACCTGATGAGCGACTGCCTCATCTTCGCCTCGCTGTTCGCCACCTACGTGGTGCTGGCAGGCGGTACCGATGGTGGCCCCACCGCGAAGGACCTGTTCGAGCTGCCGTTCGTGGCGTGGGAAACCGCGCTGCTGCTGACCTCGTCGCTGACCTTCGGCCTGGGCATGATTGCCATGCACCGCAAGCAGATGGGCCAGATGTACCTGTGGCTGGGCATCACCTGGCTGCTGGGCTTCGGCTTCATGTGCATGGAAGTGTGGGAGTTCCAGCATCTGATCCATCAGGGCTACGGTCCGGACCGCAGTGCCTTCCTGTCGGCGTTCTTCGCCCTGGTCGGTACCCACGGCCTGCACGTCAGCGCGGGCCTGCTGTGGCTGCTGGTGATGTTCGTGCAGCTGAAAAAGTACGGCCTGACCGCGACCAACAAGACCCGCATGGCGTGCCTGAGCCTGTTCTGGCACTTCCTGGACCTGATCTGGATCGGCGTGTTCTCCGTCGTCTACCTCAATGGAGCGCTGTAATGGCACATGACAACCATGTACACGACCACGGCACCGGCGGCGAAAGCCACGGCAGCGTGAAGTCGTACCTGATCGGCTTCGTGCTGGCGGTGGTGCTGACCGTCATCCCGTTCTGGATGGTGATGTCGGGCGATTTCTCGCGCACCGTCAACGGTGTGGTGATCGCGGTCACCGCGGTGCTGCAGATGCTGGTCCACCTGGTGTTCTTCCTGCACCTGGACCGCTCTTCGGAAAGCCGCTGGAACGTCAACGCGGCGGCCTTCACCGTCGTGGTGATCGGCATCATCGTGATCGGCACCCTGTGGGTCATGCACAACATGAACGTGCACATGATGCACTGACGTTCTCGCGACGTTGCCACGCAGAAAGGCCGCCCTCGGGCGGCCTTTCTGGTTTTCCGTTGTCCGGTAGTGCCGGCCGCTGGCCGGCAATCGCGGGAAGCCGGCCAGCGGCCGGCTTTACCCCGCCACCCGGCGCAGGAACTCCTCTGCCTCCATCGGCCGGCCCAGGTGGTAGCCCTGCAGCTGGTCGCAGCCCAGCTCGCTCAGGTACTCGCGCTGCGCCTGCGTTTCCACGCCTTCGGCCACCACCTGCAACTGGAGGGTGCGGCCCAGCGCAATGATCGACGACACGATGGCGGCATCTTCGTCGTTGCATTCCAGGTCACGAACGAACGCGCGGTCGATCTTCAGTTCGGTGGCCGGCATGCGCTTGAGGTACAGCAGGCTGGAATAGCCGGTGCCGAAGTCGTCGATGGCGATGTGCACGCCCATCGTGGTCAGGTCGTTGAGGATGGCCAGGCTGGCATCGACGTCCTTCATCGCGGTGGTCTCGGTGATCTCCAGGGTCAGCCGGGCCGGTTCGATCCGATGCCGCTGCAGTACTTCGCGCACGCTGTCCAGAAGCGCCGGCGAGGCGAACTGCAACGGCGACAGGTTCACCGCCATCGACCAGTCTGCGTGGCCGGCGTCATGCCAGGCGCGCAGCTGTGCACAGGCGCGGTCCAGCACCCAGTCGCCGATGGGGAGGATCAGTCCGCTGCGTTCGGCGATCGGAATGAACACATCCGGCGCCAGCAGCCCCAGCTCCGGGTGCTGCCAGCGCAGCAGCGCTTCGGCGCCGGTGGCCGGTGCGCCCGCGGCCGGGAATTTGGGCTGGTAATGCAGGATCAGTTCGTTGCGGGCGATGGCCTTGCGCAGGTCCTGCAGCAGGCGCAGCTGGCGATTGGCACTGAGCTGCATCGAGGGAGTGAAGAAGGTATAGCCGTTCCGCCCGGTTTCCTTGGTGTGGTACATCGCCGCATCGGCGTGCGCCATCAGTTCGCGCTCATTGCTGGCGTCGTCCGGGTACAGGGCGATGCCCAGGCTGGCGCTGACCTGCAGTTCGGCCGCATCCAGCGTGAACGGCTCACCGGCGGCGGCAATGATGCGCTCGGCCACCACCACCGCATCGTCGGGAATATCGATGGCCAGCACGATCACGAACTCGTCGCCGCCGAGGCGGGCGAACGTGTCCTGCGGGCGCAGCAGGCCGCCGATGCGCTGCGCCACCGCCACCAGCAGGCGGTCGCCAAGCTGGTGGCCAAAGGCATCATTGACCGCCTTGAAGCCATCCAGGTCGCAGAACATCACCGCCACCGCATGATTGCGTCGCCGCGCCTTCTCGATGGCCTGCTCGATGCGGTCCTGCAGCAGCATGCGGTTGGGCAGCTGGGTCAACGGGTCGTGCAGTGCCGCCTGGATCAGCTTGTCGTTGGCGTGCGCCAGCGAATCGGCCAGCAGCCCGGTGCGCACGCGCATCTGCCGGTCGAACAGCGAGGCGACCAGGGCTATACCCAGCGTGGCCACGGTGGTGACGATCACCAGCACCGCCAGCCAGCGCGTGTCGATGCCGCCGCTGCCGACGGCGCCACAGATGCTGCCTTCGGGGAAGCGCGCCGCCGCCATGCCGGTGTAATGCATGCCGACGATGGCCAGGCCCATCACCAGCGATGCGAGCGCGCGCAGCAGCAGGGTGTTGCGCTGCTCGGCGCGCAGCCGGAAGGCGATCCACAACGCCGCACCTGCGGCACCGATGGCCACCGCAATGGAGGCGGCGAACCAGCCGGGGTGATAGTCGATGCCCGGCTGCATGCGCATCGCGGCCATGCCCAGGTAGTGCATGGTGGCAATGCCCAGGCCCATCAGTACCGCACCGGCCAGCAGCCGCCGCCACGGCAGGCTGGGGCGCGACACCAGCCACAGCGCATAGGCCGAAGCGCCGATCGAGACGGCCAGCGAGTACAGGGTGATGCCCAGGTCGTAGCCGACCGGAATCGGCAGGTCGAAGGCCAGCATGCCGATGAAATGCATCGACCAGATCCCCAGGCCCATGGCCGCCGCGCCACCCGCCAGCCACCAGCGTGCCACGCGCCCCTCGGCCGTGGCCAGGCGGCCGGCCATGTCCAGCGCCGTGTACGAAGCAAGAATGGCCACCAGCAGCGAGATGGCGACCAGGCTCTGACTGTAACTGCCAGTCATGTTGAATCCAGAGGGAGAGGGAGGGGCGCCCGCAAGGCGCACGCCCGCGACAGCTATCGGCGCGGGTGGACGGGACTTGAGCGGTCGCAGCACCTGCGACCCGGCTCGGCTATCCTGCCACGCCTGTTCCCATTGCTGGAAATCATCCGATGGCAAAAGCCCGCACCGCCTACGTCTGCAATGAATGCGGCGCCGAATTCAGCAAGTGGCAGGGGCAGTGCACCGAGTGCAACGCCTGGAACTCGTTGTCGGAGATCGTGCTGGAGAGCGCGGCGGCGGCCAAGGCGCCGGCCTCGCGGCGGGCCGGCTGGGCCGGGAAGATCGACCCGCCGAAGATCACCGCGCTGAAAGACGTGGAGCAGACCGAGCATCGCCGGGTCTCCACCGGCATCGGCGAGTTCGACCGCGTGCTGGGCGGCGGCCTGGTCGAAGGCGCGGTGGTGCTGGTGGGTGGCGACCCGGGCATCGGCAAGTCGACGCTACTGCTGCAGGCGGTGGCGAAGATGGCGGCCGAACTGCCGGTGCTCTACGTCACCGGTGAAGAGTCGCTGGCGCAGGTCGCCGGCCGCGCGCATCGCCTGGAGCTCCCGCTGGACGGCGTCAATGCGCTGGCCGAGACCGGCGTCGAGTCGATCCTGCAGCACGCGGCCAAGGCCGGCCCGCGGCTGATCGTGGCCGACTCGGTGCAGACCCTGTGGACCGAAACGCTGACCGCGGCGCCCGGCTCCGTAAGCCAGGTGCGCGAGAGCGCGGCACGGCTGGTGCGCTTTGCCAAGGAAACCGGCACTGCGGTGTTCCTGGTCGGCCACGTCACCAAGGAGGGCGGCATCGCCGGCCCGCGCGTGCTCGAGCACATGGTCGACGCGGTGCTGTATTTCGAAGGCGAGAGCGGCAGCCGCTTCCGCCTGTTGCGCGCCTTCAAGAACCGGTTTGGTGCGGTGAACGAACTGGGCGTGTTCGCGATGGGGGACAAGGGCCTGAAGGAAGTCTCCAACCCATCGGCGATCTTCCTGTCCGGCGGCAGCACCCATCAACCGGGCAGCTGCGTGATGGTCACCCGCGAGGGCACCCGGCCGCTGCTGGTGGAGGTGCAGGCGCTGGTCGATGCATCACCGCTGTCGAACCCGCGTCGTGTCGCGGTCGGCCTGGAGCAGAACCGCCTGGCGATGCTGCTGGCGGTGCTGCATCGGCACGGCGGCGTGCTGGTCGGCGACCAGGACGTGTTCGTCAACGTGGTCGGCGGCATCCGCGTGCAGGAGACCGCCGCCGACCTGCCGGTGCTGCTGGCGGTGCTGTCGTCGCTGCAGGATCGGCCGCTGGCGGAAAAGACGATTGCCTTTGGCGAGGTTGGCCTGTCCGGCGAGATCCGCCCGGTGCCCAATGGCGAGGACCGCCTGCGCGAGGCGGCCACCCATGGTTTCAAGCGCGCCATCGTGCCCAAGGCCAACGCGCCCAAGGGCGGCTCGGTGAAAGGCATGGAAGTGATCGCGGTGGAGCGGCTGTCCGAGGCTATCGACGCGGCATGATGCCAGCACTGTAGAGCCGAGCCCACGCCCGGCTGCTTTCTGTAGCGTCGAGCCATGGTCGACGGGTGGTCGAACAGCAGCCGAGCATGGCTCGACGCTACAAAGAGCGAACAGCAGCCGAGCATCGGCTCGGCTCTACACATTTCCAATGCAGCAACGGTCAGCTTCCCTGTGCTAGTTTTTCCCGCTCGACGAAGACGCCCTCTGGCGTCTTTCCGTGCCCAGGAGTAAACGATTACATGCAGGACACCGCGCTCACCACCCCCAACGCCGAGATCCGTCGCGCCGGGGTCGATCTCAATGGACTGATGACGGTGCTGGGCAAGCACCTGTATTCCACCCCGGTGGTGGCGCTGCGCGAACTGGTGCAGAACGCGCACGACTCGATCATCCGCCGCCGCATCGAACAGCCCGGCGTCGCAGTGCCGTCGCGCATCTCGGTGCAGGTCGATGCCGGTGCCGGCGTGCTGCGCATCTCCGATACCGGTGCCGGCCTGACCCGCCAGGAGATCCACGATTACCTGGCCACCGTCGGCGTCGGCTATACCCGTGGCCTGCGCCAGGGCGGCGAGGACGATGAGGGCCTGATCGGCATGTTCGGCCTCGGGTTCCTGTCGGCCTTCGTGCTGGCGCGCCGGGTCAGCGTGCGCACCACCTCGTACCAGACCCCGGACCTGGGCCATCTGTACGTGTCCAGCAATGCCGAGCAGTACACGGTAAGCGAAGTGCCGGCACGTGCGGTCGGCACCGAGGTGGAGCTGGAGCTGCATCCTGATTTCCTGCCGCTGGCCAACGAGGCGCGCCTGCACGAGGTGCTGGGCCGCTACTGCGCGCTGCTGTCCGAGCCGATCTTCATTGGCGCTGCGACCGAGGCGATCAATCCCGAGCCGCCACCGTGGCGCGATCAGGGGGATGTTGCCGTGCATCCGGTGCAGGCCCGCCGCCAGGCGCTGCAGTTCGCCGCGCGGTTCGAGCATGATTTCGAGCCGATCGTCACCGTGCCGTTGCGTGCCGATGGCAACAGCGATGCCACCGGCCTGCTGTGGGTGCAGGACGGCGCCACCTATGGCACCAGCGACAACCGCAACCTGTCGGTGTTCGTGCGCGGCATGCTGCTGGATGACGACGCGCGCGACCTGCTGCCGCCGTGGGCCGGTTTCATCGGCGGGGTGATCGAATCCTCGCGGTTGACGCCCACCGCCAGCCGCGAAGACCTGCAGCGCGATGACCAGTACCGCGCGGTGCAGCATGCACTGCTGGAGGCGCTGATCGACGGCCTGGCCGACGTCGCGAAACAGCAGCCGGAAGCCTGGCGGCGCGTGCTGACCCGCCACAACGAGGCCCTGCTGGGTGCGGCACTGTGCGATGAGCGCCTGTTCGAACTGCTGATGGAGCATGTGCGGGTGCCGACCTCGCAGGGCGACCTGCCGGCCAGCGCGTTGCCGGCGCGCGGTGCCGTGCATGTCATCCTCGACAACGGCGGTGGCTTTGAAGAGATGCTGTTCCGCGCGATGGGCGTACCGGTCGCGCATGGCCATCGCTACGCGGTGGTGCCGTTCCTGCGACGCTGGGCACAGGCCAAGGGCCTGCGCCTGGTCGAGCTGGGTACCGAGCAGGGCAACCGTGCGCTGTTCCGCAGTGATGACAGCCTCGACGAGGCGCAGCTGGCCTGGCTGCGCGAACAACTGGGTGACGGCGAACAGTTGCTGCCGGCACGCTTCAGCCCGGAGGCGCTGCCGGTGGTGGTGGTGCCCGACCGCGAGGCCGAGCTGAAGCAGCGCCTGGAAGACGACGAGAACGACAAGCGCGTATCGATGGCGGCGCTGCGCCTGGCGCGCCAGTTCACCGCGCGCATCGAATCACGCGCACCATCGCGGCTGTACCTCAACCTCGACAACCCGGCGGTGCAGGCGCTGTTGCGCGCCCAGCGCGAGGGCCATCCGCAGGCCGAGGCCGCAGCCCGCCTGCTGCGCTCGCTGAAAGTCATCGTCGCCGCGCAGGGCCGCCCGCTGGCACGCGCGAACGCTACGCCCGGCCCGGATCTCAACGGCGCCTTTACCGATATCGCCGGTGCCCTGCAGCAGATGCTGCGCTGAGCACCGCACCTTCTCATCCAGCCTTCGCTAGACAGGAGCAATTACCCCCATGGACATCTGGAACTGGGTCGAAAAGCTGCAGGGTGACCTGCGCCAGGCCGGCCAGGCGCAGAACGCGCACCTGCTGAACCGTCTCGCCGACGAGGTCAGTGAACTGCAAATCGACCGCGTCGATGCGCTGCTGCCCGAAGCGCGCGCATTGGGCAAGGCGTTGGACAACCCGTGGGTTGACGTCTATGTCGGCCACTGGGCGCTGCGCAACCGCGTCGGCAACCGCGTGGAAGGCGAAAGCGCACTCGGCGAAGCCGTAGCGCTGTTTGAACGCGCGCACCGCGAGGACACGCTGGAATGCCCGCAGTCGATCTGCGTGACCCAGGACCTGGCCGCCTGCTATGGCAACATCGATGGCCCGGGCTGGGTGCCCGAGCGCATCGAGGTCTGCGATGAAACACTGGGTCGCATCGACCCGAGCTGGGCCTGTTTCCAGTGCCTGAGCTGCGAGAAGGCCGATGCGCTGCTTGATGATGGCCGTGGCCAGGCGGCACTGGATTACCTGCAGGTGCAGGCCGATGCCGTGGAGGCCTGTGGCAAGGAAGTGTTCGACAGCTTCCCGGAGATGCAGATCAAGATCCTGCTGGGCATGGGCCGTGCCGATGAGGCACTGGCGCTGATCGAAAAGCGGGAGGCCGAAGTTGCTGCGTCCGGAGAGTACGAGCCGGCCAACTGCACGGTGCCGCGCCGCCTGTCCAAGGCCTGGGCGCTGGCCCAGCTGGGCCGCGACGAAGAGGCGCTGCAGCAGCTGGTGCCGTGGAGCGAACTGACTCCGAACTACTGGCGGCTGTGGGCAAACACCGCGGCAGCGCTCTGTCAGCGGGATCCTGCGCGCAACAGCTGGGACCTGGGCACGCGCTTCAACACGATCATCGAGCACTTCGCCCGGGTTGGTTCGCATCGCCTGCTGATCGAAGTGGCGGCGCTGAGCCTGGAGCTGGCGCTGCAGCGTGGCGCGCGCTGGGTCGCACTGCGGCAGCTGGAACTGGCCCGCACCCATCTGGCGCAGCTGCGCCAGGACCGTGGTGCCGCGGCCCTGGTGGCCGGCCTGGCCGCGCGCATCGAGGCATTGCCGGACGCCGCGCCGCTGCCGGTGCCGGCCGGCGAGCTGCTGGCATGGCTGGATGCGCAGGGCGAACAGAACCAGTCGCGCGATCCCGAGCGCGAAGCGCAGTGGTTGCTGCAGGCGCATGCCGAGCTGCCCGATGACGAGGCGCTGGCCGACATGGCCGCCTCGGCACTGAATGCCTGCGGCGCGCAGGCCGAGGCGCGGTCGCTGCTGTGGCGGTTCGTGCGCGGCCATGCGCAGCACGATGGCCCCGCGGCCTACACGCTGATGCGCTGGCTGGCCGAACAGGGCGACGACGACGGACTGCGCCAGCTGGCCGATCTCTATCGCGGCAGCGTGCCGGTGTTCGCGCACTGGTGCGAGGTGCAGCGTGCACGCCGCGTGTCCGACTGGCCGGCGCTGGAGCAGGCGGCCCGATCGCTTCTGGAGCTGTCTCCGGGCTCGCACGGCGCGCGCGGCACGCTGGCGCGTATGTACATGGAAACCGGCCGTTTCAGCGACGCCCAGGCCTGTTATGCACAGCTGGTAGAGCTGCTGGAGGAGCCCAATGCCGCGCATTGGGACCACATGAGCGCAGCCAGCGCGGCGCGCGACTGGGACGCCGTGCGCCGCTCGGCGGCGGCGCTTGGCATGGAATTGTCCAGCCAGCAGGGCGTAGTCGAAGAGCCGTGGGGCTGGGTGATCATCCGCAGCGAAGAAAACGGCGAGCCGATGGAGTACTACGCCCGTCGCAGCGGTCCGGTGACCGCGCGCATCGTCGAGAACGCGCCGTCCAACCGCGCCCAGCAGGTGGGCGACTGGGTGGTGTTCGATGCCGCGCTGGTGCATCCGGCACCCGAGGAGGAGGAAGCTCGCGAGCATTTCATCCCGACCTACTCGCAGGTGCATGTGCTGGAGCGCGGCGGCTTCGCCCGCAGCTGGATGATCGATGGCGCGCACCCGGGCGAAGAGGCCTGGAACGCCTTCGTCGAGGCGGCCGAAGCACAGGGCTGGAAGGTGTGGTCACACAGCCGACCGGACTACACCGTCACCGACCCCGATGTGGAGGAGGGGACGCTGCCGGGCCTGCTGTTCACGGTGGCCCAGCCGCAGGACCATGCACCGCTGGCACTGCACCGCTTCCTCCAGCAGCAGACCGCGACGTGGCCGCATCCGCATTGCTGGCTGCGGCTTGCCGAGGCCTGTGACCAGGACCGCCAGCCGCACCTGGACGTGATCGAGCGTTACGGGCTGTAAGTAGAGCCGAGCCTGCGCTCGGCTTATGCTGGAACGCAGCCGAGCATGGGCTCGGCTCTACAAGAGATCGCCATCACGACCAAAGGGATTGGACATGCGAAAGACAGGGATGTTGATGATTGCCGGCCTGCTGCTGGCGCCAGCAGCACAGGCTGCACCCGCCTGCCAGGAGCCTGCGGCTGTCGCCCGCGCTTTCTACGAGGCGACGACCGGCAACGGTGATCTGCTGGAGCCGCCGGCCGCGCTGGTCAGCGTGGCCTTCGGCAAGGCGCTGCGTGATGAGCGCGCCTGCCAACAGCGCGAGGAGGGCATCTGCACGATCGATTCCGATCCGTGGCTGGATGCGCAGGACGGCGACATCGAAACGCCGGTGCGCTACAGCTGGGAAGAGGCGTCGGCCACCGCCGGCCAGGTTGAGATGCGCTACTCGGTGTGGAAGAAGGCTTACCTGACCCGCCTGCCGATGGTGCGCCAGGGGCAGGGGTGCTGGCAGGTTGATGACATCCTCACCAACAGCGGTCGTTCGGTCCGGAAAATCCTGGCGCAGCCGATTCCCTGACCGGCGGCAGCGTCCGCGCATTGCGTGGCTGCCGGCCAGCGGCCGGCACTACCAGGGTGGGTGGGGGCGGCCGGTGGCCTGCAGTACCTGGGTTGGTGCCGACCGTTGGTCGGCACACGGCCTATCGCGTATGCCCGAACACCAGCTCGATCACGAACTGGCTGCCGAAGAACGCCAGCAGCAGCAACAGCATCGCCGCCAGCGTCCAGTGCACCGCCTTCATGCCGCGCCAGCCGTAGCGGCGGCGGCCGATCAGCAGCACGCCGAACACGATCCACGACAGCACGCTCAGCACGGTCTTGTGCACCAGCTTCTGCGCCAGCAGGTCATCGACGAACAGTACGCCGGTGACCAGGGTCAGGGTCAGCAGCGCGAAGCCGACGGTGATCACCCGGAACAGCAGCGACTCCAGGTCGGCCAGCGGTGGCAGCGCGCGTAGCCATGGCCGGAACTCGCGGCGGCGCAGCGCGCGCTCCTGCAGCCACAGCATGATCGCCAGCAGGGCGGCGATGCTCAGCGTGGCATAGGCCAGCAGGGCCAGCCAGGCGTGGCTGGCCAGGCGCCAGCCCAGCACCTTGCTCGGCTCGTGGCCGTAGCCGTGGTAGGCCAGCAGCAGCACGGCAGCCAGTGGGAACACCACCACGCCCAGCGCCGACATCCGCCCGCGCGCGCCGACCAGCGAGGTCAGCCAGGCCATGCCCAGGCCGACCAGCGACAGCGCGGCGAAGAAGTGCATGTCCGGCCCGCCGGTGGTACGCATCGCCACCATCACGTGGTAACCGCCATGCAGCAGCATCGCCGGCAGGGCGGGCCACAGCCAGGTGGGCGAGCCGGTGGTTTCATCGCGGCCGAGCGCGCGCACCAGCAGGGCACTGGCAGCCAGGTAGAGCAGGACGGCGATGAGAACGATTGTCATCGTTGCAGTTTCGCATACCCCTGTGATGCTGGCGACGGCCCTGTGGTCGCAGTCCGGGGCGACGGCCGGACCCGTTATACTGTCTGCCTTATTGTCCCCCGCTTTCAGACAGGTTGCGCCGCATGTTCGAGTCCCTGACCCAGCGCCTTTCCGGCACCATCGAGCGCCTGCGTGGCCGTGGCCGCCTGACCGAGGAGAACATCCGCGAGGCGACCCGTGAAGTGCGCATCGCACTGCTCGAAGCCGACGTTGCGCTGCCGGTGGTGCAGGCGCTGATCGAGCGCATCAAGGTACGCGCAGTCGGCCAGGAAGTGCTGAAGTCGCTGACCCCGGGCCAGGCCCTGATCAAGGTCGTGCGCGACGAGCTGACCGCCGTGATGGGCGCCGAAGCCAGCGACCTGAACCTCAACGTTCCCGCTCCGGCCATCATCCTGATGGCAGGCCTGCAGGGTGCCGGCAAGACCACCACGGTCGGCAAGCTGGCCAAGCACCTGAAGGAAAAGCGCAAGAAGAAGGTGATGGTGGTGTCGGCCGACGTCTACCGCCCGGCCGCGATCGAGCAGCTCAAGACCCTGGCCGAGCAGGTGGGCGTGCTGTTCTTCCCGTCCAGCGCCGACCAGAAGCCGGAAGCCATCGTGCGCGCGGCCATCGACGATGCGCGCAAGTCGTTCGTGGACGTGCTGCTGGTCGATACCGCCGGCCGCCTGGCCATCGACGAAGCGATGATGGCCGAGATCAAGGCCCTGCACGCGGCGGTGAATCCGGCTGAAACGCTGTTCGTGGTCGACGCCATGACCGGCCAGGACGCGGCCAACACCGCCAAGGCCTTCGGCGATGCGCTGCCGCTGACCGGCGTGGTGCTGACCAAGACTGACGGTGATGCCCGCGGCGGCGCCGCGCTGAGCGTGCGCTACATCACCGGCAAGCCGATCAAGTTCGTCGGTGTGAGCGAGAAGCCGGAAGGCCTGGACGTGTTCCATCCGGACCGTATCGCCAGCCGCATCCTCGACATGGGCGACGTGCTGTCGCTGGTCGAGCAGGTCGAGCAGCAGGTCGACAAGGACAAGGCGGCCAAGCTGGCCGAGAAGGTCGCCAAGGGCAAGAAGTTCGACCTGAACGACATGCGCGACCAGCTGGAGCAGATGCAGAACATGGGTGGCATCGGTGGCCTGATGGACAAGCTGCCGGGCCTGGGCAACATCCCCGATCATCTGAAGCAGCAGGTCAGCCAGGGCAAGGAAGTGCCGCGCATGATCGCCATCATCAACTCGATGACCAAGAAGGAACGGCGCAACCCGAACCTGCTCAACGGCTCGCGTCGCGCGCGCATTGCCAAGGGCTCGGGCGTGACACCGGCCGACGTCAACAAGCTGATGAAGCAGTACATGCAGATGGAAAAGATGATGAGCAAGATGGCCGGCGGTGGCATGAAGGGCATGTTGCGCAGCATGAAGGGCATGATGGGCGCCATGGGTGGCCGCGGCATGCCGTTCCGTTGATGACGGCCCGGTCGCAGTCTAATGTAGCGCCCGAGCCCACGCTCGAGCGGCGGCGCACAGTCGCCGCAGCAGGCCGTCAGGCAGCAGGCTCGACTCTTCCCCTGTCCTGCGCGCACCATGAGTGCCTGTCCAAAATGATGGGCCGTCATGCAGAGTTCCGCTGTAGCTTCCCGCGCCGAGGCGTTCTGCCGGCGCTTTGGCGTTTCCGTTCCAATCCTGCTGGCACCGATGGCCGGCGCCTGCCCGGTGCCGTTGTCGGCCGCGCTGGCCAACGCCGGCAGCATGGGCGCGATGGGCGCGGTGTTGTCCTCTTCGGCCGATATCGGTCGCTGGATGGACGAATTCCGCACCGCTTCGACCGGCCCGGCCCAGGTGAACCTGTGGGTGCCCGATCCCGCACCGACCCGTGATGTTGCCGCCGAAGCCGCCAGCCGCGCCTTCCTCGCGCAGTGGGGCCCGGACGTGCCCGCCAGTGCCGCCGACGCCACGCCCGCCGACTTCGAAGAACAGTTCGCCGCACTGCTGGCCGCGCGCCCGGCGGTCGCCTCGACCATCATGGGCGTGCTGTTGCCGCATCACGTGCAGCAGCTGAAGGACGCCGGCATCGCCTGGATCGCCTGTGCCACCACCTTGTCCGAAGCGCGCGCGGCACAGGACGCCGGTGCCGATGCGGTGGTGGCGCAGGGCGCGGAGGCCGGCGGCCATCGTGGCGCGTTCGATCCGGCGATGGCCGAGCGCCAGTTGGTCGGGTTGTTCGCACTGCTGCCGCGCCTGGCCGATCACCTGCAGATTCCGGTGATTGCCGCAGGCGGCATCGCCGACGGCCGTGGCGTCGCTGCCGCACTCACGCTGGGGGCCAGCGCCGTGCAGATCGGCACCGCCTTCCTGCGCACGCCCGAAGCGGCGATCGCTTCGGCGTGGGCTGATGGGCTGGCCGCCAGCGAACCGGAAGACACTTGGCCGACCCGTGCCTTCAGCGGTCGCCTGGGTCGTGGCCTGGCGACACCCTATGTGCGCGCCGCTGCCGCAGAAGGAGCCCCCGCGCCGCGTCCATACCCGGTGCAGCGTGGGCTGACCGCGCCGATGCGCAAGCAGGCCGCGCAGGAAAACCGCCTGGCGGCGATGCAGGCCTGGGCCGGGCAGTCGGCGTGGATGGCGCCGGCGCAGCCGGCCGCCGACGTGCTGCGCGGCATGTGGGAGCAGGCGCAGGCACTGTTGCCATGATGGTGAGCTGCAACGGCCGGGCGGCGCAGGTGGAGGATCTGCTGCCGGCGCTGGTGAACTACGGCCACTTCACTTCGCTGCAAGTGCGCGACAGCGCAGCGCAGGGCTTGGACCTTCATCTGGCGCGGCTGTCGCAGGCCACGCGCGAACTGTTCGGCAGCAAACTGGATACGGCGCAGGTGCGGGGCTGGATGGCGCAGGCGCTGCGGCAGGCCGGCCTGGCCGATGCCTCGCTGCGGGTGACGGTGTACTCGCGCCGCTTCGATTTCCGCAATCCGCTGGCGGCGGTGCCGGTGGACGTGCTGGTGGCGGTTTCAGCGCCGGTGACGCTGACCGCCTCCAAGCGTGTGCGCAGCGTGACCTGGCAGCGCGAGCTGCCGCAGCTCAAGCATGTGGGCACCTTCGGCCTGTTCGCCGAGCGCCGCGCGGCGATGGCCGAAGGATTCGACGACGTGCTGTTCGTGACCGCCGATGGCGAAGTGAGTGAAGGCAGTACCTGGAACCTGGCCGTGCACGATGGTGAACGGCTGCTCTGGCCGCAGGCGCCGGCCCTGCGCGGTACGGCTGAGGCGCTGCTGAAGCGGCACTGGCTCGATGCGCAGTTGACGCGGCCGTTGGCGCTGGCTGAACTAGGCAGTGTGAAGGCCGCTTTTGCCTGCAACGCCAGCGGCCTGTGGGCGCTGGAGGCCATCGACGGACATGTCCTGCCCGGCTCGCAGGCGCTGGCTGAACAGGGCAGGGCGGTGCTGGCGGCGGTGGCCTGGCAGCCGCTCTCCTGAACGAGGCGCGTGGTTGCCGATCGTTGGGCATAGCCGGACGCTACCTTGAAGCGTTGCAGCCGGTAGCGCCGGGCCATGCCCGGCGAATGCGTCCGCAGCGAACAACACTCAGGAGTTCCAATCAGATATGGGTACGGTCACCGAGCAGCATCGCGCGGTAGCGATGCACGCAATCAAGATCATGAGCGGTGAGGGGCGGCCCAAGGTCCAGGCCTTTCACGATGATCATCGCCTGCGTTCGGTCGATATCCTTACGACGTCCAACTCGCCGGAAGCAGGGCTGAAGTCCATCTCGTCCATCGGACTATCGGATTTTGCTTTACGTCATTCAGAGGGGCACGAGCTGGAAACCCGCGTCGAGCTGTGCGCGTGTGCGGAAGATGACACGCAGCACTGGGACAACGTGGTCGCCTCGACCGCCTTTGCAATCATGCGTGATCGTGCGGCGGTGTGGCCGGGTTGCGTGATTTCCGACATCCTGCAGGACTACTTCCCATCGACCCGGATGCCGCACGTCTATCTGGTGCTGCCCTTCTTCTGGAATGACGCAAGTTTTCCAGGGTTGGAGGTTCCGCCCGTGGCGATCAATTGGCTGCAGTGCATCGCCATCCACGAATCCGAGCGGCAACTTGTCGAGCGGATTGGCGGCGATGCATTTGACGACCTGCTGCAGCGGCACGAGGTAGATGTGCTGGACATGCATCGGGCGCCTGTCGCTGGAGCACGTTGACGTTATCGCCATGGGGACGTCGGCGGGGTAAGTCAGAAGTCGATCACATTGCTGAACAAAAGCCGCCGGGCATGGCCCGGCGCTACCGTGAGGGCGCGGCGTCATATGGGGTTGGCTAGGCCGGGCTCTGCCGCTATAATCGCCCGCTTACCTCGCCATCCTGGCGACTGGGCAATAGGAAAAACACCATGGTCAAGATCCGACTGACCCGCGGCGGCGCCAAGAAGCGTCCGTTCTACCACATCATCGTCACCGACGTGCGCAGCGCGCGCGACGGCCGCAACATCGAGCGCGTTGGCTTCTACAACCCGGTCGCCCAGGGCGCCGAGAAGCGCATCGAACTGGACCTGGCCCGTGTTGACCATTGGGTCAAGAACGGCGCCCAGCCGACCGACAAGGTCCGCAACCTGATCAAGGAAGCGACCAAGTCCCAGGCCGCTGCGGCCTGATCCTGACGGGCCACGCTTCGGCGTGGCCCTCTTGGTTGAAGCAGATGAAAGATATCGAGCGCCGCATCCTGCTGGGCAGGGTTGTCGGCGCTTTTGGTGTGCGCGGCGAGATCAAGCTCGAGTCCTGGACCGAGCCACGTTCCGCCATTTTCCGTTATCAGCCGTGGATCGTGCGCAGCCCGTCCGGCGTGGAAACCACGATAGAAGGTGTGCGTGGCCGTGACAGCGGCAAGCACCTGGTCGCCCGTTTCCCGGGCGTCGAGGACCGCGACGTGGTCGAAGCGATGCGCGGCACCGAAATCTACGTGGCCCGCAGTGCATTGCCGCCACCGAAGCCCGATGAGTACTACTGGGTGGACCTGGAAGGCCTGGACGTGACGACCACGGAGGGCGTCGCCCTGGGCCAGGTCTCGCACCTGTTCAGCACCGGCGCCAATGATGTGGTGGTGGTCCGTGGTGACCGCGAGCGGATGATCCCGTTCGTGCTGCCGGACTTCGTCAAATCGGTCGATTTCGAGGCCAATCTGGTCGTGGTCGACTGGGATCCCGAGTTCTGAGCAGACGCATGCGTTTCGACGTCATCACCCTGTTCCCCGAGTTCCTCGCCCAGTCCGCTGGATTGGGCGTGGTCGGGCGCGCGCGGGAGAAGGGGCTGTTCAGCCTGCATGGCTGGAACCCCCGTGATTACGCCGAAGGCAACTATCGCCGGGTGGACGACCGTCCGTTCGGCGGTGGCCCGGGCATGGTGATGCTGATCGAGCCGCTGCAGGCCTGCCTGCAGGCGATCCGCGATGCCGATCCAACCCCGGCGCGGGTGATCTACCTCAGCCCGCAGGGCGCGCGGTTGACCCAGGCCAAGGTGCGGGAGCTGGCGGCGCTGCCGCGCATGGTCCTGCTCTGTGGCCGCTACGAGGGCATCGACGAGCGTTTCCTGGAGGCCAATGTCGACGAGGAAATCTCCCTCGGCGACTACGTGCTGTCCGGGGGCGAGCTGGGCGCGGCGGTGATCATCGACGCGGTGGCCCGCCTGCAGGAGGGGGCCCTCAACGATGCGGAGTCGGCGGCGCAGGACAGCTTCGAGGGCGACCTCGGCCTGCTCGACTGCCCGCATTACAGCCAGCCGGCCCAGCACCCGCTGGGAGACGTGCCGGAGGTGCTGCGCTCGGGCAACCACGCAGCCATCGCCGCCTGGCGCCGCCAGCAGTCGCTGCTCCGGACTGCCCAGCGACGCCCGGACCTGCTGGATGAACAGGCGCTGGGCAAGGCCGACCGCAAACTGCTGGACCAGGCCCGCCAAGCACAGAAACCCAAGGCCAGCCCCTAGCGCAGGGCTGGCTTTATCGGCTATCATGGCCAATTCCCGCCAGCCCCGGTTGGCGCGCGCAGTACCCAAAACAAACGTGCAGCACAGTCCGGTGACTGCATGAGCCCACGTTGTCGATACGACACGCCCACCCGAACAAGAATCGGTGTAACCCATGAGCAAGCTGAACAAGTCCATCGTCGCGGAATTCGAATCCGCCCAGATCACCCGTGAACTGCCGAAGTTCAGCCAGGGCGACACCGTTGTCGTCAACGTGAAGGTGAAGGAAGGCAGCCGCGAGCGCGTACAGGCCTACGAAGGCGTCGTCATCGCCACCAAGAACGCCGGCCTGAACTCCTCGTTCACCGTGCGCAAGATCTCGCACGGCTACGGCGTCGAGCGCGTTTTCCAGACCCACAGCGCCATCATCGACTCGGTCGAAGTGAAGCGTCGTGGTAAGGTCCGCGCCGGCAAGCTGTACTACCTGCGTGGCCTGGAAGGCAAGGCTGCCCGCATCAAGGAAGACCTGGCTGCCGCTGCTGCCGCCAAGGCTGCCCGTCTGGCCGAAAAGGCCTGATAAACAACTTCGGTTGTTGCCGCGACGGCCACCTTCGGGTGGCCGTTTGCGTTTCCGGCATTGCATCGGCCACGATCGGGTGATGAATGACGTCAATCCGCACTATCCCGTCGTGATCCAATCGGCGCTGCGCTTTCTTGATGACACGGGGCTGGCGCGCGCGCAGTCGGCGCCGCTGTTGCATCGACTGCTGTGGCGCGCAGGCATCGCACTGCCGCCGCCGATCCTGGCTGGTTTCGGTACCAATGCGCTGGTGCAGGGCCTGCTGTTCGGGCTGTTCTGGACCGCGCTGATGTGGCTGATGCTCTGGCAGGGCAGCGAGCGCCCGCTGGTGCTGTTGCTGGTGGCAGGCCTGTCGGCCGGAGCGCTGTTCGGCCTTGTGATGGCGGCGCTGATGCGCTCGCTGCGCCGCCACCGCCAGCTGCCGGAGTGGCGCCGGTTCCGCGCGCGGCAGGCGGACTGAGCCGATGGCGCACTGCGCCGTGACGCCCGGCACAGGCCGCGCTAGGCTGCAGCGTCATTCCGATGGTCGTACCGTGCGATGCCCGCCAAGCGAACCGCACCCACCGCTGTGCCCACGCTGCTCACCGGTGGCAACCCGCAGATCGCCAAGGGCGAGGGCGATGCTCCGGTGCAGGCGTACATCGCCGCAATGCCGGATTGGAAACGTCCGATCGGCGCACGGCTGGATGCCCTGATCGAACGGGCCGTACCCGGGGTGCACAAGGCGGTGAAGTGGAACTCGCCGATGTATGCGGTGGCTGCGGGCGCAGGCTGGTTTCTCAGCTTCCATTGCTTCACGCGCTACATCAAGGTGGCCTTTTTCCGCGGCGCTGCCTTGACGCCGGTGCCACCGGAGCCCTCCAGGAGCGCCGACACGCGCTACCTGCACATCCACGAATCCGGCCTGTTGGATGAAGCGCAGTTCCTGGACTGGGTGCGCCAGGCCGCTGCGCTGCCCGGCGAGCGCATGTAAGCCCGGCATTCCGTTTCCCTTCCCGACGAGAGTCCCTGATGGCCACGCATGCTCCCAACCCTGACGATGCCGGAACACCGGCGGCCGAACTGATCGATGCACGCATCGCCGCGCTGGGGGACTGGCGCGGCGAAACGCTGGCACGCGTGCGTGCATTGATCCATGAAGCGCTGCCGGACGTGCAGGAAGCCTGGAAGTGGCGCGGTACACCGGTGTGGGAGCACAACGGCATCCTGTGCACCGGCGAAACCTACAAGCAGGCAGTGAAACTGACCTTCGCCAACGGTGCCGCGCTGGCGGACCCGAAGGGCCTGTTCAACGCCAGCCTGGAGGGCAACACGCGGCGTGCGATCGACATCCATGAAGGTGCGATGCCCGATTCCGCGGCGTTGAAGGCACTGCTGCGCGCGGCGGCGGCGTTCAATGCGGCGAAGAAGAAGAAGCGCTGACCGTCTTCTGTAGAGCCGAGCCCATGCTCGGCTGACAGGCCTGTGCGGACCAACGGTCCGCACCCACCTCACCGTGGCGGGGCTGACTCCAGCGCGGCATCCGGGTCGGCCACCGGCGACGGTGGACAGGCCGGAATCTCCGACGGCGTGGCCAGTTCCTCAGCGTGCGAAGGCTTGCCGATCATCTTCGCCTTGCGCCAGCCGCCCCAGCGGTAATACGCCAGCGACAGCAGCATAGACACGAACGAGCTGACCGGGAAGCTCCACCAGATCGCGTCGGCGCCCCAGTACGGTTGCAGCAGTTCGGCAAACGGCACGCGCACGCCCCACAGCGAGCCGGCCAGGATCAGCAGCGGCGGAATCACCGCGCCGGTGGAGCGCACTACGCCGGAGATCACGAAGCTGACGCCGAAGAACAGGAACGAGCCGATCACTACGTGGTTGAGGTGGCGCGCGATGTCCAGTGCCTGGCTGGCCGGTGGCAGGAACAGCGCCAGCAGCTGGCGATCGAACACCACCAGCGGCAGGATCAGCGCGCCGGTCAGCAGGAAATTGAACAGCACGCCCTGGCGTGCGGTGCCGCGTACGCGGTCCCAGCGCTGCGCACCGACGTTCTGCGCCGCCATCGAAGAGCACGCCGCGCCGATCGCCATCGCCGGCATCTGCAGGTAGTTCCACAGCTGCAGGGACGCGCCGTAGCCCGCGGCGGTGTCGGTGCCGTACTGGTTGACCATGGTCATCAGCAGGATCACCGACAGCGAGATCAGCACCATCTGCAGGCCCATCGGTACGCCCTTGATCACCAGCGCCTTGAGGATGGTCAGGTCGAGCCTGAACAGGCGCATGTCGGCGCGGCCCAGCCACAGGGTGTGGCGCTTGTGCCGCATGTACAACAGCAGGCCGGCCAGCGACAGCGTCTGCGCGATCAGCGTGGCCCACGCCGAGCCGGCGATGCCGAGCGAGGGGAGCGGCCCCATGCCGAAGATCAGCACCGGGTTCAGCACGATGTCCAAGGCCACCGACACCAACAGGAAACGGAACGGCGTACGCGAATCACCGGCGCCGCGCAGCGCCGCGGTAAGGAAGGCGAACGCGTACAGCGTCGGCATCGCCAGGAAGATGATCTGCAGGTAGGCCTCGGCCAGCGGCAGCGAGGCGGCCGGCGTGCCCATCGCCGCCAGCAGCGGATGGGCCATGAACCAGCCGGCGATGGCGATGATTACCGACAGGCCGATGAAGAAGGTGGCGCTGGTGCCGACCACGCGCCGCGCCTGCGCGATGTCGCGCGCGCCGATGGCCTGGCCGATCAGGATGGTCGAGGCCATGCCGAAGCCGAACACCGAGCCGATCAGGAAGAACATGATGTTGTTGGCGTTCGCGGTGGCGGTCAGTGCCGCCTCGCCGAGGAAGCGCCCGACCCAGACCGCATTCACCGAACCGTTCAGCGACTGCGCGATGTTGCCTGCCAGGATCGGCAGGGAAAACAGCAGGAGATTGCGGCCGATCGGGCCGGAGGTCAGGTCAATCGGCGCTTTGGCCATGGAGTGGTGATCGAATCCCGGGAGGCGCACACTAGCACCAAGCCGGTTTGCAGGATGTGGCAATGCATCAACGACTGCAGATGAAGCGGAGCGTGGCGCTGGCCTTGATCGGCGCCGCACTGGCCGCATGTTCGACAGGTGACCGGCTGGGCGATACCCAGGTGCGGCCAACCGACCGCCCCGAGTGCCTGGTCGGCAGCCAGCGCCAGGATCTTTCCGCCGGCGTACCCACCCTGATCGGGGGCAGCGGCTGCCGCACCGATCCCGACAACCCGCGTCCCCTGAACAAGCGAACGGAGTAGTCCCTGCCGATGACCGAGCTTTCCCCGCTGTCGCCCAGTGTCCGCCTGGACATCTGGTTGTGGGCGGCCCGCTTCTTCAAGACCCGCAGCCTGGCCAAGCAGGCCATCGAAACCGGCAAGGTCAGCGTCGCGGGCCAGCGTCCGAAATCCTCGCGCGCGGTGCGTGTGGGTGAGCAGCTGCAGGTGGATCGCGGCGAGGAGCATTTCGAGATCCGGGTGCTCGGCCTGAGCGACCAGCGCGGGCCCGCACCGGCGGCGCAGCAGCTGTATGCCGAGAGCGAGGCCTCCAAGGCCCGTCGTGCCGAACAGCGTGCGCTGCGCATCGCCGCACGCGATGGGTTCCAACCGCCAGAGCACAAACCGGACAAGCGCGCGCGGCGGTTGATCCGCGCGTTGGGCGATATCGACGCGCTCTGACCGAACGGCGATTCCGGTGCATGGTTCCTATCGCGGCGCGAAAGGAGGCGTGAGTCACGGTGCATTCGGAAAGGGCGGGGCAGGCTGGAAGTCCACCTTCTGGAAGCCTGCCCATGCATCGCATGCTGTTGTGCCTGTCCCTGCTTGCCGCCGCGCCATTGCACGCGGCCGACATCACGTTCTGGGACACTCCGCAGCGCGGGGGCAACAGCATGAACATGTCGCCTCCGGACCGGAGCTACTTCGAGGCCCTGCGCGCGACCGGTGCGACCTGGGTACGGCTGGTACCGGACAAGTGGAAGGGGCAGGGCGGGCGTGACTTCCTGATTGGCAACGCCGACGACTACCGTAGCCTGGTTCCGGCCGACCTGGCCACGCTGCGGCGGGTGCTGGATGATGCCGACGCGGCTGGGCTGAAAGTGGTGCTGACCCCTTTGTCGTTGCCGTTGCTGCGCTGGAAGCAGCACAACGGCGACAAGGTCGATCCGCGCCTGTGGCAGTCCTTCGACAATCACGCGCCGGCCCGGCGCTTCTGGAGCGACCTCGCCACGGCATTGAAGGGCCATCCCGCACTGGCCGCCTACAACCTGATCAACGAGCCGGTTCCCGAGTATGGTGCTGGCCTGGCCGAGCATGCCTCGGCCGCGGCCATGCAGCAGTGGTACGCCGGTGTGGAAGACGGTCCACGCGATCTGCGCCGCTTCTATTCGGACCTGATCGCCAGCATCCGTGCGGTCGATGCGGACATGCCGTTGATGCTGGATGCCGGCTGGTACGCCGCTGCCGACGGTTTCAACTACTGGCCGGCGCCGCTGGCAGATTCGAAACTGCTGTACAGCGTGCACATGTATGAGCCGTATGCCGCAACCAGCGCGCCTAACCAGAAGCGCACCACGCCGTATCGCTACCCAGGCGTGGTGCCGTTTGGCGAACACAGCGAACGCTGGGATGCCGCGCGGATCCGCAGTTACCTGCAGCAGCCGATGGACTGGGCGAAGATGCACGGCGTGAGGGCCAACCGCATGGTGGTCGGCGAATTCGGCTGCATGCGGCGCTGGCCCGACTGCGGCCGCTACCTGCAGGACGTGCTGCAGGTGCTGGAGCAGGACAAGGTGCACTGGGCCTTCTACGCGTTCCGCGAGGATGGCTGGGATGGCATGGACTACGAGCTGGGCGACAGTCCGCTGCCGTGGTCGTACTGGCAGGCGCAGGAGAAGGGGAAGACCGTGGCGCCGCCGCGTTCGATGAAGGCACCGGTGTTTGCGCCGATCCTGGAGCGGTTGAAGGCGGGCAACCGGTAAGACGCCGGGCATTGCCCGGCGCGTCCCATGGAGATGCCGATCACGCCGGGCCACGCCCGGCGGCGGCATCGTTCAGCGCTTGCCACCCAGCAGGCTGCCGCCGATCTTGAGCAGATCGCCCACGCCGAGCTGGCCGTCACCGTCCTGGTCCAGCACGCTGCCGAGCAGGCCACCGGCGATGCCACCCTGCTGCTGCACCTGCTGCTTTTCCTGGCCCAGGGCCTGGCTGAGCGAGCCGGCATCGGCCTGGCCGCCACCGAGGCGCTGGGCAAGGAAGGCCATCACGATCGGCGCGAGGATCTGCAGCAGCTGGCTGGTGCGGCCGCTGTCGAGCTGGGTGGCCTGGGCCAGGCCGGTTTCCACCTTCTGCTGGCTGCCGCCGAAGATGTGGCCGAGGATGCCGGCGCCATCGCTGGCGGCACCGCCGCCGCCGCCACCCAGCACCGAGCCGAGCACGCTGCCCAGGTCCAGGCCACTGTGGTTGTTCTGCAAGGCGCCGAGCAGTGCCTGCGCGCCCTGCGGCTGCGAGGCGTTGTTGCCCAGCGCGCCCATCAGCACCGGCAGCGCGGCACTGATCGCGCCGGAAGCCTGGGTATCGCTGATGCCGAGCTGCTGCGACACCTGCTGCAGCGGGGCGCCCTGCAACTTGGCGAGAAGTTCATCGGTCAGGCTCATCTGCGGAATCCTTGATTGGGGTTGGGCGTGCAGAAGGTACGACGCGTACCGTTAAAACGGCGACGCCGCCTCGCAGGGAGGCGGCGTGCCGTTCACGGGGGAGGGCGATCAGAGCTCGATGTCTTCGGCGCCCGGGGTGGCGGTGGGGAAGTCCGCTTCCGGCTGGGCCGGCTTGAACGGATCCGACGGCTGGCTGGCCAGCGCCTTCAGCGCCGCGGCCACACCAGCACCGTAGGCCGGGTCGGCCTTGCTGCAGTTGTCGATGTGGCGCTGCTTGATGAAGTCCGGCGCATCGCCCAGGGCACGGGCGGTGTTGGCGAACAGGCGGTCCTTCTGTGCCTGGTTGTAGCTGCGGAACAGCGCACCGGGCTGGCTGAAGTAGTCGGCGTCGTCCTCACGGAAGTTCCAGAAGTCGGCGTCGCCCCGGATCTTCATCGGCGGTTCGCGATACTGCGGCTGCTCCTGCCACTGGCCGTAGCTGTTGGGCTCGTAGTGCGGCAGGCCGCCGTAGTTGCCGTCCACGCGCATCGCACCGTCGCGGTGGTTGCTGTGCACCGGACAGCGCGCGGCGTTCACCGGAATCTGGTGATGGTTCACGCCCAGCCGGTAGCGCTGCGCATCGGAGTAGGCGAACAGGCGCGCCTGCAGCATCTTGTCCGGCGACGGGCCGATGCCCGGCACCAGGTTGCTCGGCGCGAACGCCGACTGCTCCACGTCCTGGTACCAGTTGACCGGGTTGCGGTTCAGTTCGAACTGGCCCACTTCGATCAGCGGGTAATCGCTCTTCGGCCACACCTTGGTCAGGTCGAACGGATGGATGCGGTAGGTTTCCGCTTCCAGCTCCGGCATGACCTGGATGAACAGCTTCCACTTCGGGAAGTCGCCCTTCTCGATCGCGGCGAACAGGTCGCGGCCGTGGCTTTCGCGGTCATGGCCGACCAGGATCTGCGCCTGTGCGTCGGTCAGCGATTCGATGCCCTGCTGGCTGACGAAGTGGAACTTGACCCAGAAGCGCTCACTGTCGGCGTTGGTGAAGCTGTAGGTGTGCGAGCCGAAGCCGTGCATGTGGCGGAAGCTGCGCGGGATGCCGCGATCGCTCATCACCACGGTCACCTGCAGCAGGGCTTCGGGCAGCAGCGTCCAGAAATCCCAGTTGTTGCGCGCGCTGCGCAGGTTGGTGTGCGGGTCGCGCTTCACGGCCTTGTTGAGGTCGGCGAACTTGCGCGGGTCGCGCAGGAAGAACACCGGCGTGTTGTTGCCGACCAGGTCCCAGTTGCCTTCTTCGGTGTAGAACTTCAGCGCGAAGCCGCGGATGTCACGCTCGGCATCGGCGGCGCCACGCTCGCCGGCCACCGTGGTGAAGCGGGCGAACATCTCGGTCTGCTTGCCGACCTTCTCGAACAGCTTGGCGCGGGTGTACTTGCTGATGTCGTGGGTGACGGTGAAGGTACCGAACGCGCCCGAGCCCTTGGCGTGCATGCGACGCTCGGGAATGACCTCGCGGTTGAGGTTGGCCAGCTTTTCCAGCAGCCAGACGTCTTCCATCAGCAGCGGGCCGCGTGGGCCGGCGGTCTTGCTGTTCTGGTTGTCCACCACCGGCGCGCCGAAGGCCGTGGTCATCGGGGTCACCGGATCATCGCCCTGCTTCTGTTTCGGCGTGGTGCTCAGCTCGCGCTGCTGCTGGGCGCCTTCCGCAGGCGACGGCGCGGTGTGATACGGGCATTTGGGGCTGTTGTTATCGGACTGGCTCATGGCTGGCTCCTGCGGGTGAAGACGGGGTGGAACATCTTCACTCGACTTTAGCTAGCGCCAGATGAAATGAATAATCGAATGATTCGTTCAGGTTGATAGATTCTGTCAATTGAAACTCAGAATCAGATTTGCGAAATCTTTCGATGGGCCTCCTGCGAGGCAGGAGGCCAAGCGTTGCGCTGCGGCTACAGCAGCGCTTTCAAGCGATACAACGCTTCCAGCGCCTGCTTCGGCGTCAGTTCGTCCGGATCGATGGCGGCCAGTGCTTCCTGTGCCTTGTTCGATGGCGCCGCGAACAGGCCGAACTGCTGCGGTGCATCCAATGCCTGTGGTGCCAGCTCGGCGGCATGGCTTTCACCACCGCGCTGTTCCAGCTCGGCCAGGCGACGGCGCGCCTGCGCTACGGTGGCGCGCGGCAGGCCTGCCAGGGCCGCCACCTGCAGGCCGAAGCTGCGGTTGGCCGGGCCGTCCTTCACCGCGTGCATGAACACCAGCGCCTCACCATGCTCGACCGCGTCCAGGTGCACATTGGCAATACCGCTGCGGCCGCCTTCGTGCTGCTCATCGGCCAGCGCGGTCAGCTCGAAGTAGTGGGTGGCGAACAGCGTGTAGCAGCGGTTCTGGTAGGCCAGGTGGCGGGCCACCGCGTCGGCCAGCGCCAGGCCATCGTAGGTGGACGTGCCGCGGCCGATCTCATCCATCAGCACCAGCGAATGCGCGGTGGCGTGGTGCAGGATGTAGCTGGTCTCGGCCATTTCGACCATGAAGGTGGACTGCCCGCGGGCCAGGTCATCGCCGGCGCCGATGCGGGTCAGGATGCGGTCGATCGGGCCGATCAATGCGCGGCTGGCCGGCACGAAGCTGCCGATGTGGGCCAGCAGCACGATCAGCGCGTTCTGCCGCATGTAGGTCGATTTACCGCCCATGTTCGGGCCGGTGATGACCAGCATCCGGCGGTCCGGATGCAGGTCCAGGTCGTTCGGTTCGAACGGCTGCTCGCGTACCGCCTCGACCACCGGGTGGCGGCCGCGTTCGATCTTCAGGCACGGCTCGGCCTGCAGTTCCGGCCGGGCCCAGTCCAGCGCCTGCGCGCGTTCGGCGAAGGCGGCCAGCACGTCCAGTTCGCTGAGTGCGGCGGCGCACTGCTTCAGCGGCTCCAGCTGCCCCCCGAGGGTATCCAGCAGCTGCTCGTACAGGTACTTCTCGCGCGACAGCGAACGGTCGCGCGCGGACAGCACCTTGTCCTCGAACGCCTTCAGTTCTTCGGTGATGTAGCGCTCGGCATTGGTCAGCGTCTGGCGGCGGGTGTAGTGCACCGGCGCGCGGTCGGACTGGCCCTTGCTGATCTCGATGTAGTAGCCGTGCACGCGGTTGTAGCCCACCTTCAGGGTGGGAATGCCGCTGCTTTCGCGTTCGCGCTGTTCCAGGTCCACCAGGAACTGGTCGGCGTGGGTGGACAGGCGGCGCAGCTCGTCCAGCTCCTCATCGAAGCCGTCAGCCAGCACGCCGCCGTCGCTCAGTTTCAGCGGCGGCATTTCGGCGATGGCACTGGCCAGCAGCTGCGCGCACGCATCGTGTTCACCAAGTGCGGCATGCAGGGCCTGCAGGCGCGGTGAGTCCAGTGGTGCCAGCACCTCGCGCACGGCCGGCAGCAGCCCCAGGCCGTCGCGCAGCGTGGAGAAGTCGCGCGGGCGCGCCGAGCGCAGCGCAACGCGGGTGAGGATGCGTTCCAGGTCGCCCAGGCGGCGGAACTGCTCGCGGATGTCGGCGTCCGCGCCGCGATCGATCAGGGTTTCCACCGCATGGTGGCGCTGCACCAGCACCTCGCGCAGGCGCAGCGGACGGTGCAGCCAGCGGCGCAGCAGGCGGCCGCCCATCGGCGTCACCGTGCTGTCGAGCACGCCCAGCAGCGTATTGCGGGTGTCGCCATCAACACGCGTATCCAGTTCCAGATGGCGGCGGGTGGCGGCGTTCATCGCGATCGCCTCGCCGGCAGTCTCCATCGCGATGGAGGTCAGGTGCGGCAGGCGCTGCTTCTGGGTCTCCTCGACATAGCCGAGCAGGGCGCCCGCGGCTGCGGTCGCGCGCGGCTTGTCATCGATGCCGAAGCCGCTCAGGTCATGCAGCTTGAAAAACGCCAGCAGCTGGCGGCGGCCGCTGTCGGCGTCGAACAGCCACGGTGCGCGGCGGCGCACCCCGGTGCGCTGGCGCAGGAACTCCGGCCAGTTCTCCTCGTCCGGCACCAGCAGCTCGGCCGGTTCCAGGCGGGCCAGTTCGGCTTCCAGAGCGTCGTCGGTTTCCACTTCGTTGACCAGGAAGCGGCCGCCGGCCAGGTCGGCCCAGGCCAGGCCATAGCCCTGCTTGCTGCGCGACAGGGCCATCAGCAGGGTGTCGCGGCGCTCATCCAGCAGCGCCTCGTCGGTGACCGTGCCGGGGGTGACGATACGCACCACCTTGCGCTCGACCAGGCCCTTGGCCAGCGCGGGATCGCCGATCTGCTCGCAGATCGCCACCGACTCGCCCAGCGCCACCAGCCGTGCCAGGTAGCCTTCGTACGCGTGCACCGGCACGCCGGCCATCGGGATCGGTGCGCCACCGGAACTGCCACGCTGGGTCAGGGTGATGTCGAGCAGGCGCGCGGCCTTGCGCGCGTCGTCGTAGAACAGCTCGTAGAAATCGCCCATGCGGAAGAACAGCAGCAGGTCCGGATACTCGGACTTGGCTGCGAAGAACTGCTTCATCAACGGGGTATGTTCGGCGGACTTGTCTTTGGACATGGGACTCGTGAATCGGGGCGTCCGGCCGCGCCGGAGGGCGGCGGCAGCGGAGCCGGTACAGGGCCGTCCATGGTAACTGCTGGGGCGCAGGGCTGCCGCCACTGGTGGCAGGCCGGTGCGGCACGAAAAAGGGTTCAGGCCGGGACCAGGGTGATCTGCCGATGGCTGTCGAAGATCTGCATGACGATCTCGAAGTAGGTCGGGCCCTCGCCCTGTCGCACCGCCTGCAGCCGGCGGGCGATCGCCCGCGCGTTGAAGCTGCCTGGTGCGTCCAGCTTGGCCTGCAGCCACTGGCAGGTCGCCTCCACGCCCAGCGCCGAACGGCTGTGGGCGATATCGCGCCAGATCAGCGTGGCCTGCGCGTGGCCAGCCAGTGCGCCATAGCCGCCATGCAGCAGGTCGTCCAGTGCGTCCAGGCTCGGCCCGAGCTGCCATGCCTCGCCGGCCATGAACACGCGGTTGATCTCCGTGTAAAGGCTGGCGATGTCATCAATGGCGGCGCCTTCAATCTGCAGGACGAGGGTCATGCGCCGACTGTAGCGTGGTCCGCGCTGTTGTTGATGGCCCAGCACGAGAGAGCTTTGCGCGGTCGGTCCGGGCTGAATGCCATATGGCATCGCGGTGCGCCTTTGCCACAGGTCACGACGGACGTCGAAGGATGCGTAGAGGGCCAGCGACGATGCGAATCATTGCACTGGCTACGTGGTGGCTTGCTCTGCAGTGGGCGGACGCCACGCCGCCATGCATCTTCTGCATCGGTCATGGATGCCAGGGACTACTCCGGAGAAACACCGATACTGAGCGCGAGTTCATGGGGCTTTCTCGAGAAAGTATCGAACGTTCTTTCCCAGGCCAGAGGCGGAAGGAAGCGTGGCACATGCCTCTGGTGGCTTCTTCGCAGCCCAAGTTAATGCTGGCTACTCGTTCTCCATGCGCCGTCACCGGCTCGCAAAATGAATAACCCGCATTCAGGTCGAATATTGGGTGGTCCGATGCACGTTTGCAATGCGCGGCTGCAGGAATTTGCCGGTGCGCGGTTTTCACAACAGCCCGCACATTTCAGGATATCTGGATCGATACAATAATATCGGCCCATAAAGTTTCCCCTGCCTGCGCCGCCATCGACCGTACGGCCATTGATCAAGGGAACTGAGATGCTCGCCTTACGCAACCTCCGAGTGGGATCCCGGCTGGGCGCCGGGTTTGGTTTGCTGCTGCTGTTCATCGTCGCCATCGTCGGCCTGGCGCTGTACGGAAATCACCTGAAGTCCACCCAGTTCGAGAAAGTGGTGGACGTCAACATGGTGAAAATGCGGTTGTTGAACGAGATGCTGGATACCAACAATGCGGTGCTGATGCAGCGCCGGCTGATGGTGATCAAGCGAGGTGAGGATTTCGACAGGGATTATCGGAAGGCGCAGGAGCTGTCGCAGGCGTACGACGCCATATGGGCCAAGTACATCAAGATTCCGCGTGATGCCACCGGCGATACGCTGGTCGCGCGGATCGACGCGGCACGCAAGGCCACCGACGCGTCCACCCGGCAACTGCATGAGCGCATGAAGGCCGGCGATTTCGACGGTGCAGCCAAGGAGCTGCTTGCCGAGCAGGGCCTGGCGACGGCCTGGAACGAGGCGATCTCCACCCTGCTGCGGCACCAGGAGGTGCTGACGGCGCGCAGCCGCGAGGACTACCGCGCGACCGAGGCGTGGACCGGCACCTTGTCGATCGTGTTCGGCGTGCTGAGCCTGATACTCGGCTCGCTGGCCGCATGGGCCATCACCCGCAGCCTGACCCGGCCGCTGGAGGGAGCCGTGAAGCTCGCCGATGGCATCGCCAACGGGCGGCTGGACAGCAGCATCGACGCCTCCGGCAACGATGAGGTGACGCAGCTGCTCAGGTCGATGCAGCGCATGCAGGCGCAATTGCAGTCTGTGATGGCGGCGCAGGGGGAACTGGCTCGCCAGCACGATGCGGGCAGCCTCAGCTATCGCATGGATGAGAGCGCCTTCCCCGGTGACTACGGGCGCATGGTGCACGAGACCAATGCGCTGGTCGGCTCGCATGTGCAGGTGCAGAACCGGTTGATCGAAGTAATGAAGCACTACGCCCGGGGCGATCTATCGGTAGACATGGATCCTCTGCCGGGCGAGAAGGCCGCGATCACCCAGGCGATGGACGAGACCAAGGCCAGCCTGTCAGCGATCAACGGTGAGATCCGCAGGCTGGCGACGGCAGCAGCGGCGGGGGACTTCAGCCTGCGCGGTGACGAGCAGCGCTTCGCTCACGATTTCCACGACATGGTGGCCGGGCTCAACCGGCTGATGCAGACCACCGACGAGAACCTGGTGCAGGTATCGAGCCTGTTGCAGTCCATCTCGCGCGGTGACCTGACCGTGCGCATGCAGGGGGACTTCCACGGCGTGTTCGCCCGGATGCGCGATGACTGCAACGCCACCGTCGACCAGCTCACGCAGATCGTCGGCCGCATCCAGGCCAGCGCGTCCAGCATCAACTTGACGGCAGGCGAGATCGCCGCGGGCAACACCGACCTGTCGCGGCGCACCGAGCAGCAGGCGGCGAACCTGGAAGAGACTGCGGCGTCGATGGAGGAACTGACCTCCACCGTGAAGCAGAATGCCGAGCACGCACGCCAGGCCAATCAACTCGCGATCGGCGCGCACGGTGTCGCTTCGCAGGGCGGCGAGGTGGTCGGCCAGGTAGTCACCACGATGTCGGCGATCGAGGCCTCGTCGAAAAAGATCGCTGAGATCATCTCGGTCATCGATGGCATTGCTTTCCAGACCAACATCCTGGCGTTGAACGCGGCGGTGGAAGCCGCGCGAGCTGGTGAACAGGGCAGGGGCTTTGCGGTGGTGGCCAGCGAGGTGCGCACACTGGCTCAGCGCTCGGCGGGTGCGGCCAAGGAAATCAAGGGCCTGATCGAGGATTCGGTTGGCAAGGTCGCCGACGGCTCGGCGCTGGTCCGCCAGGCTGGCACCACCATGGGCGAGGTGGTGGCCTCGGTGCAGCGGGTGACCGACATCATGGCCGAGATATCTGCCGCATCGCAGGAGCAGAGCTCGGGCATTGAACAGGTCAACCAGGCGGTGGTGCAGATGGACGAGACCACGCAGCAGAACGCGGCGCTGGTGGAAGAGGCCAGCGCCGCGGCTCGTTCCATGGAGGAGCAGGCCAATCTGCTGGCCGAAGCGGTTTCGGTGTTCCGCATCAGTGCGGCAACCACGGCCGCAGCCGTGCGCCCGGTCCTGGCCGCGGTCGCGGCGAAAGTGACTCCGGTACGCCGGCCGGGGGTACTGGTACCACGCATCGAGCCGACGCTGGCTGCGAACGCGGGCGGCTGGGAAGAGTTCTAGCAACAGCGCATGCCGGCAGGGAGACGGCGCCCATCACGATCGTTGACCGTGATGGGCGCGGATTTTTTCCCTGAACGCGCGATGGCCGGCGAGGTTGGGGGCACGCCCATTTCACTTCCGGTTGCCAACCGCTGGGGGACACTGGCCCCGTACCGGAACTCAGGAGATGGCCATGAAGACCTCGACCCGATTGCTTGTGCTGGGTACCCTGCTGGCGGCCTCGTCGGTGGCCGGCGCGCAGACTTACGGCCCGCGTGATGAGGGGCGCAGGTTCAACGACGGTAGCCGCGTGGTCTGCAAGAACGTGGAAGTGCAGCGCAACTCGCGCGATCCGAACCGCATTGCCGGTACGGCAACCGGCGCGGTAATCGGCGGCCTGCTGGGCAACCAGGTGGGCGGCGGCAACGGCAAGAAGCTCGCCACCGTGGCGGGCGCCGTGGCCGGTGGTGCGGCTGGTCGCCAGATCCAGGGCAACAGCCAGCAGAAGAACGGCGACCGCGTCGTCGAGCGCCGCTGCGAACGCGTCTATCGTTGATCGGTCGCTGCCACACCTGTTCGGCCCTTCCACATCGCAATATTCGAACGCCGGCCCCGCGCCGGCGTTCGTCGTTCCGGACCCGTATCGCTGAATCTGGCGTCATGCCTATACTGCGCCGACTCAACGGATGAACGTCCAGTGAACGAATCGGCTCCAGCTCCCCAACCGGCACCGCTCGCCGGGCATGACCCGATAGCGGAAGCGACCGCCCATCCCCAACGGGTGCGTGATCGCACCGATGAACTCGAGCTGTTCATTTCGGGCCTGCTGGCGTTCGCGCTGCTGGCCGTGCCGGGCTATCTGTTCGACGCCTGGGCGCGCAGCAGCCTGCACACCGAAGGTATGTACTTCCAGATGCTCTGGTTCGGTTTCAGCATCAGTGTCGGCATGTGCTATGTGCTGGCAGTCGCCTTGATCATCCACCTCACGGTGCGCGGCTACTGGATCGGGCTGATCGGCCTCCGGTCGCATTTCCCCGATGGCATTGACTGGGCGCGCCTGCCAAGAATGGGGGCGGTCACGCGCGCTTTCCTGCAGGCCCGGGACGGAGGCCTCGATGGCAGCATCGAACGGGCCGACCGGCTGGCGACGATGCTGTTCTCGACCACCCTGCTTGCCGTACAGACATTGGCGGGCACGCTGGTGTTGGCCGTCCTGACGCTCGGTGTGTCGATGGTGATCGGCGCGCTGTCAGGTGGCGCCGATCATGTCGCCATGCTCGCCCTGTGCAGCGTGCTGGCCGCACTGTTGACGCTGGCTGTTACCCCCGGGATCCTGGAAAAGATCGTGGCGCGGCGGCAGGCGCGCGGGCAGCCCCATGAGCGACCGCAGCGACTCCTGCAGGGCATGCTGGCGGCCCTGCAACGGGTTCCGCTGTTGCGCCTGATGCAGACCATGCAGCTGACCATGCAGAGCAACCTGCGCTCGCGCTCGTTCATGGCGGCCTACCTGTTCGCGGTGCTGGTAGCGATGCTGCTGGCCGCCGTGCAGGTGATGGCGTCGTTGAAGTTCTCGCTGTTCAACCGGTACCAGATCGTCACGGAAGCGGCGGTTGAGCACGGCATGCTGAGTGCGCATTACGAATCGATGCGTTCGGCGCATGACCAGCTGCTGCCGTACCCGATGATCCCGTCGGACACGATCAGCGGTGGGCAGCTTCGCGTGTTCATTCCGCATCGCCCGCAACGCGACAATCCGCTGGCGCGCCAGCATTGCACCGCACTTCCGGACGCGCACAATGAAGCCTCCGGGCAACAGGCCGCCAACGCCGCAGTGGAGTGCCTTTCCCGGCTCTGGCAGGTCAAGCTGGACGGCACCCCGGTCGACCTGCATGGCTTCGTGCCCATGGAGCGGCGCGACCTGGATATGCGTGGCCTGGTGGGGTACCTGCCTACCCGCGGCCTCGCGCCCGGACGCCATGACCTGGAACTGGTGTGGAATGCCACAGGCGGCGAGCGCGGGGGCGGACGGCGTCGCGCGTTCCGCATCCCGTTCTGGTACGCCCCGGATCCCTGAGCGTCGGCTCGAAGCGGCCATGCCGCGGCCCTTGAACAGGTTGCCTGCGACTTAATCCCCTCCGTCCCCTTTTCGGGCCAGGAGGCGCCAGGCGGCGAGGCTGCCGTAAAGCAGCAGCAGAAGGGTGAGGGTGATCAGTTCGTGGCTGACGTCGGTCAGGCGGGCATCCATCTGGTTCAGGCGCACCATCAGGTTGATGCCCGAGGTGGTGGGCAGCAGCTGTGCCAGCCAGACCAGCGGTTGCGGCGTCATCACCGCCGGCCACGACAGGTTGGCCAGGAAAAACAGCGGGATCGAGGTGGCGACGATGTACTGGAAGGCGCGCTCGCGGGTGCGGAAGAAGCTGCCGACCAACAGGCCGAAGGCCACGGTGACGGCGATGAACAAGGTGCCGCCCAGCAGCTGGCCTATCGGGTTGCCGCCGCGCGGGTAGTCCTGCGCCCAGGCAGTGAAACCGGCGTACCAGAACAGGCCGAACAGTCCGATCAGGCCGAAGCCCAACGCCATGCCGGCCAGCGTCGGCAGGTCGAAGCGCAGGCGCCGGCCCAGTGCGAGGCGGCGGCCGCCGAGCAGAACGCCGATGCCCATCAACAGCGTCTGGTGCACGATCAGCTCGGCCACCCCGGGCACGATCGCGCTGCCATAGCCTTCCTGGGTGTTGTGCAGCGGACGCTGCACAAGCGTGACCGGCAGGGCCTGGGGTGCACCCATGAAGGCGGCCTGGCCGACCACGGCATCACGCCCGAACGCACCCAGCGCGTCAGCTACGCTGCCCAGCACCCAGCTGGCGCGGCCCAGGTAGGCGCCGTTGCCAAGCAGTACCAGCTTGGCTGGATGGCCGCGCAGGATGTCGCGCTCCAGATTGGCCGGGATCACGACGATCCCCTCGGCCTGGCCGGCTTCCAGCTGCCGGCGTGCGCTGTCGACGTCCGCCGGTTGCCCGACCACGCGCGCAACGCGCAGTGCGTCGAGCTTGCGCAGCAGCTCGCGGCTGGTCGCGCTGTGGTCTTCGTCCACCACCAGCACCGGCAGGTTGCCGGCCACCTGGTGCCGGTAGGCGGCCGGATAGAAGAACGAGTACAGGATCACTGCACCGACCATCACCACGATCGCGTAGCGGTCGCACAGGACCGCCATCAGGGTCTGCCGGAGGCTGCGCCAGAGTACGCTCATGCGTCGCCCCCCGCCGGCTGTGCGGCTTCTGGGGTACGCGCAAAGGCGATCAGGCGCAGCCCGCCGATGCCCCCGGCCACCACCGTCATCAATAGCAGCGTAGCCAGCGGCCATGCCGAAACCTGCAGCGGCGAGCCGATGAACTGCTGTTGGGTCTGCAGCTTGATGTAGGCGCTCAATGGCAGCAGCTGATGCCAGATGCGGGTGAACAACGGCCCGTCCAGCACCGGGAACGTGGCGCTGGAGAACGCCAGTGCGGTGCCGATGCTGAGGCCCACCGCGGACAGTGCGGTGCCCATGTCGCGGGTGACGCCGACGAAGAACAGCGCGTAGGCGGCGGTGGCCAGGTAGAACAACGGCTGCGCGAGCAGCAGCAGAAGTACGCTGCCGGCCACGCCGTCGCCACGCAGCCATGCCAGGTAACCGATGCCGAGCGCGCCATACAGCGAGAACAGCAGGAGGTACGGCGCGACCTTGCCGGCAATCGCCGACCACGGCGTGCGGCCCAGCCAGGCGGGCAGGGTGCCATCGCGGACCTCGCGGCCGAGGCTGCCGGCCACCGCAAGTGCCAGTACCAGTGACAGCACCGCCGGGAAGATCAGCGGCAGCAGGAACAGCTCGTAGCTGCGTGCCGGGTTGTAGAGGATGTCCGACTGCACAGCGATCGGCGCCGCACGCAGCTTGCCCGGGCCGACCTGCAGGCCAATGCGCTCGCGCAGCAGGCGTGCATTCCATGCGGAAACCGCCTCGCCGATGTCGCGCGCCGCCGACTGGCCGGTGGTCATGTACGTGGCGTTGTAATAGGCGAACACCGTGCCCTGGCGGCCGCGCAGCGCTTGGCGGGTGACGTCGCGCGGCACCAGCACGATGGCGAATACATCCAGGCGGCGCAGCTGCGAACGTGCGTCTTCCATGTCCGCTGGCTGGCTGGCGACGCGTACGCCGGGACTGGCGTCGAGCATGCGCAGCAGCAGGCGGCTGTCACTGCTGTGGTCAAGGTCAACCACAGCAATCGGGATGTCGCGCATCACCGACGGCGTGAACATCCATGCCATCACTACCAGCATCAGTAGTGGCAGCAAGGTGACCAGCAGCAGGTCGGCACGGTTGCCGCGCAGCGACTGCAGCTCGCGTCGCCACGAAGCGGCGAAGCCGTTGCGGTCCGGGCTCAGTGCTGGGGCCATGCGAACAGCACGCTCATGCCGGGGCGGAAGCCCTCGATGCGGCGTACCGGGCGCACCCGCACCTCGAAGCTGCGGACGTCATAGCCGGACGACTGGCGGGTGGTACGCCAGGTTGCATAGTCACCGGCCGGATTGATGAAGTAGACCTCGAATTCGCCGTCCAGGCCGAGCGCCGGCACGCTGCCCTGCAGCTTGCTGCCGACCTTCAGGCCCTGCATCTGCGATTCGCGCAGGTTCATGGCGACCCACATGCGGTCGATGTCGACCAGGGTGAACACCGGATAGCCGGCCGGCACCAGCTCGCCCGGGTCGGCCATGCGCTTGTTGATCTCGCCCGCCACCGGCGCGCGTCCCTCCACTTCGGCACGCGCCGCGTTGACTTCGGCCACCGCGCCCTGCGCCTGCTGCACCTGGCCCTGCGCGGCGCGCTTGTCCTGCTCTCGGGCGCCGGCCAATGCCATGTCGTACTGCGCGCGGGCGGCGCGGGCCAGTTCGCGCGAACTGGTGGCCTGGGCATGCGCTTCATCGCGCTTCTGCCGGGTCATCACCCCTTCGTTGAACAGGTTCTGCACGCGCCGGTAGGTGGCTTCGGCCAGTGCCGCGCCGGCTTCGGCGCGCTTCCAGTTCGCTTCGGCGGCGCGGATGTCTTCGCTGCGCGCGCCTTCGTCGGCCTTGTCGGCCACCGCCTGCGCAGCCGCCAATGCGCCGTGCGCCTGCTGTTCCTTGGCGGCCACTTCGGGGCTGTCGAGCAGGAACAGCACCTGCCCGGGCTGCACGCGATCGCCCTCGCGCACCTTCAGCTCGGCCACGCGCGCGGTGATCTTGGCGGCCACGTTGATCGTATCCGCATCGGCCATGCCCTGGATCTGGTCGGCCGGGCTGCGCCAGGCCAGCCACAGGCCCAGCACCACCGCGACCAGGAGGACCACCAGCAGGATCGGTCCCAGCCGTCGCTTGCCGGGGGGCGTCGTCGCATCGTCGTGCAGCACGTCACTCATGGTCGATCACCTCGTCCGCACGCCGCCGGAATTCTTCGAAACGGTCCATCTGTCCACTGATCTCCAGCAACTGTGCCAGCGCAATGTCGTATTGGTAGGCGGCCTGTGCGCGCTCGACACGGGCGCCGCCCAGGCCGAGCCGCGCATCGATCACATCCAGCGAGGTGGCCTGGCCTTCGCGGAATGCCAGCTCCTGCAGGCGCAGGTTTTCCTGTGCCTGGGCGATGCTGCTGTCGAGCAGCACGAACTGCTGGCGCGCGGTTTCCAGTTCGTTCCAGGCCTTGCGCACACCCAGTGCGACCTGGTTCTCGGCCTCGCGCAGGCCGGCTTCGGCCTGGTCCTGTTGTGCACGCGCGGCGCTGATCTGCGCCGGCCGCGAGTTCGGTGACAGGAAGGTGTACTTCAGCCCGATGCCGAACGCCCAGTCCGGGTCGGTCAGCATCTCGTCGCGGCGACGGAAGTCATATTGGCCGAAGGCGAAGATCTGCGGCTTCAGCTTGGCCTGCTGCACGCGCACGCCCTGTTCGGCCTGCGCCACCATCGCGCGCAAGCGCGCGATCTGCGGCTGGCGCGCCTGCGCCGTGCGCTCGAAGCTGGTCACCGGTTCCAGCGGCACGCGCTGCACGAACAGCGGCGACACCGGCTGCACCTCGCCGCCACTGCGCAGCAGCGTGGACAGCGCGGCCTTCAGCGTGGCCAGGTCATTCACCGTCTTCTGATACTCGCGCTCGGCCTTGTCGCGGGCCACGGTGGCCTGCAGGCGCTGGGCGCGGGTGGCGAAGCCCTCGCGTTCGAGCTTTTCGGCATCGGACAGGTGGCGGTTGAGGCCGTCGCGCACGTCGCGGCGCACGTCCACCGCCTGCTCGGCCAGGCGCTGGCCGAAGTAGGCCTGGGCCAGCTGCACGGTCAATGATTGGCGCTGTGCCTCGCGCTCGGCGTTGGCCTGCTCATGGGCGGCGCTGGCCGCACGTTGCGCGGCCGGGATCACGCCGCCGGTGTACAGCGGCAGCACCGCGGTCACTACCGGGCGTGTACGCCAGTCGCGCTCGGTGAACGACAGTGGCGAATCGATACCGAAGGCTTCAGCCACCGGCGCCAGCGAACCCAGTGGCAGGGTCAGGGTCTTCTGGAACTGCAGGCGGCGCACTTCGCCGGTGATCTCCGGCAGGCGCAGCAGGCGCGTGGCGTCCTGCAGGTCCTGCTTGTTGCGTACCGCTGCATCAGCGGCCGCCAGCGCATCGGAGACCTGCTCCAGGCGTTGCCGTGCCTGTTCCCAGTCCAATGCGGGGGCGTCGCTGGTGGGCTGCGCGGGGGCAGCGAATGGCAGGCAGGCTGCCAGCGCCAGCGCGGCCTTCGCGCGGTGCATCCTTGTACGTCGGCCGATCACGCCCATGCCGTCCCAGTGGTAAAGAAGTGCGCAAACGGTAGTGCGCGCGGCGTGAAGCCCGGGTCTGCGATCATCGTTTCGTCCTCAACGAAGGGTGCCGCTGGCCGCAGTGCGCAGCGCCTGGGTGATGTGCTGCAGCGTGCTTGAGCGCACGGCGGCATGCTGCCAGTACAGCGGCACATCGAGCCAGCGGCGGGGTTCCAGGACCACCACGCGGCCAGCGCACACGGCGGGGGCGACCAGGGTTTCCGGGGCCATGCCCCAGCCGAGTCCGCACGCGGCGGCTTCGACGAAACCGGTGGAGGAGGGCAGGTAGTGTAGCGGCGGCTGCAGGCGCGCGCGGGTCAGGCGCCGCACGAAGCGCCATTGCAGTTCATCTTTGCGGTTGAACACCAGCATCGGTGCGCGCGCCAGGGCCGCGGCCTGCATGCCATCGTTGAAGTACTGGCGGGCGAAGCCGGGCGAAGCGATCGCGTGGTAACGCATGGCGCCGAGCGGGTACACGTTGCAGCCCTTCACCGGCTGGCTTTCGGCGGTGACCGCGCCGAGCACGCTGCCATCGCGCAGCAGTTGCAGGGTGTGGTCCTGGTCGTCCATGCGCAGGTCGAACAGGTAGCCATGGCGCTGGTGCAGGTCGGCGATGGCCGGCACGAACCAGGTGTCAAGCGAGTCGTCGTTGACCGCCAGGGGGATGGGCGTACGCGCAGCGTCGTTGCCACGCTCGGGCAGCAGCTCGGCCAGCGCCTCGGCTTCCAGTGCCTGCATCGGCCGTACCCGGCGCAGCAGTGCTTCCCCCGCAGCGGTCGGTCGGCAGGGTGCCTGGCGCACCACCAGTACCTGGCCGAGGCGGTCTTCCAGCGCCTTGACCCGCTGCGATAGTGCCGACGGGCTGATCGACAGGCGGTGTGCCGCGGCCTCGAAGCTGCCTTCTTCCAGCACCGCAGCGAATGCGGCCAGCTGCGGATGTACCAGGTCCATGCCGTCGCCTCTTCAGTTTTCCTGCACAGGATAAAGAAAAATCAGATTGTCTAAACAGGGCAATTGGCCGCACCCTGCGCGTCCCCTCGCTGCCTGGGCCTTCCTGATGTGGATCGCCGCCATTGCCGCCGGCCTGTTCGCGGGTGCCGGCCTGATCATCGCCATCGGCGCACAGAATGCCTTCGTGCTGCGACAAGGGTTGCAGCGTCGGCATGTCGGAACGGTGGTGGCTGCCTGTGCCGGCGCGGACATCGCGCTGATACTGGCCGGCGTCGGCGGCATGGGCGCGCTGGTGCTGCAGTGGCCGCTGCTGCTGCAGGGGCTGCGCTTCGGTGGCGCCGCGTTCCTGCTGTGGTATGGCCTGCGGGCAGGGCTGCGCGCGCGGCGCGGAGGCAGTGCACTGGCCGCGGCCGAGGCGCAGGGCGGCAGCGCGCGCCAGGTGCTGCTGACCTGCCTGGCCTTCACCCTGCTCAATCCGCACGTCTACCTGGATACCGTGGTGCTGCTGGGCAGTCTGTCCACGCGCTACCCGGGTGACCTGCGCTGGGCCTTCGCCGCCGGGGCGTGTCTGGCCAGCGTGGCCTGGTTCTGTTCTCTGGGCTATGGCGCGCGCCTGTTGCAGCCAGTGTTCCGCAAGCCAGGTGCCTGGCGGGTGCTGGATGCCGCCGTGGCGGTCTTCATGTTCTGCCTGGCGACACTGTTGCTGTTGCGTCCGCTCTAGGCCGCGTCCACCGCGCACAATGGCGCTTCGCCGGGGCGCAGGGTCAGTACGCGCACACCGTTGCGGGTGACCGCCACCGTGTGCTCGAACTGCGCCGACAGCTTGCCGTCGCGGGTGTAGACCGGCCATTCGTCCGGCTGCTGGCGGATGGCCGGCTTGCCCTGGTTGAGCATCGGCTCGATGGTGAACACCATGCCTTCTTCCAGCACCCTGCCGGTGTTGGGATGGCCGTAGTGCAGGATCTGCGGTTCTTCGTGCATTTCCTGGCCGATGCCATGGCCGCAGTATTCCTTCACCACGCTGTAGCCGTGGCTGCGCGCGTGGCGGGCGATGGCGTGGCCGATATCGCCCAGGCGCGCGCCGGGGCGCACCGCAGCGATGCCTTTCCACATCGCCTGGTAGGCGGTCTGCACCAGCCTGCGCGCGGCGTAGTCGACCTCACCGACCAGGTAGGTGGTGCTGGAGTCGGCGATGTAGCCGTTCTTCTCCAGGGTGATGTCGAGGTTGACGATCTGGCCGCTGCGCAGCACGTCGGTGGTGCTGGGCACGCCGTGGCAGATGACGTTGTCGATCGAGGTATTGAGCACGTACGGGAAGCCGTACTGGCCCTTGCTGGCCGGCCGCGCCTGCAGCTCGTCGACGATCATGCGTTCTACGAAATCGTTGATCTCCATCGTGCTGCGGCCCTGCAGCGGCAGCTGGTCGAGTGCGGCGAACACCTGGGCCAGCAGGCGACCCGATTCGGCCATCAGCTCAACTTCTTCCGGCCGTTTGATGATGCCCATGGACTCAGGCCTGACCTGGCGCCAGCAGCGGCGGCTGCACCCCGGCCGCGCGCAGTTCACTGGCGACGATGTCCTGGAAACTCAGCGTCGGGTTCATTTCGCACAGCATGCCGACCCGGATCCAGAAGTTGGCCTGGGCGTTGATCGAGCGGCTGGAAACGGTGCAGGCACGGCGCAGCTGGTCGTGCAGGGTGTCATCGATGTTGACGATGCCCATGGGCGGTCCTGGAGCTGGGAAGATACGAAGCGTATACGTTTCGTATATCCGTCTCAAGCCGGCGTCGTTCAGTCCAGGTGGGTGGCAAAGCGCAGGCGGTTGCCGTCGGGGTCACGCAGCCGCATCTCGCGGCTGCCCCATTCGGTGTCATGCGGCGGCTGTTCGATGGGGACACCCGCGGCGCTGAAGGCGCGGTGCAGCGCGTCTACGTCCTCGACGATCAAGTACACCGCGCCGCCGACCTCACAGTCGCCGCTGTGCTCGGTGAGGAAGATCGTCTGGCCGTCGCGGGTGAGCTGGGCGAACAGTGGGAAGCCTGGTTCGAAGCGGTGTTCCCAGTCGACTACGAAACCCAGTCCCTGCACGTAGAACGGCAGGGTGGTATCGGCGTGGTGCATGCGCAGTTGCGGGATGACGGTCTGGGGCATCGCGGCGGCTCCGGGGCGGAAGTCCAGTGTAGTGCCGGCCGCTGGCCGGCATCCGCATGCGCCCGGGAACAACGAGGTTGCCGGCCAGCGGCCGGCACTACCGGAGCTACGCCGGCCAGCGGCCGGCACAACCGGACGCGGTCAGCAGGCGGTTGGCACCGAAGCCATAGCCGCCAGCAGCTCGCGGTTCACCTGCTGGTGCCGCGCCTGCCACGCGGGCAGGTCATCGACACGGATGTCGGGCTGGCCATCCAGCGAGGACAGCCAGCGCTTGAAGCGGCTGCGGTAGTGGGCCAGCGACACTTCGCCGGTGATGTCACTGCCGACCAGGCCACCGGCGCGCAGTGCTTCGATCACCACCAGCGCGTGTTCCAGCTGGAAGCGGCCCTGGTCCCAGTTGCTGCGCGCAACGTCCTCGGCGAACACATCCTTGTCGATCGACAGATAGGTCGGCTGCGGTGACGTGGCCTGCTCGGCGGCGAACGCGGCGACCAGGGCCTCGGGATGCTCGAAACGGCGGAAGGCGTGGCCCATGCCGAGGCGATGGCCCCAGCCCACGTCCACATCCATGCACCAGTAGGTCAGGCGACCGCACATCAGCGGTCGCCAGTGGTTCTCCCAGGCATGACCGAGGCCGATGTCCCTGGAGGTGACGCCGAGCACATGGATGTGCGAGATCTGCGGTAGCTTGCTGGCGGCGTTTACCCACGAGCCGCAGTGCATGCCGAACGGGAAACGCATGTTGTCCGGATGGTTGTCCAGCACGACCAGCTGGAATGGCGCCTGCCCATGCATGCGGCGCAGCAGCGGCAGGCTGAGATGGTGGAAGTCACCACTGCCGAGCATGACCGTGCCGAGCTGCGCGGGCAGCGGTGCCAGCACTTCGGCGGCGAAACGGTCCAGGGTGGCATTGCTGCAGGCGAAGCGCAGCGGGTCGTGCCACTGCGGCAGGGCCAGGATCTGCGCCCGGGGCAGCGGCAGCACGCCACCGTCCAGGTCCAGGATCAGCGGCGAACGCACCGGCATCGTTCAACCGCCTCCATCAGGTTCGCCCTGCAGGTACGGGGCCAGCCTGCGAAGGGCGGCACGCAGCAGCGGGGAACGGGCATGGATCGCATGCCGGGTGGAGGTGAAGCGCGCACCCAGTTCGGCCTTGATGCGCGAGTCGGTCCAGCCGGCCACGTAGTGGCTCAGGCCGTGCTGCAGGGCGTACTCGATGTTGTGCATCCAGCTGACCGCGTACAGGTTGTGCTCGCGTGATTGCGGGTAGGCCAGGCCGATGTACTTGTCCACCAGCTTTCCGGCGTGGATGTAGCACAGGTTCCAGCCGATCAGCAGACCCTGGTGGCGGTACAGGAACATGCGGCCCTGGCCCTGGCTGTCGGCCAACAGGTATTGGAAGTAGGGCAGGTCGAGCTGGTCGAAATGCACCGCGCTCTGCGCATACACGCCCAGGTACAGCGCATACAGTTCGGCCTGCAGCTGTGGGTCGGCCAGGGCCGGATCACCGGTGGCGATGCAGTCGATCTGCAGCTCACCGCGCGAGCGCAGCTTGCGCCGGATGTTCTTGCGGCGCGAGGACGACAGGCGGCCGAGATAGCCATCGATCGAATCGAAATCGATCGCCACCCAGGCCAGTGGCATGCCTTCCAGTTCAACGAAGCCGCGCGCCAGCAATGCCTGCAGGAAGGTAGCGCTGTGCGCATTGGCCGCGTCGTCCAGCAACGGTGAATCGATGGCCAGATCCTTCACCACCAGCAGCCGGGTATCGCCGATCGCGTGACGCGTCACGTCCTCGGCCAGTGCCTCCGGCGCGACGTGTGCCGGCAGCGGGGTATACTCGGTGCTGGTGGCACCGACGAAGCGCGTCTTCCAGGTGATCCACGGCCGCCACAGGCGCGACAGCGGCAAGCCAAGCAGCTTGCCGCGCAGGTCGTCGTCCATCGTGGTGGTCAGGTCGAGCGGCGCACGGAAGGTCGGCAGGCCGCTGGGGAGCAGGCCTGCCTCGAATCCAAGCGGCGGGTGGGCCAGGAAGCCCTCCAGCAGCGCGGCCGGTTCCAGCGCGGTGCTGGATGCGCGTGACGTCATCTCCATCGGCACGGGAACCGGCAGCGCATCGACCTCAGCCCTTGGCCTTGGTCAGCGCCTGGTCGAGCAGGGTGATCGCCAGGCCGATCTCTTCGTAGCTGATGTCCAGCGACGGCGCGAAGGTGATCACGTTCTTGTACCAGCCACCCACGTCGAGCACGAGGCCCATGCGCTTGCCGTCGTGCAGGAGGTCACCGGCCAGGCCGATGTCGACCATGCGGTCCAGCAGCTCCTTGTTCGGGGTGTAGCCGTCGGCCTGGCAGATTTCCGCACGCAGCGCCAGGCCCAGGCCGTCGACGTCGCCGATCTCCGGGTGACGCTTCTGCAGGCCACGCAGGCCGTCGAGGAAGTACGCTCCCTTCTCCGGCACGGTGCGCTCGTAATCCATTTCCTTGCCCAGCTTCAGCACTTCCAGGCCGAGGCGGGTGCCCAGCGGATTGGAGTTGAAGGTGGAGTGGGTGGAGCCCGGCGGGAACACGGTCGGGTTGATCAGCTCTTCGCGCGCCCACAGGCCCGACAGCGGGTTCAGGCCGTTGGTCAGCGCCTTGCCGAACACCAGCACGTCCGGGGTCACGCCGAAGTGCTCGATCGACCACAGCTTGCCGGTGCGCCAGAAACCCATCTGGATTTCATCGACGACCATCAGGATGCCGTACTTGTCCAGCACGCGCTTGAGGCCGGTGAAGAAGTTGCGCGGCGGGATGACGTAGCCGCCGGTGCCCTGGATCGGCTCGACGTAGAACGCGGCGTACTCGGCCTGGCCGACCTTGGGATCCCACACGCCGTTGTACTCGCTTTCGAACAGCCGCTCGAACTGCCACACGCAGTGGTCGGAGTACTCGTCCGGGGTCATGCCCTTCGGGCGACGGAAGGGGTACGGGAACGGGATGAACATCGCGCGCTCGCCGAAGTGGCCGTAGCGGCGGCGGTAGCGGTAGCTGGAGGTGATCGACGACGCACCCAGGGTGCGGCCGTGGTAGCCGCCCTCGAAGGCGAACATCAGGCTCTTGCCGCCGCGCGCGTTGCGCACGATCTTCAGCGAGTCCTCAATGGCCTGCGCGCCGCCGACGTTGAAGTGCACGCGGCCGTCGAGGCCGAACTTCTCGTGCATGTCCACGGCAATGGTCTTGGCCAGCTGCACGCGGGTCGGGTGCAGGTACTGGCTGGCGACCTGCGGCAGGGTGTCGATCTGGTCCTTCAGTGCATCGTTCAGGCGCTTGTTGCTGTAGCCGAAGTTGCAGGCCGAGTACCACATCTGCAGGTCGAGGTAGGGCACGCCCGCGCCGTCGAACATGTAGCTGCCTTCGCCGCGCTGGAAGATCTTCGGCGGGTCGACGTAGTGGACGGTATCGCCGAAGGAGCTGTAGCGGGCTTCGTCGGCCAGCAGCTGCGCATCGGAGGCAGCCGCGTCGGCGTTCTTGTCAAAAATGTTCATGCAGTTCGGTTCCGTGAAGGACGTTCGAAAGGGGGGACGGGGGAGCGCGGCTGGAAGGGAGTGCTCAGGCGGTGGCCAGCAGCAGGGGCAGTGCGGCGGGCTGCGGGCTGGCGTCGAGGCGACGTGGCTGCAGCAGGCTGCCATCGAGCAGGCGCGGCAACAGCGCGATTGCATCGTGGAAGGTATCGATGGCGGCATGCGCGATGCCGGCATTCGTGCAATGGGTGATCAGGCGGCGCTTGGCGAACACGAAGTCGGCGTCTTCAGAGACGCAGAAGTCCGAGCTGCCGTCGCCGATCATCAGCACGCGGGGGGCTTCGTTGGCGCGCGCCTGCGCAGCGCAGGTGCACTTGCAGGTCCCGCTGCGGCACCCTTCGGCCTGGTAGGGCGACTCCAGTTCCCAATGGTCTTCGCACCAGCGCAGGTGGTTGGCCACCACCGGCAGCGGTGGCAGGCCATGGTTGGCAAGGATGCGGTGGATCGCGTAGTCCAGGCCGTCGCTGACGATGCGCAGCGGCAGGCCCAGCTGTTCGGCGCGGCAGACGAAGGCCGCGAAGCCCGGATCGATCTGCACCTGGTCCAGGTGTGCGTCGAGCGTGGCCGGGTCCAGCTTCAGCAGCCGCACCTGGCCCTGCATGCATTCACGCGAGCCGATCGCGCCCGATTTCCACTGCTCTTCCAGCGCCTGCCAGCCGGGCTGGCCGTACTTTTCCAGCAGCGAGTCGATGACATCTTCCAGGCTGATGGTGCCGTCGAAGTCACACAGGATGCTCCAGCGCATGGGCAGGTCCGTCGATGAAAGAAACGTCCGGCACGATGCCGGGGCAGGCTCAATGTAGGCAGGCCGCCTTTCGTGTTCCTTTCCTGTTGAAAGCCTGCACCGCAGGCTGGGGAAAGTGTTCAGGAATCGCGCTTGCTGAACGGGCGTAATGCCCTGGAAACCGCGGTTTCAGAGCTGCGCAGCGGCCAGCGCCCGCAGGATCTCCGCGGTTTCCTCACGGGTCTGCCAGGCGCTGTTGCCAAGGGTCAGCATGCGTGCGGCGAAGTCACGTGCATTGGGCACGTTCTCCTGCGGCACGATGCCACGCAGGTAGGCGTAGTCGGGCAGGGCATGGATGAACATGCGGCTGGCGCCGAGGCCGCGCGGCCACAGTGTGTCCAGTGCGGCGTCACGCGCGCGCTGGCTGGGCAGCAGCAGCATCAGCATCGGCCAGGTGCCGCCGCTACCGGCCAGGCCATCGACCACCTCCACCGCCGGCAGTTGTGCCAGCTGCACGCGCAGCTGCAGTGCGCGCAGGCGCCCGGCCTGCAGGAACGCAGGCAGCCGCCGTGCGGCGTGGGCGCCCACGTTCTGCCGCCACTGGCTGACCCGGTGCTGCGGGATGTCCAGCGGGAAAACGTCACCGACCGCGTCTTCCAGATCGCCACGCTGCAGTGCGCTGCGCAGCGGATTGCCGTACACCAGCGACAGCAGCGAGGGGCGATAGCAGGCGGCAAGGCCAAGCAGCTGCACACTGCGAAGCAGCTCCCAGCGCAGGTTGAAGCGCACGTGTTCGGCGGCATGCTCGGCCAGTTCGGCGCGCAGTTCGTCATCGCGGCTGACCAGCAGGCCGCCTTCGTGCAGGCTCAGCCCCTTCCCTGCAGCGAGGCTGAAGAATCCGATATCGCCACGCAGGCCGACACTGCTGTTGCCCACCCGTGCACCCAGCGCCTGTGCGGCATCTTCGATGACCCGGGTGCCGGCGCCGCGTGCGATGTCGCAGGCCTGTTCGACATCGGCGATGCGCCCGCCCAGGTGGGTCGGCAGGATCGCCAACGTACGCGCATCGGCCAACCGTTTGAGCTGGCCGGGATCGAAGTCGAAGTGGCCGTGCCGGGTATCGCACGGCTGCACGCGCAGGCCGAGGCTGTGCACCGCGATCGGCACCAGCGGGCAGGTGTAGGCCGGCATGATCACTGTGTCGCGCTTTGGCGCACGCTTGCGCAGGGTGCGCAGCGCGATCAGCAGCGCGTGGGTACCGGAACAGGTCAGCTGCAGCGGCGGTGTGCCGAGCTGCTTGGCCAGGATCTCGCGCAGGTCGCCGCCACCGGGAAGGAAGTCGCTGGCCTGCATCGGCAGGCCAGCCGTCGGCGGCAGTTCGCGCGCGAACAGGCTCATCGCCGCGCGCTCATGGCGTGCTTGCGGCGGGGCTGTGCGGGTCGTCCGCTTCCGCGCGGCCGAGGCAGACGATGCCGGCCACGATCAGGACCGCACCGACGAGGTGGTGCAGGGTGAGCGGCTCTTTCAGCAGCCACGCCGAGAGCAGCAGTACGCTGATGACTTCCAGGTGCGAGGCCGCGAACGCCGGGCCGATCGGCGCATGCCGCAGCAGGCTCATCCAGGTGAAGAACGCACCCACGTAGCCCAGGATGGCGCCGTACACCCATGGTTGCGACAGCACGCGCAGCAGCCAGGTGGTGTTGGCCTCGACCGGCAGCGCAGCATCACCGGCGTACTTGAAGCACAGCTGGGCCAGGGTGTCGAAGGCCATCAGCAGGGGGAAGCCGATCACATACAGGCGCCTCATGAGCCGGCCCCCACCACCGCCACGCCTGCTGTGACCAGCAGCATTCCGGTCACCCGCAATGGCGTGAGCTTCTCGCGGAACAGGATGCGGCCGGCGATCATCAGCGCCACGATGTTGATCGAGCCCAGCAGCACGCCCTTGGACAGCGGAACCAGTGACAGGAAGGCGATCCAGGCGACGAACTCAAGCACGTAACAGGCGATGCCGATCCACAGCCAGGGGCGGCTGAGCATGTGCTTCCAGCGCTGCAGTCCCTCGCCCTCCTGCGGGTCGCTGGCGGCGGCCTTGAAGGCGAGCTGGCCACCGGTATCGAGCACGACATTGGCCAGCCACAGCAGCGTGGCAAGTGCCCCCATCTCAGGCCACCGCCTTGAGGACGCCGCTGTGTTCACCGATCCCGGTGAAGAAGCGCGCGCTGCGGCGGATCACCTCGCGGCGTTCGCGGTCGATCGTGATCATGTGGTAGCTGTCCTCCAGCACCACCAGTTCCTTCGGGCCACTGACCCGCGACATCACCAGTTCGGCATTGCCCATGCTGGCCACGTCGTCTTCGCGGGCGTGCATCACCAGGCACGGGGCGGTGACCTGGTGCAGGTGGCGGCGGGTCCAGTTGCTCAGCGCACGCATCTCGGCCAGCGCATGCCAGGGATTGCCCGGCAGGCCGGCCGCCGCGCTGTCGCCGGACAACATGGCGGCGCTGACCTGCGCACGCAGGCGCTCGTCGCGCAGGCCGTACGGCGGTTCTTCCATGAACATGCGGTCGCGGCCGATGTTGAAGCGCTTGAACCACGGCAGCAGGAACGAGAGGCGGGCGACAGCGGGTATGTTCCAGCCGTCGTAGCGGAACGTGGCGCCATACACACCGACGCCGGACACCCAGTCCGGTCGTCGAGCAGCAAGTGCCAGCGACAGCACCGCGCCCATCGACAGGCCACCGACGAACAGCTGGTCGACCTTGCCGCGCAGGCTTGCCGCCGCATTTTCCACGCCCTGGTACCACTGTTCCCAGGTGGTCGCCAGCAGGTCATCCACGGTGCCGCAATGGCCGGGCAGCTGCACGCCGTGTACGGTGAAGCCGGCGTTGTTCAGGCCCTTTCCCAGCATGCGCATCTCCGCCGGAGTACCGGTCAGGCCGTGGACCAGCAGCACGCCGTGCGGGCCACCGGGAAGGAAGAAGTCGTGCGAGTCGGTCACCTGGCGGCTCCGGGACGGCAGTGGGGAGGGTCAGGATCGCAACCGCGATTTTCGCCAGCCTTTCAGCGCCCCGGTCCGGGTCAGGGGCCCTTCAGCAGCGGCAGCGTGATAGCGACCTTGAGCCCGCCGCCGGGGCGGTTGAGGAAGCTCAGGCGCCCGCCGAAGTGCTCCACCGCCTCGTGGGCGATGGCCAGGCCCAGGCCGGTGCCGCTGGCGGTGGTGCCGGGGGCGCGGAAGAAGCGCTCGCCCAGCCGCGGCATCACGTCCTCGGGTACGCCGGGCCCGTTGTCCTCCACGTACAGTTCGACGTCGTTGTCATCCAGCGCGTGCACGCCGACGGTAACGGTCGCATCGCGGCCGGCATAGCGCAGCGCATTGTCGATCAGGTTGTCCAGTGCTTCCTGCAGCTGGGCACCGTTGCCGAGCACGCGCAGCGGCTGGGGGCTGCCGCGGTAACCCAGATCGATGCCATCGCGGATCGCTTCAGGCACGCGTGTACCGACCCACTGCGGCACCCGTTCGCACAGGTCCAGTGCCTCCACCGTCTCCGGCACGGTCTGCGCCCGGCTCAGCGCCAGCAGCTGGGTGCTGACCCGCGCGGTGCGCTGGTTGAGCCGGCGGATGTGCTGCAGTGCCTCGCGCACCGTGTCCGGGTCGCCATGCGCCAGTGCCTGGTCCACGTGCAGGGCCATGCCGGCCAACGGGGAGCGCAGCTGGTGCGCGGCGTCGGCGATGAATCGGTTCTGCAGGGTGATCATTTCCGCCTGGCGGGCAAACAGATCGTCGATGGTGCTGATCAGTGGCTGGATTTCCTCCGGCACGTCGGCGTCGGAGATCGGCGCCAGTTCGCCGCGGCGCTGTGCCAGGCGGGTCCTCAGCGGGGTCAGGATGCGCAGGCCATGGGTCACCCCGAACCAGACCAGCGCGGCAGTGCCCAGCGCCAGCATGGTCATCAGCGGGATGATGATCATCAGGATCTCGCGCGCGCGCTGGCGTCGTTCGGCCATGCTTTCGGCCACGGTCACCGCCAGCTGGTCCTGCGGATCGTTCATCGCACGCGTGCAGACGGTGGCCATGCGCACCGGCTGGCCGTTGAGAATGCCATCGTACAGGGTGGGGTCCACGCCGGTGCATTCCTGCGAAGGCGCGTAGGCACTGAAATCTGCATTGCCGCTGAGCGTCCCCTGGCGGCTGCTGTCGACGTTGAAATAGCGATGGCCGTCGGGCTCGTACTCGATCAGGAAGCGCGCCTGCGGTGACAGCTCGCTGGTCACCGGCATGCCGCTCAGCATCTGCGCGAAGGAGTGCGTGTCGTCGATGAGGTTGCGGTCGTGGATGCGGTTGGAGTAGTCCAGCGCAACGTAGTAGGCCAGGATCGTATTGAAAGTGAGCAGGGCCAGCATCGGCAGCGCCAGGAAGGCAAGCAGGCGCCGGCGCAGGCTGGGCGGTCCACTGATCACGGGGCGCTGTCGTCCTGCGCGTCTTCCAGCATGTAGCCCAGCCCGCGCACGGTGCGGATGCCCATGCCGCCCGGCTGCAGCTTGCGGCGCAGGCGGTGCAGGGCGATGTCCAGGCCGTTGTCGGTGAGGTCCTGGCCCCAGTCGCACAGCGCTTCCACCAGCTGCGCACGCGATACGATGCGCTCGGCGCGAACGGCCAGCGCCGACAGCAGGCCGAACTCGCGTGCGGTCAGTTCAAGTGATTGGTCGTCGATCCAGACGCGGTGCCCGGCCAAGTCCAGGCGCAAGCGGCCGACGCGCAGGTCCGGATTACCATTGCTGGTGACCCGGCGCAGCTGTGCTCGCACGCGGGCTTCGAATTCGTCCAGTGCGAACGGCTTGACCAGGTAGTCATCGGCGCCGAGGTCGAGCACGCGTACCCGCTCGGCCAGGCCGTCACGTGCGGTCACCACCAGCACCGCCAGGCCATCGCCGCGCTGGCGCAGGCGTTGCAGCACGTCGCGGCCATCCAGTTGCGGCAGGCCCAGGTCCAGCACCAGCAGCGCGTACTGCGTCGAGCCCAGTGCAGCATCGGCGTGCGCACCGTTGTCGACGTGGTCGACCACGTGCCCCTGCCGGCGCAGCGAGGCGCACAGGCCGGAGGCGATATCCGGGTCGTCTTCAGCAATCAGAACGCGCATGCGCGGGGCTCCTGTAACGGTCAGGCCCACCGGATGGACGGGTTGGGCCTCTCGGCTGCCGAAGGGTAGCCGCAAACCGGGTGAAGGTGGAGCGCGCCGGCACCTCCCGACGCCGTCGCGCTGTCCCTCCATTCAGTCCTGCAGGCCCGGCTCACCCAGCGCCAGCGGCACCCGCGAACCATCCAGCAGGCCACGGCTGAGCTTGCCATCCTCGATGAACAGCAGTTCGCCGTTCTCGCCGTTCTTGATGCTGCTGTCGATCGCGATTACGCGGTCGCCATGGAAGCTGCTGACGTGCGGCATCGAAGTGTGGCCGACCACGATGCGGGTGAGCTGCAGGCGGTCGAGCACGGCCTGTACCCCCGCGGTGTCGAGGCGGCCATCGAAATAGCCGCGGTACCAGATCGGGCTGGTCTTGCCGTCATACAGCGGTGCCGTGGCCGGGTCGGCCTTCACTTCGGCCTTGGGCAGGCCCAGCGAGGCCTGATAGGCCGCGTTGGTGCGTGCCGGGTCCAGCGCCAGCTGCACCGCCTCGGGCGAGATGCCGCCGTGCAGGAACAGGGTATCGCCGATCTTCAGCAGCACCGGACGGGTGCGCAGCCACTGCCCGATCACCGAATCGGCACCATACAGCTGCGGGTAGCTGCGGCCCAGCAGCTGGGCGCTGCGCAGGTACTTCGGGTTGACGTAGCGCAGGTCGTCGTACAGCACCATGGTTTCGTGGTTGCCGAGCACGAAGTGCACGGCGCCACCGGCGGCGGCCGCCTGCTGCTGCAGGCCGTAGAGCAGCCAGAACGCCTCGGTCACCTGCGGGCCGCGGTCGAACACGTCGCCGGCGATGACCAGTGTGTCCTTGCCCAGCGCCCAGCGATCCTCCGCGTCGATCACGTGGTGGGCGCGCAGCAGGCGCACCAGCAGCCCGTACTGGCCATGGATGTCCGACAGCGCGACGATGCGCGGTGCAGCCGGCAGCACGGAAATCGAAGGTGCATTCGGCGCGGCCACATGTACGGTGTGCTCGTAGCCACAGCGCGGCGCGATATCGGTGCCCGCCGTGTTGATGGCCAGCGTGCGCGACTCGACCTTGTCGTCGCAGATCCACTTGGCCTGCAGCTGGTCGCCCTGGCGGAACACATAGGGGCCATCGGCCTGCACGTGGTCGGCGGGCGCGGCAACCTCGCGGGCCTGCGTGGTTGCTGTGGCGCAGGCCAGCAGCGGCAACAGCAGGGCGGTCAGCAGGGAAGGGCGACAGCGCGACATCGGCGGCATCCAGCGGCGGAAAGATCCGATGCTAACCGGCGCGGGCGTCCGTCGGTGTGCGCGAGTGGGCGGATCAGGCGCCGCGCCGGTCGTCCTTGAGCTTGCGCACGCGGGTGGCGGCGGCCTGCAGCGGCTGACCGTCGCGCCCGTGTGGCTGCATGTAGGGCAGTGGTCGCCGCGTGCTGGATTCGATCAACTGCGAATGGGTTTCACCGGCGCTGAAGCGATGGCGTTCTCCCCACTGGCGCAGCGCGACCAGCAGCGGGAACAGTTCCTGGCCGGCGTGGGTGAGCACGTATTCCTGGTAGGCCGAGCCATCGGAGGCCGGTTGCAGTTGCAGGATGCCGGCCTCGACCAGCCTGCGCAGGCGATCGCTGAGGATGTTGCGCGCCGCGCCGAGGCTGCGCTGGAAGTCGCCGAAGCGGCTGACGCCGTCGAAGGCATCGCGGATCACCAGCAGTGCCCAGCGATCACCGAGCAGGTCGGCGCTGCGGGCAACGGGGCAGGGACTGTTGGCGTGCATGCTGGGGCCTCCGAATGTGGTTGCAGTTTAAAACCAATGGCGATAGCCTGCATCAAGTTTCAAATTGCAACTACATCATGAGCGCATCGATGTCCCGCCCATTGCTGACCCTGCTCGCGGTCGCGGCCGGCGCCAGCGTGGCCAACGTCTATTACGCGCAACCGCTGCTGGATCGGCTGGCACAGGCCTTCGCACTGGACCGTGCCGTGGCGGGCGCAGTGTTGGCGGCAACCCAGGCCGGCAGCGTGCTTGCATTGCTCGGCCTGCTGCCGCTGGCCGATCGCGGTGACCGGCGGCGCCTGCTGCGGCTGCAGCTGGCGGCACTGGTGGCGGCCCTGCTGTGGCTGGCAGCGGCACGCACGACCGGTTGGCTGCTGTCGGCCATGCTGCTGGCCGGACTGCTGGGCACCGCGCTCACCCAGGGCTTGATCGCCTATACGGCAGCGATGGCTCCGGCCGCGCAGCGCGGGCGCGTGGTGGGGGTGGTGCAGGGTGGGGTGTTCATCGGGCTGCTGCTGGCGCGTGTGCTGTCCGGCACGGTGGCGGCCATTGCCGGCTGGCAAGCGGTCTATCTGCTTTCGGCAGCGCTGATGGCGGCCTTGGCCGTACTGCTGTGGCGGCGCCTGCCGGCCGTGCCGATACCCGCAGTGCCGCCGCGCTGGCGCGACCTGATCGGCTCGATGCTGGGCATGCTGCGCCGGAATCGGACGCTGCGCGAGCGCGGGCCGCTGGCATTGCTGCTGTTTGCCGGCCTCAATGTGTTCTGGGCGGCGGCACCCTTGCCGCTGTCGGCACCGCCGCTGCACTGGTCGACCGCAGCCATCGGCGCGCTCGGCCTGGCCGGGGTGGCAGGTGCATTGATGGCGTCGCGGGTCGGGCACTGGATGGACCGTGGTTTTGCGCATCGGGTCAGCCTCGGCGCGCTGTTGTTGATGCTGGTCGCGTGGTGGCCGCTGCTGGGCCTGCCGCGTTCGCTGTCCTTGCTTTTGCTGGGTGTGGTCGTGCTCGACCTCGGCGGCCAGGCACTCCATGTCTCGAACCAGGCATTGTTGCTGCGTGCACCGACAGAACAGCATGGGCGCCTGGTGGCGTTGTACATGTTGTTCTATGCAGTTGGCAGTGGGGCGGGTGCGGCTGCGGGGCCTTGGGTGCAGGCCCGGCATGGCTGGCCAGCAGTGTGCCTGTTGGGCGCCGGCATCGCGCTGCTGGCGCTGCTGTGGTGGGCAGCATGGCGGGTGGTGGCGTTCAACGCATCGGCTGGCGCGCGAACCGGTAGAGTCGACTGTCGGTAGAGTCGACTGTCAGTCGACTGCTCTTCGCCCCGCGTGCGAAAAATCCCGCGCTGCGCGCGATAGTCGACCAGCGGTCGACTCTACCTGTCCTGTCGTCATCGCTGCAGTGCACGCCGCCCCGGGGCTTCCTGCAGGTCCGCGCTGGCCACCACCACGCGGTTGCGGCCGCTGCGCTTGGCCTCGTACATCGCCGCGTCGGCACGTGCCATCAACCGTTCGTAGTCCGGATGACCATCGTGACCGGCCACGCCGATGCTGGCGGTCAGCTCCAGCACCTGGCCATTGGCTAGTGCTACCGGTGATTGTGCGATCTGCCGGCGCAGGCTCTCGGCGATCACCGAGGCCTGTGACTCGCTGGCGGCCACCAGCACCACCACGAATTCTTCGCCGCCATAGCGGAACAGGTAGTCGCTGCCCCGCGTGAGTTGGCCGAGCAGGCCGGCCACGTGCTGCAACGCGCGGTCGCCGGCATCGTGGCCGTGGCCGTCGTTGATCGCCTTGAAGTGATCCAGGTCGAGCAGCAGCAGCGAGAACGGCGTGCCGTTGCGCGTGGCCAGCTCGATTTCCCGGCGCAGCACGGTCGGCAGGAACCGGCGGTTGAGCAGGTTGGTCAGCGCATCGCTGCCGGCATCCAGTTCGCCGATGCGCTCGAACAGCAGGGTCATCAGGGTGCGGATGGCGGCCAGATCCTCGCGGATGGCCGGCAGCACCGCCAGCCGCTGCGCCGGGGCATCGTTGCTTGCCTGTTGCAGGTTCCCGTCGATGCGGGCCATCAGCTGGCCGACCTGCTGGGTTTCGCTGCTCTCGCCGAAGCTGGGGATGCCCTTGTGGGTGAACCACAGGCCGAATTCCGAGGTCGCCAGGCTGGCGCTTTCGCCGGCCTGCACGTGGCCGGCCAGTGCGTACAGCAGTGCGTTTTCCCAGTCCAGCAGCAGGGCGCGCTGGCGCTCGCGCTCGGTGCTGACGTTCTGCACCAGCGAGAACAACCGGTAGGCCGCATCGGCACGGGTGGATCGTTCGCGCGCATGGGTGTAGGCCAGGGTCATGCCTTCCATGGCGATGTCCATGATCGCGCTGAGGCAGTCGATGGCGGCGAACGCGGTGGCACTGTCGGGTGCGTCGTCGCGCAGGCGCACGAACAGCTCGTGCTTGAGCACGCGCGCGCCGCGGGTGACCAGGTCGACCGGAATGCCGACCCGGGCATGCACATCGCCGATCACCCGTTGCGAGGCCACGGCACTGGCGATCCTGTCGCGATCAGTGGTCAGCAGTTGCACCAGCCAGCGCTGCATGGCCGGCTGCAGGCGCTGCTTGACCTGGTCGTGGGACAGGAAGCGGCGTGCACGCCCGTCCTGCAGCAGCACTTCGTAAAAGCGCTGTGCCAGCACGGCTGGGGCATCGGTGGCGGCGGCCTTGAGCAGCGCGGTGGCGGCAGGGCCAGCCTGTTGCAGGCAGTGCTGCCAGGCTTCGGCCAGCGGCTGGCTGGCATCGTCCAGTTGCGGTGTTTCCACGTCGATCTCTGACTGCGTACGACAAACCACGGGTATCGGCCGTGGCGGCGTGCGGTTGATGGCGGGTTAGCCGGCCAGTTTACGCGCGGTGCAGCGTTGCACGGTGCGCAAAGCACATCCGTGCCCCTGCGGCAATGAGTGAACGCATTTGAGAATCACTCGCATTGATGGGAGAATGTACGCACGGATCGGGCCGCAGGCGACTGCAGCGACGCTCCGCCTCCCCCTTGTCGTTGCCTCAAGCCCTTTGCCAGAGGCCCCGTAGCCCTGCCAGAAGGTCCAGATCATGTCTCCTGCCGTTGTCCTCTCGCCGCGCCCGCTGGCGCTTGCCGTTGCCGCCCTGCTGGCGGGCAGCGCCCTGGCCGCCCGGGCCGAGACCGACGCCACCGATATCGACACGGTGCACGTCACCGCCTCGCAGATCGCGCGCCAGGCGCTGGGTACCTCGACCATCACCGCCGAGGACATCGCCAGGCGCCCGCCGGCCAACGACATCGCCGAACTGCTGCGCACCATGCCGGGCGTCAACCTGACCGGCAACAGCGCCTCGGGCCAGTACGGCAACAACCGCCAGATCGACCTGCGTGGCATGGGCCCGGAAAACACCCTTATCCTGGTCGACGGCAAGCGCGTCGGTGCCCGTGATGCCGTGCGCATGGGGCGCAGCGGCGAGCGCAATACCCGCGGCGATACCAACTGGGTCCCGGCGGAAATGATCGAGCGCATCGAAGTGCTGCGCGGCCCGGCGGCGGCACGCTACGGCTCCGGTGCGTCCGGCGGCGTGGTCAACATCATCACCAAGCACCCGACCGGCGATCTGACCGGTGCGGTCGACCTGTTTGGGTTGGTGCCCGAGCACAGTGCCGAAGGGGGCAGCGAGCGCGTCGGCCTGCAGCTCAGCGGGCCGATGACCGATACCCTGTCGTTCCGCCTGTACGGCAATCTCAACAGGACCGACGCCGATTCGCTGGACCTCAATCGCCGGTACGCGACGAATCCGAACGCGGTGCCGCCAGCCGGCCGCGAGGGTGTCAAGAACCGCGACGTCAACGCGCTGCTGCGCTGGGACGTGACCGCCAACCAGGTGGTGGAGTTCGAAGCCGGCACCAGCCGCCAGGGCAACATCTACGCCGGCGACCGCGCCGTCAGCACCACCGGTACCTCGACCGGCGTCGATCTGGCGGCACTGGCCGAGGGCGAAGCGGAGACCAACCGCATGTACCGCAACACCGGTGCGGTCACCCACCGCGGCCGTTGGGGTGATGTCACTTCGCGGGTGACGGCCGCAGTCGAGGCGGTCAACAACTCGCGCATCAATGAAGGCCTGGCCGGTGGCCCGGAAGGCAGCTTCAACGGCACCGACTGGTCTACCTCGCGCCTGCGCAACTACCAGCTGGATGGCGAAGTGAGCTTCCCGACCGCGCTGGGCGGCGCAGAGAACATCTGGACGCTCGGCTTTGAATACCTGGACAGCCGCCTGACCGATCCGTATTCGATGAGCCAGTCCAGCAGCAGCGGCGGCGGTATTCCAGGGTTGTCGGCCGACCGTGCGCGGGGCAAGGCCGACGCGCAGACCACGGCGGCGTTCGTGGAAGACAACATCTACCTGGGCGAGCGCTGGATCGTTACCCCGGGCCTGCGCTTCGACCACCACAGCCAGTTCGGCAACAACACCAGCCCCAGCCTCAATGCGCAGTTCCGCATCAACAGCGACTGGGTGGTGAAGGGCGGCATTGCCCGCGCGTTCAAGGCGCCGAACCTGTACCAGTCGAATCCGGACTATCTCTACTACACCCGCGGCAACGGCTGCCCCAATGCGCTGCCGAGCCTGGGCGCCGGTTGCTACATGCGCGGCAACGCGGACCTGAAGGCGGAAACCAGCCTGAACAAGGAACTGGGCATCGAGTGGGCACCGCAGAGCGGCTGGCAGGCGTCGTTGACCTACTTCCACAACGATTACAAGGACAAGATCCAGGCCGGATACACCCAGATCGGGCTGACCGCCGACACCAAGGGCCGCATCTTCCGCTGGGAGAACGCGCCGAAGGCGATCGTGCAGGGGCTGGAAGGCAACCTGGTCATTCCGCTGCTGGGCGAGCAGGGCAACCGCCTGAAGTGGAGCAACAACTTCACCTACATGGTGGAAAACGAGAACAAGACCACGCACCAGCCGTTGTCGGTGATTCCGAAGTACACGATCAACACCATGCTGGACTGGCAGGCCACCGACAGGCTGTCCGTGTTGCTGACCGGCACCTTCTACGGCAGGCAGGAACCGGCCACGACCAACATCAACAACGACCCGCGCTGCACTGGCAGCTGCGATGCATCGATCGCGCTGCAGGATCGTGGCGCGTACAACATCTGGGGCGTGAGCGCGCGCTACAAGGTGACCGAGACGGTCAGCTTCGGTTTCGGAGTGAACAATCTGGCCGACAAGCGCTTGTTCCGCGAGGCCAACAGCAGCGATGCCGGGGCGGCGACCTATAACGAGCCGGGCCGCGCATACTGGGCCAGCCTGCGCTTCGGCTTCTGACCGCAGGCGGTCGTCGGTCTGCAGCCCTCGCCGGGCCATGCCCGGCGAGGGCTCGTGTGGCCTGCAATGTTATAAACATCGTAATAGTCTCCCCCGCCGGCACCGCGTAGCCTGCACCGCATCGCAAAGGAGCTGTTGCCATGGGCCACGACCACGACCACCTGCCATCCCAGATCCGCCACGAGAAACCCCTGTGGTGGGCACTCGGCCTGACCACCACCTTCCTCGTCGTCGAAGTGGTGGGCGCGTTCTGGACCAACAGCCTGGCGCTGCTGTCCGATGCCGCGCACATGGCTACCGATGCATTGGCGCTGATGATCGCGCTGGTGGCGGTGCGGCTGAGCCGGCGCCCGCCCGACGCGCGCCGCACCTACGGCTATGCACGCCTGGAAGCGCTGGGCGCGATGATCAACGGTGCGATGCTGTTCGTGGTCGCTGGCTACATCCTGTGGGAGGCCATTGGGCGTTTCCGCGAGCCGCAGGAGATTGCCTCGTCGGGCATGCTGGTGATTGCCGCAGCGGGCCTGGTCATCAATCTGATCTCGATGCGCCTGCTGCAGGCCGGCAGCGGCGAGAGCCTCAACGTGAAGGGCGCCTACCTGGAAGTGTGGGCGGACATGCTTGGCTCGGTGGCGGTGATCGCCGGCGCGTTGTTGATCAAGTGGACCGGCTGGAAACCGATCGACCCGATCCTGGCGGTGCTGATCGGCCTGTGGGTGCTGCCGCGTACCTACGTGCTGATGCGTGAGGCGATCAACGTGCTGCTGGAAGGCGTGCCCAAGGGCATGGATGTGGCCAGGGTGCGCGACAGCCTGGCCGGCCACGCCGCAGTCCTGGACGTGCATGACCTGCACGTGTGGGCGCTGGCTTCAAGCACGCCGGCGCTGACCGCGCACATCGTGATGCGCGACGGCACCGACGCCGATGCATTGCGCCGCGAGCTGGGCGGTCGCCTGCATGATGACTTCGGTATCGAGCACGTGACACTGCAGATTGAAGCGGACCATTGTGGCGAAGCCTGTGGCGGGCCGGCGCCGGCCAAGGGCGGCGGACACGAGGGCCACGAGGGCCACGACCATGGCGAGGACGCGCAGGGCCATCGTGGCCACGTGCATCGTTGAATGGCATAAGAGAGACGCCGGCTGGGTGAAACCGGCTGGTCGAAATCGACGGGGCGAAACCGCCCTGGTAGAGTCGACTATTAGCCGACTGCTCTCCTGCGAGGCTGCGACGAAGCCCGCGCTGCGCGCGATAGTCAACTGACAGTAGACTCTACCCAATCGTCCCGACACGACCGCGCAGGCTGCCTCCGTCCAGAGCAGCGAAGGTCATTCGTCCCGCCGCGAGGCCAGCCGATCCGCCAGCCGGGTTGGCTCCGGAAGCCGATAGCCACGCAGGGTGTGCTGCACCCAGCCCAGCGCGGTGTCGGCACTGACCCGATGGCCACCGGCCACGAACAGCGGCTTGCAGCGCACCTTGCTGCGCAGCACCCAGCCCAGTTGTTCATCGCCCTCCAGCAGCGGCGTATGTGCACCGGCCTCGGCGCCCGGCTCGACGAACCGGCCCACCAGCTTCGACTTGGCCACGCCGATGCTCGGCAGGTCGGTGACCACGCCCAGATGCGCGGCCACGCCCAGCCGGCGCGGATGGCTGATGCCGTGGCCATCGACGAACACCAGATCCGGCGCCTGCGGCAGCAGCGCCAGTGCCGCCAGCAGCGCCGGCAGCTCGCGGAAACTGAGCAGGCCGGGGATGTAGGGCATCACCGTAGGAATCCGCGCGATCTCCTGCGCCACGGGCTGCAGCGTCTTCGCATCCAGCAGCACCGCCGCGGCGCGGGTGATGGCGCCGTTGTCTTCAAAGCCGACATCCAGCCCGGCCAGCCAGCGCATGTGGCGGGGCAAGCGGTCCTGGCGCTCCACGCGGCCGGCAAGCTGGATCTGCTGCGCGCGGGCAGTGGCGACGCTGCCTTCCCAGCGTCCGGGGTCGATCACCGTATTCATTGGCCGCAGCATCGCATGCGCGGCGCCACGGCCCGGTGAGTGGCGCCCGGGGCTACAATGGCGGCCTGCCTTTCCTCGCGTTGGAGACCCTGCAGTGACCCGTAAACTCGTACTGTTGCGCCATGGCCAGAGCCAGTGGAACCTGGACAACCGCTTCACCGGCTGGGTCGATGTCGACCTGACCGAGCAGGGGCGCCGGGAAGCGGCTGCCGCCGGTCGCCTGATGCGCGAGGAAGGCCTGCAGTTCGACGTCGCCCACACTTCCGTGCTCAAGCGCGCCATCCACACCCTGCAGGGTGCGCTGGCCGAGCTGGAGCAGGACTGGCTGCCGGTGAACAAGTCCTGGCGGCTCAACGAGCGCCACTACGGCGGCCTGCAGGGCCTGGACAAGGCAGAGACCGCTGCCAAGCACGGCGAAGACCAGGTCAAGGTGTGGCGTCGTTCGTACGACATCCCGCCGCCGGCCATGGACCTGGAAGATCCGGGCCACCCGATCCACGACCGCCGCTACGCCGGCCTGGACCGCAACGCGCTGCCGGGCACCGAATCGCTGGCCACCACCCTGGACCGCGTGCTGCCGTACTGGCACGACGCCATCGCCCCGCAGCTGAAGGACGGCAAGACCGTGCTGGTCACCGCCCACGGCAACTCGCTGCGCGCGCTGTACAAGTACCTCAACAATGTCTCGCGCGAGGGAATCCTCGAGCTGAACATCCCGACCGGCATCCCGCTGCTGTTCGAACTGAACGATGACCTGACCGTGCAGTCGTTCCGCTACCTGGGCGACCCGGAAGCGGCGCGCAAGGCCGCCGAAGCCGTGGCCAACCAGGGCAAGGCGAAATAAGAAGCAGAAGGCCGGCGCAAGCCGGCCTTCGCTTTTGTAGAGCCGAGTCCACGCTCGGCTGCTTTGGGCTTTTGCCGCACGAAGCATGAACCCGGAACGGAGAGCAGTCGAGCATGGCTCGACTCTACAGAAGGACGCTCTGTGACCTTTGGCCGGTCCCCAACCTCACGCCCCCGGCTACCCTGTGAAATTACCCGCAGGAGAGCCTCATGAACGTCCGCAACCTGGTCCCGCTGGGCCTGACCATCGCCATCGCTGCTTCGCTGGCGGCCTGTGGCAAGAATGACGCCGCACCGGCGGCCAGCGCCGACGCCAAGCCAGCCTTCGACCTGTCGCAGATCAAGACGCCGCTGATTTCGCTCAACAGCGCTGATCTCGATCCGTCCATCTCCGCCTGTACCGACCTCAATGGCTTCGTCAACAGCAAGTGGCTGAAGGCCAACCCGGTGCCGGGTGACCAGACCACCTGGGGCAGCTTCGAGATCCTGCGTGAGCGCTCGCTGGAAGTGCAGCACGCGCTGGTCCAGCAGGCCGCCGCCAGCCAGGCCAAGGCCGGTTCGGTGGAAGCCAAGATCGGTGACATCTGGAAGACCGGCAACGACGAAGCCAAGATCGAAGCCGCCGGCCTGGCGCCGCTGCAGCCGCAGCTGGACAAGATCACTGCACTGAACGACACCGCTGCCATCACCCGGTACCTGCGCGACAGCCAGGCCGAGGGCAAGGGCGTGCTGTTCTCGCTGTTCGCCAATGCCGACTACAAGGATTCGGCCAACGTCATCGCCTACGTCGGCCAGGGCGGCCTGGGCCTGCCGGAGAAGGGCTACTACTTCGACGATGCGCAGGCCAAGATCCGCGACGCCTACGTGGCCTACATCGCACAGGTGCTGACCCTGTCCGGCGTGGACGCGGCGCAGGCCGCCGAGCAGGCCAAGGCCGTGATGGCCTTCGAAACCCGCCTGGCCAAGGCCTCGATGTCGCGCATCGAAATGCGTGACCCGGCCAAGCGCTACAACCCGCTCAGCGCCGCAGACGCCGACAAGCTGACCCCCAACTTCAGCTGGACCGCGCTGTTCGACACCCTGAAGGTGCCAGCCGCACAGAAGTTCTCGCTGGCGCAGCCGGGCTTCTTCGGTGAAATGGACAAGATGCTCGCCGATGTGCCGGCCAGTACCTGGCAGGCCTACCTGCGCTTCCACACCATCGACGATGCCTCGCCGTACCTGAGCAGCCAGTTCGAGAAGGCCAACTTCGATTTCTACGGCACCACCCTGCGTGGCCAGAAGGAAATGCAGCCGCGCTGGAAGCGCGTGCTGGAGTCGGTCAACGGTGGCATGGGTGAGGCCCTGGGCCAGCTGTACGTCGACGCCGTGTTCCCGGCCGAGTCGAAGGTGGCCATGCAGCACCTGGTGGAAAACCTGTCACAGGCGCTGAAGGCGCGGCTGGAACAGCTGCCGTGGATGGGCGAAGAAACCAAGAAGAAGGCACTGGAGAAGTGGGCCAGCTTCACCCCGAAGATCGGCTACCCGGACAAGTGGCGTGACTGGGCGGGCCTGCAGACCAACGGCGACAGCTACCTGGGCAACATGCAGGCGGCGCGTGCGTTCAACTACCGCTACATGCTGGACAAGATCGGCAAGCCGGTGGACAAGACCGAGTGGGGCATGACCCCGCAGACCGTCAACGCGTACTACAACGCCACCAAGAACGAGATCGTGTTCCCGGCGGCGATCCTGCAGGCGCCGTTCTTCGACGCCAAGGCCGATCCGGCACTGAACTACGGCGGCATCGGTGCGGTCATCGGCCACGAGATGATGCACGGCTACGACGACTCGGGCAGCCAGTTCGCCGCCAACGGCAACTTCGACAACTGGTGGACCGACGCCGACCGCAAGGCCTTCACCGAGCGTACCGACCAGCTGGTCGCACAGTTCGATGGCTATGAGTCGGTGCCGGGCGTGTTCGTGAAGGGCAAGCTGACCCTGGGCGAGAACATCGGCGACCTGGGCGGCCTGACCGTGGCCTATGACGCGCTGCAGATGGCGCTGAAGGAAGACCCGAAGGCGAATGTCGAGGTCGATGGCCACAGCCAGGACCAGCGCTTCTTCATGAACTGGGCCACGGTGTGGCGCCGCAATTTCACCGATGGTGAGCTGCGCGTCCGCCTCAACACCGATCCGCATGCGCCGGCCAACTTCCGTGCCAACGGTGCACCGTCGAACATGCCTTCGTTCGCGGCCGCCTTCCAGTGCAAGGCCGGCGATGCAATGGTGCGTGCCGACGACAAGCGCGTGGTGATCTGGTAATCGATCACCCGTGATGCGTGGAGCGAAAGGCCCGGCGAACGCCGGGCCTTTTGTCTTCCAGGCCGGCAGCGCAGCGGCGGCTGGTAGAGTCGACTGTTAGTCGACTATCGCGCGCAGCGCGGGATTTTCGCGGTCTGGACGAAGAGCAGTCGACCAACGGTCGACTCTACAGGTGCGTCGGCGGGCGCGTCAGTTCATGCCCGGCGGCGGGCAGCTACGCCAGCGCCGGTTCCCGCTCCAGCATGCGATGGAAGCGTTGCAGCACGTACGGATCCACCAGCCCGCCGGCCTGCTCGTCGATGATCCGCAATGCGGCCTCATGCTCCATCGCATTGCGATACGGGCGCACGCTGGTCATCGCATCGTAGGCATCGGCGATGGTGACGATGCGCGCACCCAGCGGGATGGATTCGCCGCGCAGCCCATCGGGGTAGCCGCTGCCATCGAAGGCCTCGTGATGGGCACGGATCAGCTGCGCGACCGGCGCGGCGTCACTGCGACCGGTCGCCAGGAAGATGTGTTCGCCGCGCACCGGATGCTCACGCATGATCGCGCGTTCCTCGTCGGTATGGCGGCGCGGGGCCAGCAGCACCTCGTCGGGAATGCCGATCTTGCCGATGTCATGGAAGCGCGCGGCCAGGCCGACCTGTGCACAGGCCTCCTGACCCAGGTCGCAGTGCGCGGCCAGGCACTGCGCGAGCAGGCCGACACGGTCGCAGTGGTGGCGGGTGTAGGCGTCGCGCATCTGCAGCGACATCGAGAGCGCATCGATCAGGCAGGACTGCGCGTGCAGCAGGTCGGGGGCGGGTACGGCGTCAGGGAGCATGGTCATCCGCCCGCACCGGGTGGGGACCGGTGCGGGGTGTTCGGGGGGGGGGGCGATCAACCCGGGGCGAGGGTGGTCAGAAGGGCGCGGGCCGCATTGAAGCGGTCTTCCGGCAACGGCAGCGGGTGCTTGATGCGCAGCTTGTCGGGCCCTTCCATGGCGTAGAGGTTCGGCTGTTTCTGGATCAGCTGGATCACCGCCATCGGGTCGATGTTCGGCTTGGACTCGAACACGATGCGGCCACCGTTCTCGCCCAGGTCCAGCTTGCGGATGCCCAGCGTGTTGGCCTTGAGCTTCAGCTCGGCGATGGCGAACAGGTGCTTGGCCGCATCCGGCAGCAGGCCGAAGCGGTCGATCATCTCCACCTGCAGCTCGCGCAGCGCATCGGTGTCGCGCGCGCTGGAAATACGCTTGTACAGGGTCAGGCGCGTGTGCACGTCCGGCAGGTAGTCTTCCGGGATCAGCGCCGGCACATGCAGCTCGACCTCGGCACCGCGCACTTCTTCACCGGCATCCAGGTCGGGCAGCTTGCCCTGCTTGATGCTGCGTACCGCGCGTTCCAGCAGCTCGGTATAGAGGCTGAAGCCGACCTCGGCCATCTGCCCGCTCTGGTCCTCGCCAAGCAGTTCACCGGCGCCGCGGATTTCCAGATCGTGCGTGGCCAGGGTGAAGCCGGCGCCCAGCTCGTCCATCGAGGCGATCGCTTCCAGGCGCTTCTCGGCGTCGGGTGTGATCGCGCGACGGTCGGGGGTGATCAGGTAGGCGTAGGCACGGTGGTGCGAACGACCGACGCGGCCGCGCAGCTGGTGCAGCTGGGCCAGGCCGAAACGGTCGGCACGGTTGATGATGATGGTGTTGGCGTTGGGGATGTCGATGCCCGATTCGATGATCGTGGTCGACAGCAGCACGTTGAAACGCTGCTTCTGGAAATCCAGCATCACCTTTTCCAGTTCGCGCTCGGGCATCTGCCCGTGGGCGATGCCGATGCGTGCCTCCGGCACCAGCTCGGACAGCTCGCGCTGCATGCGGCCGATGCTCTCCACGTCGTTGTGCAGGAAGTACAGCTGGCCACCGCGCGCGAGCTCGCGCTGGAAGGCTTCGCGCAGCAGCGCGTTGTCCCACTGGGTGATGAAGGTCTGCACCGCCAGCCGGTTCGGCGGCGGCGTGGCGATGATCGACAGGTCGCGCAGGCCGGCCATGGCCATGTTGAGCGTGCGCGGGATCGGCGTGGCGGTCAGCGTCAGCAGGTGCACGTTGGCGCGCAGCGCCTTCAGCGCCTCCTTCTGGCGCACGCCGAATCGCTGCTCCTCGTCGACGATGACCATGCCCAGGTCCTTGAACTTCACGTCCGGCTGCAGCAGGCGATGGGTGCCGACGATGACGTCGATGGTGCCGGCAGCGACCTTTTCCAGTTCGGCCTTGATTTCCTTGCTGGTCTTGAAGCGCGACAGCACCTCGACCTTCAGCGGGTAATCGGCGAAGCGGTCGCGGAAGTTGCGGTAGTGCTGTTCTGCCAGCAGCGTGGTCGGCACCAGCACGGCCACCTGCTTGCCGGCACTGGCGGCGGCGAACGCGGCGCGCACCGCCACCTCGGTCTTGCCGAAGCCGACGTCGCCGCAGACCACGCGGTCCATCGGCTGGCTGCTGGCCAGGTCGCGCAGGGTCGCATCGATCGCGGCCAGCTGGTCCGGGGTCTCCTCGAACGGGAAACCGGCCGCGAACGGCTCGTACATCGCGCGGTCGACCTGCAGTGCCAGGCCGGCACGCGCCTGGCGGCGGGCCTGGATCTCCAGCAGCTCGGCAGCAACGTCGCGTACTTTCTCGGCGGCCTTGCGCTTGGCCTTGCTCCACTGCTCGCCACCGAGCGAATGCAGCGGCGCGGTTTCCGCCGACGCACCGGAATAGCGGCTGATCAGGTGCAGCTGGGCGACCGGCACATACAGGCGGTCGCCCTTGGCATATTCGATTTCGAGGAACTCGCCGGGCATGCCGCCGACGTCCATCGCGATCAGGCCACGATAGCGGCCGACGCCATGATCCTCGTGCACGATCGGCGCGCCCTCGGTCAGTTCACCGAGGTCGCGGATGATCGCTTCCGGCTCGCGGCCGGCACGGCGCGTGCGCCGGGTGCTGCCGGCGCGCTCGGGGAACAGCTGGCGCTCGGTCAGCACCGCGATGCGCGGATCGTCCAGCGCGAAGCCATCCTCCAGCGGTGCCACCGCGATCGAGAAGCGCGCGTCGTCGGCGAGGAAGCTGGGCAGGTCGGCCACCACCGGCGGCTTCAGCTCGGCGGCCTGCAGCACTTCCAGCAGCGCCTCGCGGCGGCCGGGTGAATCGGCGGCGATCAGTACCCGGCCCGGATAATGGCCGAGGAAGGATTTCAGCGCATCGCCGGCGGGGGCTTCGCGCGCGGCCACCGGCAGCGGTGGCAGCGGCTGGTCGCCCAGCGCGTGCGCGTCGGCGATGCGCGCATGGTCAGCCGCCCACACCTCGATGCGCGGGGCATCGTTCAGGCGCTCGCGCAGCAGCTCCGGCGACAGGTACAACGCCGAAGGCGGCAGCAGCGGGCGCTCCACATCATGGCGGCGCTGCTCATAGCGGTCCGCGGTCTGCGCCCAGAATGCGGCGGACGCTTCATACGCACCGGCGCAGACCACCGGCAGGCTGCCGTCGGGCAGGTAGTCGAACAGGGTCGCGGTGCGTTCGAAAAACAGCGGCAGGTAGTACTCGACGCCGGCCGGGGCCAGCCCGGACTTCAGATCCTGGTACAGCGAACTGCGCCGGGTATCCACATCGAAACGCTCGCGCAGCGAGGCCAGCACGCGTGCGATGCTGGCCTCGTCCATCGGCACTTCGCGGCCGGGCAGCATGTGCACCGCCTCGACCTTGTCCAGCGAACGCTGGCTTTCCGGATCGAAGGCACGGATCGAGTCGATGTCCTCGTCCAGTAGTTCTACCCGCAGCGGCTCGTCGGCGCCCATCGGGAACACGTCCAGCAGGCCGCCGCGCACGGCGAAGTCGCCCGGATCCATCACCTGCGGCACGTTGCGGTAGCCGGCGCTTTCCAGGCGGCGCTTCTCGGCCTCCAGGTCCAGGCGCTGGCCGACCTTCAGGTCGAAGCTGCCACCGATCACATAGCTGCGCGGGGCCAGCTGCTGCAGCAGGGTCTGCACCGGCACGATCACCAGGCCACGCTTCAGCGTGGGCAGGCGGTGCAGGGCAGCCAAGCGCTGCGAGATGATGTCCGGATGCGGGCTGAAGCGGTCGTAGGGCAGGGTTTCCCAGTCAGGGAAGGCGACCACCGGCAGGGCCGGGTCGCCGCCAAGCAGGGTCTGCAGGTCGGCTTCAAGCTGGTTGGCACCGTGGTTGTCACGGGCGATCACCAGCAGCGGGGCGTCGTGCGCGCGCGCGGCCTGGGCCAGGTACCAGGCCAGGGCGGTCGGAGAGGCGGGGGCGCGCCACCAGGCGCGGAGCTGGCCGGCACGCGGCAGCGGCGGGGCGGGGTATGAGGTACGCGACATGGACTCCGGATTTTAGCAGAAGCCCCTGCCGGGCCCATGATCGTGACGTGAGCGGGTGTAGCGCCGGGCCAAGCCCGGCGAGCGCAGCGGTTGAATCAACGTCGCCGGGCAGGGCCCGACGCATCCGTCAGTTGTCCAGCTCCAGCACCATCCGCACCAGGCCTTCGGCACCGTTCGGATGCGGCACCGGCTTGAAGCCCAGCGAGGCGGCCAGCTGCTTCATTGGCTCGTTCTCGGCGGCAACGTCGCCGTACAGGCGGTCCAGGTACTTGCCGCGGCCCCACTTCACCAGCTTGCGCATCAGCTGCCGGCCCAGGCCCTGGCCGATCAGGAAGCGGCTGATCAGGATCGCGTACTCGGCTTCACGGGTGCCGGGGATGATCGAGGCCCGGGCAACCGCGCCGACCACCGCTTCGCCAGCGGGCAGGGACTCGGCTGCGACCAGGGTGATCTCGGTCTTGGGGTTCGGGTGGGTCAGGCGCTGGGTAGTCTCCGGCGACAGTTCGGTCACCGCCTGCAGGAAACGATCACGGATTTCTTCCGGCCCGAACAGGCTGAATGCCGCTTGCAGCGGTGCGCCATCTTCCGGGCGGATGGGGCGGATCAGCAGCTCGTGGCCGCTGGGAGCCTTGAAGATCTCATGCCAGGGCGGCATGCGGTTGCGAGTGGCCATACCGGGTGATTCCTTGGTGGTCCATCGATTGTGGCATCACCGGGGCTGCATTCCGTGAACGGAAGGCTCACGGCGGTACAGCCTCGTGAAGGCCGTTATTCGGGTGCTTTGAGCCAATCCAGGCGGGTGCTGGCACCGGGTTCGCCCAGGTGCTGGCGCAGCGCCGGCAGGGCCGGGCCGACCACCCGGTCGAACTGCCAGGGCGGGTTGAGCAGCAGCATGCCGCTGCCGTTGAGCCGCAGCGGCGAGTCGTCAGGGCGCACCAGGAACTCGATCGTCATCGCCGACTTGACCGGCAGGGCAGTGGCCTTGCGCAGGAAGTGCAGGATGGTGCGCCGCTGCTTGATCGGGAACCAGACCGCACAGGTGGCCTGCGGCCAGCGTGCCAAGGTCTCGGCCAGGGCGGCCAGGACGTTCTGGTATTCCGCGTCCTGGGCCTCGTACGGCGGGTCGATCAGGACCAGGCCACGGCCGATCTTGCTGCCGTTGAACTTCGGCGGCAGCAGCGAGCGCAGCAGGGCATAGCCATCGCCGGCGCGCACGTCGACGCGGCTGTCATGGGCGAACAGGGCCTTCAGCGTGGCCGTTTCGGCCTCCTGAAGTTCACAGACCGCCATGCGGTCCTGCGCGCGCATGGCCTGTGCGCTCAACAGCGGCGAGCCCGGGTAGTTGGTCAGCGCGCCCACCGGATTGTCGGCCTGCACCGCCTTCAGGTAGCGCTCGACCACCTCGGGCAGCTTGGGCTGGGCCATCAGCCGCATGATTCCGGACTCGGCCTCCAGCGTCTTGCGGCTCTCTTCGCTGGCCAGCAGGTAGCGGCCGGCACCGCCGTGGGTATCGAGCACGAAGAACGGGCTGTCCTTGCGCTTGAAGCTGTCGATCAGGGCCAGCTGCACGATGTGCTTGAGCACATCGGCGTGGTTGCCGGCATGGAAGGCGTGGCGGTAGTTCATGGGCGGCAGTGTACGGGGCGGCGGCCGCAGCGGCTATGCTGCGCGCCATGACAGCTCCCGTTGCCCATGTCCTGGTGGTCGAGGACGAAGCCGCCATCGCCGAAACCGTGCTCTATGCGCTGCGCAGCGAAGGCTATGCCGCCAGCCACTGCCTGCTCGGCGGCGAGGCCCTGCAACGGCTGCAGGCCGGCGATATCGACGTGGTGGTGCTGGACGTGGGCCTGCCCGACCTGGGCGGTTTCGAGGTGTGCCGGCGGCTGCGCGCGCAGCCCGGGCCGGCGGCCCAGCTGCCGGTGATCTTCCTGACCGCCCGCAACGATGAAGTGGACCGCGTGCTGGGCCTGGAACTGGGCGCCGACGATTACATGACCAAGCCGTTCTCGCCGCGCGAACTCGTGGCGCGGGTGCGTGCGCGCCTGCGCCGCGCGGCACCGGTCAACGCAGGACCCAGCGCCGATGCGGGCTGGCAGGAACATGGCGCCTTTGCCATCGACCGCGAAGGTCGGCGTATCCGCTTCCGCGGCCAGGCACTGGACCTGACCCGCTACGAGTACGCGCTGCTGGAAGCGCTGCTGCAGCGCCCGGGCGCCATCCTCAGCCGTGCCCAGCTGATGGACCGTGGCTGGGACAGCAGTGCCGACAGCGCCGACCGCACCGTTGATACGCATGTAAAGACGCTGCGCGCCAAGCTGCGCGCGGCCGGTGCCAGCGAAGACCCCATCCGCACCCACCGTGGCCTTGGCTACGCGCTGGAGGTCTAGCCGATGCGCCTGGTATTGAAGCTGTTCCTCGGCTTCTTCCTGATAACCGGCATCGCCGCGTTCTTCGTGATGCGCGTGTTCGTCAACGAAGTGAAGCCCGGCGTGCGCCAGGCGATGGAATCGACCCTGGTCGATGCGGCCAACGTGCTGGCCGAGATGGCCGCCGCCGACGTCAAGGCCGGCACCATCGGCAGCGGCAGCTTCACCCGCAACCTCGCCAAGGCGCGGCAGCGTGACCTGAAAGCGATGGTCTGGCGCTTTCCCAAGCGCTCACTGGACTACCGGGTGACCATCACCGATGCCAAGGGCATCGTCATCTACGACTCGCTGGGCCGCGACCTGGGGCGCGACAACTCGCGCTGGAATGATGTCTATCGCACCCTGCGTGGCGAGTACGGTGCCCGCTCCAGCCCGGAAACGCCGGGCGAGGAAGGCAATACGGTGATGCATGTGGCGGCGCCGGTATACGACCCGGACGATGGGCGCACGCTGATCGGCGTGCTCAGCCTGGCCCAGCCCAACCGCAGCATCGATCCGTTCATCGCTGCAAGCCAACGCGCCATCATCGAGCGCGGCGCCTGGTTGATCGGATTGTCGGCGCTGGTCGGCGTGCTGGTGACGATGTGGCTCACCACGGGCCTTGGCCAGCTCAGCCGCTACGCGCGTGCGGTCAGCGCCGGCGAACCGGTGCCACCCCCGCGGCGGCGCCGCGACGAGATCGGCGACCTGGGCCAGGCACTGGAAACGATGCGCCGCAAGCTGGAGGGCAAGGCCTACGTCGAGCAGTACGTGCAGTCGCTGACGCATGAAATGAAGAGTCCGCTGGCGGCGATCCGCGGTGCCGCCGAGCTGCTGCAGGAGCCGCTGCCCGAGGCCGACCGCGTGCATTTTGCACGCAGCATCGTCGATCAGCAGGAGCGGCTGACCGAGACGATCGACAAGCTGCTGGCGCTGGCCGAAGTGGAACAGCACGGCTGGCTGCAGACCCGCGATCCGATCGCGCTGCCAACCTTGCTGGCCGATGCGGCGGCGGCCGCGCAGGTGCGTGCGCAGGCGGCCGGCGTGCAGGTGCGCATCGGCAGCGTACCCGACATGCGCGTGCAGGGTGATGCCTATCTGCTGCGGCAGGCGTTGCACAACCTGATCGACAACGCCATTGCCTTCTCACCGCCCGGCGCGGACATCGCGCTGCTGGCCGAGGTGGACGGGCAGGGCGTACGCCTGCAGGTAGCGGATCGCGGTGCCGGCATTCCCGACTACGCGCGCGAACGGGTGTTCGAACGCTTCTATTCGTTGGCCCGCCCCGGCAGTGGTCGGCGCAGTTCCGGCCTGGGCCTGCCGTTCGTGCAGGAAGTCGCGCGCCTGCACGATGGGCGCGCCAGTGCCGATGCCCGCGACGGCGGCGGTACCGTGGCCAGCCTATGGTTGCCGCTGGGTACACCAGGCCAGCGCCCCCGCCGCTGACTTCACATTCGCTTCAAATTCGCCACAAACCCCGCTCACCGTGGCGGTCCATCCTGCAGTCCTCTCCAACGAGGATGGACCATGAAATCCCTGAAGATGCTGCTGCGCTTCGCCATTGTCGGCGGCCTGATCCTGCTGCTGCTGGTTCCGCTGACGATGATCCGCAGTGTCATCAACGAACGCAGTGCGTACCGCGACGAGGCTTTCTCGCGGGTGGCCGACAGCCGCGCCGGCGCACAGCAGCTGGTGGGCCCGGTGCGGGTGGTGCCATGGGTGGAACGCAAGCAGGTTGAACTGGTCGACCCGCTGGGCGTCAAGAAGACCGAAGTGCAGGTCACCGAGGGGCACTGGCTGCAGATGCCGGCATCGCTGGAGGTGGGCGGCGAAATGCTGCCGAGCCAGCGTGAGGTGGGGCTGTTCAAGGTGCCGGTGTACAGCTGGAACGGCCAGATGAAGGCGACCTTCGCCGCAGACGATTACCCGGTGAAGGCGGGCCGCAGTTACGGCCAGCCGTATGTGGCGGTGGGGGTTTCCGATGTCCGTGGCCTGGTCGGCACGCCGAACCTGCGCGTGGATGGCAAGCAGCTGCGTTTGCTGCCGGGTGTTGGTGCGGCCGGCGAGATCGGGCGGGGCCTGCATGCACCGGTGGCCGGTTTCGATGCGGATCAGGGCGGCACGCTGGCCGCCAGCACCGTTGAACTGGAGCTGCGCCTGGATGGCAGTCGCATGCTGTCGGTGGTGCCGGTGGGCGATGACACCCACATCGCGCTGCGTTCGAGCTGGCCGCATCCGTCGTTCAGCGGAGCTTTCCTGCCCAACGAGCGCCGCGTTGATGCGCAGGGATTCGATGCGCGCTGGGCGGTGTCCTCGCTGGCCTCCGACGCACAGCGGCAGCTGCGCAATGACGGTTCGGTGGACTCGCAGGCGGTGACGGTGTCGCTGGTCGATCCGGTCGATACCTACACCCAGGCCGACCGTGCCTCGAAGTACGGCGTGCTGTTCGTGCTGCTGACCTTCCTCGGCTTCATCCTGTTCGAGCTGATCAAGTCGCTGCGCATCCACCCGCTGCAGTACCTGATGGTCGGCCTGGCGCTGGCGATCTTCTTCCTGCTGCTGATCAGCCTGTCCGAGCACATCGCGTTCTGGAAGGCCTACCTGGTTTCGGCGGTGGCCTGCATCGGCCTGCAGGCGGTGTACCTGGCCAATGTGCTGGGCCACTGGAAGCGCGGCTTCGGCTTCGCGGCGCTGCTGACCGTGCTGTACGGCGCGCTGTATGGCCTGCTGGTGTCGGAGAACAATGCGCTGCTGATGGGTTCGCTGCTGCTGTTCGTGATCCTGGCGCTGGCGATGTGGGTGACCCGTCGGGTGGACTGGTACGCGCTCGGCGCGGACCTGAAGTAAGGAGCAGGCCATGAGTTGGCGCCAGGGATTGCGGCAACGGGCACGGCAGGGTATTCCGGCCCTGTTGGAAGTGGATGCACTGCTGCAGGCACATGGCGTGCTGGCGGCCCTGCCGGGGGCACGGATCGCCCCCGGCCTGGTCCGCTTCCAGCTGGCGGCGGCGACCTGCCAAGGACTGCGGGGCAAGGGCCTGGGCTGGTTGCAGGGTGCGCGGCAGGGACGTGGCGCAGTGGCCGGACGGGTGCCGCGCTACCGGCCATGGAAGGCCGGGGCGGAAGCGCTGGCCGAAATCGGCATCGACGGCCTGCCCGATGACTGGCCCGCGCATGCGGCGGTGTACGGCTGCTGCAGCGTCGACCGGCGGCACTGGTTGTTGTTGCTGCCGGAGCGGGCGCAGTTGTGGTTGGGGTGGAGGGGGTGATCGGGTTGTTCATCCACGCATGGCGTGGATCTACTGCTGTCCATGACCGATGGGACGGTATCGGCGCGCCCCTGCTGGCTAGACTCGATGGGTTGAAGATCGAGCCGAAGGGCAGGGGTGCGATGTGTTGAAGTGGGGCGTGCTGGCCGCAGCGCTGGTGATGGGTGGCAATGCAGGGGCGCAGCAGCGCGAGACGGTGGACCTGGACATGGTCAGCCGCATCCGCCAGGAGGCCTTCCACCGGTCGCAGGTGATGGACACCTTCAGTTACCTCACCGAACGCATTGGACCGCGGTTGACCAACTCGCCGGCGATGGGCCGCGCCAATGCGTGGACCCGCGGCAAGTTCAACGAATGGAAGCTGGACAACGTCCACGACGAGGCCTTCGATGATTTCGGCCGTGGCTGGGAATTCACCTCGGCGAGCGTGGAAATGCTGGGTGACCGCGTGCAGCCGCTGCATGCGCTGCCCAAGGCCTGGACCCCCGGTACGAAGGGCCCGGTCGAAGGCGAGCTGGTGCAGGTCGACATCAAGAAGCCCGAAGACATAGAGAAGTACCGCGGCAAGCTGCGTGGCAAGATCCTCCTGCTGGGCGAGGCACGCGAATACAAGCGGGGCACCGAGCCCGATTCGCACCGCCACGACGCCACCTCGCTGGAGGGCCTGCAGGAGTTCACCCTGCCCAAGGACAAGAACGCCACCGCCGAGCGCGCCAGGCGGGTCAAGGAATACCAGGAACGCCAGCAGCTGGCGGCCAAGGTCAATGCCTTCTTCGTGGAAGAGGGCGCGCTGGCCTCGATCAGCATCAGCGGCTGGGACAACGGCATCATCCGCGTTGCCGGTGGTGGTTCGCGCAAGGCCGGTGAGTCGGTGGGCATTCCCGAGCTGGCGATGATCAGCGAGCACTTCAATCCGCTGGTACGCGCGCTGGAGGCCAAGCAGACCGTGCGCCTGCGCGTGGATGTGGCCGCACGCTTCACCGACGAGGCCGACCAGCCCGGCTACAACACGCTGGCCGAGATCCGTGGCAGCAGCAAGCCCGATGAAGTGGTGATGATCGGCGCGCACCTGGATTCCTGGCACAGCGGCACCGGTGCGGCCGACAACGCCGCCGGCGTGGCGGTGATGATGGAGGCGATGCGCATCCTCAAGGCCACCGGCGCCAAGCCCAGGCGCACCATCCGCGTGGCGCTGTGGAGCGGCGAGGAGCAGGGCCTGATCGGCTCGCAGGCCTATGTGGCCAAGCACTTCGGCAAGTTCCCGGAGCCGACCGACCCGGCGCAGAAGGCGCTGCCGGCGTCGCTGCGCGAGCCGACCGGCGCACTGCAGAAGACCCGCGACTACGGCAAGTTCCAGGTCTACTTCAACATGGACAACGGCTCGGGCCGCTTCCGTGGCATCTACGCTCAGGAGAACCTGGCGGCCATGCCCATCTTCGAAGCCTGGCTGGCGCCGTTCCATGACGTGGGCGCCACCACCGTGGCCACCCGCAACACTGGCAGCACCGACCACATCAGCTTCGACCGCATCGGCCTGCCGGGCTTCCAGTTCATCCAGGACCGGCTGGACTACTTCACCAATGTCCACCACAGCCACCTGGACACCTGGGACCACGCCGAACCGGAAGACCTGAAGCAGGCCGCTGCCATCGTCGCCTCATTCGCCTACAACGCCGCGATGCGCGAGCAGCCGTTCCCGCGCAAGGTGGAACCGTAAAAGGGGACGGAGGGGATTAAGTCGCATCTCCCCTCCGTTTCCCGGTTGCAGTGCCCACGGGCTGGGCGATCGCGACTTAATCCCCTCCGTCCCCTTTTTCCGTCGGGGGCGGCGGGCTGGTAAAATCGGGGGATTCCCGTTCCTCGAGCCGTCCATGACCTGCCGCACCCGCTTCGCCCCCAGTCCCACCGGCTACCTCCACATCGGTGGTGCCCGCACCGCGCTGTACTGCTGGCTGGAGGCCCGCCACCGTGGCGGCGAGTTCGTGCTGCGCATCGAGGACACCGACCGTGAACGCAGCACCCAGGGTGCGATCGACGCCATCCTGGAGGCGATGGAGTGGCTGGGCCTGGACTATGACGAAGGCCCGATCTACCAGACCGACCGCGTTGCCCGTTACCAGGAAGTGGCCGAGCAGCTGATCGCCGAGGGCAAGGCGTACTACGCCTACGAGACCCGCGAAGAGCTGGACGCGATGCGCGAGGCTGCCATGGCCAGGCAGGAGAAGCCGCGCTACAACGGCGCTGCGCGCGATCTGGGCCTGCCCTACAGGGACGACCCGAACCGCGTCATCCGCTTCAAGAATCCGCTGGAAGGCACGGTGGTGTTCGACGACCTGATCAAGGGCCGCATCGAGATCGCCAACAGCGAGCTGGATGACATGGTGATCTTCCGCCCGGACGGCTACCCCACCTACAACTTCGCGGTGGTGGTGGACGACTGGGACATGGGAATCACCGAGGTCATCCGCGGCGACGACCACATCAACAACACCCCGCGCCAGATCAACCTGTACGAAGGCATTGGTGCGCCGGTGCCGAAGTTCGGCCACATGCCGATGATCCTGGACGAGCAGGGCGCCAAGTTGTCCAAGCGCACCGGCGCGGCCGACGTGATGCAGTACAAGGACGCCGGCTACCTGCCCGATGCGCTGCTGAGCTACCTGGCCCGTCTCGGCTGGTCGCACGGTGACCAGGAGCTGTTCAGCCGCCAGGAGCTGATCGAGCTGTTCGACGTGAAGGACTGCAACTCCAAGGCCTCGCGACTGGACATGGCCAAGCTGGGCTGGGTCAACCAGCACTTCCTGAAGACCGAGGATGTGGCCGCGATCGTGCCGCACCTGGTCTACCAGCTGCAGAAGCTGGGGCTGGACGTGGCTGCCGGACCGGCACCGGAGGACGTGGTGATCGCCCTGCGTGAACGCGTGCAGACCCTGAAGGAAATGGCCGAAAAGGCCGTGGTCTGGTACCAGCCGCTGACCGAGTACGATGACGCGGCGGTGGCCAAGCACTTCAAGGCCGGTGCCGAGGTGGCGCTGGGCAAGGCCCGCGAGCTGCTGGCAGCCCTGCCGGAATGGACCGCCGAATCGGTGGGCGTGGCCCTGCATGACGCGGCCGCAGCGCTGGAGATCGGCATGGGCAAGGTCGCCCAGCCGCTGCGCGTGGCCATCACCGGCACCCAAGTCAGCCCTGACATTTCCCATACCGTGTACCTGGCCGGCCGCGAGCAGGCCTTGAAACGCATTGATGTGGCCATCACCAAGGTAGCAACGGCCTGAGGCATCCTTGCCAGGCCCGAACCGGAGAACACGCATGCCCGCCAAGACCGCCACTGCCTGTACGGCCCCGCACCACCACGTCCACGATGCATCGGATTTTGTGGCGGTGGTCGAGCGCGTCTCGCGCGAACGCGGGCTGCGCCTGACCCCGATCCGCGCCAATGTGCTGAAGCTGATCGCCGAGGCCGGCAAGCCGGTCAAGGCCTACGAGCTGCTGGAATGGGTGCGCAACGGCAAGGGCGTGGGCGCTGATGCCCCGCCCACCGTGTACCGCGCGCTGGATTTCCTGATGGCCAATGGCTTCGTGCACAAGCTGGAGTCGGTCAATGCCTTCGTGGCCTGCCACCATCCCAGCAGCGCCGCGCATTCGGTGCCGTTCCTGATCTGCAACAGCTGCCACAGCGCGGTGGAGCTGGAAGACCGCGAAATCGTCACCCAGCTGGAGAAGCGCGCCAAGGAGCTGGGTTTCCAGCCGCAGGCGCAGACTCTGGAAGTGCACGGCCTCTGCGCGCGCTGCGCGGGCTGAGCAATGGGTCCTGGGGTCAGATCCCTTTTGCCTTGGCAAAAGGGATCTGACCCCCGTTTCATGACAAACGCTAGTCCATCGGCTTGCTTGCGGTATCCACCCGCACGATCACCGACATGCCGGGCCGCAGTTGTGCCGCCAGCTTCTGGCCCTCGTTGATCGAAATCCGTACCGGCAGCCGCTGCACCACCTTGGTGAAGTTGCCGCTGGCATTGTCCGGGCGCAGCACGCTGAATTCCGAACCGGTAGCCGGCGCGATCTCCTGCACGCGGCCCCGCAGCACCTGCCCCTGGAACGCGTCCACCGAGAACGTGGCCGGCTGGCCGATCGCCATGCCCCAGGTCTGGCCTTCCTTGTAGTTGGCCACCACCCACAACGTGTCAGGTACCAAAAACAGCAGCTGCGAGCCGGCAGCGACGTACTGGCCCACGCGCACGCTGGCCTCGCTGATCTGGCCGTCGCGCGGTGCGTGGATCACCGTGTTGGCCAGATCGATGCGGGCCAGTTCCAGCTGCGCCTGCGCGCTCTCCACCTGCGCCTCCAGGCTCTTGCGCGCCACCTGGGTCGATACCAGGGTTTCCTCGGCAATGCGGATTTGCGCCTGTGACTGCTGGACGCTGGCCTGTGCCGACGCCTGGGTGGTGCGGAACTTGTCGCGGTCGTTGACTGACACCAGTTGCTGCGCGGCCAGCTCCTCGTAGCGCTTCAGCTCGTTGCGTGAGCGTTGCAGCTCCGCCTGGCCGGCCGACAATGTGGCGTGTGCGGAGGCGATCTGCGCACGGTTCTGCGCCTGCGACTGGTCCGAGTTGGCCAACGCCGCGCGTGCGCTGTCCAGCGTCGCCTGCGCCTGGGCGACGCGCTGCGCGTAGATGCGGTCATCGATGCGCAGCAGCGGCTCGCCCTGCTTCACGTGCTGGAAGTCCTTCACCAGCACTTCGGTCACGTAGCCGTTCACCTGCGGCGCCATCACCGTGATTTGCCCGCGTACATAGGCGTTGTCGGTCACCATCACGCTGCTGGTGAATGGCCACAGGTGCCAGGCGCGCAGGATCAGCGCAATGCCCAGCAGGGCGACCACCACCATCACCACTACGCTGCGCACGCTGGGCTTGAGGTACTTCGGCGCGACCGCCGGCTCAACGGGCGTGGGCGCAGGTGCCGCGTCGGTCGGCGGCGGAGGGGTCACGTTGTCGTCGGGTCGGGGCGGGACGGGAGGCATGGCGGAGGACTCAGCGGGGCGCGGCCGGCGTGGCCGCAGCGGGGGAAGTGGGGTGGCGCTTGCGCCATTGCTTGAGCACCGCGGTGCGCAGCGACAGCAGCAGCAACCAGCACAGGAAGCCGATGGCCAGCCAACCGCTCAATGTGAACACATCATTGAATCCACGCACGTTGGCTTCGCGGCGAGTGGTCTGCGCCAGCTGCGCGCTGCCCTGCGAACTGCGCAGCACCGGGTCGGTGATCTGTGCGCTGTACAGCTGCTGCTGGATGCGCAGGCGTTGTGCCACCACCGGGTCGGCCGGGTCGAGCTGGCTGGTCAATGCGCTGGAGTACAACTGCTCGCGATGCAGCTGGAAGGTGCCCAGCACCGCCGAGCCGGCCAGGCCACCCAGCGTCTGGGTGATCGACAGCGTCACCAGGAAGGTGATCATGTGATCCACGCCCTGTTTCAACGCGGCAGAGATGCCGAGCATGATCAGCGGGCCCATGAACATACCGGCACCGACCGAGGCCAGGAACTGGCTGGCGTAGAAGTCGTGCGGCCGATCCATGCTGGTGCGGTGCTGGTCGAAGAACGCGGCGGCGCCCAGCAGCAGGATCGCCATCAGCAGCTGGGGGATCAGCCGCTTCGGGCCGAAGGTCAGCGATGCACCGGCGATGCCGGTGACCACGCCCGCCAGGATCACCACGAACAGCGGGCGCATCTGGTCAGGCCCCATGCCCAGCGTGCGCATCAGGTTGACCACGCCGTAGGACTGCTCGGTGGTGAGGAAGCGGATCAGGAACGCACCGACGATGAAGTGCAGTACCGGCAGCGTCGACAGCCAGCGGATCTGCAGCAGCGGATTGCGCCGGTAGTGCTCGATGATGAAGGCGGTGGTGGACAGCACGATCGAGGCGACCAGTGACCAGCCCAGCCATGGTGTGTTGAGCCACCAGCGGGTGTAGCCCTGCGCCAGCACGATCACCAGCAGGGCGACGGCCGGTGCGAGCAGGGCGAACGTGAGGAAGTCCAGCGGCTCGAACGCCTTCACCTGGATGCCGGGCGGCAGCTTCAACACTACCACTGCCGCGAACGCGCACAGTGCCAGCCCGGCCTCAAACGAGTAGAGCTGGTGCCACTGGCCGGTATCGACCAGGCCAGGCGACACGATCCAGGCGATCGGCACCGCCAGCTGCGAGAGGCCGACACCGACCACCAGCAGATTGCCGGTGAAGCGCCGCGGCAGCGCCTGCAGCATGTACAGCGTGCCCAAGGTCGAACAGGCCGCGCCGGCGAAGCCGCTGGCGGCTCGGGTCAGCATCGTGGTCTCGAAGCTGCCGACGAACAGGTGCAGGACCGCCAACGCCGCGTACAGGCCCAGCCCGATTTCGGCGAACAGGCGGATGCCGTATTGCTGGCGGAACTTGAAGGCCAACAGGTTGGCGGTGACGTTGACCATCGCATAGGCCGCTACCAGCCAGCTGCCCTGGGTCGGGGTCAGCGCCAGCTGGCCCTGCAGGAACGGCAGGTTGGCGGTAACCAGCGCATTGCCGAGGCCGCCGGTGATCGCCACCAGCAACGATACCAGCGCATAGGCCGCACGCCGGTACGGCGGGTGCCAGGGCATCGACGCCGAGCCGGGCATGGTCGGCTTCTCATGTTCCTCCCAATCCGGAACCGGCTTCAGATACGGCTGGACCATCAACGGGCCTCGCTGGCAGCTCCCTGGAGACCCCCACGCAACAGTTGCAGGGCGCGCCCGGCCAACTGGGCGCGCTCGTCGCGGGTCTTGCCGCGCAGGGCCGCACCCAGCATGCCCGAGATCAGTGAAATATCCGTCTTTTCCAGGTCGGCACGGCACAGTCCGGCGGCCTTGGCGCGCGCGATCGGTTCCTCCAGCAGGTCGCGCACGGTCTCGCGCGCAGCGCGCATGGACGGCACGTCCGAATCGACCGCACGCCAGTAATCGGCTAGCGCTGGCGAATCGATGATGCGCTGGGCCATGCCCTCGAACACCTCGAACAGGGCGTCGTCGCGGTCACCGAGCTGTTCGACCTGGCGCCGGATGCGGTCGACCGTGCGCTGCAGCAGCGCCTGGATCAGTGCGGTGCGGTCGGGGAAGTTGCGGTACAGGGTGGCGCGGCCCACCTGGGCACGTTCGACCACCAGGTCCAGCGGGGCGGTGACGCCATGTTGGCCGAACACATGATCGGCGGCATCGAGGATGAGGGCACGGCGGGCAGCAGCATCGGCACGTTGAGCGGTCATGGATTGATTTTCGGACAAGATTGTCCGTTTGGCGAGACAGTGAGTGACGGGATTGTCCGGTTGTTGTCGTACGCACACCTTTGTGACGGATGTGTGATGGCGTCGCATCGATATGCAGGAACCCCATGGCTCCCGGAGGGGGCAGTAGATCCACGCCATGCGTGGATGAGTATCTGGAACGGATGGGAGCTGGCTAGCGGCTCACTGATCCACCTTTCCAGTTTTCTTCCTGCTCTTGATGAAATCAATGAACCCCTTCTTATGGCCCTCAAAGACACGACGGCCGTACTTCCGGTACTGCGGTTCAAATAGTGTGTAGGCCCCATCCAGGTCTCCGGACTCGAACTGGATGGTAGCGGCGAGTTCGTCCATGTACTCGGTCGCGCCTTCGCCCTCTCCATAGATGCCTCTGGCGACCATCGCCCACGCTCTGGCCTTCTCAAACTGAGCGGTATCGCGATAGAAGACAGCTATTCCATACGATGTAATCTGGCCGTAGTCATAAGCAGACTTCGGCTCCGGAATCATGTCCCAGCTTTCAAGGAAGCAATGCTCTGCCTCCGCAATATCGCCGGCCAGCCAAGCGGTTCTGCCGCGCTTGGCAATTGCAAGGAAGCTTTCTTCCAGTTCGGCATCGAGACTCAGGGCCATGCAAATGTTTCCGCTCAGTTTGTCTATTGGATTGACACCGGGCTGAGTCTAGTCGTGTAGCAGATGGTGATGCGTCGGTAGTGCGCCGCTTCCACCAGTTCATGCCATATGCGACAAAGAAAAGGGGGCCTTTCGGCCCCCTCAGGTAATGTTCCGACGGCGTAGGCCGATCAGAAGAACGCGCGGATGCCGAATGCGACGCCACGGCCCGGCAGTGGCGAGTAGTCGCGCAGCAGCGAGGTATGCGGACGCACTTCGCGGTTGGTCAGGTTGCTGCCATCCAGGAACACCTCGTAGCTGTTGCTGGCGTTGCGGTCCCAACGATAGGCCAGGTGTGCATCGACCAAGGTGTAGCCGTCGCTCGGGGCTTCGTTCTGGGCGACATCCTTCTGGCGGCTGTAGCGCACCGCACCGACCGAGGCACGCCAGCCATCCTTCGACCAGCGCAGGTCGGCGCCGACGCGGGCCGGGGCAATACGCGGCAGGTAGCCGGTGTTGGCCAGTTCCACGTTGTAATTGTGGTTGTGGTCGCCGTGCGGCACGGCGATGTCGAGGTTGCGGCTGCCGCTGCCATCCAGCTTGGCCTTCACGTAGTCACCGAACAGGCGCAGATCCCAGTCACCGGCGCCACCCTCGAACAGGTGCACCAGCGCTTCGGCCTCGGCACCGCGGAACACCGCGTCCTGCTGGGTCCAGGCGCGGACCGGCAGGCCTTCGGTAACACCGGTGTCGGCCAGGTAGATGAAGTCCTTGAACCTGGTCTGGTAGACCGACGCGGAGAAGTCCAGGCGCTCACTGTGAGTGTGGATACCCAGTTCCACGCGCTGGCCGCGCTCGGTCTTCAGGTTGGCGTCGCCGATCTCCAGCGAACGGGTGGCGATGTGGGCGCCGGCGGCATACAGCTCCTCGTTGGTGGGTGCACGCTCGGAGCTGTCCACGCCGATACGCAGGTCAACGGCGTCGTTGAGCTTCCAGATGCCGGCGGCAGACAGGTTGGTGGCGCCGAACGTGCGGCGCCGGTAATCACCGGTCGGGTCCAGCTTGACCTGGTCGTGGCGGCCGCCCAGTTCCAGCTTCAACGGTCCGAACTGCTTTTCCTGCAGCACGAACAGGCCGATGTTCTTCGTGCCTGTATCCGGAACGAACGCCTCTTCGCCCTTGGCACCGAAATCACTGTTGCCGAACTGCAGGCCGAAGGCACCGTCCCAGCCACCGATCTGCTGCTGCACCGCTTCCAGGCGCGCTTCGATGCCACGGTTGGTGAAGCGGGTCGACGGCGTGCCGGCCTCCAGCTCCACGTGCTCGTAGTCGGTATAGGCCACGCGTGCGTTGATGTTCTTCAGGAACGAGACCGGGTCATAGATGCCGGCCTTGGTCTCGAAGCGGTTCTGCACCATGTCGATGCGCACGTCATGCTCGTCACCGCCTTCCTCTTCGTCGCCATGGTCGTGGCCGTGGTCATGGCCGTGATCGTCGCCATCGGCGTGCACGTGTGCGCCGTTGGGAATGCCGTAGTTGGTGCGGTAGGTGCTGGCCGACACGCCGAAGTAGCCGCCTTCGCCCAGCCAGGTCGCACCGACGCCACCGGCGCGGGTGCGGATCGAGCTGTTGTCGAGGCGGCCGCGACGCGGCTCTTCGCCTTCCTCGCCCGCGTGGTCATGGTCGTGGTCGTCATGGTGGTCTTCCAGGCTGTCGATCACCGCGTAGCCAGGGATACGGTAGTCGTCGCCATTGCGCACCAGGCCGTCCACATGAAGCACGACATTGCCGCTGACGCCATCGAGGCGGAACATGCCGCTGCGCTCGTTGTTCACCGAATTGCCGCGCAGTTCGGCGCGGCCGCTGAGCGGCCGCTCCGGCAGCTCCCGTGCGATGCGGCCATCGACCACGTTGACCGCACCACCGATGGCACCGCTGCCGAACAGCAGCGTGGCCGGGCCCTTCAGCACTTCGATCTGGTCGGCCAGGAACGGCTCGATGCTGGTGGCGTGGTCGGCACTGACGGTAGAGGCATCCATGTTGCCCATGCCGTTGGACAGCACGGCCACACGCGGGCCTTCCTGGCCGCGGATGATCGGGCGGCCGACGCCGGGCCCGAAGAAGGTGCTCTGTACGCCGGGCAGCTTGGCCACGGTATCGCCGAGGGTGCCGGCCTTCTGCTCGTCCAGGCGGTCACCGGCCAGAACCTCCACCGGGCGGGCCAGCGATTCGGCATCGCCCTGCAGTGGCGACGCGGTGACCTGCACCGACGACAGTTCAGTCAGGTGGCGGTCACGATGGGAATCGTCTTCGCTGGCGGCGAAGGCAACGGTCGGAAGCAGGGCGGCGAGGGCCAGGGCCAGGGAATGCGGCTTGAGCCGTGGGGTGTGGGCAGGCATGGATCGGTCCTTTGTTACAATGTATCAATCGCAGGGCGCACGAATCCCGCCGATGGGAGAGGGGGAGGGGAAACCGTGCGGTTCGGGGATGGATGTTATATTATTCCATAACGATTCGCCGACCCTGCTGGAAGTCATGTCCCTGTCCTCACGCCTGCGCCATCTGCTCGACCGTTTCGGCGCTACCGGTTCGATGCTGTGCGCGGTGCACTGCGCGGTGATTCCCGTACTGCTGGCGGCGGCGCCTTCGCTGGGCCTGTCGTTCTGGCTGGGCGATGGCGTGGAGCAGGCGCTGGTGGTGTTCGTGACCCTGCTCGGGCTGTTCAGCCTGGTATGGGGCTACCGCCGCCACGGCGCGCTGCGCGCGCTGGGCTTCCTGATTCCCGGCCTGGTGGCGTTGTGGGCCGGCGTGCTGTACGACCCGTTGCACCACAATGCGGTGCCGCACGCGGTGGTGATGACCGTCGGCGGCCTGCTGGTGGGTGTGGCCCATCTGGTCAACCTGCGCCTCAACCACGGTCACGTGCACGACGCCAGCTGCGCGCACTAGGCGCTCCATGGTAGGATTTTCGATCGTGCGCGGGGGCGCCCAGCAAGGCGGCCCCGCCGAACCCGTGTCAGTACGGGGTAACCAGATTTCACACTTGAGGAGTTGAAGACATGGGTAAGGGTGACCGCAAGACCGCCAAGGGCAAGCGCTACAACGCCAGCTACGGCAACGCCCGTTCGCACACCGCGAGCAAGGTCGCCGTAGGCGCCGCCGCCCCGGTTGCCAAGAAGACCGTGGCCAAGGCTCCGGCGAAGAAGGCTGTGGCGAAGAAGGCCGTCGCCAAGGCCTGATCCGGCCGACCGACCGGTCCAAAGAAAAACGCGGCGCCTGGCGCCGCGTTTTTTTTATGCACGTTCTTGTAGAGCCGAGCCCATGCTCGGCGCAATGCAGCCGAGCGTGGCTCGGCTCTACAATCGGATCAGCGCAGGGTCTTCTTCAGCGTTTCCGGATTTCCGTCGTTCGGCGCGGCCGGCACCTGCAGCAGGTGCGCCAGCAGCGGGTAGACGTCGACATTGTCGAAGCCATCGATCACCAAACCCTGTCGGAATGACGGGCCGCTGGCCACGAACACGGCACGCATGGAGGGCAGGGCATTGTCGTAGCCATGCGAGCCGCGATCCTGATGGTCGCGCTTGGCGATCTTCTCCTGGTGCAGGGCATCCCAGCCTTCATCCATGACACAGACGATGGCCGGAACCCGCGGATGCGTGCCGTAGTGCCAGCGTGCCGGCAGGTTCTCCTTCTTCCAGCACTGATAGTGCCCGTGGCGTCCGAGCAGGGCGCGTTCGGCTTCCGCTTCGCGGCCGGCGACCGGCGCAAAACCCACCGACTGGCCCTGGCTGACATTGCGCGCGATGGCCGGGTCGGCCATCGACTCGGTGGAGATCACCTGGCCGACCGGCACGCTGGCCATGCCATGGTCAGAGACCACGATCACGTTGGTGGTCGCGGCCAGGCCGCGCTGCTGCAGCCCATCGAGCACCTGGCCGACGATCTGGTCGGCGCGCACGATGGCGTCGGCATACTGCTTCGACTCGGGGCCGTAGTTGTGGCCGGCCTTGTCCACGTGTTCCATGTACAGCGTGGTGAGGCGCGGTGCATCAGCATCGGTCTGCGCCAGCCAGTCGAGCACGATGCCGGCCCGCTGTTCCAGCGGTTGCTTGCCGTCGTACACGCGCCACTTGCTGGGGCGCACGCCGCGGATTTCAGACTCACTGCCCGGCCACGCCGTGGTGGCCGAACGTACGCCAGCGTTCTCGGCACTGACCCAGATCGGTTCGCCACCCCACCAGCCGCTGGTGGTGACCGCGTCGCGGTTGCTCAGTTCGAAACGGCCCAGGGTTGCATCGTCCATGCTGTTGTTGACGATGCCGTGGTGGTCCGGACGCAGGCCGGTGACGATGGTGTAGTGGTTGGGGAAGGTCAGCGACGGATAGGACGGCGTCATCCAGCGTGCACGCACGCCGCCGTCGATCAGTCGCTGCAGGTTCGGGGTCAGGCCGCGGTCCAGCGCGTCGGCACGCAGGCCATCGATGGAGATCAGCAGCAGCTTGGGCGGCGCAGCCGCAGCGACGGGTGTGGGAACGGAGGCGGAAGGGGCGGGCGCGGTGGTGCAGGCGGCCAATGGCAGCAGCAGCGCCAGCGCGCAGGTCAGGCGTACGGAAGTCATCCGCGCATGATAGTGCGAGGTAATGACGCGCCCAAGACACGGCGCACTATTGCGCGCCGTGTCCGCGCATTTTTCCTTATCCCCGCGCCTGTCGGCGCGCCCCCTTCAACAGGAAGGGGGCTTTCTCCAGACATGTCCCTGATGCTTCCATCCACGCATGGGGTGGATCTACCGTGTCGACCAAGGTCGACACCTACCAACAGTTGCGCAGAATGACGTTCGGACAGATCGCCGGAACCTGTCGAAGGCGGGGTGGGTCCGGTTGCGGGGGCGTCCGCGGCATGGATGCCGCGGCCAAGCCCCCATGGACGGGTTGACGGCGTCCCCCGCAGCCGGACCCACCACGCCATGCCTCGGAACGCTGCTGTTGCTTCGGCCGTTGCGGTTGCCTCTGCGGGTGCCGGGCGCAGCCCGGCCAGCCCTCTCAGGCGAACAGCGGGGCCTGGCGTTGTTCCAGCCGCAGCAGCGCCGCCTTGGTTTCCAGGCCGCCGCCGAAACCGGTCAGTGCGCCGTTGCTGCCGATCACGCGGTGGCAGGGCAGGATGATCGGCAGCGGGTTGCGCCCGTTGGCTGCACCGACCGCACGGGTCGCGCTGGGTTGGCCCAGGTGCTGCGCTAGCTGCAGGTAGCTCCAGGTCTGGCCGAACGGAATCAACGCCAGCGCCTGCCACACACGCAGCTGGAACGGCGTGCCGCGTGGTGCCAGCACAAGGTCGAAGCTGCTGCGTTCGCCGTGCAGGAACTGCAGCAGTTGCTCGCGCGCTTCCGGCAGCGCATCCGGTGCGTAGTGCCAGTCATCGCGCCCGCGTGCCGGATGGCGGTTCTCGGGGAAAAGCACATGTGACAGGCCACGTTCGTCACCGGCGATGGTCAACACGCCGATCGGGCTGTCGAAACGGTCGAACAACAGGGTCATGTCGGTTCTCCAACGAACGTGCCGGACAGGTGCCACAGGTGCAGCACCGCGTAGGCGCGCCACGGCCGCCACGGTTGCGAGCGCGCTTCGGTTGCACGTTCGCTCAGGCGCTGGCCCTGCGCGTGGCCGAGCACCTGCTGCAGTACAAGATCGCCGGCCGGGAACGCATCGGGCTGGCCGAGCCCGCGCAGGGCGATGTACTGCGCCGTCCACGGGCCGATGCCGGGCAGCGCGACGCAGCGCGCAACGAATTCCTCCAATGCCTGCCCGGGCGCGAAGTCGAGCTGGCCGCTGGCGCAGGCGGCCGCCAGCGCACGCACGGTGGCGGCGCGGCTGCGCGGCAGGCCGATCGATTCCAGGGGCGCTTCGGCCAGCACCTCGGGCGCCGGGAACTGGCGATCGAATTCCGATGGCATGCCCGGCAGGTGCGCGCCATAGGCGTCGACCAGGCGCCGCGCGAAGGTGGTGGCTGCGGCCACACTGACCTGCTGTCCGAGCACGGCGCGTACGCCCACCTCGAAGCCATCCCAGCCGCCGGGTACGCGCAGCCCGGGGCGTTCGGCGATACCGCGCGCCAGCAAGGGTTCTTCGCTCAGCGCGGCGTGCACCTGCTGCAGGTCCGCGTCCAGATCGAATACGCGGCGCACGCGGCGCACGATGTCCGGAATCAGACGCGGATCGACCGCGCCCAGCTGCAGGCGCAACTCCGGGCGCTTCGGGTCGGCGGTGACCCGCAGCAGGGTGGGGCGTTCGGGCGTGCCCAGCACACGCTGGTAGCTGTCTTCGCCGATCAGTTCGATGCCAGGCAGGCTGCGTTTGCGCAGGAAGGCCAGCATGCGCGGGAAGTCCAGCGGCGGGCGATACACCAGGCGCAGCACCAGGCCGCCGTCATCGGCGGCCAGCGGCTGGTGCTGGCGACGCAGCGCCGTCGGTGCCATGCCGCAACCCTGCAGGAAGGCGGTGTTGAAGCGGCGCAGGCTGTTGTAGCCGGCGGCCAGCGCAACGTCGGTCACCGGCAGCGTGGTCTCGGTCAGCAGTTGCTTGGCCAGCAGCAGGCGATGGGTGGCGTGGATCTGCGCCGGCGTCGCGCCCAGGTGTTCAACGAACAGGCGCTGCAGCTGGCGCGCGCTCAGGCCGATCTTCTGCGCGAGGTCCGCGACGGGCTGCTCCTGAAGGAAGCCGCCATGGATCAGGGCGAGTGCGCGCTGCACGGTCTGCCCGGCCAATGCCTGCTGGGCCTGCGGTGCCAGTTCAGGACGGCAGCGCAGGCACGGGCGGTAGCCGGCAGCTGCGGCCGCAGCGGCGGTGGGGTAGTAGGTGATGTTGCGCGGCTTCGGTGGCGGTGCCGGGCACACCGGGCGGCAGTAGATGCCGGTGCTGCGCACGGCGGTGAAGAACACGCCGTCGAAGCGCGCGTCGCGGGCCAGGCGGGCACGGTCGCAGGCGGCGGTGTCGAGGGCGAGGGCGGTATCCATGGCGCCAGTCTAGGCGTGTGCGGCTGGAGATACTCGCCACATTCGGACATGGATGCTGAAGAGGGTTGGGCAGGGCTGCGCCCTGCACCCGCAGAGGCAACAGCAACAGCAGGCTTCCTGCGGGAGGGCGGGGTGGGGCCGGTGGCAGGGGGCGCTGCAAGTACGTCCCTGTAGCTCGGTCGCGCCATCCATGGCGCTCACGCCCCTGCCACCGGACCCCCCCGCCTTCGACAGTTCCCCGCGGCCTGCCGGAACGGCATCCCGCTCTGGGTGTCGACCTTGGTCGACACGGTAGATCCACGCCATGCGTGGATGGAGTGGTGCAAGACGCTGTAATGAAAAGGTTGGAGCCAGAGGGTCAGAAGGGGTTCAGTGCCACGCGCTGAACGGGTGCCCCGGACGGGTAGACTGTGGCTCCTGCTCACGTGAAGACTGGTTGCCCGATGTCCGCCAAACGCCGCTGGTTGCCCCTGTTGTGCCTGGCCCTGGCGGGCTGCAGCCAGCTGGAAAATCCGGGCAATGTGACTGCTGCCGACAAGGCGGCGCGGGCACCGGCCAGCGATGGCGAGAACATGGTGTCGATCAATGCGGCCGATGCACCGCCACCGCCAGCGCCGCCGCGCAGCCAGGCGGATCGGCCGTGGCCGCAGGCGCAGCTTGAGAATGGCCGTGCCTGGGTCAGCTGCAGCACGGAATATGCTGGCGATGCCGGCGACGGTGTCGAGCTGGAAGGCCTGCAGCGCGAGCAGATCACTCAGGCGCTGGCGCCGTGCGCCGAGCGCGGCCTGATGCGCGTGCGTTACGCCGGCAAGATCAATCCGGGCTTCGCCGAGATGATGTGGCGGTTGGCGGTGGTCGCCGACCAGCAGAAGATCCACAAGCGCATCCTCGATCTGGATTCCAGCGGCGGCCAGGTGGAATCGGCGATCGTTGCCGGTGACAGCATCGGTGAATCCGGCTGGACCATCTGGGTGCGCGAAGGCTCGATCTGCCACAGCGCCTGCGTGTTCGTGCTGGCCGCCGGTGACAACCGCCTGCTGTCGGGCAAGGTCGGCATCCACCGCATGATGCGGATCAGCTCCAAGGCCACCTCGCGCGCGGAACTCAACCGCGAGCTGCACGAGGTCTACGACAACGTGAAGGACTATTTGCAGCGCAATGGCGTGGCGGTGGGCGTGGCCGATCTGATGATGACCGTGCCCAACCGCAGCCTGCGCCTGCTGACTCCGGACGAGCTGCGCCAGTACGGCCTGGATGGTACCAATGCGGTGCAGGATGATCTGGAACGGATCAAGCAGATGCGTGCCTGCGGCGATGATTTCGTGCAGCGCAAGGACGCGTTCCTGGTCGCCTTCGACCAGCAATGCAAGCGCGAAGGCGCCGACATGGAGTCGATCAACAGCTGCGGCCAGGCGTTGAAACAGCGCTTCGGCTTTCCCGACGCGGTGTGCCCGGACGAAAGCCCGCTGTCGGAGATCGATGTGGCGACGCTGCCCCCGGCACCGCCGGAACCGCCGATGGCCGAGCAGGCAGCCGACGATGCAGGCAAGTCTGCGGCGCAGGCCGATGCGGCGGCGGTGGAAGGCAACGCCCACGCGCGCTGACGAACCGCTCACCGCGCTGGCGTAGACTGCGGTCCTTTCCTCGAGAACCGGCGGTGTCCATGAAGCGCGCGCTCCTGCTGCTGTCCCTGCTGCCCCTGACTGCGTTGGCGCAGGCACCTGCGCCGGCCACGCCGGCACCGGCACCCGCGCGCCCGGCCCCGGCATCGCCGGCGGCTGCGAAACCGGCCACCGCCGGCGCTCCGGCATTGACCGCCGCGCAGCAGGCCCAGGTGCAGAAGCAGGACGCCGAAATGGGCGCGGCTGCGTTGAAGGCGGCGCAGCTGGTCGATGCCAACCGCGCCGGCGAACTGTGGGATGGCGCTTCGGCCGTCGCCCGTCGTGCGGTGCCGAAGGCCGCCTTCGTCAGCCAGCTGACCACCGAGCGTGCGCGCCTGGGGGCGTTGGCCGGGCGTGGCCAGCCGACCATCACCCGGGTCAAGTACAGCGCCGGTGCTGCGGTACCGGAAGGGCTGTACATCAACGTCAGCTTCCCGACCCGTTTCGCCAACAGCGCGCAGCCGGTGCGCGAGCTGGTCTCGTTCCGTTTCGACGAAGACCAGGTGTGGCGCCTGGCCGGTTACAGCCTGCGTGCGTCGGCACCCTGAAGAGATGAGCGATGGCAACTGAACTGGCAATGCTGGCCTGGTCGATCGTGCTCGGCTTCGTGTACATCTTCGCCACCTCCACCGTGGTCACCCGCGAGCGCGGGATGAAGTGGAATGCCTCGGCACGCGATGGCGATGCAATGCCGCTCAGCCCGCTGGCCGGCCGCCTGCAGCGGGCCCAGGCCAACTTCCTGGAAACCTTCCCGTTCTTCGCCGCTGCCGCCATTGCAGTAGTCGTGTCCGGTCGCGGCAACGGCACCACGGCGCTGGCTGCGCAGGCCTACTTCTGGGCGCGTGTGGTCTATCTGCCCCTGTACGCGGCCGGCGTGCCCTACCTGCGTAGCCTGGTGTGGCTGGTGTCGCTGCTGTCGATCCTGGCGCTGGTGTTCGCGTTGTTGTGACCCGCGCCTGATCCAGATCAAGGACGGTCAGGCGCGCGGCGCTATGCTGGCCCGGACTGAATCAACGGCAGGAGACGCGCATGCGCAGGATGGACGTGGTGGTGGTCGGCGCCGGACCGGCGGGCCTGTGCTTCGCTCGGGCGCTGGCCGGCAGTGGCCTGCAGGTCGGGCTGGTCGAAGTTCAACCGCGCCAGGCGCTGGCCGAGGCCGCCTTCGATGGCCGCGAGATCGCGTTGACCCATGCCTCGCGGCAGAGCATGGAGCAGCTGGGGCTGTGGCAGCGCCTGCCGCCGGCCGAAGTCGCTGAACTGCGCGATGCCAAGGTGATGAACGGCGGTTCGCCGTTCGCGCTGACCTTCGCCAGCAGCCAGGTCGACGGCCAGCCGCTGGGCTGGCTGGTGCCCAACCATCTGATCCGCCGCGCTGCATGGGATGCCGTGCAGGACCAGGATGGTCTGGACCTGTTCGACGGGCGCAAGGTGCAGCGCGTCCAGGCCGATGCGCAGGGCCACGTGGTCAGACTCGATGACGGCAGCCAACTGCACGCCCGCCTGCTGGTCGCGGCTGACAGCCGCTTCTCCGCCACCCGCCGCATGCTTGGCATCGGTGCGCAGATGCGCGACTTCGGCAAGTCGATGCTGGTGTGCCGCATGCAGGTCGAGCGCGACCATCACCACACGGCCTGGGAATGGTTCGGTTACGGCCGCACCATGGCGCTGCTGCCGCTCAACGAGGGCCAGGCATCGGCGGTGATCACGCTGCCGCCGCGGCAGATCGAAGAACTGCTGGCGATGGATGAGGTGGCCTTCGGCGATGCCATCAGTGCGTGCTTTGAACATCGCCTGGGCCGCATGCAGCCGGTGGCGACGCCGCAGGCGTACCCGCTGGTAGGTGTGTACGCGCACCGTTTCGTCGGCGAGCGTTCTGCGCTGATCGGCGATGCCGCAGTCGGCATGCATCCGGTCACCGCGCATGGCTTCAACCTGGGCCTGGCCAGCGCACAGCGGCTGGCGCAGGGCATCGTCGCGCAGCAGCGTCGCGGTGCCGACATTGCCGCCGCCGGCATGCTGACCAGCTACCAGCGGGGTCATCGGCTGGCGTCGCGGCCGCTGTACGAGGCCACCAATGCGATCGCCAGCCTGTACACCGACGACCGTCGCCCGGCGCGCCTGCTGCGTGCGGCTGGCCTGCGCCTGGCGCAGGGCGTGGCACCGTTCAGGCAGCTGATCGCCTCGCACCTGACCCAGCGCGTGGCCTGAACGGCTTCAGATCAGCCGGCAGCCAGCACTCGGATCTGGCTGCCGGAAAATTCGACCACCTGGCCCGCGCGGATCTTGCAGGCCTTGCGCAGCTCGATTTCGCCATCGACCCGCACCTGGCCTTCACCGATGACCATCTTGGCCTCGCCGCCGCTGGTGACCAGGTCGGCCAGCTTGAGCAGCTGCTTGAGTTCGACGTAGTCACCGTCGAGGTCGAATTCGAGAATCTGCATGGAGCGGGTTCCTGGGAAGAGGGCGCAGGCCAGCGGCCGGGCCGGGAAGCGGGCGCGTATTGTGCGCCAGCACGGGCTCGACGGCACGCGCACGGAAAGCTGTACGCCTCGTTCAGGATCAATGCGGTATCATCCCGCTCTGAGCGAGTGAAATCTCCTCCGACCGAGCAGCGCCAGGGCACGCGATAAGAAGGGCGCCCAAAGCGCGGACCATCCCTTTTTTATCGCACTGCCAGGAAGACGGCAGTGCCTTCGGAGTTCCCCATGTCCCAAGATTCCCAAGCGCCGCTGCAGTTCGCGCAGCTCGGCCTGTCCGAGCCCGTGATGCAGGCGGTCACCGCCATCGGCTACGAAACCCCGTCGCCGATCCAGGCCGCCACCATCCCGGCGATGCTGGAAGGCCGCGACGTGCTGGGCCAGGCCCAGACCGGTACCGGCAAGACCGCTGCGTTCGCACTGCCGGTACTGTCCAACATCGACCTGCAGCAGATCAAGCCGCAGGCCCTGATCCTGGCGCCGACCCGCGAACTGGCCATCCAGGTCGCCGAGGCGTTCCAGTCCTACTCGTCGAAGATCCCGGGCTTCCGCGTGCTGCCGGTGTACGGCGGCCAGCCTTACGGGCAGCAGCTGTCGGCGCTGCGCCGTGGCGTGCATATCGTGGTCGGTACCCCCGGTCGCGTGATCGACCACCTGGACCGCAGCACCCTGGACCTGTCCGAGCTGAAGACCCTGGTGCTGGACGAAGCCGATGAAATGCTGCGCATGGGCTTCATCGACGACGTCGAAGCGGTACTGAAGAAGCTGCCGGAGCAGCGCCAGGTGGCCCTGTTCTCGGCCACCATGCCGCCGCAGATCCGCCGCATCGCGCAGACCTACCTGCAGGATCCGGTGGAAGTGACCATTGCGGCCAAGACCACCACCTCGGCCAACATCCGCCAGCGTTACTGGTGGGTGAGCGGCATGCACAAGCTGGATGCGCTGACCCGCATCCTGGAAGTCGAGCCGTTCGACGCGATGATCATCTTCGCGCGCACCAAGGCCGGCACCGAAGAACTGGCCAGCAAGCTGCAGGCCCGTGGCCTGGCCGCTGCCGCCATCAACGGCGACATGCAGCAGGCCCAGCGTGAGCGCACCATCGCCATGCTGAAGGAAGGCAAGCTGGACATCCTGGTTGCCACCGACGTGGCTGCGCGCGGCCTGGACGTGGAGCGCATCAGCCACGTGCTGAACTACGACATCCCGTACGACACCGAAAGCTACGTGCACCGCATCGGCCGTACCGGTCGCGCCGGCCGCAGCGGCGAGGCGATCCTGTTCGCGACCCCGCGCGAGAAGGGCATGCTGCGCCAGATCGAGCGCGCCACCCGCCAGCCGATCGAAGAGATGCAGCTGCCGAGCGTGGAAGCGGTCAACGACACCCGCATCAACAAGTTCACCTCGCGCATCAGCGAAACCCTGGGTGCCGGTGGCCTGGACTTCTACCGCCAGCTGCTGGAGCGCTTCGAGAACGAGCAGAACGTGCCGGCCATCGAGATCGCCGCCGCGCTGGCCAGGATGCTGCAGGGTGACACCCCGTTCCTGCTGCAGCCGCCGGTGCGTGCCCCGCGTGAAGAGCGCGCCCCGCGCGAGCGTTTCGACCGTGGCGACCGTCCGGAGCGTGGCGATCGCTTCGACCGCAACGAGCGCGGTCCGCGCTTCGAGCGTGGCCCGCGTCGCGAAGACGCCGAAGGTGGTTTCGAGCAGCGTCCGCGCCGTGAGGTTCCGCCGCGTGGTGCACCGGAGCAGGGCATGGAGACCTACCGCATTTCGGTGGGCCATCAGCATGGCGTGAAGCCGGCCAACATCGTCGGCGCCATTGCCAACGAAGCGGGCCTGGAAAGCCGCTTCATCGGCCGCATCGACATCCACGACGACTTCTCGCTGCTGGACCTGCCGGCACAGATGCCGCCGGACGTGCTGTCGCACCTGCAGAAGGTGTGGGTGTCCGGCCAGCAGCTGCAGATGCGTGCGCTGGCTCCGGGTGAAGACACCAACCCGGCCCCGCGTCCGTTCAAGCCGCGCTTCGACAAGCGTGGCCCGGGCGGCCCGGGTGGCCCACGTCGTGGTGGCCCGGGTGGTCCGGGTGGCCATGGTGGCGACCGCGGCGGTGACCGCGACAGCCGCCCGCCGCGTCGTGACGGCTTCAAGCCGCGCGGCCCGCGCAGCTTCTAAGCCGCACCCGCAGCCGTCCATAACAACGCCAGCCCCCGGGCTGGCGTACAGGAAAAGGGGACGGAGGGGATTAAGTCGTAAATGGCAGGCCATGCGCTTATGCCGAAAACGACTTAATCCCCTCCGTCCCCTTTTTCCGTCCCCTTTTTCGCATGGCCCACACATTGCCGGTCATAGGCTGGGCCGGTTCCAAGGCAGGTTGTCACCGCAGCACATTCGGGGGGATCCGGGATGGGTAGAAGTGGCACGGACCAGCAGAGCCGGCGGGTGCCGATGACCCGTGGGCTGGGATTGCGCTTTGCGTTGTTGACGGGCATGGCGATCGGGCTGGTCGCATTGTCCGCGTTGATCCAGGAACTGCAGGCGGCTTCGACGGCCTGGATCGCCGGGCAGGGTTACTGGTCACGCGGGCAGCAGGATGCCACTGCTGCGCTGAGCCGCTACCTGGCGCGCGGCCATGCCCAGGACCTGGAGGACGCGCGCCAGGCCCTGCGGATTCCGTTGGGAGATCTGCAGGCCCGGTTGGCGCTGGAACAGGCGGTACCGGACGAGGAGAAGGCCCGGCAGGGCTTCCTGCAGGGTGGCAACGCGCATGCCGATATCCCGCGTCTGGTGTTCTCGTTCCGCTATGCACGCGACATCGGCGCCTTCCGCCAAGCAACCGCGTTGTGGCGGCAGACCGACGATGACCTGTTGGCGGTGCAGCGGCTGGTCGCCGAGCTGCAGTCGGCGCACGCCGAAGGCACGCTGCCAGTGGCCGACCGCGACCGTTACCTGCAACAGCTGCGCGATCTGGACCGGCGGCTGCAGGTGCAGGCGCAGTCGTTTTCCCGAGCGTTGCTGCGCATGGCCACGATGGTGCGGATCGCCACGCTCGTGGTTGGTGGGCTGTCGGTGCTTGCGATCAGCCTGATGGCGGTGGCCCTCGCGCGCCGCGTCGGCAAGGACCTGACCGAACATGAAAGCCGCTTCCGCGCCGCCTTCTATCAGGCCAATGTCGGCATGCTCAAGCTCGACACCGAAGGCAAGGTGATCGAAGCCAACCAGGCGATGGCCGATATCCTCGACTACCGGCGCGACGTGCTGCTGCAGATGTCGTTGGGCGATCTGCTGATGGACGGCGAGCTTGTCATCGATGGGGTGGGCCGTATCGACTGGGACCGGCAGCTGCGGCCGAGCGAACTGCGCTTCCGCCGTCGCGATGGCAGCCTGGTCTGGGGGCGCTGGAGCGGCACCGGCGTGCGCAGCGCCGCCGGTGGCCTGTCGGTGTTCGCGATCATCGAGGACGTCAGCCAGAACCATGCACTGGCGCGCGAGATCGAGCACCACGCCAGCCATGACCCGCTGACCGGCCTGATCAACCGCCGCGAGATTGAACGGCTGCTGGAACGCGCGCTGTTGCAGGTGCGCAGCGAAGGCGGCACGCACGCGCTGTGCTATATCAACCTGGACCATTTCAAGCTGGTCAACGACAGCTTCGGCCATGCCGCCGGTGACCAGATGCTGCGCAGTTTCGCCGACTATCTGGTGGCGGCGGTGCGTGATGGTGACTGGGTCGGCCGGCTGGGTGCGGACGAGTTCGCGGTGTTCCTCGCCCATGCCGGGCAGGATGAGGCCAAGCGCGTGCTGCAGCGGGTGATCCGCAACCTGGGCCAGGCCACGTTTCCGATCAGCGAGGGCAGCCCGCAGCTGAGCTGCAGCATCGGCGTGGTCGAGGTCAGTGCAGATGCGCCGGACGTGAACTGGTTGATGAGTGCCGCCGACAGCGCCTGCTATGCCGCCAAGCAGGCCGGGCGCAACCGCGTGCACTGCTTCAATGAGAACCGCATGGCGCTGGAGGAGCGGCGGCAGGAGGCCGAGCGCCTGCAGGGCGTCAGCCTGGCGATGGCCGAGAATCGCATGCTGCTGTATGCACAGCGCATCGCCCGCGTGGGGGATCCGTCTTACCTGCACTACGAGGTGCTGGTGCGCATGCGTGGCACCGATGGCAGCCTGCATCTGCCCGGCCAGTTCATGCCGGCGGTGGAGCGCTATGGCATGGCGGTGGCGCTGGACCGGCACGTGCTCGGGCTGCTGTTCCGCCACCTGCAGGTGTGCCCGGCGCACGTGCGCCAGCTGGGCCTGTGCAACGTCAACGTGTCCGCGCAGTCGATCGCCGAGCCGGGATTCCTCGCCTTCGTCTGCGACCTGCTCGAGCGCAACCGCGCGCTGGCCTCCAAGCTGTGCTTCGAGATCACCGAGACTGCGGCGATCAGCAACCTCAGCCAGGCCCGCGCCTTCATCGATGCGGTGAAGGCACGGGGGTGCCGGATGGCGCTGGATGACTTCGGCTCCGGCCTGTCTTCCTTCGGCTACCTGCGCCAGTTGCCGGCGGACATCCTGAAGATCGACGGCGCCTTCGTGCGCGACATGGATACCGACCCTGTCAGCCACGCCACGGTGCGCGCGATCAGCGAGCTCGGGCGCGAGCTGCAGATGGAAGTGGTGGCCGAGTGGGTGGAGACCGCCGAGGTTGCCGGTGCGCTGACCCGGCTTGGCGTACAGGGGCTGCAGGGCTATGCCATCGAACGGCCGCAGCCGCTGGAGCGGCTGACCCTGGTCGATCTGCGCCCGGTACGGCTGGTCGCGGTGAAGGGGCCGCCGGCGGCTGGCTGAACCGCGGGCGCCGACTTTGGTGTACACATGCGTGGCGTGCCCGGCTGCGATAATGCGCGTCAGGGGCGGCGCGGAGTGGGCGCGGACGTAAGCAGGAACAGGACGTGGCGTGGGCGGCAGGCAGTGGCGGTATGGAACAGGAGCGGTGCTGGCCGTCCTGATGGTGTGGTTGGCGTTGCCGTGGCCGCTTCAGGCTGCAGAGGCCGTGTCGGGCCATGATTATCTCCTGGTCGGCGGCGCTACCGACGAGCCGACGCCGCACCGCGCATGCACGCCGCAGATGCTGTCCGGCGCCCGCCAGCAGGTGCTGATACCGGCTCCGCCGCAGGGCTGGTCAGGCCAACCGCAGGCGCTGGACGTGTTCAACGTCTTTGCCGGTGAAGTGCGCGTCCAGCATGGTGACCGCGAGATCTGCGGCAACATGCATGACGCGCGCACCCGCGATTCACGTTTCCGGGCTGGCATCGGCCTGGTGGCGGTACCGCCGGCCGGCAGCCGTGAGCCGTTCCTGGTCTCCTGGCAGACACCGCTGAAGACACGTTGGGTACCGACCCTGCGGCTGGGCGCGCCCAGCCCGGTGCAGCAGAACGACACCGCCCGCCTGCTGGTGCGCGCGGCCTGCATCGCGGTGGCGATCGCGCTGGCGCTGTCGGCGTTGATGGCCTTCCTGACCACCCGGGACCGCAGTTTCCTGGTCTACATCGCCGGCACCACCGTGATGGTGCTGTGGCAGGCAATCCTCGGCGGGCTCAGCGGCTATCCGGAACCCTGGCTGCCGGTGGGCGAGCACGGCGCATGGTGGCTGCTGGCGCTGACCGCTGCGACCCAGGCACTGGTGCTGCCGGCGCTGTGGCGGCTGAACGGAGGCGATCGCGTGCTGCCTCGATCGCGCCCGGCCCAACTGGCGGTGTTGTGGGCCCTGATGGCGCTGGCCGTGCTGGTGCCGTGGCTGCGTTGGGAGCATCTGGCCTGGGTCGCGAAGGGCTTGCAGGTGTCCTATCTGTCCGGATGTGGCCTGGCACTGATGGTCGGCGTCTGGGCACGCTGGCGCGGCGACCGTTGGGCGCAGGCGGGTCTGGCCGCGCTGGCACCGATGCTGGTACTGATCATCGCCGATGCCTGTGGTGCGGCGTGGCTGCTGGAATACCGGGTGGAGGCGCTGCAGCTGGCGGTGACCTGGCTGTTGATGATGGCCGCGTATGCGTTGAACCAGCGGCTGGGCCGGCTGCGCCAGCAGCGTGATGAACTTCGCCAGCTGGCCGAGACCGACGGCCTGACCGGGCTTCCCAACCGTCGCGCCGGACTGCAGCAGCTGGCCCGCCACCTTGAGCGGGTCGACCGCGAGCGTGGCCCGCTGGTGATCGGCTTCCTCGACATCGACCTGTTCAAGGACATCAACGACCGCCATGGTCACGCCGTGGGCGACCTGGTGCTGGTGGCGGTGGCGCGTGCCCTGCGCATGGCAGTGCGCAGCCAGGACGAAGTGGTACGGATGGGCGGCGAAGAGTTCCTGCTGCTGATGCCGGGCATGCCGCGCGAGGCCGCTTCGGCGCGACTGGACCGGTTGCGCCAGCGAATCACCGAGGCTGGCCAGGCCCTGCAGGTGCCGGGGCTGGAGGTGACCGCCAGCATCGGCCTGGCGCAGTGGCGACCGGGCGAGGACGATCTGGCCGGGCTGCTGCGGCGCGCCGACCATGCCATGTACGTGGCAAAGCGGGCGGGCCGCAACCGGGTCTTCGACGGCGAGGAGCTTGATCCGCCCGCCCTGGCATGAAGCGCAGCGGGCGGCGATGCCGGATAATGGGCCGATGACCACCCGACTCAACAAACATATCGCCGACACCGGCTTCTGCTCCCGCCGCGAGGCCGATCGCCTGATCGCCGCGCGCCGCGTTACCGTCAACGGCCATCCGGCCGGTACCGGCGCGGTGGTGGGCGAGGAAGACCAGGTGCTGGTCGACGGCCAGCCGCTGCGCGCCCGCGTGGCACGCAAGCCCGGCGCCCGCCGCCACGTCTACATCGCACTGAACAAGCCGGTAGGCGTCACCTGCACGACCGAAACTTCGGTCAAGGGCAACATCGTCGACTTCGTCGGCCACGAACAGCGCATCTTCCCGATCGGCCGCCTGGACAAGGACTCCGAGGGGTTGATCCTGATGACCAGCAATGGCGACATCGTCAACCAGATCCTGCGCGCCGAAAATGGCCACCAGAAGGAATACCTGGTGGCGGTGAACAAGCCCGTCACCGATGAGTTCCTGCGCGGCATGGCGCGCGGCGTGCGCATCCACGACCAGATGACGCTGCCGTGCAAGACCTCGCGCATCGCCAAGTTCGGTTTCCGCATCACCCTGCAGCAGGGCCTGAACCGGCAGATCCGCCTGATGGCTGCCGAGTTCGGCTATCGCGTGACCCAGCTGCGCCGCGTGCGCATCGACAACATCAAGATCGGCGCGCTGAAGCCGGGCCAGTGGCGCAACCTGACCGAGCAGGAGCTGCAGGGCCTGCTGCCGAAGCAGCTGGACTGGTAACGCGCGGTAGTGCCGGCCGCTGGCCGGCTACTCCAGGCATCGAATGCGCGCGGGATGCCGGCCAGCGGCCGGCACTACCCGTTGTGCGGATTACGCGCCGGCATCAGCTAGACTTTGCAGTGACCTGCCGGAAGTGACGCTGCATGATCAAGCCCGACAAGCCTGCCAACGAAGCCCTCCGGCTCGAGGCGCTGTACCGCTACCGGATCCTTGATTCGCAGCGCGAGAAGTCATTCGACGACCTGGTGGCGATCGCCAAGGCGGTCTGCGGTACCTCGATGGCGGCGGTGACCCTGATTGACGTCGAACGGCAATGGTTCAAGTCGATCCAGGGCATCGACGCGGCGGAAAACCTGCGCAGCGAATCGATGTGTGGCCACGCCATCCTGCAGCCGCACGAGGTCATGGTGGTCGAGGATGCGTTGCAGGACATCCGCTTCCACGACAACCCGGTGGTGACCGGCGACCCGCACATCCGCTTCTACGCCGGTGCGCCGCTGATCAGTTCCGATGGCCTGCCGCTGGGTACGCTGTGCGTGTTCGATGCACAGCCGCAGCACCTGCCAAGCGACAAGGCCGAGGCGCTGGCCGCGCTGTCGCGGCAGGTGATGCTGGTGATGGAGCTGCGCCGTTTCGCGCTCGACATCCAGAACCACATGCTGGAACGCGATGATTACGAGCGCCTGCTGTCGGAGTACCACGACGTGCTGCTGGCGCAGAACGCCGACCTGGCCGAGCAGAGCCGCACCGATGCGCTGACCGGCCTGCCGAACCGCCGCGCGATGGCGGCGGCGCTGGACGAGGCAGTGGCGGTGACCGGGGATCAGCCCGATGTGGCCTGCGTCGCGCTACTGGACATCGACCACTTCAAGCACATCAACGATTTCCAGGGCCACGCCACCGGCGACCGGGTGCTGGCCGAGCTGGGCACGCTGCTGCGCTCGCACTTCGCCGGCCGTGGCATGGCCGCGCGCTATGGCGGCGAGGAGTTCGTGGCGGTGATGCCGGCGACCGACCTGCAAACCGCCGAACTTCAGTGCGAGTTCCTGCGCCTGGCCGTTGCTGATCTGCCGCTGGGGTTCCCGGTCACGATCAGTATTGGAGTAGCCCAGCACCAGCCCGGTGAAAGCGTGGATGAGACGCTGGCACGTGCCGACAAGGCGCTGTACCGGGCCAAGGGCAAAGGTCGCAACCGGGTGGAACGGGCGGACTGAAACACGGCGGTTCGCGCGTTGAACGCATGCGATGCGTGGATGATTCGATGCCGCTCCAGTAGATCCACGCCATGCGTGGATGCTCTTCCCGTTTCACTTGGCGTCGCAGCTCCTGCGATCAGAACCGGCCAGCATGACGCCCTGTTTCCCCGGACGCCGCCCATGCTGCAGACCCTGGCCATCGCCCACTATCGTTCGCTGCACGGGCTCGTACTGCCGCTGCAGCAGTTGAATGTGGTGACCGGTGACAACGGCAGTGGCAAGTCCAGCCTGTACCGTGCCCTGCGCCTGCTGGCCGAGACCGCGCAGGGCGGCGTCGCGGCGGTGCTGGCCCGCGAAGGCGGGCTGGGCTCGGCGCTGTGGGCGGGTCCGGAAAAAATGGACCGTCGGGTTGCTGCCGGCGAAATCCCCCTGCAGGGCGGCCCACGCCAGGAATCGGTGGGATTGAAGTTGGGCTTCGCCACTGACGAATTCGGCTACGCCATCGATCTGGGCTACCCGCCGCCCAGTCGATCGGCCTTCGCACTGGACCCGCAGATCAAGGTGGAGGCGATCTGGTCCGGCCCGTTCCTGCGCAGCGTCAACCTGTTGGTCGACCGTCGTGGAGCGATGGTGCGGCAACGCCATGCGCGCGGCTGGGATCTGGTGGATGACAGGTTGTCGCTGTTCGACAGCCTGTTCACCCAGGTCGGCGATCCGCAGCGCCTGCCGGAAACCATCGCCCTGCGCGAGTACATCCGTCGCTGGCGCTTCTACGACCATTTCCGCAGCGACGCCGATGCACCGGCGCGGCAGCCGGCGATGGCCACGCGCACGCCGGTGCTGCATCACGACGGCCGGGATCTGGCCGCGGCCTGGGTCACCATCCTCGAGATCGGTGACCCGGTGGCGTTGGCACACAGCGTCGACGATGCGTTCCCCGGTGCCACGGTCGGCTTCGAAGAGCTGGACGGTCGACTGGCCCTGCGCTTCCACCAGCCGGGGTTGCTGCGGCCGTTGTCGATGGCCGAACTGTCCGACGGTACGCTGCGCTTCCTGCTGCTGGCTGCTGCGCTGCACACGCCGCGTCCACCGCCGCTGCTGGTGCTCAACGAGCCGGAGACCAGCCTGCATCCGGACCTGCTGCCGGCGCTGGCGCGGCTGATCATCGCAGCCAGTTCGCGCAGCCAGGTATGGGTGGTGTCACACGCCAGCCGCCTGATCGCGGCGCTGGAACAGGCACCAGGGTGCCATTCGCTGCATCTGTACAAGGAACAGGGTCGCACGCTGTTGAGCGGGCAGGGCCTGCTGGATGCGCCGGCCTGGCATTGGCCGCAGCGTTGATACGGGCGTCCACGCCATGCGTGGATGCACTCAATCGGCGATGTTGCGCGCCTCGGCCGTGCCAAGAATCTCCGGATGCTGCACCGGCTTGCGGCGGTTCAGCAGCGGATGCAGGAACACGGCGCCGACGATGATCGCCACGCCCAGGTAGAACCACGGGGTGACTTCGTGCTGCTCGCGCAGCAGCACCACCGCCAGCACCACCGCATAGACCGGCTCCAGGTTGGTCACCAGCTGCACCGTGTAGGCGCTCAGGTGGCGCAGTGCGACCAGGGCCAGGGCAAACGGCAGCAGCGTGCAGAACCCGGCCAGCACCAGCAGCAGGATGCCGTCGTGCAGGTCCGGGACCACCCACAACGGGCTGGCCAGCGCAGGAAGCAGGTAGGGCATCAGCGGCGCCAGCAGGGTCAGGGTGAGGGTGCCCGCACCCAGCTCCAGCGCGGTGACCGTGAGCGGATCGGCGTGGCTGACCATGCGCTTGTTGAGCGAGCCGAACACCGCCACCAGCAGCGCTGAGATCGCGCCGATCAACACACCCAGGCGCATGCCATCGGGCACGCCACCGACCACCAGCGCAACACCCGGCAGCACCGCCAGGCCGAACGCCAGCTCACGCAGCTGGAACGGCCGCTTGGCCACCCACGGTTCGATGATCGAGGTGAACACCGGCGCCAGTGCGATGCAGGTGGCAGCCACCGAGGCATTGGCCAGCTTCACCGCGCCATAGAAGGTCAGCCAATGCAGGGCGACCAGCGCGCCAATGCCGGCGTAGCCGGCGACCAGCCGCAGGGGCAGGGTGCGCAACCCGCGCCAGACCCGTGGCAGCAGGGCCAGCATCGCCGTCACCAGCAGCATGCGCCACCACACCAGCGGCAGTGCGGGCAGGGTGATCAGCTTGCCGAGGATGGCGGTGATGCCCCACAGCAGGACACAGAAGTGGATCTGCCACAGCGCTTTGCGGGTGTCGGGTGTGCTCATCGGCCTATTGTGAGGCAATCGCGCGGCCGTCGGCGATGACTGTGGCATGCTCGCGGCATCGACCCAGAGAACCGAGCCATGGCAGCCGATTGCTCCCTTCTGCGCGGATGGGCCGCACTGACTGCCCTGATGGCGGCAGCCTCGCTGCTGTTGCAGTACCTGTTGCTGGTGCAGGGGCCGGGGGCGGCGGCCGGGATCGGCGTGGCGACGCTGCGTTTCTTCGGCTATTTCACCATTCTCAGCAACCTGGCTGTCTGCGTCGGATGTGGGTGGGTGGTCCTTGGCAGAGTGCTCAAGCCGGCGGTGGCGGCGAGCCTGGCGCTGTGCATCGGTGTGACCGCGTGCGTCTACGTGCTTGCATTGCAGGGGCTGTGGCAACCGACCGGGCTGCAATGGTGGGTCGATGCGGGCCTGCACTATTTCGTGCCTGCCCTGTTCCTGCTGGGGTGGCTGCTGCTGTTGCCGCACGGTGAGCTGCGCTGGCGCGCGCTGGGCGGCGTGCTGCTGGTACCGCTGGCCTACCTTGGCTGGGCGATGCTGGTCGCTGCAACGACCGGACAGGCGCCGTATCCATTCCTCGAACTGCAACGCCTGGGCCTGGCGGCCTTCCTGCTCAACGTGCTGCGCGTTGCGGGCGTGTTCGTGGTGGGCTGGACCCTGCTGTGGGGGCTGGACCGCTGGCGCCGTCGATGAGGCGCTGCAGGGCCATCGCTGCCGCCGGGTTGCGGGCCTTGCCGGCACCGATGCACAGCAGGTAGACCTCGCGCGGGGTTTCCGGGGCGTGCCCGGCCAGACAGGGCAGGTCGTCCACCGGCTCGCCGCGTGACCAGCGTCGCGCGCGTTCAGCCCAGCGCTGCTGCACGGGCGCAGGCAGGCCCTCTTTCAAGCGGGCCTGGCTGCGCTTGATCCGCGCGTAGACGAAGCCCGAACTGACGTCGCCGTGCAGCGGCGCCTCGTCGCTGTCCTCGATCACCAGTGCCACGCCGTGGCGGCGCGCGGCGGCGACCAGTGCGGGGCCATGTGCTGCGGCATTGCGGACCTCCAGCGCATGCTGCAGCGGCACCCCTCCCAGCTGCTTCGGCAGCTGCGCCATCAGCGCGTCCAGTGCATCGGCGTCGGCCGGGTGGCGTGGATCGAACTGCCACAACAACGGGCCAAGCCGGTCACCGAGCGCGATCGCTGCCTGCAGGAAGGGCGCGGCTGCCTCCACCGTGCTGGACAGGTCGCGGCGCTGCACCAGGTAGCGTGGTGCCTTCATCGCAAAGCGGAAGCCTTCCGGCGTCTGCGCGGCCCACTGCGCGCACTGTGCGGCGGTGGGCGTGCGGTAGAAGGTGCCGTTGATTTCGATGCAGCGCAGGGCGCGGCTGGCATGGGCCAGCTCTTCACGCTGCGGCAGGCCCACGGGGTAGAAAACGCCGCCGCGCCATTCGGGAAACACCCAGCCACCGATGCCGCAGCGGATCTCCGCCTGCCGGGCGGTCGCGGTCACTGGCCGTGGTCCGTGCGCCACGGGTCGTAGCTGCCGAACCACCACAGATAGCCTTCCGGGTCGGCGCAGGCATAGCCACGGCCGCCGTAGTCCTGGTCGGCGATGTCGACGACGATGCGGGCACCGGCGGCCTTGGCCCGGGCGTAGTGCGCGTCGGCATCGGTGACGATCACGCAGGCACTCTGGGTCTGGCGGCCGCCGACTTCTCCGGGCAGGACCGCGTGTTCGCTCCACGCGCTCTGGTTGTTAGCCGAGCCGAGCATGATCATGCCGTTGCCGAAGGTGAGCTGGGCATGGAAAACCGTATCGCCATCGGCATACACGGCCTGGGCATGGAAGCCGAAGGCGCGCTGCAGCCAGTCGATGGCAGCCTGCGCATCGCGGTAGCGCAGGCACGGAATGATGGTGGAGCCGTTGCTCGGTTGGCCGTTTCCGCCCATGACACCCCTCCTATGGCACAGGGCAGGGTGCGCCGCAGACCGTTACCATTCCGCGAAACCCCGGTGACGGCCTGCACATGGCCGCCACCCCTGTTCGGAGATCGTGCTGGATGAAACCCTGGATTGGAGGAGCCGTGCTGCTGGCGTGCACGACCATGGCGAGCGCTGCCACCCCGGCGCAGCTGCAGGAGCTGGATGCGACCGTCGAGCGCGTGCGCGCGCAGTTCGACGTGCCCGGTATTGCGGTGGCGGTGGTCAAGGATGGCGAGGTGGTGCTGGAGCGCGGCTGGGGCGTGCGCGAGCAGGGCAAGCCGGAACCGGTGCAGGCCGATACGCTGTTTGCCATTGCGTCCAACACCAAGGCGTTCACCGCCACTTCGCTGAACCTGCTGGCCGAGGACGGCAAGCTGAAGATGGATGACAAGGTGATCGACCATCTGCCGTCGTTCCGCATGTCCGATCCGTTCGTGACCGGGCAGATGACGATCCGCGACCTGCTGTCGCACCGCAGCGGGCTGAGCCTGGGCGCCGGCGACCTGCTGTTCTGGCCGGCCACCTCCTACAGCAATGCCGAAGTAGTCGAACGGCTGGGCAGGGTGCCGCTGAAGGGCGGTTTCCGCGAGAGCTACGCGTACGACAACATCCTGTACGCGGTTGCCCAGCAGGTGATCGAGCATGTCTCGGGCATGAGTTACCAGCAGTTCCTGCAGACGCGCATCTTCGACAAGGTGGGCATGACCGGCACGCGCTACAACGCCGATCACCTGAAGCCGGGCGACAAGGCCGCGGTCGGCCACGCCAAGTACGATTTCAAGGACCTGCGCACCGTTGCGCCGCTGACCTGGTCGAACAATGCCGGCGCCGGCGGCATCTATTCCAGCGCGCACGACATGGCGCGCTGGATGCAGGTGCAGCTGGCCGAAGGCAAGCTGGCCGACGGCACGCCGTTGTTCAGCGAGAAGAGCCAGCAGCAGATGTGGCGGATGATCACGCCGCAGTCGATCCCGGCGCCGAGCGTGCCGGAGCTGGCACCTGCGCGGGCCAACTTCGCCGGCTATGGCGAAGGCTGGAGCCTGAGCGACTACCGTGGGCAGAAGCTGGTCTGGCATACCGGTGGCTGGCCGGGCATGGTTTCGCGGCTGACCCTGGTACCGGGCGAGAAACTGGGCGTGGTGGTGCTGACCAATCAGGAAGTGGGCGCGGCGTTCAATGCGATCACGCTGAGCGTGCTTGATGCCTACCTGGGCGGTGAAAAGCATGACTGGGTGGACGCCTATGCCAAGGCCGTGGCCAAGGGACAGGACAAGGCCGACGAGGCCTGGGCCAAGCACCAGAGCGCACGCGACAAGGGCAGCAGGCCATCGCTGGCGCTGGCCGGCTACACCGGCAGCTTCCGTGACCGCTGGTATGGCGACATGCAGATCAGCGCCGAAGGCAAGGGCCTGCGCCTGCGCTTTGCGAAGACCGCGCAGCTGAGCGGGCGCCTGGAGCACTGGCAGCACGACACCTTCATCGTGCGCTGGGACGACCGTTCGCTCAACGCCGACGCCTTCGTGAACTTCAGCCTGGACCCGGATGGCAAGGTGCGCGAGGTGCGCATGCAGCCGATTTCCGACCTGACCGATTTCAGTTTCGATTTCCAGGACCTGCTGTTCACCCCGGTGAAATGACGCCGCCGGGCGTGCCCCGGCGCTGACGTTTGACGAATCCGATGGGTAGTGCCGGCCGCTGGCCGGCCACTTCAGCTTCCCGGGAGGCGTCACAAGGTTGCCGGCCAGCGGCCGGCACGAACGCAGCCGCAGCGATCGTCGGCCGGCGTACACATGCGGCGTGGGATACTCCGCCGGCTAAGATGGCGAGGGAATGCGATGTTCCGTTGGTTTGAATCCCTGATTCCGGTGTTCCCGCCCGTGGATGGGCGCATGCCACCGCGCAAGGTGCTGCCGTTCTACCTGCACTACCTGCGCCCGGTGTGGCCGGTGCTGCTGGCCACGCTGATCGCCGGCCTGCTCCTGGCGCTGGTGGAAGTGGCCATGTTCGATTACCTGGGCCGCATCGTCGACATGGTCGCCGAGCAACCCGGTGCCGATTTCTTCAAGCGCCATGCCAATGAACTGGGCTGGATGCTGTTCATCACGGTCATCGCGCGGCCGATCCTGGTCGGCCTGCACAACCTGCTGGTCAACCAGGCCATCGTGCCCGGCCTGAGCAACCGCTCGCGCTGGCTGATGCACAACTACGTGGTTCGGCAGAGCCTGAGCTTCTTCCAGAACGACTTTGCCGGCAGCGTTGCCAACCGGGTGATGCAGACCGGTACCTCGCTGCGCGAGTCGGCGGTGCAGATGGTCGACTCGCTCTGGTACATCGTGGTCTATACCGGCACCGCGCTGTACCTGTTCGCGCAGGCCGACTGGCGGCTGATGGTGCCGCTGATCCTGTGGCTGCTGGCCTACGTGGTGATCATGGTCTACTTCGTGCCGCGCGCGAAGGAGCGGGCCTGGATCGCCTCGGAAGCACGTTCGAAGGCAATGGGCCGCATCGTCGATGGCTACACCAACATTCCCACGCTGAAACTGTTCGCCCATGGCGGGCGCGAGCAGGCCTACGTGGCCGAGTCGATCCAGGAGCTGGCAGTCAAGCACCGCGCGCAGACCCGGGTGACCACCGGCATGGACCTGACCATCGCCATCGTCAACGGTTTCCTGATTGCCGGTACCTGTGGCCTGGCCCTGTGGCTGTGGAATGGCGGCCACATCACTGTCGGCGCGATCACGCTCGCGACCGGCCTGGTGATCCGCATCCACAACATGTCCGGCTGGATCATGTGGACCATCAACGGCATCTTCGAGGACATCGGTACGGTACAGGATGGCATCACCACCATTGCCCAGCCGCTGACCGTGCAGGACCGCGAGGACGCGGTGCCGTTGCAGGTGACCCGCGGTGGCGTGCACTTCCAGGACATCCACTTCCACTACGGCAAGAAGGGCGGCGTGATCGCAGGCCTCGACCTGGTGGTGAAGCCGGGCGAGAAGATCGGCCTGGTGGGTCCTTCCGGTGCCGGCAAGTCGACCCTGGTCAACGTGCTGCTGCGCCTGTACGACCTGGAAAGCGGCCGCATCCTGATCGACGACCAGGACATTGCCTACGTCACTCAGGAAAGCCTGCGCCAGCAGATCGGCGTGGTCACCCAGGATACCTCGCTCCTGCATCGCTCGATCCGCGACAACCTGCTGTACGGCCGGCCGGACGCGACCGATGAGCAGTTGCGCGCTGCGGTGGCCAAAGCACGTGCCGAGGCCTTCATCGATACGCTGGTGGACGGGCAGGGGCGTCGTGGCTACGACGCGCATGTCGGCGAGCGCGGCGTGAAGCTGTCCGGCGGCCAGCGCCAACGCATCGCCATTGCCCGCGTGCTGCTGAAGGACGCACCGATCCTGGTGCTGGACGAAGCAACCTCGGCACTGGACTCGGAAGTGGAAGCGGCGATCCAGGACAGCCTGGATGAGCTGATGGGCGGCAAGACGGTGATCGCGATCGCGCACCGGCTGTCGACAATCGCGCGCATGGACCGGTTGGTGGTGATGGACCAGGGACGCATCGTCGAGACCGGCAGCCACGCCGAGCTGATTGCGGCCGGTGGCCTGTACGCACGGTTGTGGGCGCGGCAGACCGGGGGGTTCGTGGCGGCCGATCAATGAGTGTTTTCGGGGTCCGAGCCCTTCCCTTCGAAAAAGGCTCCGACCCCGGCGTGCTTCTGGGGACCTGCATGATCCGCTCCCTATGCTCCCTGCTGCTGGCGCTCGCGCTGGCCGGGAGCACTGCGACCGCGATGGCCGCACCCGTCGCCGACGAGCAACTGCAGCAGCTAATCCTGCTCAGCCGCCACAACCTTGCAAAAAAAACGGCCCGGGTTTCCCCGGGCCGCTCCGCTTCACCTCACACCGGCTCGATCACTCGATCGGCTGGTCCAGCATCAGCTGGCGTGCGAAACGCACCGGCGGTGCGCCGTAGGACAGTACCTGGTCGTGGTACGCCTTCAGGTTGAACTTGTCGCCCAGCTTCTCCTGCACCGCCTTGCGGGTGTCGAAGTGTTCCTGCGCACCGACGAAGTAGGTCGGCAGCTGCGCCGAGGTCAGCTGCGCGCGCACCCACTTGCCGGCCGCTTCGCTTTCCTGCTGGAACGCGTCGTGGGTCATCAGGTGCATCGCCTTCTCGCGATCCCAGTTGTCCACGTGCACGCCCTGGTCGAGGATCGCGTTGGAGATCGTGCGCAGGTAGAACTTCAGCTGCACCAAGTGGAACAGCGGGTCGTTGTTGAGGTAACCCTGCTCCTGCATCATGCGCTCGGTGTAGACCGCCCAGCCTTCGGCGAACAGGCCCGAACGCAGCACCGCACGCAGGGTGGAAGGGAACTTGGCCGAATGCCAGCCTTCCAGGTAATGGCCCGGGGTGCCTTCGTGGATGCTCAGCAGGTGGATCATGCGCGAGTTGTACTCACGCAGGAACGAGTCGACCTGCTTGTCGTTCCAGTCGTCCGGAATCGGCGACACGGCGTAGAAGGTCTTCAGGTTCTTGTCCAGCGGGCCCGGTGAATCGCAGTAGGCCACGGCCACGCCGCGCTGGAATTCCGGCATCAGGATGATGTCCACCGGCGCATCGGGCAGCGTCATCAGGTCGTGCTCGCGCACGAACGCGGTGGACTGCTCCAGTGCGGCCTTGGCATCGTCGACCACCTTGTCGCGTGCCGGCTTGTCGGCGTAGGCCAGTTCCAGCGCGGCCTCGATCGCCTTCTGCTGCTGCTCGTCGGTCGGCTGGGCCGGCATTTCCGGCGCACCCGGCTTGTCCTTCAGCACGGTCTGCGCGATGCCGTACATATCTTCGCGCACGCGCTTGAGTTCGGCACGTGCACGCTCACCGATCTCCTGGCGCGACAGCGACGAGCTCAGCGCGAACTTCAGCTTCTGGTCGTACTTTTCCGCACCGATGCGGAAATCGCCCTTTGCGTTCGGCACCAGGGTCTTGTCCAGCCAGGTCTGCTGCTCGTCCACCGCCTTCTTCAGGCCGTCGATGGCCGCCTGCAGGCGCTGCTGGTCGGCCTGCGGCAGTTCACCGATGTGCGGGGTGATGAAGGTATCGACGATGCTGAGGATGCCTTTGTTCTGCTTGGCCACCGTCTCGGCGTGGATCTTCGGCACGCGCGCCGGATCCAGGTTCTCGCGGGCCTGGGCGAAGATCGCCGGCAGCTTTTCCATGCGCGCGGTGGCCGACTTCAGGCGCTCCGGCAGTGGCGCGAACTCGCGCGCCATCAGGCCGTAGATCGCGCTGCCGGCGATGCCGTTGTACAGCTGCGGGTCCCACTTGCCGGACTGAAGCACTTCGGCGTTCCAGATTTCCGACTGCAGCTGGTTGCGCAGGATCGCCGCGTCCACCTGGTTCTCGCGGCCCAGCTTGGCCACGTCGATCTTGTCCAGCTCGCCCAGCAGCGCCTTGTAGGCGGCCACGGTCTTCTGCTGGCCGGCGGCACTGAGGTCGTCCAGTTCGCTGTCGTAGCGGTGGTCACCGATCTGGGTGGCGCTGACCGGCGACAGCTGCATCCAGGTATCCAGCGCGCGCTTGGAGAGATCGGCGAAGGCGGCATCGACCGCCGCATCACCGGCCTGCTGGCTGGCGGCCGGGGTGGAAGCGTTGGTCGGGGCGTCGGCCGGCTGGCAACCGGCCAGCGCAGCGACCAGGGCGAGGGCAAGAAGATGCGGGCGCATCGGCATTCCTGTACGGGGTCAAACCCTGAGCATAGGGCCCCGTCGCTGCTTTGTCCCCGTGCCATAGGATTACCATGGGCGGATTCAAGGACCCTCCAAAGGAGCGCAGGACATGGAATACCAGGGAAGCTGCCATTGCGGCAGGATCGCATTCACCGTACAGGCCGAGACGCCGATCAGCGACGTCATCGACTGCAACTGTTCGATGTGCCGGCGTCGCGGCAGCCTGCTGTGGTTCGCCCCGCGTGCGGCGTTCCAGCTGACCACCGATCCGGCTGACGTGGCCACCTATCACTTCAACAAGGCCCACATCGACCATCACCACTGCCGCGAATGTGGCGTCGCCCCCTACAGCGAAGCGGTCGATCCGCGTAGCGGCACACCGATGGTGGCGGTGAACGTGCGCTGCGTGCCGCAGGTCGATCTGGCTGGCCTTTCGGTGACCTCCTACGACGGAGCCGCACTGTGACGGGCGCGCGCGCCTGGACGCGCAGCCTGGCGATGCCGGTGGTGCTGCTGGCATTGGCGGGCTGCGCCAAGCAGGGCGACATGGCCGCGGATGCGGGCACCCCGGCCGCCGAAGCGGCCGTCGCGTCGCCAGAAGGTGCGTTCCTCGCCTATGAACATGACGTGCAGGTGCAGCTGGAGGCGGCAAAGATCGCGCCGCGCATCCAGCAGATCGCCCAAGCCTGCCAGAGCGCGAAGTTCGGCGACTGCGCGGTATTGCAGGTCGACCAGCGCAGTGGCGAGCAACCCAGCGGTGAGGTCAAGGTGCGCATCGCGCCGAAGGGCGCCGAGCCGCTGATCGCGATGGCCGGTGAGGGCGGAACGCTGCAGTCGCGCACCACCCGCGCCGAGGATCTGGCACAGGCCGTGGCAGACACGGCGCTGACCAAGGCGCGGCTTGAAAAGGAGCACGCCCGCCTGCTGTCCTACCAGGACCGCAAGGACCTGAAGATCGAAGATCTGATGGCGATCACCACGCGCCTGTCAGAGATCGAGGCGGGTGTCGAGCAGGCCAACAAGGACGCCGCGCAGCAGCGTCGGCGCATCGATACCCAGCTGGTGGCGATCCACTTCGACACCACCTCTGGCCAGCGCAGCCGCAGCGAGATCGGCGAGGCGCTGAGCGAGTCGGGCAGCATCCTCAGCACCAGCATTGCGTTCCTGATCCGCGCTGCTGCCGCGCTGCTGCCGGTGGCGGTGCTGGCCTTGATCGCGGCCTGGGGTGTGCGCGCATGGTGGCGTCGCCGCCGTCGCAAGCTACCGCCCAACCCCTGAGATGAAGGCCGATGCCGGCCGTCAGCCGGCATCAGCCCTCGTCGGTCTCGTACTCGACGAACACATCGAGTTCCAGCGCCAGTTCCTGCACCGCATCGCGCACCTTCTGCGCGGTGCTTTCATTGCCGACTTCCACTTCCAGCTCGTGGATGCCCGGGCCGATGTCATCGGACAGCCCGGCCGAACTGGAATCGTCGTCGTCCATGTGCGGCATCAGGTCGTCGGTTTCTTCGACATGTTCGATGCCGTCCAGGCCGAGCAGCAGGTCGCTGATGGCGCGGGCGTCGTCTTCGGTTCCGGTGATGCGCAGTCGCAGCATGGCCATGGCATAGGTACGTTGTGGGTTCGCCAGCAGCCTAGCCAGCGTGAGGCAAAGAACGGGTGAGGGCGCAGTCAGGCGTGCGTTGCCGGCCGCCCGAGCAGGCTGTCCGGCAATGCCGGAATCGGCGTGCGCTCGTCCTGCGCCTGTTCCAGCAACCAGTCGATGAACAGGCGCGCGGCCGGGCTCGGCGGTTGCCCTTCTGCGCGCACCACGTGATAGGCATAGCGCGCCTTCAATGCCGGGCCGGGCAGGCGTACCACCTCGTAGCGCTGCAGGTAGGGCTGGGCGATGTGGGTGCGCGCCAGCACCGCGCCCATGCCATACACCGCTGCACGCATCGCGTCGGTGCTGTCGGCGAAGGTGTGCATCGGCGGCATCGGCGACGGCGTGCGCACGCCGGCGTGGCGGAACCAGTCGCGCCAGCCCTGCGGCGACAGGTCGGTCAGCAGCGGCAGGTCGGCGATGCGCGCCGGATCGACCAGCGTTTCGACGCCGGCCAGTGCCGGTGAGGCGACCGGGAACAGGTAGTCATCCATCAGGTGCTGCGCACGCAGGCCGGGCCATTGGCCCAGGCCGTAGCGGATGCCCACTTCCGGGCCGTTGTCGTCATAGCGATCCAGCCCGCTGCCGGTATGCAGCTCGATGCGGATGTGCGGGTAGGCCTGGGTGAAGCGCGGCAGCCGTGGCAGCAGCCAGCAGTAGGACAGCGAGCGCAGCGTGGTGATGCGCAGCGGCACGCTGTCGGCATCCGGCTGCAGGTGATGGGCGACGGCCGCGACATCGGTGAAGGCGGCGCTGGCAGCGTCGGCCAGTTGCCGGCCCTCGGCAGTCAGGCGCACGCCGCGGGCGTGGCGTAGGAACAGCCGTACTTCCAGCACTTCTTCCAGGCGGCGGACGTGGTGGCTGACCGCGCTGGCGGTCAGGTGCAGCTCCTGCGCGGCCTGGGCGAAGTTCTGGTGGCGCGCCGCGACCGCGAACACGGCCAGTGCGGGTAGCAGGGAAGGGCGTAGCAGCATGTCGAGCCTCAAACCATATTTGTGGCTGGCAGCGATACTACGCGCTTGTGCCGCGGGCGTCTGCGCCTGATCCTGTCCGCATTGGCGAAGAATTGACGATGTACGGAGGCAAGGCATGAATGCGGTCCCACAGGCGGCCGAGCGCGATTGGCGCACGCCGCTGGAATTGACCCTGCTGGGCGCCATCTGGGGCTGCTCGTTCCTGTTCATGCGGGTGGCGGTGCCGTCGTTCGGCCCGTTCGCGCTGGTCGAGGTGCGGCTGGTGCTGGGTGCGCTGGTGCTGCTGCCGTTCCTGTGGCGCGCCCGCGCGCAGTTCCCGCCGCGGCGCTGGCTGTGGCTCGCGCCGATCGGCCTGATCAACTCGGCGTTGCCGTTCGTGCTGTTCGCCTATGCAGCGGAACAGGCGCCGGCGGCGATCGGCGCGATCTGCAATGCGATGACGGTGCTGTTTGCCGCGCTGATCGCGTTCCTGTTCTTCGGCGAGAAGATCGGCATGCGCCGTGCCGGGGCGCTGCTGGTCGGCTTCGCCGGCGTGGTGGTGCTGGCCACGGCCAAGGTTTCCGGCCTGAGCATCGGCACCGCAGTGCTGGCCGGTGCGGCGGCATCGCTGCTGTACGGCCTGGGCGTGAACCTGGTGAAGCGGCACATGACCGGGTTGCCGTCGGCCGCCGCCGCGGCGGCAACGCTGTCGTGCGCCTCGCTGTGGATGCTGCCGATGGCGGTCAGCCACTGGCCGCAGGCGGCGATTCCGTTGAAGGCCTGGGGCGCGGCGATCGCATTGGGCGTGGCCTGTACCGGGCTGGCGTTCCTGATGTTCTATCGCCTGATCGGTCGTATCGGCCCGTCGCGGGCGTCGACGGTGACCTACCTGATTCCGTTGTTCGGCGCGGCGTTCGCGTGGTTGTTCCTGGGGGAGGCGGTGACGGTACAGATGTTGGTGGCGGGGGCGTTGATTCTGGGGAGCGTGGCGGTGAGTCAGAAGGGCTGAGGCGTTGGCGTTTTGCGCGTGGCGCGTGCTGAAGGTGCTTCACTGTTCATGGGCGTCACTTTTCTTTTCGCGCGAAAAGAAAAGTAACCAAAAGAAACGCGCCGCCAGGTCGCGAGCCGCCGCGCTTCGCACGTCGGTCCCCTGCGCTTCTCGGTGAATCAGGGGACGGTGCCGAACTCGCTGCGCTCAGACATCGGCACCTCTTCGCCCCTGATTCCCCTGCGATGCTCGGCTCGCTCAAGGCGGATTCAAGATCAAGAGCCACAGCTGCACGACGATGCTTGGTAGTGCCGGGGCAGGCCCGGCGAGCGAAGCGAGCGCTTCTGCCTCTGATCTTGGATCCGCCTTGAGCGAGCCGAGCACCGCAGGTCCGGCGAGGGCGAAGAGGCGCGGGTGTCTGAGCGCAGCGAGTTCCCGCGCCGTCCCTCGACGGGCCGAGGAGCGCAGGGCACCGGTGCGCAGCACCGGCTCGCGGCCGGCGGAACGTTTCTTTTGGTTACTTTTCTTTGCGTACAAAGAAAAGTAACGCCCATGAACAGTGAAGCACCTTCAGCACGCGTCACGCGCAGGAAACCATCAGCGCACCGGCACCGGAATATTGCAGAGATCGATATGCCCCGCCGGACGCTTGTAGAAACCATCCACGCGATTGCGCCGTGCCTCCACCGTATCGGCAAAGGTCTTCGAGTCGGTACGCAGTACCTGGATCGGCGTGCGCTCTGCCGCCGGTACGTCGCTGGCGCGGCGGATCGACACGATCGGCGTACGCAGCTTCGGGTCGGTGTAGAAGCCCATCGGCGCGGGACCGCGCGGGATCGCGCTGAGCAGTTCCATGCCCTTCAGGACGCGGCCGACCAGGGTGATGTTGCGGTCCAGCTGGCGCGGCGACTGCCCGGTCACCACGTACAGTTCGGCACCGATGCTGCTGTCTTCCTCGTTGCTGCGGCCCGCACCCAGCATGCCGTAGCAGTGCGCCAGCCAGGCCTTGCCGGCCTGCGGGTCCTGGCCCACCGGGAAGCCATCGACGAAACCGGTCTGCGCGGCCCAGCCATCGCGATCCGGCAGCACGCTGACCTTCAGGCCAGCGCTGGCGCGCTCGAATTCAGCCGGCAGCTTGCGCGCGGCGCTGCCGAACGGCTTGGCCTTGGCCGCGTCATCGGCGTCGGCATCGCCGAACTGCACCACGAAGTTGTCCTGCGAGCGGTAGATGCTGGTGCCGTCCCAGAAGTGCTCGTGGGCGAAGGTCTGGATGTTGGCGACATGGCGGGGGGCGAACTGCGGCGCCAGCTCGATGATCACCCGCCCCGCCGGCAGGTCCATGTACAGCAGGTTGGCCGGGTCCGGGGTGCGCCAGTCGCTGGCCGCCGATGCGTCGAGGATCTGCTGCGGGCTGCGGTAGGGCGTGGCCGAACTGGCCAGGGCGGGCAGCAGGCAGGCGAGGGCGAGGGCGGTCAGGGCAAGGCGACGGCGGTGCGGCATGGGAACCCCGGAACATGAACGAGGCTTCGATTCTGCGCGAGCAATTCGGTCACGCCAACCGGCAGAGTGACTAACGACACATTCGCTATACCGAACTTCGCACTACTGTGGACTTCAACGTAGTGGAGGACCGGCCATGTCCGAGGACGATGTCCACCTGAAGAAGTTCCAGAAGGAGCTCAGCGCCGGAACGGTGTCGCTGGCCCTGCTGGCGGTGCTGGCCCGGGCCGGGGAGCCGCTGTACGGCTACCTCATTGCCAAGGAGCTGGAGCGGGTGGGCGAGGGCGTGCTGAGCGGCAAGCAGAGCGCGCTGTACCCGGTGCTGCGCAACCTGGAGGGCGCCGGGCTGCTGGAAAGCCATGTGGAGCCATCCAGCAGTGGTCCGCCCCGGCGCTACTACCGCATCAATGAACGTGGCCGCGAGGTGCTGGCGCAGTGGCGCCAAGCCTGGCAGGCCACCCGTGATTCCGTCGATTCCGTGTTGGAGGGGGTACCGCAATGAACGACCCGAGCCTGGCAGGCCGAGCCCTGCCGACCACCATCCCGCAGTATCTGGCGCAGCTGCGCGCGGCGCTGGAAGGTGCCGATCCGGCGATGGTGCAGGACGCGTTGTACGACGCCGAGGAATACCTGCGCTCGGAGCTGGCGGCGCAGCCCGGCCGCAGCGAAGCCGAGGTCATCGCCGACGTGGCCGGCAGCTATGGCGCCCCGGACGAAGTGGCCGAGATCTACCGCGAGACCGAAGTGACGGTGAACCGCGCGCTGCGCACGCCGCGTGCGGATACCGCGCCGGTGCTGCGTGCAGCGGCCGAAGCCAGTGGCGTCGAGCCGGCCTCACCGCCGCAGGCGCCGGTGCAGCGTTCGCTGCTGGCGCGCTTCTTCGGTGTGGTGACCGATCCGCACACCTACGGTGCGCTGTTCTACATGCTGCTGTCGCTGGCTACCGGCATCTTCTTCTTCACCTGGGTGGTGACCGGCCTGTCATTGTCGCTGGGCCTGCTGATCCTGATCATCGGCATTCCGCTGACCGTGCTGTTCTTCGGCTCGGTGCGCGGGCTGGCGCTGCTGGAAGGACGGCTGGTGGAAGCGCTGCTGGGCGAGCGCATGCCGCGCCGCCCGCGTTACACCGACCGCAGCCGCACCTGGCTGCAGCGCATCGGCGACATGTTCACCGATGGCCGCACCTGGCTGACCCTGCTGTACTTCGTGCTGATGCTGCCGCTGGGCGTGGTCTACTTCACCATCGCGGTGACGTTGCTGTCGCTGTCACTGGGGTTCATCTGGGCACCGGTGGCCGCACTGTTCAGCGGTGACATTCCGGGCGTGTACGTCGACGGCGTGAACGTGTTGCCGATGGCCGCTTCGCCGCTGGTGGGCATCGTGATCGCCGCCGTGGGCGTACTGCTGCTGTTGTTGACCATGCACCTGGCACGCGGCGTCGGCAAACTGCATGGTCTGATCGCCAAGAACCTGCTGGTGCGGTTGTAAGCGGGAGCCCAGGCTTCGGTAGGTGCCAACCTTGGTTGGCACGATCGATCAGATGCCGGGATCCATGGTAGAGCGCCAACCAAGGTTGGCATCTACCAGGGCCTGGTTACCCCGCCTTTCGCCGCAACGGGGTGACGTTGCTCTTCTTCTTCGTAGCCTTCGCCGCCGGGGTTTCGGCATGCGCGGCGAAGAAGTCGCGTACCTTCGGGTACACCACTTCGCGCCAGCGACGGCCACTGAAGATGCCGTAGTGGCCGGCGCCTTCGACGATGAAATGCTCGCGGCGGTCAGCAGCAATGCCGGTGCACAGCGCCTGCGCGGCTTCGGTCTGGCCGAGGCCGGCGATGTCGTCCAGTTCGCCCTCGATGCTCAGCAGCGCGGTATCGCGGATCGCCGACGGGTCGACCTTCTCGCCATTGACCACCCACTCGCCACGCGGCAGCAGGAAGTCCTGGAACACCACGCGGATGGTGTCCAGGTAGTACTTGGCCGGCATGTCCAGCACCGCGTTGTACTCGTCGTAGAAGCGACGGTGCGCGTCGGCGTCTTCCAGGTCGCCCTTGACCAGGTCGGTGTAGAAATCCCAGTGCGAGCTGAAGTGGCGGCTCGGGTTCATCGACAGGAAGCCGGCGTGCTGCAGGAAGCCCGGATACACGCGGCGGCCGGCGCCGGGGTAACTGGCCGGCACGGTGTGGATGACGTTGTTCTCGAACCACGACAGCGGGTTCTGCGTGGCCAGGTTGTTCACTGCGGTCGGGCTGCAGCGCGCATCGATCGGGCCGCCCATCATCACCAGCGTGCGCGGCGTCGGCTCGCCACGGCTGGCCATCAGTGAAACCGCGGCCAGCACCGGCACGGTGGGCTGGCACACGCTGACCACGTGCAGGCGCTCGACACCCAGGTGGCGGATGAACTCCTGGATATAGGCGATGTAGTCGTCCAGGCCGAACTCGCCTTCGCTGGCCGGTACCATGCGCGCGTCAACCCAGTCGGTGACGTACACGCGGTGGTCGCGCAGCAGCGTGCGCACGGTATCGCGCAGCAGCGTGGCATGGTGGCCGGACAGCGGTGCCACCACCAGCACGAACGGCTGGTTGAGCATGGTGTGCAGCTGGTCGGCTTCATTGCTGTGGCGCTTGAAGCGCAGCAGCTTGCAGAACGGCTTGCTTACTTCCTCGTGCACGACGATCGGCACGCGCTCGCCTTCGACCTCGATTTCGTTGATGCCCCACTCGGGCTTCTCGTAATCCTTGCCGATGCGATGGAACAACTCGTTGACCGCCGCCAGGCGATCGGCACCCGGCATCTGCGACCACCAGTGGCCCGGGTTGGCGAAGAACTTGGCGTTGGCCTGGGCCTGGTGCACCCAGGGGGCAAGCAGGTTGCGGGTCAGTTCGTGCAGTTGATAGAGCATGACGACCGAATATGTATGGTCATATGTTGCCGCGCAGCATATCCCATCCGGGCGTCCCGCAGGTTAAGTTGCCTGAAAATAATGAATCCGGATTCACATCCGTTCCAGCGCGGCAGCATCGCCTGCCAGGGCGGGGCCGAGCCAGCAGTGCGACCCCACCGGCTGCAGGCCGTGCCGGGCCAGCGTGCGGCGGTACCAGCGCGCCGGGCGGGCGTGGAAGCCCTCGTGGTCGCCGTCGAATTCATCCTCGGCGGCGAAGGTCTCCAGGAAGGCCACGCCACCGGTCAGCTCGGCCACCCCGGCCAGGCCGGCGCGCAGTTCACGGTCGGGCACGTAGTGCATCACGTCCGAGCACACCAGCAGGTCGACCGGAGCGCAGGGCCGCAGCCAGGCGAAATCACCGAAGGCGGCCAGGTGCAGGTTGCGGGTCCTGCCGTAGCGGCGCACAGCGTACTCGCTGCTGTCGAAGCCGAGATATTCGACCTTCGGACGCAGCTTCAGCAGCGGCGCGCGCCAGGCGCCTTCACCGCAGCCGATATCCAGCACGCTGCGGATCGGCCGCTCCAGGTAGTACTCGGCGCTGGCGACGGCCAACGCAACCTTGCGCGCCAGGCGGGCGCTGCCGCCGATGTCGGCACGGCGGTACCAGCGCTGGAAGTAGGCGGCGTCGTAGGTCTTGTCCATGGGGCGGTGCGCGATCGGGGAAAACGGCGCCTATCGTACGGTGTTGCGGCGCGCCATGCGTCGATGTGTCGCGGCGGGCGTGCCTGCGGCGGCTTCGCCACGGCATGCGAGAATGGCCGCCAACCTACGCCAGCCGCCGGAGCGAGCGCATGCAGAGCTACTACTGGGTCAAGACCTTCCACATCGTGTTCGTGGTGGCGTGGATGGCCACGGTGTTCTACCTGCCGCGCATCCTGGTGAACCTGGCCGAGACCGCGGGCCAGCCGGCGGTGAGCGAGCGCCTGCAGCTGATGGGCCTGCGCCTGTATCGCTTCGGCCACTCGATGTTCGGCCTGGCGTTCCTGCTCGGCCTGGTGCTGTGGCTGGGCTACAAGGTCATCCCCGATTTCCCGACCATGGTGGCTCCGGGAGCTGCCGGCTGGCTGCACGCCAAGCTGGGGCTGGTGGTGGTGCTGCTGGTGTACTTCGGCTGGACCGGTCGCCTGCTCAAGGGCGTGGCCAAGGGCCGGGCGCTGCCGTCGTCGCGCGCGCTGCGCTGGATCAACGAGATCCCGCTGCTGGCGTTCATTCCGATCGTGTGGCTGGTGCTGGCCAAGCCGTTCTGAACGGGGCGCGCTGCGCGCGCGGCGCATCGCACAGATGCATCCACGCATGGCGTGGATCTACTGGGTGCAGCTGTGGCTTTTGATGTCCAGGTCCGCCATGAGCGAGCCGAGCATCGCAGGTGAAACAGGGGCGAAGAGGCGCCGATGTCTGAGCGCAGCGAGTTCGGCGCCGTCCCCTGATTCACCGAGAAGCGCAGGGAACCGGTGCACAGCACCGGTTCGCGTTCGGCGGCGTGTTCTTTGGTTACTTTCTTGCAAGAGCAAGAAAGTAACAAGCCGATGAATCAGGCTGCCTCGTACGTGCCGTAACTGCGCAGGCGCGTGTAGCGCTGTTCCAGCAGCTGTTCGGTGGACAGCTTGTCCAGCGCGTCCAGCTCGTTCAGCAGCACGGCCTTCAGGCGCTTGGCCATCTGGGTCGGGTTGCGGTGGGCGCCACCGGTCGGCTCGCGCACGACCTTGTCGACCAGGCCCAGGCTCTTCAGGCGCGGGGCAGTCAGGCCCAGTTGTTCGGCCGCTTCCTTGGCCTTGCCCGCGTCCTTCCACAGGATCGAGGCGCAGCCTTCCGGCGTGATGGTCGAGTACACCGCGTATTCCAGCATCACGGTGCGGTCGCCCACACCCAGTGCCAACGCACCGCCGGAGCCGCCTTCACCGATCACGGTGCAGATGATCGGCACCTTCAGCTCGGCCATCTCGATCAGGTTGCGCGCGATCGCTTCGGACTGGCCGCGCGACTCGGCGTCGATGCCCGGCCAGGCGCCGGCGGTGTCGATCAGGGTCAGCACCGGCAGGCCGAAGCGCTCTGCCATCTTCATCAGGCGCAGTGCCTTGCGGTAGCCCTCCGGCTTGGGCATGCCGAAGTTGCGCTTGATCTTTTCCTTGGTGTCGCGGCCCTTCTGGTGGCCGATCACCATTACCGCGCGGCCATTGATGCGGGCCAGGCCGCCCATGATCGCCTTGTCGTCAGCGAAGGCGCGGTCACCGGCCAGCTCCTGGAACTCATCGAACATGACGCGGATGTAGTCGGCGGTGTACGGACGCGATGGGTGCCGGGCCAACTGCAGCACCTGCCACGAGGTCAGGTTGCGGAAGATCTGCGCGGTGCGCATGCGCAGCTTGTCCTGCAGCGCGTGCACTTCCGCCTCGACATTGACCGCCGGCCCGGCACTGGCGTTGCGCAGTTCCTGGATCTTGGCTTCCAGGTCGGCGATGGGTTGCTCGAAGTCGAGGTAGTTCGGATTCATCGGAAGCCGTCGTGTAAAGAAGGGGGCAATTCTAGCCGAATGCGTGCAAACCACCCGTACGCCTTCGTCTGGAAGGCGACGGTAACGCAGCCGGGCAGGCGGCGCCAGTCAGCTCAGGGCACCACCAGGGCGCTGCGGCCCATCAACTGGCTGCGCTGGGAAACGAAGTCGTTGTAGGCCTCGTTGGCCTCCCGGCCCAGGCCGCTGCCCAGGGTGGCGGTGGCCGAGGTGAAGGCCATCTGCGCGTCGAAGTCCTGCTTGCGCAGGGCCTTCTGTTCATCGGCGGTGGTGGCCTTCAGCCAGCGCGCATAGACCTCGCGCAGCGGCGCGGCGTGCGCCTCGAAGGCGGGGTCAAGGGCCGGCAGGCTGGCCGGGGCCGGTTCCAGGCTGAATGCCGGGGCCACGTAGCCGGCCGGCTGTTGGCGCTTGAATGCACCGGGTTCGCCCATGCCTTCTTCGACGTAGGCGATGAAATCCGGGGCCGTGAACACCTTGGCCACGATCTGGCCGCCGCTGGAATCGACGTGGGCGACCACCTTTTCCTTGGGGAAGGGTTCGCGCACGCCGTAGGTCCAGGTCTTGTCGATGAACAGGTCGTGGCGCTTCTCGAAGGGGCCTTCGAAGTTGACCCCGCCCAGTTCGATCCCGTTGTTGCCGACGCCGAAATTCTTCAGCTTGCTCTCGTCGGTGACATAGACCTCGCGAGCAATCACGTACTCGCTCAGGGTCGGGTTGATCAGTCCGCCACGACCGTCGACGTAGACGATGAAGCGCACGTCGCCAAGCGCGTCTGTGTGCAGGCGATGTTCGCCAATGGCGAGCGAGATCGGGCGCGAGCCGTGCGCGGCCACTGGCACGTCCTGGCCGTCGATGCTCAGCGCCAGCGGCGCGTCGGTCGGGTTGTCGATCTGGAACTCGATCTTCGACGGCGAGCAGGCGGCCAGTGCCAGTGCGGCAACGAACGGAAACAGCAGGGTCTTCATGGGCGATCGTCCTTGATGGTTGGAACGGGAAAACAGGAACACGAAGGAGCCAGCCTCAGCTGGCCCACGGCGGGCTGTAGCGCACCTTCAGCGTGCGTACGGCCGGGTCGGCGCGCAGCGCCTCCATCAGCTTGGAATCGATGCGTACCGCGCTCTGCCCGGAGACATCGAGCATGCCGGCGACACCGCCTTGCGGGCCCTTCAGCAGCAGGTCCAGGCGCAGCGGCGTGCGCCCCGGGCGATGGCGGTCGAGCAGGGCATTGATGCGCTCCCAGACCGGGCGCTGCTGGCGCAGGTCCAGGCGCAGCGACAGCCGCGTGGCGTAGTTGGCGCAGACTTCATCGAAGTCCCAGCACTGGCGGATGCGCAGCGCGTAGCCACCGTTGAACTCGTCCTCGCGCAGGCCGCCCTTGACCACCAGGATGCGGTCCTTGGTCATCAGGTGGCCGAACTCGGCCATTGCATCAGAGAACGCACTGCACTCGACGCGGCCGCGGCCATCCTCCAGCTGGATGAAGATCTGGCTTTCGCCCTTGCGGCGCACGCCGACCACCTGGCCTGCCAGCACGGTCTGCACCTCCGGGCGCCAGCGCTTCTCGCCGCCACCGCCGCCACCGCTGTTGGCGCTCCAGATTTTCTCCACCGAACCCAGGTCGTTGCCTACCAGATCGCGCACATCGTCGCGCCAGGGATCGAACGGGTGGCCGCTGAGGTAGAAGCCCAGCGTGTCGCGCTCACCGTTGAGGCGCTGCAGCAACGGCCATTCTTCGGCTTCTGGCAGGTCCAGCTGGATCGAAACGGTGCTCGGGTCGGGCCCGCCAAACAGCGAGTTCTGTCCGGACGCACGCTCGCGTGCCATCTGATCAGTGGCCTTGATCACTTCCGGCAACTGCAGCATCAGCGAGGCACGGTTGCGGCCGAGCTCATCGAGCGCACCGCAGTTGATCATCGCTTCCAGCGTGCGCCGGTTGAGCTTGGCCGAGCCGACGCGGGTGCAGAAGTCCAGCAGATCCTTGAACGGGCCGCCCTTCAGTCGTTCCTCGACCACCGCTTCGCAGGCGCCCTGGCCCACGCCCTTGATCGCGCCCAGGCCGTACTGGATCGTGTCCGGGGTGACCGCTTCGAACATGAAGGCCGACTGGTTCACCTTCGGCGGCAGCACGGTCAGGCCGAGGTTGCGCACCTCGTCGAGGAAGCCGACCACCTTGTCGGTGTTGTCCAGGTCCGAAGACAGCGTGGCCGCCATGAATTCGGCCGGATAATGGCGCTTCAGCCACGCGGTCTGGTAGCTGACCAGTGCGTATGCAGCGGCGTGTGACTTGTTGAAGCCATAGCCGGCGAACTTCTCCATCAGGTCGAAGATCTCGTCGGCCTTGGGGCCATCGACGCCGCCCTTGGCCGCACCTTCGCGGAAGATCTCACGGTGCTTGGCCATTTCCGCCGGCACCTTCTTGCCCATCGCGCGGCGCAGCAGGTCGGCGCCGCCCAGCGAGTAGCCGCCGACGATCTGCGCCATCTGCATCACCTGCTCCTGGTACACCATGATGCCGTAGGTGTCCTTCAGGATCGCTTCGGTGCGCGGATCGGGATAGATGATTTCTTCCTGGCCGTGCTTGCGCGCGTTGAACGAAGGAATCAGGTCCATCGGGCCAGGGCGGTACAGCGACACCAGCGCGATCAGGTCTTCGAAACGGTCGGGGCGCGCGTCCTTCAGCAGGCGGCGCATGCCCGAGGATTCGAACTGGAACACCGCGCCGGTGTTGCCGTTGGCGAAGATGTCCTTGTAGGTGGGCGCATCGTCGAGCGGGATCGCGGCAATGTCGACCGGCGGAATGCCCGCGCGTTCGTGGCGCTTGTTGATCGCCTTCACCGCCCAGTCGATGATGGTCAGCGTGCGCAGGCCGAGGAAGTCGAACTTCACCAGGCCCACTTCTTCCACGTCGTTCTTGTCGAACTGGGTGACCGGGTTCTTGCCGAGCCCATTTTCGTCGTGTTCCGCATACAGCGGGCAGAACTCGCTCAGCGGCTCGGGCCCGATCACCACGCCGCCGGCGTGCTTGCCGGCGTTGCGGGTCAGGTCTTCCAGCTGCAGCGCCAGGTCGATCAGGTCGCGGACATCGTCCTCGGTCTCGTAGCGCTGGATCAGTTCCGGCGACGCCATTTCCGAGCTCGGGCCTTCCTTGCCCTTGCCCAGCGCATCCTTCAGGTGGATACCCAGGATGTTCGGGATCAACTTGGAAACGCCGTCGACCAGGCCGTACGGGAACCCGAGCACGCGGCCGGAGTCGCGCACCACCGCCTTGGCGGCCATGGTGCCGTAGGTGATGATCTGGCTGACGCGCTCGCGCCCATACTTGCGCGCGACGTAGTCGATCACCTCGTCGCGGCGGTCCATGCAGAAGTCGATGTCGAAGTCGGGCATCGACACGCGTTCCGGATTGAGGAAGCGCTCGAACAGCAGGTTGTACGGCAGCGGATCCAGGTCGGTGATCTTCAGCGCCCACGCCACCAGTGAACCGGCACCCGAGCCGCGGCCGGGGCCGATCGGAATGCCCTGGTTCTTGCCCCATTGGATGAAGTCGGCCACGATCAGGAAGTAGCCGGGGAAGCCCATCTTGATGATGGTGTTGAGCTCGAACTCCAGGCGTTCGAAGTACTCTTCCCGGGTCTTGCCCGGCGCCAGCGGATTCTTCTCCAGGCGCTCTTCCAGGCCCTCGCGCGACATCTTCTGGATCCAGGTATCCAGCGTTTCGTCGTCGGGCACCGGGTAGTTGGGCAGGAAGTAGGTGCCCAGCCGCATCTCGATGTTGCAGCGCTCGGCCAGCGCCAGCGTGTTGTCGATCGCGTCGGGGATGTCGGCGAACAGCGCGCACATCTCCTCGGCCGACTTCAGGTACTGCTGGTCGCTGTACTCGCGCGGACGCTTGGGATCGTCCAGCACGCGGCCGGTGGAAATGCACACGCGCGCCTCATGCGCGCTGAAATCGGAGGGCGACAGGAAGCGCACGTCATTGCTGGCCACCACCGGCAGGCCACGCTGGCCCGCAGCCATCAGCGCGAACTGGTTGAAGGTTTCCTCGCCCTCGCGGCCGGTGCGGGTCAGCTCCAGGTGCAGGCCATCGCCGAACACCCGTTGCCAGTCGGCCAGCTGCTGCTCGGCCAGCTCATGCTTGCCGTCCAGCGCCAGGCGTCCGGCCAGGCTCTGCCGGCCGGCCAGCGCGAACAGGTTGGCGTTGCCGGCCTTCAGCCAGTCCGGGTGGATGGCTACGCCGCCTTCGGGGCGATGGCCTTCCATCCAGGCGCGGGTCAGCAGCCGCGACAGGCTCAGGTAGCCTTCGCGATCACGGCACAGCAGGGTCATCCGCCACGGGTCCTGGCCTTCCTCGGCGATCAGCACGTCGGCACCGGCGATCGGCTTGATGCCCACGCCTTCGGCGGCCTTGTAGAACTTGACCAGGGCGAACAGGTTGTTGAGGTCGGTCACCGCCAGCGCCGGTAGGCCGAGCTCGACCGAGCGCGACAGCAGGTTGGCCTGCTTGGCCTTCTTCGGGTCCGCCTGGTCCGGCTTGGCCGGCACACGGATGGTGGAGTCCGCCAGCGAGAACTCGGTGTGGACGTGGAGATGTACGAAGCGGGAGTTGGACATGCCGGACCAGGTTGGAGCGCGCGGGCCCCGGGTGCTGACGGAGGTTCGTCGCCGGGGTCGGGAAGCGCTGGAATGCCCGGTCAGGGTAGCGAGGGCAGGGGGTTGCCACAAGGCTTGACAGGGGCACGGCGTGGCGCCGGATTCAGGCGTGCGGGAGGCCGCCTTCTGTAGAGCCGAGCCCATGCTCGGCTGTCCACAGCAGCCGAGCATGGGCTCGGCTCTACAACTCCAGCTGGCTCAGGCGATGGCCGCGACAGCCGGCGCTTCCAGGCACTCGCGCACTGGCGCGAAGCTGCGGCGGTGCTCCATGCAGGGGCCGTGCTCGCGCAGGGCGGCCAGGTGGGCCGGGGTGCCGTAGCCCTTGTGCTGTTCGAAGCCGTACTTCGGATGGCGGGCATGCACCTCCTGCATGTAGCGGTCGCGCGAGACCTTGGCCAGGATCGAGGCGGCCATGATCGCGCGGTCGATGCCATCGCCGCCGACCAGCGCCTGCGCCGGTAGTGCCAGGCCCTTGGGCACCACGTTGCCGTCGATGCGCGCGAAGCCGGCCACATGGGCGACCGCTGCAACGACGTCACGCATGCCCTGCAGGGTGGCCTGGTAGATGTTCAGGCGGTCGATGGTGTCCACGTCCACCAGCACCACATGCCAGGTCAAGGCGCGCTCGATGATGCGGTCATGCAGCTGCTCGCGGCGGGCCGCGGTCAGCTGCTTGGAGTCATCCAGGCCGTTGATCCGTGGTCGCGACGGGTCGAACACCACCGCTGCCACCGCCACCGGCCCGGCCAGTGGGCCACGGCCTGCCTCGTCGACGCCAGCGACCAGGCGCTCCGGCTCGACCACGGGCGCACCGTCGAACAGGGTCAGGCTGGCTGCGGCGGCGTGACGGCGGCTCATGCCTGTGCCTGGTCGCGCATCAGCAGTTCGCCAACGGCGTCGGCGGCACGCGCCGAGGCGTTGCGGCGCAGCCGCTCGTGCAGGCGCACGTAGGCATCCTGCAGATCGGTCACCCGCTGCGGGTGGTCGAACCACTGCTGGATGGCCGCGGCCAGCTTGTCCGGCGTGCAGTCGTGCTGCATCAGTTCCGGTGCCAGGTCCTGCCCGGCCAGGATGTTGGGCAGGGCGAAGCGGTCGACCTTGATCAGGCCGAGCGCCTTCACCAGTCGATAGGTCAGTTCGTTGACGCGGTAACCGACCACCATCGGCCGCTTCACCAGCATGGCCTCCAGGGTCGCGGTACCGGAGGCCAGCACCACCACGTCGGCGGCGATCATCGCGTTGCGCGCCTGGCCATCCAGCACATGCGAATAGGCCACCGGCAGCGCCGAGCGCGACAGCTGTTCCTCGATCAGTTCCCTGCAGGCCGGGTTGGCGGCAGGCACCACCACATGCAGGCCCGGAATGCGTTCGGAGACCTGCCAGGCGGCTTCGAAGAACGGTTCGCCCAGGCGCGAGATCTCGCCCAGGCGGCTGCCCGGCAACACTGCCAGCACCTTGGCCGAGGCCGGCAGTCCGAGCGCGGCGCGTGCTTCCTCGCGATTGCCCTGCAGCGGAATGTCATCGGCCATCGGGTGGCCGACGAAGCGCGCGTCGATGCCGTGCCTGGCATAGATCGGTGGCTCCATCGGGAACAGGCACAGCACCAGGTCGGCGCTGCTGCCGATCTTCTCGGCGCGCTTTTCGCGCCAGGCCCAGACCGAGGGACTGACGTAATGCACGGTGCGCACGCCACGCTGCTTCAGCCAACGCTCGATACCCAGGTTGAAGTCGGGGGCGTCGATGCCGATGAACACGTCCGGCTGCCAGTCAAGCGCACGCTGGCGGAACGCCGAACGTAGCTTGAGCAGGCGCGGCAGGTGGCGCAGCACTTCGGTCAGGCCCATCACCGCCAGCTCGCTGGCATCGTGCCAGGTCTGGCAGCCCGCGCTGCGCATGGCGTCGCCACCGATGCCGGCGAACTCGGCATTCGGGAAGCGCGCTTTCAGTTCGCGGACCAGGCCCGCACCGAGCAGATCGCCGGAGGCCTCGCCGGCCACCAGCGCGATCCGCAACGGGCGCTCGCTGAGCACCCGTTGCGCCGGGACGCTGCCGGTCATCGAGGCCAGCGGGATCACTGCGGCGCCGGCCGGCGCCTGGCCGGTCGTGCTGCTCATCGCAGCAGGGGCCTCTCGGCGTGCTCGATGAAGTCCAGCATCGCCTTTACGTCGTCGCTGTCACGCGCCTGCTCGGTCAGCTGCACCTTGGCCTCTGCCAGCGGCAGGCCCGCCACGTACAGCGTGCGGTAGGCACGCTTGATGGCCGAAATGCGGTCAGCGTCGAAGCCACGTCGCTTCAGGCCTTCGCTGTTGATGCCGCGCGGGCGTCCCAGCGAATCAGTACCGACCATGGTGAACGGCGGTACGTCACCATTGGTCAGCGCGCCCATGCCGAGGAAGGCATGCGCGCCGATCCGGCAGAACTGGTGGGCACCGGCGAAGCCGCTGATGATCACGTAGTCGCCCACGGTCACATGGCCGGCCAGGGTGGTGTTGTTGGAGAACACGCAGAAGTTGCCGACATGGCAGTCGTGCGCCACGTGCGTGTAGGCCAGCATCCAGTTGTCGTTGCCGATGGTGGTGATGCCGCCGCCGCCGCCGGTGCCACGGTTCAGGGTGACGAACTCGCGGAACACGTTGCGGTCGCCGATCACCAGTTCGGTGCGCTCGCCGCCGAACTTCTTGTCCTGCGGCTCGCCACCGATCGCGGCATGGCCGACGAAGCGGTTGTCGCGGCCGATCCGGGTCGGGCCGTGGATGCTGCAATGGGGGCCCACCACCGTACCGGCACCGATTTCAACGTCGGGGCCGATCAGGGTGAAGGCGCCCACCTGGACATCGTCGGCCAGGCGTGCGGCCGGGTCGATGACGGCGGTGGGGTGGATCCGCGGTGCGTTGTCAGTCATTGCTGCCTCCAGTGGATCAGCCCTTGGCGCCGGCACACATGACCTCGGCCGACGCGACGACTTCGCCGTTGACCTTGGCTTCGCCGTAGTACCAGCCCATGTTGCGGATCAGGCGCTTCATCTGCACGTCCAGCATCAGCACGTCGCCGGGGACGACCTGCTTGTTGAAGCGGGCGTTTTCCACCTTGACCATGTAGAACAGCTTGGACTGCGCATCGCGGCCAAGCGTGAGCTGGGTCATCACGCCGCCGGCCTGCGCCAGCGCTTCGATGATCAGCACGCCGGGCATGATCGGGCGGCCCGGGAAGTGGCCCTGGAAGAACGGCTCGTTGATGCTGACGTTCTTCTGCGCCAGGATCCGCTTGGCCTCGACGTCGAGTTCAAGCACCCGGTCCACCAGCAGGAACGGGTAGCGGTGTGGAAGCAGCTCCTGGATCTGGCAGACGTCGATCGGAAGCTGCAGCGAATCGTTCATTCTTTCTCCTTGCCAGCAGCCAGGACGCGGCGAGCCAATGCGTCCAGCTGCTTGAAACGCGCGGCGTTCTTGCGCCACGTACGGTTGTCGGTCAACGGGGTGCCGGATGAGTACTCGCCCGGCTCATGGATGGAATTGCGGACCACCGACTTGCCGGTGATCACGACCTTGTCGCAGATCTCGAGGTGGCCGACAACGCCGACGTGGCCGCCGAGCAGGCAATAGCGGCCGATCTTGGCGCTGCCGGCGATGCCGGTGCAACCGGCGATGGCCGAATGCGCACCGATCTGCACGTTGTGCGCGATCTGCACCAGGTTGTCCAGGCGCACGTCTTCGTCCAGCACGGTGTCTTCCAGCGCGCCACGGTCGACGCAGGTGTTGGCGCCGATTTCGCAATCGTCGCCGATGCGCACGCCGCCGAGCTGCGGCACCTTGATCCACTTGCCGGCGTCCATCGCCAGGCCAAAGCCGTCGGCGCCGAGCACGGCACCGGGATGCACGCGCACGCGCTTGCCCAGCCTGACCCGGGTGACCAGGGTGACCCGGGCGATCAGCTCACAGCCGGAATCCAGGCTGCAGTCCTCGCCGATCACGCTGCCGGCGCCGATGATGCAGTTCTCGCCGACCACGCTGCGCGGACCGACCGAGACGAACGGACCGATGTGCGCGCTGGCCGCAACCTGGGCACTGGGGTCGATCACCGCGCTGGGGTGGATGCCCGGCGGACGGGTCGGCGCGATGTCGAACAGCGCGGCGATCTTGGCGAAGGTGGTGTACGGGTCCTTGGCGACGAGCGCGGCGCCGGGAGCGGACTCGGCGTCTTCGGCACGCAGGACCACCAGCGAGGCCTGGCTGTCGGCCAGCTGGGCGCGGTAGCGTGGATTGGCGAGGAAGGTCAGCTGACCAGGACCGGCATGGGCGAGGGTAGCCACGCCATGGATGGCGGTGGCGGGGTCGCCATGGACCTGCAGGCCGAACTGCTCGGCGAGTTGCTGGGCGGTGTAGGTGGGAGTATTCACGGCGGGAGTTTAACGTGTGACGCCATTGCGGTCATGCGGGGTCAAAAGCGGTGCCTGCCTGATGTCCCGGGGTGATGGCGCAGGGGGCTGCTCAGGACACGCCGCAGACCCATCCCTGGGGGCTCGATGGCGCCTTGCTCGTGTGCGCTGTCCTGCGCACACGGCAAGACCGGGGTTGGGGGTCCTGCCCAACCCGCCCGAGGCATGCCTCGGGCCCATGGCGCCAACGGTCCTGGTCAGCCCCCTGCGCCATCACCAGATGATTTCACGCGAGCGCGGGAAGTAGCGGCGGCGAGCAAGTAAAACGAAAACGCCGGGCAATGCCCGGCGCTTCGCGCCCCGTCTGGTGGAGAGCCCCCCTTTGTTAAGGGGGGCGCGCCAGCGGCGCGGGGGATAGGTGAAATGCGCGGGCAATTCACCGGAGGTGGATCAGTTCTGAGGAACAGAGTTCCTCAGAACTGGCCACCGAACGTGAATTGCAGGCGCTCGATCTTGTCATCGTCTTCCTTCTTCAGCGGGAAGGCGTAGCTGATCGAGATCGGGCCGACCGGGGCGCGCCACAGCAGGGCCACACCGGTGGATACGCGCAGCTCGTTGGCCTTGAAGTTGTCCACGCCGGTATACACGTTGCCGAAGTCGACGAAGGCCGACACGCGCGCCGACGGGCTGTCGAACAGGCGCGGGAAGTAGGCCTCCACCGAGCCGACGGTCTTCAGCGAGCCACCCAGCGGCTGGCCTTCTGGGTAGCCGCGGGTAACTTCGCGCGGGCCGAGGGTGTTGTCCTCGAAGCCGCGTACCGAGTTGGTACCACCGGCGTAGAAGTTCTCGAAGAACGGCAGGCCGCTGGCGGTGACGGTGCGGGTGGTGCCATCCGGATTGGTCAGCGTACGGTTGTAGTCCTTGCCGTAGGCATCACCGTAGCCGATTTCGGCGCGGGTGTTGATCACCAGCGACGGCATGATCGGCCAGTACTTGCTGATCTGGTAGTTCAGCTTGTAGTACTCGATGGTCGAACCCGGCAGCGTGGTTTCCAGGCCCACGCGCTGGTAGGTACCGCGGGTCGGCATGAAGTAGTCGTTGCGCGAGTCGCGCGCCCAGCCCAGCTCGGTGCGCCAGGCATGGAAGGTGCGCTTACCGACGGCGTTGATGTAGTCGATGATCGACTGCGGGGTCGAGCCTTCGTAGGTGGTGATCTGGTTGCTGTCGATGCCGAACATCAGCGAGACGGTGTCGGTCTCGGTCAGCGGCACGCCGAACACCACCTGCGCGGCACCGTTGGTGCTGTTGTACTGCGCGGTGTTGAAGTCGGAGTAATCCAGTTCGCGCCAGGACAGGTTGTAGCCCAGCGACACGCCGTCATCGGTGAAGTACGGGTTGGTGTAGCTGAAACCGTAGCGCTGCAGGTAGCTGCTGCGCGAGGCTTCGACCGACACGCGGTTGCCGCCACCGAGGAAGTTGTTCTGCGACAGCTGCACCGACGTGGTCATGCCGTAGGACTGCGAGTAACCCAGGCCGAACACGAAGCTGCCCGAGGTGGTTTCCTTGACGTTGTAGACGACGTCGACCTGGTCGTTGCTGCCGCTGACGGCCGGGGTCTCGACGTCCACCGATTCGAAGTAGCCCAAGCGCTGCAGGCGGATCTTGGAACGATCGATCGCGGCCTGCGAGTACCAGCTGTTCTCGAACTGGCGCATTTCGCGACGCATCACTTCGTCGGACGTACGCGTGTTCCCGCGGAACAGGATGCGACGCACCGACACGCGCGGGCCGGGCACGACCTGCATGTTGATCGCCACGGTCTGCTCGGCGCGGTTGGTGGTCGGGATCGGGTTCACCTTGGCGAACGCGTAGCCGATGTTGGACAGCGAATTGGTGATGGTGTCCGAGCTGAACTCCAGCAGCGCACGCGAGAACGTATCGCCGGACTTCTGGATCACCATGCGCTCGACGTCCTCCTGCGGGAGGATGGTGTCGCCGCTGACCTTGATCTCGGAGATCTTGTACTGCGCACCCTCCGTCACGCCCGCGGTCAGGAACATGTCGCGCTTGTCGGGGCTGATCGAGACCTGGGTGGAATCGATGCTGAAATCGACGTAGCCGCGATCCAGGTACCAGGAGTTGAGCTTTTCCAGGTCGCCGGACAGTTTTTCCTTGGAGTACTGGTCGTCACGGCGGTACCACGACGCCCAGTTGTGCTCCTTGGACTCCCAGGTTTCCAGGATGTCCTTGCTCTCGAACTTTTCGGTGCCCACCAGGTTGACGTGGCGGATCTTGGCCGCCTTGCCTTCCTTGATGGCGATGGCGATGTCCACGCGGTTGCGGTCCAGCGGGCTCACCGTGGGGGTGATCTCGACGTTGTACTTGCCGCGGTCGTTGTACTGGCGGCGAAGTTCCTGGGTCACGCGGTCCAGGCTCAGCCGATCAAAGGTGCCGCCCTCGGTCAGGCCGATGTCGGACAGGCCCTTGAGCAGCTGCTCGGACTTGATGTCCTTGTTGCCGGTCACGGTCAGCTTGTTGATCGCCGGGCGTTCCTTGACGGTCACCACCAGGATGCTGCCCTGGCGGTCCAGCTGCACATCCTCGAAGAAGCCGGTCTTGTACAGGGCGCGGATCGTCTCGCCGACCTTGCTGTCGGTGACCGTCTCGCCACGTTCCACCGGCAGGTAGGTGAACACCGTGCCCGAGCTGATGCGCTGCAGGCCGTCGACGCGGATGTCGCTGACAGTGAAGGGCTCGGCTGCCTGGGCCAGGGCGGGGGCGCCGGTGACGGCGGCAAGGGCGAGGGCCAGCAGGCGGCGATTGGGGAGTCGCGTCATGTCACGTCCGGTAGGAAGGTCGATTTCATTGGTGCGGGATGCCGACGCTGTAGACGGCAACAACGTGGAAAAGTTCATCGCGGGACCAGGCCGAGGATGTCGTTGTAGAACGCCAACCCCATCAGCCCGGCCAGCAACGCCAGGCCGATGTACTGGCCGGCGGCGATGGCACGCTCGCTCAGCGGGCTGCCCTTGACCAACTCGATAAGGTAATACAGCAGGTGGCCGCCGTCCAAGATCGGGATCGGCAGCAGGTTGATGATGCACAGGCTGAGGGACAGCAGGGCAAGGAACTGCAGGAACCAGTCGAGGCCGCGCTTGGCCGAGACATTGGCCACCCGGGCGATGGTGACTGGCCCGGACACGTTCTGCAGCGAGGCCTTGCCGGTGACGATTCGGCCCATCATGCCCAGCGAATCTGCCGCCAGGCGGCCGGTTTCGCGCACAGCCACGGTGACCGCGTCGAGCGGGCCATAGCGAAGCAGGGTGTCGTAGGGAGGGCTGAACGAAGTCGGGAACTGCACGCCGATCTGCCAGGTCGGTTCACCCCTGGAATCCTTGCCCTCGCGCGGGGTGACTTCCAGCGCCAGGCGTTCACCGCCGCGCAGGACCTCGATCATGCCAGGGCCGCCGGCGCGGCCCAGCGTCTGGATCTCGCCGATGACCTGATCGGCACCATCGATGCGCTGGCCATCAATGGCCACGATCAGGTCCCCCGGCTGCAGCTGCCCGGCCACCACCGAATCCGGCGTCAGCGAGTCGACCAGCGCCGGCTGCAGCCACGACTGCCAGTACAGGCCGGCCAGGATCGGCACCCGCCGCTCATCGAAACCTGCCGGCAGCTGCGACAGCGGCAGAGTGCGCATGCGTACCTGGTCAGCCGTATCCAGCACCTCCAGCCTCACGTCGCGGCGGTCCATCGCGGCCGCGGTCAGCGCCATGCTGGCTTCACCGAGGGTAACGACCGGGCGCTCGTCCACGCGCAGCACGCGGTCACCGCTGGCCAGCCCGGCACTGGCAGCGATGCCGCTGACACGGCCGATCGTCGGCGAATAATCCTGCTTGCCGATCACGAACATCGCCCACAGCAGCAGGATGCACAGCAGCAGGTTGGCGATCGGGCCGGCGGCGACGATGGCAATGCGCTGCCAGACACTCTTGTGGTTGAAGGCCTGGCCGCGCTCGTGTGGGTGGACTTCAACCTCGCGCTCGTCGAGGAACTTCACGTAGCCGCCGAGCGGGATGGCGGCAATGGCGAACTCGGTGCCGTGCCTGTCCCGGCGTGACCACAGCGGCCGGCCGAAGCCGACCGAGAAGCGCAGGATCTTGACCCCGCACAGGCGCCCGACCCAGTAATGCCCGAACTCGTGGAACGTGACCAGCAGCCCGAGGCTGACAATCATCCACCAGACCGATCCGATGAAGTCAGTCATGCAGGCTCACAATGGCGGGCAGGGGCGGCGGCGTCATGCTGGGCGAGGCAGTCGTTCAGGCGGCGTCGATGGCGTTCAGGGTGAGCTGGCGTGCCCGCTGGTCGGCGGACAACAGGACCTGCAGTGTATCGGCTGGCTGGGTCGGCAGTGTTGAAAGAGCGTTAGCAACCAGCTTCGGGATGGTCAGGAAACCGATCCGGCCCTGAAGAAACGCTGAAACCGCCTCTTCATTGGCGGCGTTCAGCACGGCCGGTGCGGTGCCGCCGGCCTGCATGGCCTGCCAGGCCAGCGCCAGGCAGGGGAACGCGTCCGTGTCCGGGGCCTCGAAATCCAGTCGGCCCTGGGCCAGCAGATCCAGCCCGGCCACGCCCGATTCGATGCGTTGCGGCCAGCCCAGGCCAACGGCGAGGGTGGTCCGCATGTCCGGCAGGCCCATCTGTGCCAGGGTCGAACCGTCAACGAACTCGACCAGCGAATGGACCAGGCTCTGCGGGTGCACCAGCACGTCGATGCGCTCACCGGGGATGCCGAACAGGTGGTGGGCCTCGATGACTTCCAGGCCCTTGTTCATCAACGTCGCCGAATCGACCGAGATCTTCGGCCCCATCGACCATTTCGGGTGGGCAACGGCCTGGGCCGGGGTGACCTGGGCCAGTTCGTCGCGGCTGCGGCCACGGAATGGGCCGCCGGAGGCGGTCAGCAGGATCCGGCGCACGCCGGCGCCATCAACGCTGGCATCGCGTGAGCGCAGGCACTGGAAGATTGCGCTGTGTTCGCTGTCGATCGGGATGATCTCGGCGCCCGCGCGTTCAGCAGTGCGGGTCAGCAGCTCACCGGCCAGTACCAGTGATTCCTTGTTGGCCAGCAGGATGCGCTTGCCGGCGGCGGCTGCGGCCAGGGTGGAAGACAGCCCGGCCGCGCCAACGATCGCGGCGACCACGGTGTCGCAGGCGTCACTGGCGGCCAACTGGTCCAGCGCGGCATGGCCGGCATGCGCCTCGGTGGACAGCCCCGCATCGCGGAGGCCGTCGCGCAGTTCGGTGAACAGCGCTTCGTCGGCGATGACCGCGTGCGCTGGCCTGTGCTGGCGGCACAGTGCCAGCAGCGCCTGCACCTGGCGGCCGGCAGCGAGCACCGTGGCCTGGTAGCGGTGCGGGTGGCGGGCGATCACGTCCAGCGTGGAAGCACCGATCGAGCCGGTGGCGCCGAACACGGCGACCCGGCGCAGGTCTGCGACAGCATTCATGGTCAGAATCCGAAGATTTCCTTGCCGAGTGCGAACACCGGCACGGCAGCCAGGACACCGTCGACACGATCGAGCACACCACCATGGCCCGGAATCAGGTTTCCGGAGTCCTTGGCGCCGGCGTGGCGCTTGATCAGGCTTTCGAACAGGTCACCCAGCACCGAGGCGAACACGGCCACCACCGAGGTGATCAGCAGGCCTGGCAGGTGCCCGGCGTCGATGCCGGCCAGCCAGCCCAGGCCGAGGGCCACGGCGACACCGGCCAGCAGGCCGCCGAACAGGCCTTCCCAGGTCTTGTTGGGGCTGATCCGTGGGGCCAGCTTGTGCTTGCCGAAGTGACGACCGGCGAAATAGGCGCCCGAATCGGCCGCCCAGACCAGTGCCAGCGCAGCCAGCAGCCACAGGTGGCCCTGCCTGCCCGGCGGATCGCCGCCGGCATGGATCAGCACCAGCGCAGCCCAGGCCGGAACGATGGCCAGCGTACCGGCCAGCATCTTCACGATGCGCGAGGGTGCCGACGGCTGCGCACCGAAGTTGAAGAAGCGCAACCAGACCAGCGCGGCCAGCCACCAGGCCACGCCGGCCAGGGTGGTGATCTGGAACAGCACCAGCGTGCTGCCATCGGCCCAGACCAGCAGCACCATCAGCAGCAGGTTCAGTACCAGCAGCACGGTACGCGCCAGGGTGTCTTCGATGCCGGCCAGCTTCAGCCATTCCCACAGGCCGATCAGCAGCACCGCAGCGGCCGCCGCTGCCAGCCACTGGGTCGGCAGCAGCAGGATCGCGGCAATGGCGACCGGCGCCATGATCAGCGCGGCAAGGACTCGGATCTTGGTCATGGGCTGGAAGTCTCGGTGGCCAGTGCGGCGATCTGGGCGCTGGTCAGGCCGAAACGACGCTCACGTCTGCCATAGGCGTCCAGCGCCTGCTGCAGCTGCCCGGCATCGAAGTCCGGCCACAGGGCATCGGTGAACCACAGCTCGGTATAGGCCAGCTGCCACAGCAGGAAGTTGCTGATGCGGGTGTCGCCACCGGTGCGGATGAACAGGTCCGGCGGTGGCAGGTCGGCCAGGGCCACCTGGCTGCCCAGCAGCGATTCATCGATCTGCTCGGGCAGAAGGCGGCCGGCCGCCACTTCGACGGCCAGGGCGCGCGCGGCGCGGGCGATGTCCTGGCGGCCGCCGTAGCTGGCGGCGATCGACAGGGTCAGGGTGGTGTTGTCGGCGGTGCGCTGCTCGGCCAGCTGCATGCGGCTGACCAGCCCTGCACCGAAGCGCTCGCGTTCGCCGATGAAGCGAACGCGCACGCCACGCCGATGCAGCTCGTCCACTTCACGGTCGAGCGCGCCGAGGAACAGCTTCATCAGGGCATCGACTTCTTCCTGCGGCCGGCCCCAGTTCTCGCTGGAAAACGCGAACAGGGTCAGCGCCGGTATGCCCAGTTCAAGGCAGCGCTCGATGGTGCGGTTGACCGCGCGCGCGCCGGCCCGGTGGCCGATCACGCGCGGACGACGGCGCTGCTGTGCCCAGCGCCCATTGCCATCCATGATGATGGCGATGTGGCGGGGCAGGGCGGCCGGCAACGGAGGTGGGACTGAAGGCATCGACTTCAGACCGACAGCAGTTCTTTTTCCTTGTCGGCAACGACCTTGTCGACGTCCTTGATGTTGGTGTCGGTCAACTTCTGGATGTCGTCTTCACCGCGCTTCTTCTCGTCTTCGCTGATCGCCTTGTCCTTGACCAGCTTGGCGATTTCCTTGTTCGCGTCCTGGCGGATGTTGCGGATCGCGATCTTCGCGCCTTCGCCTTCCTTCTGCACCTGCTTGACCAGCTCCTTGCGGCGCTCTTCGGTCGGCGGCGGCATGTTGATGCGGATCGCAGTGCCCAGCGTGTTCGGGGTGAATTCGGCGTTGTAGAGACCCTTTTCGATCTCCTTGATCATGCCCTTGTCGAACGGCGTGACCAGCAGCGAGTGCGCGTCGGCGTTGGAGATCGACGCGACCTGGTTCAGTGGGGTGCTGGCGTTGCCATAGGCGCTGACCGTGACACGGTCCAGCAGGGCCGGGGTGGCGCGGCCGGTGCGGATCGAGGTGAGGGTGTGCTTCAGAGCGTCGATGCTCTTGGCCATGCGCGTCTGCGCGTTGTTCTTGATGTCGTTGAGCATCGCCGGGTCCTGGGTGTAACTGGAATCGGGCGATTATAGGCGAATACGGGACGCTGCCGGGCCTGAATCGGCCCGGAGCTCGCCTGGCGCTCAGGCTCAGGCCGGGTCGCGGCCCTGGACCAGGGTGCCGATGTTCGCGCCGCTGAGGATCTTCAGCAGCTCACCCGGCTGGCCCATGTCGAACACGCGCATCGGCAGGTCGCTGTCGCGGGCCAGCGCGAAGGCCGCCGTATCCATCACTTCCAGGCCGCGGCGGATGACTTCGTCGTAGCTCAGGCTGTCGAAGCGGACCGCGTCGCTGTGCTTGTTCGGGTCCTTGTCGTACACGCCATCGACCTTGGTGGCCTTCAGCAGCAGGTCGGCGCCGATCTCGATCGCGCGCAGCGCGGCGCCGGAGTCGGTGGTGAAGAACGGGCTGCCGACGCCAGCGGCGAAAATCACCAGGCGGCCCTTTTCCAGATGGCGGATGGCGCGGCGGCGGATGTAGTCCTCGCACACGTCGTTGATCTTGATCGCGCTCATCACGCGGGCCTTGGCGCCCAGTTTCTCGAGGGCGTCCTGCATGGCCAGGGCGTTGATGACCGTGGCCAGCATGCCCATCTGGTCGCCGGTGACCCGGTCCATGCCGCCAGCGGCCAGGCCGGCGCCGCGGAAGATGTTGCCGCCGCCGATCACCAGTGCCACTTCGGCACCGGCCTGCTGGGCTTCGATGACCTCACGGGCCAGGCGGTTGATGACCTTCGGGTCGATGCCGTAGTCCTCATCTCCCATCAGCGCCTCCCCGGACAGTTTCAGGAGGATGCGGCGATAGGCGAGCTTGGACATGGGGACCTCGGGTGCGTGGAAATCGCGGGGGATTCTACGCGCATGCGGCGTAGGGCCAAAGTGTTTTGTGCACTGCGGCGCGAAATCCTGCCATCCGCCCCGGTCATGCAGGGCGTCCCGTTCAGCCCAGCTCGGCGCCGGCGGTGGCTGAAAGCTCCTCGTGGCCGAGCGCACCGGGGGAGCGGGCGATCACCCGGTTACGGCCCAGGTTCTTCGAGCGGTACAGCACGTCGTCGGCGGCGCGCAGCAGGTCCTGCACGTCGGCAAAGCGCTCGTAGCCGCCCTGGGTAGCCACGCCGGCGGAGAAGGTGACGAACAGCGGCCCTCCCTCCAGTTCGGCCATCGGCGTGGCGACGATGTTGGCCAGTACGCGCCGGATTACGTCAAGGGCCACGGACTCACTGGTATTGGGCAGCAGCGCGACGAATTCCTCGCCGCCGAAGCGGGCCACGGTATCGCTATGGCGCAGCTGGCCCTGCAGCTTGCCGGCAAAGGCGCGCAGCACCTCGTCGCCGGTCAGGTGGCCGTGGGCGTCGTTGATCTTCTTGAAGTCATCCAGGTCGATGAAGGCCACCGACAGCGGCCAGCCCTGACGCCCGGCGCGCAGGAACTCCTGCTCGAGCACCGCCTCCAGCTGGCGCCGGTTGAGCACGCCAGTCAGGGCGTCGCGGTGGGCCTGGTCAGCCAGGCGCTTGGCCCGCGCCTCGAATTCGTCGGCGCGGCGGCGTGCCTGCTCGGCATCCTGCAGCTCGCGCAGGTTGCGCAGGGTGGCCAGCTCCTGCGCGTGGTCGATCAGCTCGCGGACCCGCGAGGGCGAGTTCAGGCCGGCCTCGAACAGGCTGGCGATATCCGGCAGGGCCTCGCTGATGCGGGTCAGCACCTGGTCGAAACGGGCGCTGTCGAGTTCCAGCCGCTCATGCACCTGGTGCAGGGCGCGCTCGCGGGCGGCATCGGCGTCATCGTCCAGCCAGATGTCGGCAACGGCGCCGGACAGCTGCACGCAGGCCTGGAACGGCGAATCGGCGGCGTCGTCGTCCTCGCTGTGGCTGATGCTCTCAACCAGATAGCGTGGCAGGCCCCATTGCTCGGCCACCCAGGCGCCGACATCGGCGTGGCTGCAGCCGAGCGCGTCGCGTTCGCGGGCGACCAGGTCCGTGTTGTCACGGGCTTCGCGCAGCAGCGGCAGGTAACGCTCCGATTCGGCCTGGGCCAGGCACAGCACGCCCAGGTCCTGCAGCAGCCCGGCCAGCATCAGTTCCTCCAGCCGGCGCAGGCCGCGGGCCTGGCCCAGCTGGCTGGCGGCCAGTGCACTGAGAATGCTGCGCTTCCACGCGCGCTGGCGCAGGTCGTGGTCGGCGCCTGCGCCGCCGGTCAGGCCCTGGGTGACGGTGAAACCCAGGGCAAGGCTGATTGTGGCGTTAAGGCCGAGCATGGTCAGTGCCTGGCCAAGGTTCTCGATGCGGCGGCGGCTGGCGTACAGCGGCGAATTGGCGATGCGCAGCATGCGAGCGCTCAGCGCCATGTCGATGGCGATGATGTCGGCGGCGGTGGCGATATCCGCTTCCGGGTCCTGTGCCAGCTCGATGATGCGCAGGGCAATACCGGGCGGCGAGGGCAGGTTGCGGCAGAGCGCCAGGGCAGCTGTCAGCTCGGGAGGCATGTCGGGTCGTTCAATTCCATTAGGACAAGAATACCTAGGAATGCATCACAGTCCGCGATTTTCCTTCCTGCTACGCGACTGTGGATTCCCTGCGCCGAGTATCGGCTTGATTCGCGCGCAACGCAAAGAGCCCTGATATCGGGCTGTGCCTGGCGTCAGTGCGCGCACCAACGGTGCCCACCCACCGATGCAGTGGGTACAAAAAAAGAGCCGCGGTTTCCCGCGGCTCCTTCTGGTCGCTTCACAGCCGGAGGGCTGGAATCAGACCTGCATCGCCTTGGCAACTTCGGCGGCGTAGTCTTCCACCACCTTCTCGATGCCTTCGCCGACGATCAGCAGCTTGAAGCCAGCCACATCGGCGCCAGCGGCCTTGACCACCTGCTCGACGGTGGTGTCGCCCAGCACGTAGGTCTGGCCGTACAGGGTCACGTCGCTGACGATCTTGTTGATCTTGCCGCTGATGATCTTTTCCAGGATCTCGGCCGGCTTGGCCTTGTCCTTCTCGGACATCTTGGCCAGCTCGATTTCCTTTTCCTTTTCGACGAAGTCGGCCGGAACGTCCGCAGCCTTGTTGTGCGGCGGCTTCAGCGCGGCCACGTGCATGGCCAGGCCGCGGGCCAGCTCGACGTCGCCGCCGATCAGGTCAACCAGCACGCCGACCTTGCCGTTGGTGTGGACGTAGGCGCCGATGTTGCCGGTGGTGTCGACCTTGACCATGCGGCGGATCTGGATGTTCTCACCCAGGGTCTGCACGGCGGTGGCGCGGGCTTCTTCAACGGTGCGGCCATCGGCCAGCGTGGCAGCCTTCACGGCTTCCACGTCGTTGGCGCCCGATGCCAGGGCGGCAGCGGCGACGGCGTTGACGAAGGTCTTGAAGTTGTCGTCGTTGGCGACGAAGTCGGTTTCCGAGTTGACTTCGACCAGCACGGCCTTGCCGCCATCCTGGGCCAGGCCCAGGCGGCCTTCGGCGGCCACGCGGTCAGCCTTCTTGTCGGCCTTGGCAGCGCCGGACTTGCGCATGGCTTCAGCAGCGGCGTTGATGTCGCCGTTGGCTTCGGTAAGCGCCTTCTTGCATTCCATCATGCCGGCGCCGGTGCGCTCGCGCAGTTCCTTGACCAGGGAAGCAGTGATTTCCACGGGATTACCTCACGAAAGAAAGGGGTTGGGCCGGCATGGTGGCCGGCCCGTGTGACACGGTCCTGTCACGCGCCAAGGGCTGCGTGCAGGAGGGTGGACGCCGGGCGTCCACCCTGTGGCCTGGATCAGGCCTGGGCGTCGTCGCCCTTCTTGGCAGCCTTCTTGGCCGGAGCGCGGCGGGCCGGCTTCTCTTCGCCTTCGGCAGCGGCTTCAGCGAACTCTTCCTCACGCACCGAAGCGGCGTGCGGAGCAGCAGCCTTGCCTTCCAGCACGGCGTCGGCAGCGGCGCGGGCGTACAGCTGCACAGCGCGGATGGCGTCGTCGTTGCCCGGGATGGCGTAATCAACCAGTTCCGGGTTGTAGTTGGTGTCGACCACGGCGATGACCGGGATGCCCAGCTTCTTGGCTTCCTTGATCGCGATGTCTTCGTGGCCGATGTCGATCACGAAGATCGCGTCCGGCAGGCGGTTCATGTCCTTGATGCCGCCCAGCGAGGCTTCCAGCTTGTCGCGCTCGCGACGCAGGCCCAGCACTTCGTGCTTGACCAGCTTCTCGAAGGTGCCGTCGGTTTCACCGGCTTCCAGTTCCTTCAGGCGGGCAACCGACTGCTTGACGGTACGGAAGTTGGTCAGGGTGCCGCCCAGCCAGCGCTGGTTCATGAACGGCATGCCGCAACGCTCGGCTTCTTCCTTGATGGTTTCGCGGGCGCTGCGCTTGGTGCCCAGGAACAGGACGGTGCCGCGCTTCTGGGCAACCGACGAGATGAAGTTCATCGCGTCATTGAACAGCGGGACGGTCTTTTCCAGGTTGATGATGTGGATCTTGCCGCGGGCGCCGAAGATGTACGGAGCCATCTTGGGGTTCCAGTAGCGGGTCTGGTGGCCGAAGTGGACGCCGGCTTCCAGCATCTGACGCATGGTGACCTGGGGCATTGCAATACTCCTGATATGGAACCAGCGATTCCGCCCGCGGGAATAGGTATGCGGGACGCGTGGAAGCGCGATCGGTTCCGGGGTTGGGCTTCCCTGTTGCCTCCGTGGCCGAACTCCTTGCGGAGCACCCCGGCACGGATGGGGGCAGCAGGTGTGGATTCACCGGTGACGTCCGGTGTGGACGGGTTCCCGCGCACGCAGGCGGCAGGAATCCGGACGATTATAGCTCGCTGCGGGCGCTCGCTGCAATTGCGGGGTCAGATGCGGCCAGATCGACCTCGCGGCCGTCCTGCAGGCGTGCCCGGAAGCGGCCACCTGCGTAACTGTCCGCGCGGGCGGGCAGGGGCCAGCGTCGTTCATGGCCGGCGAGGATGTAGCCGGCCAGCCCGCCCACCAGCACTGTCGATTGGCCGTCCGCCGCGATGAAGCGCAGGTCGTGCAGGCGGCCGTGCAGCGTACCGCAGTTGCTGAGTCGCAACGCAGGCTGCGACCCCAGGGCCTCGATCCGACCCTGCAGGCGGGCGTGCAGCACTGGCGCCGCGGCGCCCCGGAACAGCGGTAGCGAGTAGCGCGGCAGCCCTGCCAGCGCCGGCGTCAGCACGATCCTGTAGGCCTGTTCACCCATTGCCGCGGCCGGATCGCGTGGCAGCAGCCAGACGCGCTGCGTACCGCCCGGGGCGAGATCCAGCCGCGCCGGGCTGACCCGGATCTGGTCGCTGGGCTGCAGTCGTTCGGCGTCCAGCTGCTGATCCCAGGCCAGCACCTGCACGTGGCCCTGCCAGCGGCCGGGCCCGGGATTGCGTAGCCACAGCTCGGAGCGGCCGCCTTCGGCCGGCAGCTGCAGGGTGGTAGGCAACACCTCAAGCGCCGCAGCCGGCTGCGCCAGCAGTGCAAGCAGGATCAGCAGCGCGCGCATCAGTAGATGAGGGTCACGGCGGGTGTTGCGTTCTCGTCCGTCGCCGGTGGTGCGAGCTCGCGCACCTGGGATGGCAGCTGGGGTGTATCGCTGCGCTGGTGCGGCGCCGTACAGCGCGCGCCACCGGTGTCGTCGCTGCAGGAGTCGACCACGGTCAGCCGGATCTGCAGGGAGCTGCTGGGTTCGGCCAAGGCCGGCGTACTGGCGACCAGCATCGCCGCGATCGAAAATGTGCGAACCACCTGCCATCCACCATGCTGAAAGACTTGCTGCGCGGTATCGGCGGGATGTGCCGGAACTGTAGCGCCGAGCCGGCGCTCGGCACGGCCTTCGTCCGGTGGGTGCCGACCGTTGGTCGGCACGCCGGTCAATAGGTGATCGTCACCGTCACCAGGTCGTTGTAGGTACCAGCCGGGGGCTGGCCGGTGACCGGCGGCACCCGGCCGTAGATGGTCAGCTGCTGTGCGCTGCCGGTGCCGGTGCCGCTGGCCGTGTCGACAGTCAACGTATTGCCCCAGCGCAGGCTCCGAGCCGAGTCCCGGTACAGCTCGTAGGGAAGGTAGTAGGTACTGCCGCCGATGGTGGTGGCCATGCGGCGGATGCTGGTCGCGGCAGGGTTGTTCCGGCCGTTGTTGAGTCCGACCTGGAAGGCGGTGTTCTTCAGGCAGGTCAGTGTCAGCGTGGCGGTCCGGTCGATGTTGGCGGGAATGCCGCCGGTGACGTTGCCGAAGTTCATGTCGGTGGTGACGTAGCTGCCGCACTGCGGCAGCACATTGGCGGTGGCGGTGAAACTGAAGGCTGCGCTTGCGCTGTTGGTGCCGGTGGCGCCGCCGTTGCAGGTGGCGGGCACTGTGGCATTGCCGAGCAGGACCTCGTTCCAGGCCCAGGTCAACACCACGTCGGCGCCGCTGAAGGTGCTGCTGTAGGCGCCGGAGGCCAGGATCTGGTTGGCCGGAATCTGCCCGAACAGCTGCACGGACTGCGCACCGCTGCCGCCGGCGACCAGCGGCACGCTGTAGGTCATGGTCAGTTCCTGTGCCGGGGGCGTGCCGCGCGGGACCAACCCCGTCACCTGGCTGAAGTTCGAGGAGTTGTAGAGCTGGAAGTTCATGCTGTCGCTGCTGCTGGTCTTCATCGTCCGCCAGCTTGAACTGCTGCCGCCACCACTGCCTGCGCCGATGCCGACGCAGACGCGCACACCGGTTGTGGCCAGCGCGCTCAGCGCGGCGGTGGTGCATGTCACCGTGATGTTGAGGTTGGCCGTGCTCGGGCCAGGCGCATTGCTGTTGATGTTGCCGAACGGCAGCGTTGGATTGGCGACCGCGGTGCAGACCGCGACGGCGCGGGCCGGTGCTGCCGCCAGCAGGCCAGCGAACAGCAGCAGGCCGAGCAGCAACGTCCTCATGGCGCCACCTCCGGAATGCACTGCAGCGGCGCCGGTTTCGGCCGCGCGCCGGTCGCCACCACCCTGGGCGGGTCGGGGACCTTCACCCGGCAGGGGCCGCGGCTGGTGGTGACGTACAGCACGCTGCCGGCGGCAACGTCTTCCAGGTACAGCAGGCCGTCATAGCCGACCGTGGCCTGGCGGCCATCGGGCAGCTGCACCTCGCTGCCCACCTCCAGCGGCTGCCCGTCCATTGCCAGCAGGGTCAGGCTCAGCGACGGTCGCGAGCGCAGCTCGAAGGCAATCCGGGTGCCGGCGCGCTGGCGAGGCGTCACCCAATCCTCGATGCGGTCGGCACGCATGTCCTCGGGCAGGTCCAGGGTATCGATCGAGACACGATTACGCTGCCAGGACAGCAACGGGCTGACCAGCAGCAGGCCGCGATCATCGGTGACGCCGATCAGGCGGTTTTCCAGCCGCACCGGCACGCCGCCGACGCCACTGGTGCTGATCACCGCGAACGCGTCCGACACTTCGCGCGTGACGAAGGTGTGACCACCCATCCACACCACGCTGCCGCTGGCGCTGGCGTAGGCATAGTTCAGCCCGCCCTGGCGCGAGGCGCCGAACGAATAGCGGCCGGTATCGTTGAGGATGCCGACCTCGGCCAGGCCGCCATTGCCGTCCTCGCCATGGCGCAGCTGTGCGCGCCAGCCGACGCCGCCGGCACTGCCATCGCCGGGCACCGGCTGGGTCACGTCCGCGACCCAGCTCTGGCTGTCGCCGTTGCGTTGGCTCGAGAGGCTGGCCTGGCGGTTGTTGCCCAGGCTGGCGGTCAGCGACAGGTAGATGCTGCGGTCGTCGCTGTGGTCCAGGTTCTGGTTCAGCGACAGGTAGGCCGACCAGCGCTGGCTCCAGCTGCGCGACCAGAACAGGCTGGCGTAGCGGTTGTCGTCGCCGTCGGGGTAGCGCAGGCGCAGGTAGCTTGCGCTGAGCGTGCCCAGCCGCAGCAGCTCCAGGCCGAGGGTGGCCTGCTCGCTGATGCTCGGTGGCAGGTTGCCCTGCAGTGCGCCCAGGTCGCGGTAGTCGCCGTGGCTGCGCACGCTGCGCAGATTGACGTTGAAGCGGCGGTTGTTCCAGCTGTAGCCCAGCGCCCATTGCCCGCCCTGCAGCCCGTGGTAATCACTGCGTGCATAGGCCGCATTGAACACGCCGGCAGCGCCGAGCAGCCACCAGCCGCCGATGCCGGCCTGGGCCAGGCCGCCGCCGCCTTCGGCATGCGCCTCGCCAGTGAAGGCATCGCTGATGCCGCCGCGCCAGCTGGCACTGGCCACCGTGCGATCGTCGTAGCCGAAGGAGCGCTGGCCGAAGTCCTCGCGCAGCTGGCCGACGCCGACCGACCAGTCCGAAAGGCCCTTGGCCAGCAGTTGCTGGGTGCCATAGAAACTGAAATCCAGTGTCTGCATGCGGCCGAACGCATCGGTTACCACCACCTGCGCGATGCCGGTGCCGCTGATACCAGGCTGTGCCGCCAGCTGGAACGGACCGACCGGGACCTGTCCGCTGTACTGGCGCAGGCCATCCACGTACAGCTCGACCGTGGAGGGCACCACGGCCTGGCCGAGGAAGCTCGGCGTGGGCGTCAGTACGCGATAGGGCTGCAGCCCGTAGTTGCGACCGATCTGCACGCCACCCAGGCGCACTGGCCGGGTCCAGTCGACGAAGCCGCTGTAGAAGTCGCCGACCTCCAGCGTCGTTGCGCTGTCGGGGAAGTCCAGGCTCCAGCGGGTGTCCAGGCGCACGCTTTCGCCGCGCCAACGGCGATCACCGGGTTGCTGGTAGCGGCGGCTGATGGCGGTGTTCTCAAAAGTCCCGTTGCCGATGCCGAACACGCGCAGCTCCGAGCTCAGGCTGAGGTTGCCGAGCGTGTCCACCCGGCTGCCGTATACGTCGTAGTTGAGCAGCACGCCCGGCGAGGCAGTGCCAGTCGGCGCACGCGCCTGCGGCCGGCTGAGCACCGTGGTCGGCAGGGTCAGCTGGTCCAGCGGCACATCCAGCGCCAGGGTCTGCATGTGCGCGTCGTAGCGCACCACCGCGCCACTGATCTGGTCCAGGTAGACCGGTACCTCGCCGCTGGCATTGAAGCCGAGCTGGCGCAACACCTCGGGGCTGGCCTGAAGCCGGCCGCGGTTCTCGATGAACGGCAGCAGGCCGCGTGGCGTGCTGTTGAGCGACACATCCAGGTACAGCGTCTGGCTGGCGGTCAGTGGGGTCGGGGGCGGCAGGGTGGCATCGGCCGACACGCCGGAGACATCAACGGCCGCGCCGGACGCATCGGCGGCCTCGGTCGCCGCGGGAGCCAGGGCAGCCAGCAACGCGCCCATCAAGGCCTCAGCGAGCCGGTGGGGGCGACAGTGGCGTCTGTTCCGACTCGCCATTGAGCTTGGCCGTGATCTGGTCGTTGTCGCGGTCGATCGCCACGCGCTCGATCGGCCAGCGCATCACCTGGCCCGGCAGCACGTAGCCCAGCAATCCGGGATGGACGATGCGCGGACGCGTGGCGCTGCCCAGCGCAAGATCGGCGATCTGCGCGTAGCTGTCACCCGTATTGGCCACCTCCACGCCATTGCGGCCATCCGCCAGTGTCACCAGGCGAGCCTGCAACTGTGGGGCGAGGGCGCCGGCCGAAGGCTGCACGAACACGGGGATCGAATAGCGCAGGACGAACTGCATGCCCTCGGCACGCGTGGCCAGGTCCGGGATCTGGTCCACGATCAACCGGTAGTGCCGTTGTGCAGGCGGTGGCTCGTTGTCCGGACGCATCACCCGCACCAGTTGCTGCTGGCCCGCAGCCAGTTCCTGCATGGGCGGTGTGGCCATCAGCTCATCGGTGGGCAGCAGCCGTTCCTGGCCGTCCTGCTGCACCCAGCGGAACACGCGCACCTGCAGCTTCACCGGCGCGGTGCCGCTGTTGGTCAGCCATAGCTCAGCCGCACGCTGGCTCGCCTCCAGCTGCAGGCTGGTCGGCGCGACCTGCAGGCTGGTGGCGCCGGCGGTGGCGGTGGCCAGCAGGCACAGGGCGAGCAGCGCCACGCCGGTGGCGCGCCACGGGCGGGGTCCGGCCATGCGGGCGTGCTCCATCAATAGGTGATCGTGGCGGTAACCGTATCCAGGTAGCTGCCTGTGGCCGGGTTGTTGGTGCTCAGGTTCAGGATCTGGCCGTAGACAACGTACGGCACGGCCAGGCCGGTGCCGATGCCGGCCTGGGTATTGGTGCCGGTTGTGGATCCCCAGACCAGGGTATGCGCGGCATCCTGGTAGAGCTGGTAGCCGACATAGTTGTTGGCGGTCACGGCGGCATTGGTGTTCTTCATGCGCCGCGTGGTGACGTCGTTGGCGGTGCCCGCGTTGGCGCCCGCATTCAGCGCGATCGTGTACGGCGTCAGCGCCGAGCACTGCGCGGTGACCGTGCCCTGGCCGAGGGTGGGCGTGGCGGTGGTCGACGCCGCCGTGCCGAAGTCGACGTTGGTAGCGGCCGCGGCCGTGATGGTGCAGGCCTTGGTGACCACCAGCGTGACGTTGAAGGTGGTGGTATCTGCGGCCAGGGCCGGGCTGGACAGCAGGAGGCCGGCGAAGGCCCAGGCAAGCGGAGAACGAAGCGCGGATCGCATGGACAACCTCCCTGACCCGAAGGTCCGTTGAACAAGGCGAAGGCGGCACGATCGGCACCGCTTCGGCGACGGTGACCCCAGCTTAGGTGGCGTAAGTGTCTGTAATCTGTGATAAACAGGCGGGCGAAAGGGTGGAGGGCATCACGCTTTCATTTTCCTTGCCGAAAGCGTGCATGGCCCGGTGCATGGCCCGGAATGCCAGTTGGGTGGCGTTCGTTCAGATTGCGGCCAGATCGGCGATAATGGGTGCCATGAGCGTGAATCTGAAAACCCCGCAGGAAATCGAGATGATGCGCATCGCCGGCCGCTTGGCCAGCGAAGTGCTGGACATCGTCACCCCCCACGTCAAGCCCGGTGTCACCACCGAGGAGCTGGACCGCATCTGCCACGACCACATCGTCAACGTGCAGGGCGCCATTCCGGCCAACGTCGGCTACCGCGGCTTCCCGAAGACCGTGTGCACCTCGGTCAACAATGTCATCTGCCACGGCATCCCCAGTGAAGGGAAGGTGCTCAAGGACGGCGACATCATCAACATCGATGTCACCGTCATCAAGGACGGTTGGCACGGCGACACCAGCCGCATGTACTTCGTCGGCACGCCGTCGGTGATGGCCCGCCGCCTGGTGGAAACCACCTACGAAGCCATGTGGCGCGGCATCCGCGCCGTGCGTCCGGGCGCCACCCTGGGCGACATCGGCCATGCCATCCAGAGCTATGCCGAAGGCGAGCGTTTCAGCGTGGTGCGCGAGTACTGCGGCCACGGCATCGGCAAGGTCTACCACGATGAGCCGCAGGTGGTGCATTACGGCCGCCCGGGCCAGGGCCTGGTGCTGCAGCCGGGCATGACCTTCACCATCGAACCGATGATCAACGAGGGCACCCGCTACAACAAGGTGCTGCCGGATGGCTGGACCGTGGTGACCAAGGACCGCAAGCTGTCGGCGCAGTGGGAGCACATGGTCGCGGTCACCGAGACCGGCGTCGACGTGCTGACCCTGTCGCCGGGCGAGTCGCAGGTTTCCTGACGATGCTGCCGGCGAGTTCGCTGCTGGACACGCCGGCCGCGTCGCTCAACGACCCGGACTGGGCTGCTGCGGCGCGGCAGGCGCTGCAGCAGGCCGACGCACGCCTGTACCGCCGTTTCGACCAGGGCGACAACATCGAGCGCCTGCTGGCGTTGCGTGCGCGCGCTGCCGACCACTTGATCCGCCTGGCGTGGCAGCGTTGCCTGCCGGCCGGCAGCGGCCTGTCGCTGTTCGCGGTGGGCGGCTATGGCCGCGGTGAACTGTTCCCGCGATCGGACATCGACCTGCTGGTGTTCGGCGATCCGCCGGCGCAACTGGCGCACGAAGCGGCCCTGGCGCGGCTGTTCGCGCTGCTGTGGGACTGCGGGTTGGCGGTCAGCCATGCGGTGCGTTCTGCATTGCAGTGCCGCGAGGCGGCGGCTGACCAGACCGTGCTGACCGCGCTGATCGAGGCGCGTCCGATCCTGGCCGATGACGCCGCCCGCCGCGCGCTGCGCGAGGCCATCGACGATCGCGAACTGTGGCCGGCACGCACTTTCTTCCTGGCCAAGCTGGAAGAGCTGCGCAACCGTCACCAGCGCTTCGGTGATACCGCCGACAACCTGGAGCCGGACCTGAAGGATGGCCCCGGTGGCCTGCGCGATCTCAACACGCTGGGCTGGATGGCACTGCGCGCGTTCGGCGTGCGCGACCTGGAAGCCCTGGTCGGGCTCGGCCATCTGGGTGCCGACGAAGCCGCAGCGCTCAAGCGCGAACGTGCCGTGCTGGCGCGACTGAGGTTTGGCCTGCACCTGGTAGCACGTCGCCCGGAAGAGCGCCTGCGTTTCGATTACCAGAAGACCCTCGCCGCGCGCCTGGGCTTCGAAGACGACGCCGAGAGCCTCGGTGTCGAGAAAATGATGCAGGGCTTCTACCGCGCCGCGCTGGTGGTGCGGCGGATCAGCGACCGCCTGCTGCAGCGCTTCGAGGAGCAGTTCGACGGCGAGGCGCAGCCGGAGCCGCTGACCGTGGGCTTTTCCCTGCGTCGTGGCTACCTGGCCGCCAACGAGGCCGACTGGCCGCAGGGCGACATTGGCCAAGTGTTCGCGCTGTTTTCCAGCTGGGCCAACAACCCGCAGGTGCGCGGCCTGCACTCGCTGACCGCGCGTGCACTGGCCGAGTCGCTGCCGCTGCTGCCGGCCTATGACCAGGCCGACGCCGACGCACGCGAGCACTTCCTTGCCCTGCTGCGTGGCCAGCGCCCGGTCGACACGCTTTCGCGCATGGCGCGGCTGGGCGTGCTTGGCCAGTGGATTCCCGCGTTCGCCCAAGTCAGCGGGCGCATGCAGTTCGACCTGTTCCATGTCTACACCGTCGACCAGCACACGCTGATGGTCCTGCGCAACATCGGCCTGTTCGCCAGCAGCCGTGCCGACGAGCGCTTCTCGATCGCGCACGAAGTGTGGCCGCGCCTGCGCAAGCCGGAGCTGCTGCTGCTGGCCGGCCTGTTCCATGACATTGCCAAGGGCCGCGGCGGCGACCACTCCGAGCTGGGTGCGGTGGACGCGCGCGCGTTCTGCCAGGCACATGCGCTCAGTGGCACCGATACCGAACTGGTCGCCTGGCTGGTCGAACAGCACCTGCGCATGTCGGTGACCGCGCAGAAGCAGGACATTGCCGACCCGGTGGTGATCCATCGCTTCGCCACCCTGGTCGGCAGCCGCGACCGCCTGGACTACCTGTATCTGCTGACCTGTGCCGATATTGCCGGCACCAGCCCGAAACTGTGGAACGCCTGGAAGGATCGCCTGCTGGCCGACCTTTACTTCGCCACCCGGCGCGCGTTGCGCGAAGGGCTGGAGCATCCGGTGCCCGCCGCCGAGCGTGTGGCCGAGGCGCGTGACAGCGTGCGCGCACTGGTGCGCGAGCAGGGTTACGACGATGCCACCATCGACCGCCAGTTCGCGGTGATGCCTGATGAGGGCTTCATCCGCCTGCGCCCCGAGCAGCTGGCCTGGCAGGCCGCTGCGCTGGTGCCGGTGAAGCAGGGCCAGACCCTGGTCAAGGTCCGCCGGATCAGTGTCGACGACCCCGCGCTGGAAGTGTTCGTGCACTCGCCCGACCGCGACGGCCTGTTCGCCGCGATCGTGATGACCCTGGACCGCAAGGGCTACGGGATCCACCGTGCACGCGTGCTGGACGGCCCGGCCGACACCATCTTCGATACCTTCGAAGTGAACCCGGCCGACACGTTTGCCGATGGCAACAGTGCCAATCTGGAAGCGGCGCTGCGCGAGGCCCTGAGTGGCGACCTTGCGCGGCTTCGGCCGTCACGCCGGGTGGTGCCGCGGCAACTGCGTCATTTCCGTTTTGCGCCGCGCATCGAATTCCGCGATGAACCGGGCGCAACCCGTTTTGCCCTGGTCGCCCCCGACCGTCCCGGCCTGCTGGCCGATGTGGCGTTCGTGCTGCGCAACCAGGGCCTGCGCGTGCATGATGCGCGCATTGCGACATTCGGCGAACGCGCCGAAGACACCTTCGTGATCAGTGACGAACACGACCTCCCCCTGACTGAACCTGCCCGGCAGCAGCTGCATGACGCGATGCTGGCCTGCCTGGACCCTGATCGAAACGCCGGAGACCCCGCCTGATGGCCACCAAGCCTGTTAAGAAGACTGCTGCCACCGCCAAGAGCGCAGCGGCCAAGAAAACTGCCGCCGTGCCGGCCGCGAAGAAGGCTGCCGCGCCGAAGAAAGCCGCGGTGGTGAAGGCGCCGGCGAGGAAGGTGGCGGCACCGAAGAAGGCCCCGGCCAAGAGCGCAGAAGCCGCACGCGCCGAAACCATCGCCCGCAAGTCGCTGCGCAAGCCGGTCGCGCCGGGCGTGGAAGAACTGAAGTTCGGCATCGAAAGTGCCTTCGAACGCCGCGCAACGCTGACCCTGCACGAACTGGAAGGCTCGACCAGGCCGCTGGTCAACCGTGTGATCGACGGCCTGGAGAGCGGTGAATTCCGCGTCGCCGAGCCGGACGGCCAGGGCGGCTGGAAGGTCAACGAGTGGCTGAAGAAGGCGGTGCTGCTGTATTTCCGTGTCAACGACATGGCGGTGGTCGATGCACGCCCGGCACCGTTCTGGGACAAGGTCGAATCGCGCTTCGCAGGCTATGACGAAGCGAAGTTCCGCCGAGGCGGCGTGCGCGTGGTGCCGGGCGCGATTGCTCGCCGTGGCACGTATTTCGGCAAGGATGTGGTGCTGATGCCGAGCTTCACCAACATCGGCGCCTATGTCGGCGAAGGCACCATGGTGGACACCTGGGCCACCGTCGGTTCCTGCGCGCAGATCGGCCAGCACTGTCATCTGTCCGGCGGTGCCGGCATCGGCGGCGTGCTGGAGCCGCTGCAGGCCAGCCCGACCATCATCGAGGACCATTGCTTCATCGGTGCCCGCTCGGAAGTGGTTGAGGGTGTGGTGGTCGGCCACCACAGCGTGATCGGCATGGGCGTGTTCCTCAGCCAGAGCACCCGCATCTACAACCGCGCCACCGGTGAGATCAGCTACGGCTACATCCCGCCGTACAGCGTGGTGGTGTCCGGCTCGCTGCCGAGCAAGGACGGTACCCATTCGCTGTACTGCGCGGTGATCGTCAAGCAGGTCGATGCCAGGACCCGCAGCAAGACCAGCGTCAACGACCTGCTGCGCGGCCTGGCCGACTGAAGGTGACTGCGCCGGAGGATCCGGCGCAGTACGCGAGCTACCGGCATCCTCCCGACGTCCTGTTCGGGCGGATGCTGCCGCGCCTGCCGCGTGCGCCGCGCTGTGGCAGGCGACCCACCGTGCCGCGCCGTTCCGGGTCGTGTCCGAGCGCCTGTTGTGAGATTCTGGCCCTCTGTTTTCCAGCATCACAGATGGCCATGAGCACCACTGTCTACGGTTTGAAGAACTGCGATACCTGCAAGAAGGCGACCAAGTGGCTGGACCGCTTCGGCGTGCCGTACACCTTCGTCGACTACCGCGACAACAAGCCCAGCCCGGAAACGCTTCTGGAATGGGCCGCGCAGCTGGGGGGGCTGGCGGCGATGGTGAACAAGTCCTCCACCACCTGGCGGCAGCTGCCGGACAACCGCAAGGCCGCGGACTCCGAGGCCGAATGGAAGCTGCTGCTGCGTGAGTACCCGCAGCTGATCAAGCGCCCGCTGGTGGTCACGGCCGACGGCAAGGCCAGCCAGGGTTTCAGTGACAACGGCTTCAAGGCCCGCTTCGGCGTGGGCCAGTCATGAGTGCCGTCCTCGACCTGGCCTGCGAGCTGATCGCGCGCCCCTCGGTTACCCCGGACGACGCCGGCTGCCAGGCACTGCTGGCGGCGCGGTTGAAGCAGGCAGGGTTCCACTGTGACCAGCTGCGTCTGGGTGAGGTCGACAACCTGTGGGCGACCCACGGCCAGGGTGCGCCGGTGCTGGTGCTGCTGGGCCATACCGACGTGGTGCCCACCGGCCCGCGCGAGGCCTGGACCAGCGATCCGTTCACGCCGCAGATCCGCGATGGCGTGCTGTATGGCCGTGGCGCCGCCGACATGAAGGGCAGCGTGGCCGCGTTCGTGGTGGCCGCCGAGCAGTTCGTCGCCGCGCATCCCGATCACCCCGGCACGCTGGCGGTGCTGCTGACCAGCGACGAGGAAGGCGACGCGATCGATGGCGTGCGCCACGTCGCGCGCCTGTTCGCCGAGCGCGGCCAGCGCATCGACTGGTGCATTACCGGCGAGCCATCATCGACAGCGGCGCTGGGCGACCTGCTGCGCGTCGGGCGTCGCGGCAGCCTGTCGGCCAAGCTGCGCGTGCAGGGCGTGCAGGGTCACGTGGCGTATCCGGAGAAGGCACGCAACCCGATCCACCAGGCGGCGCCGGCCCTGGCCGAGCTGACGGCGCGACGCTGGGACGAGGGGTACGAGAGTTTCCCGCCGACCAGCCTGCAGATCTCCAACATCCGTGCCGGCACCGGCGCCAACAACGTGATTCCCGGGGAGCTGGAGGTCGATTTCAACATCCGCTACAACCCGCACTGGGATGCACCGAAGCTGGAAACGGAGATCACCGCGCTGCTGGACCGGCACGGCCTGCAGTACGCGCTGAAGTGGCATCGCAGCGGCGAGCCGTTCTACACCCCGGAAGGCACGCTGCGCGCCACCGCGCGCGCGGTGCTGGCCGAGCACATCGGTCGTGCCCCTGAGGAAAGCACCGGTGGCGGCACCTCCGATGCACGCTTCATCGCGCCGCTGGGTGCGCAGTGCATCGAAGTGGGGCCAGTCAACGCCAGCATCCACCAGGTGGATGAGAACGTGCGCGTGGATGATCTGGAAGCGTTGCCGGGGCTTTACCAGCGCCTGGTGGAACGGCTGCTGGTGTGAGCCTGCGACGGTGGGTGCCGACCGTTGGTCGGCACGCCCCCCGCCGGAGCTACATCCCTGTAGAGCCGAGCCATGCTCGGCTGATGTCCACCGGCAGAAGCAGCCGAGCATGGCTCGGCTCTACTATTCTGAAAAAAGGAAGAACGGCGGCTTGATCGCTTTTTCCCAGTAACTCGGCGCCGCCATGTAGAAGCGTTGCGCCTCGGCCCGTGCAAACCAGCGCGCGGCTGCGTCGGTGTCCTTCTCCACGCCGGGCGCGCCGCGGCCCAGCAGCAGTCCGGCGAAATACTGGCCGAACACATTGCCTTTCTCGCCAGCGCGCTGGTACAGCTGCAGCGCACGCGCCGGATCGCGCGGCAGTCCCATGCCCCCCTCCAGCAGCGCGCCCAGGTCTACCTGCGCTTCGGCATCGCCACGCTCGGCACGGCGCTGGATCTGCGCAACCCGCGGATGCACGGTGTCATCCTGTGCGGCCACCGCATCCGGCAGTCGCGACGACGAACTCGGGTATCGCTTGTAGATCATTTCGCGCAGGTCCCAGCGCAGCGCCTGTTGCGCGTCGCCACGCTGACGATAGGCCTTGGCGAGTTCGTAGAACGCATAGGGATTGCCGTGGTAGGCCGCCGCCAGATAGGCGCGTTCGCCACGTCGCCAGGATGCGCGCAGCACCGGTGCCGGGTTGATGTGGGGGCTGTCGGCATGGCGCAGCGTGCCGGAGATCCAGATCCGGCCCAGTGCTTCTTCCGCCCTGGTGTTGTGGAAGGTCCAGGGGGCGACCGCTGCGGCACGTTCGTAGTGGGCGATGGCGCGCGGATCGTTGAAGCGCTCGAAGGTTTGCGCGGTATCGAAGGCACCCTCGAAGCTGCCGTCGGTTCCGCGTTGTTCCAATGCCTGCCGCTGGGATTGCGGCAGCGTAGAAGGCGGGGGCAGGGTCTGGCAGGCCGCCAGGCCCAGGCAGAGCAGGGCGGCCAGTGCCCCGATGCGTCCATTGCAGTGTTGCATTCCTGTTACACCGGTTCAGGGCGCGCCATTATGCGCCTCAGGCGTGGTTGCCGACGCAACTGTTGCGCCGCGCCGGAAACCGGGGTAGGGTCGATGCCATGTCGATCCGCCTGGCCACCGCCGTCAATAACAACAACCGCAATAATCTGCGCGCGAATAATCGTGCGCGGCCGATGCGGGACTGCGCCCTGGGTAGATAGACAGCAACACACGCCCGGACACCAGAAAACCCGCATCAGCCGATGCGGGTTTTTTTGTGCCCGGGCGCCGCCCACCCGGGCCTGGATGGCCGGTCGAACACCTTCCCACCCGTGAAATTCCACAACAGGAGCTCCCCCATGTGTTCGATCTTCGGAATCTTCGGCCTGCAGGCCGGTGACGATCTTCCGGCCCTGCGCCGCCACGCGCTGGAACTGTCGCAGCGCCAGCGCCACCGTGGCCCGGACTGGAGCGGCGTGTACCTCGACGAAGGCGCGCTGCTGGTCCACGAGCGCTTGGCCATCGTCGACCCGGCCGGTGGTTCGCAGCCGCTGCTGTCGGCCGATGGCCAGCTGGCGCTGGCGGTCAACGGCGAAATCTACAACCACCAGCAACTGAAGGCCGCACTGACTACCGCCTACGACTTCCAGACCGGTTCGGACTGTGAAGTGATCAATGCGCTGTACCGCCAGGGCGGATCGCCGGCGCAGTGGCTGGAGCAGCTCAACGGCATCTTCGCCTTCGCCCTGTGGGATCGTGCTGCCGGACGCGTGCTGGTGGCGCGGGATCCGGTTGGCGTGGTGCCGTTGTACTGGGGCCACGATGCCCAGGGGCGCCTGCGCGTGGCCTCGGAAATGAAGGCGCTGGTCGATACCTGTGCCGACGTCGCGCAGTTCCCGCCGGGCCACTATTTCGACAGTGCCCGTGGTGAGCTGGTGCGCTACTACCAGCAGCCGTGGCGCGCCTACGCTGACGTGCAGGGGCGCCAGGCCGATCTGGCCGAACTGCGCCAGGCCTTCGAGCATGCGGTGGAACGCCAGTTGATGAGCGACGTGCCATACGGCGTGCTGCTGTCCGGTGGCCTGGACTCGTCGCTGGTGGCGGCGGTGGCTGCGCGCTATGCACGTCGCCGAATCGAGGATGGCGGGCAGACCGAAGCCTGGTGGCCGCGCCTGCATTCGTTCGCGATCGGCTTGAGGGGCTCGCCCGATCTGGCTGCCGCTGCCATTGCTGCCGAAGCGCTGGGTACCGTGCATCACGGCTTCGAGTACACCTTCGAGGAAGGCCTCGATGCGTTGCCGGAAGTGATCCGCCACATCGAAACCTACGACGTCACCACCATCCGCGCCTCGACGCCGATGTTCCTGCTGGCGCGGCGGATCAAGGCGATGGGGGTGAAGATGGTGCTGTCCGGCGAGGGCAGCGACGAGATCTTCGGTGGCTACCTGTATTTCCACAAGGCACCGGATGCGCGTGAATTCCACGAGGAGCTGGTGCGCAAGCTCGACGCCCTGCACAACTACGACTGCCTGCGTGCCAACAAGTCGATGATGGCCTGGGGCGTGGAGCCACGCGTGCCGTTCCTCGACCGCGAATTCCTTGATGTGGCGATGCGCTTCGATGCCGCGCACAAGATGGTCGGCGCCGGCTTTGGTGGCCGTCGCATCGAAAAGGCGGTGCTACGCGAGGCGTTCGATGGCTACCTGCCGGACAGCATCCTGTGGCGGCAGAAGGAACAGTTCAGCGATGGCGTCGGCTACGGCTGGATCGACGGGCTGAAGGCACATGCCGAGGCGCAGGTGAGCGACCGTGTACTGGCTGCGGCCGACAAGCGCTTCCCGCACAACCCGCCACAGACCAAGGAGGCGTACTACTACCGCCACCTGTTCGAGCAGTTCTTCCCCAGCCGCGCGGCTGCCGAGACCGTGCCGGGCGGCAAGTCGATCGCCTGTTCGTCGCCGGCGGCCATTGCCTGGGACGCCAGCTTCGCCGCGGCTGCAGATCCGTCGGGTCGCGCGATCGCCGGGGTGCACGCGCAGGCACTGGCGTAATGCTTCCGCCGGGCACGGCCCGGTGCTACCGAGCGATGGTAGCGCCGGGCCATGCCCGGCGGGCACAAACGACTTAATCCCCTCCGTCCCCTTTTTGTATGATCGCCCCCTGCGCATTGGGGAATGTTCATGGACGTACAGGCGAGCGGCGGCATGCGGCCCACGAAATGGGGATGGCGTTATCTGGCCTGGGCCGGTGTCCCGCTGCTGGCCGGCGTGCTGCTGGCGCGCTATGCCGGGCCGGCGGCGCCCGAGGCGGTTGCGCGTACCACGGTCGCTGCCGAAGGCAGCTGGGCACGGCATCTGGCGTCACCGCTGGGCCTGTTCCTGCTGCAGCTGCTGGTGCTGTTGCTGGTAGCCAAGGGCGCCGGTGCGCTGCTGAAGCGGCTGGGCCAGCCGGCGGTGATCGGCGAGATGGCGGCCGGCCTGATGATGGGGCCGCTGGTGCTCGGCAGCCTGCTGCCGCAGCTGCAGGGTGCGCTGTTCCCGGCCAGTTCGCTGGGCCCTCTGGGCATGCTCAGCCAGCTGGGCGTGCTGATGTTTCTGCTGGTGGCCGGTGCCGAACTGGACCTGGCGGCACTGCGCGGCCGCCGGCGTTTCGCCTTCACGGTCAGCCATGCCGGCATCGCGGTGCCGTTCGTGCTCGGCGTCGCGTTGGCGATCTGGCTGTACCCGCAGCACGGCCCGCAGGGCGTGGGCTTCACCGCATTCGCGCTTTTCGTTGGCATATCGATGAGCATCACCGCGTTCCCGGTGCTGCTGCGCATCCTCGCCGACCGTGGCATCACGCAGACGCCGCTGGGCCAGACCGCCATCGCCTGCGCGGCTTTGGGCGATGCCACCGCATGGTGCCTGCTGGCACTGATCGTGGCGGCGGCACAGGCCAGCGGCTGGCTGCCGGCCAGTCTCAACCTGCTGTGCGTGGTCGCCTTCGTGGCGCTGATGCTGGGGCTGGTGAAGCCGTGGTTCGCTCGCCAGCAGATTGCGCCGGGCCGTGAGGGGCGCTGGCTGCTCGGCATCCTGCTGCTGTCGCTGGGCAGTGCCCTGATCACCGAAATGCTGGGCATCCACGCGCTGTTCGGTGCGTTCGCTGCGGGCGTGGCGGTGTCGTCCAACGCGCAGCTGCGCGGCCTGTTGATGGCCCGCGTCGAACCGTTCGCGGTGACCCTGCTGCTGCCGCTGTTCTTCGCCATGACCGGCCTTCGCATGCGCGCCGACGCGCTGCAGGCCAGCGACATCGTGCTGTGCGCGGTGGTGATCGCGGTAGCCACGGCCGGCAAGCTGCTGGGCACCTTCAGTGCCGCACGCAGTGCGGGCATGCCCACGCGCGAGGCGTGGCGGTTGGGCGCGCTGATGAACACCCGGGGCCTGATGGAGCTGATCGTGCTCAACCTGGGCTACGAGCTGGGCCTGCTCGGCGACCGCCTGTTTGCGGTGCTGGTGATCATGGCGCTGGTGACCACGGCGATGACCGGGCCGCTGCTGAACCTGATCGAGCGGCGCAGGGGCTGACCCGGTAGCGCCGCGCCGACATTCTGTGGAGCCGAGTCCATGCTCGGCTCGGCGCCAGAAGCAGCCGAGCATGGGCTCGGCTCTACAGCGTGCAGCGCACCCTTGGGCATGTGGGTGCCGCCGTCAGCGCGCTGGCACCAGCGTCATCGTGTGCTGCGCCTTGCCGGGCAGGAACGGCGTCGGCCGCCCATGCACCCAGTCTTCGTGGCCGGCACCCCAGTACGGCGACAGCGGGTGCCCGCTCTGGCCGCCGGGCATGTGCACGATGCCGTCGGCCTCGTGGCCGGGCGAGACCACCATGCGTTCGGAGGCGCCGAAGTTCGGCGTCTGCACCCGCGGCATATCACGGTCGCCGGGCAGCTGGTCGGCGGGCATGCACAGCCAGCGCTTGGCAACCTCGGGCAACGCCCGTGCGATCGGGTGGCAGAGCGCCGCGGTGTTGCGTTCGCCCCAGGTGCGCTTGGCCAGCGGGCCCTGCTTGGCCAGCTCGCTCTCGGTGCGGCGTGCGGCATCAAGCAGCAGCGTGTCCCAGCTGTCGTAGGCCGGTGGCAGCAGATTGGCGGGGCGCTGCTGCAGCATCGGCCAGGCCACACCTTCCAGCTGCGCCAGGCGCGGCTCCAGATAGTCATCGCCCAGCTGCGCGTTGGCCGGGGCCAGCAGTGCATCGGACAAGGTATCCATCACCTGCGTGCGGAACGCGCGCACCACCCGGTAGCTGACCGAGCTGGCCGAGGCCCGGCCGCCCCACTGGTGGCTGACGGACTTCAACCGCTTCAGTGCAGGGTCGTCACTGCGTTCGATGACGTCGTGCAGCAGCGCCCACCAGCGCTGCAGGAACACCGCGCGATCGTCGAGCTGGATCGCCAGCAGGTCGTGTTCATCGAAGCGCTCCTGGATCGCCAGCAGGTCGCGGATCTGCCGCCCGCGGGCGCCAAGGTCATAGCCGCCGTTGCCGGCCTGGGCCAGTGCCTCGCCGTCGAGGACGCGGCCGTTGGCGGTCCACAGGCGATGGTTGGGGGGATCGATCAATGCCGGCGAGGCATCGCTGCGGATCGGCCAGGGGGCGCAGTCCTGGTTGTGGGCGGCGTTGAAGCCGGCCGGCGCGCAGCCCGGACCGCGATCCGGGCGGGCGCCGATCAGCCGCCAGGCGATGCGTCCGCTGCGGTCGCCGACCACCAGGTTCTGCGCGGGGATGCCGGCGTGGTCGGCGAACTGCAGGGCACCGTCCAGGTCACCGGCACGGGCCAGGTCACCGAAGTCCAGGCGCACCGCGCCGGGCAGGTGGGCGACCCAGCGCAGCGCATCGCCACTGCCATCGGCATGGGTATGCAAGATCGGGCCCCAGGCGGTTTCGCGCACCGGGAACAGCACGTCGGCCTGGCCAGCCACGGCGATGCGTTCTTCATGCACGGTCACGGCGGCGTTGGCCGGTTCAGTGCGGTAATCGGCGGTATCGATGTAACTGTTGGTGAAGCCCCAGGCGATGTGCCCGTTGCTGCCGACGATCACGGCCGGCAGGCCCGGCAGCGAGAAGCCGGTGACGTCGACCTGGCCGCCGGCAGCTTGTGGGTCGGGGTAGCGCAGGCGCACGCGGAACCACAGGCCGGGTGCACGCAGGCCCAGGTGCATGTCGTCGGCAACGATGGCGCGGCCGTCGGCGGTGAGTGCACCGGCCACCGCGAAGTTGTTGCTGCCGATGACATCGGCCTCTTCCTGCTCGGTGCCCGACTTTCCCTTCAATGTGCGCAGGTCGAGCTGGCTGGCGTCGGGCAGGGCAGCATTGCCGCTCGGTTCGCCGAACAGCGGTGCATCCCATTCAGTACCGTCGTGGGCGATCAGCGCGTACAGCGCCGGCGGCACCACGGCGCGGATGCGGCTCAGCGCAAGCTCGGTCTGATTGCCCGGATCCTGCAGGTCGGCATACATGGCCAGCCCGGCCAGCACGCTGTCGCTGGCCTGCCAGGGTTGTGGCGATTGCCGCAGCAGCAGGTAGGCCCACGGGCGCACGGAGAGATCGGCCAGGCCCTGATTGACCCCACCGACATAGGCGCTCACCGCTTCGATGTTGTCGCCCAGCGCAGCCTGCATGTTCGCCTCGGTGCGCGCGCGCAGCCGATGCACGCGCATGCGCTTGTCGGCGTCGATGGCCTTCGGCCCGAACAGCGCCGACAGCTCCCCGGCGGCACTGCGGCGCATCAGGTCCATTTCGAAATAACGTTCCTGCGCGTGCACGCGGCCGAGTGCGCGCATCGCATCGGCCTGGCTGCCGGCGGTGATGGTGACCACGCCCAGCGCATCGCGCTCGAGAGTGACCGGCGCGGCCAGCCCCGGCAAGGCATGCTCGCCGTCCAGGTCGGCCAGGCTGCCCCGCAGCAGGAGCCACAGGACCAGTGCGGCGATCAGCACGATGGCGATCACTACGCCCAGCACCCAACGCAATGTACGTCGCATCGCACGTCCTTTCCGAACTCGTGGGCCGATTGTAGCCGCAGGCGCAACTGCGACTGATTCCGATTAGATCACCGTACTTTGAAATGCGGCACCCTATGCCGCATCGATTCACAGGAGCCCCCCATGAAAGGCAACCCGGACGTCATCGCCTGCCTGAAGGAACTGCTGCGCGGCGAGCTCGCTGCCCGCGACCAGTACTTCATCCATTCCCGCCGCTACGAGGACCAGGGCCTGTTCGCGCTGTACGAACGCCTGAACCACGAGATGGAAGAGGAAACCCAGCATGCCGATGCGCTGCTGCGCCGGATCCTGTTCCTGGGGGGCGACCCGGACATGCGCCCGCATGCCACCGAGCCGGGCAAGACCGTGGAGGAGATGCTGCAGAAGGATCTCGACACTGAATACGCGGTTCGGAACAATCTCGCCGCCGGCATGAAGCTATGCGAGGAGAAGGGCGATTACGTGAGCCGCGACATCCTGCTGGCGCAGCTGAAGGACACCGAGGAAGACCACGCCTGGTGGCTGGAGCAGCAGCTGGGCCTGATCAAGCGCATCGGCCTGGAGCTGTACCAGCTGAGCAAGATCGACGGCAGCGGCGCCCCGGCGCACTGACCGGCACCGCTTTTTGTAGAGCCGAGCCAATGCTCGGCTGCCTTCCGGTAGAGCAGACCGCTGGTCGGCCGCTTTTCGGTAAAGCAGCCGACTGACAGTCGGCTCTACCAAGAGCAAAGAGCAGCCGACCAGCAATCGGCTCTACCAGAAGCACGGCGTTCTGTCGCCCGCCAGCACCGGAGCATCGCCAGCCAGCCTTCGCCAGCCAGCTGCTCCACCGCCCGCCAGCCGACAACGAAAAAGCCGGGGAATGCCCCGGCTTTTTCGTGTCTGATCCCCGGCGAGGCGTGTCAACAAAGGTTGACACCCGCCAGGGGCAGGGCCCCAGCTCTCACTCCACCGACAGCCCTTCCACCTTCTGCCAGCCGCGCGGCAGCAGGTGGCCGCGGGTGGCGCGGGCGCCGAGATAGGCGTCGAGCTCGTTGAACTTCAGGCCCATGGTGCGCTGGCCGCTGCGCACCTGCAGGGTCTGCCCCGGGCTGATCGCCACGATGGCGACGACGCGTTCGGTGGCGAGCTTGGCCTTCGGGATCTCGATGATCTTGTTGCCCTTGCCCTTGTCCAGTTCCGGCAGGTCGTTGGCGGCGATCGCCAACAGGTTGCCCGAACTGGTCACCGCCACGATGCGGTCGGTGGCGACGTTGGCGACCACTGACGGGGTCAGCACCGACGAGCCGGCCGACAGGTTCAGCATCGCCTTGCCGGCCTTGTTGCGGCCGATCAGGTTCTCGAAGCGGGTGACGAAGCCATAGCCGTGGCTGGAGGCCAGCACGAAGCGGGTGTCCGGCTCGGCGCTGGCCAGGGTCACGAAGCTGGTGCCCGGTGCCGGCGAGAAGCGGCCGGTCAGCGGTTCGCCATTGCCACGCGCGGAGGGCAGGGTGTGCACCGGCGTCGAGTAGGCGCGGCCTTCGCTGTCGAGGAACGCGACCTGCTGGGTGCTGCGTGCGCGCACCGCGCCCTGCAGCCCGTCGCCTTCACGGTACGACAGTGCGGATGCATCGACGTCGTGGCCCTTGGCGGCGCGGATCCAGCCCTTCTCCGACAGCACCACGGTCATCGGCTCGCTCGGCACCAGCTCGGTCTCGTCGATGGCCTGCGCCGCCTGGCGCTGCACCAGCGGCGAACGGCGTGCGTCGCCGAACTTCCTGGCGTCGGCGGTCAGTTCATCGCGGATCAGCTTCTTCAGCTTGGCCTTGCTGTCCAGGATGCCGAGGATCTTCTCGCGCTCCTTGGCCAGTTCATCCTGCTCGCCGCGGATCTTCATTTCCTCCAGGCGGGCCAGCTGCTTCAGCTTGGTTTCCAGGATGTACTCGGCCTGTTCCTCGGACAGGCCGAAGCGCGCGATCAGCGCGGCCTTCGGCTCGTCTTCGGTACGGATGATGTGGATCACCTCGTCCAGGTTGAGGAAGGCGACCAGCAGGCCTTCCAGCAGGTGCAGGCGACGCTCGACCTTCTGCAGGCGGTGCTGCAGGCGGCGGGTGACGGTGTTGCTGCGGAAGGTCAGCCATTCGCTGAGCAGCATCTTCAGGTTCTTCACCTGCGGACGGCCGTCCAGCCCGATCACGTTGAGGTTGACGCGGTAGCTGCGCTCCAGGTCCGTGGTGGCGAACAGGTGGCCCATCAGCTGGTCGGCGTCGACGCGGTTGGAACGCGGCACCAGCACCACGCGCACCGGATTGGCGTGGTCGGATTCATCACGGATGTCCTCCAGCCACGGCAGCTTCTTGGCGCGCATCTGCGCGGCGATCTGCTCGATCACCTTCGACGGCGACACCTGGAACGGCAGCGCCGTGATCACGATGTTGCTGGCTTCCTTGGTGAAGGTCGCGCGTGCACGCACGCTGCCGTTGCCAGTCTCGTAGATGTTGCGCAGGTCATTGGCCGCGGTGATGATCTCGGCGCTGGACGGGTAGTCCGGGCCCTGCACGTGTTCGCACAGGTCGCGCACGGTGGCGTCGGGGTTGTCCAGCAGGTGCAGCAGCGCACTGACGATCTCGTTGAGATTGTGCGGCGGCACGTCGGTGGCCATGCCCACGGCGATGCCGGTGGTGCCGTTGAGCAGCAGGTGCGGAAGCCGCGCCGGCATCCAGGTCGGTTCCTGCAGGGTGCCGTCGAAGTTCGGTGCCCAGTCGGTGGTGCCCTGGCCCAGTTCGCCCAGCAGCACTTCGGCGATCGGGGTCAGCTTGGATTCGGTGTAACGCATCGCCGCGAACGACTTGGGGTCGTCGCTGGAGCCGAAGTTGCCCTGGCCCTCGATCAGCGGGTAGCGGTACGAGAACGGCTGTGCCATCAGCACCAGCGCCTCGTAGCACGCGCTGTCGCCGTGCGGGTGGTACTTACCGATGACGTCGCCGACGGTGCGCGCGGACTTCTTCGGCTTGGACGCGGCATTCAGGCCCAGCTCGCTCATCGAATAGATGATGCGGCGCTGCACCGGCTTCAGGCCGTCGCCGATGAACGGCAGGGCGCGGTCCAGGACCACGTACATCGAGTAGTCGAGGTAGGCGCGTTCGGCGTACTCGCGCAGCGGCAGTTGTTCGAATCCGTGGAACACGGGACGGGCAAGTTCGGTCATGCGGCGTTGTTACCTATGTCGGGAGGCGGCGACGGCGGTCGCCGCTCGCAATCCTGTGATTATCCGGATGCGGCGGGGGATGCCAAGCCGCGTGCAGGGTCCAGCCCGGTTTCCAGGCCATGCCCGGCCCGCGCCAGGTAGCGCCCAGGCGGCAACCCGAAGTGACGGCGGAACACGGTGACGAACGCGCTGGCGCTGCTGAAGCCCAGTGCGTGGGCGATGTCGGCCACGCTGCGGCCCTCGGTCAGCTGGCGCAACGCCTCGGACAGGCGGGCCTGTTGCCGCCACTGGGCGAAGCTGAGCGTGGTCTCGTCGCGGAAGTGACGGGTCAGGCTGCGCGGCGACAGGCCGGCCCAGTGGGCCCATTCGGCCAGGCTGCGCTCGTCGGACGGGTCGGCCAGCAGCTGCGAGGCGATCTTCAGCAGGCGCCGGTCGTGGGGCATCGGCAGATGCATGCGCTGACGCGGCGCGGTGCGGATCTCGTCCAGCAGCACCTCGATGATGTGCTGGCGCTCGGGCGTGGTGTCATAGCCCAGCGGCCATTCGCAGATGCGCTCGGCCAGCGCCTGCGCCAGCTTGGACAGGCCCAGCACGCAGGGGTCGGCGGGCAGGGTGGCACAGGCGGGTGCGGCCAGCGCCATGCCCCAGCCACGCAGCGGCCCGTCGAGGGTGACCGTGTGCGGCTCCAGCGGCGGCATCCAGCCGGCCGAACCCGGCGCCAGCGACCAGGTGCCGTGCGAGGTGCGGGTGGTCAGCAGGCCACGCTCCACGTAGATCAGTTGCGCGCGCTGGTGATGGTGCCAGTCCACCTCACGGACCAGTCCCTGCGGGCTGTCGAAGCGGTAGGCGACCACCGATGGGCCGTCGTTGCGCTCGAACCAGTCCAGCGCGTCGTCGCGCAGCAGGCGCTTGGGAGGGGGAATTTCTGCCTTGTTCATCATATCCGCTGGCTGAAATGTGTCATCCATTGGCTGAATTGTACTACCGGGCCAGCTGACCAGGTCATTAAGGTAGGCGCCTTCACCGATCCAGCCCATTGCTGCAACACAGCATTCGATGCCAGATCGAATATTTCCATTGAGAAATATTTTTTTTGGAAGAGAATGCTCCCCCATGATCTGTCCTGCAACCACTCCCCCCAGCTTCGGCCTGCTGCTGCGCCAGGTGCGCGACGGGCTGGTCCGCCAACTCGACGCGTCCATGGCGGAAGAAGACCTGGGCATCGGCTTCACCCACTACATCGGGTTGAAGGTGCTTTCCAACATGGCGCCGTGCACCGCCAACGAACTGGCCCAGGCCATCGACCAGGTGCCCAGCGCCGTGACCCGGCTGCTGGACAAGCTGGAGGCACTGGGCTGCGTCCGTCGCCAACCGCATGCCCAGGACCGTCGTGCGCTGCAGATCGTGCTGACCGATGAAGGCCGCGCGTTGTGGGCGCGGCTGAAGCTGCGCGGCGACGCGGTGATGGATTACGCCCTGCGTGATCTCTCAACCGACGAGCGCACGCTGCTGCTGTCCCTCCTTACCCGAATCCGCGATTCCTTGACGACCCCATGAACCCGATCCCGCATTTCACTTTCCGCCGGTCCGGGCGCACGCTGCTGGTGTCAGCGCTGGCCCTGGCCCTGGCCGCCTGTGCCAGCAGTCGTGGCCTCAATCCGCAGGGCCACGTGCTGGATGTGGACAGCCTGCACAGCGAACGCACCCTGGCCGACACCGACCTGAGCGCCACCGGCTTCCCGGCGCAGGACTGGTGGAAGGCGCTGGGCGATGCGCAGCTGGACGCGCTGGTCGCCGAGGGCCTGGCCGGCCACCCGAGCCTGGACGCCGCCGACGCGCGCCTGCGCCAGGCCCAGGCCCAGGTCGGCACTGCGCGTGCCGACGAACTGCCGAGCCTGTCGGTGTCCGGTGGCTACACCGGCCTGCGCCTGCCTGAGTCGATGGCAGGCAGCGAGATCGGTGGCCATTACGCCGGCAGCAGCCAGGTCGCCTTCGACTTCAGCTACGGCGTGGACCTGTGGGGCGGCAAGCGCGCCGCCTGGGAAGCCGCCGTGGACGGTGCGCACGCCGCCACCGTTGAAGCGCAGGCCGCCCGCCTGAACCTGTCCACTGGCATCACCCAGGCCTATGCCGACCTGGCCTACGCGTGGCAGCTCAACGACGTGGCCGAGGAAGAGCTGAGCCGTTCGCAGAAGTCACTTGAGCTGACCCGCCAGCGCCGCCACGCCGGCATCGACAGTGATCTGCAGGTGCGCCAGGCCGAGGCCCGCGTGCCGGCCGCGCAGCAGCAGGTGCAGGCCGCCCAGCAGCGTATCGACGCCGCCCGCACCGCACTGGCCGCGCTGGTCGGCAAGGGCCCGGACCGTGGCCTGTCGATCCAGCGCCCGCAGCCGTTGAACCCGGTGGCGCTGCAGCTGCCTGGGGTGCTGCCCAGCGAGCTGCTGGGCCGTCGCCCCGACATCGTGGCCGCACGCTGGCGCGTTGAAGCGGCCGACAAGCAGATCAAGGTCGCGAAGACGAAGTTCTACCCGAGCTTCAACCTGACCGCGCTGGCCGGCGTGGTCGCCCCGAATGTGAGCGACCTGCTGAAGAGCAGTTCCACCTTCGCCTACATCGGCCCTGCGCTGAGCCTGCCGATCTTCGAAGGCGGCAAGCTGCGCGCCAACCTGGCCAACACCGATGCGCAGTACGACCTGGCGGTGGCCAACTACAACCAGACCGTGCTCGATGCGCTGCGTGATGTGGCCGACCAGGTCAACGCGGTGCGCTCGCTGGCACAGCAGGCGCAGTCGCAGCAGCAGGCGGTGGACACCGCACGCGCTGCCTTCGACCTGGCCCAGCAGCGCTACCGCGCCGGCATCGGTAGCTACCTGGACGTGCTGACCGCGCAGTCCACCCTGCTGCAGTCGCAGCAGCAGCTGGCCGGCCTGCAGTCGCAGCAGGTGCAGTCCTCGGTGCGCCTGAGCAAGGCGCTGGGCGGTGGTTTCCAGCCCACTGACGCCGACCGCGCACCGATCGCCTCCCATTCCGATTCCTCGCATTCCTGAAGATCTCCGACATGAGCCAGACCCAAGACACCGCGGCCCCGGCCGCCCCCAACCGCCGCGGCAACCTGCTGCGCGGCCTGTTCGTGATCGTCGTGCTGCTGCTTGCCGCTTTGGCGCTGTGGTACTTCATGTTCGGCCGTTGGTTCGAAGAGACCGACGATGCCTACGTGCAGGGCAACCAGGTGCAGATCACCCCGCTGGTGGCCGGCACCGTGGTCGCCATCAATGCCGATGACGGCATGCGCGTGGAGCGCGGCCAGCTGCTGGTGCAGCTGGACCCGTCCGACACCGCAGTGGCGCTGCAGCAGGCCGAAGCCAACCTGGCCAAGACCGTGCGCCAGACCCGCGGCCTGTACCGCAGCGTGGAAGGCGCGCAGGCGGACCTGAACGCCCGCCAGGTGACCCTGAAGCGCGTGCGCGAAGACTACGCCCGCCGCAAGGACCTGGCCGCCACCGGCGCCATCTCCAACGAAGAACTGGCCCACGCCCGCGACGAGCTGGCCGCGGCCGAAGCGGCCGTGGCCGGTTCGCGCGAGACCGTCGAGCGCAACCGCGCCCTGGTCGACGACACCGTGATCGCCACCCAGCCGGACGTGCAGGCCGCCGCCGCACAGCTGCGCCAGGCCTTCCTCAACAACGCCCGCGCCGGCATCGTCGCGCCGGTCTCCGGCTACGTCGCCCGTCGTTCGGTGCAGGTCGGCCAGCGCGTGCAGCCGGGCAACGCCCTGATGGCCGTGGTGCCGACCGAGCAGATGTGGGTCGAGGCCAACTTCAAGGAAACCCAGCTGCGCCACATGCGCCTGGGCCAGGAAGTGGAACTGAAGTCGGACCTGTACGCCGGTGACGTGAAGTACAAGGGCCGCATCCAGAGCCTTGGCCTGGGCACCGGCTCCGCGTTCTCGCTGCTGCCGGCGCAGAACGCCAGCGGCAACTGGATCAAGATCGTGCAGCGCGTGCCGGTGCGCATCGCCATCGATGCCAAGCAGCTGGCCGAACACCCGCTGCGCATCGGCCTGTCGATGAAGGCTGAAGTGAGCCTGCGCGACCAGAAGGGCGAAGTGCTGCCGAGCACTCCGGCCAAGGGCACGGTGTTCGACACCGACGTGTATGCCAAGCAGCTGCATGATGCCGACGAGGTGATCCACACGATCATCCAGGGCAACCTGCCGCAGCAGCAGGCGAAGGTGGGCTGAGGTCGCCATGTCCGCACAAGCTCCAGCCGCGCCCGGCGCTCCGGGCGCACCGGCGGCGCCAGGTGCGGCCTCCGGGTTCCTGCCGCCCAGCGTCGCACTGTGCACTGTCGGCCTGGCGATGGCCTCGTTCATGCAGGTGCTCGACACCACCATCGCCAACGTCTCGCTGCCGACCATCGCCGGTAACCTCGGCGCCAGTTCGCAGCAGGCGACCTGGGTCATCACCTCGTTCGCGGTCAGCACGGCCATCGCGCTGCCGCTGACCGGCTGGCTCAGCCGCCGCTTCGGCGAACGCAAGCTGTTCGTCTGGGCCACGCTGGCCTTCGTCATCACCTCGCTGCTGTGCGGCCTGGCGCAGAGCATGGGCATGCTGGTGGTGTCGCGTGCGCTGCAGGGCTTCGTGGCCGGCCCGATGTACCCGATCACGCAGTCGCTGCTGGTTTCGATCTACCCGCGCGAGAAACGCGGGCAGGCATTGGCGCTGCTGGCGATGATCACGGTGGTTGCGCCGATCTGCGGGCCGATCCTCGGTGGCTGGATCACCGACAACTACAGCTGGGAATGGATCTTCCTGATCAACGTGCCGCTGGGCATCTTCGCTGCGCTGGTGGTGGGCAACCAGCTGAAGGGGCGGCCGGAGCAGATCGAGAAGCCGAAGATGGACTACGTCGGCCTGATCACCCTCGTGATCGGCGTCGGTGCGCTGCAGCTGGTGCTCGACCTGGGCAACGACGAGGACTGGTTCGCGTCGATGAAGATCGTGGTGCTGGCCTGCGTGGCCGTGGTGACGCTGACGGTCTTCCTGATCTGGGAGCTGACCGACAAGGATCCGATTGTCGACCTGAAGCTGTTCCGGCACCGCAACTTCCGCGCCGGCACGCTGGCGATGGTGGTGGCCTACGCGGCGTTCTTCAGCGTGGCGCTGCTGATCCCGCAGTGGCTGCAGCGTGACATGGGCTACACCGCGATCTGGGCGGGCCTGGCAACGGCGCCAATCGGCATCCTGCCGGTGATCATGACCCCGTTCGTGGGCAAGTATGCATCGCGCTTCGACATGCGCATGCTGGCCACGATCGCCTTCATCGTGCTGTCGATGACCAGTTTCCTGCGCTCGAACTTCAACCTGCAGGTGGACTACATGCACGTGGCCGGCGTACAGCTGATCATGGGCATCGGCGTCGCGCTGTTCTTCATGCCGGTGCTGCAGATCCTGCTGTCGGACCTGGATGGGCGCGAGATCGCGGCGGGCTCCGGCCTGGCCACGTTCCTGCGTACGCTGGGCGGCAGCTTCGCGGCCTCGCTGACGACGTGGCTGTGGGCGCGGCGCACCCAGGTGCACCATGCCGACCTGACCGAGCATATCTCGGCCTATCAGCCGGGCATGCAGGACCAGGTCACGGCGATGGGGCAGGGCGACCTGCAGCACGGCGCAGCGGTACTGAACAACATGATCAACCACCAGGCATCGCAGATGGGCTTCAACGACATCTTCTTCCTGCTGGGCTGGATCTTCCTGGCGATCATTACGTTCCTGTGGCTGGCCAAGCCGCCATTCGGCGCAGGTGCGGGTGCGGCCGCCGGTGGTGGGCACTGAAAACTCCCTGGAAACACGTGCTGTATTTTGACCCCGCCGCAAGGCGGGGTTTTTGTTTGTGCAACGTGGGTCGCACGGGCCCTGCCGTTGGGGGGTGTACAGGCGCAGGTTCAGCGCGTGCGATAGACGCGCTTGAACACCACCCGATCACGGAACAATCGGGAAATGGCCCACATTCCCGCCACAAGTACGGCGCCGCACGTGATCCAGCCGGCAGTGGCCTGCAATCGGCTGCCGACCAGTGCGCCGCAGATGATGGCGGCGACAAAGACGAACATTACGGCCTCCTTCGATGCGCCGTAGTGGACCTCGGCCTGGCATCCCACGCATACGCGTACGCCGTGGTTCGAGCCGGTGTGGCAGTGAGGGCAGATGATGCTGCGCTGCATTGGGGCGTCCTTTGGGGAAAGGGGGGCGCTGGTCCGGTCGTGTCGATAGACCTGCAACCGGCTCCGGTAAATCTGCCTCCCACCGAAAAGGAATCGGGTGGATCTCGAGTAGGAAAAGTACGAATTGAACGGGGAACGTGAAATGCGCCCCAAAAGGGGGGCGTTCAAGGTCTGGTGACGGCGCGCCGGGGGGAGGTATGCACCCGCAGGCGACGCCCGGGTGGTGCGAGATACGACAGTCCGAGTGGCGGTTGCGATGCCACGCTCGCCAGGCCCCGGAAACGAAAAAACCCGCTTTCGCGGGTTTGATCATCTTGAGTCGTGGTGCCCAGGAGAGGACTCGAACCTCCACGGTTTTACCCGCTAGTACCTGAAACTAGTGCGTCTACCAATTCCGCCACCTGGGCGACTCAGGAGATGAATTGTGCGGGACGGCAGAGGATGTGTCAACAACATTTCACAGCTTTTTCTGCGGCTGCACGCCCAGGTGAAGCAGCAGGCTGCGCATTGCCGATGACAACTGCGCCCACTCGGCAAAACAGGCGCACAGGCGACGCTGTGCCCACGCATCGGCGAGCGGTACGGAGACGGTATGCGTGCTGCGCCGGTGCTGGCGGGCGATGGTCCGCGGCACGATGCCGATACCAATGTCGTGGCCGACCATGATGCACACCCCTTCGAAGGTCTTCATGCGGATGCGCACGTCCAGGCGCCGCCCGATGTCGCGCGCCTGGTCTTCGATGTAGGCCTGCAGTGCATTGCCGTCGGCCAGCGCGACGAAGGTCTCGCCGGCAACATCGGCGAAGGCCAGGCTGCGCCGCGATGCGAGGCGATGGTCTGCGGGCAGCAGCATCACCAGTGGATCTTCGGCGACCACGTGCTGCTGCAGGCCGGCAGCGTCGACCGCATCACTGATGATGCCGGCCTCGGCCTGGCCAGCGTTGATCGCACGCACGACTTCGGGGCTGGTGCGCTCCAGCAGTTCCACGTGCAGGCGCGGCCGTTCGGCCAGCCACGGTGCCAGCCGCGAAGGCAGGTAGTTGGTCAGTGCTGCGGTGTTGGCATACAGATGCAGTGTGCCGCGCGCGCCGTGCGCGAACGCCTGCAGTTCACCGCGCAGCTGCGCCTGCTGCTGCAGCATCAATCGTGCATGGTGGGCGAGGGCGGCGCCGGCTTCGGTCAGGCTGACGCCGCGGGGGTGCCGGTTCAACAACGCGGTGCCGGCATCGGCTTCGATCGTGCGCAGGCGTTCGCTGGCCGACGCCAGTGCCAGGTTTGCCTGCGCTGCGCCGGCCGTGATGCTGCCCGCCTCGGCAATCGCCAGGAACAGGCGCAGGTCGGCGATATCCATCCGCATGTGATGCCCTCATCGCAACGGCTGCGCCTTCGGATCAGCCGAAGGCAAGGCCGGAAACACCGCATTGTGCGCCGAGCGGCCGGCCGATCCAATGAAGGCATGAATGAATCGATGTACTTCTACGTGCTGCTGGTGGTGGTGTTCGTGCTGGCCGGTGTGGTCAAGGGCGTGACCGGCATGGGGTTGCCGACGGTGGCGATGGGGCTGCTGGGCAGCACGCTGTCGCCGGTGTCGGCGGCGTCGATGCTGTTCATTCCCACCTTCGTCACCAATGCGTGGCAGCTGTTGTCCGGGCCGTCACTGGACCGCATCGTGCGGCGCCTGTGGCCGATGATGCTGGCCGTGGTGGTGGTGACGCTGGGCTCGGCGGCGCTGCTGGTGCGGGTCGATCGCACTTGGTCGCGCGTTGCGCTGGGCGTGGCATTGGTGGTCTATGCCGCCTATGCGTTGCTTGCGCCGGTGTTCCGCGTGCAGCAGCGGCGCGAGCGTTGGCTGGGGCCGCTGGTGGGGGCGTTGTCGGGCGTGGTGACCGGCGCCACCGGCGTGTTCGTGATGCCGGCGGTGCCATATCTGCAGTCGCTGGGGTTGCAGCGCGAGGAGCTGGTGCAGGCGCTGGGGCTGGCGTTCACGGTGTCAACGATTTCGCTGACCGCCGGCCTGGTGCTGCACGGCGCATTCGGCATCCAGCAGCTGGGGCTGAGTGCGCTGGCGGTGCTGCCGGCATTGCTGGGCATGTGGCTGGGGCAGGTGATCCGGCAGCGCATCAGTGCGCGGGTGTTCCGGGGCTGCTTCCTGGGTTTCCTGCTGTTGCTCGGGCTGGAGCTGGTGCTGCGGCCGCTGCTCTGATGCCGGATTCCGGGCATGAAAAAACCCGCTCTCGCGGGTTTTTCTCATTCTCGACGTGGTGCCCAGGAGAGGACTCGAACCTCCACGGTTTTACCCGCTAGTACCTGAAACTAGTGCGTCTACCAATTCCGCCACCTGGGCGTCGAGGAGCGAGATTATGGGGCGTTGTTATGGGGGTGTCAACACTTTTTCTGGATCCGGTGTCGGACCCCGTTTCGCGTGCGGAGCGGGCTCTGACCCCATCTCAATCGCTTGGGTCGGAGCCCTTTCCTTCGGAAAGGAATTCGACCCCGCTGCTGGATTGCAGGCAAAAAAAAATCCCCGCCGAAGTGAGGAGTTTTTTCGTTGGTGCCCAGGAGAGGACTCGAACCTCCACGGTTTTACCCGCTAGTACCTGAAACTAGTGCGTCTACCAATTCCGCCACCTGGGCGTTCCAGAGGCGCAATTGTGAAGATGAATCCGCAGGCTGTCAACGACTTCCTGAATATTTTTCACGCAAGGCCTTCAAGACGGCCACTGACCCGTTCTGCACGCCGTCAACGGCTACCATGTAGGGCGATGACTACCAAAAAACCAAGCAAGGGCGGGAGCACCTCCCGCAGCCAAGCCCCGAAGAAGGGCGCCAAGGCGGGCACGGCCCGCGCCACCAAGCCGGGCAAGCCGTTGCCGGGCTGGTTCCCCGAATTGAATGAAGGCGGCGCACCGCCGCGTGGCCGCAAGGTCCGCAGCAGCGACGTACCGGGCCCGGCCCCGGGCCGCAAGCTGCCCCCGACCGGCAAGGTGATCGACGATCCCTACGCCGCCCGCGAAGCGGAGAAGTACGAACAGCCCATCGCCAGCCGCGAGGCCATCCTGGCCCTGCTGGAGCGTTGCGAAGGGCCGCAGACGGCAGAGGAACTGGGCGCACGCCTGGGCCTGACCGCCCCGGACCGTGCCGAGGCGCTGTCGCGCCGGCTCGGCGCCATGGTCCGCGACGGCCAGCTGGTGCAGAACCGCCGCGGCGGCTTCGCCCCGATCCAGACCCTGAACCTGGTCACCGGCGTGGTGATCGCCAACCCGGAGGGGTTCGGCTTCCTGCGCCCGGTCGAGGGCGGCGACGACCTGTTCCTGCCGCCGTATGAAATGCGCAAGGTCATGCACGGCGACAAGGTGTTGGCCCGCGTGACCGGCATCGACCACCGTGGCCGCCGCGAAGGCAGCATCGCCCGCGTGCTGGAGCGCGGCATGACCCGCCTGATCGGCCGTTTCAGTGTCGAGATGGGCATCAACTACGTGGTGCCCGATGACAAGCGCGTGCAGCGCAACGTACAGGTGCCGCCGGACCAGACCGGTGGCGCGCGCGACGGCCAGCTGGTGGTCTGCGAACTGACCCAGGCGCCGGACAGCCGCCGTCCGCCGATCGGCCGCATCATTGCCGTGCTCGGCGACAAGCTGACCGCCTCGCTGGTGGTGGAGACCGCCATCCACGGCCATGAACTGCCGTTCGAATTCCCGCAGGAAGTGCTGGACGAAGCGGCGTCGGTGCCGCTGGTGGTCGAACCGGCGATGATCGGCGACCGCGTCGATCTGCGCAGCATGCCGCTGGTCACCATCGACGGTGAAGATGCCAAGGACTTCGACGACGCGGTGTACTGCGAGCCGAACGTCGATGGCTTCCGGCTGGTGGTGGCGATTGCCGATGTCTCCAACTACGTCCGGCCCGGCACGCCACTGGACGAAGAAGCGCAGAAGCGCGCCACCTCGGTGTACTTCCCGGGCTTCGTGGTGCCGATGCTGCCGGAGACGCTGTCCAACGGCATCTGTTCGCTGATGCCGAAGGTCGACCGCATGTGCTTCGTCTGCGACATGCAGATCGACCGCGACGGCCTGGTCACGCATTCGCGCTTCTACGAAGCGGTGATGAACTCGCATGCGCGCATGACCTACACCCAGGTGTGGAAGGCGGTGGGCGAGGACGATGCCGATACCAAGGCTTGGATGGGCGACCTGCTGCCGCAGGTGCAGCGCCTGCACCAGCTGTACAAGGTGCTGTCCAAGGCACGCGCCAAGCGTGGCGCCATCGAGTTCGAGAGCAGCGAAGTGCGCTTCGTGCTGGACAACCGCGGTGAAGTGACCCAGGCCGGCATGCTGGTGCGCAACGACGCGCACAAGCTGATCGAGGAGTGCATGATCGCGGCCAACGTCGAGGCAGCGAAGTACCTGCTGTCGCGCCATGTGCCGGCCCCGTACCGCATCCACGAGAAACCGCCGGAAACCAAGTACGCCGACCTGCTCGAATTCCTCAAGGAGTTCAAGCTGAGCCTGCCACCGTGGTCGAAGGTGCGCCCGGGCGATTACACCAAGCTGCTGAAGAAGATCCGCGATCGCCCCGATGCCACGCTGCTTGAATCGGTGCTGCTGCGCAGCCAGAGCCTGGCCATCTACAGCCCGGAGAACCACGGCCACTTCGGCCTGGCGCTGGAGGCGTACGCGCACTTCACCTCGCCGATCCGTCGCTATCCCGACCTGCTGGTACACCGCGCGATCAAGCATGCGCTGTCCGGCAAGCCGCTGGACAAGTTCACCTACAACGCCCGCGAGATGGCCGCGCTGGCGCTGCAGTGTTCCGAGCGTGAGCGCCGTGCCGACGAGGCCGAGCGCGAGGTCGACGAGCGTTACCGCGCGGCGTGGATGGAAAAGCACGTGGGCGGCCAGTTCGACGGCGTGATCAGCGGCGTGACCAGCTTCGGCCTGTTCGTCGAGCTGGATGAGTCGAAGGTGCAGGGTCTGGTGCACGTCACCCAGCTGCCGCAGGACTATTACAAGTTCGACGCGACCCGCAAGACGTTGACCGGCGAGCGCCGCGGCGGCAGCTACCGGTTGGGCGACCGCGTGCGCATCCTGGTGCTGAAGGCCAGCATGGAAGAGCGCAAGATCGACTTCCGCCTGGTCGAGCACAAGGGTGAGGACGAGGGCGATGGCCTGCCGCCGCTGCCGGAGCGTGGCAAGCCGGCCAAGCGTACGAAAAAGCAGTATTGAGAGACGTGCCGACCAACGGTCGGCACCCCACGTTACCTGGTAGGTGCCAACCGTTGGTTGGCACGACGCTTTGGAGGAACGCACCATGCAGGGCCAACCCGAATACAGCGGCGGCTGCCAGTGCGGCGCGATCCGCTTCCAGGCCCGTGGCGAGCTGACCCACAGCTCGATCTGCCACTGCCGCATGTGCCAGAAGGCCTTTGGTGCGTACTACGCGCCCTTGGTGTCGGTGCGGGGCGTGCAGTTCAGCTGGACCCGCGGCCAGCCGCGCTATTTCCAGTCCTCCAACGTGGTGCGGCGCGGGTTCTGCGCCGACTGCGGCACGCCGTTGACCTACGAAGCGCCCGATGGCGTGGCGGTGGCTGCCGGTGCGTTTGACGAACCCGAACGCCTGCCGCCGACGATCCAGTACGGAGTCGAGCGCAAGCTGCCCTTCGTCGACAGCCTGGCCAGCCTGCCGGCGCGACGTACCGAGGAAGACATCGCCGCGCTGGATTTCCTGGCCACGATCGTGTCCCACCAGCACCCCGACCACGACACCCCGCACTGGCCGCCGCGCAGCCGTTCAGCCGAAGGGTGAACGGCGGGTAGCGCCGGGCCATGCCCGGCGAGCGCGAAGCGCGGCCGTCGCCGATGCTCTACCATAGCCACCCCCTTTCCGGTCCCCGCCCGCATGAGCAAGAACAGCCAGTGGATTGTCGGCGTCAACGCCGTCGCCTCCTCCATCGAGAACGACGCCGAGAACGTCCGCGAAGTGCTGGTCGAGGCCGGTGCGAAGAACCCGCGCCTGACCGAGATCGAGGAAAACGCCCGCCGCAAGGGCATCGACGTGCGCAAGGTGAACAGCCAGGCGCTGGATGGCGTGGGTGGTTCGGTGCGCCACCAGGGCGTGGCCGCGCGCTATGCCGCCGCTCGTACCTACAGCGAGAACGAGCTGGAAGGCCTGGTCACTGCAGCCGAAGGCAAGGCCCTGCTGCTGGTGCTGGACGAGGTGCAGGACCCGCACAACCTCGGCGCCTGCCTGCGCTCGGCCGCTGCGGCCGGCGCGACTGCAGTAATCATCCCCAAGGACAAGTCGGCCACGGTGAACGCGACCGTGCGCAAGACCTCGGCCGGTGCCGCCGATCTGATCCCGGTAGTGGCGGTGACCAACCTGTCGCGCTGCCTGAAGGACCTGCAGAAGCAGGGCGTGTGGATCTATGGTCTGGCCGGCGAAGCCACCGCTTCGCTGTACCAGCTGGACCTGAAGGGCAACATCGCCCTGGTGCTGGGTGGCGAGGCCGATGGCCTGCGCCGCCTGACCCGCGAGAACTGCGATGGCCTGGTCAAGATTCCGATGCCGGGCGAGATCGAGAGCCTGAACGTCTCCGTCGCCGCCGGCGTCAGCCTGTTCGAGGCCGTGCGCCAGCGCGGCTGATCTGTAGAGCCGAGACCACGCTCGGCGATCGCATACCCGATCAAGGAAGCAGCCGAGCATGGGCTCGGCTCCACAGTAGCCGCTACCCCGCGCCGCCGCCCAGCGCCTTGAACAGGGTCACATCGTTGTTCAGCTGGCCCTGCCGCGCGCGCGCCAGTGACAGCTCGGCATCGCGCCGGGTCTGCTGCGCTTCCAGCCAGGTGCGCAGGTCGGTCGCGCCCACGCGGTAACGCACTTCCTGCGCGCGTTCCACTTCCACCGCTTCGTCATACGACGCCTGCGAGGCCGCCACCTGCCGCGCCAGCTGCTCGCGTGCCGACAGCGCGTTGTCCACTTCCGAGAGCGCGCTGTACAGCGTCTTGCGGAAGTTGGCCGCGGCGATCTGGTAGGCGGTGCCGGCGATGTCGGTATCCAGCTGCGCGCGCTGCAGGTTGAGGAACGGCAGTGACAGGCCCGCGCCCAGCGTGGCCACCGGATTGCGCAGCACATTGCCTAGCGAGGTGGCGCTGGAACCGAGGCTGCCGGTCAGGCTCAACGCCGGGTAATACTGGGTTGCCGTGACCTTGATCGTCTTCAGGCTGTTGCGCAGGCGCAGCTCGGCCGCGCGCAGGTCGGGACGGCGGCCCAGCAGGTCGGCCGGCAACCCCTCGACGATGTCCGGGCTGCGTGCGCCCAGCAGGTCCTGCGGTTCGTCCTGCTGCGGCCAGGGCGTGCCATCCAGCAGTACGGTCAGTGCATTGCGCACTTCCACCCGCTGCTGTTCCAGCGCGCTCTGCGCCGAGCGCTGCGACTGCAGGTTCTGCAGCGCCTGGCGCACTTCCAGGCGCGATACCGCGCCGGCGTCGAAGCGGGCCTGCACCAGTTCGCGGGTACGTTCCAACCGCTCCAGGTTGGCCTGGCCGGTGGCGATGGACTGGTTGAGATAGGCCAGGTTCCAGTATTGGGTGATGGTGTCGCCGATCACCAGCAGCGCGGTGTTCTGCCGGTCTTCCTCGCTGGCTTCGGCTTCCCAGCGGGCGATGTCGCGCTGGGTGCGCAGGCGCCCCCACAGGTCCACTTCCCAGCCCAGCGAGACGCCGGTGGAATAGCTGCGGCGCCAGTCATCGGCCTGGTCGGTGGCGCGGCTGGCACTGCCGCTGACGCCCGATGACGAAGGCTGCGGCCACAGCGCATTGCTGGCCAGGCCGGCCTGCAGGCGTGAACGCTGCACGGCCAGGCCGGCGGCGGCCAGATCGCTGTTGGCGGCCAGCGCCTGCGCCACCAGACGGTCGAGGCGTTCATCGCCGAAGCCGGTCCACCAGGTGTCCTGCCGGATGTCGCGGCCGGGTGTATCCAAGCTGCTGCGCGGGCCGTCGGCCGGTGCATTGAGGGTGGCATCGCCACGCCCATACTGCGCCGCCACGGCCGGGTCATGCACCGGATAGCGGCCGACGGAGGCGCAGCCGGACAGGGCGAGTACAACCGCACCGGCCGGCAGCAGGTGCCGGGGAGCGGGGAAGGGCAGTCGGATCATCTTCTTCATTCGCGGGCCAGGGCCTCCACCGGATCGAGTTGCGCGGCATTGCGCGCGGGCAGGAAGCCGAACGCCACGCCGATCAGGGTCGAACAGGCGAAGGCGGCGACAATCGAGGCGGTGGAGAACAGCACCTGGAAATCGCTGGCGAAGCGGCCGATCATCGAGCCCAGCAGCAGCGCCAGGCCGATGCCGAGCACGCCGCCGAGCAGGCACACCAGCACCGCCTCGATCAGGAACTGCTGGCGGATATCACTCTGCCGTGCACCCACCGCCATGCGCACCCCGATCTCACGGGTGCGCTCGGTCACCGACACCAGCATGATGTTCATCACGCCGATGCCACCGACCAGCAGTGCGATGGCGGCGATGGCACCGATCAGCAGGGTCATCGTGCGCGTGGTCTGCTCGATGGTCTGGCGGATCTCCGCGCTGTTGCTGAGGAAGAAGTCCTCGGTGCCATGGCGCATCGTCAGCAAGCGGGTGATCGCTTCCTGCGCCGCATCCATCGGCGTGTCGTCGTCCACGCGCACGGTGATGCTGGAGACGTGGCTCTGGCCGAGCATGCGCGACATCACCGTGGTGTACGGCACCCACACGCTGAGGCTGGTGCTGCCGCCGAAACCGAAACTCTGGCGCTTGGCCACGCCGACCACGCGTGCCGGCACGTTGCCGAGCAGGATCACCTGTCCGACCGGGTCGACATCGGGGAAGAACTGGGCCTGGGTGTTCTCGTCGATCACCGCCACCTGGCCCAGGCCCTTGACTGCATCGGCATCGAAGAAGCTGCCGCTGAGCAGAGTCACGCCCTTGACCCGGAAGAACTGCTCGCCGACGCCGCTGACTTGGGCGGTCGACGACTGGTTGCGATAACGCGCGGTGACCGAGGTCGATACGCTGGGGGTGGCGCTGTCCACGTAGCTCTGCTTTGCCAGTGCATCGGCATCGCTGGCCTTGAGCGTCTGCACCCGGGCCGAGCGCATGTCGCCGAAACCACGGCCGGGATAGACGTCGATGGTGTTGGTGCCGAGCGCGCTGATGTTCTGCAGGATCTGCTGCTGCGAGCCGTTGCCCAGCGCCACCACCGACACTACCGAGGCGATGCCGATGATGATGCCGAGCATGGTCAGGAAGGTCCGCAGCCGATGGGCGTTCATCGCCAGCAGCGCCATGCGGAACGCTTCGGAGAAGCGGTCTCGGGCCGCCCGCCAGCTGTTGCCGTGGGCGGCCCCGGTACTGGCTTCGCGCTGCGCACGGTAGGCCGGCGCATTCGGGTTGGCGCGGTCGGCGATGATCTCGCCATCGCGGATCTCGATGATGCGCTGTGCGTGCTGGGCCACGCTCATGTCGTGGGTGACGATGATGATGGTGTGGCCTTCGGCATGCAGTTCGCCGAGGATCGCCATCACTTCCTCACCGGATTTCGTATCGAGCGCGCCTGTGGGTTCGTCGGCCAGGATCACCTCGCCGCCGTTCATCAGCGCGCGTGCGATCGACACGCGCTGCTGCTGGCCACCTGACAGCTGGCCGGGCTTGTGATGCATGCGGTCGCCCAGGCCCAGGCGTTGCAGCAGCTGCTCGGCACGCGCATTGCGCACTGCGCCCGGGCTGCCGGCGTACACCGCCGGCACTTCCACATTGCCGCGCGCGTCGAGGTCGCCGAGCAGGTGGTAGCGCTGGAAGATGAAACCGAAATATTCGCGGCGCAGTTCGGCCAGTTCGTCCGGCGCCATCTTTCCGGTCTCGCGGCCGGCCACCTGGTAGCTGCCGCGGGTGGGGCGGTCGAGGCAGCCGAGGATGTTCATCAGTGTCGACTTGCCCGAGCCGGACTGGCCGACGATGGCCACCATCTCGCCAGCATGGATGTCGAGATTGACGTCGCGCAGCACGGCGATCACATCATCACCGGCCGGGAACTCGCGTCGCAGGTCGCGCAGGCGCAGCAGCGGCGCCGTCGTGCTCATCGGCGCGGCCCCATGCCCGGGCCGCCGACCCGCATCTGCATGCCGCCTCGGTTCCCGCCACCGGCACCGGCGGCGCTGGCTTCGCCGACCACCACGCGCTCGCCTTCCTTCAACCCGGACAGGATCTCGGCGGAGGCGCCATTGTTGATGCCCACCGTGACCTTGCGCGGCTGCGGCTGGCCCTTGTCGTCCAGCACCCGCACCATGCGCTCGTCGCCACGGCGCTTCGGCCCCAGCGCCACCGCCGGCACCATCAGCACGCCCTTGGCCTGCTTGAGCAGTACCGAGACCTGCGCGGTCATGTCGATGCGCAACGTGCCGTCCGGATTCTCCACGTCGAACAGCGCGTTGTAGTAGACCGCGCTGCTGGAACTGGAACTGGACGAACTGCTGGAGCTGGAGGAGCTTTCGTTGGCGATCGAGGCCGGCGCCGGATTGATCTGGCGCAGCGTGGCGTGGTACTTGCGGTCCGGGTCACCCAGCGTGGTGAAGTACACCGGCATGCCGGGCTTGATCTTGACCACGTCGGCCTCGGAGATCTCGGCATTGACGGTGACCACGTCCAGCCGCGCCAGCATCACGATGGTCGGTGCGGTCTGGTTGGCGTTCACGGTGCGGCCTTCCTCCGCCACCACCGCCACCACGGTGCCGTCCATCGGCGCGGTGATGCGGGTGTAGGCCAGGTTGGCGCGGGCGGTGCCCAGTTCTGTTTCGCGGCCCTTGATCTGCGCCTCGTAGGACTGCAGCTGGGCACGGGCGGTCTTCAACTCCGCCTCGGCGGCATCATATTCCTGGCGCGAGGTGGCTTCGGCAGCCAGCATCTGCTGCTGCCGCGCGAATTCCAGTTCGGCCTGGCGCAGGGTGGCCTGCTGCACGGCGCGCTGCGCGGTGACCTGGTCCAGCGAGGCCTGCGCGTTGAGCACCTGGTTCTGCTGGGTGGTGGCATCGATCTCGGCGATCAGGTCGCCTTCCTTCACGGTGTCGCCCAGCTGTACCTTCAGCGACTTGATCTGGCCCGAGGCCTGGGCGCCGACGCTGACCAGCTTGTAGGCGTCGATCACACCGGTGGCCTCCACTGTCTGCTCGATGTCACCACGGCTGACGGGCGCGGTCGCCACCGCCGGGACGGCCGGCTTGCGCAGCAGCCACCAGGCGGCTGCAACGACGGCAAGGGCAAGCAGGGCGACCAGTATCAGGCGACCCCGGCGGGTCGCGGGCAGCAGGCGGAACGTCACGTCGTGGCTTCACTCTCGGGGCCGCGTGGGCGGCGTTGGCGGGCATTGTGAAGACCGGGCGACAGGCGGCTCAATCCTCGGGGTATGTCTCTATGTAACACTGTCGGCAAATAGGCGTAACCACAGGTATCCCGACCATCGGTGGATACACTGGTACGCATTGCCCCGGATGCGGTTCAGCTGCCGACACGGGATGATCGCGACATGGAGACTGAAAACACGATGCATCGACTGCTGATCGTCGACGACGACAATGACATCCGCACCCTGCTGGCCGAGCAGCTCGGCCGCGCCGGCTACCAGGTGAGCACGGCGGCTGATGGCACCGCCATGCGCCAGCTGCTGGACCGTGAGCACGTGGACCTGATCGTGCTCGACCTCAACCTGCCGCGTGAGGATGGCTTGACCCTGTGCCGCGACCTGCGCGCGCGCTCGAACACGCCGGTGATCATGCTGACGGCTCGTGCCGAGCCGATTGACCGCGTGCTGGGCCTGGAGATGGGCGCCGATGACTACCTGGCCAAGCCGTTCGAGCCGCGCGAGCTGCTGGCGCGCATCCGCAATGTGCTGCGCCGGACCGAGGCGCTGCCGGCCAACCTGGAGCCATTGGCGATTCGCCGTGCGCGCTTCTCGCGCTGGGTGTTCGACCTGGAACACCGCCATCTGGTTGACCCGGACAACCGCGTGGTGGTGCTGTCCGGCGCCGAGTTCCGGCTGCTGCGGGTGTTCATTGCCCATGCCAACAAAGTGCTGTCGCGCGAGCAGCTGGTCGCGCTCAGCAGCGGGCGCAATTACGAGGCACAGGACCGTGCCATCGATCTGCAGGTCAGCCGGCTGCGCAACAAGCTGGGCGACGACGGTGGCCCGGATGGGCTGATCAAGACCGTTCGCAACGAAGGCTATGTACTGGCCTCCTCGGTGAACCTGGAATAGGCCGCGATGAAACGCCTGCGCCATTTCCTGTCCTCGATGGTCGGGCGGTTGTTCGTGATCCTGCTGCTGGGCATGAGCGTGGCCGCGATCGGCGCGACCATGCTCGCCACCTCCAAGCGGCAGCAGGAGTTCGAGCGGCAGAACCTGAACCGCATCGCCGACCGCCTGCAGGGTTACGTCAACCTGCTGGACGGCAATCCGGAACTGCGCGAGCGCCTGCTCGAGATCGGTGGGCCCAGCGTCCGCGCCCTGCAACCCGGCGCGCGCCTGGGGCGGGCCGATACAGCTCTGATGGAAGTGCTGGATGACCGGCCAGGCCCGGTCGCACGCGCGCACGTGCACTTCGCTTCATTCCGCTCCTGCATCCCCAAGCTGCAGGAACTGCTGCCGCCGCCGCCGCCCGGGCATCGCAAGCACCCGCGCGAGCGTGATCCGGCGTTCATTCCGCCCAAGTGCCGCGCGGTGGACGTAACGCTCACCGATGGCACGCTGCTGAAGCTGGCGCTGGATTCGCCGGCGGTAGCGCACAACGGCATCCTCGCCGTTGACCCGTGGTTCCTGACCCTGCTGGTGTTGGCGATCGCGGTGCTGGCCTATATCGTCGCGCGCATTGCAAGCGCGCCGCTGCAGGAGTTGGCCGCTGCCGCCGAAGACCTGGGCGACGACCTGCAGCGCGATCCCTTGCCGCTTCGCGGGCCGCGCGAAGTGCAGCGCGCCGCCGAAGCCTTCAACGCCATGCAGCACCGGCTGCAGCGGCACCTGGCCGAGCGCACGCAGATGCTGGCAGCGATCACCCACGATCTGCAGACGCCGCTGACGCGGCTGCGGCTGCGGCTGGAGAATGTCAGCGACGAGGCCCTGCGTGAGCGCCTGATTGGCGATCTGGCCGCGATGCAGGCACTGGTGCGCGAGGGCCTGGAGCTGGCCCGCAGTGCCGAGAGTGCCGAGCAGCGTGCAGCACTGGACCTGGATTCGCTGCTGGAGAGCATTGTCGAGGACACCGCCGAAGGCGGCGCCGATGTGGTCTTCGAAGGCGGCAGCGGGGCGGTGCTGATGCTGCGCCCGCTGGCCATGCACCGCCTGTTCTCCAACCTGGTGGACAATGCGGTGATGTATGCGCAACGGGCGCGGGTACGGGTCGAGCGCAGTGGGGGTGCGATCACCGTGGTGGTGGCCGATGATGGCCCGGGCCTGGCCGAGGAGCAGCTGGAGGCGGTGTTTGATCCCTTCGTGCGGGTGGAAACCTCGCGTTCGCGCCAGACCGGCGGGGCCGGGCTGGGCTTGACCATCGCCCGCGCCCTGGCCGAGAAGGATGGGGCGCGGCTGTGGCTGCGCAACCGTGCCGAAGGCGGGCTGGAGGCGGTGGTGCAGTGGCCGGCCAGCGCCCAGGTGACGCCGCCGGGGCGCGCCGGCTGAGCCTTCGCAGCTGGCGATGGTGACGCGGTGGGCCGGCTTTGGCCTATCATCTGCCCAACTTCCCAGTTCCCCCCCGATGAGCCAGCCCGTTCCCGCCGGCATGCCGCTCCGCGCTGCCCGGCCGTTCCCGCACGCTGCCAGGCACGGCAGCCCTGCCTGGCCGCCGCCGCTGCACTGATGGCCGCACAGGGGGACATACGGCGCTGGGCGGAGCGCCGCGGATCAGATATCGGTCGATGGCTGCGACAGGGCCTGCTGTGCCTGCTGCTGGCCCTCGCGCTTCCGGTGGCTGCGCAGGAAGGGGCGCCGCCGCTGCGCGACTATGCCATTGATGTATGGACCTCGCGCAATGGCCTGCCGCACAACTCGCTGCGTGACATCGCGCAGACCCCCGAAGGCCACCTGTGGTTCGCGACCTGGGAAGGCCTGGTGCGCTACAACGGCCTGGATTTCACCGTGTTCGACCGCAGCACCCGCCCGGGCCTGCGCGACAACGGCATCGGTGCGCTGTTCGTCGACCGCCAGGGTGGCTTGTGGATCAGTGATTCGCGCGGCAACGTCAGCCACCGTGGCAGCGATGGCCAGTGGCGCGTCTGGGAGCACCAGGCCGATACGCCGCAGGTGCTGATACAGTCCATGCAGATGGACAGCCAGGGCCGGCTGTGGCTGCTGTACGAGGGCAAGGGCATCGGCTATCTGACACCGGACAATGGCATCGTCTACCAGGCGCCGGCGGCGGACCTTCCGATGGCGATGAGTTTCACCAAGCTGGTGGTCGATGCGCAGGACCGGGTCTGGGTCGGTACGCTGGACGGGCTGGTGCTGCGCGACAACGACGGCGTGCTCAAACGCGCGCCCGCAGCCTGGGGACTGGGGGCCGGCAGTGGTCTTTCATGGCCCTACCGTGCGCCGGATGGTGCGCTGTGGATCGTCGCCGGCGAGCGCCTGTACCGGGTGGAAGATGACCAGCTGGTGCTGATGCACCGTCTGCCGGGACAGCTGCACATGACCTCGATGCTGCAGGATCGCCATGGTGACCTGTGGCTGGGCACCGAGAACCAGGGCCTGCTGCGCATCTCCGCACATGGCCTGGAGCGGCTGCCGGCAGGCCTGAACCTGCCGGGCGGACGCGTGGTCAGCCTGCGCGAGGACGCCGAGGGCAGCATCTGGGTGGGCGCCAACGGCGGGCTGTACCGCCTGCGCGAAACGCTGTTCAGCAGTTACACCGAGCGCGATGGGCTCAGTGGCGACTATGTGCGCACCGTGTTCGAGGACCGCGACCGCCAGCTCTGGGTGGGCAGCGCCAGCGGCCTCGATCTGCAGACGGCCGACGGCCGCTTCCGTGCGATGCCCCTGCACAACCGCGGTGGCAAGGCACCTTCGGTGCTCAGCCTGGCGCAGGGACCGGACGGTGACCTGTGGGTCGGCACGTTCGGCGATGGCGTCTACCGTCTTGGTCCCGACGGCCGGCTGCGGCACAACTACGCCGCTGCCGATGGCATGCCGGGCGGCAACATCCGCGCGATCAGCGTAGACCCGCAGGGCGTGGTCTGGGCCGGCACGCAGAAGGGCGTGGTCCGCATCGACGGCGACCGTGTGCAGGTATCAAGCATGGCGGGCATGCCCGGCGGCCTGATCACCGCGCTTGAGCACGATCATCAGGGCAACCTGTGGATCGGCACCATCGAGGGAATCCGCGTGCTGCGCGGCGACCACGTGCAGTCGATCGACCTCGCGCCGATGGGCGGTGGCCGCAGCGTGTTCGGCTTCCACCAGCTGGGCGACGCGATGTGGATCAGCAGCGACCGTGGCCTGTACCGCTGGCGGAACGGGATGCTGGCGCGGGTGGGGCTCGAGCAGGGTATGCCGGTGGACGCGGTGTTCCAGCTGGTGCCTGATCGTCTTGGCAACGTGTGGGTCAGCAGCAACCGAGGCGTGCTGCGCACCGACATGGCTACCCTGAACGCGGTGGCCGATGGCCGAGCACCCCGGGTGATGGTGGAGCGCTACAACGAGATCGACGGCATGGCCAATGCGCAGGCCAACGGCAGCTCGGGGCCTTCGGCGATCCTGCGCCAGGACGGCACGTTCTGGGTGGTGACTGCCGGTGGCCTGAGCACGGTTGATCCGCAGCGCCTGCAGCGCTTCCGCGAGCGGCCATCGCCGCCCGCCGCGATCGAGAGCGTGCAGGTGGATGGCGCGCCGGTGCATTGGGAAGGACCGGATCGCAACGCCATTCCCGGTGGCCGCCGCCTGGCGGTCAGCTATGTCGGCCTGAGCTACCTGATGTCTGACCGGATCCGTTACCGCACGCGGTTGGATGGGCTTGATGCCGGCTGGGTCGAGCGCGGCCCGCAGCGCAGCGTGGAGTTCGTCGGCCTGCCGCCGGGCGAATACACCCTGCACGTTGCGGCGGCACATCCCGGTGGCAGCTGGGGCCAGCAGGAGGCGGTGTGGAGCTTCACCGTGGAGCCGTTCTGGTGGCAGCGACGCAGCGTGCAGGTGCTGGGGGCACTGGTGCTGCTGACCGGGCTGGTGGCGCTGTACCGCTTGCTGCTGCAGCAGTTGAAGGCCAGCAACCTGCGCCTGGCACGTCGGGTGGACGAAGCAACTTTCGACCTGCAGGCCAAGACCGTGCACCTGCAGGCGTTGAACCAGGAAAAGACCGAACTGGCCGAGCGCCTGGCACGCCAGGCTGAGGCATTTGAACGGCAGGCCCGCGAGGATGCACTGACCGGCCTGCCCAATCGCCGCGCCTTCGACGAAACCCTTGCCCGCGACTTCGCCCGTTCGCAGCGCAGTGGTCATCCACTGTGCCTGGTGGTGCTGGATATCGACCACTTCAAGGACGTCAACGACCGCCACAGCCACAGCATCGGCGATGCCGTGCTGGTGCAGGTGGCGCGCTTGATCGCTGCGGCCTGCCGCGATTCGGACCTGCCGGCGCGCACCGGCGGTGAAGAGTTCGCGCTGCTGCTCAACGACACCCGCCTGGAAGAGGCCGCACAGCTGTGCGCACGCCTGCGCGGTCTGTTCCATGACCACCCGGACTGGGCCGGTGTGGAAGGCCTGCGCGTGACCTTCAGCGCGGGCCTGGTGGAGCTGGATGCCGACGACCGCACCCCGGCGCTGCTGTACCAGCGCGCAGACCGCGCACTGTACCGCGCCAAGAGCGATGGCCGCGATCGTACGAGTATTGGTTGATCGCATCCAGGCGTGGCGTGGATCTACCGTGCGGTGAGTGGTGGGTGCGGACCGTTGGTCCGCACTGCGTGGATGCGGTTGCGCCGTTGGCTGCCTTACCGCGGCCAGGCGTTGGCGATGGTGCAGAACAGCCGCGCGGTCTGTTCGGTGTCATACACCGCGCTGTGTGCCTCGTTGGCATCCCAGCCCAGCCCCGCGGCCGTGGCGGCGCGCGCCAGCACGGTCTGCCCGTAGGCGATGCCGGCCAGGGTGACCGTGTCGAACACGCTGAACGGATGGAACGGGTTGCGCTTGTGACCGGTGCGGGCCACGGCGGCGTTGACGAAGCCAAGGTCGAAATGGGCGTTGTGGCCGACCAGGATCGCGCGCTGGCAGCCGTATTTCTTCATTGCTGCGCGCACCGGGGTGAAGATGTGGTCCAGTGCGGCCTTTTCTTCCTTGGCCAGCCGGAACGGATGGTCGAGGATGATGCCGGTCACTTCCAGCGACTTCGGGTCGATCTCCAGGCCTTCGGCCGGCACTACATGGGCGCTGGCGGTCTGGCCCGGGTACAGCAGGCCGTTCTCGTCCATCTCGATCGGCACTGCGGCTATTTCCAGCAGCGCGTTGCGCTGGCTGTCGAAGCCGCCGGTTTCCACATCCACCACCACCGGCAGGAAACCGCGGAAGCGTTGTGACATCGCGCGCTGCGCCTGGGATACTGCGGAATCGGGAGCGGCGGCGGGTGCGGGAATGGGGTCGGTCATGCGTGAATTCTAGCAGAGCGACCCTGAGCGCCCGGCCACGCAGCCCATGCCCGCCACCGTGGCAGAACCCGGTAGGTGCCAGCCTTGGTTGGCACGCGATGCGCCGACCAAGGTCGGATCTACCGGACCGCGGGACGTGCCGTCGTACCCGACGGATGCCACCGCCACAGCAACGCATCCACGCTCAGCCTGCCTGCGCCGGTGAAGACCAGCGGCAGCAGCATCGCCATGAACAGCACCGGCAGCTTGAAGTTGCCGTAGCCCTGGTCGCTGATCGCATACCCCATCGCGAGGTCGCCCAGCGAGTTCCATTGCATCGGCCAGTGCACGGCGTAGGTGGCCACCACGGTCAGCACCAGCAGGCTGGCAGCGGCAAAACGGGTACCAAAACCGAACAGCAGGCAGGCTGCGCCGAGCAGTTCAAACCAGGTGGCCAGTTGCCAGTTCAGGGCAGCGGGCAGCTGGTTGAACGGAAACGGGAAGGCGTCCTGCAGATCGGCGAACCAGTTCTGGCCTTGCAGTTTCTCGCGGCCGGATTCGAAGTATTCCCAGGCCAGCAGCAGCCGCAGGCCGAGCGGGGCCAACCAGGGGGCGAGACGGTCCAGCTGGCCACGCGCGGTGGCCAGGGGCGGGAGCTTCATCGGTGCATCTCCGGGGCGGGGAAGGGAGGTGTCAGGCAGGTGCGGTCAAAGGGCCGATCACGCCGGCCCGCAGGAACTGCTGCAGCAGCGCGGCACCGGGTTCGGCCAGCGCCTGTTCGGCCAGGCCATGCGCGGCGGCCAGTTGCTTCAGATGGGCATGTCCATCGAGGCCGGGCTGCTCCCCGATGCTGGACAGCAGGTACACCGCCAGCGGGCTGAGTACGGCGAAGCGCACCTCGCCATCGGCCTCGCGACGCACCAGCAGGCCGGTCGGCTCGGCCGGCAACTGGGTAGGTGCGTCCTCGGCGCCGAGGCGGTGCACCGGCCATTGGTACAGCAGCGGCCACGCCAGCGGTGAGCGCTGCAGCGGCACCCGCAGCGGGTCGATGTCCGCTACGACCGGCAGCGGTTCGGCGTCCAGTTGGTACAGCGCGGTTTCCACCCACTCGTAGTGGGCCAGTTCGGCCAGCGCAGGGTGTGGCAGCTGCGGCTGTGCCTGCAGCCACTGCACGAATTCGGCGGCCAGTTCGGTGAACAGCGGCGTCTGGCAGCGATGGGTTGCGAAGTAGTGGCGCACCAGTCCGCTCCAGGCTGATACGCCGAGCAGGCGCACGCAGACCGGAAAGCCGTTGCTCAACAGGCCGAGCAGGTTGTTGAACAGCAGCCGCTGGTAGACCGCGACGCGCCGTGGCTCCAGCCCGCCCGGTGGCGGCACGCCCTGGGGATCTCGCAGATAGGCGGTGAATGCGTGCTGCTGCGCACGCAGCGTGGCGGGGGTATCAGCCATATGCCGCCTCCGCGTGCGCGGCCTGCAGGCGGCGGATGGTCTGCAGTTCGCCGCGCAGTTCGGCATAGGGCGGGAAATTGAAATCGCGTTCGAGCAGGGTGGGGCGAGCGCCGATGCGCGCATAGGTGCGTGCCAGCAGCTCCCAGACCGGGTCGATCACCGCGCTGCCGTGGGTATCGATCTTCAGGTCCGGTGCCTCGTCCAGATGCCCGGCCACGTGCAGGCAGACGATGCGGTCTGCGGGCAGGCCAGCGATGAACGCGTCGGCGTCGTAACCGTGGTTGCAGGCGTTGACGAAGACGTTGTTGACGTCCAGCAGCAGGTCGCAGTCGGCTTCGGCAAGCACGGCGTTGGTGAAGGCCAGTTCGTCCATCGCCGGTTCCGGTGCCAGGTAGTAGGACACGTTTTCCACCGCGATGCGGCGACCCAGCACGTCCTGCACGCAGGCGATGCGTGCGGCGGTATGGCGCACCGCTTCATCGGTGAAGGGGATCGGCAGCAGGTCGTACAGGTGGCCGTCGTCGCTGCAGTAGCTCAGGTGTTCGCTGTACAGCGGCACGCGGTGTTTTTCCAGGAACTGGCCAACCTGCTCCAACAGCTGCGTATCCAGTGGCGCAGTGCCGCCCAGCGACAGGGACAGGCCGTGGCAGCTCAGCGGATGGCGCTGTGCCAGCTCGGCCAGTGCGTCACCGGCGGGGCCGCCGACATGGATCCAGTTCTCCGGCGCGCATTCGAGGAAATCGAAATCGCCAGCCGGTGCATCGCGCAGCTCCTGCAACAGCGCCCGGCGCAGCCCCAACCCGACGGCCGCCGCACGAAGCGGCGACCGCAGGTTGGCGATGCTGGCGCGGACCTCAGTGCTTGCCACCGCACTTGCCTTCGCCACACTTGCCTTCGGCGGCCTTCTTGTCGCCGGCCTGAGCCTTGGCGCCTGCTGCCGCACCGGCAGCCTTGCCCTTGTCGGCGCCGCACTTGCCTTCGGCATGCTTGGCGGCCTCTGCGGAGGTCTTGGCGTCGGCGCCCTTGGCATCGGTGCTGGCCTTGGCAGCCTGGCCAGCCACCAGATAGCCCTGGGCCAGGTCGCTCATGCTCAGCGCCGAGGCATTGGCGGTGATGCCAAGGCCGGCGGCCAGGGCGGTAGCAGTCAGCAGGGACAGGATCTTGTTGGAACTGCTCATCGGTCGTGCTCCTGGGTGGTGTGGGCGGGTGCCCGGGTGGCCGGCAGGGATGCCGGTGGAAACGATGGTGCAGCGATCCTACTCAACGAATCCTCGCCAAGACCTCAAATTTTCGTGAGGTTTGTTACAGAAGGGGAACACGGTTCCCGGTGGATCCACGCCATGCGTGGATGAATCGCCGGAACGCCCAGAAACAAGAAGGCCGCTGTCACCAGGACAGCGGCCACCTTGGAGTCGACTCCGGTGTTGCAGTGCAGCGTCAGGGCTGGCCGGTGCTGGAGGTCTCGTCGCGCTTCTCGCGCGGCGGCAGCGGCTGCTCCCCGTGCACCAGGAACCATACGTTCTCGGCGATGTTGGTGGCGTGGTCGCCCACGCGCTCCAGGTTCTTGGCCATGAACAGCAGGTGCGTGCACGGGGTGATGTTGCGCGGGTCTTCCATCATGTAGGTCAGCAGCTCGCGGAACAGCGCGGTGTACTGCGCGTCCAGGCGGGCGTCGTCCTCGCGCAGTTCCAGTGCGGCGTCGGCGTCGTTGTCGCGGTAGGCGGCAATGGCACGACGGACCTGCTGCGCCGCCAGGCGGCCCAGCGCACGCAGGCCCTGGATCTGCGGCAGCGGCGGCACCTTGCCCAGCGCGATCGAACGCTTGGCCACGTTCGCTGCATAGTCGCCGATGCGTTCGATGTCGGCCGGGATGCGCAGGCCAGCGAGGATTTCGCGCAGGTCGCGCGCCATCGGGCCACGCAGGGCCAGGCGCATCACGTCATGGCTGATCTGCTGCTCCAGCGCATCAATGGCTTCGTCGTTGGCGATGATGCGATGGGCGGCGTTCTCGTCGCGCTTCTCGATCACGTCCATCGACGCTTCGAGCTGGGCGACGGCCATCTCGCCCATGCGCACGATTTCGGCCACCAGGCGCTGCTGCTCTTCGTCGTAGCTCTTGACGATGTGGTCGTTGGGAAGGTTCATGGTCTGCAATCCGGGTGGAGCCAAGCCGTGCCTGGCTGGGACATGTGGCGAAGGATCAGCGTCGATCAGCCGAAGCGACCGGTGATGTAGTCCTCGGTCTGCCGCTGCGACGGCTGCGAGAAGATCACTTCGGTGCGGTCGTGCTCGATCAGGTCGCCCAGGTACATGAAGGCGGTGTAGTCGGAAACGCGCGCGGCCTGCTGCATGTTGTGGGTGACGATGACGATGGTGTACTCGTGCTTGAGCTCTTCCACCAGCTGCTCGATGCGGCTGGTCGAGATCGGATCCAGCGCCGAGGTCGGCTCGTCCAGCAGCAGCACCGACGGGCGCAGCGCCACGGCACGGGCGATGCACAGGCGCTGCTGCTGGCCACCGGAAAGGCCCAGCGCGCTCTGCCCCAGCTTGTCCTTCACTTCGTCCCACAGTGCACCCTGGCGCAGTGCCTGCTCGACGCGGTCGGCCATATCGGCCTTGCTCAGCTTCTCGTGGTGGCGGATGCCGTAGGCCACGTTCTCGAAGATGGTCATCGGGAACGGCACCGGCTTCTGGAACACCATGCCGACCTTGCTGCGCAGGCGGTTCATCGGGTACTTCGGCGACAGGATGTTCTCGCCGTCCAGCAGCACTTCACCGCGCGCTTCCAGCTTCGGGTACAGCGCGTAGATGCGGTTGAAGATGCGCAGCAGGGTCGATTTGCCGCAACCGGAAGGACCGATCAGCGCGGTCACGCGCTTTTCCGGAATCTCCAGGTTGATGCCCTTCAGGGCGTGGAACTTGTCGTAGTAGAAGTCCAGTCCACGCGCAGCCAGCTTCACCGGCGACGGCGTGTGCAGGCTCTCGTGCGAGGACGGCACGGCGATGCGCTGCATCGGCACGGCGTTGGAAAGGTCGTTCATGGCGTTGTCCACGGAAAGGTCAGTCATGGGAGATACGGTTGCGCAGCAGGATGCCGCGGGCGGCAAGGCTGACCAGCAGCACGAAGACAGTCAGCACCAGGGCGCCGGCCCAGGCCAGTACCTGCCAGGATTCGTACGGGCTGCCGGCGAACTGGTTCATCACCACCGGCACCGAAGCCATCGGCTGGAAGATGTTGTTGTTCCAGTACTGGTTGCCGAAGGCGGTGAACAGCAGCGGAGCGGTCTCGCCGGAGATGCGGGCCAGCGCCAGCAGGATGCCGGTGATGATGCCGGCCGAGGCACTGCGGTACAGCACCTGCACGATCACCTTCCACTGCGGGATGCCCAGCGACAGGGCCGCTTCGCGCATCTGCGAGGGCACCAGGCGCAGCATCTCGTCGGTGGTGCGCACCACCACCGGCAGCACGATGAAGGCCAGCGACAGGGCGCCGGCGAACGCCGAGAAATTGCCGCCGGTCTGCATTACATACAGCGTGTAGACGAACAGGCCCAGCACGATGGACGGCGCCGACAGCAGGATGTCGTTGACGAAACGGACCACGGTGCCGGCCTTGCGGGCGTTGCCATACTCGGCCAGCCAGGTGCCGGCCAGCACGCCCAGCGGGGTGCCGATGCCGATGGCCAGTGCACACATCACGGCACTGCCGAAGAAGGCGTTGGCGAGGCCGCCGTCCTGCATCGGCGGTGGCGTCATCTTGGTGAACAGATCCCAGTTGATGCCGGCCAGGCCCTTGGCAGCCAGGGTGAACAGGATCCAGCCCAGGAAAAACAGGCCGAACAGGGCGGTGGCGCAGGACGCAGTGATCGCAACGACGTTGCCGATGCGGCGGCGCAGGTACAGCGAATCAGCGGTGGTGGACATCAGTTGCCCTCCTTGCGGGACAGGCGCATCAGCATCAGGCGGGCGATGGCCAGCACCACGAAGGTGACGATGAAGAGGACGAAGCCGAGCAGCAGCAGGGCCGAACGGTAGGTTTCAGTGGCTTCGCCGAAATCATTGGCGATCAGCGCGGCGATGGTGGTGCCCGGTTCCAGCAGCGACGGCGACAGGCGCACGCTGTTGCCGATCACGAAGGCCACCGCCATCGTTTCGCCCAGCGCGCGGCCGAGGCCGAGGAAGATGCCGCCGATGACCGCCGAACGGGTGTAGGGCAGGACGATGTCCCAGCTCACTTCCCACTTGGTGGAGCCCAGCGCATAGGCCGATTCCTTCAGGCGGGTCGGCACGGTCAGGAACACTTCGCGCATCACCGAGGAGATGAACGGAATGACCATGATGGCCAGCACGAAACCGGCGGTGAGCATGCCGATGCCCAGCGGCGGGCCCTGGAACATCGGGCCGATCACCGGCCATTCGCCCAGGGTCTCGTTGAGGAACGGGGTGACGTACTCGGTCATCACCGGCACCAGCACGAACAGGCCCCACATGCCGTAGATGATCGAAGGGATGCCGGCCAGCAGTTCGATGGCGGTACCGACCGGGCCACGCAGCCAGCGCGGCGCGACTTCGGTGAGGAAGAAGGCGATGCCGAAGCTGACCGGCACGGCGATGACCATCGCGATGACGGCGGTGACCAGGGTGCCGTAGATCGGAGCCAGAGCGCCGAACTTGTTTTCGACCGGATTCCAGTCAGCGGAGAAGAAGAAGCTCAGGCCCTGCATCTGCAGGGCATGGCGACCGCCCCACAGCATCGACAGCGCGGCGCAGGCCAAGGCGATCAGGACGAAGATGACGGTGCCGACCAGCACCCATCGGAACAGTGTGTCGTTGCGGGCATCACGCGCATCACGCGTGGACGGGGCGGCTACAGGCTGGGCGATGGCATTCATGGGGACGGCTGGGCCAGGAAGGGGCGGGGCGGCACGGCGCGGAACAAGCGGTGCCCGCGCGGGGCGGGCACCGTCGTGTCCATCACTTCAGGTCGGTCGCCCAGTAGGCCTCGATCTGCTTGACCAGTTCGGCCGGCAGCGGCACGTAGTGCAGCTCGTTGGCCTGCGCCTGGCCGTTTTCGAAGGCCCACTTGAAGAAGGCCAGGGTGTCCTGGTTGCGCTTGGCATCCTTCGGCTTCTTCTGCATCAGCATGAAGTTGGTGGCGGTGATCGGCCACGCCTGCTCGCCCGGGGCATTGGTGATGACCAGGTTGAAGTCCTTGGCGCTGGCCCAGTCGGCGCTGGCGGCCGCGGCGGCGAAGGTCTCCGCGCTCGGCTCGACCCAGTTGCCGGCCGCGTTCTGCATGGCGGTGTAAGGCATGCCGTTCTGCAGCGCGTAGGCCAGTTCGACGTAACCGATCGAGCCCTTGATCTGCTTCACGTAGGACGCGACGCCTTCATTGCCCTTGCCACCGACGCCGTCCGGCCACTGCACCGAGGTGCCTTCGCCGACCTTGCTCTTCCACTCCGGGCTGACCTTGGACAGGTAGTTGGAGAAGTTGAAGGTGGTGCCCGAACCGTCCGAACGGTGGACCAGGGTGATCTTGCCGTCTGGCAGCTTCACGCCCGGGTTGGCGGCGACGATGGCCGGGTCGTTCCAGGTCTTGACCTTGCCCAGGAAGATGTCGGCCAGCAGGGCGCCGCTCAGGCGCAGCTTGCCGGCTTCCAGGCCTTCGATGTTGACCACCGGCACCACGCCGCCGATGGCCGACGGGAACTGCGCCAGGCCGGCCTGGGCCAGCTCCTCGCTGCTCAGCGGCTTGTCGGACGAACCGAAGTCGACGGTGCCGGCCTTGATCTGGGCGATGCCGCCGCCGGAGCCGATCGACTGGTAGTTGATCTTGGCGCCGGTGCTGGCGTTGTAGTCAGCCGACCACTTGGAGACCAGCGGGAAGATGAAGGACGCGCCCGCGCCGGACACTTCGGCGGTCACCTTGGCACCGGCAGCGACGGGGGCAGCGGCAGCGTCAGTGGCCGGCTGCTGCGCGGCCTGCTTGTCGCCACCGCAGGCCGACAGGCCCAGGGCGATGGCCAGGGAAAGGGCGGCAAGGCCGGCCGAGTGCAGTTTCATGGTCACTCCATAGCGGGGAAGAGCCGACGTGGTCGGCGGATGCGGCTATGAAATGATGTTTTTGTTACAGCCGTATTACGACCATGACAGAGGTGCCCTGGATCACGTTCTGACAAGGGTTTCACAGGATTGGCGCCGATCCGGCAGGTGCCCGGAAACCCCGGATCTGCGCACTGATATGACGGCCGGTGCAAGGTAGAGCCGAGCCCGCGCTCGGCTGTTCCCTGCCCTCGGTAGCTGCGGACCGTTGGTCCGCACGCTCCAGAGCGCAGCCGAGCGTGGCTCGGCTCTACAGAGTCAGGCGCATCCCCAAGAACAAGAAGAGCGCGAGATCTCGAGGATCTCGCGCCCGGGTGGGAGCGGCGGGGGAGAGAGGACCCGCCGCCCCCGTTCCTGCGGGGGAACGCGCTTACTTCAGGTTCTGCGACCAGTAGGTCTCGATCTGGCGCACCAGGCTGTCCGGCAGCGGCACGTAGTCCAGCTGGCGGGCCTGGGCATCGCCGTTCTTGTAGACCCAGCGGAAGAATTCCTGGGTCGCCTTGCCATTGGCAGCATTCTTCGGCGTCTTCTGCACCAGGATGAAGTTGGTGGCGGTGATCGGCCAGGACTCGGCGCCCGGCGCATTGGTCATCACCAGGTAGAAGTCGCGGGCGTTGGCCCAGTCGGCACTGGCGGCAGCGGCAGCGAACGAGGTGTCGCTCGGTTGCACGAACTTGCCGGCGGCGTTCTTCATCGCGGTGTACGACAGCTTGTTCTGCAGCGCGTAGGACAGTTCGACATAGCCGATGCCGCCCTTGATCTGCTTCACATAGGCGGCAACACCTTCGTTGCCCTTGCCGCCGATGCCGGCCGGCCACTGCACCGAGGTGCCTTCACCGACCGAGCTCTTCCATTCCGGGCTGACCTTGGACAGGTAGTTGACGAAGTTGAAGGTGGTGCCCGAGCCGTCCGAACGATGCACGACGGTGACCTTGGCGTTGGGCAGGGTCACGCCCGGGTTCAGCGCGGCGATGGCCGGGTCGTTCCAGGTCTTGATCTTGCCCAGGAAGATGTTGGCCAGCACGGCGCCGTCCAGCTTCAGCGCGCCCGGCGCGATGCCGGCCACGTTGACCACCGGCACCACGCCGCCGATCACCGACGGGAACTGCGCCAGGCCCGCAGCAGCCAGGTCTTCCGGCTTCAGCGGCGCGTCGGAGGAGCCGAAATCAACGGTCTTGGCCTTGATCTGGGCAATGCCGCCGCCGGAACCGATGGACTGGTAGTTGACCTTGTTGCCGGTTGCGGCGCTGTAGTCGGCCGACCACTTGGACATGACCGGGTAGATGAACGATGCGCCCGCGCCGGTGATATCGGCGGCGTTGGCGGCGAACACGGACGATGCAGCCAGGATGGCGACAGCGGCGCGCGACTTGAAGGCGTGGATCACGGGGAGACTCCTGGGGTGGTGGTCGAAGGGCGGTTGCCCGACGTTTCGGTGCACATTCCATAACGGTTGCGTGACACGCCCGCGTCTGTCATATGACGTGGGCGTGACATGCGTCATGAGGGATGTCACGTCCGCTGCGCCGGCTGGGCAGCGCGGGTGCCGATGCAACGACGAAGGCACGGCCGGTGCCGTGCCTTCGCGGTTCAATGCAGGTGGCGGGACTTACCAGAAGAACTGCGCGCGGGCTTCCAGGATGTTGGGATCGTCGTTGACGAAACCGCGCGCCGTGGAGCTGTACTTCTTGCTGTCGACCATCACGTAGTTGAGCATCAGCTTGAAGTTGGAACGCAGGTACCAGTTCGCGCCCACGGTCCAGATGTCCATCTTGCCACCCAGCACGCCATCGACGATCGGCGGGCGACCGGCGACCGGGTTGGCGGCGAGGTTGCCGTCATTGAGGTCCATGTGGTCGTAGCGCACGCCCAGCTGCCACTGGCCGCCGGCCGGGTTGTTCGGCAGGCCGGTGCCCGGGGTGCCGCCCTTGTAGCTCCAGGTCTCGCCGGTCACGTTCCACACGCCGCTGATGTAGTAGCCGTCGCTGGTGTAGTTGTCGTGGTCGTAGCGCTTGGCCTTGCTGGTGTAGTACTCGGCCTGGGCCTTGAACGGGCCCTGGAAGTACATGGCTTCGGCACCGATGGTGCTGACGCGGTCGGTGTCGGTCAGATTGCCGCTGTCGACCAGGCGGGCAGTGGCGAGGTCGGCATTGGGACGTGCACGCACACGCAGGGTGTCGGCGTCGGCGTCGTAGTTGACGTAGCTCAGGCCGAAGTGCAGGACCTGGCCCTTTTCATTGATCGGGGCCCAAGTGCCACGCGCGCCGTAGCCGCTGCCGTGGGCCAGGTTGCGGGTCAGCTCGCGGCCGAAGGCGCTGGCGGTCACCGACCAGTTGTCCTGGCCGTAGCTGTACGCGCCGCCCAGGCGGCGGGCGATGGCATAGGTATTGGTGACCGCTGCCTTGGAAATGAAATCGTTGTTCTTGGTGCTGGACAGTTCTTCCAGGCTGTTGGGCTGCTTGAACTGGCCCAGCTGCAGGAAGTGGTTGGCGTTGCCCAGCAGCTTGTACTTCACGTTGGTGTCGAGGAACTTGTCGGCCTTGGCGTCATAGCCGACCACCCACTCCACATTGCCCGGGCCCTTGCCCTTGAGCACCAGCTCGGCGCGACGCAGTTCGAATTCGCTGTTCTTGCCGTTGCCGGCGTCGCCACCGTTGAGGTCCACCACATCGTTGTGGAACCAGTTGCCGTCGGCCTGGACCAGGCCTTCGAAGGTGATTTCCGAACCGCCGATCACGTCGATGGCGACTTCGGCGTGTGCAGCCGGCACATACAGCGCAGCAGCCACGGCCACCGTCAGGAGTTGGTGATGCAGTTTCATGGAGAGGAGCCTTGCAGGCAGGTGGGAAGATGCGCGCAGGCTAGAAGGTAAAGATTGCGTAAATGTGACAGTTCACGCGCGGCAGACATCCACCGCAGGCCCCGTCACGGCAGGGCCTGCCATTGAAACCGCTTGCGTATGACGCCCGGATTGCGCCTTGGTTGCAGTCGATCCACGCCCTGCATGGATGCGGCCGTCACTCGGCCGCGGTCTTGTCCTTGAACCGGCACAGGTCGGCGATCACGCAGCCCGGGCAGTCCGGCTTGCGCGCCTTGCACACGTAACGTCCGTGCAGGATCAGCCAGTGATGCGCGTCGAGCAGGAACTCGGCGGGGATCACCTTCACCAGCTTGTCTTCCACTTCGCGCACATTCTTTCCCGGGGCCAGGCCGGTACGGTTGGCGACGCGGAAGATGTGCGTGTCCACCGCCATTACCGGCTCGCCGAAGGCGGTGTTGAGCACCACGTTTGCGGTCTTGCGGCCCACGCCCGGTAGCGCTTCCAGTTCTTCGCGATCGCGCGGCACTTCACCGCCATGCTTCTCCAGCAGGATCGCGCAGGTGGCGATCACGTTCTTCGCCTTGGCATTGAACAGCCCGATGGTGGAGATGTACTGCTTCAGCCCGTCCTCACCGAGCGCAAGGATCTTTGCCGGGGTGTTGGCGACCGGGAACAATCGGCGCGTGGCCTTGTTGACGCCGACGTCGGTGGCCTGCGCCGACAGCGCCACCGCCACCAGCAGCTCGAACGGCGAGCTGTACTCCAGTTCGGTCTTCGGGTGCGGGTTGAGTTCGCGCAGGCGGGTGAACATCTCCACCACGTCGGCGCGCGGCATCGTGCCGCCACGCCGCGCCGGGGCGCGTGCGGTTTTCTTCGTGGTCGCCATTACTGCTCCTTGCCGCTGGCGCGGGCCTTGGCCCGGGCGAGGATGGCGGCTGCTGCGGCGGGCAGGGCGGGCTTCACGTCCGGCGCCGGGGCGGGCGTGCGCCGCGCGTCGCGTTCGGCTTCGCGGCGGGCCAGTCTCACCGCACGGGCGCGGTAGCGTTCGCGTGCCGCCCAGGCGGCCTGAAGCTGCTGCTGGGCCTGCTGCAACCGCTGCGGGAGTTCCGGGTGGCCGGGCAGCAACTGCGCGTCGTCGGCGCGGGCGACATAGTCCATCAGCCCGGCTTGCAGGGCGCCATCAAGATCGTCTGCCTGGACCCGGGCGAACAACTGCGCGGGATTGGGTCGGGAAGCCATGGCGTCAGCGGTTCTGGAACGCCGGCGGGCGGCGCTGCAGGAAGGCGCTGGTGCCTTCGCGCATGTCCTCGGTGGCGAACAGCAGGCCGAACTGCGCGCTTTCGTACTCCAGCCCGGCGTCCAGGCTGCATTCGCCGCCCACGTGCACCGCATCGAGCAGGCCACGCAGGGCCAGCGGGGCCGAGCGTGCCAGCTGGCGGGCAATGTCCTGCACGCGATTGTCCAGCGCGTCGGCGGGCACCACTTCGTTGACGATGCCCAGTTCCAGCGCACGCGCGGCGGTGATCGGCGCCCCCAGCAGGCACAGCTCCAAGGTGGTGGCGCGGCCGCACAGGCGCAGCAGGCGCTGGCTGCCGCCGAAGCCGGGGATCAGGCCGAGGTTGACTTCCGGTTGGCCGACCTTGGCGGTATCTGCGGCGATGCGCAGATGGCAGGCCATCGCCAGTTCCAGTCCACCGCCCAGTGCGAAACCATTCACGCGTGCGATGACCGGCTTCGGCATCCGTTCAATCTGGCGCATCAGGGCCTGGCCCAGCAGCGAGAAATCACGTCCCTGAACCGCGCTGAGTGTGTTCATCTCGGCGATGTCGGCGCCAGCCACGAACGCCTTGGGGCCCGCCCCGGTCAATACCACGACGCGCACCTCCGGATCGGCGGCGGCGTCCCTGAAGGCATCGGCCAGGGCCTGCAGGGTCGCGGCGTTGAGGGCATTGAGCTTGTCCGGGCGCTGGACGGTCACGGTGCGGATGGCGCCGTCGTCGGAGACAGCGATCAGAGCATCGGCCACGGGGAAAACTCCTGAAAAGTTAAAAAAAAGTGATATTGAACTCTGCAAACGCAGGCGGGTCATAGCCTGCATCGTGAGTAGCGGTTACACGTTACGCCCGTTATCCTAACCCGTCGCCTCAGGGCGGCGCAGAACGTCCCTGAGTTACCACCCCTGGAGAACTGTTTGATGAAGTTGCGTTCTATCGCGGTCGCCGTCGCGGCCCTGGCCCTGACGGGCAATGCCTTCGCCCAGGACGTCTCGTCCGAAAAGGGCAAGCTGAGCTACTACTTCGGTTACGACTACGGCAACAACCTGGCGGAGCTGACCGGTCGTGGTGAGCAGCTGGACATCAACTCGGTGGTGAAGGGCCTGCAGGATGCCTACGCCAAGAAGCAGCCGGCGATCACCGCCGAGCAGCTGAAGCCGGCCGTTGAAGCGTTCCAGAAGCGCGAGCAGGGCCGTGCCCAGGCTGCCAAGGCCGAGTACGAGAAGGCTGCTGCCGAAAACAAGACCAAGAGCGATCAGTTCATCGCGGCGAACAAGGCCAAGGCCGGCGTGCAGTCGCTGCCGAGCGGCGTCCAGTACCGCGTGATCGAAGCCGGCAAGGGTGCCAAGCCGACCCAGGCCAGCACCGTGCAGCTGGAAGTGGCCGGTCCGTTCCCGTACGGCCAGCGCCCGACCGAAGCCCGCCCGGCCCAGCAGATCCCGTCGATCAAGGTCAGCGATGTCGAAATGAAGGCCATGCGCGAGACCCTGCTGCAGATGCCGGCAGGCTCGAAGTGGGAAGTCACCCTGCCGCCGGACCAGGCCTACGGTGCCGATCCGCGCACCCCGTTCCCGCCGAACGTGGCTGTGCAGTTCGAGATCAAGCTGGTCAGCGTCAAGTAAATCGAAACAGCAAACGAAACGCGCCGGTGATCCCACCGGCGCGTTTCTGTTTGTGCAGCCCCTGGCGGTGAAACGCCTGCGCTGCGCGCGAGCGTCGACTGACAGTCGACTCTTCCGTTGGGCCGGGCCACCCGCGCAAATTCAGCCCGATCGCGCTACTGTTGGCGGGTGCAAACAATGGAAGAAACGGCGCGTGTTGTCGCAAGTCCCTGCATCGGAGTGTGCACGCTGGATCCGCACCGGCAATGCGCCGGCTGCGGGCGGCATATCGATGAGATCGCGCGGTGGTCGTCGATGAGCAACGAGGAACGCAGCCGCATCCTGCATCGCGTGCAGCCCCTGCGGCAACAACTGCAGCAGTCCCTGCGCGGATCGCTGGCCGACCTCGAGCGCTTGGTGCGCGCGTTGCATCCTTTGGCCGAACCGCCGGCCGGCGACGGCTGGAACCGCAGCGAGCTGATCGACCTGCTGCCACCGGGGCCGCCTGTGGAGGCGGCGGTGCTGGCCGGCATCGTGCCGCGCGCCAATGGCGCACAGGTGATCCTCACCCGTCGCACCGAAACCCTGCGTACACATGGCGGCCAGGTCGGATTCCCCGGTGGCCGCACCGAACCCGATGACCGCGACGCGCTGGCGGCCGCGCTGCGCGAGAGCCAGGAAGAAATCGCATTGGCGCCCGGCCAGGTGCAGGCGCTGGGGTATCTCGATCCCTTCGTCACCATCACCGGCTACCGGGTCACGCCGGTGGTGGCGGTGGTCGATCCGGAGTTCGTGCCGGTGCCGCAGCCCAGCGAAGTGGCCGAAGTGTTCGAGGTGCCGCTGGACTACCTGATGGCCCCTGACAGCCTGCGCCAGGTCGAAATCAATCATCGCGGCCGCATCCGCCACGTTCTTGAGTATGGCTGGCCCGGTCAGCGCATCTGGGGGGCGACCGCGGCCATCCTCTACAACCTGCGTCGCCGCCTGGAGCAAGTGCAATGAACCCGATCAAGCAGCCGTGGACCACCCTGGTCGATGTCGACACCCTGGCCGCTGCACTGGGCGAAGGCGTACGCGTGGTCGACGCGCGTGCCACCGCCAGTACCGCCGTGCGCGTGGTCGATGCGCGTGCTTCGCTGGCCGACCCGCAGGCTGCGGGCGGCCAGTACCTGGCAGGACACATACCGACTGCGGTGCATGCCAATCTCAACCGTGATCTGTCCGATCTCAGCCGCGTCGGCCATGGTCGCCATCCATTGCCCGACAGCGATGCTTTTGCCGCGAAACTGGGGCAGTGGGGCATCGGCCTCGACACCCAGGTGGTGGTCTACGATGGCAGCGACGGCAGCATGGCCGCCTCGCGCCTGTGGTGGCTGCTGCGCCTGATCGGGCACACCAAGGTGGCTGTGCTCGATGGTGGTATCGCCGCGTGGCAGGCCGCAGGGCATCCTTTGGCGACGGGGCAGGGTGAAGTGACAGCGCTGCCTGCCTACCCGGGCCGCTTCGACACCACCCAGGTCGCCAGCGCCGATGAAATCACCGCGCGCCTGAAACATGCACCGGGCTGGTTGGTCGACGCACGCGCAGGTGAACGCTTCCGCGGCGAAGTGGAGCCGCTGGACCCGGTCGCTGGCCACGTACCCGGCGCGGTCAACCGCCCGTTCGCCCTGAACGTGTTCGACGGCCGCCTGCGCGATGCACAGGAACTGCGCGCCGAACTGCAGGGCGTGATCGGCAACCGCGATCCGCAGCAGGTGGTGCTGATGTGCGGCTCCGGAGTGACCGCCTGCCACCTGCTGCTGGCGATGGAAAGCGCAGGACTGAGCGGTGCGCGCATCTATGCCGATTCCTGGAGCGGCTGGGTGAGCGACAGCAGCCGCCCGGTGGCGACCGGCGCCTGAGCCGCGCGGGGTCGGATCCGTTTTCCAACGGAAAACGGCTCTGACCCCATCAACCGAAAATCGGGGTCAGAGCCCGTTGCGCAGCAACGGGATCCGACCCCGTGTCGATTCGAAGGATCGCGGAGATCTGTCGAAGGCGGGGTGGGGCCGGTTGCGGGGGCGTGAGCCGCATGGATGCGGCGACCAAGCCCCCAGGGGTGAGGGCGCTTTGCTTGCGAAGCACTGCTTCGCGAGCGCCCGAACGCACAGCCGCCAGCGGCTGGGCCGGCCTGGGGATTTACGGCGTCCCCCGCAACCGGGCCCACCCTGCCATCCCACGGATAGCCTGCTGTTGCCGGCCAGCGGCCGCCACTACCGCAGGTGCAGGGCGCAGCCCTGCCGCTTACCCAACCGGCTGCAGCGGCACCTTCGCCAGCACCCGCGCCCAAGGGAACAACGGGCCCGGGTCGCGTTTGCGTGCCACCCTCAGCGTCGGATCATCGCTGGCCGGCACCTGCTCCAGGTCCAGCTGGTCATGCCCGGCAATCCGCTGCAGCGACGGATAGCGCACCACCAGCACCTGCAGCAGCCGCTCCAGCGCTTTCAGTTGCGCCTCGGTGTAGGCCTCGTCCATCGCCTGGTGACGGCTGTCGAACCAGTGCGGGTAGCGCCCGGTATTGACCAGCTCGATGCCCAGCGTATGCGCGTTCATGCCGCGCACGTGGTGGGCCACGCGTTCGGGCGCAACGTACTGCACCACGCTGCCATCGCGGTCGATGTAGAAGTGCCCGCTGTTGCCGGCACCGCTGTCATACAGCACGCGCTCGCCGTACTCGCGGGCCGTCGCCAGATCGGGCAGCTCGGTGCAGTGGATCACCACCATCTCCAGCGTGGCCGGATCGCGCAGCGGCAGTCGGTCGTGGTAGGGCAGGGGCTGCAGCTGCAGGCCGGGCAGGAGCGGGTTGGGCATCCGGCGATGCTAGCATTGCGGCATGAACCTGCCTTCTCTTTCCTGGTTGGCCCGCGCCCACGGAGCACGCGCATGAGTCGCGGCCACTGCATCCTCTCCCATGGCTTCGAAAGCGGCCCGGAGGCGACCAAGGTCACCGCGCTGGCCGAGGTGGCCCAACGCCTGGGCTGGACCCACGAGCGCCCCGACTACACCGATCTGGACGCGATGAGCGAGGTCAGCCGGGTGGGCGACGTGCCGACCCGCCTGCGCCGTCTGGTTGAACGCGCCGCCATCGCTGCCCGTCAGGGGCCGGTGGTACTGGCCGGCTCCAGCCTGGGCGCCTACATTTCCGCCATCGCCTCGCTGCAGGTGCCGGTAGCCGGCCTGTTCCTGATGGTGCCGCCGACCACCATGGGCCCGATGCCGGCGCTGGACGCCGCTGTGGTGCCGACCACGGTGGTGCAGGCCTGGCATGACGACGTGGTACCGGCTGCCGGCGTGATTGCCTGGGCGCAGGCGCGTTCGGCGCAGTTGCTGCTGGTTGACGATGGCCACCGCCTGGAGCGCCACGTGGAGGCCTCTGCGCAGGCCTTCGAGCGCCTGCTGCGGCAACTGTGAAGCCGGGGCGCACGGCGCGCCTGCCCGCATTGACTACAATGGCAGCCCCGCCGCCCCCGGCGCGGGCCTGCCGGCCGTGCCTACGGCCCTCCTTTCCGACCGGCCCGGCCCCTGTGCCGCGCCCGACCACCTGCGAACCGACCCCGTGAAATTCTTCGTCTCCTGCGCCAAGGGCCTGGAATACCTGCTTGCCGATGAACTGTCGGCCCTGGGCCTTGCCAAGGCCACCGCCACCATTGCCGGCGTCAACGCCGAGGGCGAACTGGCGCAGGCGCTGCGGATCGTGATGTGGTCGCGCTTGGCCAGCCGCGTGCTGTGGCCGATCGCCGAGTTCGACTGCCCGGACGAGCAGGCCCTGTATGACGGCGTGCGTGCGCTGCCGTGGCACGAGCACATCACGCCGGAGATGACCCTGGCGGTGGACGCACACGTGTCCGGTGACAAGATCACCCATGCGCGCTTTGCCGCGCAGCGGATCAAGGACGCCATCGTCGACCGGATGCGTGATGAAGGCCTGGAGCGCCCCTCGGTCAACACCGACCTGCCCGATGTGCGCGTCAACCTGTCGCTGCGCAAGGGCCGTGCTTCGCTGTCGATCGACCTCGGCGGTGGCCCGCTGCATCGCCGTGGCTGGCGCGGCGCCGCCCACGAGGCGCCGCTGAAGGAAAACCTGGCCGCCGCGCTGCTGCTGCGCGCGCAGTGGCCGCGCCTGCACACCGCCGGAGGCGGCCTGCTGGACCCGATGTGTGGCAGCGGCACGCTGCTGATCGAAGGTGCACTGATGGCCGCCGACGTCGCCCCTGGCCTGATGCGGCATGGCAGCCTGCCGCCGAGCCGTTGGCTGGGCTTCGACAAGGCGGCCTGGAAGTCCATCCAGAGCGAAGCACGCGAGCGCGAAGCGGCCGGCCTGGCCGCGCTGAAGCCGGTCATCCATGGCAGCGATATCGACCCGGCCGCGATCCAGGCCGCCCGCGAGAATGCAGAGGTTGCCGGCGTCGCCCACGCGATCCGCTTCACCCGCGCCGATGTCGCCGACCTGGCCGCGCCCGAACAGGAGATCGGAGCGGTGGTCTGTAACCCGCCGTACGACGAACGCCTGGCTGCCGATCCGGCGTTGTACCGTGCACTGGGCAATGCCCTGCAGAAGGCCGTGCCGCAGTGGCGTGCCAGCCTGCTGTGCGGCAATGACGAGCTGGCCTTCGCCACTGGCCTGCGCGCCAGCAAGAAGTACCAGATGTTCAACGGTGCGCTGGAATGCGCGCTGATCGTCTGCGATCCGATTGCCGTGCCGGGTCGTGATCCGGCACAGCCGCGCGAGCTGAGCGAAGGCGCGCAGATGGTGGCCAACCGGCTGCGCAAGAACCTGAAGAAGTTCAAGAGCTGGCGTGCCCGCGAGGACATCACCTGCTTCCGCGCCTACGACGCCGACCTGCCGGAGTACGCGGCGGCCATTGATGTCTACGAGGAAGACGGGGGCAAGCGCCGCACCTTCCTGCATGTGCAGGAGTACGCGGCACCGGCGGCGATTCCCGAGAACGACGTGCGCCGCCGCCGCAACGAGCTGCTGGCCGCCGCGCGCGAAGTATTCGGCGTGCCGCCGGAGCAGGTGTCGATGAAGTCGCGCGAGCGCGGCAAGGGCGGCAGCAAGTACGGCCGCTTCGAGCAGCGTGACGAGTTCATCGTGGTGCGCGAGAACCATGCACTGCTGCAGGTGAACCTGTTCGACTACCTGGACACCGGCCTGTTCCTTGACCATCGCCCGCTGCGCCGGATGATGGCCGAGCAGGTGCGTGGCAAGCGTTTCCTGAACCTGTTCTGCTACACCGGCGTGGCCAGCGTGCAGGCCGCCGTGGCCGGTGCCGCCAGCACCACCAGCGTCGACCTGTCGGCCACCTACCTGCAGTGGTGCTACGACAACCTTGCGCTGAACGGGCAGGGGGGCAACCAGCACCTGCTGGTCCAGGCCGACGCGATGGCCTGGCTGGAAGGCGACCGCGGCCAGTACGACGTGATCTTCTGTGATCCACCGACTTTCTCCAACTCCGCCCGCGCCGATGATTTCGACGTGCAGCGCGAACAGGTGAAGCTGCTGCGGGCGGCCGTGGCCCGGCTGGCACCGGGTGGCGTACTGTACTTCTCCAACAACTTCCGCCGCTTCAAGCTGGAAGAGAACGCCATCGCCGAATTCGCCCAGTGCCGCGAGATCACCGCACGCACCATCGGTCCGGATTTCGAGCGCAACGCGCGCATCCACCGCGCATGGGAACTGAAGCGGCTGGGGTAAGCCCGGTAGTGCCGGCCGCTGGCCGGCAACGGTGTCAGATCCGCAAAGGGTTCATGAGGTGCCGGCCAGCGGCCGGCACTACCCCTGTCTGGCCGGTGGATCCACGCCATGCCTGGATGGTTGTTCAGTAGATCCACGCCATGCGTGGATGGCGGTTACAGCAACGCCACCACCAGCCCCAGCGCCGGCAGCGTGATCGCCAGCGGTGCGATCCACTTCGGCCGGTACGGATACAGCCCGAACGAGAGTGCCACGCCACACATGGTCATTGCGCCCAGCCACAGCACCGGGCCCATCGCCCAGCCGTGATCGGCCACGCACAACGCGAACGCCACCGTCAGCAGGGCCCAGCCCAGCACCCGCCACTGCGTGCGCCGTGCCGGGCTGGCCGCAGCCTTGCCGTGCAGGTCGTACTGGTGTCTTTCCATCGCCAGCGACAGCGCGGTGAACGCGGAAAACGACAGGGTCAACGCCAGCAGCATCATGCACTGGCCTCCGCTTCGGCGGTTTCGACCACAGCCACTGGCGCCGCAGCCGCCGCCGCACGCTTCTTCTTCTCGGCCGCGCTCAGCGGTGGCGTCCAGCGCTGCATGCGCCAGCCGCACATCGCCAGCATTGCGCCGAAGACGATCATCGAAAGATCGACGCCGGCCAGTACCCAGTCGCCGTTGCGCAGGGTGTTGCCCAGGTGCGCATGCGTGGTCAACGCATTGACCACCGGCACCAGTGCGAACGCGGCCGCGCCCAGGTAGAGCTGCCACGCCCACATCATTCGCTTCGGCCAGATGAAGGCGGCCAGCAGCGCGCCGGCCCAAGCGTAGAAGAATACGTTGGCCTCCGCACTCGCGCGCTCGGCGATGTCCAGCGGCAGCAGGCGGTTGCCCCAGAAGTACGCCGCGAAGGCGATCGGCAGGCCAGCCACGGTGCCGATGTTGAGCGCATCGACCAGGCGAAGGCCGAAGCCGGTGCGTCCACTCTTGGCATGCTTCGGTCGTTCCTTCACCGCCCACAGCACCACGCCGCTGGCGACCATCAGGCAGCCCACCAGACCGGACAGGAAGAACAGTGCACGCAGGCCCCAGTCCGCAAAACGCGCCAGGTGCAGGCCGTACAGCACACCACGGGTGGCGGTGGCACCGCCCGATGGCGGCGTTTCCTCAAGCAGAGCACCGCTGACCATGTCGTAACGCACGGCCGGGGTGTCGATGGACAGGCGCTTGCCATCGCGCTGGCGGATGTCGATCACCGCATTGGCCGCCCCCGGATTGGACACGGTGAAACCGGCCACCTCCACGCCGTGCCAATGCGCGCGTGCGCTGTCCAGCAACTGTGCGATCGGCAGCGGCGTGGCGCGGCCCTCGGCGGGCGAGGTCACTTCCGGAAGGCCGCCGAAAGCCTCGCTGATGAATTTGTCCTCGTCCTGGGGGTAGGCGACCTTCACTCCCCACGGCAGGTACATGATCATCAGGGTGACGATGCCGGTGTAGGTGATCATCGCGTGGTACGGCAGCGCCATCACCGCGCTGACGTTGTGGAAGTCGAGCCAGGAGCGCAGGCCCTTGTCCTTGCGGAAGGTGAAGAAGTCCTTGAAGATCTTCTTGTGGGTGATCACGCCGGTGATGATCGCCACCAGCATGAACATCGCGCAGAACCCGACCAGGTAGCGCGCCCAGTACACCGGGATGTAGTGCAGGTCGAAGTGCAGGCGGTAGAAGAAGTCGCCTCCACGGGTCTCGCGCGCCTTCAGTGCCTGGCCGCTGTTCGGGTCCAGCGTGGCGTCGCCGAAGCCACCGCGGCGGCCACGGCTGGGGTCGGCCAGTTCCGGTGGCAGCCGCCAGAACATCTGCATGGCCGGGTTGCGCGGCTGCGGCAGGGTGACGAACCAGTTCTCGGCGTGGCTCGCATTGGCCTGCAGGTAGTCCACCGCGCGCTGCGCGGCGACGTCGATGCTGACGTTGCTGGACGGCAGCTCCGGGCGCATCCAGCGGCTGATTTCTTCACGGTAGTAGCTGGCCGTGCCGGCCATGAAAATCAGCAGCAGCAACCAGCCGACCAGCAGGCCGGTCCAGGTGTGCAGCCAGGCCATCGACTGGCGGAATCCGTTCTTCATGCCCAGGCCCCCAGCATGCGCGCGATGGCAGCCATCAGCAGGGCGGGAGCGAGAATGCCGACCCACGCACGCAGCGCGCTGCGGGTGGCGAACGCCCACAACGCCGCGCAGGCGGCGACCAGGATCGCCAGCAGCATGCCGGTCAGCACGGTCTGGCCGCGCGCGCCGGGCAGCGCCACCGCGCAGAACACACTGGTCATCGAGGCCAGCACGTAGCCACCGAAGATCGCAGCCAACGAGCGTGACAGCACGCCCCAGCGCGGGTTGGAGAACAAGGTGCGGGGGCTGGCGGTTGCGGGCGAGCGGTCCACGGAGGTCCTGCAGGTTGGAGGAGGGATGGCATGCGTCCGCGGCCCCTGCGCCCCGCGCATGTTGCCCTGCGTGTCCCATCGACACGAGGCACGTCCCGCGCGGGCGGTCAGCCCGGAAGCCGGGGATGTACACGCGCGATGGGCACGTTTCCGTGCCATCTGGCTAAGCGCACAACCGATCAGTAAATGATAGGCATTCGCATTTCATGAATCAAGCATGACGATGCCGGCGAGCGCTGGCGCCTAGAACCTGAACACCACGGTTGCCGCATGCAGCAGCAGGCCGATCAGGCCACCCACCAGGGTGCCGTTGAAGCGGATGAACTGCAGGTCGCGACCCACGCTCAGTTCCAGCTGCTCGACCAGGTGACGTTCGTCCCAACTCTTCACGGTCTGTGCGATATGCGTGGTCACGCCCTCGCGCAGACGGCCGGTCAGGCGCTGGGCCCCCTCCAGCAGATGCTGGTTCAGCGCATCGCGCAGGGCCGGGTCGGCCTGCAGGCTGCTGCCCAGTGACGCGAGGCTGCGCTGCAGGTGGCCGACCAGCGCCGAATCCTCACGCTGCAGATCGGCGCGCAGGCTGGCATGGATGCGCGCCCACAGGCCCTGTACGTAGTCCTGCAGGGCCGGGTGGTCGATCATTTCCTGCTTGAGCTGCTCGATGCGCTCGGCCAGCGCCGGATCCTCGCGCAGGCGCTGCACGTAGTTCTGCAACCAGGTCTCGTAGTCCTGGCGCAGCGGATGCTGCGGCTCGGCCAGCACCTGCTGCAGCTCTTCCAGCACCGCGCGGGCCAGGCGTTCGGCCAGGCTGTCGCCGATCTCGTCGATCGGCTTGACCCAGTTCACCGTGCTCGACAGCGTCGGCCATTCGCGCTGGATGTAACGCACGATCAGCTGCGAGGCGCGCTCCTTCACTTCCGGCTGCTCCAGCCAGCGTCCCAGGCGCTGCAGGCCCTCGTCCAGCACGCGCTGGTGGCGCCCATCGGCGGTCAGCAGGGCCAGCAGCTCACCGGCGGTGGCGGCGGCATTCCACTGCCGCAGCTGCTGCACCACAAAGGCGTGCAGCTGGCGGCGTACGGCGGTTTCGTCGAAGAAATCCAGCGCCTGCAGGGCCCAGCCGCGGGCCATGTCGGCCAGCATCCGCGAGCGCGCCGGGTCGGCCAGCCAGCTGCCGAGGCGGCTGGCCGGATCGAACACCCGCAGCTTGGCCAGCAGCACACCCGGCTCCAGGAACTGGTCGCGCACGAACAGCGCCAGGCTGTCGCCGATGCGCTCCTTGCTGCGCGGGATGATCGCGGTGTGCGGGATCGGCAGGCCCATCGGCCGCCGGAACAGCGCGACCACGGCGAACCAGTCGGCCAGCGCGCCCACGGCTGCGGCTTCGCAGAAGGCCGAAACCCAGGCCCAGATGCCGCGTTCGCCCTGCCAGTGGCTGATCGCGAATCCGGCCAGCATCAACAGCAGCAGGCCCAGTGCGAGGGCTTTCAGGCGCCGCAGCTGGGCGCGGCGCGGATCGTGGGCAGGCGTCATTGCACGAGTCTAACCGCAGCCCGGTGATGCCTGCCTGTAGAGCCGAGCCCATGCTCGGCTGCCTTGCGCGCGGCAAACCGCAGCCGAGCATGGGCTCGGCTCTACATGAGAGGTTCGCGTTTTTTTAAAGCGCTTCCAGCTGCTTGCGCAGCGCGGCCAGCTGCGCGCGCAGGGTGTCGTTCTCGCGGGTCAACGCGACCACGCGGCGGCGCAGGGCCGGGGCATCCTCGCCCAGCTGTTCCAGCGCCAACAGCACTTCGGCATCGCGGCTGGCGATCTCGTCCTCATCCGCCTCCTCGAAATCCATCTCGGCTACTTCCGGCTTCGGCGCGCGCGGCTTGCGCTTGGACTCGCGCACGCGCTTGGCGGCCTGCTTCAGCTCGTCCTTGCCACCGGCGGCGGCAGCGCGCTGCTCCTCTTCGGGCAGGTCGGCCACGGCCGCAGCGGCGCTGATCGAGATCACGCCGGCCTTCACCGCCTCCACCACTTCGGGTGCAGCCTGGGCATGGATGCGCTCGATCATGCCGACCTGGCTGGTACTCAGCTTGGCTTCGCGGGCCAGCTCAGCACGGCTGAGCTTCGGGGCCGGCTCCCACGGCGGGCTGTCTTCGCCGCCTTCGTCGGTGATGTCCGCGGTGCCGTCGCTCTCGCGCTGCAGCTGCGCCTGCTCGATCTGCTTGCGGGCAGCCAGGATGTCGCGCTTGCGCAGCGCCAGCACGCCGCGCTGGAAATCGGACACGCTGCGCCGGCCCAGGTGCTGCTCGATCATCCACAGGTGCACGTCTTCCATGCTCTGGAAGCGGGTGTTCTGCACGGTGTTGAATGGAAGCCCGTGCTTCTGGCAGATGCCGAAGCGGTTATGGCCATCGACCAGCACGTCACCCCACAGTACCAGTGCATCGCGGCAGCCCTCGGCCAGGATGCTGCGCTCCAGCGCGTCATGTTCGTCCGCGGTCAGCGGGTCGATATAGGCCTTGAGTTCTTCTTTGACGACGATATCCATGGGCACGGCAACGAGCAGGAGCGGAACCGCCCATTGTACCCGCTCGCCGCCGCGGGCCCGGGCTCAGGCCGTGGCCCGGATCATCTCGCCCAGCGTGCCGGTGATCTGGTCGATCTGCGCCTTGTCCACGATCAGCGGCGGTGACAGCGCGATGATGTCACCGGTGCAGCGCACCAGCAGCCGGCCATCGTGGAAGCAGCGCCGGAACACCTCGTAGCCGCGGCTGCCGGGCATGTCCCGGCGTGGCGCCAACTCGACCGACCCGACCAGCCCGAAGTTGCGGATGTCGATCACGTTGGGCAGGCCCTGCAGCGCATGCAGCCGTTCCTGCCAGTATTCGCCCAGTTCGATGGCCCGCTCGAACAGGCGCTCCTCGGCGTAGACCTCCAGAGTGGCCAGCGCGGCCGCACAGGCCAGCGGGTGACCAGAGTAGGTATAGCCGTGGAACAGCTCGATGGCCTGCGGTGGCGCCTGCATCAGCGTAGCGTGCACCGCATCGCTGGCCAGCACGCCGCCCAGCGGCACCGCGCCGTTGCTGACCGCCTTGGCGAAGGTCAGCAGGTCGGGGGTGACCCCGAAGCGCTGTGCGGCGAAGGGCATGCCGACCCTGCCGAAGCCGGTGATGACCTCATCGAACACCAGCAGGATGCCGTGGTGATCGCACAGCTCGCGCAGGCGCTGCAGGTAGCCCGGCGCCGGCAGGATGACCCCGGCGGACCCAGCGATGGGCTCGACGAAGACCGCCGCGATGGTCGAGGCGTCATGCAGCGCGATCAGCCGCTCCAGGTCGTCGGCCAGTTCAGCGCCCTGGCGCGGCAGGCCCCTGCTGAATGCATTGCGCTGCAGGTCCAGGGTGTGGCGCAGGTAGTCCACGCCGCCCAGCTGCAGGCCGAACGCCCTGCGGTTGTTGGGCAAGCCGCCTAGTGCCATGCCGCCGAAGCCGACGCCGTGGTAGGCCTTCTCGCGGCTGATGAAGCGCGTGCGCTGGCCCTCGCCGCGCTGGCGGTGGTAGGCCAGCACGATCTTCATCGCGGTATCCACCGCCTCCGAGCCGGAGCTTGTGAAGAACACATGGTTCAGGGGCGTTGGTGCCAATGCGGCCAGCCGCTGCGCCAGCGCGAATGCCGGCGGCGAGCCCATCTGGAAGGCGGGCGAGTAATCCAGCGTGCGTGCCTGATCGACGATGGCCTCGACGATGCGCGGCCGCGCGTGGCCGGCGTTGCAGCACCACAGGCCGGCGGTACCGTCGAGGATCTGGCGGCCGTCGAAATCCTCGTAGTGCATGCCCTCGGCACGCACCAGCACACGCGGCGCCGCCTTGTACTGGCGGTTGGAGGTGAACGGCATCCAGTACGCCTCCAGTGATTCCGGGCGCTGGGTAGCAAGGTCGTGCAGGTCGCTTCCGGGACGCTTCATGCCAGCTCCGTCGGGTCCGATGGGGGAAATGTAGCGCAGCCACGTCACGGTGAAGTCGCGGTCGCGCCGGTATAACCGGGGAAACTGTTCCGTGGAGCCCGACATGGCCGACTTTCCCCACCGCAGCCACTGGCAGGCGTTGTCGCAGCAGCTTTCGATGCCCGGCCAGGCCTTCATCGATGGCCGCTACACCGACGCCGCCAGCGGCGCCCGCTTCGACTGCATCAGCCCCATCGATGGCCGTGTGCTCGCGGCGGTCGCCGACTGCGATGCACAGGACGTGGAGCGCGCAGTGCTGGCGGCGCGGCGTGCCATGGAATTTCCCGTTGCTGATGGCCTGCTGGAAGATCGCGCCGGCACTGGCGATGGGCAATTCGGTGGTCCTCAAGCCGTCCGAGCGTTCGCCACTGTCGGCGTTGCGGCTGGCGGCGCTGGCGGCCGAGGCGGGCCTGCCGGACGGAGTGCTGAACGTGCTGCCCGGCCATGGTGCGCGCGTGGGCGAGCCCTTGGCGCTGCACATGGATGTGGACGTGCTGGCCTTCACCGGTTCCACCGCCACCGGTGCGAAGCTGCTGGAGTATGCAGGACGGTCCAACCTCAAGCGGGTCTGGCTGGAATGCGGTGGCAAGAGCCCCCACCTGGTGTTCGCCGACGCGCCGGACCTGGACGCAGCGGCCAAGGCCGTGGCGCAGGGCATCTTCTTCAACCAGGGCGAAGTCTGCACCGCCGGCTCGCGGCTGCTGGTGCAGCGCTCGATCCGTGAGGACTTCGTGCACCAGGTGATTGCCTATGGCCAGCACATGCAGCCCCACCATCCACTGGAGGCCGATGCACCGATGGGTGCGCTGGTCGACGCCGCGCAAGTGGACAAGGTGCTGGCCGATATCGCCCGTGCCGAAGGCGAGGGCGCTCGTCTGCTGATGGGGGGCCATCGGGCCGAGGTGGAGTCCGGCGGCTGCTACGTGCAGCCCACGGTGTTCGACCAGGTGCGTCCGGACCACGCGTTGGCACGCGAGGAAGTATTCGGGCCGGTGCTGGCCGTACTCGGCTTCGACGACGAGGCTGAAGCGGTGCGCCTGGCCAACGACAGCCGCTACGGCCTCGCCGCCGGCCTGTGGACGCGTGACCTGGGCCGCGCCCATCGTGTCGCACGCCAGCTGCGCGCCGGCAGCGTCTGGGTGAACGGCTGGGACGGTGGTGACATGACCGCCCCGTTCGGTGGCTACAAGCAGTCCGGCAACGGCCGGGACAAATCGCTGCATGCGTTCGACAAGTACAGCGAGATCAAGGCCACCTGGATCCAGTTGTAACGACGCGCCCGCCGAGCGCTTTTCGTAGAGCCGAGCCCACGCTCGGCTGCTGTTTGCTCTTTGTAGAGTCGAGCCATGCTCGACTGCTCTTCGCGAAATGCAGCCGAGCATGGCTCGGCTCTACAAAATGCGAAAAGCCGTCGAGCAAGCTCGACGCCACAGTAATGCGACTACCGGCAACGCGCGCTCACCTGCAGCACCGCCGCACGCAGCATGTCGCGGTCGGCTTCTTCGACGGCGTTCTGGAAATAGTCCATGTCCTGCTTGCCCAGCTCGCACGGGTCGACGATGTAGCCCGGTGGCCACAAACCCAGCAGTTGCGCGACGCCATGCACGATCTGCTCGGGGGTCATCTGCCGACGGATCGGGAAGTAGTTGCGGCGCGCCGCGAATGCCGGGTGTATCTCGCGGCGACCAATAAGACGCGGAGCGACACCCGCAGCGCTGATGCCGTCACCACCGTCGATGCTGCCCGCAGGCAGACTCAGGATCAGTGGCGCCACCGCAGCCGCGTTTTCCGCGGCAGGCTGGGCGCTGTCTGCCTGCGCAACCGGGGCAGGGCGGGGCATCACCGATGCGGCCGGACGCGTCATCTGTGCGGAGGGCAAGGTCGGCTGCTTGGCTACCGGCGTCGGCAGTTCCGGTGGCAGCCAACGCAGCAAGATCCGTGGGCCGTCGTCGCTGCGCAGTTCGATCCGGCCGCTGTCCAGCAGCCACAGAGCAAGCCCGCCATGCACGAGCAGTACCACCAGCCACGCCGCCATCCGCGGCAGCTTCGGCGAATCGGACCACGACAGCGCGACTGCAGTCATCGGCAAAGCGTCCATGCAGAGACCGGTGGCGCAGCCTAGCGGGTGGCCCGAAAAATTCCGTTGGCATCGGTGTCGGCTGAAACCATCGCCCCGTGCGGCCATCGGCCCGTGGCAGAATCGGGCGATCCGCCGTTACCCGTGTTGCCGATGTCGACGATCACCGCTGCCGCGCCGTCCGTGAATTCCCCCCGTCGTGTCCTGCTGGCCAGCCTGATCGGCACCACCATCGAATTCTTCGATTTCTACATCTACGCCACGGCCGCCGTGCTGGTGTTCCCGCACCTGTTCTTCCCGGACAGCAGCGAGCAGGCGGCGCTGCTGCAGTCACTGGCGACCTTCGCGGTCGCGTTCATCGCGCGCCCGGTGGGCTCGGCAGTGTTCGGCCACTTCGGTGACCGTATCGGCCGCAAGGCCACGCTGGTGGCCGCGCTGCTGACCATGGGCCTGTCCACGGTGCTGATCGGCCTGTTGCCCACCCATGCACAGATTGGCCTGTGGGCCCCCGCGTTGCTGGCGCTGTGCCGCTTCGGCCAGGGCCTTGGGCTGGGTGGCGAGTGGGGCGGGGCGGTGCTGCTGGCCACTGAGAACGCACCGCCGGGCAAGCGCGCCTGGTATGGCATGTTCCCGCAGCTGGGTGCGCCGCTTGGCTTCCTGCTGTCGGCCGGCATTTTCCTGGTGCTCGGCCGCTGCCTGAGCCAGGACGACTTCCTGCAGTGGGGCTGGCGTATTCCGTTCGTGGCCAGCGCGCTGCTGGTCGGCCTTGGCCTGTGGGTGCGCCTGAACATCCACGAGACACCCGATTTCAAGAAGGCACTGGAGCGCAAGGCGCCGGTGCGGCTGCCGATGTGGACGGTGCTGCGTGACCATCCGGTGCCGATGCTGCTGGGCACCCTGGGCGCGTTCGCCACCTTCGTGCTGTTCTACCTGATGACGGTGTTCAGTCTCGGCCATGGCACTGCAGTGTTGGGCTACAGCCGCGAGCAGTTCCTGCTGATGCAGATGGCCGGCATGCTGTTCTTCGCGCTGGGCATCCCGCTGTCGGCGCGCTATGGCGACCGTTGGGGCACGCGGCGCACGATGATCGTTGCCAGCGTACTGATCGTCGGCTTCGGTGTGCTGTTCGCACCGCTGTTCCAGCCGCACAGCCCGTGGCTGGTCACTGGCTTCCTGTGCCTGGGCCTGTTCCTGATGGGCCTGACCTACGGCCCCTGCGGCACTTTCCTGGCCGAGATCTACCCGGTGGAGGTGCGCTATACCGGCGCGTCGCTGTCATTCAACCTGGCCGGCATCCTCGGCGCGGCGCCAGCGCCGTATCTGGCCACCTGGCTGGCCGAACGCTTCGGCCTGGTCGCGGTGGGCTACTACCTGTGCCTGACCGCGGTGGCGACCCTTTGCGCGCTGGTGGCACTGCACCGGCGCGCGCTGCGGCTCAACCAAAGAAGCGCTTGAGCGTGCGCCCCAGCCAACCGCCGCCCTGGTGTTCGCGGGCGAACTGGTTCAGGTGCGCCTTGACCTGTTCGGCATAGGCCTGGTCATCACCGCGGATGTGGTTGAACAGCCAGCGCGAGAGCATGGTGCGCAGCTCGTCACTGATGTCCTCGCCGGCCTGGAAGCGCATGCGGTATTCCGATACCCGCTTGATGAAGACCTCATGCACGCGCTTGTGCGCGGCACAGAACGGATAGCCCGCTTCCTCCATCAGCTCTTCCTCGAACGCGAAGTGCGACATGGTGTAGTCCACCACCTCATCGATCACTTCACCCACCGCTGCACGCTGCATGCTGGCCTGGGCCACGTGCAGGTGGTTGAGCATCTCGATGATGCGGCGGTGTTGTTGGTCGATCACATCGATGCCGATGTTCAGATCGTCCTGCCAGACCAGTAGTGCCATCCCCGGCTCCCCTTCATGCGTATGTCGGGGCCGACTGTAGAACTGCCGCGCGGGTGCGGCGTTGATCTGGATCAAAGCGGGCCGGTCAGGGCAGGGCAGGCTCGCGTGGGCGCAGCGGGCTGGCCACCGTGGTGCAGCTGACCCGGTTGCGGCCACCGGCCTTGGCCAGGTACAGCTGGCGGTCGGCCTCGGAGATCAACCGGTGCAGTGCATCACGCTGCGGGCGCAGGCAGCACAGGCCGATGCTCACGGTCATGCGCAGGGTGGCGGTGCCGATGTCCACTTCCAGCGCGGCGATGCGCTGGCGCAGTTCCTCGAAGTACAGCAGCGCCTCGTCCTGTTCCATGTCCGGCACCAGCAGGCAGAACTCCTCGCCACCGAAACGTGCGATCAGGTCCTGGCTGCGCGCATGTGCGGCCACCGCGCCGGCCACCGCACGCAGTGCATCGTCGCCGGCTTCATGGCCATGGGTGTCATTGATGTGCTTGAAGTGGTCGATGTCGATCATCGCCACCGCCACGCACTGGCCATGCAGCTGCAGCTGCGGCAGCTGGCGCTGGCTCTGCTCCAGGAAGCAGCGGCGGTTGGGCAGGCCGGTCAGGAAGTCGCGGGTGGCCAGATCCTGCAGGGTGCCGATCAGTTCCAGCTGGTCCACGTTCTGCGAGACACGGCAGAAGAATTCCTCGCGCGAAAAGGGCTTTCGCAGGAAATCGTTGGCGCCGTTCTTCAGGAAGCGTGGGATCAGCGAGGCATCGGTATTGCCGGAGATGCCGATCACCGCCACCTTGTCGCGCGAGCGCAGGGTACGCAGGCGGCGGGTGAACTCCACGCCCTGCATGCCGGGCATTTCCTGGTCGACCACCGCCAGGCGGATTGCCGGATGCGCCTCGATGGCAGCCAGGCCCTCGTTGCCGTCGGCGGCTTCATGCACCTCATGGCCGTACATGCGCAGCAGGGCCGCAGCGTAGCCACGCGCAGACGGCGAATCGTCCACCACCAGCGCGGCGATGCGGCGGTTGCGTTCCAGCCGCTGCACCAGCCACACCAGGTAATCGATGCTGCCGGGGGTGTTCTTCAGCACGTAATCGATGATCTGCTGCTGCAGCACGCGCTTCCGCAGGTCCTCGTCGTACACGCCGCTGACCACCACCGTTGGCAGGTCGCGCTTGAGGAAGAACTCGACCACCGCATCGCGGTCGCCATCGGCCAGCACCAGCCCGGTCAGCACCAGGAACCAGCCACCGCCTTCGCTCAGCAGGCGATCGGCTTCGGCCAGGGTGGAGGCGATCACCACCGGCAGTTCCAGGCGCTGCTCGATCGCCTCGCGCAGCATACCGGTGAAGGCACGGGAGTTTTCGACCAGCAGGATCCGCTGTGGCAACGGATCGGCCAGGTCGCCATCGACGGCGGCCTGCGGCAGCACGGGCATGATGCGGTGGCTCACGAAGGAGGGCTCGGCACGGATAGCGGCGGTTTCGGGTGTAACTTTAGGACGAAAACGTCCGTGCTCGTCGTTTGGCCCATTGCTCAGATGGGAAGCGGTTAGTATCAGCTGGAGGTTCTCGATTTCAACTTCGACCTGGAGGTCACTGTGCGATTTTTATGTTTTGGTGCGGCTACTGGATTTCTGATGATTGCCGCTGCCCCGGCAATCGCGGGCGGTCCCTCGGATTTTCATGGAAAGCCATTGGCTACGGCTGGGTTGGGGCAGGCCAGTCCGGCTGCGGTCAATCTCAGCCAGGACCCCAGCTGGCAGCTGTATGGATTCCAGCGTGATGGCATTACCTATTTGCAGGTGAACGACCTCCTCGGAAACGTGCAGCTGATTATCGGCAACGCAGGGGGGACCTACTGGGTGCTGCCGGCAGGCAACAATGCGACCAAGGTTTCGCTGCCCCAGCAGAAGATCCAGATACCGGCAGGCGCCAGCCGCTCGCAGATCTACAGCGGCAGCGATTTTTCGCTGGTGCGTTATCGTAGTGGCGGCGAGGTCATCTGGTCGGTTGAAACACCGTAAAGACGTAGAAGTGCGCAGCGGTGTCGGGATATCCTGCGCCGCTGCGCTTGCCGCGATGAACGCGGCAGAGGGCGATTATTGTAGGGCCGGCCCTTTGGCGGACACCGGCCATCAGATCTGGGTCTGCGAGTTTCCCTGCCCGGAGGTGGTCACGTGATCCATAGCGTTGAACGATGCAATGCCGATGGCGGCGGAGTCACCCGTCTCCACCATCGCCATCCGTATCCGATTCCGATGGCACTGCACTGTTCCGCCATAGGCAATCGTGCGGCCAGCCAAGCGCTCGACCGTGGCGGTGACGGTTGACGGTGACAGGCTGCGGTATGAATCCAGCAGTGCGACCGTCATCAGGATGCCGCGGCGTCCTCCTCTCCTGCCGCAACGCACGCGGATGCTGATCTGACCGGATTCCCTGTTGATCAACAGCGAAACGGCATCGGTGAGGGCGCGATAGGCGGCCAGCTGCAGGCCGACACTGAGCTGACAGGGATCGCCGAGCAATCGAGGGCGCATCACGCGATGGCTCAGGTCCCAGGTTTCGCGTACGCCGCCGGCCTGGAGGGCGACGTAGAGCCCAAGATGTTCCAGTGCTGCGGGATAGACCATGCTGGTTTGTTCGCGGAACTGTCGCGAATGGACCGAAGCCATATGCAGGAGACTGTTCGCTATCGTGGGATGGCCATGCGCATTGAGCCAATTCACCACCTCGCTGAGCGAGGTGTCGATGCCGTCCCCCAGCTTCCTCAGGTGTCGCGCGCGCTCACGGAGATCAAGCTCGCTTGCCACCAGTGAATTGCGCGCGTGCTTGAGCGCATCTCTTTCACCCACTTCGCCCAATCGCGAACGGTGGTAGTAGTGGGTGATGCGCGACCCTAACACCAGCAGTGCAGCGCCGGTGACCGCCATGATCTGCTGGGTCGCGAACGCAGCTGGATCGAACGCACCCGTGTAGGGGCTTGGGGTGGTCAGGCCAATGATCAGGTTGAGCGACGGTACTCCGATCGCCGCACCTCGCCAGCCATACAGACAGGTGAGCACGACGACCGGCAGCGCCATCAGCAGCTGCATCGATGTCTTGGCGTTGGCTTCGTCCAAGGGCAGCTGTGCGGCATACAGGCCAATTATGGCCATCAGCGTCAGGGCAGCGAGTGCAGGCGGGGCGAAACCTGATGTCCAACGGGCGTTGCCGGTCCGGCGTGTCCACAGCAACGCAAGCGGTGCAAGGGTCAGTATGCCGATGAAGTCGCCAACGACCAGGCGCGCGATGCTCGCAAGTACCGGCATCTCCGGAGGTGTCGGCCACAGAAGGTGTGCCAACATCAGATTGAGCGCCGTGACCACCAGTGCCGAAGCCGCCGCGACTGAAATCAGCCATGCATTCTTCGTGGTCACCATCATTTTCCGGTGCAGATGCACGATCAGCATCACTGCAGGCATCAGCAGTGCCGAACCAAGCACTATCCAGGCCAGTCCATACTTCTCGATCATTGGCACGCGCATCTGCGCAAAGTAGGCGTATTCGCCCAGCAGCAGGTACGGCCACCATCGAGGCGGGAACAACAGCACCGCAGCCACGCGGACGCCGGCGGGCAGGTAGAACTGGTCGAGCGACAACTGGCGAGACGCCCAGCATGCGATGGCGTACAACAGCGCAAGGACCAGCCCCGCCGGGCGGATACGCAACTTCAACTGCAGGCCTTCATTCCACCAGTTCAATCGCACATCTCCCTCTAGTACGTTCCCTGTCAGCATCCATTCGCCGCGGGACCCGGTTCTGAGGGACGGTATCGGCATGAAATAGATAATGCAATTGCCGATGCGATCTGCCGATCAAATGAGAATTCCGTCACGCCCTTCTGGATGAGTGCTCTTCACATGCTGTGGAGGTCCGGGAATTGCCAGTTCTTCGGAATCTCTCCGTGTCAGCTCACTGTTTCACCACAACGCATCCCGCAGCTTGTACCACGACATCGCCGCCACCAGCAGCGGCGTGCGCAGCAGCCGGCCGCCAGGGAAGGGGGCATGCCGCAGGCGCTGGAACACGTCCAGGCGCTCACTCTGGCCTGCAATGGCGGCGGCGATCACCTCGCCGGCCAGCCCGGCGGCGGCCACCCCATGGCCGGAGAACCCCTGCGCGAAGTACAGATTGCCGTCCAGTCGACCCCAATGTGGGGCGCGGTTGCGGGTAATGTCCACATAACCGCCCCAGACCTGCTCCAGTGCCACGTCGGCCAGCTGCGGGAATACCTGGTGCATGCGCCGCTGCATCACCCTGCGCAGGCCGGGCGGGGGCAGTGCTGAATAGCTGGCACGGCCACCAAACAGCAGGCGGTGGTCGTGGCTGAGACGGAAGTAGTCCAGTGCCCAGGCGGTGTCGGCCACGGCCATGTTGTTGCCGATCAGGGCATGGGCGCGCTCGGCACCCAGCGGCGCGCTGGCGCCGATATAGGTGCCGACCGGCATGATCCGCCGTTCCAGCTCGGGCAGCAGGCCCTGCAGCCAGGCGTTGCCGGCCACCACCAGATGCGCGGCGCGCACGCTTCCCTGCGCGGTATGCAGGGTGGGCTGCGGTCCGCGCTGCACGCGGGTCACTGCGGAGTTCTCATGGATCACCGCGCCGGCCGCACGCGCCGCATCGGCCAGTCCGCGGGCATAGGCCAGGGGCTGCAGATGCGCGCTGAGCGGATCGAACATCGCGGCGCGGTAGCGCGGGCTGTCCAGCTGTGCGCGCAGGGCATCACGGTCCCACCACTGCATGGGGTAGTCGTAGTGGCGTTGCAGATGCTCGCAGTTAGCCCGCAGGTCGCGCTCATGGCGTTCGCGGATGGCGACGCTGGCGTGGCCTTCCACCCAATGGCAGTCGATGCCGTGGCGATCGATGCGTGTGCGCATTGCCTGCACCGCGTCGCGTGACCAGTCGAACAGGTGGCGCGCATCATCACGACCGAGCTGACGCTCCAGCTCGTCCACCTCGCAGCCATAGCCGACCAGCGCCTGGCCACCGTTGCGACCGGACGCGCCCCAGCCGATCCGCTGCGCGTCCAGCACCACCACGCGCTGGCCGCGCGTAGCCAGTTCCAGGGCTGCGGTCAGGCCGGTATAGCCGGCGCCCAGCACCGCGACATCGGCCTGCACATCCCCCCGCAACGAGGGCAGTGCGGGCGGTTCGGGCAGGCTGGCGGCGTACCAGCTGGGCGGGAAGGCGGCGCTCACCGCAGGCCTCGCGGGCGCAGTGCGGGAGGGGGGAGCGGGGGAGGACGATCAGCATTCACCCGCGTAGTTTCGCCGATGCGTGACAGCCATGGTGTGACGGCGACGACTTGCCGCCTTCGCCGGGCGACGGGTAACGTGTCGGCACGTCAAGGAGTTTTTCCATGCGCCGCCTGCCCTGGGTGGGCCTGCCCACCGACAGTACCGTGCTCGGCCATCACCGCTTCGCGGCGGCCGGCGAGAAGTACGTGCGCGCGCTGGCCGAGGCCGCCGAAGTGACCCCGGTGGTGCTGCCGAGCCTGCAGCCTCCTTTGCCGGTTGGCGACTGGCTGCAGGGGCTTGATGGCCTGCTGTTGACCGGCGCGGTCAGCAACATCGAACCGCAGCACTACGAGGGCGGTCGCAGCTGGCCGGGCAATCTGCATGACCCGGCCCGTGATGCCAATGCGTTCGCGTTGCTTCGTGAGGCTTTGGCGCAGGATCTTCCGGTACTGGCGATCTGCCGCGGCTTCCAGGAACTGAACGTCGCGCTGGGTGGCAGCCTGCATCCGCAGGTACACGCGGTGCCTGGCCTGGCTGACCATCGCGAAGACCCGCAGGCGCCGGTGGAGGTGCAGTACGGACCGGCCCACGCGGTTACCCTGGTTGCCGATGGCTGGCTGGCGCAGTGGCACGGCAGCGACCGGGCGCAGGTCAATTCGGTGCACGGGCAGGGCATTGCCCGCCTCGCGCAGGGCCTGCAGGTCGAGGCCGTGGCCGACGATGGGCTGGTCGAAGCGGCACGCAGCCTGCACCATCGTTTCGTGCTCGGCGTACAGTGGCACCCGGAGTGGCGTGTCATGCAGGCGCCGTTCTATCACGCTATTTTCCGTGCGTTCGGCCAGGCTTGCCGGCAGCACCAACAGAACCGACTGGATTCCCGATGAGTTCCCGAACGCGCCCGCGCAAGACGGCCACGCCCCCCGCACCGCAGGAAAGCACGCTGCTGCGCTGGCTGAAGGAGCGGCGCATCACCGAGGTGGAGTGCCTGGTGCCGGACATCACCGGCAACGCGCGCGGCAAGATCATTCCCGCCGACAAGTTCTCGCACGACTACGGCACGCGCCTGCCTGAGGGCATCTTCGCCACCACCGTCACCGGCGAGTTCCCTGACGATTACTACGAGCTGACCTCGCCGTCCGACTCGGACATGATGCTGCGCCCCGATCCGGACACGGTGCGTATGGTGCCGTGGGCGGCCGACGCCACCGCGCAGGTCATCCACGATTGCTACACCAAGAGCGGTGAGCCGCACGAACTGGCGCCGCGCAACGTGCTGCGCCGCGTGCTGGCAGCCTACGCCGAGCTGGGCCTGCGCCCGGTGGTGGCGCCGGAGCTTGAGTTCTTCCTGGTGCAGAAGAACACCGACCCGGACTTCCCGCTGCTGCCACCGGCCGGCCGCTCCGGGCGCCCGGAGACCGCGCGGCAGTCGTACTCGATCGACGCGGTCAACGAGTTCGACCCGATCCTCGACCTGATGTACGACTACGCCGATGCGATGAAGCTGGACGTGGACACGCTGATCCACGAATCCGGTGCGGCGCAGCTGGAGGTCAACTTCACCCATGCCGATGCGATGGACCTGGCCGACCAGGTATTCCTGTTCAAGCGCACCATGCGCGAGGCGGCGATGCGCCACGGGGTGTACGCCACCTTCCTGGCCAAGCCGATGGAAAACGAGCCGGGCAGTGCCATGCACATCCACCAGAGCCTGGTGCGGATGAGTGACGGCAGCAACGTTTTTGCCGGTGATTCCGATGCCGAGGGCGAGTTCAGCCCAGTGTTCGGCCATTACCTGGGTGGCCTGCAGAAGTACGCGCCGCAGGCGATGGCGTTCTTCGCGCCGAACGTGAACTCCTACCGCCGCCTGGTGTTCGGCGAGGTCTCGCCGAGCAACGTGCACTGGGGCTTCGACAACCGTACCTGCGGGCTGCGCGTGCCGCTGGATACGCCGGAAAACATGCGCGTGGAGAGCCGTTTCGCCGGCTCCGACGCCAACCCGTACCTGGCAATGGCGGCCACCCTGGCCTGCGGCCTGCTGGGCATCCGCGAGCGGTTGGCACCGGATGCGCCGGTGACCGGCAGCGCCAAGGAACTGGGCTACAACCTGCCGCGCTCGCTGGGCGAGGCGCTGGACGGGCTGGAGCAGTGCAGCGAGCTCCAGGCCCTGCTGGGCGAGCGTTTCTGCCGCGCCTACATCTCGGTCAAGCGCAAGGAATACGAGACCTTTTTCCGCGTCATCAGCTCGTGGGAGCGCGAGTTCCTGCTGCTGAACGTCTGAGCATCTGGAATAGAAAAATCCGCCGCCGGGGGGTAGGCTGGCACCCGTCGCCGGCACCACCGGCCCCCCTTCCCGCATTCTGGAGCACCCGATGAAGCTGCGTATCCTCACGCTCGGCCTGGCCTCCGCCATGCTTGCCGCCTGTGGCGGTGGCAACGGCGGCGCGCAGGACAGCCAGGTCCTGAACGTCTACAACTACAGCGATTACATCGCCGAGGACACCATTCCGACCTTCGAGAAGGAGAGCGGGATCAAGGTGACCTACGATGTGTTCGACAGCGATGAGATGGTCGAGACCAAGCTGCTGGCCGGCAACAGCGGCTACGACGTGGTGGTGCCGACGCTGAACTTCTTCGGCCGCCAGATCCAGGCCGGCGTGTTCCTGCCGCTGGACAAGAGCAAGATCCCGAACCTGGCCAACCTCGATCCGGCGGTGATGAAGCGCATCGCCACCCAGGATCCGGGCAACCAGTACGGCGTGCCGTACATGATCGGCACCACCGGCATCGGCTACAACGTGGACATGCTGAAGCAGCGCTTCGGTGGCAGCACCGACATCGCCAACAGCTGGGACCTGGTGTTCAAGCCGGAGAACATCAGCAAGATGAAGGACTGCGGCGTGACCATCCTGGACACGCCGGCCGACATGATCCCGATCGCGCTGCATTACCTGGGCCTGGACCCGCACAGCGGCGACCCGGCCGAACTGCAGAAGGCGGCCGACCTGCTGAAGTCGATCCGCCCGTACGTTCAGAATTTCCACTCCTCGCAGTACGTGGGTTCGCTGGCCAACGGCGGTACCTGCCTGGTGGTCGGCTGGTCCGGTGACATCATCCAGGCCCGCGACCGCGCCGAGGAAGCCAGCAATGGCGTGCACGTGGCTTATTCGATCCCGAAGGAAGGTGCGCCGCAGTGGTTCGACATGCTGGCGATCCCGAAGGACGCCAAGCACCCGGAAGCGGCTTACAGGTTCATCAACTACCTGCTGGAACCGAAGGTCGCTGCGGCCAACACCAACTTCATCCACTACGCCAACCCGATCCCGACCGCAACGCCGCTGGTGGACGAGGCGATCCGCACCGACCCGACCATCTATCCGCCGGCGGATGTTGCCGAGAAGATGTTCACCTACTCGATCAACACGCCGGAGACCGACAAGCTCTACACCCGGCTGTGGACCGAGGTGAAGACCGGCCGCTGAGCCGGTCTGGCGCCGTCGGGCCTTGCCCGGCGGCTCCCTTAACCTGCGCCGAAGCCGGTACTCCCGCTTCGGCCAAGGTGCTGCAGGATGGCCGGCAGCAGGTCGCGTGCGTCGCGGCCGCCGTTGCACAGGAACGACGAACTCATCCGCTGCAGGTTGTGCATGCCGATGAAGAACAGCCCCGGCTGCGGGGAAACACCGAAGTCGCCAAGCGGATAGCCGTGTGCATCCAGCACGCCCTGCACGTCGAGCCAGGGCCATTCGGCGACGAAGCCGGTGGCCAGTACCACCGCGCGGATCCCCGCAGCCTTCAGGTCCAGCTTGCATGGGGACGGTTCCGGCTCCCAGTGCAGGTAGACCTCTTCGGGAATGTAGCGGGCATCGTCGGTGCGCGGTTCGGGCCGCGTGGCGTAGTACGCGCTGGCCAGCGAATCGAGATAGGCATATTCGGCCCGCGTCGCCTCGATCGCGGTATGCAGCTGCGGGCGGACATCGGCGAAGCGGGCGGTGTTTCCGCTGAATTCCTGCAACCGGCCCAGCAACCTGATGCCTGCGCGGTGCATCGCCAACAGGCTGATCGAACTGCCCAGGCCGGCGCTTCCCTTGCCGGATATCAGCGGGAACTCCGCAGTGCGGGCCTTGCGCAGCGCGTCCGGCCCACCCGCCAGTACTCCCGCCGATTCGCTCACGTGCTGGTGGATGCGCCCGGCCATGTCCCACCAGGTCATCGAGTCCTTGCCGCGCAGCCGGCGGGTGTGCGAATGCCGCTGGGCCAGTGACCAGTACACGCTGCGACCACCGTCGCGCAGGTCCTGGGCGATCTGCGCGCCGGACTGGCCGCCGCCGATGACCAGCACCGCGCCCTCGGGTAGCTGGCCGGGACTTCGGTAGTCGCTGGAGTGCAGCACGGTGAGGCCTGGTGCGGGCGCGAAGGGGGCCCGGGGCAACCGCGCCCGGCGGTATTCACCGGTGGCGACCACCACCGCCTGGGCATGGATCAGCCCCCGGCTGCTGTCGATGTCATAACCACCGGACTCGGGCCCGACCCGATGGACCACGCACCCCTCGCTGATCGGCAATGCGCGCTCGTCGGCATAGTCGCGCAGCCGTCGGATCACTTCCGGGGCCCCCATGAACCCTTCCGGGTCATCCCCGGCATAGGCATGGCCATGAAGGGCCATGGTCGCGTTGGCGGTGTTGGTCTGGAACGAATCCCAGCGCCGCCGCCAGCTGGCACCCACGGTTTCGGCCTCCAGCACGCGATGCTCGACGCCGGCCTCCTGCAGGAGCGCGCTGAGCGACAACCCGGCCTGGCCGGCGCCGATGATGACCAGCGGCAGCGGTGCAGGCAGGCAGCCCGGCAGGCGGGGCGGGAAAGGGGAGGGGCTGTCCGGGGAAATCACAGGGTCGGTCCATGCAAGGCCTAGATCCGGGGCATTGCGCGGGGAATGTCCCGGGCTTTCAATGGATCACGCTCTGAAAAATGTTGCAGATCGGGCTGCCGCCCGTGGTGTCAGGTCGGGACGGCCGCCCGGGCGTCGAAGAGAGCCCGGGCCTTCCGGCGGACAGGCCAGCATGGCGGGGGAAAACCGACACCCCTCGAGGCCCCGAGGCCGCCCACCGGCCGGTTCCACCTGCTGCCGTCATATCCCCTGCGGCCCCCGGCCGGTAGAATGGCGGCCGCTGTCCACCGCCCGCTCCCGGAGCCCCCATGCCCGTTGAAGCCCAGCCGGTAGCCGCCGTCGTCGACACGACCGGTGCGCCCGGCTATCTCTCCATTCGTGATTTGCGCAAGGAATTCGACGGTTTCGTCGCCGTCGACGACGTCAACCTGGACGTGCGCAAGGGCGAGATCTTCGCCCTGCTCGGTGGCTCCGGCAGTGGCAAATCGACCCTGCTGCGCTGCCTCGGCGGCTTCGAGACGCCCACCAAGGGCAGCATCACCCTCGATGGCCAGCGCCTGGACGCGCTGCCGCCGTACCAGCGGCCGGTCAACATGATGTTCCAGTCCTACGCCCTGTTCCCGCACATGACGGTCGAGCAGAACATCGCCTTCGGCCTGAAACAGGATGGCCTGGGCAAGGACGCGATCAGCAAGCGCGTCGGCGAGATGCTCGACCTGGTGCAGATGGGCCACTTGGGCAAGCGCAAGCCGCACCAGCTCTCCGGCGGCCAGCAGCAGCGCGTGGCGCTGGCGCGGTCGCTGGCCAAGGGGCCGAAGCTGCTGCTGCTGGACGAGCCGATGGGCGCGCTGGACAAGAAGCTGCGCTCGCAGATGCAGCTGGAACTGGTCAGCATCATCGAATCTTCGGGGGTGACCTGCGTGATGGTCACCCACGACCAGGAAGAAGCGATGACCATGGCCACCCGCATCGCGGTGATGGATGCCGGCTGGATCCAGCAGGTCGGCAAGCCGGACGAGGTCTACGAACAGCCGGCCAACCGCTTCGTCGCCGAGTTCATCGGTTCGGTCAACCTGTTTGACGGGGTGATCGACGAGGACCTGCCCGAGTACGTCACCGTGCGCTCGCCGCTGTTCCCGGCGCCGATCTACATCGCCCATGGCATCACCGGCTACGAAGGGCAGCCGGTGGCGTTCGCGCTGCGCCCGGAAAAGGTGATGATCGGCAAGGACGAGCCGGAAGGGCACACCAACAAGGCCCAGGGCGTGATCGAGGACATCGCCTACTTCGGCAGCCATTCGGTCTACCACGTGCGCCTGCCCAGCGGTGCCAAAGTGCTGGCCAACTTCGCCAACTCGCAGCGCTGGGCCAGCGATGGCCTGACCTGGGGCGACAGTGTGTGGGTGCACTGGCGCGACAACGACGGCGTGGTGCTGACCTCATGAGCACGGCCGGCCTGAAGCGCTGGCTGCCGGGGCTGCGTGCCACGGTGATCGGCATTCCGTACCTGTGGCTGCTGCTGTTCTTCGCAGTGCCGTTCCTGATCGTGCTGATGATCAGCTTCTCGCTCAGCCGGGTCGGCTCGCCGCCGTACACCTGGCTGCTGCAGTACGTGGATGGCGGCTTCTCGCTGAAGCTGAACCTGGAAAACTACCTGGCGCTGTTCCGCGATTCGATCTATGCGCAGGCCTTCCTGAGCTCGATCAAGATCGCGGCGATCTCCACCTTCCTGACCCTGCTGATCGGCTACCCGATGGCCTATGCCATCGCCCGCCTGTCACCGGCCGCACGCAACGTGGCGATGATGCTGGTGGTGCTGCCGTCGTGGACCTCGTTCCTGATCCGCGTGTACGCGTGGAAGGCGATCCTGGACCGCAACGGCCTGCTCGACCAGTTCCTGCAGTTCACCGGCCTGCAGACGCTGATGACGTCGATGGGCCTGCCGAAACTGCAGCTGATCGACACCCCGACCGCCGCCTACATCGGCATCGTCTACTGCTATCTGCCGTTCATGGTGCTGCCGCTGTACGCCAATCTGGTCAAGCATGACCACCGCCTGCTGGAAGCGGCCTACGACCTCGGTGCCAAGCCGTGGCAGGCGTTCCTGCGCATCACCCTGCCGTTGTCGAAGGCGGGCATCATCGCCGGCTGCATGCTGGTGATGATCCCGGCGGTGGGTGAATTCGTGATCCCGGAAATGCTCGGTGGTTCGGAGACACTGATGGTCGGCCGCCAGCTGTGGAACGAGTTCTTCAACAACCGCAATTGGCCAGGCGCCTCGGCGATGGCGGTGGCGATGATCCTGTTGCTGCTGGTGCCGATCCTGCTTTTCAACCGTTCCCAGCAGCGCCTGCTGGAAGGGAAGCAGGCATGAGTCCGCGCACCGGCAAAGGCCTGGCGCTGGGCGTGCTGCTGCTCGGCTTCGCTTTCCTGTACCTGCCGATCCTGCTGTTGATGTTCTATTCGTTCAACAGCTCGCGGCTGGCGATGGTCTGGGCCGGGTTCTCCACCCGCGCCTACAGCGACCTGTTCGCCGACCGCGCGCTGATGGAGGCGATGTGGACCAGCCTGGTGGTGGCGTTCTGGACTGCGTGTACCGCTACTGTGCTGGGTACGCTGGCGGCGATGGTGATGACCCGTTTCAAGCGCTTCCGCGGCAAGCCACTGTTTGGGGCGCTGGTCACCGCGCCGCTGGTGATGCCGGACGTGATCCTGGGCTTCTCGCTGATGGCGCTGCTGGCATCGATGGGCGCGATTCCCGGCTTCCCGGCGCGTGGCCTGGCCACCATCTGGATCGCGCACGTGACCTTCACCCTCTGCTTCGTCACCGTGGTGGTGTCCTCGCGCCTGCAGGAAATGGACCTGTCGCTGGAAGAAGCGGCGATGGACCTGGGCGCCAGCCGGTTGACCGTGTTCACCCGCATCACCCTGCCGATCATCGCGCCGGCGCTGGTGGCGGGTTGGCTGCTGGCCTTCACCCTGTCGCTGGATGACGTGGTCGTGGCCAGCTTCGTGGCCACGCCGGGCTCGACCACGCTGCCGATGAAGGTGTTCGCCTCGGTGCGCATGGGCATCAGCCCGAAGATCAACGCATTGGCCACGCTGCTGGTGTCGGCGGTGTCGATCGCTGCGGTGATCGGCTGGTACATCAATGCCCGCGCCGAGAAACGGCGCCAGCGCGACCTGCAGCTGGCGCGGCAGGACAACGGCTGAGCACACGGTCCGTCGACAGCGCCGGCAACACCCGGCTCACGGACAGCGACGCACAATGGGGGTCTTCCAGATGGAGATCCCCCATGACCGTCGAGATCATCGACCCGGCCACCGGCCAGGTGACCTACCGCCATGAACTGATGGGCGCTGCCGACATCGAGCAGCGCCTGCAGGCCGCCGCCGATGCCTTCCCCGGCTGGGCCGAGCGTTCACTGCAGGAACGCGGCGCGATCCTGCGCCAGATCGCGGCGCAGCTGCGCACGCGCCGCGACGACCTGCAGCAGGCGATGACCCACGAGATGGGCAAGCTCAAGGCCGAGGCGCTGGCCGAGGTCGACAAGTGCGCGGCGGCCTGCGAGTACTACGCCGACCACGCCGCCGACTATCTCAAGCCGCAGCTGATCGATACCGAAGCCCAGCGCAGCTACGTGCGCTACGAGCCGATCGGCTGCGTGTTCGCGGTGATGCCGTGGAATTTCCCGATCTGGCAGGTGTTCCGTTTCCTCGCCCCGGCGTTCATGGCTGGCAACGTCGCCCTGCTCAAGCACGCCAGCAACGTGCCGCAGTGCGCCGACCTGATCCTGGCGGTGTGCCGTGACGGCGGCCTCCCTGATGGCGTGTTCGACGTGCTGCACATCGACAACGACCAGGCCGCCGACGTGCTGCGCGACGCACGGGTGAAGGCGGTGACGCTGACCGGCAGCGAGCGGGCAGGGCGCTCGATCGCCTCCAATGCCGGCAGCCAGCTGAAGAAGTCGGTGATGGAGCTGGGTGGCAGCGATGCCTTCGTGGTGCTCGACGATGCCGACCTCGACAAGACCGTGGCCGCAGCGGTGAAGTCGCGCTTCGACAACAGCGGCCAGACCTGCATCGCGGCCAAGCGCTTCATCGTGGTCGAGGCGGTGGCCGATGAGTTCACCCGTCGCTTTGTGGAGGCGGCGGGCGAGCGCCAGTACGGCGATCCCGACAAGCCTGGCACCACGCTGGCACCGATGGCTCGCGCCGACCTGCGTGACGAACTGCACAAGCAGGTGCAGGCCAGCGTGGCCAAGGGCGCGCAGGTGCTGATCGGTGGTGAGCCGATAGCCGGCACCCATGCCGGCTATCCGGCCACGGTGCTCGACCAGGTCGGCCCGGGCATGCCGGCGTATGACGAGGAGCTGTTCGGGCCGGTGGCCGCGGTGATCCGGGTCAAGGATGAGGCCGAGGCACTGCGCGTGGCCAACGACACCCGCTTCGGCTTGGGCGGCAGCGTGTGGACCGGCGATCCGGTACGCGGCGAGCGCTTCGCGCAGCGCATGGAATGCGGTGCGGCGTTCGTCAACGCCATCGTCAGGAGCGACGCGCGGCTGCCGTTCGGCGGCAGCAAGCAGTCAGGCTTTGGTCGGGAGCTGGCTGACCATGGCATCCATGAGTTCATGAACATCAAGACCGTCTACGTGGCTTGATCCCGAGCGGTAGTGCCGGTCGCTGGCCCGCATTGCCCTGATTGCCGGCCAGCGGCCGGCACTACCAGAAGCGGGTCATGTGCCACCACCAACGGTCGGGGCCTACCGGATTGCGGGGTATCGACGCCCCCCGTGCATGGTGGGTATCGACCGTTGGTCGATACGCGCTACAACCACTTCGCGCGCTTGAACAGCCGGTACAGCCCTACGCAGACGCCGCCCACGCCAACGATCATCAGTGGGTAGGCCCACGGTTGGCTCAGCTCCGGCATGTGGCTGAAGTTCATGCCGTACCAGCTGGTGATCAGCGTCGGCGCCGCCAAGAGTGCGGCCCACGCACCCAGCCGCTTGACCGTCTCGCCCTGCGCCAGTGTCACCAGCGAAAGGTTCACGCTCAGCGCGGTGCCCAGCATCTCACGCAGGGTGTCGATCACATCGCTGATGCGCACCGCATGGTCATGCACGTCACGCACGTACAGCTTCACTTCGTCCGGGATCAGTTCGCCCTGGTAGCGGCGCAGCTGCGCAAGCACGTCCTGCAGTGGCGCCACTGCCATGCGCATCTTGTTCAGTTCGCGCTTGAGCTCGTACAGGCGCACCACGGTGCTGCGCTTGTAATTCTCGGCGAAGATGTCCTTCTCCAGCAGGTCCAGGGTATCGCGGAAGCGGTGCACGATCGGCAGATAGTTGTCGACCACGAAGTCGGTCACCGCATACAGGCAGTACGACGGGCCCATTTTCAGCAGCTGCGGCTCGCGCTCGACGCGTGCGCGCACTGGCGCGTAGGACAGCGAGGCGCCGTGGCGCACCGTCACCAGGAAGCGCGGGCCGAGGAAGGCATGGGTTTCGCCATACTGGATGCGCTCGTCGACCATCTGCGCGGTGGTCACCACCACGAACAGCGAATTGCCGTAGGCCTCGACCTTGGGCCGCTGGTGTGCGTTGCGCGCGTCTTCGATGGCCAGGTCGTGCAGGCAGAATTCTTCCTGCAGTTTCAGCAGCACATCGTCGTTGGGATCGTACAGGCCGACCCACACGAAGCCATTGCCACTGGCGATGACATCGCTGATGGCGTCCAGGCTGATGTCGTGGCGTTTGCCCTCGTCATCGTAGTGGACGCAGTTGATGACGCAGGTAGGGTTGGCCGAAGCCGGGGCGGAAGCGGAGGCGGGCAATGACATGCCCGCCATCGTGCGTCAGGGCCGTGTTTCGGACAAGTGAGGACGGCGCCCCAGCACCCACGCCAGGGCCGCGTGCACCGGCAGCAGCAGCACGATCCACTGCACGTTGTACTGGGCCTGCAGGCTCAGCCAGTGCAGCACCAGTGCGGCCACCGCCTGTACCGCCAGCAGCCACAACATGATGCTGAACATGCGTCCCGGCAGGCGCCGGCGCAGCAGCGCGATCGCACCGGGCAGCAGCAGCACGGCCAGCGGCGAAAGCAGCAGCAGGTTGCGGTTTGCCCACGCGGCGTAGTGGATGCTGAAGCCCCACAGGAACACCAGCACGCCACCCAACAGAGCGCACAGCAGCCAGAACGGCAGTGCCAGCCCGGCCAGCAGGCGCGGGCGGTTGCGCAGCGCCAGCACGCCAGCGGCGATCACCAGGCCGCACAGCAGCCACGGCCACCAGCGGCGTGCGAACTCCTTCGGCTCCGGATCGATGCGGTGCGGCAACAGTTCCTGTTCGGCCTGCACCAGCGGCCGGCCATCGCTGTTGCGTGCCTGGCGCAGGGCATCGGCCAGGCGCATCGGGACGAACGCTTCCTGCCAGCGCGACAGCGGCTGGTCGGCGAACGGCCCCAGGCCCACATCGAAGCCCAGCCACATCCATGGTGCCGGCGAGGCCAGACGGACCGATTCACTGCGATAGGTGTTGCCACGCGAGCGCCCCGACAGCTGCGACTGCAGGCCACCACCCAACGCCTTGTCGAGGGTGTCGCGCACCATCGTGGCGCAATTGGCGGTGTAATAGTCGTAGTGGTAGCGCGCGTTTTCCGGCTTGGCCCGCTCGGCCAGGTCAGCGGCCAGCGCACGCGCCTGGTCCGGGCGCAGGTCCAGCCATTGCACGCTGGCACCGCGGCCGGTCTCGTCGTAGTACGACAGGTCCTGCTGCAGCGGCAGCGCCACCAGGTAATACATCATGTCGCCACGTGCGAAGCGGCTGATGAAATCGTCCTCGGAGGGGTCGAAGTAGCCGAAGTTGTACGAGGTTGCGTCGCCGCTGAGCGGATCGACCACCACGATGGCGTCATGGCCGAAGCGTTCGAAGAACACCGTGCCCGGCTGCATGGTCACCACGCCGATGCGCGGAGCAGGGGCTTCAGCGCTGGCCGCGGGCACGGCAGGTGTGGCCGGCGCCGGCTGCGCGAAGGCGGCCAGCGGCAGGGCCATGGCCAACACGTAGAGTGTCAGCCACACCATGAGGATCAGGCCGCGGCGCTTCAAGCGTCGTCCTGCGCGTCCGGCGGCAGCACGGTCACGTGGAAGGCCTGTACCCGGCGCGCATCGGCGCGGGCCACGCGGAACATGAAGCGGTCCAGTGCCAGCTCATCGCCGACTTCCGGCAGATGGCCCACGGCCTCGGTGACCAGGCCACCGATCGTGTCGTAATCCTCGTCGGAGAACATTGCGCCGAAACGCTCGTTGAAGTCGCCGATCGGGGTCAGCGCGTCGACCACGTACTGTCCGTCGGACTGGATGGCGATCTGCGCCGACGGGTCCTCGGCCTCGTCATGCTCGTCGTCGATCTCGCCGACGATCTGTTCCAGCACGTCCTCGATGGTGACCAGGCCGGCGACACCGCCGTACTCGTCGACCACGATGGCCATGTGGTTGCGCGACAGGCGGAACTCCTTCAGCAGCACGTTGAGCTTCTTCGCCTCCGGAATCAGCACTGCCGGGCGCAGCAGCTCGCGTACGTTGGCCGGGCCGTTGTCGGCGACCACGCCGCGCAGCAGGTCCTTGGCCAGCAGGATGCCAAGGATGTCGTCCTTGTTCTCGCCGTGTACCGGGAAGCGTGAATGGCCGGATTCGACCACCTGCTTCATCAGTTCCAGGAAGGGCGCTTCAACCGGCAGCGAGACCATCTGCGAGCGCGAGATCATCACGTCGCCCACGGTCAGCTCGGCCACCGAAATGGCGCCTTCCATCATCTTCAGGGTATCGGCGGCGATCAGGCCTTCTTCCTGCGCGGTGTGCAGGACAGCGACCAGCTCGTCGCGGGTATGGGGTTCGCCGGAGAAGGCGGAGGTCAGGCGTTCAAGCCAGCCGCGCTTCTTTTCACTGTGCTCCGCAGGGGAGCTACTACTGTCGTCTTCTGACATCTCTGGAAAAAAGGCACCCGGCAGGCCGGGCGTTGACCCAAGTCTAGCAGGATGTGACGGCCTGTCAGTGACTGCCGGTGGCCGGGGCTGGGGCGGCCGCAGCCGGCTCCTCCTCGGGCAGGTCCAGGCTGTAGGTGCAGCCGGCCAGGGTCTTGCCCGGGTGGGAGGCCACGGTGGAGACGCTGAGGATGATCGACTCGATCTGGGCCTCGCCGGTCTTCGGGTCGGTCACGTCGCGGCTGACCAGCTCGCGGCCGGCCATGAACTTGCCGTCCTGGTCGTAGCCGGTCTCCAATTCCAGCCGTTTGGCCAGCGGGCGTGGGTCGGCCTGGTCGAGGACGGCCATGACGCTGGCGCCGGCCACCGCCACCCGATCGGTCTGTTGGCCGAAGACGGTGATCGGGCTGGCCAGCCGGAACTCGCTCATGAACTGGTTGCCCTGCGGCAGCGGCTGCAGGCCCTGGGCCACGGCCTTCAGCGGATCGGCCAGCAGCGGCGCCAGCGCGGCCTGCTCGGCCACGCCCTGGCGGCATTCGATCAGGGCCGGCAGGTCGACGCTGGAAGCGAAGGCGGATGGGACCGCAAGGGCACACAGCAGGGGCAGGCAGCAGCGCAGTGACACGGGCGGTTTCCGCAGGCGAAGGGCACCCATCATAGCTCCGGTGAGCGCCTGAACAGCCCGCTGAGAAGGCGCAGGAAACCGGTCATCGCCCGCCGCACGACCATCAGTGAGAGGGTAAGCACGACCGCGAGCATGGTGATCTGCATCGATTGCCCCGCGATGCGCACCACCGCCGGCCACAGGCCCGGGCTGGTCAGCCAGGGCAACATTTCCGATGCGGCTGTCCTGGCCACTTTCACGTAGATCACGGCCAGCACGAACAGCACCAGCAACGAGGTGCGGCTGGCATGGAAGAACGGAAGCGCGTTGACCGGCCTGCCAAGCCGCTGCTGCAGCAGCGTTCGCCACAGCACCGGCAGGGTCAAGGCACCGACCAGTATCAGCACCATCGACGTTTCCCACAGCCCGGGCAGGTGGACGGGTTCTGCTCTACCCGTAAGGTGGGGGCCGATCATGCCGGTCGCCAGCCCGGCCAGCAGGCACAAGGGCGAGAGCAGGGCCAGGCTGCGCAGCAGCCAGTGCCTGCCGCTGGGGTCGCCGGCGCTGATGCGGCGCACGGTGTACGCGCCCAGCACCAGCAGGCCTGCGAACAGGCCCGCACTCATTGCAATCGCCGTGAAGCTGTTTCCCGAGGTCATCCTTGGTTTCCTTGTGCCGCCATGCCAGGCGGCAAACAATTGCGCAGCGCGCGGACCGGCACCTGCAGCACGGCTGGGTCAGGGCGATCGGCGCTGCGATGCCGCTGGGTACCAGCGCAGCCTGACCGGGTAGCCCAGCAGCGCCTGCAGGTGGTCGCGCACGGTCGCCGCCGTTGCGCGCGCGCCAGCGGTATCCCGGAGTTCCAGCTCCAGTTCACCGGTCATGACGTCCAGGCCATAGCCGGTCAGACCGGGCAGCTGCGGGATGAACCAGCCCTGCTGCGCCTGAAGACGGCGCTGCATCTCCGCTTCGGTCATTGAAGCGCCGATGATATAGCGCACGCGTTGCGGGCCGTCCGCCCCTGGATGGGTCTCATCCGCCTCGGAGGCTGGGCCAGTCAATCGCACGACGACGGTCCAACCCGTCGCATTGTCCACCCACATGCCGGCCAGGCGTGCCGCGTGGCGCGCCCTCAAGCGTTCCATCAATGCGTGCTGCTGCGCCTCGGCGACCGCCTGGCGGGCCGTCTGTTGGCTGACGTCAAAGAAGGCCTGCACCTCGGCGACTTTGGCGGCAATGTCGGCCGCGCTGTCGCTGGCCGGGAACGGCGACGGTCGTTCCCGGTCGGGGTCGATGCCCGGGGCAGTGGTTACCTGCAGAAGAGCGGCGATGAGTGCGGGCAACAGCGCGATGGGGTTGTCCTCCGTGATGAACCCGGTGTGCGTGGTCGTCAGCGCTCGCCGGCGTAGGGATCGGCGATGCCGAGCTCGGCCAGGATGTCGCGCTCCAGCTGTTCCATCGCCTCGGCTTCCTTGTCGTCCTCGTGGTCCCAGCCAAGCAGGTGCAGCACGCCGTGCACGGTCAGGTGCGCGTAATGGGCGTTGAGCGCCTTGCCCTGTTCGTCGGCTTCGCGGGCCACCACCGGTGCGCAGATCACCAGGTCGCCGAGCAGTGGAAACTTGACGCCCTTGGGCAGGCCTTCGGGCACTTCGGCCGGGAAGCTGAGCACGTTGGTGGCGTAGTCCTTGCCACGGTAATGGCGGTTCAGCGACTGGCCTTCCTTGGCATCGACCACGCGGATGGCCAGATCGGCCTCGCGGATGCGGCCCTTCAACGCAGCGGCCACCCACTTGCGAAAGCTCACGGCCGCCGGCAGGCCGGCACGCGGCAGGGCATAACTGACGGCGACGTCCAGTCGCACGGGACCACGGGTCATGGCGTCGCTCCAGGCTGGATCTGATGCAGGTCGCGACGGTCGTAGGCGCTGACGATGCGCGCGACCAGCGGGTGGCGGACCACGTCGCGGGATTCGAAGAAGGTGAAGCTGACGCCCTCGACTTCACGCAGCACATCGATGGCGTCGCGCAGACCGGATTTCACGTGCTTGGGCAGGTCGGTCTGGGTCAGGTCGCCGGTGACCACCGCGGTGGAGCCGTAGCCCAGGCGGGTCAGGAACATCTTCATCTGTTCGATGGTGGTGTTCTGTGCTTCGTCCAGGATCACGAATGCATCGTTGAGCGTGCGGCCGCGCATGTAGGCCAGCGGCGCGATCTCGATGACGTTCTTCTCCAGCAGCTTGACCACCTTCTCCACGCCCATCATCTCGTACAGGGCGTCGTACAACGGTCGCAGGTAGGGATCGACTTTCTGGCTCAGGTCGCCTGGAAGGAAGCCCAGCTTCTCGCCGGCTTCCACCGCCGGGCGCACCAGGATCAGGCGCTGCACCCGCGATTCGTTCAGTGCTTCGACCGCGCTGGCCACGGCCAGGAAGGTCTTGCCGGTACCGGCCGGGCCGATGCCGAAGTTGATGTCGTGGGTGGCGATCTGGTGCAGGTAGCGGGACTGATTGGCGCCACGGCCACGTACCGTACCGCGCTTGACCTTGATCGCGACCTCCTGCGCTTCGTAGGAGCGTTCGGCGATCTGCTCGACATTGGCCTGCGCCAGGCGCAGATGGATGGCGTGGTTGTCGAAGACGGTCTCGCCGGCTTCGGCGTACAGCGCTTCAACCAGCTTCTGCGCCTCCACGATGGCTTCATTGGGCCCGCTGATGCGGAACACGAAGCCACGGTTTGCGATCTCCACGCCGAGCTTCAGCTCGATCTGGCGCAGGTGCCCGTCGAAGGGGCCGCACAGGTTGGCCAATCGCTCGTTGTCTTCCGGCGACAGGGTGAAGTCTCGATGATCGATGCTTTTCATTGCTTGGGGTGGGGCGGGTTCGCCGTCCACCGCGATGGACTTGGGATGACAAGGTTACGCGCGTACCGGGCATGCGGCCAGCAGCGGGCCGATACGCGGTTTTCCACACCCGGTGTGGAGGGGGGGCGCGAAAACCTGTGGATAGGCCTTCGCAGTGCTTGTGCCACAAGGCGTATGAGGCGGTGGTGAAAAAACCGTCACAGCCGGCCGGCTCCTGTGACGGCAGCGCATCTTCCGCTGCCAGGCACCCAGTACGGCCGCCCCCGTTCGGTTCTCCACACCAGCTGTGGAATGATGCTGAATCAAGCTGTGGATAGGTGGAGAGGAGCCTTGCAGCAAAAGGCTCGCCCGTACGTGGCGAAAAAACCGTCAGGGCTGATCGGAATCATTGAGGGTGCACGGGGCAGCTGGCACCGTGTCGCCGTCGCAGGAGGGGATGGTATGGGCATCGGCAACGGGATGCGTGGACTCGGGCTGGCGGCCATCGGCCTGCTGGCAGGCTGTGGGCAGTCAACGCCAACGGCGCTGGGCACACTGGAGTGGGACCGGATCACGGTGCCGGCGCCGGCGGCCGAGGTGATCGCCACGTTGGAGGTGCGCGAGGGCCAGCGGGTCAAGGCCGGGGCCGTGTTGATGCAGCTCGACCCCGCCCGCGGCGACGCGCAGTTCGCGGTGGCGCAGGCCGACACGGCGCGCGCGCAGGCCCAGCTGGAAGAGCTGAAGCTCGGCCCGCGGCAGGAACAGATCGCACAGGCCCAGGCACAACTGGCCGCGTTGCGCGCGCAGTCTGCTGAAGCCACTGCCTACTATCGGCGCGTGCAACCATTGGCACGCCAGCGCCTGATCGCCGCCGCCGAGCTGGACCGTGCACGGGCGGCCGCCGGCAATGCCGCGGCCAGCGTGCGTGCCGCCGAGCAGGCCTGGCTGGAACGGGTGCACGGCAGTCGCGCGCAGGACATCGCCCAGGGCCAGGCGGCCGCCGACGCCGCACAGGCGCAGCAGGTGGTGCAGGGCGTCAACCTGCAGAAGCTGCAGCTGCGCGCACCGCGCGATGGCGTGATCGATGCCTTGCCGTACCGGCAGGGTGACCAGGCACCGATCGGGGCGCCACTGGCGGTGATGCTGGTTGGCGAGCGCCCCTATGCGCGCGTCTACCTGCCGCAGCCGCTGCGCCTGCAGGTCAAGGTCGGTCAGCCGGCGCAGATACAGCTGGAGGGAGGGCGCACCGTACTGAAGGGCCATGTGCGCGCGATCCGCAGCGAGCCTTCATTCACCCCGTACTACGCACTGACCGGCGATGACGTCGAGCGCCTGAGCTACCTCGCCGAGATCGAAGTGGATGAAGCCAGCGACATGCAGACGCTTCCGGCCGGGCTGCCGGTGCAGGTGCGCTTCTGAACACCGGTGCGGACATCGCAGTGCATGCGCAGGGCCTGACCCGCCGCTTCGGCGATCTGCTGGCCGTGGACAAGGTCGACCTGACCGTGCCCCGTGGCCAGGTCTATGGTTTCCTGGGCCCGAACGGGTCGGGCAAGTCGACCACCATCCGCATGCTGTGCGGCCTGCTGGAACCCAGTGCGGGGCAGATCGAGGTGCTGGGCCTGGCGGTTCCCGAGCAGGCCGAAGCACTGCGCCGGCGCATCGGCTACATGACCCAGCGCTTCTCGCTGTACGAAGACCTATCGGTACGCGAGAACCTGGAATTCCTCGCCGCCATCCAGGGCCTGCCGCGCAACCAGGCCCGGCAACGGGTCGATGCGCTGCTGCAGCAGTACCGGTTGCAGGACCGGCAGCCGCAGCTGGCCGGTACGCTCAGCGGCGGGCAGAAGCAGCGCCTGGCCCTGGCCGGCGCCGTGGTGCATTCGCCCGAACTGCTGTTCCTGGACGAGCCGACCAGCGCGGTCGACCCGGAGTCACGCCGCGACTTCTGGGAGGCCCTGTTTGAACTTGCCGACGCCGGTACCACCGTGCTGGTCTCGACCCACTACATGGACGAAGCCGAGCGCTGCCACCGGCTGGCTATTCTTGATCGTGGCGCGCTGGTCGCCGATGGCACGCCGGCCGAACTGTGTGCGCAGCTGGACGGCCGCACGCTGCAGGTCACGTCATCGCAGCCACGCCAGGCCAGCCGCGTGCTGGCCGAGCTGCCCGGCGTACTGAGCGTGGCGCAGATCGGCACCCATCTGCGCGTGCTGTGCAATGAGGGCGTAGCGGATGTCGCAGTGCTGCGGCGCGCGTTGGCCAGCGCCGACCCGCAAGCGCATATCGAAACCGTAGCGCCGAACCTGGAAGACGTGTTCGTCGCCGCCACCCGCGGCCGTGGCCGGGAGCCGGCGGCATGAACCTGCGCCGGCTGTGGGCGATCGTGCTCAAGGAGCTGCGGCAGCTACGGCGCGACCGCATCACACTGGCGATGATCGTCGGCATTCCGGTGATGCAGCTGCTGCTGTTCGGCTATGCGATCAATCTCAACCTGCGTCACCTCGACGCCGGTGTCGCCGATCAGGCCAACAGTGCCGCCTCGCGCGCGCTGGTGCAGGACATGGTCGCCACCGGCGTGATCACGCCGCGCAGCGAGGCGTACACGCCCGACCAACTGATGCAGGCGCTGCGCCGTGGCGAGATCAGTGTCGGCATCGTGGTGCCGGCCGACTTCGAGCGTCGCCGCTTCGACGGTCGCGAAGCAGTGCAGGTGCTGGTCGATGGCAGCGACACCGTGGTGCAGAGTGCGGCGATCCAGCTGGCGCAGGTGCCACTGGATACGCGCCCGACCAGCAATACGCGGCCGCTACGCGAAGGCAGCATTGCCAGTGGCCAGGTCAGCGTGACCAGTTTCTACAACCCGCAACGGCGTTCGGCGGTGAACATCGTGCCCGGCCTTATCGGGGTGATCCTGACCATGACCCTGGTGATGTTCACGGCGGTGGCGGTGGTGCGCGAGCGCGAGCGCGGCAACATGGAACTGCTGATCGCCACGCCGGTATCGCGCAGCGAACTGATGGTCGGCAAGGTGCTGCCCTATGCAGCGATCGGCATGCTGCAGACCACCCTGGTGCTGGCGCTGGGTACCTGGCTGTTCCAGGTGCCGATCCGCGGCAGCCTGCTGGACATCTACCTAGCCGCGGTCCTGCTGGTGCTGGCCAACCTCGCACTGGGCCTGCTGATTTCCACGCGCGCGCGCTCGCAGTTCCAGGCGATGCAGATGACGTTGTTCCTGTTCCTGCCGTCGATCCTGCTGTCGGGCTTCATGTTCCCGTTCGCCGGCATGCCGCGGCCGGTGCAGTGGCTGGCCGAGGTGCTACCGCTGACCCACTTCCTGCGCCTGGTGCGCGGCATCATGCTGCGCGGCGCCTCGTTGTTGGAGCTGTGGCACGACGCGCTGGCGCTGCTGGCCTTCATCGTGGTGATGATGACGCTGGCGATCCTGCGTTTCCGCAAGCGCCTGGATTGAGGCCTGTCATTCGGTAGTGCCGGCCGCTGGCCGGCATCATTTCCGGTGGGCGCCGACCGTTGGTCGGCACACCTTATTCCGCCATCACGCGCCCACGCAGCGAGTTGGTAAGCGCTTCGGTGATCAGCACATCCACGAACTGGCCGATCAACCGCGCCGGCGCCGGGAAGTTCACCGAACGCATGTTCTCGGTCTTGCCGGTCAGCTCGTTCGGATTCTTGCGCGACGGCCCTTCCACCAGCACGGTCTGCACGGTACCGACCATCTTCTCCGAGATGCTGGCCGCGTGCGCATTGATGCGCTCCTGCAGGCGCGACAGGCGCGCGTGCTTCTCCGCATCGCTGATCGTGTCCTCCAGATCGGCCGCCGGCGTACCCGGTCGACGCGAATAGATGAAGGAGAAACTGTGGTCGAAGCCGATGTCCTCGATCAGCTTCATGGTCTTCTCGAAGTCGGCATCGGTCTCGCCGGGGAAGCCGACGATGAAGTCCGAGCTGATTGAAATGTCCGGGCGCACCGCACGCAGCTTGCGGATCTTCGACTTGAATTCCAGCGCGGTGTAGCCGCGCTTCATCGCCGACAGCACGCGGTCGCTGCCGGCCTGCACCGGCAGGTGCAGGAAGTTGGCCAGCTGCGGAACGTCGCGGAACGCATCGATCAGCGAATCGCTGAACTCGAGCGGGTGCGAGGTGGTGAAGCGGATGCGGCCGACCCCATCGATCTCGGCGATGGTGCGGATCAGCAGGCCAAGGTCGGCAAACTCACCGTCTCCATACGGGCCGCGATAGGCGTTGACGTTCTGGCCGAGCAGGTTGATCTCGCGCACGCCCTGCGCGGCGAGCTGCGCCACTTCCACCACCACGTCCTCGAACGGGCGGCTGACTTCGGTGCCGCGGGTGTAAGGCACCACGCAGAACGAGCAGTACTTGGAACAGCCTTCCATGATCGACACGAACGCCGAGGCACCTTCGGCGCGTGGCTCGGGCAGGCGGTCGAACTTCTCGATCTCGGGGAAGCTGATGTCCACCTGCGGGCGCTTCTGCTCGCGGCGTGCGCGGATCAGTTCCGGCAGGCGATGCAGGGTCTGCGGACCGAACACAAGGTCCACGAACGGGGCGCGCTTGATGATCGCTTCGCCTTCCTGCGAGGCAACGCAGCCGCCCACGCCGATGATGACCTCGCGGCCCTTGTTCTTCAGGCCCTTCCACACGCCGAGTTGGCTGAACACCTTCTCCTGCGCCTTCTCGCGGATGGAGCAGGTGTTGACCAGGATGACGTCGGCGTCGTCCGGGCTGTCGGTCAGTTCCAGGCCATCGCTGGCGGCAAGCACGTCGGCCATCTTGGCCGAGTCGTACTCGTTCATCTGGCAACCGTGGGTCTTGATGTACAGCTTGCCCTTGACCTGGTCAGGCTTGCGCGGACCAGCGGGCAGGGCAACGAGCGGGGTACCGCCCGGCGTGGCGGGCGGAAAGACGTCTGGCGTCCCGGTCATGGCGCTTAATCCATTCGGGTGGCGGGAAAGCGGGCAATTCTACCCGCATCCCGCGCCAGCCGCCGCGCCCTTGTAGAGCCGAGCCCACGCTCGGCTGCTCTTCCCGCTTCCCATGGGGCAGCCTGGCATGGCCTGGCTCTACTGAAGCCAGCCGAGCGTGGGCTCGGCTCTACAAGGAAAGCCGGCCGGCGCTGCTCCGGCGCTGCTTATGCCGCCGCCAGCTCCGCATCGATCTGCCGCGAACGGTCGAAGGCGGTCATCGCGCTCATCCGCGCAATGTAATCAGCCGTGGCCGGCGCAGGCTGCACCAGGCCGAAGGCCGTGGTCCAGGCCAGCGCATTGCCCCACAGCACGTCGGCGGCACTCATCGTCTCGCCGAGCAGGTACGGGCCCTGCGCCAGCTGGGCCTCGACCACCTGCAGCACGGTCTCGGCGTCGTTGTACGGCGACATCAGGCGCGGCGGCGGCTCGCGGTGCATCGCCTTGTCGATCATCGCCGGCTCGAAACAGGCGCCGTAGAAGGCCATCCAGCGAAGGTAGGGCCCGCGCAGGGCGTCGCCGATCGGCGGTGCCAGCCCGGCTTCCGGATACAGGTCGGCCAGGTACAGATAAATGGCGACCTGCTCGGTCACCAGTGCGCCGTTGTGGACGATGGCCGGCACCTTGCCCATCGGGTTGATGGCCAGATAGGCCGGAGCCAGGTTGGCGCCGGCTTTCAGATCCAGCACCTGCATGCGGTAGTCGGCACCCAGCGCTTCGAGCAGAGCCACGGCGCCGCTCGAGCGGGATCGGGCGGCGTGATACAGGGTGATCTGGCGTGAGGTCATGGCATTGCTCCTTGCGGTGGGTGGTGAACTGGAAGCCATCCTGGGGCACTATTGCGGACGACTTCTGTCCTCGATTCTTCATGCGCCATACCGCCCATCGACTGCTGCGCCTGATCGCCCTGCTGCAGGCCCGCCGCCAGTGGTCCGGGGCTGAGCTGGCCGAGCGCATGGGCGTGGACCGGCGCAGCATCCGCCGCGATATCGAGCGCCTGCGCGAGCTGGGCTACCCGGTCCACGCCTCGTCAGGGGTGGGCGGCGGCTACCAGCTCGGGGCGGGGGCGCCGGTATTGCCGATGCTGCTGGACGAGGAGGAGGCAACCACCCTGGCCATCGCCCTGCGTGCCGCGTCTGCGACCGTCGCCGGCATCGACGACACTGCGCGGGGCCTGTTGTCCAAGCTCGACCCGCTGGTGCCGACCCGCCGCCGCCGGCAGGCCGGGGAGGTGCATGCGGCGACGGCCACCCTGGCCGACCTTCCGTCCACCGACGCACGCCTGCTCGGACGGCTGGCCCAGCACTGTCGGCAGGCGTCGCGGCTGGCCTTCGAATACCGCAGTGCGCAGGACGCGGTCACCCAGCGCGAGGTCGAGGCCCAGCACCTGGTCAATTACGGGCGGCGCTGGTATCTGCTTGCCTGGGACCTGGGGCGGCAGGACTGGCGCACTCTGCGCGTGGACCGCATGGGTGCCGTACGTGAGTGCTCCGAGCCGGGCCTGCACCGGCGCACGCCAGCCCCTCCGGACGTGATGGTGCGGCAGGCGGTCAGCCAGGCGCCGTTCGCACTGCAGGCCATCGTCCGCCTGGCCGGCAGCCGCACCGAGCTGGAAGGGCGCATCCCACCGTGGTGTGGTGTGCTGGAGGCTGATGGTGCCGGCCATTGCCTGTTGCGCATGGGCGCCGAGAGCCGCGGCATGATGCTGGCGCAGATCCTCAGCCTGGACCGGGTGCCGGTGGCGTTGTGGACCACACCGCCGGGCCTGCGCGATGAGCTGGCACAGCGTTTGGCCGGATTGGGCCAGGTGCTGGCTGTGCCGCCGGTCACAGGCTGAGCCACGTCGCTTGGCAAGCCCCGGCGAAGCTGGGACACTCGCGGCATGAAGGGGATACTGGGGACAACGGCGATCATCATCGCTGCGCTGACCGCTGCGCCGGCCAGCGCCGGCACCCTGTACAAGTGCCAGGGCGCCGACGGGGTCACCAGCTACGTGAGCAAGCGAGTGGCCGGCGCGCGCTGCAGCAGCATCAGCTACAGCCGCGATACCCGGCCGGCACCGCGCCCTGTGGTGGTCGCGCCGAAGCCTGCGCCGACCACCGTGGCCAGCATCGAACGCAATCCGGTCGCCGTGGCGGCCAGCGCCGCTGCGCCCACTGCGGTCGCGTCGACGCCTGCTGCCCCCGCGCCTGCTGCGGCACCGACGGCCTCGCGGGCCGGGCGGATGGTCAGCGGCCAGGTCTATTCCTTCATGAAGGATGGGGTGCGCCACTACACCAGTGCGCGGCCAACCCAGGTCGCCAACCTCGGCCCGGTGCGTACCATCCGCTACAGTTTCATGGAGCGCTGTTATGCCTGTGGCGTCAACCCACGCGTGGACTTCGGTTCGGTGCGCTTGAACACCACCGCGTTCCAGACCGAGATCACCTCGGCCGCACGCGAGTTCGGCGTCGAAGAAGCCGTGGTGCGCGCCATCATCCACGCCGAGTCGGCCTACAACCCGACCGCGCTCAGCCGCGCCGGCGCGCAGGGCCTGATGCAGCTGATGCCGCCGACCGCGGCCCGCTTCGGGGTCAGCGATTCCTATGATGCCGGGCAGAACATCCGCGGTGGCGTGCAGTATCTTGCGTGGTTGCTGAAGCGCTTCAATGGCGACCTGACCCTGGCTGCGGCCGGCTACAACGCCGGCGAGGGCGCGGTCGACCGCCACGGTGGCGTGCCGCCCTACAGCGAGACGCAGTACTACGTGCGCCGGGTCGGGCAGCTGGCCGAGCGTTACCGCACCGCCCTGAGTCACCAGTAGGTGCCGACCGTTGGTCGGCACTCCCTTGAACAAGTGGGTGCCGACTGTCAGTCGGCACTCCTTGCAAAGAGCGTTGTGTGGCGCGCGACGGTTCCGCTACACTCGACCGCGATTCAATGCGGCTCTGGCCCCCACCGGATCCGCTGGCAGCCTTAAAGCTACCTAATCAATATCGGAGTGCCGGATGGCCAACGATGGGGTACACGATCCAGTCAACACCGGACGTCGGCGTTTTCTTTCTGCCACCACAGCCGTGGTGGGCGCCGTCGGCGTCGGATTCACCGCCGTTCCTTTCATCAAATCCTGGAACCCCAGTGCCCGCGCCAAGCTTGCCGGCGCACCGGTGGTGGCCGATATCAGCGCCCTGCAGGAAGGCCAACGCCTGATCGTGGAATGGCGTGGCCAGCCGATCTGGATCGTCAAGCGGTCCAAGGCCATCCTCGATGCGCTGCATGGGCTGGACGGCCGTCTCAAGGACCCCGAGTCCGGCGAGAAGGACCAGCAGCCGGACTACGTGCTGAAGCAGAACCCCGAACTGCGCTCGATCAAGCCGGACATCTCCGTACTGGTCGGCCTGTGCACGCACCTGGGCTGCTCGCCGGAAATGGTCGCCGAAATCCGGCCTGAGCCCTACGACCCGCAGTGGAAGGGCGGCTACTTCTGCCCCTGCCACAAGTCGCGCTTCGACATGTCCGGACGCGTCTTCAAGGACGTGCCGGCGCCGATCAACCTGAAGGTGCCCGCGCACCATTACCAGGACGACAACACCATCATCATCGGTGTCGATCCGCAGGGGGCTGCCTGATGGCCAATATCCTCAGCCGTACCGCCAGCGGCGTGGCCGACTGGGTCAATGCCCGCGCGCCGGGCCTGATGCCGGTCTATCGCAAGCATGTGAGCGAGTACTACGCGCCGAAGAACTTCAACATCTGGTACTACTTCGGTTCGCTGGCGCTGCTGGTGTTGGTCAACCAGATCGTCACCGGCATCTTCCTGACGATGCACTACAAGACCAGCGCCGCCGAGGCGTTCGGCTCCATCGAGTACATCATGCGGGACGTGGAGTGGGGCTGGCTGATCCGCTACATGCACTCCACGGGTGCCTCGCTGTTCTTCATCGTGGTCTACCTGCACATGTTCCGTGGCCTGCTGTACGGCAGTTACCAGAAGCCACGCGAGCTGGTGTGGATCCTCGGCATGCTGATCTACCTGGTGTTGATGGCCGAAGCCTTCATGGGCTACGTGCTGCCGTGGGGCCAGATGTCGTTCTGGGGCGCCAAGGTGATCATCTCGCTGTTCGGTGCCATACCGGTGATCGGCAACGGCCTGACCGAGTGGATCATGGGCGATTACCTGCCCAGTGACGCCACGCTCAACCGCTTCTTCGCGCTGCATGTCATCGCCTTGCCGCTGGTGCTGTTGCTGCTGGTGGTACTGCACCTGGGCGCGCTGCACGAAGTGGGTTCGAACAACCCCGATGGCGTGGAGATCAAGAAGGGGCCGAAGGGCAACCGCTGGTCGCCGAACGCTCCGGCCGACGGTATTCCGTTCCACCCGTACTACACGCTCAAGGATGGTGTAGGCGCCGGCTTCCTGCTGATCATCGCCGCCTTCATCATCTTCTTCGCGCCTGGTTTCGGCGGCCTGTTCCTGGAGCACGACAACTTCACCGAGGCCAACCGCCTGGTCACCCCGGAGCACATCAAGCCGGTCTGGTACTACACGCCGTACTACGCGATGTTGCGCGTGGTGCCGAACAAGCTCGGTGGCGTGCTGGTGATGTTCTCGGCCATCGCGATCCTGTTCCTGGTGCCGTGGCTGGACAAGGCGAAGGTGAAATCGGTGCGCTACCGCGGCTGGATCTCGAGGGTGATGCTGGGCGTGCTGGCGGTGTGCTTCGTGTGGCTGGGCGTGATCGGCTCCGGCCCGGGCACCGACGTGCATGAAACCTACATCGGGCGGGTGCTGACCTTCCTGTACTTCGCCTTCTTCATCACCATGCCGCTATGGACACGGTTGGACAAGACCAAGCCGGTACCGGAGAGGGTGACCACGCATGACTGAGCGCTGGATGGTCCGGCTGGCCCTGGCGGCCACCCTGATGCTGGGCAGTTTCCTGGCCTCCGCCGCCGAGGGCGGCACCAAGCTGCTGCAGGCAGGCAACGATCTGGGTGACCGCGCCTCGCTGCAGCGCGGCGCACAGTTGTACATGAACTACTGCTCCGGCTGCCATGCGCTGAAGTACCTGCGCTATTCGCGGATGGCGCAGGACCTGGGCCTGACCGAGGAAGAGGTGATGAACAACCTCAACTTCACCGGCTCGGCGATCGGCGACCCGATCCCGGTGGCGATGCCCAAGGAGAACGCGGAGAAGTGGTTCGGCAAGATGCCGCCGGATCTCAGCCTGATCGCGCGCGTGCGCGGCAGCGACTGGGTCTTCACCTACCTCAAGTCGTTCTACCTGGACAGCAGCCGGCCGCTGGGCTGGAACAACGCGCTGTTCGCCAACGCCTCCATGCCGAACCCGCTGTGGGAGATGCAGGGCCTGCAGCACGCCGTGCATGGCAAGGCCGAAGGCCCCGGCATGGACCCGCCGGTGACCGGCCTGAAGATTGAAACGCCGGGATCGGTCGATGCCGGACAGTACGACCAGGCCGTGCGGGACATCACCAACTTCCTCGAATACGCCGGCGAGCCGGCCGCACTCAAGCGCCAGCAGCTGGGCGTGTGGGTGATCCTGTTCCTGGCCCTGCTGACCTTCCTGCTGTACCTGCTGAAGAAGGAATACTGGAAGGACGTCCACTGATTCGGCCGCCGGCCATCGCACGGGCCTATTGGCTTTTGTGATGGTCGGTTGCACACTCGGGGAGGAGTCGACCGTCGGCACGGTGCCGGCGGCGCCGATGCGGCAGGCGGTCTCCTGTCGTGGGAGAGCCTTTGATGGCGGCGAGCGTACGCATGCGCAATACACTGACGCTGTTTTCCTCGAACGACGATGTGCTGTGCCACCGGGTGCGCCTGGTCCTGGCGGCCAAGGGCGTCACCTTCGACTTCGTTCCGGTCGATCCGCAGAACCCGCCCGAAGACCTGATCGATCTCAATCCGTACCACTCGGTGCCGACCCTGGTGGAGCGCGAGCTGGTGCTCTACGCCGCGTCGGTGGTGAGCGAGTACCTGGACGAGCGCTACCCGCATCCGCCGCTGATGCCGGTCGATCCGCTGTCGCGTGCGCGCATCCGCCTGGCGATGCTGCGCATCGAGCACGACTGGGTGCCGCAGGTGCAGGCCATCCAGCTGGGCAACAAGACCCAGGCCGAGGCCGGGCGCAAGCGCCTGAAGGAACTGCTGACCGCCTCGCTGCCGCTGTTCAAGGCCAGCAAGTTCTTCCTCAACCCGGAAATGAGCCTGGCCGACTGCGCCATGGCCCCGATCATCTGGCGGCTGCAATCGCTGGATGTGCCACTTCCGAAGGATGGCAAGGCGATTGAGGACTACGGTAACCGCATCTTCCGCCACCCCGGTTTCGTCCGTAGCCTGACCGAGCAGGAAAAGAAGCTGCGCGACCTGCCGGCCTGATCCGGCCCGCGTTACCCGTCTGCACGCCGACCGGCGTGCAGGCGATCCGCCCCGGCGGGGCGCCGGGCGCGTACACTTCACGCATGACCGAAGACTTCTTCCACATGACCAGCCACCGCCCGTACCTGCTGCGGGCGCTGGTGGAATGGATCAACGACAACCAGCTGACCCCGCACATCCTGGTCGACGCCGGCGTTCCCGGCGTGCAGGTGCCGCCTTCGGCGGTCAAGGATGGCCGGGTCGTGCTCAACATCGCCGAACGTGCCGTCGTACGGCTGATGATCGACAACGAGATGGTGAGCTTCTCGGCGCGCTTCTCCGGTACCAGCTACCCGGTGCAGGTGCCGATCAGCGCCGTGCTGGCGGTCTATGCCCGCGAGACCGGGCAGGGCATGGCGCTGCCGGATGATATCCCGGGCAGCGAAACCGCGCCGACCAGCGACGAACTGCTGCACGAGGAAGGCACGCCGCCGGACGATACGCCGCCAGCCAGCCCGCCGCCGAAGGGGCGGCCGAACCTGCGCGTGGTCAAGTAACCAAGTAACGGTGGGTGCCGACCGTTGGTCGGCACGCCTTCAGCCCTTACACATCCTCGGCATCCTTCGCATCCGGCCGGATCTGGCTGATCCGCGCCGCGCCGGGGCCGGTGAACGAGATCAACTGGTCGCCACGCAGCACCATGCGACCCACGTGGCGATCGATGCCATCGTAGGAATACTCGAACTTGAAGGTGCGCTCGAACCCAAGCCGGCCATCCTCGCCGCGCGACAGGCGCAGGCCGGTGGCGTGCACCGCCTGATCCAGCCATTGCACATCAGCTGCGCGGCAGGCATTGCGGCCCAATTCAACGGCGCGCTCTGCGGCCGAGCGTGCCGCGTTCCAGAAGAAGTAGATGATTCCGCCGGCAATCAGCAACAACAGCAGGGTAGGCATGGCGTCAGCCGTCAGAGGTCGATCCCGCAAAGATGGCGGCGAACGCGCGCTGGATCAAGCGCTGCACTCACCGCCGCGGCTGCGGTTCGCTGGACACCGGCTGCGCGGGCACGATGATCGGTTGCGGTGCCGGAGTGTGCTGCATCGGCGTCGCAGTGGGCGAGGGCATCACCAGCGGTGAGGTTGCAGTCAGCTGCAGCAGGGCTGCCCAGTCCTGGCGGTTGAAGCTGCATTCGTCCTCGCGCCCTGGCGTGCAGCTCGGGTCGATGCCGGTGCTGTTGCGTTCGCGCGCCGGTGGCAGCTTGATCAGCCCGGTGCGGTCCAGCGGCAGCAGCCGCATCGCTACGGTGTTCATCACGTTGCCACCGACCAGGTACAGGGTCTGGTCGCCCCCCAGGTTGGCGGCCACCACCACTTCGCAATGCGACTTCCAGTGGCCCACCGAGCCGTTGCCCAGCGCCTGCACCAGCCCGCTGTAGCTGAGCGTGGTGCTGCGGTCGCGCAGGAAGCACAGCAGGTCGCCCGGCGCGGGTTTGGCCGTGGCCGGGTCGACCAGCCGGTACGGCACGCCCGAGGGGCCGCCCTGGTATGCGGCACGGATGTAGTCGATGTGGCGAGGCGAGGTATTGAAGCCGGGAACGCCGGACTGCACCATTACCCAGGAGATGAACGCGGCCGACCACGGGTTGTCGATCAGGAACGCGCGGCAGTCACTGTCGGTGTAGCGCGTGCCCAGCGGTGCCAGGCAGCTGCTGGCGCCGGCGATGCTGCCCATCGCGTTGAGCGTGCCGCTGTTTCGCCAGTAGCCAGCCACGCGCTGCCAGGCGATCAGTCCGTTGTCGGCCAGGTGATCGCTTTCGGCCTCGGTGACGCTGAGGCTGGCGGCACGGCCTTCACGATCGATGAAGGGCCGGTACCAGAGCTGGTGCTCATTGCAGGCGGTGTTGCGGATGGCCACCGCCAACGGACTCAGGCCAAAGCGGGGCGGAACATCGCAGGCTTCGGCGGCCGCTGCGGACAACGGTGCCGCGGCCAGCAGCAGGCAGGCAGGCAAGAGCATCCGGCGCATGCACGGCTCCTGTGGGGGATGCCGGCAGCGTCGCAGAGGCGGCCGTAGCCGAGCCGTGAAGGCGTTCCGGTCGTGCAGAGCCGAGCCCACGCTCGGCTCATCGCGCAAAGCGGGTGCAGGGCGCGCCGCAGATCGAGAAGCAGCCGAGCGTAGGCTCGACAACGTCCCGCAGGCCTCAAGCCGGCGGCGGGCCCAGCTTCAGCGACAGATCGATGGCCTGCACATGCTTGGTCAGCCCGCCGATGGAGATGCAGTCCACGCCGTCTTCGGCGATCGAACGCAGGCCGCCCAGGCCGACGCTGCCGGAGACTTCCAGTGGAATGCGGCCGGCCGTGATGCGTACGGCTTCGCGACGCAGGTCGGGGCTGAAGTCGTCCAGCAGGATGCGTTCGCACCCGGCTTCCAACGCCTGGCGCAGCTGCGCCAGGTCTTCGACCTCCACCACCAGCGGCAGCGCAGGCCACTGCCGGCGTGCGGCGGCCACCGCTGCGGCCAGCGAACCGGCGGCACGGATATGGTTCTCCTTCAGCATCACCGTGTCGTACAGGCCGAAGCGGTGGTTCTCGCCACCGCCGCAGCGCACCGCGTACTTCTGCGCCAGGCGCAGGCCGGGCAGGGTCTTGCGGGTGTCGAGGATGCGCGTGCCGGTACCGGCCACTGCCGCTACGTAGCGGGCGGTGGTGGTGGCGGTGCCGGACAGCGTCTGCAGGAAATTCAGAGAGGTGCGCTCGGCACTGACCAGACTGCGGCTGCGCCCGTGCAGCAGGGCCAGCACGGTGCCGGCAGCGACCGGGTCACCTTCGGAGACACGCCATTCGATGCGCACCTCCGGGTCGAGTGCGCGGTGGGTGGCGTCGAACCAGGGGCGACCGGCGATCACTCCGTCCTGCTTGCACAGCAGGTAAGCGCTGTCGGCCTGGTCGGGCAGCAGCGCAGCGGTGACGTCGCCGCTGCCCAGGTCCTCGGCCAGCGCACGCGCGACATCGGCGGCGACAACGGCCGCGTCCGGCGTCGGCAGCGCGCTCATGCGGCCGGGAAGTCGGCGATCTGGGCGGTGGGAATGGCTTCCTCGGCCAGCAGCACCGGAATGCCATCGTCCACGCGGAAGACCTGCTTGCGGTCGCGGGTGACCAGTGCCTCGCGCAGCGGCTGCGCCAGCGGGTTGCCATCGGCCTTGGTTACCGCGCCGGCGGAAATGGCCTTGTTGAGGGCTTCCAGGCCCTTGCCATCCAGCAGGGACAGGGGCTGGCGGGTGTCCGGCGACACCAGCAGGTCGAGCAGCTTGCGATCCATGGTTCTTCGTCTTGCGTGGAAGATGGCTAGAATACGTCTTTAAGGCAGGTGACGGCCAATGACCCCCAACCCGATCGCGCCGCTTGTCGGCATCGTCATGGGTTCCCGTTCCGACTGGGAAACCATGCAGCACGCCGCCCAGAAGCTTGAAGCCCTGGGTGTTCCGTTCGAAGTGAAGGTGGTGTCCGCGCATCGGACGCCGGATGTGTTGTTCAGTTACGCCGAGCAGGCGGGCCCGCGTGGCCTGCGGGCCATCATCGCCGGTGCAGGCGGGGCCGCGCACCTGCCGGGCATGATCGCTGCCAAGACCGCCGTGCCGGTGCTGGGTGTGCCGGTGCAGTCCAAGGCCCTCAACGGCATGGATTCGCTGCTGTCGATCGTGCAGATGCCGGCCGGTATCCCGGTCGCCACCTTTGCCATCGGCAACGCCGGCGCCTCCAACGCCGCGCTGTTCGCCGCTGCGATGCTGGCCAGCGACCAGCCGGCGATCGGCCAGGCGCTCGATGCCTTCCGTGCACGCCAGACCGAAGACGTGATGGCCCACGACGATCCGCGCCAATGAGTCTGACCGTCGGCATCCTGGGCGGCGGCCAGCTCGCCCGCATGATGGTCCTGGCCGGTGCGCCGCTGGGGCTGCGCTTCGAACTGTATGACCCGGCCGCTGATGCCTGCAGCGGCCCGCTGGCGCCGCTCACCGTGGGCGCCTTCGATGACCGCCAGGCCCTGGCGGACTTCGCTGCCAAGGTCGATGTGGTCACCTTCGATTTCGAGAATGTGCCGGCCGACAGTGCGCAGTGGCTGGCCGACCGCGTGCCGGTCTACCCGCCGCCGTCGGCGCTGGCTGTCGCACAGGACCGGCTCAGCGAGAAGACCCTGTTCCAGCAGCTGGGCATTCCGCTGCCGGCCTTCGCCGATATCCGCAGCCGCGACGAACTGGCCGCCAAGGCCGCCGAATTCGGCCTGCCGTGCATCCTCAAAACCCGTCGCCTCGGCTATGACGGCAAGGGCCAGTTCCGCCTGCGCAACGAGGCCGACATCGATGCCGCGTGGGATGCGCTGGGTGCACAGGTCGAGCGTACCGGCCTGATCCTGGAAGGCTTCGTGGCCTTCCAGCGCGAAGTCAGCGTGGTTGCCGTGCGTGGCCGCGATGGCAGCTTCGAGGCCTGGCCGGTCACCGGCAACTGGCATGTCGACGGCGTGCTGTCGGCCAGCGTGGCCCCGGCCGTGCTGTCCGACACCGAGCAGCAGGCCGCGATCGGCTATGCCCGCCGCGTTGCCGAGCACCTGCAGTACGTCGGCGTGTTCGCGCTGGAGCTGTTCTGCCGCGATGGCGAACTGCTGGCCAACGAGATGGCGCCGCGCGTGCACAACTCCGGCCACTGGACCATCGAAGGCAGCGAAACCTCGCAGTTCGAGAATCACCTGCGCGCCGTGCTGGGCCTGCCGCTGGGCAGCACCCGCATGCTGGGTCACGCCTGCATGCTGAACTGGCTGGGCGTGATGCCCGACCCGGCACCGGTACTGGCCCAGGCCAGCGGCCACTGGCACGACTACGGCAAGGAGCCGCGCGAGGGCCGCAAGGTCGGCCACGCCACGTTGCGCGACGATGATGCCGCTGCATTGGCCGATGCGCTGGATCAGGTTGGCCTGGAACTGGACCGCCAGGCCCAGGTGGCGCCGGCGGTACACGCGCTGCGCAATAGCTGAGCCCGGTAGTGCCGGTCGCCGGCCGGCAGTGCAACGCTGTGGCGCGCCGGTGCAGGCATCGGCGCACGATTGCCGGTGGTAGCGTGGAGCTCCTTTCACAGGAGTCACGACCATGCTCGACTGGAATGCCTACCGCAAGGAACTGAAGGGCCGTATCGGCGAGATCGGCAAGCTCTCGCCGGACACGGTCAAGGGCTACGCGACCCTGGCCAATGCCGGCGCCCAGACCAACCATCTGGATGCCAAGACCCGCGAACTGATCGCGCTGGCAGTGGCGGTGACCACCCGCTGCGATGGCTGCATCACCGTACATGTGGATGCAGCACTGAAGCATGGCGCCAGCCGCGAGGAAATCGCCGAAGCACTGGGCGTGGCGGTGTCGCTCAATGCAGGCGCCGCGCTGGTGTATTCGGCACGGGTGATGGACGCGGTGGCCGCGCACGAGAACGCGTGAAGCGTGATCTGTAGAGCCGAGCCCATGCTCGGCTGGCCGGACAGCAGCCGAGCATGGGCTCGGCTCTACAGGGGTCAGCGCAGCTGGCTTTCGGCGAATTCCCAGTTGACCAGCTGCCAGAAGGCATCCAGGTAACGCGCCCGGTCATTCTGGTACTCGGTGTAGTAGGCGTGCTCCCAGACATCGCAGCACAGCAGCGGGGTGCTCTCACCGGTCAGGGGTGTGCCGGCGTTGCGGGTGGCCTGGATGCCCAGCTGCCCGCCCGGATGCTGCACCAGCCACACCCAGCCCGAGCCGAACAGGCCCAGCGCGGCGCGGTTGAACTCCTCGCGCAGGCGCTGCGCGTCACCGAACTGGCGCTTGACCAGCTCGCCCAATCGGCCCTGCGGCTCGCCGCCGCCGCGCGGCCGCAGGCACTGCCAATAGAAGCCGTGGTTCCAGGCCTGGGCGGCCGCATCGAACAGCCTGCCCTGGGCGTGGCGGACGATCTCATCCAGCGACGCTTCCTCCCACTCGGTGCCGAGGATGCCGGCGTTGACGGCATCTACATAGGCGCGATGGTGGCGGCCGTGGTGCAGTTCCACGGTCTGTGCGGACAGGTGCGGCTGCAGGGAGCCGGGAAGGTAGGGCAGGGCAGGCAATTCAACAGGCATGGACAGGTTCGTGGCCAGAGGGGCGGCGGCAGCCGGTTCCATCCGCTTACAATGGCGGCTACCGTGGGCAGTCTAGCCGACCACCGCGGTCGGTTTGTCCGGCGAAGCAAGGAGTGTGGTTGTGGCGGTAATGCAGCAAATCCAGGCCGAGGTCGATCGTTACCCGCTCGTGCTGTTCATGAAGGGCACCCCGCAATACCCGATGTGCGGCTTCTCCAGCCGCGCGGTACAGGCGTTGATGGCGGCCGGCGCGGTCACCCTGCGCACCGTCAACGTGCTGGAAGAACCCGAGATCCGCGCCAACCTGCCGCGCTTTTCCAACCTGCCGACCTTCCCGCAGCTGTTCATCAACGGTGAGTTGATTGGTGGCTGTGACATTGTCCTGGAGTTGTTCGAAGCCGGCGAGCTCAAGCGCATCGTCGAAGAGGCGACCCAGGGATGAGTGCCTGGCCATCGACGTCACCGGCCGACGGGGCGCTCGATGGCCGCCCGTTGCAGGATCGCGTAGTGCTGGTCGCCGGTGCCGGTGGCGGATTGGGTAGTGCGGCGGCAGTGGCTGCTGCGGCCGCCGGTGCCACCGTGGTCCTGCTGGGCCGCAAGCCGCGCCGCCTGGACCGTGTCTACGCCCAGGTGCAGGCGGTCGGCCCGGAGCCGCTGCTGTATCCACTGGACCTGGAAGGCGCGGGCCCCGACGACTATGCCGAGCTGGCCCAGGCCCTGCAGCGCGAGCTGGGGCGATTGGACGGCCTGCTGGTCTGTGCCGCTCACTTCCCTGGCCTGACCCCGTTTGAACTGGCCGACCCGGCCAGTTTCGCCCGCGCGGTGCACGTCACCCTGACCGCGCCGGCCTGGCTGGCCCAGGCCTGCCTGCCGCTGCTGCGGCAGCGTGAAGATGCGGCGCTGGTGTTTGCGGTCGATGCTCCCGAACGGGTGGGGCAGGCTTACTGGGGCGGTTATGGCGTGGCCCAGCATGGCCTTCGTGGCCTGATCGCCAGCCTGCACGACGAACTCGGCCGCAGCCCGGTACGGGTCAGTGGCCTGTACCCCGGTCCGCTGCGCACAGCCCTGCGGGCCCGGGCCTATTCCGTCGACCAGGACCCGGCCGCCCAAGGCCCGGAGGCCGCCGCCGCCGCGGCGGTGACCCTGTTGTCGGGCGCTGGCGCCGTCTGGCGGGGCAAGATTCTCGATGCCAGCGAGGCGCCCCCTGCGGAGTGAGTGCCGGGGAAAGACGGAGTGAAGAGCCCGTCACGATTGCGTTGCGAACCGGTGCCGTTTGTCGCACAACCGTCACATTGATGGCGTAGCGTGTTAATCTAGTGTTAACCGTTAGGGCTGCCTTCAGCCGAGCGGTAGGGAACCCCAGATAACTCTCCGATCAGCCACCCGCAGGGCTGCTTGGATGCGCTTTTTTTCCGCCATCGCCAACTCGCATCGAGGCTACCGAAAAATGACCCACCCACTCCGGATGTCCAAGCTTACCCTTGGTCTCGTGGCTGCACTTGCTGCCGCTCCCGCCTTCGCCCAGAGCAGCACCTCCGCCGGTGTCGGCGGCCAGGTGATGTCCGCCGCAGGCCAGCCTGTTGCCGGCGCTGAAGTCACCATCACGCACACCGAGTCGGGCACTGTTTCGCGTGCCACCACCGATGCGTCGGGTCGCTACAACGCGCGCGGCCTGCGCGTGGGTGGTCCGTACACCATCACCATCACCAAGCCCGGTGAAGGCACCAAGACCGAAGAAGGTGTCTACCTGAACCTGAACCAGGTCAACACCGTCAATGCCAACCTGGGCGGTGATCTGGCTGCGACCAACCTGGACGCGGTGAACGTTGTCGCCACTGCCGGCGGCCTGGACCTGTTCAGCGCCAACAAGATGGGCACCGGCACCAACGTGACCCGCGAAACGATGGATGCATTGCCGTCGGCCAGCCGCAACATCCAGGACTACGTCCGCCTGGATCCGCGCATCTCGCAGGTCAGCAAGGCTGACGGCGCGATCTCGGCCGGTGGCCAGAACACCCGTTACAACGCCATCCGCATCGACGGCATCAGCGCCTCCGATCCCTTCGGCCTGGGCTCCAACAACCTGCCGACCGAGCGTCAGCCGGTGTCGATGGACGCCATCCAGGAAATCAACATCGACCTGGCCAACTACGACACCACCATCGCCGGTGGCACCGGTGCGGTGATCAACGCCGTGACCAAGTCGGGCACCAATGAATTCCACGGCACCGTGTACGGTTCGTACCGCGACAAGGACATGGTCCGTTCGCGCCTGGAAGGTGACAAGCAGGACTTCAACGGCTTCGAGGACGAGAAGACCTACGGCATGACCTTCGGCGGCCCGATCGTCAAGGACAAGCTGTTCTTCTTCACCAACTACGAAAAGTACGAGCGCTCGGCCGCCGGCGTCGCGCTGAGCGACACGCCGATCGGCCGTGGCACCATCACCCAGCAGCAGATCACCGACGTCCAGAACTTCCTGGGCAAGCTGGGCTACGATCCGGGCAGCCTGACGGCGCCGAACAGCAAGACCGAGATCGAGGAGTATGCGGTCAAGCTGGACTGGAACATCAACGAGAACCACCGTGCGGCCCTGCGCTACAACAAGATGGAGCAGAACGTCGTTCGCTTCCCGCAGGTCAGCAGCAGCGCCATCTCGCTGAGCAACTTCTGGTACCAGCAGCCCACCGAGTACGAAACCTGGATGGGCGAACTGTTCAGTGACTGGTCCGAGAACTTCTCGACCGAGTTCAAGGTCTCGCACAAGGATTACTCGGCCAACCGCGTCCCGCTGGTCGACATGCCGCAGATCCGCATCAAGTCGGGCAACGATTCGCTGTACGTCGGTACCGAACAGAACACCCACGTCAACATCGTCGAGTCGAAGGAACTGAGCGCCTTTGGTGCCGGTACCTGGTACATCGGTGACCACACTGTCAAGTTCGGCTTCGATTACTCGAAGAATGACCTGATGAACTTCTACGGCCGCAACCTCAACGGCGTGTACGAATTCAACAGCGTCAACGATTTCCTGGCGGGCAAGGCTTCGCGCTACCAGCTGCGTGCTCCGCGCGCCGATGGCAGCCGCAGCGACATCCCGGCCGACTTCACCCTGAAGAACACCGGCGTGTTCGTGCAGGACACCTGGGCAATCAACTACAACCTGAACCTGATGTTCGGCGTGCGCATCGACATGCCTGACTTCAGCACCCAGCGCCTGTACAACCCGCGCATCGAGCAGCTGTACGGCTTCAACAACACCAAGCTGGTCGACAAGAACCTGGTGCAGCCGCGCGTCGGCTTCAACTACACCTTCGACAGCGATCGCCCGACCCAGCTGCGCGGTGGCGTGGGCCTGTTCGGCGGCGCCGCCCCGAACGTGTGGCTGGCAGGTGCCTACCAGAACACCGGCCTGAACTACATCGAGTACGACGAGCGCAGCATCCCGGCCGGTGCCTTCACTCCGGACGGCAACAACCCGTACATCCCGGCCGGTGGCCCGGCTTCGGCCCGTCAGAACGTCGACATCATCGCGCCGGGCACCCGCCTGCCGTCGGTGTGGAAGGCCAACCTGGCGTTCGACCATGAGCTGCCGTGGTACGGCATCGTCGCGTCGGCCGAAGTGCTGTTCACCAAGGTCAAGGACGGCATCTACTTCGACCGCCTGGACGTGTCGGCGCCAACCGCCTTCGGTCAGGATGGCCGTGCGATCTACTGGAACGCCGCCGGCCGCAACCAGGCCAATACCCGTATCGACAAGGGTGTCGACTACGGCATGTCGACCGGTACCAAGGGTGCGGTTGACCGCGCCAACCGTCCGTCCGACATCGGCGACGTTCTGGTCCTGCGCAACACCGACAAGGGCCGCGGCACCCAGGCCACCTTCTCGCTGGCCAAGCCGTTGACCGAGAACTGGGGCTGGTCGCTGGGTTACACCTACACCAAGTCCACCGAAGTCAGCCCGCTGTCCAGCTCGCAGAACACCTCGAACTGGAACAACACGCTGATCTTCAATGCCAACGAGAACGTGGCCTACAACTCGCGTTATGCGATGAAGGACCGCGTCACCGGCACCCTGGAGTGGAAGCACAACTTCTTCGGTGACAACGCTACCCGCGTCGGCCTGTTCTACGAAGGCCGTTCGGGCCGTCCGTACAGCTACATCTTCTACAACGATGCCAACGGCGACGGTGCTGCCACCAACGACCTGTTCTACGTGCCGAAGGGTCCGGGCGACGTGCTGTTCACCGGCGGTGCCGCGATGGAGAAGCAGTTCTTCGACTGGCTGGCGCAGAACCCGGAACTCGATGCCTACCGTGGCAGCGTGGTCCCGGCCAACCGCCACCGCGCCTCGTGGGTCAACAGCTTCGACGTCCGCGTCAGCCAGGAATTCCCGGGCTTCATGAAGGGGCACAAGGGTGAAGTCGCCCTGGACATCATGAATGTCGGCAACCTGCTGAACAAGAAGTGGGGCCTGATCGACGACTACGGCTTCTACTCGACCCGTCGCGTTGCCAACTACGCAGGTATCGATCCGGCCACCGGCAAGTACGTGTACTCCTTCACTGGTTCGACCGACAACCCGTCGGTGCAGGAAAACAACAACGACAAGGGCAACACCGCCGTGTCGCGTTGGTCGATGCAGCTGACCCTGAAGTACAAGTTCTGATCCATCAGCGCTTGAAGTGGTAAGTGGAAACGGCCGGGGAAACCCGGCCGTTTTCCGTTCAGGCGAAAGTCCTTGCAGGGCGTGAGGCATCGGCGTAGCATGCGGAAATGTGCGCGGTGCCAACGCCGCCGATGCGGTCCCGGAATGGCGGACGCGGGTGGCACACATCCAACGGTCGGGTTTCCCGGCCGTTTTGCTTTTTAAGGGGGCGGCAGTACAGTCGGAAACCTTGAAGGAAGCGAAAAATTGGATATGACCACGAACGAAAAATCGGCCCGTGCACTGCCGGTGCAGGATGCCCGGATCTACCCGCGCGGTGGGCTGGATGTGCTGTCGCGGGCCGAGGTGGCCCGCCTGCGCGATGCCTCCGCCGGCGGCATGCATGAGCTGCTGCGCCGCTGCGCGCTGGCCGTGCTGACCAGCGGCAGCGCCTCGGACGATCCGCGCGCCGCGCGCGATCTCTACCCTGATTTCGACATCCAGGTGGCGCAGCAGGATCGTGGCGTGCGCATCGATCTGGTCAACGCGCCGGCGATGGCCTTCGTCGACGGCGAGATCATCCGCGGCGTCGCCGAACTGCTGTTCGCCGTCGTGCGCGACCTGGCCTACATGGCCATCGAAATGGGCCCGGCCTACGCGGCCGAGCTGGAGTCATCCGAGGGCATCACCAACGCGGTGTTCGGCCTGCTGCGCAACGCGCGCATCCTCAATCCGGGTGATCCGAACCTGGTGGTGTGCTGGGGCGGACACTCGATCTCGCGCGACGAATACCTGTACACCAAGCAGGTGGGCTATGAACTGGGCCTGCGCGGCCTGGACATCTGCACCGGCTGCGGCCCGGGTGCGATGAAGGGCCCGATGAAGGGTGCCACCATCGCCCACGCCAAGCAGCGCCGTACCGTGACGCGTTACATCGGCCTGACCGAGCCGGGCATCATCGCCGCCGAGTCGCCGAACCCGATCGTCAACCACCTGGTGATCATGCCGGACATCGAGAAGCGCCTTGAGGCCTTCGTCCGCATCGGGCACGGCATCATCGTGTTCGCCGGTGGCGTCGGCACCGCCGAAGAGATCCTGTACCTGCTCGGCATCCTGCTGCGCGAGGAGAACAAGGACCTGCCGTTCCCGCTGATCCTGACCGGCCCGACGGTAGCGGCACCGTACTTCGAGCAGATTGATCGCTTCATCCGCCTGACCCTGGGCGATGCGGCTGCCGAGCGCTACGAGATCATCATCGGCGACCCGGTGGCGGTTGCGAAGAAGATGGCCACTGGCATCAAGCGCGTGCGCGAGCACCGCCTGGCGCAGAAGGACTCGTTCTTCTTCAACTGGTCGATCGAGATTCCGTGGGAGTACCAGCAGCCGTTCGTACCCACCCACGAAGCGATGGCGGCGTTGGACCTGCACCACGGGCGTGCCCCGCACGCGCTGGCGGCCGACCTGCGCCGCGCGTTCTCGGGCATCGTCGCCGGCAACGTGAAGGAAGACGGCATGCGCCGCATCGAGCAGTTCGGGCCGTTCCAGATTCACGGCGACCCGGACATGATGCAGGCGCTGGATGCGCTGCTGCGCGCTTTCGTCGAACAGCGCCGGATGAAGATCTCCGGCGAGTACCAGCCCTGCTACCAGGTGCTGGCCTGAACCCGGGCCGGCGTGATGGGGATCGCGCCGGCACTGGCAGGGGAGGACGGGTCGTCAAGCCTTTGACGCCCGTCGCCCCGGATTGACCGTTCATCCTGCCGCCGCTTGCCGGTGGCGGGGCGATGGCCCATCGTGGCCACCAACACGCTGGGGAGCGTCCAATGTCTTTGCGCCGGCAAAACGGCTTCACGCTGGTTGAGTTGATGGTCACGGTTGCCGTGCTGGCGATCGTGGCCGCGATCGCCTTTCCGAGTTTCCAAGGCACTCTCCGCTCCAATCGGGTTGCGTCGGCAAACAATGAAGTCCTGGGCCTGCTCAGCCTGGCGCGGAGCGAGGCAATTCGCAGCAACCGCGGCGGTGGCGTGTGTGGCAGCAGCGACGGCGCGAGCTGTGACGGTAACTGGTCTGCCGGCATGCTGGCCTTCACTGACACCGATGGTGATGGCACGATGTCCTCCGAGGAAACCGTACTGCGGTTCGTCAGCGGCAGCCCCAAGCTGCAGCTGAGTGGGCCGTCGGAAGAGATCGCCTTCGATGGGCGGGGGCGCCGCAGGGCCGCCAGCGATCAGTCGATCCAGCTGGAGCCGGATGTGTGCAGCAAGGGCGCACTGGACAAACGTACTCTTACGGTAAATGCCTCTGGGCAGATCCGCAGCAGCAAGGAAACCTGCTCATGAACCCGCGTTCCATCCGCGCACGCCAAGCGGGCGGCTTCACTCTGCTGGAAGTGCTGGTTGCAATTATCGTTCTGGCATTCGGCCTGCTGGGATTCGCCCTGCTGCAGACCATGAACGTCCGCTTCGTACAGAGCGCCAACTATCGTACCCAGGCAACCAATCTCGCCTACGACCTGACCGAGCAGATGCGCAGCAACCGCTATCAAGCGGCGTGGTACACCGCCGCGTCGTTTGAGGCAGGCAGCAAAACCGCAGAGAAGGCGTGCACGGCCGATACCGGCGACGTCGCTATTGCTGCAAAAATTGAACGTTGGCAATGCCAGGTTGTAAAGGCGCTGGGTGACGATGCCGGTGCCGAGGTGACCTACAAGGGGGGCGTGGTGAACGTCGCGATCACCTGGGGCGACCAGCGCTGGGATCCGGATGATCCGGACAAGGCCACTACCTTCGCGCTGGCGACGGAACTGTGAGCATGACCATGAAACATCGTACCTCCATGGCTGGTCTATCGCTGGTCGAACTGATGGTTGCGCTGGTGATCAGCTTGGTGTTGATGCTGGGCGTGGTCCAGGTGTTCATTGCCTCACAGACGGCTTCGCGCCTGTCTGAGGGGGCCTCCCGCGTCCAGGAAAATGCACGATTCGCGTTGGACTTCCTGGAGCGGGACATCCGGATGGCCGGGCACATGGGCTGCGTCAACGACCAGGCCCATGTAGTGAAGAATCAGGGAGACCCGGTATCGCATCTCGGTGCGACCTCCGGTGATGGCAGTCCGTTGGATTTCAGTGTTTCCATCCAGGGCTTCGACGCTCCCGACACGGCTCCCGGTGGCAGTCTGGCGCTGGGCGCGGACTGGTCGGCGCCCCAGGGCCTGCCGGCCGCGATCGCCGGATTGAGCCCGGCACCGGCCGGCGGCAGCGATGTGCTGCTGCTCCGGTTCTTCGCCCCGATGGGGGCGCCGGTCACGGCGATCTCTTCCAATGGCGGCGATGCACTCCTGGACGTGGATAGTGACCACGTCGCGCGCCTGACCAGCGATGGCATCAGCACGCCCACTCTGTTCGGCATCGCTGACTGTGGGCATGCCGATGTGTTCGCAGGCACGTTGAGCGCTGCGCGGGTGACTGCGACCTCTCTGGACCTGTCGCGCTACGTGGCCCAGCCAACCGGGCAGACGATGCTCTATCGCGCCGAGTCGATGGTCTATTACGTGGGTATCAATCCGGAGACGAAACAGCCTGGCCTGCGGCGAGCGCGTGCCGACAGCGATGGGGAATACACGATCAATGAAGAGTTGGTGGAAGGCATCGAAAGCCTGCAGCTGATGTACGGCCTGGACAACACTGCCAACATCAGTATCAGCACTCCGCCGGCCGGCAACATCACCCAGCTCGACGCAGCCGGCGGGGTCAGCACGGATGCCAATGCCGAGGGTGCTGCACAGTGGTTGCGCGTGGGGCAGGTGCAGGTCGGATTGCTGGCGCGCAGCCCATCGCCGTCGTCCTCGGCCCAATCGGCCAATGCGCTATCGGTGCTCGGCGTTGAGTTCACCAACAGTGACAAGCCCGACGGTCGCTACCGGTCCAGTTATGAAGTGTCGATTGCCCTGCGCAATCGCTTGTTCGGAAACTGATCATGCCCCATTTCCAGCGTTCATTCAGACCCATCACCGCCCCCCGCCAGCAACGCGGTGCGGTGTTGTATGTCGCGTTGATCATGCTCATCCTGCTGGCATTGCTGGGTATCGCTGGCATGCAGGTGGCGGGCATGCAGGAGAAGATGGCAGCCAACTACCGAGCCGCCAACCGGGCGTTCCAGAATTCAGAAGGTGTGGTGCGTGCAGCCGAGCGCACGGTGGAACAGATCGCCAATCGCCAGGATGTCGGCGACGAGAGCCTGGTACAGGCCAGCGATGTGTCGCGGGTCTGCGATGACGGATTTGACCCGGCCGATTGGGCCGTGGAGCGCCGCGACGATACTCGCCCTGCCGTCAACGTAAGGCAGATCGACAGTTGCGTCATTGGTGAATCGGCACTGGAGATGGGGCGGCCACTGGAAGACATCACACCGATCTACCAGATCACCGGATTTGCCACTGACGATGTGGATGCCAGCTCGTCCGCAGTGGTCATCGATACCGTATTCAAACTCTGAGGACGCAGGCCATGGCTTCGCGCAAATTCCGCTTCATGGCCGCAGGTGGCGCCGCACTGGCGCTGGGTGGGGGCTACTTCATCTATACCCTGATGGCGGCCCAGGGCCAGGGTACGCTGGCGCAGGCGCCGCTGAACATCCAGGTGCAGACGGCACCGGCATTCCTGATGGCGCTGGATGATTCCGGCTCGATGCTGTGGGAGGTGCTGAACAATACCCGCGACGGTGTCTATCGCTGGAGCGGGACGAGCTTCTACAGTGGCAATGTGGCGTACGGCTATGTCGATTCCGGGAACATGTATCACTATGTTTTCCCCAGCTACGGCCGAGATTCAAATCTGGCAGTTCCGCCATTGGATGCCTATGGCTTTGTGCGATCTCCGGATGTCAACGGCTCCTACTTTGATCCTCGCGAGACCTATGATTCCTGGAAAACCGGGCTTACGGGTTCGGCTGCCAATTTCCCAAGTGATCCGATTGATCCGGCCGCAGCGCCCCTGGATCCGCGACCGGGTACGCCAGACGGCAAGAAGACCGGCATCCTTAATCTCGCTGCCAATTCGACAATGACGTCCATTGTTGTGAGCGGAAAAGCCGCAAACTGGCGTTTTCAGTTCTATAGCGGTATGGAACTGCCGAAAGATACGAGGATTGAAAACAATCGATGCAGCGATATTACCAGCCGGAACAGCAGTGTGAAGGACGGCTTCGCTGTGCTGAATCAGAAGGTGACGCTGAGCAGAAGCTGCAGTGCCGCAATGGTGTTCTATCCAGCCACGTTCTACCTGGAAAACCCGGCCTCGCTGCCGGCCGATTACGGCTATACCGCATCCCCGGTGGCGGTGACCAACCCCGTTGGCGGGCGTCCGGGTACGCTCTACAGGTATGAGATCAAACTGGATAACTTCAACAAGGACCAGGCCAAGTACAACAAGGCGATGCAGAACTTCGCCAACTGGTTCAGCCTGTATCGGACCCGTCGCGAAGCGTTGATCGGTGCGGCCACCAATGCGCTGCATGGCACTACGAACCTGCGTGTGGGCTGGTTCCGAATCAATGATCGTGAGCAGGTCAAGATGCACAACATGACCGACGAGACCGAAAAGTCGAAGTTGCTTTACGACATCATGAGCAGAATGCGAGCCAGTGGGACCACGCCGAACCGTTCTGCCGCAGACTACCTTGGCCAGCAGTTCCAGCGCACGGATGACGGCGCGCCAGTGCTATTGGCCTGCCAGAAGAATGCGGGCATGCTGTTCACTGATGGGTATATCAATGAAAGCGGCAACAAGACTCTGATGAAGGACCTGGTGGCGCCCTACTACAAGGGCCCGCTGATTGAAGACCTTGATAACAGCTCTGTGCCGGTTCCTGCAGAGTGCAGCAGTTCCAGTCCGGACCCGTCATTGGACTGCAACAAGAAACTGCACATGAACTTCTACGGTGTGACGCTGGGTACTCAGGGCAAAGAGTTCGGCGTCAAGTACCTTCCGGACCCGAAGAGGCCCTGGGTGCTCAGCCCAGATCCGTATGTTGTCAAGCCCAATTTCCCGACCACGACGCAGGATCTCAAGCCGGAAGCGGTCGACGAGCTGTGGAACGCGGTGTATGACACCCGCGGCGAGATGGTCAACGCCACGCGCCCGGGCGAAATCACCGCTGCCATGCGCCGGATCATCAGCAATGTTGCCCAGGGGGCCACGCCGTCCGGCTCGCGTTCGTTGACGGGGGCTCGTATCGGCGTGGGCTCGCTGTCGGTGGAGCCGTTCTACGAGGCGACCAACAACGGCACCGACTGGTACGGCAGGCTGCATGCCTACTCGCTGAAGGTGGACGAATCAACGCGCAGGATTGTCTCGGAGGAGGCATGGGAAGCGTCGGCGAAGATGCCAGCGGCCGCATCACGCCGCATCCGCTTCTGGCGCAACGGTGAACTGGTTGATTTCACCGGCAGTAATGTCAGCCTGGCCAACCTGTGCGACAAGTCGAGTGTGATGTATCCGGGCATGCTGATCTGCAGTGCCTCGGAACTCGAAGGGCTCGCCACGAATTCGGCGACCGCCGTGGCGTATCTGCGTGGAGACACAACCAACGAAAAGCGCAGCGGCGGCAAGCTGCGCGACCGTACCACAGTGCTTGGGGACATCATCACCTCTACGCCGGCCCTGAGTTCGCCGCTGGATGACTACGGTTTCCGTCGCCTGCCAGGCGCGATGGGCACCAGTTATGCCGACTATATGGTCACCAAGCGCAATGACCGACGCTACATGGTCTACGCGGCTGCCAACGACGGGATGCTGCACGCCTTTGATGGCGGCATGGGCGCGGATGGCGAGATGGACAGCGATGGTGGCAAGGAGCTGTTTGCCTATATCCCATCCACGTCGTTGGGTCATATGGGCAATCTGTTGCTGCCCAACGATCCCACCAACCAGAACGTCCAGCGCTTCCAGCATCGCTACTATGTCGATGGCCCGGTGACGATCAGTGATACCTACAGCGGCGGAAGCTGGACGACCTCGCTGGTCGGCACGGCGGGTGCCGGTGGGCGCAGCGTGTTCGCGCTGGATGTGTCTGATCCGGCCAGCTTCGGCGGCACCGGTTCGCTGCTGTGGGAGATCAGTGATCTCAATGCCTCGCTGGATGAGGACGTAAGGAACAATATCGGCTACGTGCTGGGCAAGCCGGTGATCGTGCCGATGAAGAACTCTGACGGCTCGGTGGGCTTCCGGGCGATCTTTGGCAATGGCTATGAAAGCAAGAGCGGAAAAGCCGTGTTGTTCGTGGTCGACATGGCGGCTGGCAATACGCCGACCATCCGCATGATCGAGGCGGTCGAGTCGGGTACGGATCTGCCTGCCGGCAGCAATGGGCTGGGCAACATTGTGGTGGTGGATCGTTGGGGTGGGGCTGGACAGAACGAACGGGTCCGCGATGGTCTTGCTGATACCGTCTATGGTGCTGACAAGCGCGGAGCGGTCTGGAAGTTCGACCTGCGTGCCGACGCGGCACCGACGGTTCCGCTGTTCACCACCGATACCCATGTCGATCGCAGTGACAAGCGAACCTATCGCCAACCCATCACCGGCGGCTTGACGGTAACCACAGGCCCATCCGGTGGCGTGATGCTGATCTTCGGCACCGGCAGCTTCTCGTACTACGGCGATGAGAACGACGCTGCGGTGCAGGCGCTGTATGGCATCAATGACGTTGAAACCGGGCAGCCCAGTGCTACGCTGACGTCGGCCAATCTGCGCCCGTTCGCGGCGCAATTTGAGAATGGCGTTCGCACCCTGCTTCCGGGCACTGTTCCGGCGCTAAGCCGCGGCTGGACCGTAACGCTGTCCAACAAGGAGCGTGCGGTCGGCAATCCGCGCATCGTTTCCGGAGTGGTGTTCATGCCCACCTATATCCCGTCCGAGGCCAAGGGCTGCTCGGTGGATGGCGCGAACTGGGTGTTTGGCCTGCAGGCCGGCAGTGGCGAAGCGGCAATGTCGCAGGTGCGCTTCGGTGCACCGGACGGCACGTCGCCGGGGGCAGGTACGGCCGGTGTACCCCTGGAAACGGGCGGCAACGCACCGGTCAGGGATGTCACGACCTCTGTTGTCCCTCGCCTTGCGCCGCCGGATCCGGGTGAACCAGGGACTCCTCCACCGACGCCGCCGGGCGAGGCCTGCCTGATGCAGATTTCGGTGGCAGGTGCAAAACCGATGTACTTGCCTTACCCGTGTGGTCGCCAGTCGTGGAGGCAGATCCAGTGAGTAGTGTCCGTGCTTCGTCGATCAATGGAGTTGCTGCAATGCACACGACGTCCGCCCCTGGCCGCCTGGCCCGCGGATTCACTCTCATTGAACTGATGATCGTGGTGGCAGTCGTGGCGATCCTCGCTGCGATCGCGTACCCGAACTACAGCGAACATGTGCGAAAGTCGCGGCGTGCGCAGGCCAAGGCCGATCTGGTGGAGTATGCGCAGCTGGCCGAGCGCTACCACACCATCAACAACACCTATGTGGGCTTCACCTTCCCGGGCGGAGCTGATTCCATCAACTCGCCACGCGAGGGCGGCACTGCGGCCTACACCTTGTCCATGGAAACCGCGCAATCGACGTTTACGTTTACGGCGACGGCTGCCAATGCTCAGGCCGAAGACAAGTGTGGTGACCTGTCCCTCAACCAGGCCAATGTGAAGACATCCAAGGGCACGCTGTCCGAATGCTGGTGATGCAGGAAAAGTGCGCCGGCGGGCGTCGTGGGCAGGAGTGTTGCACTCTCTGATCGAGGTGATTACAATGCGCCTCCCCGCCCGAATAGCTCAGCCGGTTAGAGCACTTGACTGTTAATCAGGGGGTCGTTGGTTCGAGTCCAACTTCGGGCGCCAGGTTATACGCATCAAAGGCTTGCGGTCATCCGCAGGCCTTTTTTGTTGTTAGCAGGGTCGATCGGTCCTGGTCCGTGTTGATCGGACGCGCCCGCTGTTGCTGACGATTATCCGGGAGTGCTCACGGCCGTCCGCGCAGATGCGCAGCGTCAGATTGGCTCCAGGGCTGCGGCCATCCGGTTGGAAGTAAAGCTGCGGCCGGCCACTGCTGGTGGTTCCCCGGATCTTGATGTTCGGAAAGCCTGCCTGGTGCATCAGAATAGCGTCGGCAGAAGAGGGTGGTTCGCGCCGGCCGCTCGTCCTGTAGATGACCCACCCCTGGCTCCAGTCGTCGCCGCAGTGGTGGCCATCGGTACTTGCGCAGATGCCGATCAAGTTTCGGCGCATGATCGCCTGGTAGCGCGCAGCAGCGAGTCCGGACTGCAGGTTGATACGGGTGGCGTCCGCACGCTGCCGCAACAGCATCGAATGCAGGGTGGGCCATCCGGCGGCCAGCAGCACGGCCGACACGGCCACCACCGCCATCAGTTCGACCAGGTGCATGCCTCGCGGCGCCGTAGGGCTGGGGATTGGGCAGTGGCGCATGAGTCCAGCCTCCCTCGTCCAGCGTCGCCGGCGCCATCAGGCACTGCCGCGCCCGCCTGCCCGGAAACCCCTCAGCTGGCCGTCACCGCTTGCCCCGTATACTCACTCTTCCCGGGAACTGGCAACACCATGAGCGACCGTTTTGAACTCGTCTCGCCGTATTCGCCGGCAGGCGACCAGCCTGATGCCATCGCAAAGCTGACCAGCAACTTCGAAGCGGGCATCGCCAAGCAGACCCTGCTGGGCGTCACCGGTTCGGGCAAGACCTACACCATCGCCAACGTCATCCAGAACGTGCAGAAGCCGACGCTGATCATGGCGCCGAACAAGACGCTGGCGGCGCAGCTGTACGGTGAGTTCAAGGCATTCTTCCCGCACAACGCGGTGGAGTACTTCGTCAGCTACTACGATTACTACCAGCCGGAAGCCTACGTGCCGTCGTCGGACACCTTCATCGAAAAGGACAGTTCGATCAACGAGCACATCGAGCAGATGCGGCTGGCGGCAACCAAGACCCTGCTGTCGCGCCCGGATGCGATCGTGGTGGCCACGGTGTCGGCGATCTATGGCCTGGGTGCACCCGAGGACTATCTGTCGCTGCGCCTGATACTGTCCAAGGGCGAGCGCATCGACCAGCGCGACCTGATCAATCACCTCACCCAGCTGCAGTACACGCGCAACGAGTACGAGCTGCAGCGCGGTACGTTCCGCGTGCGTGGCGAAGTGATCGACGTGTTCCCGGCCGAGTCGGACAGCGAGGCGCTGCGCCTGGAACTTTTCGATGGCGAGGTCGAGAAGATCACACTGTTCGACCCGCTGACCGGCGAGACGCTGCGCAACATGCAGCGTTTCACTGTTTATCCGAAGACACACTACGCGACCACGCGCGAGCGCGTGCTGGCAGCGATCGAGACGATCAAGGTGGAGCTGAAGGAGCGGCTGGAGCAGCTGTACGCGCAGAACAAGCTGGTGGAGGCGCAGCGCCTGGCCCAGCGCACCCAGTTTGACCTGGAAATGATGGCCGAGGTTGGCTACTGCAACGGCATCGAGAACTACTCCCGGCATCTGACCGGCAAGAATGCCGGCGAGCCGCCGCCGACCCTGTTCGATTACCTGCCGCCGGATGCACTGCTGGTGATCGACGAATCGCACGTGACCATTCCGCAGATCGGCGCCATGTTCAAGGGCGACCGCTCGCGCAAGGAGACCCTGGTCGAATTCGGTTTCCGCCTGCCGTCGGCGCTGGACAACCGCCCGCTGCGCTTCGAGGAGTGGGAGGAGCGCTGCCCGCGCAGCATCTACGTGTCGGCCACGCCCGGGCCCTATGAACTGCGTGAAGCCGGTGACGAGATCACCGAACTGGTGGTGCGCCCGACCGGCCTGATCGACCCGGTGGTGGAGATCCGCCCGGTCGGTACCCAGGTCGACGACCTGATGAGCGAGGCCAACGCGCGCATCAAGGCGGGCGACCGCGTGCTGGTCACCACGCTGACCAAGCGCATGGCCGAGAATCTCACGGAATACCTCACCGAACATGGTATCCGCGTGCGCTACCTGCACTCGGACGTGGACACGGTCGAGCGCGTGGAGATCATCCGCGACCTGCGGCTGGGCAAGTTCGACGTGCTGGTCGGCATCAACCTGCTGCGCGAAGGCCTGGACATGCCCGAGGTATCGCTGGTGGCGATCCTTGATGCCGACAAGGAGGGCTTCCTGCGTTCCACCGGTTCGCTGATCCAGACCATCGGCCGTGCCGCGCGCAACGTGCGTGGCAAGGCGATCCTGTATGCGGACAAGATCACCCGTTCGATGCAGGCCGCGATCGATGAGACCGACCGCCGTCGTGCCAAACAGGTCGAGTACAACGAGGAACATGGCATCGTGCCGCGCTCGGTGGCGCGCCCGATCGTCGACGTGCTGGAAGGCGCGCGTTCGGATGCGGCAGAGAAGGAAGCGAAGAAGGGCAAGGGCAAGGGCAGGCCTGGCGTGGCCGAGGACGGGGGCGACTATGGCTCGCTCAGCCCGGCCCAGCTGGCGTCCCGTCTCAAGGCGCTGGAACAGCAGATGTACCAGCATGCGAAGGACCTCGAATTCGAGGACGCGGCCCGCGTGCGCGACCAGATCAGGCAGCTGAAGGAGGCGAGTCTGGGCTGAACGCGGCAGTGCAGCATCTTCTTCACGAAAGTATTGCACTTCACGGCGGGCATACGTAATATACGCGGCCTGCACCGACGCAATCGCGAACGTTCAGAAGCAAAAACGGGCGGTTAGCTCAGCGGTAGAGCACTACCTTGACATGGTAGGGGTCACAGGTTCGAACCCTGTACCGCCCACCACGAAGTCCTCGGAAGAGGGCTGTCGTGAAATGCAAAGCCCGGCCCTGGCGCCGGGTTTTTACGTAGCAAGGCCAGCTTTCGGGCGGCAAGAACAAGATGGGCGGTTAGCTCAGCGGTAGAGCACTACCTTGACATGGTAGGGGTCACAGGTTCGAACCCTGTACCGCCCACCACCTGGCTCCCGGCACTGCCGGTGCAACGGTGGATCAGAATGAAAGCCGGCCCCGGGCCGGCTTTTTTCGTTTGCGCCAGTGGGCTGCAGCCAGCGGTCAGCGTTGGGCCACCCATTCGTCGATGCTGATCATGCGCTGCAGCCGCCAATGCCCGTCCACGCATTCCCAGACCTGCGCAACGCGTGCCGAGCCGGTGCGCTGCTGCGGGGTGTCCGCCCGCAGGGGCTGGTTGCCCACGCGCAGCACGCGATCCTGGCGCAGCCGGTAAAGCTGAAGGGTGGCCGGGTCTGCTTTCTCATCCGGCATTGGGGATGCTCCTGCCTGCCCAGCCTCGGCCTGCAGGATCTGGCTGCGCAGGGAAGCATCCCCGGCGTCGGTATCGCGGCCGAACAGGCCAGCGCACAACAGCAGCAGGGCAAGCATCGGCATGGCACGGTGCTCCGGAGAAGGGAGTCCAGCGTGGCACTGCCCCCTGCGGTGTGAAACCGGTATGCGACGAAAGCCGGTAAAGCGCGCGCCAAGGCGCCCGGGGAAGGATGAATCCGGGGCCGGAAGTGCCGGGCCGCCCCAAGAGACGGCCCGGCGCGATGCCCAATGCGGGTGGGCGCCGATCAACACCGCTGCGCTGGGTCAGCGCTGGCGACCCGCAGCTCGGCTTCGATTACAGCGGATCACAGCACAGCACCTGGCCAGGCTTGCCGGAGTTGCCGAACGGGCAGCTCGGATGCGGCTCGCAACCGGGCGCATAGCCGGTCTTGGGCGCAACGGCAAAGGCCTGGCTGGTGCCGAAGGCCATGGCCGCGACAACGACGATACCGGCGACAGACGAGAACAGCTTCTTCTTACCGATCATGCGTGGCTCCTTCAGGTGTGGAAATGCACGGTGTAGGCCGTTTGCGGGACGGCCTTGCACAGGTCAGTTCGGCTGGCAGCAGATGCGGGTACCACCGATTGTCCCGTTGCCGCCGAAAACGCAGCCCGGCGTGTAGGTGCAGCCCGGCGCGAAGCCAGCCTTGGTTGGCTTCGCAAAGGCCTGGGACGCGCCGAACGACAGCGCGGCGACAACGACGATACCGGCGACGGACGAAAGGACCTTCTTTCCGATCATGTGTATCTCCTTGGTTGGCGTTGGTGTTGCAGTTGCCGAAGGCACCGGAGTGCCGGTTGTGGCGCGAATCTGGTGGCGAGGGCGGGCGCGCGGATCGGGCGCGTGGCGCCTCAGTGCAATGCAAGGCGAGGCGCCAGCGACTTCATGGCGGCCTGCACGACCTGCTCATCGAGCTGGCCGACGTGTTTGTAGGCCACGCTGCCATCTGCAGCCAGCACCACCAGCATCGGTGTGACCGTGGCGCGGTAGCGTCTGGCGGCATCGCCGTCGCTGTCGATGGCAATCGGGAAGCGCAGATCGTGCTTGCCGGCGTAGTCGGCCAGTTCATCGTAGGGAGGAAGGCCCACGCCGACCAGCTCGCTGGTGCCACGTCCGCCAGCAATCTGCTGCAGCTGCGGCATCGAGGCCAGGCAATAGCGGCAGGCGGTGGAAAAGAAGTACAGGATCTGGGCAGTGCTGCGTTCGCCGCCGATCATCACCCGGGTGCGCTGAGTGGTTTTCAATGCCAACGTATCGGCACGCGTGCCCAGCGCCAGGCCATGCGCCTCATGCTGCATGGCCTGCAGCTGGGCGGCCATCTGCTCGTTGATCTGCCGCAACTGGCGGTTCTGCCATCCCAGCGCGATGATCAAAGCCGACAGCAGCAGGGCAGCAACAGGAACCAGGGCGCGCTTGAGCATTGATCATCCTTGAACGCAGCGTTGTCCGGAACATACCCGAATTGCGGCGCGAGTTGTTAAGCAGACGTTCCGCGCGTCGCCGTGGCGTGCGCGTCCCTACCACTCTCAGGATCCGTCTCAGATGAGCGAGCATGTTCCGGCTCCCCGGACCAATCCATTCGTCGAGCTGCTGTTCGGCGGCAACATGCTGGAAGGCACCTTCAAGGCCGTGGTCTGGGTAGCTCTGCTGGCTGCGGTGCTGGCCTGGGCCACCTTCCGCTGAGCCATCGTGCCCCTGCGCTCAGGCGTTGAAGACCTGCCGCAGGCTGTGCAGCGTAGCCTGGCGGTGCTCCTTTGCGGTCGCTTCGCTCATCTCAAGTTCCTGCAGGCGCAGCCCGACCAGGGTCATCGACAGCGCGTAGGTGCGTGCCGCATCGGCGACGCGCGAAAGCCCGAGTGCGCGGCGTGCCAGCGCATCCACATGCTCCAGATCGGGCATAAGGCCCAGATACGCACGTTCTGCGCTGTCCAGGTCGGGAGCACACAGGATCGCATGGGCTTCGAGGGGGGCGGAGACGCAGGCCATGAGGGGTGTCCTTGTCTGTAACGGGCGCTCGCTCAGAACGAGCGCATCAGGGAAACGAAGGCCGACGTCTGTGTCCCACGCCGCGCCATCGGGCTGTCCTTTACTGCATCGCGAACCGCTGGTTGGCGGCCAACGGAAAGCTGATGGCAGCGGAGAACAGCAACAGGCGCAGCAGGGTCGGGGGCAGCAACGGCATCGATCAGCCACTTTGCGGAGGATGGCTGTGCATGGTGCGGGCGCAACATTGTCAGAACATTGCGCGTCGGCAATCGGCACGCGAAGGCGCCCAAACCCGGCGCAAGGCACTATGATCGGCAGCGTTTCCGGTAGCCGAACCCCCTGATGCGCATCCTCCTGGTCGAAGACGATCCCGATCTGTCCCGAGCCCTGCAATCGGGCCTGGAGCGGCAGGGCGTGGTCGCCGACGTGGTTGGAAGCCTGGCCGAAGCTACGATCGCGCTGCGCGAACCGGTACACCAGTTGATGTTGCTCGACCGCCAGCTGCCCGATGGCGATGGCGCGGCGTTCGTCGCCACCGCGCGTGCGCTGCGGCCTAACCTAGCGGTGATCATGCTGACCGCCAAGGGCACGTTGTCAGACAAGGTCGAGGGCCTGGATGTGGGGGCCGATGACTACCTGGTGAAGCCAGTGGCGATCGAGGAACTGATGGCGCGGATCCGTGCAGTCTCACGGCGGCCCTCGGCGATGGTGACGCCGCGCCTGCACCTGGGGCGGCTGGAATTCGACTTCGAATCGCTGCAGGCGCAGGTGGGAGGCCAGCCGCTGGCACTGCCCCGGCGCCAGGTGCTGGTGCTGCAGGCGCTTGCGATGCGCCAGGGGCGCACGGTCACACGCAGCGCGCTGGAAGCGGCGGTGTACGGGTTTGATGACGAGATCCAGTCCAATGCACTCGACGCGCACATTTCCAAGCTGCGCAAGGCGCTGCAGCAGGCCGGGGCCGGTGTGGAGATCCATGTGATCCGCGGCGTCGGCTATCTGCTGGCGGAGGCGTGAGATGACCCGACCGATCCGCTCCATCACGCTCGGCCTGGCCTGGCGGTTGTTCCTGGCGCAGGCCTTCACTGTGTTGTTCGCGGTGGCCGCGTTGATCCTGACCTGGGGCGACAAGGACACTTGGGGAATGGACATGTTCACGGCCGAGGCGGTAGCCAAAGCCGTGCACAGCGAAGGCGGCCGGCTGGTACTGGACCAGGCGCGTTGGGACAGGCTCAATGCAGGGGCGGGGGGCAACCTCTGGTTCGCGGCGGTTGATGACAGGGGCACGTGGCTGGAGCGCGGCACGATTCCTGCGGTCCACGCCCCGTTGCTGGCACGCTTGCCGACGGTGGGCGCCACCGAACTGGGTTCACTGGTGCCGCCCTATCTGGACGTTGCGCGGGTGATGATCCGCAACGAGGATGGGCGGCGCATCACGGTGATGGTGGGCGGGGCGCCGAAGGGCGGGCTGCTGGACGGCGCACTGATGGTGCTGCGCCTGATCGGCCTGTGGTTCTTCATGCCGCTGATCGTGATCACGCTGCTGGTGATGCCGACCGTGATCCACCGTGCGATGCGCGGCGTGCGTCGGTCCGCACAGCAGGCCAAGGAGCTGGATATCGGCCAGCCGGGTGCGCGGCTGGATGCGCAGCTGGTGTCGACCGAGGTCGCGCCGCTGGTGGAAGCTTTCAACGACGCGATCGACAAGGTGCAGCAGGGCTATGCAGCACGTGACAAGTTCCTCGCCGATGCCGCGCACGAACTGCGGGTGCCGATTGCAGTGGTACAGGCGCGCTTGTCGCAGCTGCCGCAGGGTGAGCTGAAATCGCAGCTGCTGACCGACGTGGCGCGGCTCGGCAACGTCGCCGAGCACCTGCTTGACCTGCAGCGGCTCGATCGCAATGTCGGCGCACTGCAGCGGCTGGATCTGGCGCTGCTGGTGCGTGAAGCGGCCGCCGATCTGGCGCCACTGGTGGTCGGCGCCGGCTATGGCTTCGAGGTGGATGCGCCGGAGTCGCCCGTGTGGATCCATGGCGACAGCCTGGCGCTGGGGCGGGTGATCGCCAACCTGGTGCACAACGCCATCGTCCACGGCGGCGGGCGCGGCACCATCTGCGTGCGCCTGGATGCACGTGGCCTTCTGGAAGTCAGCGATCAGGGCGCCGGTATTCCGGTGAGTGACCGTGAAGCGATCTTCGAGCCGTTCCATCGCCTTCGCGCGGCGGGCAGCGGCAGTGGCCTCGGCCTGCATCTGGTGAAGGAAATCGTGCAGCATCACGGCGGCTCGGTCAGTGTCGGCGAGGCCACCGGCGGTGGTGCCAGCTTCCGGGTCAACTTCCATCGCGGCACCGTCCGGCGCTGACAGCCGCGCGGGGGAAACCCCGATAGGCAGCCTGTAGCGCCTGGCGGCAGGCTGATGGAATGGCTTCCGAACGTTCCGCGCCGGCCCTGTTCGGCCCCGGCTGCGCTGCCGGCCTGGTGCTGGGCGCGCTGGCCTGCGTGCAGATGCCGGCGCTGCTGCCGCTGTGGCTGAGCGCGCCGATGGCGGTTGCCGGCGGCGCGGGCTGGCTGCTGCGCTGGCGCGGCCGCCCCTGGGCTGCAATCGTGCTCGGCCTGGCATGGGCAACATTGCACGGGCATTGGGCGCTGCACGGCCAGCTGCCACCCGGCGCGCCGCCGCAGGATGTGCGGGTGAGCGGACGAGTCGCCGATCTTCCGCAGCGGGGGCCCGGCTACACCCGTTTCGTGTTGCACGTGGATGAGGCCGATGCGCTGCCAGCGCTGCGCGGCAAGCGCCTGCAGGTCACCTGGAACGATCCGTGGCGCGGGTCGTCAGCGCACGAGGCCGAGGGTGGGCGGCATGCGGTTCGTGCGGGATCGCATTGGCAGTTGCCGCTGCGCGTGCGTGCGCCACGTTCGCGGATCAATCCCGGCGGCTTCGATGGCGAACGCCATGCCTTGCTGCGCGACATCTCCGGCAATGGCACGGTACGCGACCCGGGGGCTGCGCGTGAGCGCGCGCCTGCGCAGGGCCTGCCAGCCTGGCGCGAGCGCAGCAGTGACGCCATCGCTACGCAGGTGGCACATCCTGCCGCGCGGTTCGTGCAGGCCTTGGCGCTGGGCGATACCCGCGGGCTGTCCGATGCCGACTGGGAACACCTGCGCGCGCTGGGCCTGACCCATCTGGTCGCCATTTCCGGTTTTCACGTGGGCGTGGTGGCGGGCTTCGGGGTACTGCTGTGCCGCTTGTCGTGGTGGCTGTGCCCGGTGCTGGGACGTTGCTGGCCACGGCCGCAGGCGGCGGCATGGGGTGCAGCGCTGGCCGCAGCCGCCTATGCCGTGGCCGCCGGCGGCGCGCTGCCAACGGTACGCGCGGCGCTGATGATCGGGCTGGTGGCACTGGCCCGTGCCGGACGTCGCCCGGTGGGTGCGGGGCAGGGGTTGGCCCTGGCCGCGATGGTGATGCTGCTGCCGGCGCCGCTGTCGGTGTTGTCGGCCGGCTTCTGGCTCAGCTTTGGCGGGGTGCTGTGGCTGCTGTGGTGCCTGCCGCGAACCGGGCCGGAGGGTGCCGGTGGGGGCCTGCGTGGCTTCCTGGCCGCCCAGGGCGTGGCCAGCCTCGGCCTGTTGCCGCTGTGCGTGGCCCTGTTCGGCGGCACCGCGCGGTTGGGGCCGCTGGTCAACCTGCCGATCATTCCGTGGTGGACGTTGCTGGTGGTGCCGTTGTCGTTGCTGGGTACGGGGCTGCATGCGCTGCACGAGGGAGCCGGCCGCTGGTCCTGGCGTGCTGCGGCCTGGCTGTTCGAGCTGAGCTGGCAGGCGCTGCAGCCACTGGCGCTGCACCCGCAGGCCATGTGGTGGTTGGCCGAGGCGCCGCGCTGGGCCGTACCGGCGGCATTGGTGGGGGTGTTCTGGTGGCTGCTGCCACGCGGCGCCGGCGGTGGCCTGGCGGGCCTGCTGCTGTGCCTGCCGCTGTTGTGGCCGGCGCGGCATGCACCGGCCGAGGGGGAACTGGAGCTGCTGGTGCACGATGTGGGGCAGGGCACAGCGGTGCTGGTGCGTACAGCGCGGCACGCGCTCTGGTACGACGTAGGGCCTCCGACCGGCGGCGAGGGTAACGAGCGCATTCTGGTCCCGGCCCTGCGCGCGCTCGGACAGGCGCCGCCCCGGCAGGTGATGCTCAGCCATGATCATCTTGATCACACCGGCAGCCTGTCCAGCCTGCGACGGCAGCTGCCCGGACTGCAGCTGCTGGCGCCACCGGGCAGCACCATCGCTGGCGCCACGCCCTGCCAGCAGGGGCTGCGCTGGCAGTGGGACGGGGTAGATTTCCAGGTCCTGCACCCGGCGCCGGGCAGCCGTCAGGCCGAGAACGAAGACAGCTGCGTGCTGCGCATCGCCAGCCGCCACGGCGTGGTCCTGCTGCCGGGTGACATCGGCCGGCCGGCCGAGCGGACGCTGCTGGAGGCGTCTCCGGCAGCGCTGAAGGCGGATGTGGTGCTGGTGCCGCACCATGGCAGCGGCGGCAGCTCCAGCGCGCCGTGGGTCGAGGCTGTGGCGCCACGGCTGGCGGTGGTCTCGGCCGGGCACCGCAACCGCTTCGGGCACCCTCGCCAGGACGTGGTCCAGCGCTGGCAGGCGCAAGGGGCCGAGGTACTGGCCACGGCCGATTCCGGGGCGATCCGCATATGGCTTGGTGCACAAGGGCTGCAGCTGCGTGAACAGCGTATCCACGCATCCCGGTGGTGGGATGCCGCTGGGCGGGCGCGGTCGGCTGCTATCCTATCGCCGAACGAACAAGCGGCCGTTGGGCCGGAGGGTTGAAACGTGTGGGAACTGGTCAAGGCCGGTGGCTGGCCAATGGTGCCGCTGCTGCTGTTGGGCGTACTGGCTTTGGCGATCATCCTGGAGCGTTTCTGGTCCCTGCGGCGAACGGAAGTGCTGCCGCCCGGGCTTGGCCAGGAAGTGCGCAACTGGGCCGCACGCGGCAAGCTTGACCCGGCGCACCTGCAGACCCTGCGCGCCAACTCGCCGCTGGGCGCGCTGCTGGCCGCTGCGCTGGAAGCGCGCAACCGCCCGCGCGACCAGATCCGTGAGCGGATCGAGGACACCGGGCGCCACCTGGTGCACCGCATGGAGCGCTTCCTCAACGCGCTGGGCACCATCGCCTCGGCCGGCCCGCTGCTGGGCCTGCTGGGCACCGTGATCGGCATGATCCAGATGTTCCTGGGCATCCTCGACCATGGCGTGGGCGACGTGAACCAGCTGGCCGGCGGCATCGGCAAGGCGCTGGTGTGCACCGCCACCGGCATGATCGTGGCCATCCCGGCGCTGATGTTCCATCGCTATTTCAAGGGCCGGATCCACGGCTATGTGGTGGAAATGGAACAGGAAGCCAGTGCCCTGCTGGATACGCTCGACGGCCGCCCCGGGGTGATGAACCCGGCCGCGCCGGCGCGGCCAGCCCACGCTGCCACGGCGAAGGCCTGATCGATGCGTATCGGCAATGACCGATCCCAGGATGAGCCGCATATCGATCTGGTGCCGCTGATCGACGTCATCCTGGTGCTGATCATCTTCTTCGTGGTCACCACCACCTTCGATGCGCGCTCGACGCTGCAGGTGCAGCTGCCGACCGCCAGCCAGCAGCCCAGCAACGAGCCGCCGCGCTCGCTCAGCGTGCTGATCAACGCCGAAGGCCGCTATTTCATCAATGACCAGGAAGTGCTGCGCAGCGATGTCGAGTCGGTCAAGCAGACCATCGCATCGGTCGCCGGCAGCGATCGCAGCCAGCCGGTGCTGCTGCGCGCCGACGCACGCACCCCCTACCAGGCCGTGGTGACTGCGCAGGACGCGCTCGGTCAGCTCGGTTTCCGTCGTATCGCCATTGCAACTGCGCCAGAGGTGCGTCCATGAGTTCCCATCACGCGCCGGTGTGGCCGATCTACAAACGTCTGCTGGGCTACACCCGCACCTACTGGGTGTTCATGGTGGGCGCGGTCATCGCCATGGTGGTCGAAGCCCTGGCCGGCTATCACTTCACCAAGCTGATGGAGCCGCTGGTCAACGAGGGGTTTGTCGATCCGCAGCCGCGCGCGGCCGTGGTCCTGCCGCTGACCATCCTCGGCCTGTTCCTGATGCGCAGCGTGGCCACCTGGGTGAGCGACTATACGCTGGCCAAGACCGGCCGCAGCGTGGTCCGCGACCTGCGTGAGCAGGTGCTGCAGAAGTACCTGCACCTGCCGTCGTCGCACTTCGACACCGAAGCAACGCCGGTGATGGTCAGCCGCCTGAACTTCGATACCGAGCAGGTCACCCAAGCCAGCGCCGACGCGCTGAAGACCGTGGTGGCCGATACCCTCACCATCATCGCGATGCTGGCGGTGATGCTGCAGATGAGCGTCAAGGTAACCCTGGCGATGCTGCTGGTGGTGCCGCTGATCGGTGCCATCGTGTCCTACGTGGGCAAGCGCTATCGTCGCATCAGCCGCGGCATCCAGGACGGCATGGGCACGATGGCGCAGACCGCCGAGCAGTCCTTGGCGGCGCAGCAGGAAGTGAAGGTGCACGGCACCCAGCAGCATGAGATCTCGCGCTACTCGCGCCTGGCCAACCGCATGCTGGCGCTGAACATGAAGGTCGAGGTGACCCGCGCAGCGGCGTCCAGCGTGGTGCAGTTCCTGGCCGCACTGGCGCTGGCGGTGATCGTCTGGGTGTCGACCCGCGAAGCCCTGGCCGGCCGCCTCAATGCCGGCCAGTTCATGGGCCTGATGACCTCGATGATGGCGATCATTCCTTCGCTGCGGCGCCTGACCAGCGTGCAGACCTCGATTTCGCGCGGCGTGTCCGCCGCCGAGCGCCTGTTCGGCATCCTCGACATGCCGGTGGAGCGCGACGAAGGCCAGCACCGCGTGCAACGCGTGCGTGGCGAACTGGCGTTCGACCACGTCATGCTGCGCTACCGCGAAGACAGTGGCATCGCCCTGGACGACATCAGTTTCGTTGCCAGGCCGGGTACGGTGACGGCCATTGTCGGCCGTTCCGGCAGCGGCAAGACCAGCCTGATCCGGCTGGTGCCACGCTTCTACGAGCCCAGTGGCGGCGTCATCACCCTCGATGGCGTGGCGCTGGATCACTATCCGCTGGCTGACCTGCGCCGGCAGGTGGCGATCGTCGGGCAGAAGGTGATGCTGTTCGATGACACCATCGCCGCCAACATCGCCTATGGCATGGAAGCGACCGACGAGCAGATCCGCGCGGCGGCCGAAGCCGCCAACGCGTGGGAGTTCATCGCACGCATGCCGCAGCAGCTGCAGACGCCGGTAGGCGAGAACGGCGCGCTGCTGTCCGGTGGCCAGCGCCAGCGCCTGGCGATCGCCCGCGCGATCCTGCGCGACGCCCCGATCCTGATCCTCGACGAAGCCACTGCGGCGCTGGACAACGAATCCGAGCGCCTGGTGCAGGACGCGCTGCAGCGCCTGATGCCCGAACGCACCACGCTGGTCATCGCGCACCGGCTGTCGACCATCGAGCATGCCGACCAGGTGCTGGTGATGGACCATGGCCGCATCGTTGAACGCGGCACCCACAAGGAGCTGCTCGAGCTGGGCGGCCTGTACCAGCATCTGCACAGCATGCAGTTCCGCGAAAGGCAGGACTGATGGCCGGCAAGGGTACCCAGACCCCGGCGTACTGGTACGACGGCAGCCCGGTTCCGTGGGCGATGCGCCTGCTGGCACCGCTGTACGCCGGCGTCACCGCGCTGCGCCGGCGCGCCTATCGGCGTGGCTGGCGCAAGCGTTACACGCTGCCGGTGCCGGTCATCGTGGTTGGCAACATCACCGCCGGTGGCACTGGCAAGACGCCGCTGACCATCGCACTGGTGGAGCGCCTGCGTGCCGCCGGCTGGAAGCCGGGCGTGGCCAGCCGCGGCTATGGTCGCGAAGACGCCGACAAGCCGCTGTGGGTGCGGGCCGACACGCCAACCGCCAAGGGCGGTGACGAGCCGGTGCTGATCGCCTGGAAGACCGGCGTGCCGGTGCGCGTGGACAGTGATCGGGTTGCTGCCGGCAAGGCGCTGATCGAGGCCGGCTGCGATGTGATCGTTTGCGACGACGGTTTGCAGCACTACCGGCTGGCGCGCGACATCGAGATCGAAGTGGTCGATGCGCAGCGTCGCTATGGCAATGGCCGGATGATTCCGGCCGGGCCGCTGCGCGAGCCGGTCAGCCGCGCCAGCGAATGCGATTTCCGCGTGGTCAATCTCGGTCAGGCCGATGAGGAGACTGCGGCACAGGCCTGTGGCTTCGGCCAGTGGCCGATGGCCCTGCACATCGACAGTGCGCAGCCGCTGGCCGGTGGCCGCGCGCGCCCGCTGGCGTACTTCAAGGGCCAGCGCGTGCATGCGGTGGCCGGCATCGCCTATCCACAGCGCTTCTTCGACATGCTGCGCGCGCGTGGCATCGGCGTCGTGCCGCATGCGTTCGCCGACCACCAGGCCTATCAGCCGCAGGACCTGTCCTTCGGCAGCCAGCTGCCGGTACTGATGACCGAAAAGGATGCGGTGAAATGCCGGGCGTTCGGCAACGACTGGCACTACGCGGTTCCGCTGCGCGCCGAGTTGCCCGCCGCGTTCTGGGTGGCGCTGACTGACCGCCTGGACAAGCTGCGACCGAACTGAGCGGCGCAGCGGCGCTTGCATTCACGCGCCGCCGGCCGCATTCCCCTTGTAACGAGTCTGCCGAGTACCGCCCCATGACCGAATTCGTCGTCGCCATCCCGGCTCGCTATGCCGCCTCGCGGCTGCCCGGCAAGCCGTTGCGCCTGCTGGGTGGTGAACCGCTGGTACTGCACGTGGCGCGCCGCGCGCTGCAGGCCGGCGCCCGGGAGGTCTGGGTAGCGACCGACGATCAGCGCATTGCCGATGCGCTGTCCGGGCTGGCCGAGGTGAAGGTGGCAATGACCGCTGCGTCGCATGCGTCCGGCACCGATCGCCTGGCCGAGTGCGCACGCATTGCCGGCTGGGCCGATGACACGGTGGTGGTCAACCTGCAGGGCGACGAGCCGTTCGCACCGGCGGCCGGCATCCGCGCCGTGGCCGAGGTACTGGCCAACGGCACTGCACCGATGTCGACCCTGGCCACCGCCGTCGAGGACGCGCCTACGCTGTTCGACCCGAACGTGGTCAAGCTGGTGCGCAACGTGCGCAACGAGGCGATGTACTTCAGCCGCGCGCCGATCGCCTGGCACCGCGACGGCTTTGCACGCAGCCGCGACACGCTGCCGGACGGCCACCACTGGCTGCGCCACATCGGCATCTACGGCTACCGCGCCGGTTTCCTGCAGCGGTTCGCGGCGATGCCGCCAGGCCAGCTGGAGCAGGTCGAATCGCTGGAACAGCTGCGCGTGCTGGAAGCGGGCTACCCGATCAGTGTGGCGATCTCGCCCGAACCGTTCCCGCCGGGCATCGACACGCCCGAGGACCTGGAGCGCGCCGAGCGGCTGCTGCAGGCGATGGCCGCGCGATGAGGCTGCTGGTCGTCTGCCTCGGCAACATCTGCCGTTCGCCGATGGCCGAAGGTGCGCTGCGTGCACGCCTGGAGGCCTCGCCGCTGGCCGGGCGGGTGCAGGTGGATTCGGCCGGCACCGGCGACTGGCACGTGGGCGAGCCACCGGACCGGCGTGCGATCGCCTGCGCGGGCGGGCACGGTGTGGACATCGGCAGCCTGCGCGCACGCCAGCTGCAGGCCGCGGATTTCGAGCGTTTCGACTGGATCCTGTGTGCCGACGAGGCCAACCTGCGTGACGCCGGTCGCCTGGCGTCGGTGGCGCAGCGCGAACGGCTGGCGCTGTACCTGCCCTGGTCCGGCGCGCAGGGGCGGATCGCGATCCCCGATCCGTACACCGGCGGGAGCGATCATTTCGAACAGGTCTGGTCGCTGGTCGACGATGCTGCAAAACGTGCAGTGGCACGACTGTTGCATGACGCCGACTCCGGCATAATCGGATCATGAACGTCCAGCCCGTCCCGGACCTGCCCGAGTTCGCCACCTGGCTCAACGCCACCCCCTGCACCCTGACCGAACTGCGCGGCCGGCCGGTCGCGCTGCTGTTCGTCAATGCGGCCTCCGCCTGGAGCGCGCAACGCCTGGCCGAGTTCGGCCAATGGCTGTCGCGCCACCCCGGCAAGCTGCAGCCGCTGGTGCTGCAGGTGCCGCGCTTCGATTTCGAACGTGACGCCAGCGCTGCACTGAAACTGCTGCGTCGCCAGGGCCTGACCATGCCTGTGCTGCTGGATGCCGACTGGGATGGCTGGCGCCGCTTCGGCGTCAGCGCCTGGCCGACCCTGGTGCTGCTGGATGCACAGGGCAGGGAGCAGCAACGGCTGATCGGGCTGGGGGCCCCCGGTGAACTGGAACGCGCCTTGAACGCGCTGTGCCAGGGAGCCCCTTCGGCGCCGTCGCGCGGGGGCAGCGAACTGCATCCGGAACCGCGCCAGGCCCTGCGCTTCCCGTTGGGGCTGGCAGTCAGCACCGAGCGCCTGTACATCGCCGACAGTGGCCACCACCGCATCCTTGAATGCAGCCACGGTGGCCGCATCCTGCGCCAGTTCGGCCTCGGTACCGCCGATTTCATGGATGGCAACCTTGCCGAAGCGGCATTCCATCGCCCGCAGGCGCTGGTGCTGGAGCGCGATTCGCTGTACGTGGCCGATACCGGCAACCATGCCGTGCGCCGCATCAACCTGTTGACCGGCATCGTCGACACCCTGTGTGGCAATGGGCGTCCCGGTGCGCCGGTGGAAGGTCCGGTTGCGCAGCCGCGGCAGGTCTCGCTGGACCACCCGGTCGGCTTGGCCATTGCCGACAACCAGCTGCACATCGCGATGGCCGGCGACAACCGCATCTGGAGCTACCACCTGGGCCAGCGCAGCCTGCAATGGCGCGCCGGCAGCGGCTCCATTGACGAGCGTGATGGCAGCGGCCATCTGGCGGCCTTCGCCCAGCCCACCGCGCTCGCCGTGGTGCAGCAGGTGCTGTACGTGGCCGATGCGCTGGGTTCCTCGATCCGCGCGCTTCAGCTGCGTGGCGACCTGGTGCAGACCCTGGTCGGGCAGGGGCCCTGGCGCTTCGGCAGTGAAGACGGTCCCCGCGCCCAAGCCAGCCTGCAGTTCCCGCAGGCCATCGCGCTGAGCCCGGATGCGCCGCTGCTGTGGATTGCCGATACCGGCAACGGCCGCCTGCGCACGCTGCGCCTGGGCGGAGGCGAACTGACGACCCAACCGCTGCCGCGTCGCCTGCATGGCCCGGCCGGCCTGGCGGTGGGGGCCGGGGCGGTGTGGATTGCCGAGACCGACGCCCATGCCGTGCTGCGCTTCGATCCCGACAGCGGCGTGCTCAGCGAAGTGCCGATCAGCGAATGACCGACGTTCCCGCCCCGGCCTTTGACGGCAAGGCCTTCGCGGCCCAGCTCAGCACCGCGCCCGGCGTGTACCGCATGTACGCCGCCGACGACACCCTGCTGTATGTGGGCAAGGCCCGTGCACTGCGCAATCGCGTTGGCAGCTACTTCAACGGCAGTCCGAAGAACGCGCGGATCATGTCGATGATCTCGCAGATCGCGCGCATGGACGTGACCGTCACGCGCTCGGAAGCCGAGGCGCTGCTGCTGGAAAACCAGCTGATCAAATCGCTGTCGCCGCGCTACAACGTCTCCCTGCGCGACGACAAGACCTACCCGCATGTACTGCTGACCCGTGAGGACTGGCCCCGCATCGCGCTGCATCGCGGCCCGCGTGCCATTCCGGGCCGCTATTTCGGTCCGTACCCGGGCGTCACTGCGGTGCGCGAAACGCTGAACCTGATGCACAAGCTGTTCAAGCTGCGCAGCTGCGAGGACAGCGTGTTCCGCAACCGCTCGCGGCCGTGCCTGCAGTACCAGATCGGCCGCTGCAGCGCGCCCTGCGTGGAGCTGGTGCCGGCGCCGGAGTATGCAGAATCGGTGCGTCGCGCCGCGCTGTTCCTGGAAGGCAAGAGCGACGAGCTGACCCGCGAGCTGGGCGAGCAGATGCAGGCCGCCAGCGAGGCCCTGGAATTCGAGCAGGCCGCGCGCCTGCGTGACCTGATTTCCTCGCTGCGCAGCATGCAGACCCGGCAGTACGTGGACGGGCGCGCCGCGGACCTGGACGTGCTGGCGGTGGCCATGCAGGGGTCGCAGGCCTGCGTGCTGCTGCTGGCCTTCCGAGATGGCCGCAACCTCGGCACCCGCCCGTTCTTCCCGCGCACCAATGGCGAGGAAAGCCCGGAGGAAGTGCTGGCCGCGTTCGTCTCGCAGTACTACATCGAATTCGAGCCGCCGCGCGAGATCCTGCTGGACCGCGAGATTCCCGATGCCGACCTGCTGGTTGCCGCGCTGTCGGCCTCGGCCGAGCGCAAGGTGCAGCTGAAGTGGAACGTGCGCGGCGAGCGCGCCGGCTACGTGGAACTGGCCAGCCGCAACGCGCAGCTGACCCTGGCCACCGAACTCAACAGCCGCAACGCGCAGCACGCGCGCAGCGACGCACTGCGCGAGATGCTGGGCCTGGCCGAGCCGGTCAAGCGGGTCGAATGTTTCGACATCAGTCACACCCTGGGCGAGGCCACCGTGGCCTCGTGCGTGGTGTTCGACGCCGCCGGTCCGGTGCGCGCGCAGTATCGCCGCTTCAACATCAGCGGCATCGAGCCGGGCGATGACTACGCCGCCATGCGCCAGGCCATCGACCGCCGTTTCCGCCGTGCGGTGGAAGAGCAGGGCGTGCTGCCGGACGTCCTGCTCATCGACGGTGGCGCCGGCCAGCTGGCGCAGGCGCAGGCCGCACTGGCCGACCTGGGCGTGGAAGGGGTACTGCTGGTGGGCGTGGCCAAGGGCGTGGAGCGCCGCGCAGGCCATGAAGCGCTGGTGATGCCCGATGGACGCGAGCTGCGCCCGGGCGCGGCCAACCCGGCGCTGCAGTTCATCCAGCAGGTTCGCGATGAAGCCCACCGCTTCGCCATCACCGGTCATCGCGGCCGCCGCCAGAAGGCACGGATGACCAGCAAGCTGGAGGATATCCCCGGCATCGGGCCGCGCCGCCGCGCCAGCCTACTCAAGCATTTCGGCGGCCTGGTCGGCCTGAAAGCCGCTGGCGAAGCGGAAATCGCCAAGGTGGAAGGCATCAATGACGCCCTCGCGGCACGTATCTACGCTAACCTGCACGGGTTGGCCACGCCCGATGCGGCCGAGTAGAGAGAGAAGCACGCAAGCATGAAGTTGACCCTGCCCACCTGGCTGACGTTGTTGCGGATCGTGATGATCCCGGTGCTGGTGCTGGTGTTCTACCTGCCCTATACCTGGACCAACTTCGCTTCGGCGGCGATCTTCGGCCTGGCCGCGATCACCGACTGGCTCGATGGCTGGATTGCACGCCGTTACCAGCTGGAGTCGGCCTTCGGCGCCTTCCTCGACCCGGTCGCGGACAAGCTGATGGTGGCAGTGGCGCTGTTCCTGATCGTGCAGGGCCATCCGACGCCGTGGATGGCGTTCTGGGCGGCGGTCATCGTCGGCCGCGAGATCGCGGTATCGGCGCTGCGCGAGTGGATGGCCGAGCTGGGCCAGCGCGCCAAGGTGCGCGTGGCGATGATCGGCAAGGTCAAGACCACCGCGCAGATGGTCGCGCTGTTGTGCCTGCTGTATTCGGTGGCCCCCAACGTGCCGGTGGAAGACATCTGGATGGGCTGGCCGGTGTTCCATATCGGCGACTGGACCCTGGCGATTGCCGCGGTGCTGACCCTGTGGTCGGGCCTGCAGTACCTGCACGCCGCCTGGCCGAGCCTGCGCGAAGACGAGCGCGCCGCACGCGAGCGCTCGCGGCAGAAGAAGCTGGGCAACTGACCCCATCGATGCGCGTATCCACGCATGGCGCGGATACGCGACGCCGGGCACCTCGCAGACCCTGAAAAAAGCGCTTGACGGCATCCTTGGAATAGGTAAAATTTCGCCTCCCAAGCGGGAATAGCTCAGTTGGTAGAGCGCAACCTTGCCAAGGTTGAGGTCGCGAGTTCGAGTCTCGTTTCCCGCTCCAGATTCAAGAAAGACGCTCCCGCAAGGGGGCGTTTTTCGTTTGCGTAGAACCCGCTTCATCCCCACTTCACCGTCACTCCTTCGCCTCACCACGCGGCAGTTCGAAGCTGCATCTCCGTTCCTCCAGGACGATGCAGCCATGCTCCACACTCCTTCCGCCTACGATCACGACGTGGTCATCGTCGGCGCCAGTTTTGCCGGTGCCGCCTGCGCACTGGCTGCTGCCCAGTACGGCCTGCGCGTCTGCGTGCTGGAACGCAAGGCCGACCCCGGCGAGCGCCTGCACACCACCGGCATCGTGGTGAAAGAGGCGATGGAGCAGACCTGGCTGGGGCGCATGCCCGAACATCTCGTGCAGCGCGTTGCCAACGTGCGCCTGTATGCGCCGAATCTGCGCAGCGTGTTGCTGGCCGCGCCGGGCTATTACTTCCTCACCACCGATACGCCGAACCTGATGCGCTGGCTGGCCAGCGAGCTGCGCGCGAACGGTGTCGACCTGCGCCTGCAGCAGTCCTTCACCGATGCACATCGCAATGGTGACGGCTGGCTGGTGGATGGGGCAGGGCGATGTGCCTATCTGGTTGGCGCTGATGGCGCACGCTCACGTGTGGCACAGCGCACTGGGCTCGGCCAGGTGCGTGACAACCTCTACGGCGTCGAACGTGAGTTCGCCGGCCTGCATGTCGCGCAGGGCGACGCGCTGCATTGCTTCGTCAGCAAGCGCTACGCGCCGGGTTACATCGGCTGGGTCGCGCAGAATCCGACCGGCCTGCAGGTCGGGTTGGCGTTGCGTCATGACCCGCAACAGGTGCGGCCGCCGGATATTGAAGGTTTCCTCGGCCACGTGCGCGATGTGGTCGGCATTCCGCCTTCGGCGCGTCCCTCGGCTACCCGCGCTGGCCTGGTGCCCTGCGGCCGGCCGGGTGGGCCGACCACCGGCCAGCGCCTGATCCTGACCGGCGACGCGGCGGGCGTCGTCTCGCCGCTGTCCGCCGGGGGCATCCACTCTTCGTGGCGGCACGGCTGGGCAGTCGGTGAGGCGATTGCCCGCCATCTGCGTGGGCAAGGGCCAGAAGCGGAACGGGTGGCGCGTCAGGTCGCCCCGGCGTTCCATGGCAAGCGCGTGCTGCGCTGGGCGATGGATCATCTGCAGGCCGATTGGCCGCTCGATGTACTGCTGCATACAGCGGTCATGCGCCGCATTGCCGAACAGGTCTACTTCCATCGCCGCGGGCTGCGCACGTGAAGGGAGCAGGCAGGGGCGCCTGAACGCCACCCCCTCACTTCTCGTGAAAATTCCTGTTGACGCCGTGCAGCAATGCCGACACAATAGCGCTCCTTCGACGCAGGTCGAACGAAATCTGCGGGAATAGCTCAGTTGGTAGAGCGCAACCTTGCCAAGGTTGAGGTCGCGAGTTCGAGTCTCGTTTCCCGCTCCAGATTCAAGAAGAACGCTCCCGAAAGGGAGCGTTTTTCGTTTGTCACACCGGTTGCACCACCACCGCGCTGGCGTGCCTTGCCGGGCAGGGCGCTGCACCAGGTCCGGGCATTCTGCCGGTCGAAACCGGGGCAGCGGTTGTCCTGCGGGATGTAGACGTAGGGAACGTCATCCTCGTAGGTGAAGTGGTAGTAGTAGGTGCGGTCCTTCCCATACAACCAGTAGTTCGACGAGCCGTCGTTGATCGCATACGGCTCGAAGGTGAGGATCGAGGATTCGGCGGGAATGAAGTTGCTGCGCTCCATCAGTAGCAGCAGGGCGTTCGAGACCAGTGGGGTGGTCAGGACGAGCACGATCACACCGACAGTCGCTGTCGTGATCGAGCCAATCAGCAGCCAGCGGCGAGGGTGTTTCACGGTCGGGCAGCATCGAAGCAAGGAATTGCCGCAATGTGCAATACGCCGTGAAAGTCGTCCAGTGTTCCGTGCTGGGAACGCATTGAAAGCGTAGTGAAAGGCTGGGTCGGCGTTGCCTGAACCGCACGCGTGCTGTGACCTTTTTCGGACGATTTCTCCATGTTCGCTCCACAATCGCACGGTAGCCTTCATGCTCCTTCTACACGTTGGCGGGCTGGTGGTCAGGCGTATCACTTCAGTGGCAGTGCCCAGGACAGGGCGTGGACTCTCCCTGCAGGCAGTGCTGCGCCCCGGCGCGTTGTTGGCAACCCTGGCCCTGGCGGGTTGCATGTCGGTGTCCGTCCCGGACCTGCCTGATCGCACACCCAGCGCCTGGACCCAGGTGCCGCAGGGGCAGGGTGTGGCGGTGGACGCCAGGCAGTGGTGGAAGGTGCTGGCCGACCCGGCGCTGGACGGCCTGGTGGACCAGGCCATCGCCGGCAACCTCGACCTGCAGCAGGCCACGCTGCGGCTGCAGGCCGTGCGGATCGTCGCCGGCACCTCCGACTCGCGTTTCCTGCCGGAAATCTCGGCCAGCGCCAAGCAGGTGCAGGACGCCGCCGCCGTCGATACCTACTTCCATGCCGGCATCGAAGCGATCTGGGACCTGGGCCTGTTCGGCGCCGCCGAGAGCGCGCAGCTGAGCGCGCAGGCCTCGGCCGGCAACGCCGAGGCGCTGCGCAATGCCGCACAGGTGGCGGTGATTGCCGACGTGGTGCGCAGCTATCTGGACCTGACCGTGGCACAGGCCCAGCAGGACCTGCTGGCCCGGCAGCAGACCGTGGACGACCGCGGTGAACAACTGGCCCTGGTCCGCCAGCGCCTGCGCCTGGATGAGCCCGGCGAGCTGGACCGCCTGCGTGCACGCCAGGCCGCCACCCGTGCCGCCATCGCACAGGCTCGGGAAAACGCCGACAACGCGGCTCGCGCGCTGGCATTGCTGCTGGGCCGTGACGAGCCGGATCCCGCCTGGCGCGCGTATCGCACGCCGCCGAGGCTGGGCACGTTCTCGCTGCAGCAGGTTCCTGCGGATCTGCTGCGCCATCGTCCGCAGATCCTGCTGGCCGAGTCGGAGGTGATGCAGGCTGCGGCCAGCAAGGGTTCGGCACGCGCCGCGATGTATCCGCGGGTCAGCCTTGGCGGCTCCATCCTGTATGCCTACAACCTTACCCAGAACGCCCGCTCCAATTCCGATTCCAGTCCGTCGATCGGCCCGTACGTCGATATTCCGCTGTGGGACTGGGGTCAACGCCGCGCGCGTTTCCAGGCCGATGAGAAGCAGCTGGACGCCGCATTGCTCGGTTACCGCAAGGCGGTGCTGGAAGGCGTGAGCGAAGTGGAAGGTGCGCTCGGCAGCTTGGCGCGCCAGGGCAGCAGCATCCAGTCGCTGCGTGTGGCCAATGATGCCGCCGACCAGCAGGTCAAGCGCCATGCGCGGCAGGTGCAGCTGGGTTTGTCCAGCGAGTTCGATGGGCTGGACACGCAGCGTGCGGCACTCGCCTCGCAGGCCGACCTGATCGGCGCGCAGGGTGCACGCGTGCTGGCCTTTGCGTCGCTCTACCGTGCCCTTGGCGGCGCACCGCTGCCGGTCGAGGGGGAGGGCGAGCAGCAATGATCGCGCTGGCCCGCAAGACCCTGGCCTATGAGTGGCGCCGGTTCCTGCCGGTGGTGCTGGCGATGTGTTTCGCCGGCGTGCTGCTGATCGTGCAGGCCGCACTGGTGCTGGGCATCTTCGGTACCGCCGCGATCTATGTGAAGGCATCGTCGGCCGACATCTGGGCCGGTTTCCCCGGCACCCAGAGTGTCAACTACGGTCATGCGATCAGCGCGGATGTGGAAAGCCACCTGCGCATGGATCCGGATGTCACCCGCGTCGAACCCTACGAGTGGGTTGATGGCGAATGGCGTTCCAGTGCCCAGGGCACCGGCAATGTGTCGGTATACCTGTCCGGCATTTCCACCCGCGACGACGCGATGATGTTCGCTCGCATCCTGCCGGCCGATCTGCGCGCGCAGCTGCGCGAGCCGGGTGCGGTGATCGTCGACAGCGCCGATCTGGATACGCTCGGCGTGGACCTGCAGAACAACCGTGCCTGGATCAATGGCAAGGCCGTGCGCGTGGTTGCCGCGCAACCGGGCCTGCGTGGCCTGGGTGGTGTCAACGTACTGGCTTCGCTGGATACTGCGCGCGCCATCGCCGGTACCGACCCACATGAGGGCAGCACCTATTTCGTGGCGGGCCTGCGCTCGCCGGACCTGGCCGATCGCGTGCGTGACCGCTTGTCCGCGTCGATGGGCCGGGCCACGCCGGTCGAGTTCTGGACCGCGCCGGAGTTCGCCAGCCGCTCGCAGCAGTACTGGCTGTTCGATACCGGCGCCGGCATCGCGGTGTTGTTCATGGCCGTCATCGTCTGCTTCGTCGGCGCGGTGATCACCAACCAGTCGTTCGCCTCTGTGGTGGCCGGCTCGGTGCGTGAGTACGCCACGCTCAATGCACTCGGTGCAGGCCGCTATGCGCTGGCGCGGGTGGTGTTCGAGCAGGCATTGCTGATCGGCGGCGTGGGTATGTTGCTGGCGGCGGCCTTCAGTACGGTGGTGCTGTTGATCGCGCAGACCCAGCGCGTTCCGGTGCAGCTGACACCGATGGTGATCCTCGGCTGCGTGGCGCTGGTTGCGGTGATGGCCATGCTCTCCAGCATCATGGCGGTACGCAGTGTCGTCCGCTCCGATCCATCGTTGCTGCTGCGTTGAGGACCGGCCGATGACTTCCATACGCGCCGTCGCCCCGGCTCTGCGGGCCGATGCACTGGAAAAGGGCTTCATGTCCGGCGACGTGCAGGTGCCGGTGCTGCGCGGGCTGTCGCTGGACATCTACCCCGGCGAGCTGACCCTGGTATCGGGCCCGTCGGGTTGCGGCAAGAGCACGCTGTTGTCGTTGCTGTCCGGCCTGTCCGCGCCCGATGGTGGCCGCGTGCACGCACTCGGCCAGGATGTGGGCCACATGACCCGCAGCGAGGTGGAGCGCTTCCGCCTGCATCATGTCGGCTTCGTGTTCCAGGGCTTCAATCTGTTCCCGGCACTGACTGCGCTGGAGCAGGTGCAGCTGCCGCTGGGCTACCGCGGGATGAGCAATCGCGAAAGCGAGCCGCTGGCCCGCAAGGCGCTGGAAGAAGTGGGCCTCAGCCATCGCAGCCACATGCGACCGGCGCAGTTGTCCGGCGGTGAGAAGCAGCGTGTAGCCGTTGCCCGCGCCTTCGCCAAGTCGCCGACGCTGATCTTCGCCGACGAACCCACCAGCGCGCTGGACGCCGAGAACGGCCAGCGCGTGATTGACATCCTGCATCGCTACGCACGTGCGCATGGCGCCACCGTGCTGTGCGTGAGCCACGATCCGCGCCTGATCCGGCATGCCGATCGGGTGATCGCCATGGAAGACGGCATGGTCCGTGGTGACCGCCGCCAGAATCAAACTGTAGAGTCCGCCCCATGACCAAGATGTCGCACCTGCTTACCCTCAGCCTGGCCCTGTCGGCGGCATTGCTGCTCGGTGCCTGCTCCAAGGAAGCGCCCGCGGCTGCACCGGCGCCTTCGGGCAAGACTGATGCTGCCGCCGCCGGCAAGGTCGCGGTGGCGCGCGGCATCATCGACGTCGAAGGCGGGCTGATCGCACTGGCGCCGCCGGTGGATGGCTCGATCACCGCTGCGCCGGTGAAGGAAGGCGCCGTGGTGAAAAAGGGGCAGCTGTTGCTGTCGCTGGATGGCGCCCTGTTGCAGCAGGAAGTCGCAATGGCCACCGCCGACCTGGCGTTGGCCAATGACCGCCTGAAGGGCAGCCAGGCGCAGCTGCGCGAGCTGGAGCGCAACGCCACCCGCCTGTCCACCGGCGCCAGCGAAGGCGTGTCGTCCAACCAGCAGGCCGATGCGGCCAAGCAGCAGTTGGCTGGTGTGCGCGCCGATGTCGACGTGGCCGGTGCGCAGGTCGACATGGCCCAGCACAAGCTGGAACATGCCAGGCTGAAACTGCAGCAGATGTCGTTGAGCGCACCGGAAGCCGGCACCGTGGTCGGCCAGGTGCCGGGCCTTGGCGCCTTCGTGCAGGCCGGCAAGCCGGCGATCTCGCTGTTGCCGGCGCGTCCGCTGCAGGTGCGTGCCGAACTGAGCGCCGCCTATGCCGATGCCGTGCAGGTGGGCATGAAGGCTACCGTCGTGCCGGACAGCGATGGCGCCGAGAACACCGGCACGCTGCCGCCGGCACGCGTGGTGCGCATCAGCCCGGTGTTCGCGCAGGCGCGCCTGCCTGAAGACGCAGGGCGTGGCGTGGCCAAGGTGGTGGAGTGCGTGCTGGAGTTCGACGGGCAAGCCAAGGCGCGCTTCGGCCAGCACGTGCGGGTGGAGTTCCTGAAGTAGGCCTGGCGTTGGGTGGGGCCGTCTATGGGCCCTTTCGATGCCTGAGTGCCCGCCACGCGCTCACCGCCGACACCGCGCACAGTGCCAGTAGCAGGCCCACGTCCAGCAGCAGCAACCACAGCAGGTGCATGCCATGCACCGGCGGCTGGTGCATGGCCGACAGCATCCACGGTACCGACCACGCCAGCAGCAGAACGAAGGCGATCAACAGGCGCAGCCACAGTCGTTTCAGTCGCCACGGCCGCACGATCAAGGCGGCCACCACCAGTTCAACCGTACCCAGCAACGCGAACACGATGACGGTGCTGGTCGGATAGGGCAGCTCGGCGCCTTCCAGGTGATGCAGCAGCCAGTAGTCCGGGGTGAAGCCGGCATTGACCAGCGCGGCGATCAGCGCCAGCCATGTGAGCGCGACCAGCAGCCAGAACAGGCGGACGTAGCGTCTAGGCATCGGCGGTGCCCGTGGTGGTGGGCAAGTGGCTACGTGATGCATGGCGCAAGGATATGGCGATCGCGGCCAGTGCCAGCAGGCCGGGCCCGACCGTGAAGTACAGCAGACGCAGCGGGTGGTTGTGCATCAGTGTCCAGGTTGCGAATGCCAAGGGAATGGCCAGCACCAGCAGCTTGGCGAAGAGCGGCCGCAGCACTGCGATCAGCGGCTGCGCGCCAATGAACATCCAGAACAGATAAAACTGGGCGATGCCCAGGCCGATGTCCCGATGGGAAGTGAAGCCGAAATGGTCGCGATACCCGTTCATTCCCAGTGGTATCAGTGCCCAGTACAGCAGGGCCACCAGCAGATGCAGCAGCAGGGCGATCAACAGGGGCGAGCCGCGAAGGAGCATGGGCGCAAGGGGCTGGGCGGGGCAGCGTACCCCAGCGCGGACGCCTGTGACCGCATGATGTGAAGACTGTTGACGGCGTGAAGGAATTTGGACACAATGGCGCTCCTTTGACGCAGGTCGAACGGAATCTGCGGGAATAGCTCAGTTGGTAGAGCGCAACCTTGCCAAGGTTGAGGTCGCGAGTTCGAGTCTCGTTTCCCGCTCCAGATTCTACAGGGCCCCGGTAGGGGCCTTGTTTTTCTCCCGCCACGGCAAGGCGGGGCACGTTGGGCCACAAGGCTTTACGCGCAGTCAGAAAGGTGAAATCGCTGGTGTGTTTTCCGGATTTCCGGTAGCATGTCGGTCTACGCGGGAATAGCTCAGTTGGTAGAGCGCAACCTTGCCAAGGTTGAGGTCGCGAGTTCGAGTCTCGTTTCCCGCTCCATGTTCCGACAGGCCCCATCTTGGGGTTTTGTCTTGTCAGGGCTACGTTCCTGGCGTGAAGTACGTTGGCCTCATGGCAGAGTGGCTATGCACCGGATTGCAAATCCGTTTACAGCGGTTCGATTCCGCTTGAGGCCTCCAAATAAAGCCCTGATTTATCAGGGCTTTTTCTTTGCCTAGCGTTCGGAGCCCGAGGCCGGGATCCCCTGATTCGCCCCCAAAATCATCGGTCTGCCACCCGTTTTCGGGTGGCAAACTCGCGTTAACATGCGCCGAGTGCGTTTACGTGAGTTGAGCAGGGATGGCAACCAAGCGACGCCGGGGCGACTCCTGGCAGTACACGATCAAACGGGCGGGGCTGCTGCCCAGCCTGTCTATCTGAGCTTCGCCTCGGAGGCGGAGTGCGAGTCGCTGCGCATCGAGGTCTCGGCGGACGATCGGGCCGTGGTGATCGAGCAAACGGCAACCCTGGAGAGGCACTACACCGATGCGGACTGACCTCTGGGATCAATTTGGCGAGTTGGTAAGCAGTAGCCCTCGCTTGCTCGCGACAGTCACCGCTCACAACAGTGACGGCACCAGCACGTTGACCACTTATGACGGGGTGCAGATGCGGGCCTTTGGCCAGCTCCAGTTGGCCATTCCATACAACGTGTGGGTCAGACGTGGGCGCCTGATTGAGGCCGCACCCAACATGCCGCTCATCGAAGTGACCATCTAGCAAGACAGGGCGCCGCCCGGATGCCGGCAAGCATCCGGGCAGCGCCGCAACACAGGTGATCTCAGCACCTGGCATTGGCGGTGGCCCCGTCGCCCTCGCGAGAGCGGCGGGATTGTCGGCTTCACCACAAGCTAGCCACGTCATAGGTTCATCTTTCTCGTGAAGCGTCGCGGGGCGGTAACGTGCCAAGGCGCACCATCGTCTGGCGGTGAGTTCATCGCGATGGAGTGATTTATGTATGAACGACGTCGAGGGCTACAGGTACGCATCCAGCACCAACTTGAAGGGCTGCGAGCGATATGGATACGGGTCAAGTATCGGAGTGAAAGGCTTCAAGCGATACGGGTACATGCTCGGCGCAGAAGCGACCGTTCCATTGAGGCTGCTTTCCTGCGAGCAGCAAATCCAGCTCAAGATGTTCAGTGAGGCCTGTGCGCGAATCTAGTGGAACATGATCTAGAGGGCTGAAGTCTCAAAAATGCAAGTAGGAGCAGTTAGCGTAAAACTTGAGTGGGCGGCGTAGAACTGCGCCGTCCATCATCGTTCTATTTGCCCGCAGGCGGCTTGGCTTGGGGCGCTCTTGCTTGAGAAATGCAGTGTGAGTGAAGTCGGGTCCTTCATCAGTGGAGGAGGTGGTCCCAGCATCGAGAAGCAAATTCTCTGGCGGCGGTCTCATTGCTCATGTCGCGTGATCGCATGTTGAGTCTCCTCACTAGATCGTCAAGCCAGGCTTCACGGCTCCCATGTGGATCTCTTGTGTAGATGTCGCATGCGATTTTGATGATCGGTTGAATATCTAGGCCGAAGCTGGCTCCAGGAAATGCACCGGAGCCGAAGTGCACGCGCCAATAGATGATCTCTCGTTCGACATCAACGAAGCTTGTATCCCTGCTCATGGCATTTTCCTCGAATGCGCCAAGGTCAGTGTACGCCTGTTGGTCGAATGGGCTCATTCATGTGCTCGGTTCAGTCTTCTCTTGGAAAGCGACCTGCAGCTAACGGGGCGGCGCGCATCCTTCCAGTGCGGTGAGTCCACCGCGATGGAGTAAAGCTATGAATGACTTCAAACGTGATGCATCCAATACCAACAAGCCCGCTGTGGCGGAGCCGGATGCAGGGAAGCAGAAGCAACAGCAACAGGAGCAAGAACGCCAGGACAAGGAGTCCAAAGAGCGTAATGCCAATGAAGGCGGAGCTCATAAGTCGAACAAGTAAGATCGACTGTGAGTAGTTGAAAGAGGGTGGCGCAGGTTTGCGCTGCCCCTTTCTGTAGAAGGAGCGAAGTGCATGAACAGGCTGAGAGACAGGAGCACAGACGCAGAGGCTTTGATGGTGCGGGTGGCATATCAACTTCGGAGCCCGTCTGAGACCACGTTGCTGCCATGCAAAAGGTGCCGGAGACCAAGTCCTGGCGGCTATCTATGTGCCAATTGCCTATGCGACGATCTCGCCGTTCTGATTGAGAACTCGGGGGCTGCAAGTAGATGGCTTTCCTCAGTAAAGATCGCTATCAAAGATGAGGAGACTGTCCTTCTATATGCGAGGAGGGCCGCATCCAAATAGCTGTTTCCCCTCCGGCTACAAGTCGGCAGCGTGACGGACACGGCTTCGAAATTTGCGATTGAACCAATTAGGGAGAAGTGCCATGGGCCTTCAAACCATGCAGTCTAGAATTGAGAGCCGCCTCAATGACTTGATAGAGATATCGCGAGACGGGAAGGCGTTCTATGAGGAAGCCTCGGATCGAATAGAGAGCTCGGAGCTTTCTGATCTCTTCATGGGCATTGCAGGGGTTAAAGGCGAGCTGGTCGAAGAGATCAGTAAAATTGTTTCCACAAGTGGTGGTCGCCCCGCAGAGCGAGGCACATTCGTGGGCGCGATGCATCAGTACTATGGGAAGATGCTCGCCGCGTTTGGCGAGACCCAGTACCAATATGTGAAAGAGTTGGAGAAGTCTGAAGCGCGTCTCGTTCAGACATTCAACGAAGTTCTCAATGATCCGGACCTGTCTCAGGACGTGAAGAGGGAGGTTGCGCAGATGATCCCCAAGGTCAGTGAATGCCATTCCGTGATGGTGAATCGGCTGCAATCGATGCATCCGCACTGAAGTCGAACTTTTCGCAGCAAACTGATACGCCGTAGATGCCCTGCGCGTAGGCCTGATTGCGGAGTCGTTGCCCTGGCTTGTCTGGCTAGCTTGTTGACCAAGTTCAGTCAATTGCTTGGCACCATCGCTAAGCAGCACCGCGCCGGCGCCCATCCCGAACGATTCAGGCAGGTCGCTGCCGCGTTCGCAGCGTGTGCGACGGCCGGTCGTATCCTTCCGGTCATGATTTCCGCCACCTACCAAGGCTTCCGCACCGTGCCGATCCCGTCTGGCTGGGTCCAGACAGGGGAACGGTTGGATCTGTGGTGGAACGGGCGCTCGGTCGCCAATATCACTCCGGCTCCCGGCCGTGGTGCGCGGCTTCACCTAGATGCGCGAAAGATCTTCGAGACCAAGAAGGTCTTCGCCGCCAGCGTGTCTCAAGGTAAGCGCTACGCCGAGCGCTGGTGCGCGGCTAGGCTGTACCCGGAGATGCGCCTGCGCGCCGCTGTGGCGCGGTTGCTCGACACGACCTTGGCCGAGCCGCTCGAACCGCTGCCCGGCCTGCCGCCGACCCGCGAGCAGCAGCAACAGGCCCGGCGTCTGGCCGAGGCCGGAACGAGGGAAGTCGAGCGGATCAAGGCGGCGCTTGAACCGCGCCGACCGCCGAAAGAGACCAAGCCCAGAGCGAAAGACCCGATGAAGGGGTGGGTAAGGGCTGGGAGGATGCCACCTCACAATTCCGGAATGGCTCAGGACGGGGCGTGACCGCCCCGTCCCCGGTCGGCTAAAACCGGTGTCCCATGGACTGCTCTTTGCAATCTGCCCGGAGGCCTAAGCTCGCACGACCACGGGCAGCCTGGTTCTCGGACGGATTGCAGCCAGAGTTGGATACGCCCGCAATACCCTGTCATAAAGGTCGGGGTGCTTGCGCGCTGTAACCGTAACTACTAGGGCATAGGGTAGTTTCTGTGCGCCGGATGGACTAACAGCCGACCCCGGTTCCCGAGCTTGATAGTGTTAGGCCGGGTGCAAGATCGGCTACTCGTGGCAAGCGCGACAGTGCGTCGCGAGCCGGGGACGCGCGTGCCACGGCCGATAGCGACTGCGGTGGCAGCTTGGGTGTCGAGCAGGTCTAAGGTGTTGATGTCAAATGGAGTGGCGCGGATTGCAAATCCGTTTACAGCGGTTCGATTCCGCTTGAGGCCTCCAATTGAAAAGCCCTGACTCCGGTCAGGGCTTTTTTGTTTGGCTGCGATCAGTTCCCCGCTCGCGATCACCGCCCGGCTGTCAGTTATGGCAGATGCGGTGGCGCTACACTCGTGTGATGAGCCAGATTGATCACTTCCGCGGCACCTTGCTCGGCCTGGCGTGCGGCGATGCCGTCGGTACCACGCTGGAGTTCAAGCCTCGTGGCAGCTTCACCCCGATCACCGACATGGTGGGCGGTGGGCCGTTCCAGCTGCAGCCGGGGCAATGGACCGACGATACCTCCATGGCGATGTGCCTGGCCGAGAGCCTGGTGCGTTGTGACACCTTGGATGTGCACGATCAGATGAACCGCTACGCCAACTGGTACCGGCATGGGTACTGGAGTGCGACCGGCGAGTGCTTCGATATCGGTATGGCAACGCGGGCTGCCATCGACCGGTTCCTGCAGGACGGCCAACCGCTGGCGGGTAGTGACGACCCACGCAGCGCCGGCAATGGCTCGATCATGCGTTTGGCGCCGGTGGCATTGCGCTACGCCGGGACTCCCGACCTGCAGGCAATGGCCGAGCTGAGTTCGCGAACGACGCACGCTGCGCAGGAGTGCCTGGAGGCGTGCCGCCTGCTGGCCGTCGCGCTGGAGCGGGCGTTGGCAGGCGGCACCCGTGACGGGGTGCTGGATCTCAGCAATGTTCCCGTCGAGAGCGTGCGGCTGCAGCAGATCGCGGCGGGCGGCTACCGCGGTGCCGCGCGTGAGCAGATCCGTGGCAATGGCTATGTTGTCGACAGTCTGGAAGCTGCACTCTGGTGCTTTGATCGCCACGACACCTTTGAAGCCGTCGTACTCGAGGCGGCCAATCTTGGCGAGGACGCCGACACCACGGCCGCCATTGCGGGGCAGCTGGCGGGCGCATTCCATGGTGCGCGCGGAATCCCCGGGCGGTGGTTGCAGCGGCTGGCCCTGCGTGCCGAAATCCAGGCGCTGGCCGATGCGCTGCACGCCTTGAACCAGGCCAGCGACCGCGCTGCGTAAGTCGGGTTCCCTGCCTGTGAACTGCGCCGGCAGGGCGCTCCCTGCGGCCGCCATTTCCGACGCCGCGCTGCTTCACCTGCAGCCGTTCGCCGCGCCCCGGTCGCCAGTCTCAGCCGGCCACGACATGGAAAGGCGCTATGGTCGAGTTCCACGTCTCAGGGAGCCGCAATGGCGAGCAAGGACATCACGCGTCGTTCCAGCCACGGAGCGAAACGGAAATGAGCAAAGTCACGGCAGATGTGCGCTGGTTGACCTTTCGCTTGAAGAACGGGCAATCCATCGGGCCGGACCGGTTGAAGGATGGCTGGATCATCGCTTCGGAAACCGCCCGCTGCGGGGTGCGCCGTGAGCATATCGAGGGGTCGGGCCTGGTCTACGCCCTCTATGCGCCGGCCAATCTGGCTTCGCCGCGTCGCGCGGAAATGCGCATGCGCGAATTCCTGATGAGCTCGGGCTACACCTTCACGATGGGCACGCTGGGCGGCTGAGCTGCGCGCGGGCCGCGATTGTTCAACGCTGCGCGGCCTTCAACGCCTCGATGATCTGCGCGCCGGAGAAGCCACAATGGCCCTCGCCAACGCGCGGCAGCACCTGTGGCAGCGGACGGGCGCCGGCCCGTGCGGCCGTCTGCGGATACACTGTCTGCATGCGCGGCACGATCGTCGGGTCGTTGTTGTTGAACTGGATCACCAGCGGTCGCCTCAACGCACCGCTCAATGCCAGCTCCCTGCGGACAGCGGCCTGCGCGGCAGGCACGGCATCGACACGTTGCACGCCGGCATTGAACGCCATGTCGTCACCGAAGCCGCTGTAAGCCACGCCTCTGTTGCCCACCGGCATGCCGCCACTGCGCGTGGCCAGTTCGTGCAGGACCAGAGCATGCAGGCTGATCGTGCCGGCCAGTGCATCAGCGGACACCTGCAGCCGCTGTGCCAGCAACGCGGCATGCGAGGGGCTGCGTTGCAGCGCATTGGAGATGCCCTGGTACAGTTCGCCCTGTGGCAGCGCAGCCGCGTCGCGTGAGACCAGGCCCGCAGCCGGCAGGCCTTCGGCCTTGGCAAAGAAGTAATCGAAAGCGACCAGCGTGGTCAGCAGATCACTCGCGATCTGTTCGCCACTGAGATTGGCGCCGCATAGCGACACACCACCGGCGTAGTGTTGCGGGAACCGCTCGAGGCTGGCGAGGGTCACGGCGCCGCCCATCGAAAATCCCAGCATCCAGATATGGCGCACATGCTTGAGTTCAGCCACTGCATGCCGGCGCAGGCGTTCCATGTCGGTGATCGCATCGGCCACCGCCCAGCCCTGGCTGGCATAGGCGCTCTGCGCGACGGCGTAGCCTGCAGCCAGCAGTGGCGCGGTGCCGTCATTGGCAGCCATTGGCGTAGCACGTGGCATGCCTACCGGCTCGTAGCCGTGCGCCAGCATCACCAGGTCACCGTTCCAGTCAGCCGGCACGTCCAGGCGCCACGGGGCCCTCTGCAGCTCGCCACTGAACGTGCGCGGTGATGCAGCGGGTGCGGCCAACACCGGTGTCGCCGGGAATAGCAGGGCGAGGGTGAGGGCACATCGTAGCAAGCGACACATCACGAGCATTCCATCCGGAAATGGCGTCAGCTTAGACCCCGCCAGCAGCCTGCGCGCGCTGCACTGCCGCAGGAAGGGCGGGGGGCGCTCCCCGAGTCGATCACGTCCGCTACGGGAGGATTCCGATACGATGTGTCGCCTTGATCTCTTTCTACTTTACCCAGGGTCCCGTCATGGTCGACCGTCTCGCCATTCTGCTTGAACGCTTTGCGGTCACTGCCTCGGTGTTCCATGCCGGTGCGCTGTGCGGTATCAACATGCTGGAGGGGGAGAATGAGGCCGGGCAGCTGCACCTGGTGCGGCGCGGCCCGTTGCAGGTCAGCCACGGCCGGCAGACCGTGCAGGTCGAGGTCCCCAGCCTGCTGCTGTACCCGCGACCGATGCCGCATCGCTTCAGCACTGATCCGCAGCACGGCGCCGACATGGCCTGCGCCAACCTGCATTTCGAGGGCGGTCGGCTCAACCCGATCAGCGCCGCGTTGCCCGATTTCATCTGCATGCCGCTGGCGGATCTCCATGGCGGCAACGCAGCGCTGGAACTGCTGTTCGAGGAGGCCTTCGAGCAGCGCTGCGGGCGTGCGGTGATGGTCAACCGGTTGTTCGAGGTAGTGATGATCCAGGTGCTGCGCCAGCTGATGGAAGGGGGCGGGATGCGTGGTGGCCTGTTTGCCGGGCTGGGTCATCCACGGCTGCGGCTGGCACTGGTAGCAATGCATGAGGCGCCCGCACAGTCCTGGACCCTGGAAGACCTGGCCGAGGTTGCCGGCATGTCACGCAGCGTGTTTGCTGCCAGTTTCCGCGAGGCGATGGGTACCACGCCCGGGCAGTACCTGCAGGGTTGGCGGGTGGGCCTGGCGCAGCAGGCACTGCGTCAGGGGCGCCCGCTGAAACGGATTGCCGACGACGTGGGTTATGGCAGCGAAGCCGCGCTGTCGCGCGCGTTCAAGGCGCATACCGGGCTGTCGCCGCGGGAATGGCGCGGGCAGACCCGGGCCAGCGCGGCCTGAGCGCTCAGCCCAGCAGCAGCCGGGCCAGCTTCATGCCGCCGAACAGGCCGGCCAGGCCCAGTGCCACCGAGCCGCCGGCATACAGGGCCGCCAGCCCATGCTGGCCGCGCTGCAGCAGCAGGCCGATCTCCAGTGCATAGGTGGAAAACGTGGTGTAGCCGCCGAGGATGCCGGTGGCCAGCAACAATCGCAGCTGTGGCGAGGCGCCATTGCGCATCGCGAAGACCTCGACCACGACGCCCATCAGGAGCGCGCCGCTGATGTTGATCAGGAAGGTCGACCAGGGCCAGGGACTGCCGGCCCCTACCCGCGCGCCGAGCAGATTGCAGGCGTGGCGCAGGCAGGCACCGATGCCGCCTCCGATGAAGACCAGGAAATAGCCGTTCAGTGCGTGCATGGGGTGCCTCGAATACGGGTTCGCAGGGTCAATGGCGAACGCCGAGGGCAGGCACGACCCGCCGTCGACGAACACCGGATTCGTCATGGCAGGAGCCATCAGCCTTCTCAGGCGGTTATCGGGGGAGCCCCATCCCCATCAAGGCCCATGCTACCAGCGGCGGTGCATTTACGTCATCGAGGTCGTCAGAACCCGGGCAACCTTGCTGCGGCTGAAGCCGTCCATCAGCAGTTCAAACGCGAGCAGATCCAAGGCCGCGTGGCGCCGGTGGTCGATCTCCAGACCGTTCTCGGCCACCAGATGGCTGACCAGCTCGTAGGCGTCCTGCCAGACATCCAGGTGGGCCTGGCTGGGGATGTAGGCATTGCCAGGCTCACCGACGCCAAGCCCGCTGACCCCGTACAGCAGCTCGCGTGCGTCCAGCTTGGCCGCATCGGCGATGCGGAACAGCTGTTCGGCCTTTACGTGCGAGGCGCTCACGTGGTCGTTGAGCCAGTTGCTGATGGTTGCTGTCGTTGATTTGGCGGCGCGTGCCAGATCGGCCGGGCGTGGGTGCCCGGCTTTCTTCATGGCTGCCGCGAGTCGTTGGCCGAGAGTATTCATCTATGCAAGCCAGCTTAACGCGTGGATTGCGAAGAAGCCTTGCCGCAAGAATCAGTCTGGTTAACAGAAGGACCGACCGTGACCGAATTCTGGAGCAAGCGGCAGGTACGAACCCGGCTGGGATTCCGCACCGACGCGGAACTGGCGCGCTTCTTTGGCATCAGCCGTTCCGCAGTGTCGCAATGGCCGAGGGACTTTCCCATTCCTCCATTGCGGCAGTACATCCTCCATCAGCGCTACCCGAACCTTTTTCCGACAACTGAAGCGCGGGCAGACGAATCCATCTGATTTGCGCCGCCTTTTGTCGCATCCAGCCTGCTTAGCCCGATGTGCTAAGTACACTTAGCAAAATAGACAAGTTCAATCGATCCCAAGCTGATAATCAGTGCCGCCTACTGTGGACGTCGTGCTGTGCTTCCAGACGCCTGTCGGCTTCACCCCATCCGGCACCCCCAGGGCCCCGTATGTAGTTTCGTGAACGATTAATAATTTCAATCACGAAAGTCGCTGCATGTAATTGACCTGTCGTGAAATCTGTGACTAATTGGAGTCAACCAGTCGTGAAGCCTGGGAGTCTTTCAGTAGCACGCAAGTGAGTCGGTAGACCGTCAACGATGCAGAACAAGTCCAACGGAGGTCGTATGGAATACGGCATGAATGGCTTGGCTGAACGGGTACGCCGCGAACTGGAAGCCAGTTATCACAAACACGGATGCGGTCCGGCGTTCTGGGATACCTACCAGCAGGTGCTGGATCGCCTGGTCCCACAGGGGACCGAGCGTACCGAAGTCACCAACGAGATGGCGCTGATCATCGAACAGTTGGGCATCGTCCGGCGCGCCCAGCTTGTGCCGCCGCACGCCAACGCGTCGCGTTGATTCAGAGCAGGCGCCAGGCGCCGCAGGCAAGCAGCGCGAGCAACAAGGACAGCAGGGCCACCGTCCGGGGTCGCCACAGGCGCTTCGGTTGTCCGGCCATCGCCTGCGGACTGCAGTAGCGCACCAGCCCAGGACCGAAACCGGCCCGGAGCTGTTGTTGTGCGCAGGCCTCCAGGCAGGCGCCACAGGCCAGGCAATCGGCCTGCGGTCCCTGGCGGATGTCCAGTTGCATCGGGCAGGCACGGACGCAGGCTGCGCAGTCGGTGCAGTCACCCAGGCGGTCGGCGCTGAAGGTCGGCATCGGTCCTGCCAGCAGCGGATGCGCAGCGCGGAATACGTAGTCCTGCGCAGTGGTCGGGTCGAGCAGGCCGCGGCCACGGCCCAGCACCCCGCCGAGACCGGACGGGCGTGGCCCGCGCGGCTCACCGCGGCGGGCGTCGTACAGCATGCGCGGCGTATGCGGATCGGTCAGCAGCGGCTGCATGCGTGCGAACGGGCACAGCGAACGGCACACCTGCTCACGCAGGAAACCGGCGTTTCCCCAGGTGGCGGCGGCGTAGAACAGCACCCAGAACGTTTCCCAGCCGCTCCAGCCAGCGCTTGGCGCGGCGGCCAGCAATCCGCTGATCGGGCTGAACAGGCCGACGAAGGTGATGCCGGTCCACACTGACAGCAGGCCCCAGGCCAGCTGGGTGGCTGGGCCTGCCGCAGGTGCGGGCAGTACCCGCGCCGCGCTGCGGGCGATCCAGTCGAAGGCACGGCGCCACAGCGTCTGCGGGCAGGCGTGGCCGCACCAGACGCGGCCGGCGAGGTGGGTCAGCAGCGCGAGGCTTACTACCAGTACCGCCAGCAGGCCGATCAGCGCGCCGACGTCGCCGGGCCACAAGGTCCAGCCAAACAGGTCGAATCGCCGCGCGCTGATGTCCAGCAGCAGCGCCTGGCGTCCTTCCCAGCGCAGCCACGGAAGTGCGTAGAACACCACCAGCAGGGCAGCGCTGAGCCTGCCGCGCCAATGCCAGGGACGGGGTACCCGGGTGCAGGACGTGCTCATCCCAGCGGCAGCTCCTCGTCGTCATCGCCCGGCAGGGGCCGCTGCAGGTACCAGGTGACCGCGCTGGACAGTGCAGTGACCGACCAGAACATGAAGAATCCTGCCGTATAGCCCAGTTCGCGGCTGATGGCGGTGCCCGGGAAACTGATGGCCTGCAGGCGCAATGGATCGACGAAGGCGAAGAACACCACGCTGGCAACGCCGGCGGCGATGAAGCTGGGCCAGAGGATCGCGCCCCAGTGCTGGATCAGCCGCTGGCGGCGGTTGGGAAAAGGTCTGTTCATGCTGTCCCCGATCGAAAAGTGGGCGGCGCGTATACTTCGCCAGGATCGGCGCCGTATCCGCAGGGCATGCTTCCTGCAAGCGTGCCAGCCTAGGCGCAGCGGATTGCGCCGACATTGATCTGGATCAACGGCGCTGCCGCCTGGGTGCGGCAGCCTGCCTGCAAGCTTTGGATGCCCCGATGAACGCAACACAGCCGCCTGTCCTCCCCGTCGCCTCGCCCGGGTTGTGCACCGAGCAGGAAGTGACTCGACTGGTCCACGATTTCTATGCCCGCGTGCGAGCGGAAGAGCGGCTGGGACCGGTGTTCGAGGCGCACGTGCACGACTGGCCCGGGCACCTGGCGCAGCTGGTCGATTTCTGGTCGGCGATGCTGCGTGGCACTCGCCGCTTCAAGGGCTCGCCGATGTCCAAGCACATGGCCATCGAGCTGGACAAGGACCTGTTCGATCGCTGGCTGGTGCTGTTCCGGGCCACCACTGCCGAGTGCGGTAACCCGCCGATGCAGGAACTGGCCAACGACGTGGCTGCGCGGATCGGTGACACCTTCTGGAGGCGCTACCAGATGCTGCGCTGGCCGCAGGTCGGCCTGCCGGTACTGGGGATCGCCGGCAAGCATTGATCTGGGTCAAGGCGGCACAGGCCGCCTGGCGCGATGCTGGGGGCATGGACACGTTCTCTCCCGCTGCCGGTGGCCTGGCCTGGACCTTCGACCCCGATCTGCTGCGCCGGCACGACCGGCCCGGGCCGCGCTACACCTCGTATCCGACCGCGCCCCATTTCCACGATGGCTTCGGCGCGCCGGCGCTGCGCCAGGCGATCGCCGACAGCAACCAGCTGGCCCGCGCGCTGTCGCTGTACGTGCATGTGCCGTTCTGTTCCAGCCCCTGCTTCTACTGTGGCTGCAACCGGGTGATCACCCGCGACCGCGGACGTGGCCACAGCTATGTGTCGCGCGTGCTGGCCGAGGCCGACCTGCTGGCGCCGCAGTTCGAGGACGGCCGTGAGGTCATCCAGCTGCATCTAGGCGGTGGCACGCCGAATTTCCTCGAGGCCGAGGCGATGACCACGCTGGTGGAAGGGCTGCGCCGGCGCTTCGATTTCAGCGATTCACCGCAGCGCGATTTCTCGATCGAACTCGATCCACGCTTCATCGACACCCGCGACGTCGCCATGCTGGCGCGCCTGGGATTCAACCGGGCCAGCCTGGGCGTGCAGGATTTCGACCCGCAGGTGCAGGAATCGATCAACCGCATCCAGGGCGTGCAGCAGACACTGGACATCCTGAGCGCCTGCCGCGACAGCGGCATGCGTTCGGTCAACGTCGACCTGATCTACGGCCTGCCCGGGCAGAGCCTGGAGGGGTTCGGCCGCACCCTCGATAGGGTGCTGGCGCTGCGTCCGGACCGCCTGGCGGTGTACGGATACGCGCATCTGCCGCACCTGTTCCGTGCGCAGAAGCAGATCGACGAAAGCCGCTTGCCTTCGCCGGAGGACAAACTGGCGCTGCTGGGTCTGGCGGTGGAGACGCTCTCTGCGGCCGGCTACCAGTACATCGGCATGGATCACTTCGCATTGCCGGAAGAAGATCTGTCGCGCGCACAACGCGCCGGGCAGCTGCATCGCAATTTCATGGGCTATACCACCCACGCCGATACCGATCTGCTCGGCCTGGGCGTGAGTGCGATCAGCCACATCGGTGCCACCTACAGCCAGAATCCGCGCGACCTGCCGTCATGGGAGGATGCCGTGGACCAGGGGCAGCTGCCGGTGTGGCGCGGCGTGGCGCTGAGCGCTGACGACCAGCTGCGTGCGGAACTGATCCAGCAGTTGATGTGCCAGGGCGAGGTCGATGGCGTGCAGCTGGGTCAGCGCCACGGCGTGGATTTCGAACAGTACTTTGCCGAGGACCTGCATTCGGTACAGCGGCTGCAGGAAGACGGGCTGGCCGAATACCGCGATGGCGTAGTGCGTTCCAGCGAACCGGGGCGACCGCTGCTGCGGTTGCTGGCGATGTGCTTCGATCCGTACCTGCGTGCCACTCACGAGCAACCGCGTTACTCGCGGGCGATCTGAGTGTGGGTTGCGCGGCGTGCGTATGGTGCCCGGAGCCGGAATCGAACCGGCATGGGGTTGCCCCCGGCGGATTTTAAGTCCGATGCGTCTACCAGTTTCGCCATCCGGGCCAGCAGCGCGGCGCCGATTGTAGCCCACCTGCGCTGCCTCGGCCTGTTTGCATCACGGCGGTCGCGTGCTTAACTGCCGATCGTATTCATGTCATAGTCCCTGCCATCGTTCCCAGGGGGGGGAGCCATCTGATGTCGCTGCACGCGATTGCCTATGCCAGCGAGGCCCGCGCCGATCTGCAGACAACCGATCTTGACCGCCTGCTGGCCGATGCCACGGCATTCAATCGTGTAGCTGGAGTCACCGGCGTCCTGATGTTCGATGGCAGCCGTTTCCTGCAGTATCTCGAAGGCCCGCAGGACGGCATCGATTCGGTGTTCCAGCGCATCCTCAACGCGCGCAGCCATGGGCAGCTGCACGTACTGTGCCGCGCTCCGGTGGTGCAGCGGGCATTTCCGCGCTGGTCGATGGGTACGCGGCGCATCGAGCCAGAACCACTGGCGCAGATCGTCGACGCCGCTTGGCCCGGCTTCCTGCTTGGCAGCGGTGGATTTGAACGCCTGCTGCAGGCCTGGACCGGTGCCGACGGTGAGCTGGAACCGGCGGCGGTGGCGTTGGGGTCCTGAGCCCGCCTTGGCGGCAGGGCGCCGGGGCCGGTAGGCTGTAGCCTTTCTGGCGCAGGTTTTCCGGAGTGGTGCAGCAGATGAGTGTGTTGGCCGAAGCCATGGCAGCGTATGTGCGATTGCATCGATTGCACGGGATGTGCCGATGAGTGTGCCGGTTGCGGCGGCCAGTGACCCTCGTTTTGCGGTGGTCGGCCTGGGCTATGTCGGCCTGCCGTTGGCGGTGGCGTTTGGCCGGCAGTGGCCGACGTTGGGCTTCGATATTGACGCCGGTCGCATCGCCGAGCTGCGCAGCGGCCAGGACCACACACTGGAAATGGAAGCCGACGAGCTGGCCAGTGCGCACCTGTTGCAGTACGGCAGCGATCCGGCACTGCTTGATGCCTGCAATGTCTACATCGTCACCGTGCCGACCCCGATCGATGCCTACGAACAGCCCGATCTGGAGCCGTTGCGTTCGGCCACGCGCCTGATTGCCAGCCATCTCCGCGCCGGAGATCTGGTGATCTACGAGTCCACGGTCTACCCCGGAACCACCGAGGAAGTGTGCGTGCCGCTGCTGGAACAAGGGTCCGGCCTGCGCTTCAACGAAGACTTCTACTGCGGCTACAGCCCCGAACGGGTCAGCCCCGGTGACCGCCAGCGGCGCCTTGCCGACATCCGCAAGATCACCTCCGGATCGACCCCGGAGGTCGCTGCGGTGATTGATGGTCTGTACCAGCGCATCATTGCCGCCGGTACGTTCCCGGCCCCTTCGATGCGCGTGGCTGAAGCGGCCAAGGTGGTCGAGAACATCCAGCGTGACGTCAACATCGCGCTGGTCAACGAGCTGGCCCTGATCTTCGACCGGCTCGGCATCGACACCCAGGACGTGCTGGATGCCGCCGGCAGCAAGTGGAACTTCCTGCCGTTCCGCCCGGGCCTGGTCGGTGGTCACTGCATCGGCGTCGATCCGTACTACCTGCTGCACAAGTCCGAGAGCGTGGGTTACCACCCGGACCTGATCCACACCGCGCGACAGGTCAATAACCGCGTCGGCGAGCACGTAGCGGCTCGGGTGCTGGCGATGCTGGCCGAGCGTGGCCGTGCGCCGGCGGATGCACGCATCCTGGTCCTGGGCGTGACCTTCAAGGAGGATTGCCCGGACCTGCGCAACAGTCGCGCGTTGGAACTGGCACAGCGCTTGCGCGATGCCGGTGCGAGGGTCGAGGTAAGCGACCCGTGGGTCGGCCCGGCGGCATTGACCGGCGAGGGCCTGGACTGGCTGGCCGAGCCCGGGGCAGGGCGCTATGACGCGGTGGTGCTGGCGGTGGCCCACGCCCGTTTCAAGGCGATGGATGAATCCGCAATCCGGGCGCTGCTGGCGCCCGGTGGCCTGGTCTACGACGTGAAATCGGCCTGGCCGCGCAACGTGGTTGACGATCGTTTGTAAGCCCCGGCTGCGAACGGCGCGGTAGACTCGGGGGCAGTTGCAACCGAGGAACGCCATGCACCGGTATATCGTCTACCTGCTCGCCATCCTGATGTTCCCGATATGCCTGTGGCTGGCCACGATCTGGCCAGCCTGGTACTGGGGCGTCGGCCTGACTGCCGCGATGGTGGCGCTGGGGACCTGGGACCTGCTGCAGAAACGCAGCACGTTGCGCCGCAATTATCCGGTGATGGCGCACTTCCGTTACGGGCTGGAGTCGATCGGTCCGGAGATCCGCCAGTACTTCGTGCAGAGCGACCTGGAAGACGTGCCGTTCTCGCGCCAGCAGCGCGCGCTGATCTACCAGCGTGCAAAGAACGAGATGGACACGGTGCCGTTCGGCACCCTGCGCAGCACTTATGCGGTGGACTACGAGTGGATCAACCATTCGCTGGCACCGACGACGATTGCCAAGCATGACTTCCGCGTCCTGATCGGCCCGAACTGCGCCAAGCCTTATTCGGCCAGCGTGTTCAACATCTCGGCGATGAGCTTTGGCTCGCTGTCAGCCAATGCGATCCGCGCACTGAACGAAGGCGCACGCCGCGGTGGCTTCTACCACGACACCGGCGAAGGATCGATTTCGCCCTACCACCGCGAAATGGGCGGCGACCTGGTGTGGGAGATCGGCTCGGGGTACTTCGGTTGCCGTGACGAGAAAGGTGGTTTCAGCGAGGAGCGCTTCGTTGCCAACGCTACCCACGATCAGGTCAAGATGATCGAGATCAAGCTGTCGCAGGGGGCCAAGCCGGGCCACGGTGGTGTGCTGCCGGCACCGAAAGTGACCGCCGAGATCTCGGTGACCCGTGGCGTGCCGATGGGCGTTGACTGCGTGTCGCCGTCGCGCCATTCGGCGTTCTCCACGCCGGTTGAACTGTTGCAGTTCGTGGCCCGCCTGCGCGAACTGTCCGGTGGCAAGCCGGTCGGTTTCAAGTTGGCCATCGGCCACCCGTGGGAATGGTTCGGCATCGCCAAGGCGATGCAGGAAACCGGCCTGTTGCCGGACTTCATCGTGGTGGATGGCGCCGAAGGCGGCACCGGCGCGGCACCGGCCGAGTTCGTCGATCATGTCGGCGTGCCGATGCATGAGGCACTGCTGCTGGTGCACAACACCCTGGTCGGCCTCGACCTGCGTGAGCGCATCCGCATCGGCGCGGCCGGCAAGATCACCAGTGCGTTCGACATCGCACGGACCATCGCGTTGGGGGCCGACTGGTGCAATGCCGGCCGAGGCTTCATGTTCGCGCTGGGCTGCATCCAGTCGCTGAGCTGCCATACCGACAAGTGTCCGACCGGGATCGCTACCCAGGATCCCGCGCGCTGGAAGCATCTGGATGCACCGGACAAGGCTGCTCGTGTCTACAGCTACCACGAGCACACGCTGCATGCCTTGAAGGAGCTGCTGTGTGCCGCTGGCCTCAATGATCCGGCCGAGCTGGGGCCGGAACACATCCTGCGCCGTGTCTCGCCGGTGGAGATCCGTTCGCTGGCCTCGTTGTACCGCTACCTGGAGCCAGGCGAACTGCTGCACAAGGTGCCCGACCATGCGGTGTTCCATGCGTTCTGGGCCGATGCGCGCAGCGACTCGTTCCAGCCACCGCCGAAGATCCAGGCGCTGCGCGCCAGCAAGTCGCGATAACGTGTTGCTGTAGAGCCGAGCCCATGCTCGGCTGCTTCTCTCATCGCGATGTTGGAACGAAGAACAGCCGAGCCGAGCATGGGCTCGGCTCTACAGGGAGATGTCATGCGGTTCAGGACCGGCACCATCGACGATGTCGCCATGCTGTGGGCACTGCGCACGCGTTGCGTTCGCGAGACGTGCAGCAGCCACTACCCGGCGGAGGTGATCGATCCGTGGTCTGCTTCGCCGCCGCCGTCGCAGTACGCACGGTTGCTGGGGCAGGGAGGCTGCGTAGTGGCCGAGGACGGGCAGGGTGGCCTGCTCGGCTTCGGCGTCTTTGATGCCGATGCCAATGAAGTCGATGCGTTGTTCGTCAATCCGGATCATGGCGGCCAGGGCATTGGCCAGGCGTTGATGCAGCGCCTGCTGGCGATGGCCGATCGTGAACGTGAGGTGGTGCTGTCGGCCTCGCTCAACGCCGTGCCGTTCTATCAACGCCAGGGGTTCGTCAGCGTGCGCGAAGAGGCCTACCCGCATCCCAGCGGCGTGGCGCTGGCTTCAGTGAGCATGCGCCGGCCGTGGTGAGTGCTCGTTTTCTGCGTTCTGTAGAGCCGAGCCCACGCTCGGCTGCTTTTGATTCAAGCCGAGCATGGGCTCGGCTCTACAGGTAACGCCGTCGAGCATGGCTCGACGCTACAAGGCAGGCGTCACCGCCCGGCCAGCCACCCGATTACGCCTTCCGCAGCACGCAGGCCACTGGCGTAGCACGCGGTCAACAGGTAGCCACCTGTCGGCGCTTCCCAGTCCAGCATCTCGCCGGCGCAGAACACGCCGGGCACTGCCCGCAGCATCAGGCCATCATCCAGCGCATCCAGGCGCACGCCGCCGGCGGTGCTGATCACCTCGGCCATCGGCCGGGGACGCAGCAGGCGCAGCGGCAGGCGCTTGAGCGTAGCCGCCACGGCAGGCAGGTCGCTGCCCGCTTCTTTACCCAGGATCTCGAACACCAGTGCGGCTTTCACTGCATCCAGACCGGCTTGGCGGCGCAGGTGCTCGCCGAAGCTGCGGCCCTTGCGTGGGCGTGACAGATCGGCAAGCAGGCGCGCCTCGTCGCGGCCCGGTACCAGATCCAGCCACAGCATCGCGTGGCCCTCGCGGTTGATGGTCTCGCGCAGGTCCGCCGCAATCGCATAGATCAGGCTGCCTTCGATGCCGTACTCGCTGGCCACGCATTCGCCCTGCAGCGACCGTGGCTGTCCGGCCAGGTCGATCCAGTGCGCGACCACCGGCTTCAACGGCGCGCCGGCATTGCGTTGGGCGAAGAATGGGGTCCAACCCACGTCGAAACCGCAGTTGGCCGACTGCAGTGGTGCGATGTCCACGCCACGGGTCTGCAGTGGCGCGACCCAGGCGCCGTCACTGCCCAGCTGCGGCCAGCTGCCGCCGCCCATGGCCAGCAGGGTGGCATCGGCATGTACTTCAACGGCGCCATCTTCGGTTTCAAATCGCAGCGCGCCATCCTCACCCCAGCCGATCCAGCGGTGGTTGGCATGCAGGCGCACACCCTGTTCCTTCAGCCGGCGCACCCAGCCACGCAGCAGCGGCGCAGCCTTCCGGTCGACCGGGAACACGCGGCCGGAGCTGCCCACATAGGTCTCCACGCCCAGGCCGGCGGCCCAGTCGCGCAGCGCCTGCGCATCGAAGTCGTCCAGCCAGCGGCCCACGGCCGTGGACTGCTCGCGGTAGCGGCTGTCGAACAGCGGACGCGGATCGGAATGGGTGAGGTTGAGCCCGCCCTTGCCGGCGATCAGGAATTTGCGGCCGGGCGACCCCTTGGCCTCGTACAGGTCGACGTCCAGCCCGGCGGCGCGCAGGCGCTCGGCGGCGAACAGGCCGGCCGGGCCACCGCCGATGACGGCGACGCGGTGGGGCATGGCGGCATCACGGTTTGACATCGAGCAGCTCGACGTCGAACACCAGCGACGATCCGGCCGGAATCGGGCCGACCTTGCGGTCGCCGTAACCGTAGTCCGGCGGGATCATCAGCGTGCGCTTGCCGCCAACTTTCATGCCGGCCACGCCCTCATCCCAGCCGCGGATGACCTGGCCGGCGCCAAGCGCGAAGGTGAACGGTTGGCCGTGCTTGAAGGAGCTGTCGAAGGTCTTGCCGTGCTTGGTCTCGGTACGGTTGTCGTAGATCCAACCGGTGTAGTGCACGGTGACCTTGCTGCCGGGAACGGCTTCAGCACCGGCACCTGGCACGATATCGATCCGCTCGAAGGCGGTCAGGGTGCCGCCGGGCGGCGGGCCGGACGGTTCGGTCGAGCAGCCAGCGGCGGCGAGGGACAGCAGCAGGGGAAGCAGCAGGCGGCGCATCGGGCGTCTCCGGTAGGGCGCAGGTCGAGGGCGGCAAGGGTAGCGCATCGGCGCCGGGTATCATGGGGACATGGCAAAACTCCTGCTCAATCTGCGCAATGTCGGTGACGACGAATACGCCGATGTCTGCACGCTGCTCGACCAGCACGGCATCGCCTGGTACCGCACCGAACCCAGCCCCTGGGGCATTTCCAACGGAGGCCTGTGGCTGCGCGAGGACGCCGATCATCCACGTGCGAAGGCGCTGATGGCGGAGTACCAGGCCGAACGCGGGCCGCGCATCCGTGCCGAGCGTGAGCAGGCATTGCGTGATGGCACGGCGGAGACCTTCGGCAGCCTGTTCCGGCGGCGGCCGCTGTACGTAATGCTGGTGCTGCTGGGGATGGCCGCTGCCGCTGCGCTGGTGCTGCTGCCGTTCGTACTGTTGCGGGGGTAAGGGGTTTCGGCCGGGTTGCACCCGGCACCCGCAGACGCAACGTCGACGTCAAAAGCCGGGCTTCAGTGGGAGGGTGGGGCGGTGTGGGCAGGCGGGGGACGGCAAACGCTGCTCCTGCGTGCCTCGTAGAGCGCCATCCATGGCGCTCTGCGCCCCCGCCTGCCCACACCGCCCCACCCCTGACAGATTCCGGGTGTCTGCCGGGCTTGGGGTCGGATCCCTCTGCTGCGCAGAGGGCACTGACCCCTGAATCTGTCTGTGCGGGCGGGAGGCGCTAAAATGGCGGGATGATCGCCAATACCGCTGCCTACCATTTCGCCGTCATCGACGCCCCTCAGGCCCTGTGTGACCAGCTGCTGGCGCGTGCCGAGGCGGCACAGCTGCGCGGCACGATCCTGGTGGCGGGCGAGGGGCTGAACCTGTTCCTGGCGGGTGCGCCAGAGGCGGTCGAGGGTTTCTACGCAGCGCTGCGCTCTGACGCGCGCTTTGCCGATATGCGGGTCAAGACCAGCTTCAGCGAGCACCAGCCGTTCGCCCGGCTGAAGGCCAAGGTGAAGGACGAGATCATCAGCTTCCGCCGTGATGACGGCCAGCCGCTGGACTATCCGCGTGCGCCGGCGGTCGATCCGGCCACCGTGCAGCGCTGGCTGCGGCAGGGGCATGACGATGCCGGCAAGCCGGTGGTGATGCTCGATACGCGCAATCTGCAGGAAGTGGAGTACGGCACCTTCAAGGATGCGCTGGTGTTGCCCATCCACAAGTTCACCGACCTGCCGGAGGCGCTGGCGCCGCACCGCGAAGCACTGAAGGACAGCACCGTGGTCAGTTTCTGCACCGGCGGCATCCGCTGCGAGAAGGCGGCGCTGTGGATGGTCAACGACGGCATGGACAACGTGCTGCAGCTGGACGGTGGCATCCTCGGTTACTTCGAGGAAGTGGGCGGCGAAGGCTACGAAGGCCGCTGCTTCGTGTTCGATGAGCGCATTGCGCTGGATGCGGAACTGAAGCCGATGGTCGACCAGCCGTTGCCTGATCCGCGCCCCAGCGCGTTCTAAGCCGGGATGTCGATTCCCCGGTAGAGCCGGCCGCTGGCCGGCTGCCAGGGCACGTTGCCTGCCGGCCAGCGGCCGGCTCTACCGGATCACGTGCAGCCAGTCGTGGACCCGCGCTGCGGGAATCAGCATCCTGCCACCGGCACTGGCCGCTGCGCCGGGTCGTCCCCATGCATGGGGGATCCTGTGACGGAAAAACGCCTGATGATCCCGTTGTCGATCCTTGACCTGGCCCCGGTCTGCGAGGGCAGTGACACCACCACCGCCTTTGCCAACATGCTGGAACTGGCCCAGCACGCCGATGCGCTGGGCTACCGCCGCTACTGGCTGGCCGAACACCACAACATGCCCGGCATCGCCAGTGCGGCCACCGCCGTGCTGATCGGCCATGTCGCCGGCGGTACCCGGCGCATCCGGGTCGGTGCCGGCGGCATCATGCTGCCCAACCATGCCCCGCTGCAGGTGGCCGAGCAGTTCGGCACGCTGGCCTCGCTGTATCCGGACCGGATCGACCTGGGCCTGGGCCGCGCACCGGGTACTGACCAGCCGACCGCGCGTGCATTGCGCCGCTACTTCGACAGCGCGGACCAGTTCCCACAGGACGTGCGCGAGCTGCTGCACTACTTCGAGCCGGTTCAGCCGGGGCAGGCGGTGCAGGCCGTTCCAGGTGGCGGCCTGCGGGTACCGACCTGGATCCTCGGTTCCAGTCTGTTCGGCGCGCGCATGGCCGCGTCGATGGGCCTGCCGTATGCGTTCGCCTCGCACTTCGCACCCGACGCGATGGACGAAGCCCTTGCTGTCTACCGCCGCGAGTTCCGCCCCTCGGCGGCGCTGAAGCAGCCGCACGCGATGCTCGCCCTGAACGTCGTTGCCAGCGACAGCGAGGCGGAGTCGCGCCGCCTTTTCACCAGCCAGCAGCAGAGTTTCGTCAACCTGCGTCGTGGCCGGCCGGGCAAGATTCCGGCACCGATCGACGACATCGAGTCCTTCTGGGAGCCGCACGAAAAACTGGGGGTGGAGCGGGCGCTGGCCTGCACCGTGCTGGGCGATCCGCAGCAGGTCGGGGAGGGCATCGCCGCGTTTGTCGAACGGCACGGGCCCGACGAGCTGATGCTCACCGCCAACCTGTACGACCACCGCGCGCGCTTGCGCTCGTTCGAACTGACCATGCAGGCCTGGCACGCCCGCCACGCGGGCTGAACAATTGCGTCACGGGCTGTTGCGGCCGTGCCCGGTCTGATGGGGGCTCATTCCGATGGAGTCCCCCACATGGCCGACACCCGTGCCGAACACGTCAACCAGCTGGCCGAACTGATCAAGGATGTGGAGGTGGCCATGTTCACCACCACCGGCGTCGACGGACGGCTCTACAGTCGGCCGCTGGCCACCCAGCAGGTCGCCTTTGACGGCGACCTGTGGTTCGTCATCACCGCCGACAGCCCGAAGGTGGCCGAGATCGCGCTCGACCCGCGGGTCAACGTGGCGTATGCCTCGCCCTCGAACAACACCTATGTCTCGGTGGCCGGGCGTGCCCGCGTCGTCGATGACCGCGCGAAGATCGAGGAGCTGTGGTCACCGGCGATGAAACTGTTCTTCCCGGGTGGCAAGGATGATCCAAACCTGCGCCTGATCCACGTGCGGGCCGACTCGGCCGAGTATTGGGATGGTCCGGGCACGCTGTTGGGCAAAGCGTTGAATTTCGTGCTGTCGGCCGTGCAGGACGAGCCGGGGCAATTGGCCGACAACGGCTTCATCGATCTTCGGTGATGACCGATGTCCGGTATTGGTAGTGCCGGCCGCTGGCCGGCAACCCTGGAAACGTGGCAGCCGGCCAGCGGCCGGCTCTACCGGATGCCGCTTCAGAACCAGCGCTGGAACAGCTCCACTGTATAGCCCACCAGCTGCCCCGAACTGAAGCCGAAGAACGCGATCGCCACCAGTGCGGCGATCCAGTTGAACAGCATCAGCGCACCATCGCGTTCCAGCAGCGCCAGCGAGAACAGCAGCAGCTGGAAGCCGAACAGAAAGTTGGTGAACGGAATCGGCAACGACAGCAGCAGGCCCAGCAACACCAGCAGCAGGCCAGTGAACGCGTGTGCGGGCAGCGGTGTCAGCAGCTGCGGCAGGCGTGGCTTCAGCATCCTGTCCAGCCGCCGCAACGGGCGATCGATACGGTCCAGGAAGCGGTGCATGGTGCCGCGCTTCGGCCCGCGTCGGGCAATGAAACCGGGTAGCCAGGGGCGGCGCAGGCAACACAGCATCTGCAGGCCGATCAGGACCACCAGTGGGCCGCTGACCGCACCCCCCATGCCCGGGATCGGGATGAACGAGGGCAGGATCGCCACGAACAGGAACACGCCGAACGCGCTCTGCTGCAGGTTGCTGAGGATCTGGCCGAGCGGCATGTGCTCGGCGGGATCGCCGGAGGCGAACATCTCCAGCAGGGTGCGGATGCCCTCGTTGCGGTAGGCCGCGCGCTGAGCGCCCTGGCCCTGGCCGGCCTCAGGCGGTGAGCTCATCGGCCTGCTCGTCGGACAACGTGCGCAGCAGCAGCTTGTCCACCCGCGCACCGTCCAGGTCGACCACCTCGAAGCGCCAGCCGGCCCAGTCGAAGTACTCGCCTGCGTGCGGGATGCGGCCGAAGTAGTGGATGCACATGCCGGCCAGCGTGTAGTAATCGCCGTCCTCGGCATCGGGCAGGTCGTTGCTTCCGATCAGCTCGCGCAGGTCTTCGATCGGCAGCGAGCCGTCCACCAGCAGCGAGCCGTCCTCGCGGGTCACCACCAGGGCATCCTCGTCGGCATTCTCGACCGCCTGCAGGCGGCCGACCACCGCCCCCATCAGGTCGCTGATGGTCACCAGGCCCTGGATCTCGCCGTACTCGTCCACCACCAGCGCCATCGACTGCTGTTCCTCGCGGAAGATCTCCAGCAGCTTCATCGCGTGGGTCGATTCGGAGACGTACAGCGGTTCGCGCAGAGTCTGGAACAGCGCGTTGTCGCCGCGCGCCATGCGCGTGGCCAGCGATTTCAGCTCCAGCACGCCGACCACGTCCATGTCGTTGTCGCGGTACACCGGGTAACGGGAGAACTCGTGCTCGGCCATGATGTCCAGATTGCGCTCCAGCCCGGCCTGGGTGTCGAGCCAGGCGATGCGGTTGCGCGGCGTCATCAGGCTGTCGGCGGTGCGGTCGCCCAGGCGCATGACGCGGTTCATCATGTCGCGCTCGTGGGCGTCGATCACGCCGGCCTCGTGGCTCTCGGCCACCAGCATCCGGATCTCTTCTTCAGTCACCTGCGCGGCCTCGTCCTTGCCCAGGCCCAGCACCTTCAGCACCAGCTGGGTAGTCTTGGACAGGAGCCAGACGAAGGGCAGGGCGAGCCTGGCCAGCCAGCTCATCGGCATCGCGACCAGGCCGGCAATGGCCTCGGAACGTGTCAGGGCCAGGCGCTTGGGCACCAGTTCGCCGAAGATCAGCGTGATGAAGGTGATCAGCGAGACCGCCAGGGCGGTGCCTACTTCGCGCGCGTACGCAAAGCCGGGCATCAGGCCCTGCAGCCAGCCGGCGATCGCGTCGCCGATCGCATCACCACCGAGGTAGCCGGTGAGTACGCCGATCACGGTGATGCCGATCTGCACGGTGGACAGGAAGCTCTCCGGCTTCTCCGACAGCTCCAGCGCCTTGGCGGCGCGCTTGGAGGTGGCGGCCATCTGCTTCAGGCGGCTCTTGCGCGAGGTCATGACCGACATCTCGGACATGGCGAAGAAGCCGTTCAGCAGAACCAGCGCGAAGACAATCAGGATCATTTCAAACACGGGCGTCGTCCCCGGTTGGTGGCAGGGAGGGCGGGTGCTTGCGATGGCGGCAGGCGCTCAGGAACGGGGTCCGGCGCGGCGCAGGGGGATAAGGGTCGTCGTCCATAAGGTGCGCCTGAAGGCGCGCTGGCATCTTAGCAAAGGGGCGTGGCAGGGTGGCAACCGCCTGTTCAGGTTGGGGCTCCCAGAGCCCGGAAAGGGCGCGGGGATACCCGTGATGGTCATCTAGCCGTCATAATTCGCTCTGGTGCCGTCCTTCCCGCGACGGCTGACAGGTTTCTCAATGTTCTCTCTGCAGACCATTTTCGGTTCCGGCAAACAGTTCTACACCCTGCTCGATGAGGCTGCTGTCGCGGCTTCCGATGCCGCCAAGGCGCTGCATTCCATGCTGCGCGAGGCCGACCGCCAGCCCGCGCTGGACGCCTTCAAGCTGGCCCGCCTGCGCGAACGCGCGGCCTCGGACAAGATCAGCCAGGCGCTGGTGGACAGCTTCATGACCCCCATCGAGCGCGAAGACATCGAAGCGCTGGGTTCGGCCCTGTACAAGATTCCGAAGCAGATCGAGAAGTTCGCCGATCGCTATTCGCTGGCCACGACCCACCTGGAGCACATCGACTTCGCGCCGCGCGCGGCGATGCTGGAGCAGGCCGCCGGCGTGGTGGTGGAGATGGTGGCCGACCTGCGCCACATGAACCTGGACCGGATGACCGCGCTGAACGAGAAGCTGCGCTCGCTGGAGAACGAGGCCGACCGCCTGATGCTCGAGCTGTACCGCGACATCTACTCCGGTCGCCTGGACAACCTGCAGATGTTCCTGCTGAAGGAATTCTTCGAGATCCTGGAAAAGGCCATCGACCGTTGCCGCGAGGCTGGCGTGGTGGCGTACCAGATCGTGTTGAAGAACAGCTGACGGACGCCGCCGCATGTTGACCCTTGTCCTGGTAGTGATCCTGGCCGCGCTCGTCTTCGAGTTCATCAACGGCTTCCACGACACTGCCAATTCCATTGCCACCGTAGTGGCGACCAAGGTGCTCTCGCCCGGCTGGGCGGTGATGCTGGCCGCCTTCATGAACCTCATCGGTGCGCTGACCGGTACGGCGGTGGCGCTGACCATCGCCTCGGGCCTGCTCAACACCAACGTGGTGGAAGTCACCCCGCAGGTGATCCTGTGCGCGCTGCTGGGCGGCATCATCTGGAACCTGATCACCTGGTGGAAGGGACTGCCGTCCTCGTCCTCGCACGCGCTGATCGGCGGCCTCTGCGGCGCCGGCCTGGCTGCGGCCCACAACAACTGGGATGCCCTGATCTGGTCCGAGCGCCTGGGCAGCTGGGCGCAGAACAAGGGCCTGCTGTGGAAGGTGTTCGTGCCGATGATCACCTCGCCGATCGCCGGCTTCCTGCTCGGCATTGTGGTGATGGTGCTGCTGTGGGCGCTGATCGCCGGCCTGGCCAAGGTCGGTGGCGCCATCGGCCGCCTGGCCCGCCCGCGCATCGTCAATGCCTTCTTCGGCAAGGCGCAGATCGCCTCGGCGGCCTACATGGGCTTCGCCCACGGCCACAACGACGCGCAGAAGACCATGGGCATCATCGCGATGACCCTGATTGGTGCCGAAGCCACCGGCGCACTGAACGATCTGCCGTCCTGGCTGGCCTTCATGCACCCGGACGCGCACGCCGGTGACGGCATCGCCATGTGGATCGTGCTGACCTGCGCGGTGGTGATGGCGGCCGGTACCGCTTCGGGTGGCTGGAAGATCATCAAGACCCTGGGCCACAAGATGGTCAAGCTGCACCCGATCCACGGCTTCGCCGCGGAGACCAGCTCGGCCACCATCCTGACCCTGGCGGCCCACTTCGGCATGCCGGTCTCGACCACGCACAGCATCTCCACCGCGATCATGGGTGTCGGCTTCGCCAAGAACCCGCGTTCGCTGAAGTTCGGCGTGATCGAGCGCATCGTCTGGGCCTGGATCCTGACCATCCCGGCGGCCGGCGGCTGTGCGTACCTGATCCTGAAGCTGTTCGAACTGTTCGGCTGGACCTGATGCCAACGGCCTTGGGATCAGAGCCCTTTCCCTGCGGGAAAAGGATCTGATCCCGGTAAACGAAAAAGCCCGCCGGATACCGGCGTGCTTTTCTCATGGCAGATCATTCCTCTGTATCCAAGCGTGCCGACCAACGGTCGGCACCCACCAACAGCAGCAGGAACCTGTCAGCGGCGGGGTGGGGTGGATATGCAGGACCGTTGGCGCCATGGATGGCGCCATCGAGCCCCCATGGACGGGTTTACGGCGTGTCCTGCATATCCACCCCACCTCGCCAGCCCTCAGGAAGCCCGCTTTTGCAGTTGATCTTGCCGTGGACCTTGCCGTTGCCGTTGATCCGGCGGGTGCCGGGCCGCAGGCCCGGCCGAACCCCTCAATTACGCTGGAACAGCGCCTTCACATCATTCCGGAACGCCGCCTGGCTGTCGGCCCGGCTGTAGAACATGTGCCCGCCCGGATAACTGCGCACCTGCACCCGGTCCGGATTGCTGCCCATCGTCGGCATCTGGTCCACGGTCAGGATCGAACCCATGAACGGGCACGACAGGTCGTTCCAGCCATGCACGATCAGCACCTGCAGGTGCGGGTCGATCGCCACGGCCTGGCGCAGCTGGGTCACCGCGCCATCGCGCAGCTCGCCATTGCGGTCCCACAGCCGGTTCACGTCGTAGTTCAGCGCCTGGTACCGCGCGTCCACCTTCCAGCCGACCACGCGCGTCACGAAGTCGACCATCGCCGTGGTGGTCGGCGCGATGATGCTGTCCAGCAGAGGATCGTTGGCGCGCTGCTCCGGATCGTTCGGGAATGGATCGAACGCGGTCACGTTGGAGTCGTAACGGCTGCCCAGCGTGCCCTTGTCGCGGAATACTTCGCGCAGGTAGGCCTGCGTTTCCAGGCGGCCACCGGCACGGCGCACGAACTGCGGCTCCAGGCCGGTCAGTTCGGTCACCCGGCGCAGCATCGCCTCGGTTGCCTGCGGATCGCTACGGCCTTTCATCAGGGCGGTGGCGTAGTCGCCACGGGTGTATTCCACTACTTCGCGCATCGCTGCATCGGTCAGTTTGCCCTGGCGCTCCAGGTGCGCGGCGGCGATCGACGGCAGGGTCTGCATCCACGCCATCGGCGAGACATCGGCGTTGTCTTCCAGGGTCGGGCTCAGGTACGGCGAGACCAGTACCAGGCCGTTCATCGCCACGCCCAGCCGGGTCTGCAGGTAGTGGGTGATGCGCGGGCCGCGATAGCCGCCGTAGCTCTCGCCAGTCAGGTACTTGCGCGACGCCATGCGCTGGTTGCGCAGCAGCCAGTCGTAGATCGAGCGTGACAGGTATTCGATGTCCGCGCTGGGGTTGTACAGTGCCTTCTTCGCTTCATCGTCGCCGATCCGCGCGCGGCTGAAGCCGGTGCCGACCGGATCGATGAACACCAGGTCGGTGAAGTCCAGCCAGGTGCCGGGGTTGTCGTGCAGGGTCGCCGGCGCCGACGCGCTGTCACCCTCGGAGCCGAAGGTCACCACCTTGGGTCCGATCGCGCCCATGTTGAGGTACACCGACGACGCGCCGGGACCGCCATTGAGCGCGAAGGTCACCGGCCGGTCCTTGCCCGGCATCGTATAGGCGGTGAACACCACATCGGCGATCACCTTGCCCTTGGCATCGCGTACCGGCAGGGTGCCGACGGTGGCGGTGTAGTCCAGGGTGCGGCCGGCTAGGCGCATGCTCTGGCGGGCTGAGGCGTCTGCGGGCAACGCAGGTGCCTCGGTCTTGTCGTCTTTCGGATCGGGCTTGGCGTCGGCATCAGGCGCGGCCAGCACGCTGGCTGGGGCGATGAGCAGGCCGACGCAGAGCGCGGCAGTGTGCAGCAGGGACTTCATGGCACCGGGTGGGCAGCGGAAGGGGATTCCGATGCTAGGCCGGTGGCGGCCCATGTCGTATGTGTCCAAAGGCATGGCCGTGCGTTGAGCCCGCTACTGGCCAGATTGGGTCAAGCGGGCAGGGTGGCGGCCGCTTCGTCATCGGCCAGCAGGCCATAGACGGCCGAGTCGGCCAGTTCCCCCTGGATCCGCCAGCGCTGGCGCAGCACTCCCTCGCGGCGGAAGCCCAGGCGTTCGAGCACGTGCGCGGAGGGTGCGTTGCGCGGGTCGATCTCGGCTTCCACGCGATGCAGGTGGAGGGTGCCGAACAGGTAGGCCAGTACCTGCTGCAGGGCCTCGTGCATGTAGCCCTGGCCCTGGCGATCCGGTGCCAGCAGGTAGCCGATCTCGGCGCGTGCCGCATCGCGGTCCAACGCAAACACCACGCAGATGCCCAGCAACGGGCCGTCCAGCGTTTCGCGCACGGCCAGCTTGAGCTGGGTGCCGGTGGCCTGTGCCGCCAGGTCATCGTCGATCTGCGCGCGTGCCTCGGACGGTCGTGTCCATGCAGGATGGTTCCAGAACCGCATCACGTCCGGATCGGACTGGATTGCGAACAGGGCGGCCGCATCGTCGCGGCGGATCGGGCTCAGGACGAGGCGCGCGCTGTGCAGCGGCAGGCCGGGAAACAGCAGGGAGTGGCTGGCCAATACGTTGGTCCACACGGATGGACGCGCATTATGGCGCCGCCGGGTTTGCCGATGGGGGTGGGATCTCTGTAGAGCCGAGCCGATGCTCGGCTGCCCGGCACGGCGCGGAATGCAGCCGAGCGTGGGCTCGGCTCTACAGGAGGGCTGCGGGAGTCAGACTTCCAGCGAAGCCAGGTCGCCCTTCGACTCCAGCCAGCCCTTGCGGTCGGAGGCGCGCTTCTTGGCCAGCAGCATGTCCATCAGCGAACTTGTCTGCTCGCGATCGTCCACGGTCAGCTGCACCAGCCGGCGCGTATCGGGGTGGATGGTCGATTCACGCAGCTGAGGCGGGTTCATCTCGCCCAGGCCCTTGAAGCGGGTCACGTTGATGGCGCCCTTGATCTTCTCGCGTTCGATCTTGTCCAGCATCGAGCGCTTTTCTTCCTCGTCCAAGGCATAGAACACCTGCTTGCCCACGTCGATGCGGAACAGTGGCGGCATGGCCACGAACACGTGGCCGGCATCGACCAGCGCAGGGAAGTGCCTGAGGAACAGCGCGGTCAGCAGTGTTGCGATGTGCAGGCCGTCGGAGTCCGCGTCGGCCAGGATGATGACCTTGCCGTAGCGCAGGCCGCTGATGTCGTCCTTGCCCGGGTCGCAGCCGATCGCGATCGCCAGGTTGTGCACTTCTTCCGAGGCCAGCACGCTGTTGGAGGAAACCTCCCAGGTGTTCAGGATCTTGCCGCGCAACGGCATGATGGCCTGGAAATCCTTGTCGCGGGCCTGCTTGGCGCTGCCGCCTGCCGAATCACCTTCCACCAGGAACAGCTCGGTGCGCGACAGGTCCTGGCTGATGCAGTCGGCCAGCTTGCCGGGCAGGGCCGGGCCCTGGGTGACCTTCTTGCGGACGACCAGCTTTTCGGTCTTCAGGCGGGCGCTGGCGCGCTCGATGGCGATCTGCGCGATCTTCTCGCCCAGCTCCACGTTCTGGTTGAGCAGCAGGCTGAAGGCATCATGGGCGGCACCTTCGATGAAGCCGGCCGCCTGGCGTGAGGACAGGCGTTCCTTGGTCTGGCCGCTGAACTGCGGGTCGGTCATCTTCAGCGACAGCACGAACGACACGCGGTCCCACACGTCTTCCGGGGCCAGCTTGACGCCACGCGGCAGCAGGTTGCGGAAGTCGCAGAACTCGCGCAGCGCCTCGGTCAGGCCGGTACGCAGGCCGTTGACATGGGTGCCGTGCTGGGCGGTGGGGATCAGGTTGACGTAGCTTTCCTGCACCAGCTCGCCTTCCGGCAGCCAGGCCACTGCCCAGTCCACGACCTCGGTGTCCTTCTTCAGGCTGCCGACGAACAGCTCGGCCGGCAGCATCTCGCGATCACCCAGCTCCAGCTTCAGGTAATCGCGCAGGCCGTCTTCGTAGTACCAGGTATCGACTTCACCGGTGGCTTCATCGGTCAGCTTCACGGTCAGGCCCGGGCACAGCACGGCCTTGGCGCGCAGCAGGTGCTTGAGCGCGCGCACCGCGAACTTCGGCGTATCGAAGTACTTCGGGTCCGGCCAGAAGCGCACGCGGGTACCGGTGTTCTTCTTGCCGACGCTGCCAACTACTTCCAGCGGTGTGGCGCGGTCGCCATTGCGGAAGGTGATGCGGTGTTCGGCACCGTCGCGCTTGATGTGCACTTCCACCAGGGTCGACAGCGCGTTGACCACGCTGACGCCGACGCCGTGCAGACCACCGGAGAAGGTGTAGTTGTTGTTGCTGAACTTGCCGCCGGCATGCAGGCGGGTGAGGATCAGCTCGACGCCCGGGATCTTCTCTTCGGGATGGATGTCCACCGGCATGCCGCGGCCGTCATCGCTGACCTCCACGCTGCCGTCCTTGTACAGGGTGATCTCGATCGAGCGGGCGTGGCCGGCGAGGGCCTCGTCCACCGAGTTGTCGATCACTTCCTGCGCCAGGTGGTTCGGGCGCGCGGTGTCGGTATACATGCCGGGACGGCGCTTGACCGGGTCAAGGCCGGACAGGACTTCAATATCGGCGGCGTTATAACGGGCGTTCATCTGTCTTCGAAAGCTTGGAGCGACGGGCAAGTGTGGGGTCTGGCACGGGATTTTGCACGCCTGCGGTTCAGTCTCGGCGACGCAGAGGGGGTAAAATGGCAGCCGCTGGAATCTGAACGCCGGCGCTCCGTTGGATCAGAACGTCCAAGCCATACCGCGAGGAGGACTCCATGAAGAAGTTGCTGACCATTGCGATCCTGGCCGCTGCCGCCGTTGCAGTGCCGCTGGTGGTGGCGCAGAACGCCGGCCAGTCGGCCCCGCAACAGGGTGATCAGGCCGACAAGGCCCAGGCCGAGGCCGATGCAAAGGCCAAGCGCCGGGCCCAGGCCAATGCCCAGATGAAGGCGCAGGGCCAGCCGGCCCCGCAGCAGGAAGAGGAAGAGGAAGCGCGCAAGAAGCGCTGATCCCGCAGCCTGCCAGGCGCCCTTGCGACAAGGGTTGTGCTCCGGAACGCCCCGCTCAGCGGGGCGTTTCTTTTGGGAACGTGGCGTCTGCCCCTTGGGTTGGCGGCCATCAATCTGTAAACTATGGCTTTCCGGGAGTAAGTGCGTGTCCACCCTTTGCGAATGGGCTGGAGCGGCCAAGCGTGGCTTCCAGCATGGCGGGTCGCAGGTGACGGTCGATTTGACCGGCACGGCCGCCCCGACCTCGCACGGTGGTCCCTGTCCGGCGCCTGCCACCGCACGGATCCGCACCTCCCTCGCTGTCCCAGCGAACCGGAAAACCCCCTCTGAGCACCATGCCTGCCCTCCGGGCGCGCGTGGTGCTGCCGTTTTCCATTTCCAGACAGGATGCTTGCAGCCATGACTCCCTTGATTTTCGTAACCGGCGGCGTGGTGTCCTCGCTCGGCAAAGGCATTGCCGCTGCGTCACTGGCCGCCATTCTCGAAGCCCGTGGCCTGAAGGTCACGATGATGAAGCTCGACCCGTACATCAACGTCGACCCGGGCACCATGAGCCCGTTCCAGCACGGTGAGGTCTACGTCACCGACGACGGCGCCGAGACCGACCTCGACCTGGGCCACTACGAGCGCTTCGTGCGCACCCGCCTGAGCCGCAAGAACTCGGTCACCACCGGGCGCATCTACGAGAACGTGATCCGCAAGGAGCGCCGCGGCGACTACCTGGGCGCGACCGTGCAGGTCATTCCGCACATCACCGACGAGATCCGTCGCTGCATCGACGAAGCCACCGAAGGCTACGACGTGGCACTGGTCGAGATCGGCGGCACCGTGGGCGACATCGAGTCGCTGCCGTTCCTGGAGGCGATCCGCCAGGTGCGCACCGAACGTGGCCCGGAGAAGGCGCTGTTCATGCACCTCACCCTGGTGCCGTACATCGGCGCCGCCGGTGAGCTGAAGACCAAGCCGACCCAGCACTCGGTGAAGGAGCTGCGCTCGATCGGCATCCAGCCGGACGTGCTGCTGTGCCGCTCCGAGCAGGCGGTGCCGGATTCGGAGCGCCGCAAGATCGCCCAGTTCACCAACGTCTCCGAGCGCGCGGTGATCAGCGTGCCGGACGTCGACGTGCTGTACCGCATTCCGTCGGGCCTGCATGCACAGGGCCTGGACGAAATCGTGGTCAACCAGCTGAAGCTGGCCGACAAGGCCGGTCCGGTCGATCTTTCGATGTGGGAAGACGCGGTCGACGCGACCCTGCACCCGCTGGATGAAGTGACCATCGCCGTGGTCGGCAAGTACGTCGACCACCAGGATGCCTACAAGTCGGTCGGCGAAGCACTGAAGCACGGCGGCCTGCGCCAGCGCACCAAGGTCAACCTGAAGTGGCTGGAAGCACAGGACCTGGAAGGCACCGACATGGCTGCACTGGCCGATGTCGACGGCATCCTGGTACCGGGTGGCTTCGGTGACCGCGGCTTTGAAGGCAAGGTGCTGACCTCGAAGTTCGCCCGCGAGCAGCAGGTGCCGTACTTCGGCATCTGCTACGGCATGCAGGCGGCAGTGGTCGATTACGCGCGCAACGTGGTCGGCCTGGAAGGTGCCAACAGCACCGAGAACGATCGCCAGTCGCCGAACCCGGTGATCGGCCTGATCACCGAATGGCGCACCGCCAGCGGCGATGTCGAGAAGCGTGACGACAAGAGCGACCTCGGCGGCACCATGCGCCTGGGCCTGCAGGAACAACGCCTGAAGCCGGGCACGCTGGCCCGCGAGCTGTACGGCAAGGACGTGGTCGCCGAGCGCCACCGCCACCGCTACGAGTTCAACAACCGCTACCGCACCCAGCTGGAAGATGCGGGCCTGGTGATCGCGGGCAAGTCGATGGACGACACCCTGGTGGAAGTGGTCGAACTGCCGCGCGATGCCCACCCGTGGTTCCTGGCCTGCCAGGCGCACCCGGAATTCCTGTCCACGCCGCGCGACGGCCACCCGCTGTTCATCGGTTTCATCCGTGCCGCGCGCGAGCGCAAGGCGGGCGGCAAGCTGCTTTCCGAAGCGCGCGCCTGACTTGTGAATGGGGGCGTGGGCCCCCATCCTGCATGCTTCAACCCCCAGCGCACCGGCCCGGCCGGTGCTGCGGACAACAAGGAAACGCCATGAAACTGTGTGGATTCGAGGTCGGGCTGGACCAGCCCCTGTTCCTGATCGCCGGCCCCTGCGTAATCGAGTCGATGCAGCTGCAGCTTGATACCGCCGGCAAGCTGAAGGAGATCACCGACAAGCTCGGCGTCAACTTCATCTTCAAGTCCAGCTTCGACAAGGCCAATCGCACCTCGGGCACCGCCTTCCGCGGCCCGGGCATGGAAGAAGGCCTGAAGGTCCTGGCCGAGGTCAAGAAGCAGATCGGCGTGCCGGTGCTGACCGACGTCCACGAGTACACCCCGATGGATGAAGTGGCCTCGGTGGTGGACGTGCTGCAGACCCCGGCGTTCCTGGTCCGCCAGACCGACTTCATCCGCAAGGTGTGCTCGGCCGGTAAGCCGGTCAACATCAAGAAGGGCCAGTTCCTCGCGCCGTGGGACATGAAGCCTGTCGTGGAGAAGGCCAAGGCCACCGGCAACGAGCAGATCATGGTCTGCGAGCGCGGTGCCAGCTTCGGCTACAACAACCTGGTCAGCGACATGCGTTCGCTCGCGGTGATGCGCGAGACCGGTTGCCCAGTGGTGTTCGACGCCACCCATTCGGTGCAGCTGCCGGGCGGGCAGGGCACCAGTTCCGGTGGCCAGCGCGAGCACGTGCCGGTGCTGGCCCGTGCTGCCGTGGCGGTGGGCATCTCCGGCCTGTTCGCCGAGACCCATCCGGACCCGTCCAAGGCGCTGTCCGATGGCCCCAACGCGTGGCCGCTGGACCAGATGGAAGCGCTGCTCGAGACCCTGATGGAGCTCGATGCGGTGACCAAGAAGCACGGCTTCTCGCGCTTCGCGTGAGTCGTGACCCGTGGCTGGCGCTGGAAAACCAGCGCCGCCGCCGGCACTGGAAACAGTGGCCCTGGGGCCTGATTGCACTGGGCCTAGCCGTGCTGTTCACCGTGGGCATGTTCGGCCTGGTGCTGATCGGCGCTGCGTCAGTGCGCCCACCGGGCGATGGCGGCAGCGCGCTCAATCTGCGCGCGTACTTCATTGCGCTGCTGGTGGCAGAGCTGGTCGGCGCCGTGGGATGCGTCGCTGCCGCCGTACTGGCCTGGCGCCTGAACCGAGGCAAGGTGGCCGCCGGCCTGGCGATCGTCCTGCTGTCGCTGTGGTTCGGTGCCCTGTTCTACGGGCTGCTCTGATGAGTGCGACCCTGGCAACCCGTGATCGGCCCTGGGGCCTGATCGCGCTGGCGCTGGCTGTTCTGGCCTGGGCCGGCCTGGTGGCCGCTGTGTTTGCCTTCGCCGCCAGTTTCGGTTCGCCCGGGGATGGCAGCCATGGCATGCAGGCCATGCAGTACTGGATCCTGGCTGCACTGGCCATGCTCGTGCTGTCCTTCGTTGGCAGCCTGGTGGCGATGGTGATGGCCTGGCGTTGCCGCCGCGGCGGCGTATTGGCCGCCATTGCCGGTGGCCTGCTGGTGGTGATGATGTCGTTGATCCTGATGGTGATCGGGGCCACTCTGGCCTGACGGCGCCCGCGCCATTTGGCAAGTGGCGGGCAGCCGGGGATAATCACGCGGCATTCGTTTTGTCGCCCCCTCTCCAGACAGGTAACCGGCCCGACCATGAGTACGATCCGCAGCATCCACGCCCGTGAAATCCTCGACAGCCGTGGCAACCCCACGCTGGAAGCCGAAGTCATCCTGGAGGACGGTTCGTTCGGTCGTGCCGCGGTTCCCTCCGGCGCCTCGACCGGCACCAAGGAAGCGGTCGAGCTGCGTGATGGCGACAAGACCCGTTACCTGGGCAAGGGCGTGCGCAAGGCCGTCGACAACGTCAACACCACCATCGCCAACGCGCTGAAGGGTTTTGAAGCCACCGACCAGGCCGGCCTCGACCGTCGCCTGATCGATCTTGATGGCACCGAGAACAAGGGCCGCCTGGGCGCCAACGCGCTGCTGGGTGTTTCGATGGCCGCCGCGCACGCCGCCGCTGCATCGAACAAGCAGGCGCTGTGGCAGTACCTGGCCGCCAAGACCGGCGTTACCCCGTCGCTGCCGGTGCCGATGATGAACATCATCAACGGCGGTGCGCATGCCGACAACAACGTGGACTTCCAGGAGTTCATGGTGCTGCCGGTCGGCTTCACCTCGTTCTCCGAAGCGCTGCGCGCCGGCACCGAAATCTTCCATTCGCTGAAGTCGGTGCTGAAGGGCCACGGCCTGAGCACGGCGGTGGGCGACGAAGGCGGTTTCGCGCCGGACTTCCGCAGCAACGTCGAAGCGCTGGACACCATCCTCGAAGCGATCGGCAAGGCCGGCTACACCGCCGGTGAAGACGTGCTGCTGGGCCTGGACGTGGCGTCAAGCGAATTCTTCGAGAACGGCAAGTACAACCTGGTCGGCGAGAACAAGCGCCTGACTTCCGAGCAGTTCGTCGACTTCCTCGCTGACTGGGCCGCGCAGTACCCGATCATCACGATTGAAGATGGCCTGGCCGAGAACGATTGGGCGGGTTGGAAGCTGCTGACCGACCGCATCGGCAAGAAGGTGCAGCTGGTCGGCGACGACCTGTTCGTGACCAACCCGAAGATCTTCCAGGAAGGCATCGACTCGGGCACCGCCAACGCGATCCTGATCAAGGTCAACCAGATCGGCACGCTAAGCGAAACCCTGGAAGCGATCGCCATGGCTGATCGTGCCGGCTACGCCGCCGTGGTTTCGCACCGCTCGGGTGAAACCGAAGACACCACCATCGCTGACATCGCCGTGGCTACCACCGCCACCCAGATCAAGACCGGCTCGCTGTGCCGCAGCGATCGCGTGGCCAAGTACAACCAGCTGCTGCGCATCGAGGAAGCCCTCGGCGCCGGCGCGCGTTACGCCGGTCGTGACGCGTTCGTTTCGCTGAAGCGCTGAGCCGATGCGCGACTGGCGCTGGATGCTGCTGGTGCTGGCCCTGTTGCTGGGCTGGCTGCAGTACCGCTTCTGGTTCGGTCCGGGCAATTCGGGTGAAGTGATGATGCTCGAAGCCCAGGTCGCCAACCAGGAGCGGGACAACGAGGGCCTGCAGCAGCGCAACGACGCGCTGGCCGCCGAAGTGAAGGACCTCAAGGAAGGCCAGTCCGCCATCGAGGAGCGCGCGCGCAGCGAGCTGGGCATGATCAAGCCTGGCGAGAAGTTCTACCGTGTGGTCGAGGATGCGCCGGTCCAACCGGCGCAACCTGCGGCAGGTGTCAGCGCCCAGGTCGGCGATCATCCGGCGGACGTGCCATGAGTGGGGCGATCTGGGTGGTGGTTCCGGCCGCCGGCCGTGGCGCCCGCTTCGGCGCACCGCTGCCCAAACAGTACCTGCAGGCCGGCGGGCAGATCCTGCTCGCCCATACCCTGGACGCGCTGCTGGCGCACCCGGCCGTGGCCGGCGCAATGGTGGTGATCGGACAGGACGACGGTGACTGGCCTGGCTGGAGTGAATGGGCCGGCAAGCCGGTGCTGACCTGCATCGGCGGCGCGTCCCGTGCCGCCTCGGTGCTGGCTGGGCTGCAGGCCCTGCCGGACTCGGTGCGTGCCGATGAATTCGTGTTGGTCCACGATGCGGCGCGGCCGAACCTGTCACTTGCCGATCTTGGGCGGCTGCTTGAAGTCGGTCGTGCCGATCCGGTCGGGGCGATCCTGGCTGCCCCGGTGCGCGACACGCTCAAGCGCGCGGGCGATGACGGTGGCATCGATGGCACCGAGCCGCGCGAGCGCCTGTGGCGTGCATTGACGCCGCAGCTGTTCCGCCGCCACCAGCTCAGCCGCGCGCTGTCCGAAGCCGCTGCCGCCGGTGTCGAAGTCACCGACGAGGCCATGGCCATGGAGCGCCAGGGCCAGCGCCCGCTGCTGGTGGAAGGCAGCGAGGACAACTTCAAGGTAACCACTCCGGCCGATCTCGACCGGTTCGAATTCGTACTTTCCCGCCGCGCCGGCTGATTGCCCGCGCGGCCCTGCTGCAAGGGTTGCATCCATGAGCACCGCCCCGTTCCCGCCCGTCCGCATCGGCCAGGGCTACGACGTCCATGCCTTCGGTGAGGGCGATCACATCATGCTCGGTGGGGTGAACGTGCCGCACAGCTGCGGCGTGCTCGCGCACAGCGACGGCGACGTGATCCTGCATGCCCTGTGCGACGCGATGCTCGGTGCGCTGGCGCTGGGTGACATCGGCCAGCACTTCCCGCCGAGTGATGACCGCTGGAAGGGCGCTGACAGCAGCGATTTCGTCCGCCATTGCGACAGCCTGCTGCGCGAGCGTGGCTGGCGCGTCGGCAACACCGACATCACCGTGATCTGCGAGCGTCCGAAGGTCGGTCCGCATGCGCTGGCCATGCGTGAGCGCATCGGCGGCCTGCTGCAGCTGCCGCTGGATGCGGTCAGCGTCAAGGCCACCACCTCGGAGAAGCTGGGCTTTACCGGCCGTGGAGAAGGCATCGCCGCACAGGCGGTGGTGTTGCTGGTGGCGGCATGATCCCGCTGCCGCTTGCGTTTGGTGCGCCGTTGCTGTCGGCGCGCATCCGCACCACGCCGGAAGATTTCCAGGTCGACGAGTTGCCGGCGTTCGAGGCCACTGGCGAGGGCGAGCACCTGCTGCTGCACATCCGCAAGCGCGGTGCCAACACCGTGCATGTGGCCAAGCTGCTGGCCAAGTGGGCCGGCCTGCCGGAAATGGCGGTGAGCTACGCCGGCATGAAGGACCGCCATGCGGTCACCACCCAGCGCTTCAGCGTGCACCTGCCCAAGCGCATTGCACCGGATCTGGCCGAGCTGGCCAGTGATGAGATCGAAGTGCTCGAAGCCACCTGGCACAACCGCAAGCTGCAGCGCGGCGCCTTGGCCGGCAACCGCTTCAAGCTGGTGCTGCGCGAGGTGCGGGGCGATGCTGCAGCGATCAGTGAGCGTTTGCAGCAGATTGCCAGCCGGGGCCTGCCGAACTGGTTCGGTGAGCAGCGCTTCGGCCGCGACGGCGGCAACGTGCCGGCCGCATTGGCGATGTTCGGGGGCCGCCGCATGCGCAAGGACCAGCGTTCGCTGCTGTTGTCTGCCGCCCGTTCGGCGCTGTTCAACCGCGTGCTGGCCGCGCGCGTGGAGCAGGGCAGCTGGGATCAGCCACTGGAGGGCGAAGTGTGGATGCTGGACGGCAGTCGCAGCGTGTTCGGCCCCGAGCCGTACACCGACGTGCTGGCCGAGCGCCTCGCGCGGTTCGACATCCACCCCAGCGCACCGTTGTGGGGCGAAGGCGAACTGCGCAGCGCCGACGCTGCACGTGAGCTGGAGCTGGCCGCGCTGGACGACGAGGAATCGAAGGCGCTGCGCGCTGGCCTGGAAGACGCACGGTTGAAACAGGAGCGCCGCGCGTTGCGCCTGCGCCCGGCGCTGCTGCAGCATCAGTGGCTGGCCGATGACGTGCTGGAACTCTCGTTCGCGCTGCCGCCGGGCTGCTACGCCACCGCTGTACTGCACGAGCTGGGCCCGGTCGAAGACGCCTCGCAGGCCTGAGCAGGGCGCACGGTAGAGTCGACTGTCAGTCGACTTGCGCGCGCAGCGCGGGGTATTCGCTTGCCGCTGGAAGAGCAGTCGACTGACAGTCGACTCTACCTGGACTCATGGCGTCCCCTTTTTTCAGCGCCGCGCCAGCAGCACCAGTACCGCGCCGGTCCCGCCTTGCCCGGCCGGCGCTGAATGGAACGCCAGCACGTCGTTGCGCAGCCGCAGCAGGCGGTCAACCAGGTTCTTCAGCACCGGCGCACCGCCATCGGCTTGCAGGCCCTTGCCGTGGATGATGCGCACGCAGCCATATTCGTGTGCATGCGCTTCAAGCAGGAACTGGCGCAGCAGCGTCTCCGCCTGCGCGGCGGTGGCGCCGTGCAGGTCCAGCTCGTCCTGCACCGAGTACTGGCCACGCTTGAGGCGCTGGAACAGGCGTGGTGGCAGGTTGTCGCGTCGATAGCTGGCCACATCGCCGGCTTCCAGCGGGGTGCTGTCGCGCAGCAGCCGGGCGAACTCGCCGGCGGCGTCGGCCTCGTCACGTTCGGCCATCCGCGCACGCGGCTTCGGTCGCGGCGCGGCAGGTGCCGGCTCGGCATCCTTGCGCAGCGGCGTCACTTCGCCGATGGCCGCACGGAACAGCGCGGCGGGATCTTCGTCTTCAGGGTGCGACATGCGCACAGGGTAAACCGCCGGCGCAGGTCTGCCTATGACGGTTCGATGTCGGCCGTGACCGCCGGCAGGGTAGGACCGGCGGCTCGCATGCGGCACAATAGACGATGCGCTTGCAGGGTCGACGGCTTCCGCAGGGGAGCGCGGCGGTCCCGCCCACACTGCACGGTGACGGAATCGAATTCTTGGAAAATCAAGCGGTTAAATCGAAGATGCGAATCCTGGTCAGCAATGACGATGGTGTCGACGCTGCAGGCATCCGGATGCTTGCCTCGGTCCTGCGCGAGGCTGGGCACGAGGTTACGGTGGTCGCACCCGACCGCGATCGCTCCGGCGCCAGCAACTCGCTGACGCTGGATCTGCCGATACGGCTCAAGCGCATCGACCATTACACCGTCTCGGTGGCCGGCACCCCGACCGACTGCGTGCACCTGGCGCTGACCGGCCTGCTTGAATTCGAGCCCGACATTGTCGTGTCCGGCATCAACAACGTCGCCAACCTCGGTGATGACGTGATCTATTCCGGCACTGTTTCGGCGGCGATGGAAGGTCGCTTCCTGGGCCTGCCCGCCGTGGCGGTGTCGCTGGTCAGCCGCAACCACGATCCGAAGCACTACGAAACCGCTGCGCGCGCCGCGGTCGAGATCGTTGCACGGCTCAAGGCCGATCCGCTGCCGGCCGACACCATCCTCAACGTCAACGTGCCGGACCTGCCGTGGAGCGAGGTCAAGGGCTTCGAGGTTACGCGCCTCGGCAACCGCCATCGCGCCGAAGGCTGCATCGCGCAGAAGGATCCACGCGGCAACGAGGTGTACTGGATCGGCCCGGCCGGCCGCGAGCAGGACTCCGGCCCGGGTACCGATTTCCACGCCGTGCGCACCGACCACATCTCGATCACGCCGATCCAGGTCGACCTCACCCGCTACCAGGCGCTGGAGAAGGTGGCCAGCTGGGTCGGCGGCCTCAGCGCAGCCCTGGACCAGCCGGCATGAGCCCACGCCTGCGCCTGCAACCGGAAGCTGTGGGTATCGGCATGACCTCGCAGCGCGTGCGTGACCGTCTGGTCGACCGCCTGCGCGAAGCCGGCATCGTCGACGAGCCGACCTTGAACGCGATCCGGGTGGTGCCGCGCCATCTGTTCATCGACGAAGCGCTGGCCTCGCGCGCGTATGAAGACACCGCGCTGCCGATCGGCCACGGCCAGACCATCTCGCAGCCCTGGGTGGTCGCGCGGATGACCGAGGCGGTGCTCCAGGTCGCGCCGAAGCGGGTGCTGGAAGTCGGCACCGGTTCCGGTTACCAGGCCGCCATCCTCGGTGCGCTGGGCCTGGAGGTCTACACCGTGGAGCGCATCGGCGACCTGCTGCGCCAGGCGCGCAAGCGCTTCCGTGCGCTGGGCATGAACATCCGCACCAAGCATGACGACGGTCGCGTCGGCTGGGCCGAGCACGGTCCCTTCGATGCCATCGTGGTCACTGCGGCAGCGCCTGCACTGGTCGACGCGCTGATCGAGCAGCTGGCCGAGGGCGGCCGGCTGGTGGCGCCGGTCGGTGGTCCCGGGGCGCAGTCGCTGGTGCAGCTGGACCGCAAGGCCGACGGCAGCATCGAACAACACGTGCTGGCGCCGGTCACCTTCGTGCCGCTGCTGTCTGGCATGCTCGACTAATCCACGGAGCAGGGTTGCATGAAGATTTTCGGGCCGCTGTACGAGCGGGCGATGAAGTGGGCGGCGCACGAACGCGCGCCGACCTACCTGACGGTGTTGAGTTTCTTCGAAGCGATCATTTTCCCGGTGATGCCGGAGGTGATGCTGGCGCCGATGTGCGTGGCCCAGCCCAAGCGCGGCTGGTGGTTCGCCACCCTCAGCCTGGCCGGCTCGATGCTCGGCGCGCTGGTTGGCTATGCACTGGGTCATTACGCCTTCGAGGCGATCAAGCCGCTGTTCGAAGCGCTGGGCATGCTGCCGGCGATCGAGCAGGGCATCACCACCGTGCAGGCGAAGATGGCCGAGTCGCCCTGGGCGGTGTTCACCTTCCTGGTGCTGGGCGGATTCATGCCCATCCCGATGAAGGTCTTCACGTGGGCATCGGGTATCGTCGGCGTACCCATGCCGCAGTACCTGCTGAGCATGCTGATCGGTCGCGGCAAGCGCGTGTTCGTGCTGGCCGCGGTCATCCGTATCGGTGGTGCGCGTGCCGAAGCCGCACTGCGTCGCTGGATTGAACCGCTGGGCTGGATCGCCACTGCGCTGGTGGTGGTGCTGATCGCCTGGCTTGTATGGAGGTCGAAGTTCGCATGAGTCCTGATCGTCTGAGCAAGGGAGTGCGCATCGGCGCGCTGGCGTTGCTGGTTTCCACCCTGGCCGCCTGCGGTACCGCCACCGTGGTCCGCCCGGGAGGCGGCAGCGCCGGTGGCGGCGTGAGCACGCCGAAGACCTCGGTGCCCAAGCCCGGGCAGACCGTGGTGGTGCGCAAGGGCGACACCATCTATGCGCTGGCTCGCATCCATGACATCACCCCGGCCGACCTGATCGCCTGGAACCGCCTGGACAATCCGTCCACCATCTACCCCGGCCAGGTGATCCGCCTGTATCCGCAGGGGGCCACCAGCGGCCGTGCGCCGACCACGGTGGTCACTGCGCCGCGCCAAGGTGGCGGCAGTGCTGGCAGTACCGCACCGACGACGGCGCCGGTGGGGCCGGTGAAGAGCAACATTGCCTGGCGTTGGCCGGCCGACGGCGCGATTGTCGGCCGCTACGTGGCCGGTGACGCGACCAAGCAGGGCGTGGACATCGCCGGTACCAGCGGCCAGCCGGTAAAGGCCGCCGCCAATGGCGTGGTGGTGTATTCCGGTGCCGGCCTGGTCGGCTACGGCGAGCTGATCATCATCAAGCACAGCGACCAGTGGCTGTCGGCCTATGGCCACAACCGCAAGCGCCTGGTGAATGAAGGGCAGAGCGTGAAAGCCGGCGAGCAGATCGCCGAAATGGGCCGCACCGGTGCGAACCGCGACATGGTCCACTTCGAGATTCGCTACAACGGCAAGCCGGTCGACCCGCAGCAGTATCTGCCGGCGCGCTGACGCAGGCAGAGACGGGTAGCGCCGGGCCGTGCCCGGCGGCTTTCCGCGCCGCGATGCGGCGCCGCCCGAGCACGGGCTCGGGCGCTACAGAGTCAAGTGTGATCCAGGGTAGCGCCGGGCCATGTCCGGCGGCACCACGTCAGCCTTCGAGAATGAAGGCGGCGGCGACCTTGCGGCCTTCGCCGGCCAGGATGTTGAACGTACGCGCGGCGGCTGGATTGTTCATCACTTCCAGGCCGATGCCGCGTGACAGGCAGGCGGCCATCACCGCCGCCGGCGGGAACACCTGACGGTCACCCGTGCCGAGCACGATCAGCGCAGGGTTCAGCGCCAGGATCGGATCCAGGTCAGCCAGCTGCAGCGCAGTGGCGCTCACCGCCGGCCATTGCGTGACCAGCTGGTCCGGGGTCAGGAAGAAACTGCTGCCCAGCAGCTGGTCATTGACCTTGGCCGAGCGGCCATCGGCGGCGCGCAGGCTGTAGGCGTAGTCCGGCGGTTCGTGGTTCAGCTGCATGGCAGTAGGCCGATCAGCCGCGCGGCAGCACGATCTGGCGCTGTTCCCTGCTCGGGCGGTACAGCACGGCGACGTGGCCGATGCGCTGCACCAGCGCGCTTTCGGTGGCTTCGACGATCTCGCCGATCATCACGTCACGGGCCTCGCGGTCTTCGGCAGCGACCTTCACCTTGACCAGCTCGTGGCGCTCCAGCACTTCGTTCAGCTCAGCAATGAAGGCCGGGGTCACACCCTTGCCGCCGGTCTGCAGCAGGGCCTTCAGGTCGTGGGCTTGGCCGCGCAGGAAACGGGTCTGGGAGGCGGTCAGGGCGATGGACATGCAGGAAAAGACGGTTGAATGGGGCGATCAGGGTATCATGAGGACCCCATCAGCCCCTATTTTCAATGGCTACCCGCAGCAAAAGCAGCCAGCGCTGGCTCAAGGAACACTTCTCCGACCCCTTCGTGAAGAAGGCCCAGGCCGAAGGCATGCGCTCGCGTGCCGCCTACAAGCTCGAAGAGCTGCTGGAACGTGACCGGTTGCTGAAGCCGCACATGGTGGTGGTCGACCTCGGCGCGGCCCCGGGCGGCTGGTCTCAACAGGTGCGGAGACAGATCGGCGATACCGGCCGGGTGCTGGCCCTGGATATCCTGGACATGCCGCCGCTGGCCGGCGTGGAGTTCCTTCATGGTGACTTCAGGGAAGAAGCCGTCCTATCGCAGTTTGAAGCCATGCTCGGGGATCAGCCGGTAGACCTTGTGCTGTCGGACATGGCCCCCAATAAGAGTGGTGTGGGTGCGGTCGACCAGCCGCGGATGATGCACCTGGCGGAGCTGGCCCTGGATTTTGCCGACAACCACCTCAAGACCGGTGGGGCGTTCCTGATCAAGCTGTTCCAGGGTGAAGGCTTTGACGACTACGTGCGCGACATGCGCCGCCGGTACGACAAGGTCTCCATCCGCAAGCCGGAAGCCTCGCGCAAGCGCTCTCCCGAGGTGTATGCCTTGGGTCAGGGAAAACGCGCCCACATGAAGTAAGCTCGCAATGTACGCAAGTTCGACCCCCACGCAACGCCAGCACTGAGAGGAACACCGGAGCCAATGAGGATGAACGACTTGACCAAGAACCTCCTGCTATGGGTGGTCGTCGCCGTCGTGCTGATGGTGGTCTTCCAGAGCTTCTCGCCGAAGTCCTCCGGAGCCGGCGCGCAGGGCGCGTCGTACTCGCAGTTCCTGGACCAGGTGGACAGCGGCAACGTGCAGAAGGTCGCCTTCGGCGGCGACATGCGCGGCGGCACCAGCCAGCTGACCTACACCACCCGCGGCGGGCAGACATCCACCATCACCGCACCGTTCGATCGCGACCTGATCAACGTGCTGCGCACCAAGAACGTGGAGATCGTGCAGGAGGAGCCGTCCAGCGGCATTTCCCTCGGCGCGATCCTGATGAATTTCCTGCCGGTCATCCTGATCATCGGCTTCTGGTTGTTCATCATGCGCCAGATGCAGGGCGGCGGTGGCGGTGCCAAGGGCGCGATGTCCTTCGGCAAGTCGCGCGCCAAGCTGCAGGGCGAGGACCAGATCAAGGTCACCTTCGCCGACGTCGCCGGCTGCGACGAGGCCAAGGAAGAAGTGGGCGAGCTGGTCGACTTCCTGCGCGACCCGTCCAAGTTCACCAAGCTGGGCGGCAAGATTCCGCGCGGCGTGCTGATGGTGGGCCCGCCGGGTACCGGCAAGACGCTGCTGGCCAAGGCCATTGCCGGCGAAGCCAAGGTGCCGTTCTTCTCGATCTCCGGTTCGGACTTCGTGGAAATGTTCGTCGGCGTCGGCGCCAGCCGCGTGCGCGACATGTTCGAGCAGGCCAAGAAGCATGCCCCGTGCATCATCTTCATCGATGAAATCGACGCTGTCGGCCGCCACCGTGGCGCCGGCCTGGGCGGCGGCCACGACGAGCGCGAGCAGACCCTGAACCAGCTGCTGGTCGAGATGGACGGTTTTGAAGGCGGCGAAGGCGTGATCGTGATCGCCGCGACCAACCGTCCGGACGTGCTGGACCCGGCGCTGCTGCGCCCGGGCCGTTTCGACCGCCAGGTCGTGGTCGGCCTGCCGGACGTGAAGGGCCGCGAGCACATCCTGAAGGTCCACATGCGCAAGCTGCCGCTGGCCGACGACGTCGAGCCGATGGTGATCGCGCGCGGTACCCCGGGCTTCTCCGGCGCCGACCTGGCCAACCTCTGCAACGAGGCCGCCTTGTTCGCTGCGCGTGGCAACGAGAAGGAAGTCCGCATGGACCACTTCGACCGTGCCCGCGACAAGATCCTGATGGGCGCCGAGCGCCGCTCGATGGCCATGAGCGAAGAGGAGAAGACCCTCACCGCCTACCACGAAGCCGGTCACGCCATTGTCGGCCGTCTGGTACCCGAGCATGATCCGGTCTACAAGGTCACGATCATTCCGCGTGGCCGTGCGCTGGGTGTGACCATGTACCTGCCGGAAGGCGACAAGTACTCGATGAACCGCGTCGCGATCCAGTCGCAGCTGTGCTCGCTGTACGGCGGCCGCGTCGCCGAAGAGCTGATTTTCGGCGAGGACAAGGTCACCACCGGTGCCTCCAACGACATCGAGCGTGCCACCAAGATGGCCCGCAACATGGTCACCAAGTGGGGCCTGTCCGAGCAGCTCGGTCCGATCGCCTATGGCGAAGAGGACGATGAGGTGTTCCTGGGCCGGTCGGTTACCCAGCACAAGAGCGTGTCCAACGACACGGCGCGCCGTATCGACGAGGAAGTGCGCAATATCCTCGACAAGGCCTACGCCCGTACTACCCAGCTGCTGACCGAGAACATCGACAAGCTGCACGCGATGTCCCAGCTGCTGCTGCAGTACGAGACCATCGACGCGCCGCAGATAGACGCGATCATGGAAGGCCGTGATCCGCCGCCACCGGCGGGCTGGAGCAAGTCGAACAAGGACGGTGGCAACGACAAGGGCGGCGACGCCCGTCCGCTGCCGCCGATCGCGGGCCCGGCCGAATCGCACTGACGGCCCGCTGCAGGTGCACCAGACGAGGCCGGGGCAACCCGGCTTCGTCGTTTCCGGGCCACTGGCCCATCCCGAAGATCCGATCTGACGCTGGAGCCCGCATGTCCGCCCCGAAGCCCGAACCGATTTCCCACACCGCCGAAATGGTCATCGCCACCGTGGTCGGCGTGGGTGTGGGCCTTGGGGCCGACAACCTGCTGCTGGGCTGCGTGGTGGGTATCGGTGTCGGCATTGTGCTGAGCATTGCCAGGACCCTGTACGTGGACCGCAAGCGCCGCCGCCACTGAGGAGGGGCGGGAGGGCTGCGCCCTGCACCCGTGGTAGTGCCGGCCGCTGGCCGGCAACCTCAACAGCAACAGCAACAGCGGGCTTTCCGTAGGATGGCGGGGCGGTGTCGGAGTGCGGGGACGCTGCAAGTACGTCCCTGTAAGCTTGGCAGCCGCATCCATGCGGCTGACACCCCGCCCTCCGACACCGCCCCACCTCTGACAGATTCCTGCTGCTGTTGGTAGGTGTCGACCTTGGTCGACACGTAGATCCACGCCATGCGTGGATGAATCTCCATCTAAATCGAACATCTCGATATCCGGGAGATCTGAGCCGAGCATGGCTCGGCTCTACAGAAAACAAGGCCCGACAGATCGTGGAAATCTGTCGAAGGCGGGGTGGGTCCGGTTGCGGGGGCGTGAGCCGCATGGATGCGGCGACCGAGCTTACATGGACGTACTTGCAGCGGCCCCCGCAACCGGACCCACCCCGCCTATCCTCAGGAAACCAGCCTCTGCTGTTGCTTGGGCTTTTGCTGTGGCCGTTGCCTCTGCGGGTGCAGGGCGCCGCCCTGCCGAACTAAACTACCTGCCGTTGTCCCAGCAGGATTGCCCATGTTCGATACCTCGCCCCAGCTCGATTGCGCCGGCCGCATCCTGCGCCTCGACCGTGCCCGGGTCATGGGCATCGTCAACGTCACCCCGGACTCGTTCTCCGATGGCGGCGCGCACGACACCACCGAGGCTGCGGTCGCACATGGCCTCAAGCTGGTCGAGGAGGGCGCGGATCTTCTTGATATTGGCGGCGAATCGACCCGCCCGGGCGCCGCGCCGGTCTCGATTGAACAAGAGCTGCGCCGGGTGATTCCGGTGATCGAGCAGCTGGCTGCCCGTACCCAGGTGCCGATCAGCATCGATACCTTCAAGCCGGAGGTGATGCGCGCGGCCGTAGCCGCCGGCGCCGGCATGATCAACGACATCTACGGCCTGCGTCAGGAAGGGGCGCTGGACGCCGCCGCTGGAGCCGGCGTGCCGGTGGTGCTGATGCACATGCAGGGTGAGCCGGGCCACATGCAGGCCGATCCGCAATACGACGACGTGGTCGCCGAGGTGCACGGTTTCCTGGTGCAGCGCCTGTTCGCTGCCGAAATGGCTGGCATCGCAAAGAAGAACCTGCTGATCGATCTCGGTTTCGGTTTCGGCAAGACCACCGCCCACAACATGACCCTGCTGGCGCGCTCGGAACACTTCCTGGAACTGGGCGTGCCGATGCTGGCCGGCCTGTCGCGCAAGCGCAGCCTGGGCGAGCTGACCGGCCGCGACGCGGCGTCCGAGCGGGTGGCGGCTTCGGTGGCCGCGCACCTGATCGCAGTCCAGCGTGGCGCACGCATCGTGCGCGTGCATGACGTGGCCGCCACCGTCGATGCGCTGAAGATCTGGCAGGCAGTCGAGGCCGTGCCAACGCCGCGCGCCGACGCCACGCCGACGATCCGCTGGCCGGACGAAGACTGATGGGCATCGACCGGCGGCCACTGGCGATCGCCGTGATGGGGCCGACCGCCAGTGGCAAGACCGCCACCGCTATCGCCCTTGCGAAGCAGCTGGATGGCGAGATCGTCAGCGTCGATTCGGCGCTGGTCTATCGGCATCTGGATATCGGCTCGGCCAAGCCGGATGCGGCCGAGCGGGCGCAGGCGCCGCACCATCTGCTGGACCTGCGCGATCCGTGGCAGACCTATTCGGCGGCCGAGTTCGCCGCCGATGCCGGCCGCGTCGTGGCCGACATCGTGGCACGCGGCAAAACGCCGATCCTGGCAGGTGGCACGGGGCTGTACTTCCGGGCCCTGCTGCAGGGCCTGTCGCCGATGCCGGAGGCCGACCCGGTGATGCGCGAAGCACTCAGCACCGAGGCGGCCGAGCGGGGCTGGGCGGCACTGCACGCCGAGCTGGCCAAGGTCGACCCGGCCGCCGCCGCACGTATCCATGCCACCGACCCGCAACGCATCCAGCGGGCGCTGGAGGTCTATCGCCTCACCGGCACGCCGATCAGTGAATGGCAGCGCCGGCCGGGCGTCGCGCCGTTGCCGGTGCGCACCCTCAAGCTGATCCTCGCCCCGCGTGACCGCGCGGTACTGCACCAGCGCATCGAGGCGCGCTTCGACGCCATGCTGGCGCAGGGCTTCCTGGACGAGGTGCGGGCATTGCGTGCAATGCCGGAAATGACCGCCGTGGCGGCGCCGCTGGACCTGCCCGCGGTGCGCGCGGTTGGCTATCGCCAGGCCTGGGAATACCTGGACGGGGAGGGCGATGCTGCCCGTTTCCGTGACAAGGCCATCTTCGCCACCCGGCAGCTGGCCAAGCGCCAGCTGACCTGGCTGCGCGGCGAGCTTGATGCGCGCTGGTTCGACCCCCATGTCGATGGGGAGCGCCTGGCCGGCGCGGTGTCGACCTTCGTCGCACGCTGAACCCCCGCCAGCCGTGTAACATCATCGGTCGGCGGGCGGCTCGGGGGCCGTGGCAACCGTCGGCAACCCAATAAGAACAATAATCAGGAGTGTGCAATGTCCAAGGGGCAATCGCTGCAGGATCCTTTCTTGAATGCACTTCGGCGCGAGCGCGTGCCGGTTTCGGTGTACCTGGTCAACGGCATCAAGCTGCAGGGCACGATCGAGTCGTTCGACCAGTTCGTGGTCCTGCTGCGCAACACGGTCAGTCAGATGGTCTACAAGCACGCCATTTCCACGGTCGTTCCGGCACGTAACGTGAAGGTCGGTCCGGGCGGTGGTTACGTGCAGTCGGGTGAAGGTGGTCAGGCAGGTGATGAAGCAGACGAGTAAGACCGGAGCGGTGAATGTTTGACCGCTCGAAAAAGGGCGAACACGCCCTGTTGATCCAGCCCCATTTCGGCAAGCTGGAAGACGATGTGCTCGAAGAATTCGGTGATCTGGCCCGCTCGGCTGGGGCCAGCATCGCCGCGACGATCACTGCGCGCCTGGACCGACCGAATCCGTCGACCCTGATCGGCAGCGGCAAGCTGGACGAGATCAAGGCTGCGGCCGACGCCAGCGGTGCCGACCTGATCCTGGTCAACCATGCGTTGAGCCCGGGCCAGGAGCGCAACCTGGAACGGTTCCTGGAGCGCCGGGTGATCGACCGTACCGGCCTGATCCTGGATATCTTCGCCCAGCGTGCGCACAGCCACGAGGGCAAGCTGCAGGTCGAGCTGGCGCAGCTGCGGCATCTGGCCACGCGGCTGGTGCGCGGCTGGACCCACCTGGAGCGCCAGCGCGGTGGTTCAATTGGCCTGCGCGGCCCGGGTGAAACCCAGCTGGAAACCGACCGCCGCCTGCTGCAGAAGCGGGTCGAGCAGTTGCAGAAGCGCCTGGAAAAGGTGGAAGTGCAGCGCACCCAGATGCGTCGTGCGCGTGTGCGCAGCGAGCTGCCCCGTGTGGCACTGGTGGGCTACACCAACGCCGGCAAGTCGACCCTGTTCAACGCCATGACCGGCGCCGAGGCCTATGCCGCCGACCAGCTGTTCGCCACGCTGGATCCGACCGTGCGCCGCATCGCGGTGCCGGGCGGCAACGTGGTGCTGGCCGACACCGTTGGCTTCGTCCGCGACCTGCCGCATGACCTGGTCGCTGCGTTCCGCTCGACCCTGTCCGAGGCGCGCGAGGCCGATTTCCTGCTGCACGTGGTCGATGCTGCCGACCCGCACCGCGAGGAGCGCATCGCCCAGGTGGACGAAGTGCTGACCGCAGTCGGTGCCGGCGATCTGCCGCAGCTGCTGGTGTTCAACAAGATCGACCGCATTGACGGCGCCGACGTGCGCCACGACGGCCAGGACGGTATCCCGGACGAATCGCGTCGCGAGCGGGTGTGGATTTCCGCGCGTGACGGTCAGGGCCTGGAGCTGTTGCAGGCGGTGCTGGGCAAGCGCCTGGGCCTGCAGCATGTCACCGGCGAACTGCGTCTTCCCCCGGATGCAGGCCGCCTGCGCGCGCGCCTGCACCAGCTGGAGGTGATCCGCAGCGAGCAGGCCGATGAGGATGGTTGGCTGCTGCAGGTCGACCTGCCGATCGCCGAAGCCGAAAAGCTGGCCGCCAGTGCCGATGGCGCCCCGATCCGAGCGCTGCTGCCGGAAAAACTGCCGGAGTGGTGAGGTAGCGACCGGTGCCCGGTAGTGCCGGCCGCTGGCCGGCAACGCAACCGTGCCGGAGGGGCGCGACATCCGCCTGTCATCTGCGGTACAACGTGGTTCTTCACCCCACCGTCATGCCGATGTCCATCCCCACCGACGCCGATCTCAATGCCCAGTCCGCCGCGCTCGGGCAGCGCCTGCAGCAGGCCTCGCTGCAGCTGGTGACCGCCGAAAGCTGCAGTGGTGGCTGGATCGCCAAGTGCATGACCGACATTGCCGACTCGTCGGCGTTCTTCGACTGCGGCATGGTGGTCTACAGCTACGAAGCCAAGCAGCGCCTGCTCGGCGTGCGCGCGCAGACCCTGGAGCAGTTCGGTGCGGTCAGCCGCGAAACCGTGCTGGAAATGGTCTCCGGCGCGCTGGTCAATTCCGGTGCCGGCATCGCCGTGGCGGTGACCGGCATTGCCGGCCCCGGTGGCGGGAGCCCGGACAAGCCGGTCGGCAGTGTCTGGATTGGCTGGAAGCGCCGTGGCGGCTATGCCCGCGCCGAGCTGTTCCAGTTCGATGGCGACCGCGAAGCCATCCGCCGGCAAACCGTGGCGGCGGCATTGCGCGGTATCGACGCCCAGCTGTGACATGCTGCTCCGGTAATCGTCCGGAGCACGCATGATGTGGGAGACGCTGGGTACTGTCCGTGACCTGGGCCGACTGCAGGAAATCGCCGTCGTCCTGATCCGCTATGGCTTCGGCGACGTGGTGCGGCGCATCGGCTTGGCCACCACGCTGGAGCGGGCAGGGCGCCTGCTGCACTGGAACGAGGACCGCCAGGAACTGCTGCGGATGACCGCGCCGGTGCGTGTGCGCAGCGCTATGCAGGATCTGGGTCCCACTTTCGTCAAGCTCGGGCAGGTGCTGGCGACGCGCGTTGACCTGCTGCCGCCGGAATGGATCGCTGAACTGTCCGAACTGCAGAACGCGGTGCCGGCGCTGCCGTACGCGGATATCCGCGAGCAGCTCGAAGCCGACCTTGGCGCCTCGCCGACGGAGGTGTTCGCCTTCCTCGATGAAACCCCGATGGCCGCCGCCTCGCTGGCGCAGGCCCATCGCGCCCGGCTCCACGATGGCCGTGAGGTGGTGCTGAAAATCCGGCGGCCCGGCATCCGCGATGTGGTCGAGGCCGATCTGCGGCTGCTGGCCCGCCTGGCCGAGATTGTCGAGGCGCGGCTGCCGGACCTGCGCCGCTATCGTCCGGCCGAGGTCGTGCAGCAGTTCACCGTGTCGCTGCGACGCGAACTGGATTTCGCCGCCGAATGCCGTAACGCCGAACGCATCGCGCGCAACTTCAGCGGCCGCGACGACATCCTGATTCCCAGCGTGCACTGGCAGTGGACCTGCGAAAGCCTGAACGTGCAGGACTTCGTCGACGGCATTCCCGGCCGTAACCTTGCCGGTGTCGATGCGGCCGGGCTGGACCGCCGCGAACTGGCCCGGCGCGGCGCCGGCATCGTGTTGAAGATGGTGTTGGAGGACGGCAGCTTCCACGCGGATCCACACCCAGGCAACATCATCTACCTGCGCGACGGCCGCATCGGCGTGATCGATTTCGGCATGGTCGGCGCGCTGTCCGACGTGCGCCGCTTCCAGGTCGCGCAGCTGCTGCACGGGCTGGTCGAGCAGGACCCGCAGGGCGTGGCCGACGTGTTGCTGGACTGGGCCGGTGGCGTGGAAGTGGACGAGAACCGGTTGCAGCACGACATCAGCCAGTTCGTCGACCAGTACCGCGGCGTGCCGCTGAAGGACCTGCGTATCGGCCTGATGCTGGGCGATATCACCCAGCTGCTGCGCAGCTACAGTCTGACGTTGCCGGCCGATCTGGCGCTGATGATCAAGGCCTTCCTGACCCTGGAAGGCATGGGCCGCCAGCTCGACCCGGATTTCGACATGGCCAGTGCCGCGCGCCCGTTCCTGGAGCGGGTAGTGCTGCAGCGCTATGCGCCCAGGGCGCTGCTCAAGCGTGGCCGCCGCAGCCTGCTGGGGCTGGTCGACTTCGCCGGTGAGCTGCCGCGCGACCTGCGCAAGCTGGTGCAGGCGGCGCGCCGCGGACGACTGCAGCTGAAGGTCGAAACCACCGCGCTGCAGGGCTTCGGCGAACAGGTGAACCGTGCGGCAAACCGGCTGGTGGTAGGCGTGATCACGGCTGCCCTGATCATCGGCTCGTCGATCGTGATGCACAGCGTCGGCGGGGTTTCCAGCCGCTGGCTGCTGGCGCTGGGCGTGTGCGGCTTCATCGGCGCCGGCTTCTGTGGTGTGTGGATCCTGTTCTCCATATGGAGGAGCGGCAAGCACACATAGTGTGCTTGCCGCAGCGGTTCCCCATCGGAACCGTGGAATCGCTGCGCGATTCCTGTAGGGCCGACCGCTGGTCGGCTGCTCTTGCTTTTGCCTTTGCCGCCCGGCCATTGGCCCAACTGCCGAGCATGGCTCGGCACTACAGATCCCCATCACCTGTTTGTCGTACCCGGCACTTGCAGTTGTGTGCGTTAGTAGTAATACTACTAACCATGGACCTGACCGACACCCAGCAGGCGATCCTGCAGTTGATCGCCGAGCGTATCGAGAGCGAAGGCGCACCGCCCTCGCAGACTGAAATCGCACGTGCGTTCGGCTTCAAGGGCGTGCGCGCGGCCCAGTACCACCTGGAAGCCCTGGAGCAGGCCGGTGCGATCCGTCGCATCCCGGGCCAGGCGCGCGGCATCCGCCTGGTGCAGGCGCCGCCGGTCGAGAAGCTGGCCGAGCCGGGCCTGCCCGACAGTGTGCTGCGCCTGCCGGTGCTGGGCCGGGTTGCGGCCGGCCTCCCAATCGGCGCCGACATCGGCTCGGACGATTTCGTGGTGCTGGACCGGGTGTTCTTCTCGCCAGCGCCGGACTACCTGCTGAAGGTGCAGGGCGATTCGATGATCGACGAGGGCATCTTCGACGGTGACCTGATCGGTGTGCACCGCACCCGCGACGCCCATTCCGGGCAGATCGTGGTGGCGCGCATCGATGACGAGATCACGGTCAAGCTGCTGAAGATCGCCAAGGACCGCATCCGCCTGCTGCCGCGCAATCCCGATTACAAGCCGATCGAGGTGCTGCCGGACCAGGATTTCGCGATCGAGGGCCTCTATTGCGGCCTGCTGCGGCCCAACCGTTGACCCGTTCCATAGCGCATTACCCCGCGGTCTTTTGTGGCGATTCTCTGGTTCCACTGAGGTTGGTACGGATGTCCGATAATTCTTTTCAGAGCGCCGGGCAGAATCTCAGCCTGTGCGATACGTCCGACTTAAAGTGAACCCATGGCAAAGAAGACCCCCAAAGACAGCACCCCCAACGACATGACCTCTGCAAGGACCAATACGATGGACGAGAACAAGAAGCGCGCCTTGGCTGCTGCTCTGGGCCAGATCGAGAAGCAGTTCGGCAAGGGCTCGGTGATGCGCATGGGTGACCGCGTGGTCGAGCCCGTCGAAGCCATCCCGACCGGTTCGCTGATGCTCGACATCGCACTGGGCATTGGCGGTCTGCCGAAGGGCCGTGTCGTTGAGATCTACGGGCCGGAATCCTCGGGCAAGACCACCCTGACCCTGCAGGCCATCGCCGAGTGCCAGAAGATGGGCGGTACCGCAGCTTTCATCGACGCCGAGCACGCGCTTGACCCGATCTATGCCGCCAAGCTGGGCGTGAACGTGGACGACCTGCTGCTGTCGCAGCCGGATACCGGTGAGCAGGCGCTGGAAATCGCCGACATGCTGGTCCGTTCGGGCTCGGTCGACATCCTGGTGGTCGACTCGGTCGCCGCACTGACCCCGAAGGCCGAAATCGAAGGCGAGATGGGTGACCAGCTGCCGGGTCTGCAGGCCCGCCTGATGAGCCAGGCGCTGCGCAAGTTGACCGGCAACATCAAGCGCTCCAACACCCTGGTGATCTTCATCAACCAGCTGCGCATGAAGATCGGCGTGATGATGCCGGGCCAGAGCCCGGAAACCACCACGGGCGGCAACGCGCTGAAGTTCTATGCCTCGGTCCGCCTGGACATCCGCCGTATCGGCGCGATCAAGAAGGGTGACGAGATCATCGGCAACCAGACCAAGATCAAGGTGGTCAAGAACAAGCTGGCGCCTCCGTTCAAGCAGGTCATCACTGAGATCCTGTACGGCGAAGGCATCAGCCGCGAGGGCGAACTGATCGACATGGGCGTGGATGCCAAGCTGGTCGAAAAGGCCGGCGCCTGGTACAGCTACGGTGAAGAACGCATCGGCCAGGGCAAGGACAACGCCCGCGGCTACCTGCGCGACAACCCGACCGTCGCTGCAAAGCTCGAGGCAGAACTGCGCGAGAAGTTCCAGCCGGCCGAAGCGGCCCGCGAGGATGGTGACGACGAAGGCGACGACGAGTAAGGCTTGCTGTGGGGCAGGGCGGCGCCGTCAGTGACGTCGCCCTGTCCCGCAGGTTCGAATCGCCCATGGATGGGCTGGGTGCCACGGATGGCGCCACCCTTGGAGTACCCATGTCCGACGCCGAAGACATTCCGACCGGCCGCAAGCGCCGACCGCGTGAGCAGACTCCCGTGCAGCGGGCGCTGGGCCTTCTGGTCCGCCGCGAACACTCGCGCAAGGAACTCACCCGCAAGCTGACCGCCCGTGGCATTGAAGACGAAGCCGCGCAGGCCGCTGTCGCCAAGCTGACCGAGGCCGGCTGGCAGGACGACACCCGCTTCGCTGAGAACCTGGTGCGGATGCGCGCCAACACCGGCTATGGGCCGATCCATGTCCGCGCCGAGCTTGGCACCCACGGCCTGGACAGTGCCGCGATTGCCGTAGCAATGGACAGCTACGAAGGCGACTGGCAGGAAAATGCTCGCGATCTGGTCCGCAGGCGCTTTGGCGAGGCCGGCCCGCAGGACCTGGCGCAGCGGCGCAAGGCCGCCGATCTGCTGGCCCGACGGGGCTTCGACGGCGACAGCATCCGCCGCGCGACCCGCTACGACCCGGATGACTGAGACTGGCGGCGCCGGGCCTGATACCCTTTAGGTTTTCGGCGGTCCCTCGCGACCCTGGCCAACGCGGCCGGTGGTCCGGGTCCGCCGGCCCGCAGACTGCCAGCCCCCAATGAACGCATCCGCCAAATTCACGACTTCCCAGATCCGCAGCGATTTCCTTGAATTCTTCAAGGGCAAAGGCCACACCATCGTGCCGTCGGCGCCGCTGGTGCCGGGCAACGATCCGACCCTGCTGTTCACCAACTCCGGCATGGTGCAGTTCAAGGACGTGTTCCTCGGCGCGGAAAAGCGCAGCTACGTGCGCGCGGCCGATGTCCAGCGCTGCCTGCGCGCGGGCGGCAAGCACAACGATCTCGACCAGGTTGGCTACACCGCACGCCACCACACCTTCTTCGAGATGCTGGGTAACTGGTCGTTCGGCGATTACTTCAAGAAGGACGCGATCGCCTGGGCCTGGGAGCTGCTGACCCAGGTCTGGAAGCTGCCGGCCGAGCGCCTGCTGGTTACCGTGTACCAGACCGACGACGAAGCCTACGAACTGTGGCGTGACATGGTCGGTGTGCCGGAAGAGCGCATCGTGCGCATCGGCGACAACAAGGGCGCACCGTTCGCCTCGGACAACTTCTGGCAGATGGCCGACACCGGTCCGTGCGGCCCGTGCACCGAGATCTTCTATGACCACGGCGACCACATCGCCGGTGGCCCCCCGGGTTCGCCGGATGAAGACGGCGACCGCTTCATCGAAATCTGGAACCTGGTGTTCATGCAGTTCGACCGCCAGCCCGACGGCACCCTGGTGCCGCTGCCGGCGCCGTGCGTGGATACCGGCATGGGCCTGGAGCGACTGGCGGCGATCCTGCAGCACGTTCACACCAACTACGAGATCGACCTGTTCCAGGCGCTGATCCGCAAGGCCGCCGAGCTGACCGGCACCGCCGACCTGGAAAACAAGTCGCTGCGCGTGATCGCCGATCACATCCGCGCCTGTTCGTTCCTGATCGTCGATGGCGTGCTGCCGTCCAACGAAGGCCGTGGCTACGTGCTGCGCCGTATCATCCGCCGCGCCCTGCGCCACGGCTGGATGCTGGGCGTGCGGCAGCCGTTCTTCAGCAAGCTGGTGCCGACCCTGGTGGAGCAGATGGGCGAGGCCTATCCGGAACTGCCGGCGGCGGTGGACACCGTCACCCGTGCGCTGCAGGCCGAAGAAGAGCGTTTCGCCGAAACCCTCGATGCCGGCATGAAGATCTTCGAGGACGTGGCGGGCAAGGCCAGCAACGGCGTGATCCCGGGCGTTGACGCCTTCCGCCTTTACGACACCTACGGTTTCCCGCTCGACCTGACCCAGGACATCGCCCGCGAGCGCGACCTGACCGTCGACATCGCCGGCTTCGACGCCGCAATGGAGCAGCAGCGCGAGACCGCACGCGCAGCCGGCAAGTTCGGCGGCGGCGTGACCCTGCCGGCCGAGCTGGTGGCAACGCTCAGCCCGACCCTGTTCCTGGGCTATGACCGCCTGCAGGCCGACGGCCTGAGCGTGCTGGCCCTGCTCAAGGACGGCCGTCCGGTGCAGTCGGCCGATGCCGGTGATTCGGTCATCGTGATCACCAACCAGACCCCGTTCTACGCCGAATCCGGCGGCCAGGTCGGTGACACGGGCGTGCTTGCCGGCAACGGCGTGCGCCTGGTGGTGGAAGACACCCAGAAGTTCGCTGGCCAGTTCCATGGCCACGTCGGCACCCTGTCCGACGGCGGCCTGAAAGTGGGCGATGTGCTATCCGGCCAGGTCGATGGCGTGCGCCGCGGCGCCACCATACTCAACCACTCGGCAACGCACCTGCTGCATGCCGCCCTGCGCGAAGTGCTGGGCACCCACGTGCAGCAGAAGGGCTCGCTGGTCGCGCCGGACCGCCTACGTTTCGACTTCTCGCACTTCCAGCCGATCAGCGCGGAAGAACTGGCGCTGATCGAGCGCAAGGTCAACCAGCAGGTACGCGCAAACAACGCGGCCGAAGTCCACAACATGGGCATGCAGGAAGCGCTGGACTTCGGCGCGATGGCCCTGTTCGGCGAGAAGTACGGCGAGCACGTGCGCGTGCTGAAGATGGGTGACTACTCCACTGAGCTGTGCGGTGGTACCCACGTCAACCGTACCGGCGACATCGGCCTGTTCAAGATCACCTCCGAGGGCGGTGTCTCGGCCGGCGTGCGCCGTATCGAGGCGGTCACCGGCCAGGGCGCCCTGGATTACGTGGACGCCGAGGAGGCCCGCCTGGCCGAAGCCGCTGAACTGCTCGGCGGCAGCGCCGCCGACGTGGTCGAGAAGATCCGTGCCCTCGGCCAGCGCCAGAAGCAGCTGGAGCGCGAACTGGAGGCCGTGAAGGCCAAGGTCGCCGCCGGCGCCACGGCCGACCTGTCCGGCCAGGCCGTCGAGGTTGCCGGCGTGAAGGTGCTGGCCGCCCGCCTGGAGGGCTTCGATGCCAAGGCCCTGCGTGACGCCATGGACCGCCTGAAGCAGCAGCTGGGCGATGCGGTGATCGTGCTGGCCGGTGCCCAGGACGGCAAGGCTGCCCTGGTTGCGGGTGTGAACGGCAGTGCAATGGGCAAGGTCAAGGCCGGGGAACTGTTGTCCCATATCGCCAGTCAGATCGGGGGCAAGGGCGGCGGACGCCCGGACCTCGCCCAGGGTGGTGGCGAGGACGGGCCCGCCCTTGCCACTGCGCTGGCTGCAGTCGTCGAATGGGTCAGCCCCCGCCTGTGATGAACCTGGCCGTCCCCCTCCTTGTAGGAGCGGGACGGCTGACGGTACCATTGCGAATCTTTTCCCTTTGTCGTGGTAGCGCTTCTTGACGGAGCGTCAAGCCGGTGGGGGATACCCTTCCACACGGTTCCATGGAGACTTACAAAAATGTTGATCCTGACTCGCCGCGTCGGCGAAACCCTGATGATCGGTGACTCGGTGAGCGTCACCGTGCTTGGCGTCAAGGGTAACCAGGTGCGTATCGGCATCACCGCGCCGAAGGACGTCGCTGTGCATCGCGAAGAGATCTATCAGCGCATCCAGCGTGGTGATGAAGCCGGTGGCACCGGTAGCGAAAATTCTGCCGAATAACGCTTTACCTTCGCACTCGATTAACGTTATGATTCACGCCCCGCTGAGGTGCAACGCACCAGATGCGGAGAAAACCCCGGAGTGATGCCCGAGTGGCCGAAGGGGCTCCCCTGCTAAGGGAGTATAGGGTCAAAAGCTCTATCGAGGGTTCGAATCCCTCTCACTCCGCCAGATATAAAGAAGCGCCTGCAGATCCTCGATCTGCAGGCGTTTTTCTTTATCCGACACTCGCAGCGTGGAGCTGACTATCCTGGCTGATCGGTGCGGGTGGCAGGCGTTGGCATGGGCGTCGTCGCTGGTGCCGGAGCGGGCGCACCCGGCAGCTGTGGCGGTTCAATGTGACGAGGTGGAATTTCCCGCCACAGCAACGCAAGCGTGCAGTCGTTGGCACGTTCCCTGCACATTCTTTCGGCCTTCCGCTGCGCGGCGTCCGCAGTCTTCTCACCCAGTGCAAAGCCCAACGCAATCGTGCCGGTCGCTATGGCCGAATAACCTTCGCCGATGGTGCTGGCGGACTGGCCGCAATTGCGCGATCGCGCTGCGCAGTAGTGCAGCGACTGCTGCATCGCAGTGGTGAGGGAAGACTGGTTCATCGAATAGCCGTAGCGGCCATCCTTGTCGTAGGTGATCGCAGACGCAGCATTTGCGGCTGATGAAGCGGACAACAACAGCGCCAGTGAAACCGCATGCTTCCAGTTCATCACGCTCTCCTGTTTTGCCGATGGTGAATCAACCGGTGAATGTGGCGCAACCCCGCAGGGGGCGGGGGAGAACGCCTGCAGGCCATTTGCCCGCAGGCGCGTACCGACGCGTTCGATCGTCAGAGCCTCACCGTCACCCCCACCTGGAACCCACGCCCCGGCAACGGCGCGATGTACTTCAACGGTGAGTTGTGCGGCCGTGCTTCTTCATTGAGCAGGTTGCTGCCGTTGATGAACACTTCCATGCCGGCGATGTAGCTGTTGCGTACCGGCAGCTCACGGCTGATCTGCAGGTCGACCAGGTTGAAGGCATCCAGTGGCACTTCCTCGCTGACGTTGCGGCCGAGGTACTTCTGCGTGTCGTAGTAGGTGCTGGACAGCTGCGCCTTCCAACCCTCGCGTTGCCACTGCAGATTGGCGCCGTAGCGGTTGGTCGGCATGTTCGGCAGGTACTCGCCGTCGTTGTGGGCACGCAGCGAATCGGGGTGATCGGCCTTGTTCTTCACCAGATCGGCGAAGGCGGAGATGTTCAACGTGCCATAGCGGCCAAGGTCCAGGGCATGCGATGCGTCGATCTCGAAGCCCTTCACCGTGGTGTCGGTCTGCTTCCAGTATTTCAGCGGCAGGCGGTTGGCGGTCTGCACGCCCGAGTAACCCAGGTACAGATAGTTCTCGTACTTCATCCGATACGCGGTGGCCGACAGTTCGAACCCTCCGATATGGAACAGGCCGGTCAGCTCCAGGTTTTTCGCGCGCTCTGGCTCGAGGTTCTGGTTGCCTTCTTCCTGGGTCATCACCGAGTAGTGCGCGTTGCTCGCATACAACTCATTGATCTCCGGTGCGCGCTGCGAGGACGAGTAGCGCACCTTGGCGGCGAACAACGGACCGAGCTCGACATACGATCCCAAGCTGTAGCTGTTGAGCCGGTAGTCGCGGTCCTGCAGTTTCGTGTTGGCGGCATTGCGCGCGGTCTTGAAGCGGCTTGGTTGCAGGTCATGGTCAACGCGCTCGTGGCGCACGCCAGCGTCGAAACTGGCCCAGCCGAAGTCCAGCGTCTCCTTCAGGAACACCGCGTTGCTGCGGGTGTCGACGTCAGGCAGGTAGCGCAGCGAGCCGCTGCCGGTGACATCGCGCGACTGGTGGCTGTAACCGAGCAGGCCGCTGAGCGGACCGACACGCTGATGGCTCAACAGCAGTTCGGCCTGGGTGCTCTCGAAATCGTAGTCGTTGGCCCGGGTGGCACCCAGCCGTTCGCCCGAGGTGTTGTCCAGCTTCGAAACACGCAGTTCGGCGCGCTCGAACCACGGCAGCGGATCACGCAACAGGGCTTCCAGTGCGTAGCGTTCCTGCTCGATCACCACGCCCACCGGCAATGCGTTGGCGTAGTTGGAACCGAACGACAGGTTCTGCATCGAGAATCCCGGCACGCCGTACTCGCTGTCCTTGGCATCGATGCTGACACCCACGTAACCACGGTCGAAGAACAGGGTCGACCCGAACGCCACCTGCGAATTGCGCGCGTAACTGTTGCCCAACCGGTGATGGTAATCGGGCGTCACATCATTGTTGATCTGCTTCTGTACGTATGACGGCGCGCCGGCGACATAGGCCGGATTGACCGGATTGATATAGGTACGGCGTTGCCAGACCGAAGTCGGGTTGTTGGTGTAGAACGAGAAATCACCGTCGGCCCAGTCCGGGTTCTCGGTCATGAACTGGTCGATGTAAGGTTGCGAGGCCTTGTTGTAGATCTGCTGGACGCGCGCCTCCTTCTGGCAGCTGTCGGCCAGCGCCGAGTTGACGCCGCCGGTCGGCGGAAACAGTCGGGTGTTGCAGACACTGGCCTTGCTGTTGCCGGGGATGTCGTAGTGCGAGATGCGCTGCCGAGAGACCTGCAGGTTGGTCGAGACGTTGCGCTGGTTGTTGAAGTTCATGCGGAAGCCCTGCGCGTCCGCAGCATTGAAGCCCTTGCGCAGGACCAGTTCCATCGACTGGTCCTTGTCTTCCATGCTGCGCGAGATCAGGCCCGGATCGATCTCCACGCTGCCTCCGATCGCATTGCCGCCGTAGCGCACGGTGTCGGAGGACTTGTTGACGGTCACACTGCGTACGAACAGCGGATCGAACGGAATGTTGATGTCGCCGCTGATCGCGTTCATGCCGAGGATGGACTGGCCGTCCTGCAGGATCAGCACGCGGTTGCCGCTGAGGCTGCGGATGACCGGAGCGCCCGCGTTTGGCCCGAAGGCGCTGCTCTGCACGCCGGAGACGTGTTCGAGCAGGCCGCCGAGGGTGCGGTTCTGCGCATGTGGGTTGTCGACAGTGACCCGGGTGTCGATGCGCGAGGGCTGGGAGGCCTGGACCTGGAGGGTGGGGAGGGTGGGTTCGTCTGCGGCCTGGGCGGTGTGGACGGCGAACAGAATGGCAGCAGCAAGCAGATGGCGACGCATGACACGCTCCGTGAAGATTACATGAAATGTTATAACGTAACTATTGCGGGCAACAAGGGCGTTTTGGCTCTAGTCGCGAGGCCGAACACACGGGAGGCGCGAATGAGGTTGCCGGCCGTTCAGCGCTCTGCCTTGTGCGGGGCGCCGATGCTGTGCACGATCCGGATGCTGCGCCCCACAGCGCTTCACGCAGCATCTTCTTCACGGAAACGGAGCAACGTATGAAGCGGCTGTCCGCTGTGTTGTTGTCTGCGCTTTCGCTGGCCGCCGTTCCGGCGCTGGCCGTGGAGGCTTCGCCCTCACCGCTGCTGGGACGCTGGTCGCTGGACATTGCCACCTCGGCGCTGCCCGAGGCGCAGCGCCCGAAACAGGTGGTACTGGAATTCAAGGATGCCGGGGGTGGACGCTGGAGTTCGCACGTCGACATCGTGCTGCACGACGGCAGGACCATGAAGTCCGATGGCACGCTGTCCCTCGACGGCACGCCGGGGCCTTTGTCCGGCACCTACGGCGCGGACAAGGCCAACCTGAAACTGCCGGCGCCGAACACCCTGGTGATGCAGCTGGTGGACCACGGCACGCCGGCCTCCACCCGCATCTATACCGTGGCGGCCGACCGTACGACGATGACCGAGACCAAGGCGTTCTACGGTCACGACGGTACGCCGATCCTGCAGACCAATCTGTTCAAGCGAATACCGTAGCGGCGCCGCCTGCACGACGCCCGCACAGCGGGCGTGGTGAATGCAGCAGCCTTATACCGCGGCCGGGTCGCGCTTGCCGGCGTCGATGCCGTACCTGTCGATGGCCTCCTGCATCCGCGAGCGTTCGATGCGGCCTTCGTCGGCCAGCGACTTCAGGGCGGCCAGCACGATGAAGTGGCGATCCACTTCGAAGAACGTGCGCAGCGACTCACGCGTGTCGGAACGGCCGAAGCCATCGGTACCGAGTGCGATGAAGCGGCGGTCGTTGATGAAGGGACGTATCTGGTCGCCTACGATCTTCATGTAGTCGGTGGCCACCACCACCGGGCCATCATGGCCCTGCAGGCACTCCTGCACGTAGGGTACGCGCGGTTCCTCAGCCGGGTGCAGCAGGTTCCAGCGTTCGGCAGCCAGGCCATCGCGGCGCAGTTCGGTCAGGCTGGTCGCGCTCCAGACATCGCTGGCGATGCCGAAGTCCTGCAGCAGCAGTTTCGCCGCGGCTTCCACCTCGCGCAGGATCGAACCGCTGCCCATCAACTGCACGCGTGGCTGCGAGGCGCTGTCGGCCGCTGCCGGATGCAGCAGATACAGGCCCTTCAGGATGCCCGCTTCCACGCCCTCCGGCAGTGCCGGCTGCGGGTAGTTCTCGTTGAGCACGGTGATGTAGTAGTAGACGTCTTCCTGCTCGACATACATGCGGCGCAGACCGTCGTGGATGATCACCGCCAGCTCGTAGTTGTAGGTCGGGTCGTAGGACACGCAGCTGGGAATCACCGACGACAGCACGTGGCTGTGGCCGTCATCGTGCTGCAGGCCTTCGCCCATCAGCGTGGTGCGGCCGGAGGTGGCACCCAGCAGGAAGCCGCGGGTGCGCGCATCGGCGGCGGCCCAGGCCAGGTCACCGACGCGCTGCAGGCCGAACATCGAGTAGAAGATGTAGAACGGGATCGTCGCCAGGCCGTGGTTGCTGTAGGCGGTACCGGCCGCGATCCACGAGCAGATCGCACCGGATTCGTTGATGCCTTCCTGCAGGATCTGGCCGTCCTTGGCTTCCTTGTAGTAGCTCAGCTGGCCGGCATCCTGCGGGGTGTACAGCTGGCCAAGGTAGGAGTGGATGCCGATCTGGCGGAACAGGCCTTCCATGCCGAAGGTGCGCGATTCATCGGGCACGATCGGAATGACCAGCTTGCCCAGCTCCGGGTCCTTCAGCAGGCGGGTGAGGATGCGCACGAAGCCCATGGTGGTGGATTGGCCGCGATCGCCGCTGCCCTGCAGCTGGGTGTTGAAGATCGACAGCGGCGGCAGCGGCAGCGGATCGACCTTCGCCAGCCGCGCCGGCAGCTGGCCGCCCTGGATGCGGCGGCGCTCGGCGAAGTAGGCCGCCTCGGGGCTGCCCGGCTCCGGTCGCAGATACGGCATGTCCTCCAGCTGCTCGTCGCTGACCGGCAGGTTGAAGCGATCGCGGAAGGCACGCACCGCCTCGGCGCTCATCTTCTTCAGCTGGTGGTTGATGTTCTGGCCTTCGCCGGCTTCGCCCATGCCGAAACCCTTGACCGTCTTGGCCAGGATCACCGTCGGCCGGCCGCGGGTGTTCACCGCCTGCTGGTAGGCAGCGAAGACCTTCTGCGGATCATGGCCGCCACGCGCCAGCGCCCAGATATCGTCGTCGCTCATATGCGCGACCAGCTCCAGCAGTTCGGGGTAGCGGCCGAAGAAATGCTCGCGCACGTAGGCACCGCTCTGCGACTTGAAGGTCTGGTAGTCACCATCCACGCATTCCATCATGCGCTGGCGCAGCAGGCCGCTGTGGTCGCGGGCCAGCAGGTCGTCCCAGCCACTGCCCCAGATCAGCTTGATCACGTTCCAGCCGGCCGCGCGGAAGGTGCCTTCCAGTTCCTGGATGACCTTGGCGTTGCCGCGCACCGGCCCGTCCAGGCGCTGCAGGTTGCAGTTGACCACGAACACGATGTTGTCCACCCGCTCGCGGCCGGCCAGCGAGATCGCCGCCAGCGATTCGGGCTGATCCATTTCGCCATCGCCGAGGAAGGCCCAGACCTTGCGGCCCTGGTGCTCTTTCAGGCCGCGGTATTCCAGGTAGCGCATGTAGCGCGCCTGGTAGGCAGCGGTCAACGGGCCCAGCCCCATCGACACGGTGGGGAACTGCCAGAACTCCGGCATCAAGCGCGGGTGTGGATATGAGGACAGGCCTTCGCGGCCGGCTTCGCGGCGGAAGTTGTCCATCCGTGCCGGATCGATACGGCCTTCCACGTACGCGCGGCCGTAGATCCCTGGCGCGGAGTGGCCCTGGATGTAGATCATGTCGCCGTCTAACGTGTCGGTACGGCCACGAAAGAAATGATCGAAGCCCACGTCGTACAGCACTGCCGCCGACTGGTAGGTGGCGATGTGGCCGCCGACGTTGGAATGCTTGCCGGCACGCAGCACCATCACCATCGCGTTCCATCGGATCATCGCGTTCAGGCGGCGCTCGATGGCCAGGTCACCCGGGTAGGCCGGCTGGCGCTCGGGCGGGATGGTGTTGACGTAGGCGGTCCAGGCACGGGTATGCAGGTCGCCGTGCTGCCGGGCGTCCAGATCGCTCAGCTGGTCGATCAGGTAGTGCGCGCGCGGCCGGCCGCCGGCCTGCATCACCGCCTCCAGCGATTCACGCCACTCCTGGGTTTCCAGTGGATCGGTATCGAAGGGAATGAGGGCTTGGTTCATGGCTGTCTCCAGAGGGCGCCGGTCGGAGGTCTGCCTGGGCGACAACACCGGCAGGGCGCACAGCACTGGAGCGGGGTCGCAATGGCGGGCGCCGTGACGCGAAGGGCGACCGTGGCGGCCACCGAGAAGACAAGCGTAGGCCTGCCCCCCCACGCCTCGATAGGCGGGCGGGGCTTGGGTCTCTGGCAAGCAAGGGTTGGTGCCGCGCGCCGTATCATGGGCCGATGCGCTGGGCGCGGCCGCTGATCAGGCCGGGGACAGCCCCGGCAGGAACACCGGGATGATCGCCACGCCGACGCCCAGCAGGCACCAGGCGACGACGGGCAACCAGCGCGCCAGGCGTTGGGCGGGTTCCGGTGCACGACGACCGCCGATCCACAACAGCAGCGTGAGCACACCTAGCGCCTAGGCGAGGACGACGATCACCGGATGCACATGGATGACCCGGCTGGGCGGCCACATCTGCTGCTGGTAGGCGGTGGTGTGGGCGACCAGCAGCAGGAACAGCAGGCTGCTGAGGGTGTTGATGGCGGTGCGGGCGTTCATTGCGGGGCACTCCTTGTGCCGGCTGCCGGGACATTGCAGGGGCCGCATTCTAGCGGCTGCCTGCCGGTCGTTGAAACGCCACTGTCATCGATGGCGGTCACCCTGCGGGGCTTTCCAGCCTCGGGGTGGTTGGCCGGCCGTGAACAGCGTGAGGATCTGGGAGAAAAGCTACGCGCTGCGGCGCCGGCTACTGCGTGGCTTCTTCCTGCGTCGCGGTTCGGCCAGCGAGGATGCCGAAGACCTGGCGCAGGAGGTCTACCTGCGCCTGCTGCGCAGCACCGGCGAAGATGCCGATGCGGTCGAGAACCCGGAAGCCTACCTGTTCACCGTGGCGGCCAACCTGGCGCGCGAGCATGCGCGCGCGCGGTCGTCGCTGCCGCCGCTGGAAGACGTCGACCTGCTGGCCGAAGTGCTGAAAAGCGAAGAAGACATCGAAGGTGATTTCGAGCGTGCGCAGCGCTGGAACGATATCCGCAGCACCATCGCACGACTGCCGGCAACCACGCGGCGGGTGATGGAGCTGCACTACCGCGACGGGCTGGACTGCCCGGCAATCAGCCAGCAGCTGCAGGTGTCGGTGCACATGGTGCGCAAGCACATCGGCAAGGGGCTGGAGGCCTGCAGGAAGGTGCTGGGCGCCAGGGAGCTCACATGAACCGGACCTCATCGCCCGTGGCCGACGACACGATCGCCTGCGAGGCCATGGACTGGTTCCTGGGCAACCGCGAGGGGCCGTTGGATGAGGCCGGGCGCCTCGCGTTCCTGGACTGGATGAAGCGCTCGCCGGAGCATGTGCGCGCCTACTTGCGCGTCCTCTCGTTGCACCGGCAGGTGGGCGAAGCGCTGCAATCGTCGTTGGCTGACGAGGCGCCGCCGCTGCGGGAGGCGACGTCGGCCAAGGTGGTGCCGCTGTTCGGTGGCGTGCACGCGCCGCCGCGCGCTGTGCCGCGGCGCGGTCGTGCGCGCTGGTGGGTGGCAGCTGCCGCAGCCTGTATCACCTTGCTCGGCGTGGGCCTGGTTCCGCAGCTGATGCCCACCGAGCAGCTTTACAGTGCCGGACAGGGTGAACTTCGCGACCTGGTGCTGCCCGACCAGACCCAGGTGCAGCTCAACGCGGACAGCCGCCTGCGGGTACGCATGGGCTGGTTCAGCCGCAAGGTGGAGCTGCTGCAGGGTGAGGCCACGTTCGACATCGCCCGCGACCGCCGTCCGTTCGAGGTGCAGGTGAACGGCCTGGAGATCCGGGATATCGGCACGGTATTCGATGTATCGCGACGGCTGCAGAGCACGCGCATCGGCGTGGTCTCCGGCGAGGTGGAGGTATGGAGCCAGGGTGCGGACGCCCGGCGTCTTGCGCAGCTGGGCGAAGGCCGAGTGGTGCAGGTCGACGCGGGCAGCCATGCGGTCGAGTCCTTGGACCTGCCATTGTCGATGCTGCTGGATTGGCAGCAACGCAAGGTGTCCTTCCTGGATGAGCGGCTGGACGAGGTGGCCGCTGCCTTCAACCGGCACAACCAGGTGCAGGTCCGCGTGCTGGACGAAGGCGCGGCATCGGCACGGTTGTCGGGCAGTCTCGATGCGCATCGCATCGGTGCGCTGCAGGCCTTCCTCGAACGCGACCCGCGTTTCGTGGTGAGGCGCGAAGGCGACACCGTGCGGGTTGGCAGTCGCTGAGGCCGAAATGGCCGTGGACTGTCAAAAAAAATTCATCGAATCCGCGTTCTCCACTTCGGTGGATGCGGGCTCTTACTTGGGAGAAGCCGCTGCCGAGCCACGCAGCGGCGCCTGCTGCCTTCTCTCTCTTCCAAGGACCCGTGATGCGCAACACGCTCTACCTGTCGATCATCCTCGCCCTGTCTCCCTGCAGCGTGCCGCTGGCCTTCGCCGCCGGTGCCGATGGCCTGGAGGCGCGTGTATCCACGCCGATCGCGGCGCAGCCGTTGGCGCGTGCGCTGGAGCAGTTGTCGCGCAGTTCCGGGGTGCAGTTCCTGTACTCGGCCGGCGGTGATGCCCGCATGGCCGGTGCGGTGCCGCGCGGTGCCACCGTCAGGCAGGCGCTGGACGCGCTGCTGGCCGGTACCGGCCTGGGGTACACCGTGGTGGATGGCAATGTCATCGCCATCGATCCGGCGCCAGCACGCAACCAACCGAAGCCGGCCGCGCCGAAGCCGCGCGAGGCCGAGGCAATGGTGGCGCCGACCCTGGACACGGTGAAGGTGATTGCTGCACATGAGGTCATCGACCAGAAGAAGCGCTCACCGGTGATCAAGGATTCGGTGGTGTACGACGAGATGGACAGTTACGGCGACGAGACCTTGGCCGAGAGCCTGATGGCCGCTCCAGGCCTGAGTGCGGTGGAGGATGCCGGTGAGCCACGTTACGTGACCGTGCGCGGCGTACAGGCCAACCTCAACTACACCACCATCGATGGCATCGCGATTGCCAGCGTGGGAGGCAGTGGCTCCGGCGAGCGAATGAACAACCTGCAGCTGATTCCCAGCGACATCGGCACCCGTACCGACATCTACAAGAGCTTCAGTGCGGAGCAGGCACCGGATGCGATCGGCGGCGTGATCGACATCATCAGCCGCAGTGCTTTCGACCGGTCCGGCAAGTACGTGTTTGCCGATGTTGCGGGCATCTATTCCACCGCCGAGACCAACGTCGAGCGCAGCGCAGGCGGCAACCACGAGACTCTGGGCCACTTCGGCAAGAGCGCCAAGATGGTGTTCTCCAACCAGTTCGGCGCCGACCAGGAGTTCGGCATCGTTGCGGTGGCACGCTACGAGCAGCGTTCACGCAACAGCGTCAAGCGCTGGGTGGAGTCGAACTACTACTACAACGACGCTGGCAAATACCTCACCGACGGTACCACCGGTCCGGACGAGGCCAAGGGCTGGAACGGGCTGCGTGCGCCTGGCAACTTCAGCACCGGCACCTATACCAACTTCATCACCAACTTCGGTGGCTCCGCCAAGCTTGAGTGGAAGCCCTCGGATGATCCGTTCTACGCATCGCTGCTGCTGTACTCGTACCGGTTCTACGAGAACTCGACGATGAACAAGACCGATCTGTACGGCAATGCCAAGTTCCCGATCCGCAACCAGACCGAGGACAGCGGCACCACCCAGATCAACAGCATCTACATCAAGAACCGTCACGACCGCTGGGACCGCAGCAACCGTGGTGCCATCGCCAGTTTCAACTGGGACATGGGCGACCGTTCGCGGCTGACCCTGCGTGGCGGCCATACCGAAGAGACCTTCCACAACAACCAGGTCTACTGGGGTGTGCGCGCCTACCCAAGCAATCTGTTCGTCGACTACGAAAACGACAGCCATGGGTTCCCCAACGCGGTGGCGGTTTCCGATTCCAGCCTGCTGACCAGCTCCGCGTTCAAGCTCAATCCGGCGCAGGCCTACGTCTCCCCGCGCGATGCCAAGGAGAGCATCGACAACCTGCGCGCCGATTTCAGCTACAACATCGACGCCGATGCGCGTGGCTTCGGCCTGGCCACCGGCGCCGAGTACCGCCACCTGAAGATCTGGCAGGACATCGACTTCGACTACTTCAAGAGCAGCGCCACGCTCAACGACTACCTATATCCGGGTTCGACACTGCTGGGCAGCGTGCCCGGCTTCCCGCTGATCGACAACCGCAAGTGGACCGAGGAACTGCTGCCGAAACTGGGCAGCAACAATGCGGCGTATCCGAATGCCAACTTCACCAGCGACTACAAGTACGTGGAGGACATCACCAATGCCTATGTATCCGCGCACTACGCCTGGGACCGGCTGCTGCTGATCGGCGGCCTGCGCTACGACCACACCCGCTTCGATGCCTACAGTCCGTTCAGCGATGATGGCGGCGCTACCTATACCTCTGCGTTCCGCAACACGAGCGGTGGCTACAACAACCTGCTGCCCTCGTTGAACGCAACCTTCAAGCTCACCGAGGACCAGCGCCTGCGCTTCTCCGCCAGCCGCACGCTGGGCCGGCCGACGCCGAGCAACATCGCCCAGGCCACCAGCACCAGCTGTGGCGATGACGAGGAGGGCAGGGGCTTCTGCACCATCAAGCAGGGCAATGCCGATCTGCAGCCGCGCCGTTCCACCAACATCGATCTTGCATGGGACCTGTACTTCAACGGCAACAACGGCCTGGTCTCGGTGGCGTTGTTCGACAAGGTGATCAAGGACGACATCTACACCCTGACCACCTTCGAGAACGTGGGTGATACCCGCTATCGGATCACCCAGCCGATGAACACCGATGAGTCGAAGCTACGCGGTGTCGAGTTCGCGGTGGCCAACCGCAACCTGCAGTGGGGCCGCCAGCGCTTCGACATGTACTTCAACGCCACGCGGCTGGAAGGGCAGACCGACTACCGCATCAGTGATGGCACCGCGCGCCGCCTGGATCGCCTGCTGTACCAGCCGGACTGGTCGCTCAATGGTTCGGTGATCTGGCGCATGCCGTGGAGGAGCGCGCAGCTGCGCCTTTCCGGAACCTACCGCAGCCGGATGCTGGTCGACTTCGGTGACACCGAATGGCTGGATTCGTACTACGACCCGTACATGACGTTCAACATGGCCTTCAGCCACAAAGTCGGCAGGCACGTGACGCTGAAGTATGAAGCCAAGAACCTGTTCAACACCCAGCCGACCTACAGCACCGGCCCGAATGGGCGCTTCCGTACCGAGATCGACGACTACGGCCGCTTCTTCTACTTCCACATCATCTACAACTGAGGGCAGCGCCGTGGATACGATCAATCGCAGGCGATTCCTGGCCCTGGCCGGCCTGTCTGCTGCCGGCGCCTGGATGGGCACGGCACACGCGCTGGCCGCGCAGGCCGATGCCACCGCGCTGAACCCGCGCAACCTGCTGGCCAAGCCGCGCTTTGCCAGCACGCCCTTCACCCTGGGCGTGGCCTCGGGTGATCCCTCGGCCGATGGCATGGTGCTGTGGACACGGCTGGCGACCGAGCCGCTGGTGTTCGGCGGTGGCATGCCGGCCCGGCCGATGGTGGTCGAGTGGCAGCTGGCAGCAGACGAAGGCATGCGCAGAGTGGTACGCCAGGGTTCGGCAATGGCGCATCCCGAACTCGGCCACGCGGTGCACGTGGAGCTGGACGGGCTGGCGCCCGGACGGCCCTACTGGTACCGCTTCACCGTAGGCGGCCACGCCAGCGCAGTGGGTTGCACGCGCACGCTGCCGGCAGCCACGGCAGCGGTGGATCGCGTTCGCTTCGTGGTGGCCGGTTGCCAGCATTACGAAGAAGGCCACTACACCGCGTGGCGACGCATCGCCGAGGAACCACTCGATTTCGTCTTCCACTACGGTGACTACATCTACGAAGGCGAATGCCAGCCGGGCCTGCGGAAGATGAACGGACAGCCGTTCACCAACCTGCGCAACCACGTCGGCCCGCAGATCTACACGCTGGATGATTACCGCCGCCGCTACGCCCAGTACAAGAGCGATGCCGACCTGCAGGCCGCGCATGCGGCGGCACCGTGGTTCGTCACCTTTGACGACCATGAAGTGGACAACAACTGGGCCGGCGCCGAAGACCAGGATGACACGCCCAGCGAAGTATTCCTGCTGCGCCGCGCACAGGCGTTCCAGGCCTACTACGAGAACATGCCGTTGCGCCGTTCGGCATTCCCGCGCGATGGCCACATGCAGATGTACCGACGTGCACGCTACGGCACGCTGATGGACCTGCACCTGCTCGACACCCGCCAGTACCGCAGCAAGCAGGTGAACATGACGCTGCGCGAGGAGGTGGAATCGCCGGAGCGCAGCATGGTGGGGGCGAAGCAGGAACGCTGGCTGTTCGACGGCCTGTCCGATGCTGCGCCGCGCTGGCATACCATCGCCCACCAGGTGGCACTGGGCAACTACATGCGCGAGAAGGATGGGGTGGTGCAGTCGTCCGACGATCAGTGGTCGGGCTATCTGGAAAGCCGCCGGCGCCTGCTCGATCACATCCAGAGGGTGGGCTTCGGCAACGTGGTGACCGCCTGCGGCGACGCGCATCGCCACTACGCCAGCGATCTGGTGCAGGACCACCGTGACTCGGGCGTGGTCTCCAGCGAGTTCCTCGCCACCTCGATCACTTCCGGTGCCGACGGCCAGGGCGTGGACGCGTATGCCAGGAACCAGCTTGCCCACAGCCCCTACCTGAAGGCGACCACCGACAAGCGTGGCTACGTGCTGTGTGATGTCACCCGCGATGCGTGGATCGGCGACATGAAGACGCTGGATACCGTGATGCAGCCGAATGGCGCGCTGCAGAGCTGGAAGCGCTACGCGGTGGAGCACGGCCGGCCGGGGCTGCAGGAGGCCTGAATCTACCGGTCTGCGCTGTAGAGCCGAGCCCACGCTCGGCTGCTTTTTTCGGGGCAATGCGACCAGGGCGAAAGCAGCCGAGCATGGGCTCGGCTCTACAGGGATTCTTCAATCGTGCTCGAACCGCAGCGGCTCGGTGCCCATCGCCGGGTCACTGGTGCCGGGGCGCCCATCCTCGGCGCGGCCGGCCAAACGCAGCACACTCCCACCCGCGCTGACGCGCAGGTCATACCAGCCGGCGGTAGGCGTAGCATCCCACGCCAATGAAGTCTGCGCATGTGCGGGCAGCGCCAATGTCTGTTCGGGCATGTGTCCTGCATAGGCGCCGCCGTGCACGCGCACCTGCTGTGCACTGTCACCCAGATTGCGCAGGCGGAGCCGCAGTTGGTCATCGACGCGATCGATTGAAGCCTGCACGGCAGGACCCGTGGCCGCTCCCTGGAAGTGGCGGTGGAAGCCGTTCGGGCCGAGCAACCACAGGTCATAGCGGCCCTGGGCATCCAGCGGCCAGCGCTCGCGCAGCGGCCTACCGGGCAGCAGCGTGTAGCGGCGTGGCACCGCATCCAGCCGCAGCCGGTCGTAGACATGCAGCACAGCCGCTGCGCCTTCGCAGGACAACGTCAGGTCCACGCCCGCAGCGTCGACCGCAGCGATCGATGCCTGCGGCCGGTAGGGCAGGGCACGCGCCGGGCGTACACCGCTTTCCTGTTTCGCCGGCTTCAGTCCCTCGGGCAACGCGGGCACGGTGCGTCCCGGCAGGGCGGCGGCACGCGCGGCCACCGCGCTCATGTCCGGCAGGCCGCGCACGAACGGACGGGTATCACGCTGGGCGAAGTCGAACGCGTTGCTCAGATCCCCGCAGACCGCACGGCGCCACGGCGAGATGTCCGGTGCGGCCACGCCGAAGCGACGTTCGATCAGGCGTATGACCGAGGTGTGGTCGTACACCTGCGAATCGACCCAGCCGCCGCGGCTCCACGGCGAAATCACGTACAGCGGCACACGCGGACCGAGACCATACGGGCGCCCGCGCAGTTCGGCGGCATCGTACTTCTCGTCGCCCGGTGCGGGATGACGGTGATACTCGCCCTCGGTACTGACCGACGAGGCACCTGCCCATCCACCGTTCACCGGTGAGGGAGGGGCCGGTGGCGGCATGTGGTCGAAGAATCCGTCGTTCTCGTCGAACATCAGCAGCAGGGCGGTGCGGCTCCACACTTCCGGATCGGCGGTCAGCGCATCCAGCACGCGCGCGGTATAGGCCGCGCCCTGGGCCGGGCTGGACGGGCCGGGATGTTCGCTGCCGGCGGCATCGGCGATGATGAAGCTGACCTGAGGCAGGCGCCCGTCGAGTACGTCCTGGCGCAGCTGTGGCAGGCCACGGGTGCTGACAGCGCGTGCGCGCAGCTGCGGATCATGTCCGGGTGCCGCGCTGTAGGCACGACGGAACGCCTCGAAGCCGGCCAGCGGGTTGTCGGTGAAGTTGTCGGCCATGTCCTGGTAGATCTGCCAGGACACGCCGGCGTTCTGCAGGCGCTCGACATAGCTGGTCCAGCGGTACGACGCCGGATGCCCGCCGTGTTCGGGGAAGTTGTCATGCGAGTTGGCGATTACCGGGCCACCGGCACGGGCCTGTGCATCGTTGTGGCCGGTCCACAGGAACACCCGGTTCGGGTTGGTGCCGGCCTGCATCGCGCAGTGGTACGCATCGCAGATCGTGAAGGCATCGGCCAGCGCGAACTGGAACGGCAGGTCGCTGCGCTGGAAGTAGCCCATCGAGTGGTTCTGCTTGGCCTTCGGCCATTGCCCCATGCGGCCGTGGTCCCAGGCGCGCTGCGCATCGGGCCAGGTATGCGGCGTACCTTCCACGCGCATGTAGCCGAAGTGCGCGGCGGTATCCAGCGGGAACGGCGCGATCGCCCGCGTGCCGCTGGCATCGGGCTGCAGCCACAGGCTGCGGGTGCGGCCACCGGCCTGCAGCGCGGGGGCAGGGGCCACGAAGCGGTCGCCGAAACCACGTACACCCGGCAGCGTGCCGAAGTAGTGGTCGAACGAACGGTTCTCCTGCATGAACACCACGATGTGCTGCAGGTCTTCCAGGCTGCGCGTCTGCGCGGCAGGGGCGATCGCTGCGGCCCGGGCGATGCTGGGCAGCAGCGGAGAAAGGCCGGCGGCAACGCCGGCCTGCAACAACCGGCGTCGGCCGATATCGGTCACGGGCTCACTCACAGGTCCACGCGGAAGGAGATGCCGACGGTGCGCGGAGCGCCGATGAAGGCGTTGTCGCGGCCGTCCACCCCTGCAAGATACCGCTTGTCGGTGAGATTGCTCACCACCAGGTTGGCACCCATGCCCTTCAGGCGCGGCGACAGCCCCTGCAGGTCGAAGCCGATGTTGGCGTTGAACACGGTGGCCGAGGGCAGCGTGTTGACGTTGGCGGCATCAAGGTAGCGCGTGCCCAGGTAACGGCCGGACAGGCCGAAGTTCCAGTTGGCGCCCTGCCAGTCGGCCGACAGCACCAGGGTGTTCTCCGGCTGGCCGATCACCTTGGCGCCGTCGACGATGCCCAGCTGGGCATCACGCGCGGCATTGCCGCTGCCCAGGTACTTGGAGCGGTTGTAGGTGTAGGCCGCGTTGATCCGCCAGCCGTTGTTCCACCCATAGCCGAACGCGGCTTCCAGGCCGTTGCTTTCCACGCCGCCGAAGTTCTCGTAGACACCATCGGTCTCGCCCAGGTAGTCGATGCCACTGACGAAACCTGCCGGCAGATAGACGATGCGGTTGTCGAACTTGATGTTGTATAGCGTGACGGAGGCGGTCAGCGGCCAGCGGCTGATGCGCATGCCCACTTCAATGTTGTCGGCGGTTTCGGGCTCGACGTTGCGGAAGCGCTGCGGGTCGGTCTCGCCAAGCACGCCGGAGGGGATGGCAGCGAAGTTCTGCGAGAAGCCGGCGAACAGCTCCATGCCTTCCACACCCGGTGCCCAGGTGACGCCGGTGGACAACAGTGGATCGGACCTGGAATCGGATTTGACGTGCTCGCTGGCACCGATCACGCGGCGGCGCGACTGGTCGACGAAGAACTGCTTCACGCCCAGGCGCGCGCTGAACGGACCGAAGCGGGCCACGTCCTCGACGTAGTACATCTGCTCGTCGACCTTGTACTTGTCCTCGAACTGCACCCAGTACGGCTGGTGGTCGAAGGCGATGTCCTGGCCGACGTTGAGCAGGCGGTGCCAGTCACGGCGTGCCGAACGGTCCAGCTTCTCCACCCAGAGGCCGCCACGGATGGTGTTGTCGATCGCACCGAAGGTCTGCCGCCATTCGACGTCGGCGGTCACGCCCATGCGGTCGTTGTCGTAGTGGGTGTGGCGGTAGGACTGCGCGCCCAGCACGTTGCCGGCGTAGCAGTTCGGATCGTACTCGGCGGTGAAGCCCAGGCGCGGGGTGCAGCTGGCCAGGCGCTGCGCGGCGCTGCCATCGGTATTGACGAAGAAGATCTGGCCACGGTTGCTGCCGCCGTACACGGTTTTGCCACCGAGATATTCCGATTCGGGGCGGCCCGCACCCTCATCGCTGACCTGCGCCAGGTAGGGTGGAAGCCAGTCGCCACGACCTTGCATGCGGTGCCCGTAGGCGGCCACCGAGGCCTTGAGCCCGTTGCCGCCGTCGAAGGCCGCACGCAGGTAACCGAAGGTGTTCTCGCGCAGCGCACGCGAGCCCGAACGGAAGTTCTGGTCCAGATAGGGAATGCCGGTGAGGGTGCCGACCAGGTTGTCGCGATCCGGATGGGTGGCAAAGCCCTTCGGCGAAACACTGGTGTATTCGGGCTCGTCGGCATCGTTGTAGGACAGGTAGCCGGCCAGCGTCCAGCGATCCAGTTCGGTGATGAACTTGCCGGCGATGTGGTCGTTGCTGGCGTGGCCGGTGCCGTCGATCCAGTCGTGCACCTTCGACGAGGAGGCGCTGACCCAGGCGCGGGTGTGGCCGCCGAGCAGGCCGGTGTCGTAGCGCACGTAGTACTTGCGCGCCTCGTTGTCACCGGCACCGACCACGAAGCGCAGGCGGCTGTCCTGCAGCGGGTCGCTGGTAAGGAAGTTGAGCGTGCCGCCCAGTGCTTCGTTCGAGCGCGAGGAGATGTCAGCGGTGCCCTGGCTGACTTCCACCGTCTCCAGGTCGAGGGTGTCGATGTAGCGGTTGGCCAGCGAGCCGCCACCGTAACCTGAGCCGCCGTTGGGCAGGCCGTCGATGGTGGTGCCGATCTGCTGGGTATCACGATTGGTGACGAAACCGCGCATGCTGATCTGCGTGCCCCACACCGACGAACCGGTAGCGTCGGCCTCGCTGACCACCACGCCCGGCACTTCATTGAGCGCATCGTTGACGCTGCTCATCACCGTCTGCCGGTTCAGTGTTTCTGCGCGCACCGACGTCTTGGCGTAGCTGGTGGCCTGGCCGATCACCTGTACCTGGTCCAGGGTACGGGCATCGCTGCTGTGCGCTTCGCCCGTATCGCCCTGCGGTGCTTCTGCGAGGGCGTCCAGGGCGGGGGCGATCAGCACGGCAAGCAGCGAGACACGGGGAAAACGCGCAAACGTTCGCATTGAAACCGGACCTTCAGGGGAGGGAAGCCCCGGAGTGTCGGCAGTGCCCATGACATCGGCATGACGCGGCGAAGCAGGAACCGTGTTGTGTGACGGCCGGTTCCAATGGCTTATGCTCAGTACCGCGCGTCCTTGGGTTTCGGGTCGCGCGGCCAGTCCTTGGCCTTGTTGGCGAAGTCCGGGCGTGGCTGGTTGATGAAGTAGCTGGCGATGTCCACCGCATCCTGGTCGGGCATCACCTGCTGGCCCAGTGGCGGTTCACTGGTCACTGCCGGCGGCATGTTGTGTTTGACGAAACCGGCGGCCTTGTACAGGCGCGCCATGCCGGCGCCGATGTTGAAGCTGTGGTCGCCCCATAGCGGCGGGAACGCGATGTCACCGCTGGCGTCGCGCCGGCCTTCGCCATTGTCGCCATGGCAGGCAGCGCACTGCACGGCGTACAGCGCCTGGCCACGGATCGGGTCCGGGACCAGCGTGCTGTCGATGGGCCCCTCACTGGGGGCAGCCACCCTTGCACCCACTGGCACAGGGCTGCTCAGCCACGCCATGTAGTCGAGCATCGCACGCATCTGCGGCGAGTCCTTCGGCAGCGGCTTGCCGTTCATTGAACGCTGCAGGCAGCCGTTGATGCGCTCGGTCAGCCCGATCACCTTGCCCGGACGCGGCATGTAGCGCGGATAGGCGCCGCCGCCGGTGTTGAAGTAGTGATTGCCGAACGGCCGCTTGCCTTCGGCCATGTGGCACGAGTTGCAGTTCAGATCGTTGCCGACGTTGTCCGGCAGCAGCCGTGCGGTCTCGTTGAGGAGGCGGCGGCCGAGCATCACCGACTCGGCATTGCCGAGCCCGGCGATTTCTTCGGCGCTGGGTGCACGGTAGTGGCCGACCACCTTGCCCTGTGCATCGAGGATATCGATCGTGCTGGCCACGGCGGCATCCAGGTCCGGGTACAGATGGCGGTAAGCGAGGGTACCGGCGCCGGCCAGCAGCACGAGGGTGATCGCACTGCCGATCAGCAGGCGGGAGCGTTTGCGCGAACGTTTCATCGTGCGGACTCCTGCGGAACGTAGTGCACTGGCTTGTCGCGCACCACCCGGCGCATGCGTGCCACGTCGACCTCGCTCACTGCGCTGGCCTGGTTGCCCCAGCTGCTGCGGATGAAGGTCAGGATCTGTGCCAGCTGCGCGTTCGGCAGCTGTTCGAAGCCGGGCATGGTGAAGGCCATGCGGTCGTGCGGGGTATGCGGCGTGCGGCCACCGATCAGGGTCACCTGCACCAGCGAGCTGGGATCGTCAGCGAACACGATCGAGTTGCCGGCCAGGGCCGGATAGACGCGCGGCATGCCGCGCCCGTCGGCGCGGTGGCAGGCCTGGCAGTGCTCGGCATAGGCCAGCGAACCGGCCACGCGGTAGTCGCCGCTGCGCAGTGCGGCGGTGGTCGTGTCGCTGCCGGGCGACCACTGTGCGCTGCGTCCTTCGCGGGCGGGCAGCTGCTTCAGGTAGCGGGCCATCGCCAGCAGGTCAGCGTCGGACAGGTACTGCGTGCTGTGCTCGACCACGTCGGCCATGCCACCGAAGGCCGCCGACCGATCGGTGCGTCCGGTGCGCAGGAAGTCCACGATCTCGCCCTCGCTCCAGCTGGCCAGGCCGCTCGCTTCATTGCGCAGGTTCTTCGCATACCAGCCTTCCAGCACCGAGCCGGAAAGGAACTGCCGGCCCCCATCATCGGCCATGGCCTTCTCCTGGAACGCCAGGCCGCGTGGCGTGTGGCAGGCGCCGCAGTGGGCCAGGCCTTCCACCAGTTCGGCGCCGCGCTGCTGGCTGGCATCCAGCGACGGATCCGGGTTGAACGTGCGCGGGCGTGCGAACAGCAGCTGCCACCAGGCCAATGGCCAGCGCATGTTTACCGGCCACGGGATCGTGCTGTCGGCGTTGTTCTGCTTCACCGGCTGCACCGAGCCCATGAAGTAGGCGTACAGCGCCTTGATCTCGGCGTCGCTGGCGATCACGTACGAGGCGTACGGCATGGCCGGATACAACGGCTGGCCATCGTGACGGATGCCGCGACGTACCGCGCGCTCGAAGTCGGCGTAGTCGTAGGCACCAATGCCGGTGTACGGATCGGGCGTGATGTTGGTCGAGTAGATCGTGCCCATCGGCGTCTGCATGCCGAGGCCACCGGCGAACGGCTTGCCACCCGGTGCGGTGTGGCAGGCCGCGCAGTCTGCGGCGCGCGACAGGTATTGTCCCTGCGCGATCAATGCCGGATCGTGGATGTCGACCTGCGCGGCCTGTCGCGGTGCGAACCAGTAGGGCGTGGTGCGGGCGACGCCGTAGGCGGCGGCCAGCGTGGCGACCAGGGCAATGGCGAGCTTGAACGAGGTGCGCATGGCGGCACTGTGGGCAATCCCGCGCGCGCGTTCATTGATCCGGATCAATGACTGAACGGATACAGCTTTTACACCAAGCTGAATCGTTCCTGCGTTGTCATCAAGCCGTCATCCACGCGCGATAGATGGCCCACGCGCGCGTCGCTAACCTGCCACGCTGTCGCACCTTTTCCCCGATTGCCCATGAAGCGCCTGCTGCTGTTGTTGCTGGCGTGCGCCGGCCTGTGGCTGGCTGCATGCTCGTCCTCGATCAATGCCTCGTCCACCTCGCTCGCCGATCGGCTGATCGCGCCGGGTGGCGTATCGACCCTGCTCGATCGCCCGCGCATCGCCGCGGCCATCGCCGAACTGCCCAACCGCCACGGCTTTGCGCGGGGCCGCGATGGCGTGCCGATCTTCTGGCGTGTGTTCGATCCTGGCGATTACGGCGCGCGTTATCACTACCTGCCGCAGCGCCACGAGAACGGCCTGCCGCTGGATACCGGCTTGAGCCTGGCAGTACCGCGACCGTTCCGCGCGCAGGCACCGCGCGGCACCGTGGTGCTGCTGCACGGCTGGATGATGAATGGTGATTCGATGCTGCCGTGGTCGTTGCAGCTGGCCGAATCCGGCTACCGCGTGGTCACGCTCGACCTGCGCAACCATGGACAGTCCGGTACTGGGCCGTCGGGCTATGGCACCTATGAATCCGACGATGTGGTGGATGTAATCGGCGAGCTGCGCGCACGTGGTGAAGTAACCGGCCCGCTGTACCTGTTCGGCGTGTCCTATGGCGCCGCCACAGCGGTATTCACCGCCGACAAGCTCGGCGACCAGGTGGAAGGCGTGGTGGCGATGGAATCGTTCGCCAATGCCGGTGTAGCGATCCGCACGATGATCCCGCACCTGATGGGGCTGCAGCCGGAAGGCCTGAAGGCGCAGGCGATGGCGTCGTACGCGCGCTGGCGCTACGGCGGCCAGGACATCAACCAGGTGATCGCCGACGCCAGCCGTCGCATCGACGTCGATCTGGACCGCGTCGACGTCGCGCGTGCGCTGGCCGATACCCGCGCCTGCGTGCTGCTGCTGCACGGGCAGGGCGATCAGCACATACCCGTCAGCCAGGGCCGCGAACTGGCCCAGGCCAACCCGCGCGCGCACTACATCGAGATGCGCGGCGAAGACCATATCACCCTGCCGCTGCGGCTGGATCTGCTGGCCGGAGTGGTTGACGACTGGATGGCGCGCGACGAGCACCACCCGCAGAGCGCATGCCCGGCGCCGCAGCTGCCGGCCCAGGCCGAATGGCTGGCACACGGCTGAAAAAGGGGACGGAGGGGATTAAGTCGTTTGCAGCACACCCGTGGCAGATGCGACTTAATCCCCTCCGTCCCCTTTTTTTGTCAGGCCACCCGTCGTGCCAGTGCTCGCGCGGATGCGGCTACGCCCAGCAGCAGCGCGGCCACGCAAAGGAAGGCGAATCCGAGGCTGGTGCCGTGTGCCAGTGCACCGATCGCCGCCGGGCCGGCGAGGATGCCGGCGTAACCCAGTGTGGTCACTGCAGTGATGGCGATGCTCTCCGGCATCACCCGCTGCTGGCCGGCCATCGAGAACAGTGCCGGCACGATGTTGGCGCAGCCCAGCCCGACCAGCACGTAGCCGGCCAGCGCCACCGGGAACGAGGGCACCAGCGTGGCCAGGGTGAAGCCTGTTGCGGCGGTGATGCCGCCGAAGACCAGGGTACGGGTCCGTCCGAGGCGCTCGACGATGCCGTCGCCGAACAGGCGCATCGCGGTCATCGCCAGGGTGAACAACGCGAAGCCGGCGCCGGCCTGGTCACGCGGCACCTGCCGCACTTCGGCCAGGAACACCGCGCTCCAGTCCAGCATCGAGCCCTCGGCGAGGAATACCACGAACGCCAGCACGCCGATGAACAGCACCACGCCGTGCGGCAGTGCCAGCAACGGTCCTTCATGCAGGATCCGTTGTGGGCGCCAGTGCGGCGCCGACAGAACTGCAACCAGCAGCAGTGCTGCCACTGTGGCCAGCGCGGCCAGCCACAGCGGCGTGCCCAGAATCAGCAGGCCGGTCATGCAGCCGGCGCCGACGAAGCCACCGATGCTGTAGAAGGCGTGGAAGCCGGACATCATTGCGCGCCCGGCGTCGCGCTCTACCGCGACCGCCTGCATGTTCATCGCACAATCCAGTGCACCGACGCCGGCGCCGAACACGAACAGCGCCGCGCCCAGCGCCACCGGCGAGGGCGCCAGCACCAGCAAGGGCAGGGCGCACAGCATCATCGCGCAGGTGATCACCATCACCCGGCGGCAGCCCAGCCGCCCGGTCAGCGCACCCGCCAACGGCATCGCCAGCAGCGAGCCGAGCCCGAGGCACAGCAGCACGGCGCCGAGGCTGGCGTCGGACAGCCCGGCCTTGGCCTTGGCGTAAGGCACCATCGGCGCCCACGCGGCGGTGGCGAATCCAGGAATGAAGAAGGCGGCACGGGTGGCGTGCTGCTGGGCACGCGGGGATGAAGGCGTCATGCGCGATGCGAAGCTCCAGGGGACTTTTATGAAAACGTTTTCAGGCCGGATCGGCAAGTGCCATGCGTGACATCGGGCGACGCATACGATTGCAGTGACCCGATCGCGTCACCAGCGATTAACGTCGCCCACGGACAGTGGCTGCACGGTCGGCACCCCGCCGGCCGCTGCCGGAGATCCGTACATGAGCACGACACCGACCATCCTCCTCGTCCATGGATTCTGGGGCGGGGCCGCACACTGGGCCAAGGTGATCCTGGAACTGCATCGCAACGGCCACGACCGGGTGCAGGCGGTGGAATTGCCGCTCACGTCGCTGGCCGACGACGCAGGACGCACCCAGAAAATGATCCGGCAGATCGACGGTCCGGTGCTGCTGGTCGGCCACTCCTACGGCGGTGCGGTGATCAGCCAGGCCGGTAACGAGCCCAACGTGAAGGGCTTGGTTTACATCGCTGCCTTCGCGCCTGATGCCGGCGAGAGCCCGGGTGGCATCACCCAGCAGCATCTGCCGGAGGCGGCGCCGAATCTGGCACCGGACAGCGATGGCTACCTCTGGCTGCGTGCGGACAAGTTCCATGAGAGCTTCTGCCAGGACCTGAGTGCCGACGAGGGCCGGGTGATGGCGGTGACCCAGAAGGCGCCGCTGGCCAGCACTTTCGGCGACACGGTCAGCGATCCGGCGTGGAAGCACCGGCCGAGCTGGTACCAGCTGTCCCGCCACGACCGCATGATCGCGCCGGAAAACCAGAAAGCCATGGCCGCAAGAATGCAGCCCAAGCGCCTGCTGGAGCTGGATGCCAGCCATGCCTCGCTGGCCTCGCAGCCGAAGGAAGTGACCGCGCTGATCCTGGAGGCCTGCGCCGCCATCGGTGGGTAACACTCCTCCTGTAGCACGCCTGGCGCAGGCCGGGCTCTACGAAAAGGCCCCCGATGCTCAGCAGCATCGAGGGCCTTGTGGTTACAGCGGCAGGTCGAACACCAGCACTTCGGCATCGTTGCCGTTTTCCAGCGTCAATTGGGCTTCGTCGCTGACCTGCAGTGCATCGCCGGCTTCCAGGGTGATGCCGTTGACCTGCAGCTGGCCACGCGCCACCTGCACATAGGCGCCACGACCGTTGCCGAGGGCGTGATGCAGCTTCTGGCCGCCATCAAGAATGGTGGCGAAGATGCGGGCATCCTGGTGGATGCGCAGCGAACCGTCGGCACCGTCAGGCGAGGCGATCAGGCGCAGCTGGCCGCGCTTGGCCTCCGGCGAGAAGTGGGTCTCCTCGTAGGACGGCGCGATGTTCTCGGTGTCCGGGAAGATCCAGATCTGCAGGAAGTGCACGGTTTCGTCGGCCGAGTGGTTGAACTCGCTGTGGGTGACGCCGCTGCCGGCGCTCATGCGCTGTACGTCGCCGTAGCGCAGCACCGAACCGGTGCCCATCGAGTCCTTGTGTTCCAGCGCACCACCCAGCACATAGGAAATGATTTCCATGTTGCTGTGGCCGTGGGTGCCGAAGCCCTGGCCGCCGATGACCTTGTCTTCGTTGATGACCCGCAGCGGGCCGAAGCTGACGTAACGCGGGTCGTAGTAGTTGGCGAAGGAGAAGGTATGGCGCGAGGACAGCCAGCCATGCTCGGCCAGGCCACGGGTAGCGCTCTTGCGGATCTGCAGCATGATGGAATCTCCTTGTTCGATGGTTTCGATGGGGCGGGACGGGCGAGTAGCTCTTGCATTTCCCCGTTGGAGAGAAGTATCCGCTTGCGCCCCGGGTTTGAAAAACGGATAGTTTTGACAGCCACCATCGAAAAATTCGAATGCTCAAGCTCAGCCTCGATGCCCTGCAGATCCTGGATGCCATCGACCGCCGCGGCTCGTTTGCGGGCGCTGGCAAGGCGCTGCACAAGGTGCCCTCGACCATCTCCTACACCGTGGCCAAGCTGGAGGAGGACCTGGGCGTGCAGCTGTTCGACCGGGTTGGCCCGCGCGCCGAGCTGACCGCAGCTGGCCGCGCGCTGCTGGACGAGGGTCGACACCTGCTGCGTGCAGCCCGCGAGCTGGAACTGCGGGTGCGGCGGGTGGCCTCGGGCTGGGAGACCGAACTGACCCTGGCGGTGGACTCGGTGTTCCCGACCTGGCTGCTCGGCCCGGACATCGCCGCGTTTCGTGAGGCCGAGGCACCGACCCGGCTGCGATTGATCGGCGAGGCCCTGTCCGGCACCTGGGAGGCCCTGCTGGACCGCCGTGCCGACCTGCTGGTCGGCGCGCCGGGCGAGGGCCCCAGCGGCGGTGGCTACGTCGTCGAGCCGCTGGGTACGGTGGCGTTCGTATTCGCGGTCGCGCCCGAACATCCGTTGGCCAACGTGCCTGGCGTGCTCGGTCGCGAGCAGCTGGTCGAGCACTGCGCGATCGCGGTCTCCGATTCGGCACGACGGCTGCTGCCGCGCACGGTGGGCCTGTTGATGGGGCAGGAGATGCTGACGGTGCCTGACATGGCCAGCAAGCTGAAACTGCAGTGCGAAGGCGTGGGCTTCGGTTTCCTGCCCGAGCCGTGCGCGCGCGCTGCGGTGGCGCGTGGCCAGCTGGTGATCCGCGAGGTGGAGGAGCACAAGCCGGAAGAGACCTTCTGGCTGGCCTGGCGCACCGGCGAGGACGGCGCCGCACTGCGTTGGTGGCGCGAGCGCTTGCGCAGGCCGGAGCTGCTGTCGCAGTGGTGGCAGGCAATGGCCAGGGGGTAGGGGTTTGGCAGGGCTGCGCCCTGCACCCGCTACGATCCAGAGCAACAGCAACAGCAACAGCAACAGCAACAGCTGGTTTCCTGAGGGATGGCGGGGTGGGTCCGGTTGCGGGAGACGCCGTAAACCCGTCCTTGGGGGCTTGGCCGCGGCATCCATGCCGCGGACACTCCCGCAACCGGACCCACCCCGCCTTCGACAGTTTCCGCGATCTGTCGGAACGGCGTACTGCTCTGGTAGGTGTCGACCTTGGTCGACACGGTAGATCCACGCCATGCGTGGATGCTCTTCGATCACTTGTCGAAATTTTCGAACTCGAACTCGATGGAGATTCATCCACGCATGGCGTGGATCCATCAGATCGCGGAAATCTGTCAGAGGTGGGGCGGCATGGGCAGGCAGGACCGTTGGCGGCATGGATGCCGCCATCGAGCCCCCATGGATGGGTTTACGGCGTGTCCTGCCTGTCCATGCCGCCCCGCCAGCCCACGGAACACCAGCTGTTGCTGTTGCTGTTGCTTCGGCCATAGCTGTTGCTTCGGCGGGTGCAGGGCGCAGCCCTGCCGAAAAACGCACATAAAAAAACAGCAGGCCGAGGCCTGCTGTTTCGGTGTAATGGTGCGCCCGGAGAGATTCGAACTCCCGACCGCCTGGTTCGTAGCCAGGTACTCTATCCAACTGAGCTACGGGCGCCAATTACATAAACTTGTTGTGTTGACTGTGTATGGTGCGCCCGGAGAGATTCGAACTCCCGACCGCCTGGTTCGTAGCCAGGTACTCTATCCAACTGAGCTACGGGCGCGCGGTACACAATCAAATTTTACTGCATTTCCAGCGGCGGATGCCGGAAACCTGTCGAGTGGTGCGCCCGGAGAGATTCGAACTCCCGACCGCCTGGTTCGTAGCCAGGTACTCTATCCAACTGAGCTACGGGCGCCCTGCGACAGGAGCGGAATTATGCGGATGTCGGCGCGGACCGTCAACAGTTTTGTGAAAATTTTCATCCAACTGAATGAAAAAGCTGTCAGCCACGGCGTCCGGCGCCTTCAGCCACGCGAAATGATCGGCGCGCGTGCCCAGTTCCTGCGCGGACAGCACGCGCAGCTGCGCGTCCACATTCGGCAGCTTCGCCAGCAGCGTCTGCATCGATCCGGTGGGGGCCAACCAGTCGTGCTCCATCAGCACCGCCTGCGCGCTGCCATGCACGCGCGCCATCTGCGCATCGAGGTCTTCGTCCATGCCGGACGCGGCGTAGTGGTTGTTCAGGCCCACGCGCGCCCAGTCGGCAATCAGGCCGCGCGCCTCGGTGCCGCCGAAGCCAAGGCGACGGCCATGCAGCACGCCCTGGCGCTGCGCGATCCACGGCAGGAAGCGGTAGACCAGTGGCAGCAGCCAGCCACGGGGTGGCGGGAACCCGCGCCAGAACGGTGAGCCACTGGCGGCCAGCCATAGCCGGTTGAAGTAGTGCGGGTTGCGGCCGGCATGCACGCAAGCCAGCTGCCCGCCAAGGCTGTGGCCGCCGATGATCCAGGGCAGGGTGCCAGCCTCTTCATCCGCTGCAGCCAGAACGGCCTGGCTGCCTGGCAGATCCTGTTCGAGTACCTCGCGATAGCCCCAGTCCAGCGCGCGCGATGGGCGCAGCGAACTGCTGCCGTTGCCGCGCCACTCGTGCAGGTACACCGCCACGCCCTTCGCAGCCAGCGCCTGCGCCAACGGCAGGTAATGGCGCGCGGCCACGCCCAGCGCGGGCAGCCACAGCAGGCGCGCAATGGGGTGCGCGGGCACGCAGGCAATCACTTCGTAGCGATGGCCGTCGTTGCACTGCACGGCGAGGATGCGCGGCGCCAGGTTCATGCGTGTGGTGCCCCGCCGAAGTGATCGAGCACCCGCACCTCGCTGCGACCAGGGGCATGGCTCCGCTGCAGGCTGCGTGCGACGTAATCGATGCCGGCTTCGCAGGCGTTGGCCAGGCTCAGGCCATTGCACAGCTGCGCGGCGATGGCCGCAGCCAGCGTGCAGCCGGTGCCATGTGCATCCAGTGGCAGGCGGGCGTGGATGAATTCTTCGTTGCTGACGCCGTCGAAGTAGCGGTCGATTACGCGGTTGCCTTCCTGCAGGTGGCCACCTTTCAGCAGTACGGCGCCGGCACCGAGATCGAGCAGGGCTGACGCCGCGCGCTCAGCGTCATCGCCATTGCTGATCTTCCGTCCGACCAGCAGTTCTGCTTCCGGTGTGTTGGGGGTGATCAGCGTGGCCAGCGGGATCAGGCGCTCACGCATGGCCTGCAATGCGCTGTCTTCCAGCAGGCGCGCCCCACTGGTGGCGACCATCACCGGGTCCAGCACCACGTGCGGCGGACGATGCTTCTCCAGTGCGTCAGCAACGGCGTTGATCACGCCGGCGTTGGCCAGCATGCCCAGCTTTACCGCGTGAATGTCGAAATCGTCGAAACAGGCATCCAGCTGCGCGCGCAGGAAGTCGATGGGCGGCACATGCACGGCGATGACGCCACGCGTGTTCTGTGCGGTCAGTGCGGTGATTGCGGAGAGGCCGTGCACGCGATGCGCGGCGAAGGTTTTCAGGTCGGCCTGGATGCCCGCCCCTCCACCGGAGTCGGAGCCGGCGATGGTGAGGGCGGAAACGGGGGTGGTCGGGCTCATCCAGCGATTGTGCCGTGGTCCCGCAGGGGAAGGTAGACCCACGCCATGCGTGGATGCGCTCCACCTCAATGCCGCCAGCGCGCCCACTGCTGGTACAGCACATAGCCCAGGCCCGTCAGGCCAGTCAGCAGGGCAGGGGCGAGCAGGGCGTCATATTGCCAACGCATGAACAGCCAGGCGCCGAGGATGCCGCCGGCCAGGAAGCCGCTGATGATGAGGCCGCTGAGGGTCAGGCGTCGTACCTGCAGCGGCAATCCGCGCAGCAGGTGGCCCAGGCCGATGCCGAGGTCGGTGAACATGCCGCTGAGATGGGTGGTGCGTACCACCGCGCCGCTGAAGGTGGTGGCCATCGCGTTCTGCAGGCCGCAGGCCATGGCGGCGGCCAGTGCGCCCCAGATCTGGTGGCGTTCGAACAGCGGAATGGCCACCAGCAGCAGCGCGGACTCCAAGGCCAGCGCCACGCCGTAGCGTCGGCCCAGTTGCAGGGTACTGTCCTGGATCAACAGGCCGCTGAGCATCGCACCCAGTGAGAACGCGATCAGCAGCCCCCACAGATGGCCGACCGCGCGCCAGTCGCCCTGCGCCAGCGCCATGCCCAGCTGGCTGGTGCTGCCGGTCATGTGGCTGACCGCCTGATGCTCGAAGCCGAGGAAGCCGACCACGTTGACCATGCCGGCCACGCACGAGAGCGCGACCGCACCAATCCAGACCCAGGTGGGCAGGCGTATTCCCATCGGCAAGGCCCCTCAGGGCCCGCCGAAGCCGCCGTTGAACTGCAGCTCGCTGAAGGTATTGCTGGAGGGGTCGAACACCGCGCCCCAGAACTGCGTGCCGCCGTCGCAGACGCGGATCGCTTCCCGTGCCGGATTGATGCCGCTGCCATCGGGCAGATGGAAGGCGTTGACGTAGATCAGCCGCTTGCCGGCGCTTTCGATGCCGACGTACTGGCGGTCGAAGTCCAGCACCTTCGGGACCTGTGCCTGCAGCGACGAGAGCTGTGCTTCCAGTTGGTCGATCTGCTGCCGGCTGGGTGCCCAATAGCCGCTGACCCGGCCCGCCTCGCGGCCTGGACTGGGCCGCGAGCAGGTGTCGAGCACCTGCGCGGCGATGATCGGGCGGGTGACCACCCAGGATTGTCCGGTACGTTCGGCGGTCGGCACGCTGGCCGGGCCGCGCGTGGTGGTGCAGGCGCCGAGCGCGGCTGCGAGGGCGATCGCAGCCGTGGGCAGCAGCAGGCGGGTGCAGCGGTTCACAACACCTCCGACGCGTAATCGGCCAGGCGCGAGCGTTCGCCACGGCGCAGGGTGATGTGCGCACTATGCGGCCAGTTCTTGAAGCGATCCACCGCGTAGGTCAGGCCCGAGGTGGTTTCGGTCAGGTACGGGGTGTCGATCTGCTCGACGTTGCCCAGGCAGACAATCTTGGTGCCGGGGCCAGCACGGGTGATCAGCGTCTTCATCTGCTTGGGGGTGAGGTTCTGCGCCTCGTCCAGGATCAGGTAGCGTGACAGGAACGTGCGGCCGCGCATGAAGTTCATCGAGCGGATCTTGATGCGGCTGGCGAGCAGGTCGTTGGTGGCCTGGCGGCCCCAGGTGCCGCCTTCCTGGTTGTGCGTGAGCACTTCCAGGTTGTCGGTCAGCGCGCCCATCCACGGCGTCATCTTCTCTTCCTCGGTACCCGGCAGGAAACCGATGTCCTCGCCAACGCTGACCGTGGCGCGGGTCATGATGATCTCTCGGTAGCGCTGCTGGTCCATCGTCTGCGCCAGGCCGGCGGCGAGTGCCAGCAGGGTCTTGCCGGTACCGGCGGTGCCCAGCAGGGTGACGAAGTCGATCTCCGGGTCCATCAGTGCGTTGAGGGCGAAATTCTGCTCGCGGTTGCGTGCGCTGATGCCCCACACGGCATGGCTGCCGTGGCGGAAATCATCGACCAGCGACAGCACTACCTTGCCGTCGCCGACCACGCGGCTGACGCGCAGTTCGACTTCGTCTTCGCCGGGCAGGTAGACGTACTGGTTCGGGTACCACTCCTCGCCATCCTGCGCCTGGATCTCGTAATGGCTGCGGCCCTTGTCGCTCCAGCTGCGCAGATCCTCGCCGTGGCGCTTCCAGAAGTCTTCGGGCAGCTCGGTGGCACCGGTGTAGAGCAGGCTGAAATCGTCCAGTGCGCGGTCGTTCTCGTAGTCCTCGGACACGATGCCGGCGATGGCGGCCTTGATCCGCAGGTTGATGTCCTTGGAAACGAACACCACCGGCAGGTCCGGCGTTTCTTCCTTGAGGGCCAGGATCGCGCCGAGGATGGCATTGTCCGGAATGACCTTGCCAAAGCTCTTGCCTGCGTCGAAATGGCTGGTCTGGAAGCGCAGCTTGCCGGCGCTCTGCTTGCCGCGCAGCTGCAGGCCATTGGGACGCTGCAGTGGAATGCCGTCGGCCAGGTTGTCCAGGCCGGATTCCTGCACCAGCTCGTTGAGGAAACGGCTCACCTGGCGAGCGTTGCGGCTGGCTTCGGAGGTGCCCTTCTTGCCGTTGTCCAGCTCCTCGATCACCTGCATGGGCAGGTAGATGTCGTGCTCCTCGAATTTGAACAGCGCGGTGGGATCGTGCATCAGCACGTTGGTATCCAGCACGTAGATGCGCTTGCCTCGGGTCATCGTCGATTCCTGGTTACGGGCAGGGAAAAACCACCACGGCCTGCAGCGGGGCAGGGTGATGGCAGACACGGTAGGCAGTGGGTCTCACTTGGACTGGGAGGCCTTCAGTTCGGCGAGAACGGCATCGGCATGGCCGGCAACCTTGACCTTGCGCCAGGACTGCACGATGCGGCTGTCGGGGGAAATCAGGAAGGTGCTGCGTTCGATGCCGCGTACCTGCTTGCCGTACATGTTCTTCATCTTGATCACGTCGAAGGCGCTGCACAGCGCTTCGTCGCCATCGCTGACCAGCGGGAAGTTGAAGCCCTGTTTGGCGCAGAAGTTGTCGTGCGACTTCACCGAATCGCGCGAGACGCCCAGTACCACCGCGCCTGCCTTCCTGAACTTCGGCAGCAGGGCGTTGAAGTCGATGCCTTCGGTGGTGCAGCCCGGCGTGCTGTCCTTGGGATAGAAGTACAGCACCAGCCATTGGCCGGCATAGTCGCCGAGGGTGGCGTGGTCGCCGCCGGACAGGGCCAGCGGCAGGGAGAGGGTAGTGCTGTCCAGGGTGTCGCCGTTGTTCATGAGGTCCTTCTGTCGAGCCTGGGTTCTTGCCATTACAGCTACATGAAACGCCACGCGCGCGTGAGAGACGCGCGAAGAATCAGAACTTCATGGGATCCATGATCGCGTCCAGGTTCAGGTGGTCGCAGAACTCAAGGAAATCGTCGCGCAGCGCGGCAATATGCATGTTGGCCGGCACGCCGATGGTGACCTGTGCGCTGAACATTTCCGCACCGGTCTGCATGGCGCGGTAGCGCGTGCTCTGCAGGTTCTCGATGGTGATGCCCTGGCGGTCGAAGAAATCGGCCAGCTGGAACAGGATGCCCGGCTTGTCGGCGGCGATCACCTCGACGATGTAGGGCAGCAGGTTGGACTGCGCCTGCTTGGCGGCGGTGCGGTACCAGACCAGCTTCAGCCCTTCCTCGCGCTCCAGCCGGGTTAGCATCGCCTCCAGCTTGGCCACCGAGTCCCAGGAGCCGGTGGCCAGGGCGGTGACCGAGACGTCGCGGCCGACCGTGGCCAGGCGTGCGTCCACCAGATTGCAGCCGCTGTCGGCGATGCGGCGGGTGACGGGCAGCAGGGGGGACTCCGGATGCGTCGTGTAGGCGTTGATCAGGAGGTGGTTTTCGCTCGGCGCGGGGCGCGGGGTGGTGTCGGTCAAGGCGATTCCGGGTAATGCATGCGTGAGTCTGAATGCCCGCCAGAGGCGGGGATCCACCGGTGTCCAGCATACTTGCCCGTGCTTTCGCGCCGCAAGTAACATTCAGGTCGCCCCCGGCCTTTCGTGGCGGGCGTTTTCCCTTTCCAGCCAAGAGCAGCACGTCCTTGTCCCTTTCCGGCCTCATCACCGCGCTGGCGACCCCGTTCCGGGCCGACGGCGCCCTCGATCCCGACGGTTGGCAGCGCCTGCTGCACCTGCAACTGGAAGGTGGCGTCCATGGCGTTGTCGTTGCCGGCTCGACCGGCGAAGCGGCAACCCTCACCGATGCCGAGTACGACCTGCTGCTGGCCAGCGCGGTCGAACGCATTGGCGGCCGCATCCCGGTCATGGCCGGCACCGGCCTGTCCGGTACTGCCAAAACCATCGAACAGACCCGTCGTGCGGCCGCGCTTGGCGCCAGCCATGCACTGGTGGTCACCCCGCCTTACGTAAGGCCGACCCAGGCCGGCCTGATTGCCCATTATCGTGCGGTCGCCGACCAGGGCGGGTTGCCGGTCGTGCTGTACAACGTGCCCGGCCGTACCGGTTGCGACATGCAGCCGGAGACCGTGGCCGAACTGGCCAGCCACCCCAACATCGTCGGCATCAAGGAGGCGGTGGGCGACACCGGCCGGGTGCAGGCGCTGCTGGCGCTGCGCAGCCCGAAGTTCGCGGTCCTCAGTGGCGATGACGGCACCGCCGCGCGCTCGATCCGGGCCGGCATCGATGGCCTGATCTCCGTGGGCTCCAACGTGCTTCCGGGTGCCTACCGCCGGATGTGCGAACTGGCCGCCGCGCACGACCATGCAGCCACCGAATCCTGGGACGCGCGCCTGCAGCCGTTCCACGATTTCTGCGGCGTTGAACCGAACCCGATTCCGGTCAAGGCGCTGCTGCGCCGCATCGGTGTCGGCCATGACCTGCGCCTGCCGCTGCTGCCGCTGTCGGCGCCGCACCATGCGGCCGCCGACCACCTTGCCGGCGACATCGCCGCCCTCGAAGCCCTTTCCAGCCACTGACCTTCCGTCTTGGTCTGACCCAGGAGATTCACATGCGTCAATCCGTTTCCACCGTCCGCGTGCTGTCCTATGCCCTGCTTGCTGTGGCGGTCGCTGCCGGCACCACCGGCTGCTTCAAGCGCGGCGTCAAGGGCGACTACGCCCTGGCCCCGGAAATGCGTCCGCTGGAAGTGCCGCCGGACCTGAACCTGCCGGCCACCACCGGCGACAACAAGGTGCCGACCCTTTCCTCGGCGACCAAGCCGGCGGCCCCGGTGGCTGCGGCCCCGGCCGTGGGCAACACGGGTTTCACCATCGCCGGTGGCAAGGATGAGGCCTTCGCCAAGGTCGGCACCGCGCTGGAAGGCGTGGAAGGCGTGACCATCGCCAGCCGCGCGCAGCTGCTGGGCTCGTATGACGTGGCCTACGAAGGCAGCAACTTCCTGGTCCGCGTGGTGGCCGTCGATGCCGGCGCCTACATCTCCGCGGTGGACCCGCGCGGCCTGCCGGCCACGGCCGAAGCGCCGGTAAAGCTGATCGCCGCGCTCAAGGCGAAGCTGGCGCAGTAAGGGCTGGTCGGGTGGATGCGGGCCTTGGTCCGCACCTGCCTTGGGTAGCGCCGGGCCATGCCCGGCGAGCTTGAAGCGCGGCCCAGGATCCGCCGGGCATGGCCCGGCGCTACCGGAAATGGAAAAGGGCGCCCAAGGCGCCCTTTTTCGTTGTCGCAGCAGGCGCTTCTCAGCGTTCCAGCAGCTTCAGCTTGTCCGGCTTGCCATCCCATTCGCCGGCGTCGGCAGGCGGGTCCTTGCGCACGGTCAGCACCGGCCACTCCTTCGCCAGCTCGGCGTTGAGGGCGACGAAGCTCTCCTGGCCGGCAGGAACATCGTCCTCCGGGAAGATCGCGTTGACCGGGCATTCCGGTTCGCACAGGGTGCAGTCGATGCACTCATCCGGATCGATCACCAGGAAGTTCGGGCCTTCGTGGAAGCAATCCACGGGGCACACTTCCACGCAATCGGTGTGTTTGCACTTGATGCAGTTTTCGGTGACGACAAAGGGCATGGGCTGGGGGCGGATCGATTCCTGAACCCGCCAATTCTAGAACAGGTTGGCCCCCAGTGTCGGCGCGGGGCGGAAATCGGGCGCCTGGCAGGCGCGGCCGTGGCGGACATTGGCGGCAGGGCAAGGCCTGTGCGACGCTGCGGGTCAGCCGGCTGCGTCGGATGGCCGGCCTCCCTTCCCAACAGGTTCATCCATGTCCCAGCGCCAACCCGGCATCGCCTCCCACGGCGGCGAAAACACGGCATTCATCGTCCTCATCAGCTGCGTGGCCACCCTCGGTGGATTCCTGTTCGGCTTCGATAGTGGTGTCATCAATGGCACGGTCGACGGCCTTCGCCAGGCCTTCAACTCCAGCGAGGCGGCGCTTGGTTTCGAAGTCGCTTCGATGCTGCTGGGGTGTGCGGTCGGTGCCTTCCTGGCAGGCTGGCTGGGGGATCGCCTGGGCCGCCGAGGCGTGCTGATCGTGTCGGCGCTGATGTTCCTGGTTTCGGCGCTGGGCGCCGGTGCCGCTCACGCTTCCTGGCTGTTCATCGCCGCGCGCGTGCTGGGCGGTTTCGCGGTGGGCGCGGCCAGCGTGATGTCGCCGGCCTACATCGCCGAGGTGGCCTCGGCGCGCTATCGCGGGCGCTTGGCCACGGTGCAGCAGATGGCGATCATCTGCGGCCTGTTCGCCGCCTTCCTCAGCAATTACCTGCTGGCCCGTGCCGCTGGGGCGTCGACCGAGCCGCTATGGCTGGGCCATGAGGCCTGGCGCTGGATGTTCTGGATGCAGGCGCTGCCATCGGGGCTGTTCCTGCTGCTGTTGCTGGTGATTCCCGAAAGCCCGCGCTTCCTGGTCGTGAAGGGGCGCCCGGAGCAGGCGAGGGCGGTGTTGGCGCGGCTGTACGGCGAGGCCGCAGCCACGGCCAAGCAGGCCGAGATCGAGGCGAGCCTGGCCCAGGACCAGCACAAGCCACGCTTCGCCGACCTGCGCGACAAGGTCACCGGCAGGCTGCGCCCGATCCTCTGGGTCGGCATCGGCCTGGCGATGTTCCAGCAGCTGGTCGGCATCAACGTGGTGTTCTACTACGGCGCGGTGCTGTGGCAGGCGGTGGGGTTCTCGGAAAGCGACGCGCTGCTGATCAATGTATTGTCCGGTGCGCTGAGCATCGGTGCCTGCCTGCTGACAGTGCTGCTGATCGACCGCATCGGACGCAAGCCGCTGCTGTGGATCGGCTCGGTCGGCATGTCGGTAGCGCTGGTACTGATGGTGGTCGCGTTCGCCAGTGGCAGTCTCGCCGACGGTCGCCTGCAACTGTCCGACGGCATGGGCCGGCTGGCGCTGGTGGCGGCCAACGTCTATGTGGTGTTCTTCAACATGTCCTGGGGCCCGGTGATGTGGGTGATGCTGGGTGAAATGTTCCCCAACCAGATCCGCGGCCCGGCATTGGCCGTCGCCGGTGCGGCGCAGTGGACGTCGAATTTCGCGATCACCGTGACGTTCCCGATGCTGCTGGCGGGCATCGGCCTGGCCGGGGCCTACGGGATCTATACGGTGGCGGCCATCCTCTCGATCTTCTTCGTGGTCCGCTACGTGCGCGAGACCAAGGGCAAGGAGCTGGAGCAGATGGAAGGCTGACGCTGCCCGGCTTCGGTTGCATTCCGTTGGCGCCTCGGTGTCATCGAGGGCGAAGGCGGGGCAGCCCAATCCGGGACACGCCGTGAACCCATCCATGGGGGCTCGATGGCGCCATCCATGGCGCCAACGGTCCCGGCTTGAGCTGCCCCGCCTTCGCGTCAGGCATTGCGGTTCTGGCGGACGCAGGTCTGCGCGTCGGGATTGAATTGGCTGCGGAGGAGCGAGGCTGTTCGTGCCGCCGTCGCGGGAAACTGTCAGGGTGGCCCACCCCCTCCCACGCAGGAACAGGAAGGCGCTACTGCGACCAGGCCGACCGATGCCGATGCAAACCCCGGAAAACAGAAAAGCCCGCACAAGGCGGGCTTTTTCGGTTCCTGCTGCGGCGACTGGCGCTCCCTAGGGGACTCGAACCCCTGTTTTAGCCTTGAGAGGGCCACGTCCTAACCACTAGACGAAGGGAGCGTAACTGTGTCGCTGCCGAGGCAGGAGCGCTAGTATATGCACCTCGATGCCATTGGGCAATCCCGAAACTTCAACCGGAAGCGCCAACATCATTTCCCCTGCTACATCACCGTTCAGCCTGCGCGTCATCCCGCGCGACCAGCACACGATCTCCCGCAAGGACATCAGCCCGAACGCCCTGCGCGTGCTTTATCGCCTGCGCGATGCCGGCTTCGGCGCCTACCTTGTCGGCGGCGCGGTGCGCGATCTGCTGGTCAATGGCCAACCCAAGGATTTCGACGTGGCCACCGACGCCACGCCCGAACAGGTCAAGCAGCTGTTCCGCAACTGCCGACTGATCGGCCGCCGGTTCCGCCTCGCCCACGTTGTGTTCGGCCGCGAAATCATCGAAGTCGCCACCTTCCGCGCCAACAGCGATGACGGCAGCGGCGACCGCGAGATGGAAAACGGCATGCTCGTGCGCGACAACGTGTACGGGACCATCGAAGACGACGCCATCCGCCGCGACTTCACCTGCAACGCCCTGTACTACGCCATCGAGGACTTCTCGGTGCGCGACTACACCGGTGGCTTCGAGGACGTGCAGGCGCGCCTGATGAAGCTGATCGGCGACCCGGTGCAGCGCTACCAGGAAGACCCGGTACGCATGCTGCGAGCGGTGCGCCTGGCGGCCAAGCTCGGCTTCCAGATCGAGGAGGGTACTGCCGCGCCGATCCCGCACCTGGCCGGCCTGCTCAACGAAGCCGCGCCAGCGCGCCTGTTCGAGGAAGTGCTCAAGCTGTTCCTGTCCGGACACGGCGTGGCCAGCTTCGAAGGCCTTGAGCGTTACGGCCTGCTCGACGTGCTGTTCCCGGAAAGCGCCAAGGCGCTGAAAGCCAACCGCACCGGCGCGCTGCGCCGCATGCTGGTCGAGGGCCTGGCCAATACCGATGCGCGGGTGGCCAACGACGAACCGGTCTCGCCGGCGTTCCTGTTCGCGCTGCTGCTGTGGCCGGCGTTCTGCCGTGCACAGGCGACCCTGCTCAAGCAGGGCGTGGCACCGGAAGAGGCGCAGCGCCGCGCCGCCGACCGCGTCACCGTGCAGCAGTTGAGCACCATCGCGCTGCCGCGCCGCTTCTCGCTGCCGATGCAGGAAATCTGGCTGCTGCAGTCGCGCTTCAGCTCGCGCCAGCGCAAGCGCGTGTTCCGCACCCTGACCCATCCGCGCTTCCGTGCCGCGTTCGATTTCCTCAGCCTGCGCCAGGTGGCGTCGTCCGAGCACGCCGCCGATGTCGAGTTCTGGCGCGAAGCGCAGGCGCAGTCCGGGCGTGAGCTGGAGTCGTCGCTGGATGCGATGCACAGCGAAGAAGGCGATGACGAGAGCGGAGCGCCGCGCAAGCGCCGCCGTCGCCGCCGTCGTCCGGGTGCCCCGGCCGGTGCAGCGGGCGAGTAGGCGATGACCCCTGCCTGGATCGGCCTCGGCGCCAACCTCGGCGACGCGGCCGCCACCGTCGGCGCGGCGATTGCCGCGCTGGACGGCCTGCCCGGGACCCGGCTGCGCCAGGCCTCGCGGCTTTACGCAACGCCGGCCTGGGGCAATGAAGACCAGCTGCCGTTCGTCAATGCGGTGGCCTCGGTCGAAACCATCTTGCCGGCCGATGAGCTGCTGCAGGCCATGCTGGCGCTGGAGCAGCGCTTCGGTCGCGTGCGCGATCCGGCAGTGCACTGGGGCCCGCGCGCGCTGGACCTGGACCTGTTGTTGTACGGCGTGCAGGAGCTCGACCAGCCCGGGCTGAAGGTGCCACACCCGTACATGCACGAACGGGCCTTCGTGTTGGTGCCGCTGGCCGAAATCGCGCCGGATCTGGCCATTCCCGGCCACGGCCGCGTGCGGGACGCAGTGGTGCGGGTGGACGCCTGCGGGATTACCCCGATAGGGTGATAATGCCCGGGTTATCTCCCCCGGTTATCAGCACATGAGCACCCACGCAGACAGCAAGCCCTGGACCGTTCCCGCCCTGGCCGAGGCCAAGCGCAATGGCCAGAAGCTGGTCATGTTGACCGCCTACGACGCCGGCTTCGCCCGCACTTTCGACGCCAATGGCGTTGACCTGATCCTGATCGGCGATTCGCTGGGCATGGTGGTGCAGGGCCATGATTCGACCCTGCCGGTGACCGTGGCCGACATGGTCTACCACACCCGCGCCGTGGCCCGCGTGCTGCAGCGTGCGCTGCTGGTGGCGGACCTGCCCTTCGGCGCCGATGCCACCCCGGAGCGCGCGCTGGATGCCTCGCTGCAGCTGCTGCAGGCCGGTGCCGAGATGGTCAAGATCGAAGGTGCCGGCTTCAAGGTCGACATCATCCGCTACCTGGTCGAGCGCGAGATTCCGGTCTGCGCGCACCTGGGCCTGACCCCGCAATCGGTGCTGCGCCTGGGCGGCTTCAAGATCCAGGGCCGCGGCGATGCCGCGCGCCAGCTGGTGGAAGATGCCAGGGCCGTGGCCGCTGCCGGCGCCAGCATCATGGTGCTTGAGTGCGTGCCGACCCCGGTTGCCGCCGAGGTGACCGCTGCGGTGGAGGTGCCGACCATCGGCATCGGTGCCGGCCCGCACTGCGATGGCCAGGTGCTGGTGCTGCACGATTTCCTCGGCCTGGACAGCGGTCATCGCCGCCCCAAGTTCGTCAAGGATTTCCTTGCCGAAGGCGGCTCGGTGGCCGGTGCCACCCGTGCCTTTGCCGACGCCGTGCGCGACGGCAGTTTCCCCGACGAACAGCACGCCTACGCCCAATGATCCAGACCTTCAACGAGCTTGGCGCATTGCGCGAGCAGATCGCCCACTGGAAGCGCGAGGGCCTGCGCGTGGCGCTGGTGCCCACCATGGGCAACCTTCACGGTGGCCATCATTCCCTGGTGACCTTGGCCCGCCAGTACGCCGACAAGGTGGTGGCAAGCATCTTCGTCAACCCGACCCAGTTCGGGCCGAACGAGGATTTCAGTCGCTATCCGCGTACGCCCGAGGCCGATGTGGCCGGGCTGGAACAGGTCGGCTGCGATGCGGTGTGGCTGCCCAGCGTGGAGGCGATGTATCCGCTGGGCGTGGACAAGACCACGCGCATGCACGCGCCGGGTGTCAGTGAAGTGCTTGAAGGTACCAGTCGCCCGGGTCACTTCGACGGCGTGTGCACGGTGGTAGCGCGCCTGTTCCTGCAGGTGCAGCCGGACGTGGCTGTGTTCGGCCGCAAGGACTACCAGCAGCTGGCTGTCATCAGGCAGATGGTGGCCGAACTGTCGTTCCCGATCCAGATCGTCGGTGCCGAGATCGTGCGTGACGAGGATGGCCTGGCCAAGAGTTCGCGCAACCAGTACCTGAGCGCGGAACAGCGCCCGGTCGCGACCGCCATTCACCGCACCCTGCTGGGCATGCGCGAGGGCTACGTGGCCGGTCACCCGCGCGAACGCATCGAGGCCGATGCCACCGCCGCACTGCAGGCGGCCGGTTTCCAGGTCGACTATGCGGTGCTGCGCACCCCGGAGCTGGCCGAGCCGACCTTCGACGGCGGTGGCCGCGTGGCGCTGATCGCCGCGCGACTGGGTACGACCCGGCTGATCGACAACCTGGAATTCTGAGCTCCGGCGGCGCCGCGCGATGCATGGGGTCAGATGCCTTTTCCAGGGGAAAGGGTTCTGACCCCGGTTTCACCGCCTACCTGAACAGGTTGCCGGCCGTGATGCCCCGCGCTGTGCGGGTGCTAGAATCCGCTCTTTCCTTTGCCGTTGCAGCGCCCCCATGCACCTGTCCCTGCTCAAGACCAAGATCCATCGCGCCACCGTCACCCATTCCGAGCTGAACTACGAAGGCTCGATCGCCATCGATGACAACCTGCTGGCTGCCACCGGCATCCGCGAGTTCGAGCAGGTGCACATCTGGGACGTGACCAACGGTGCGCGCTTCTCGACCTATGCCATCCGCGCCGAAGCCGGCAGCGGCGTTGTCTCGCTCAACGGTGGCGCCGCGCGCCACGTGCAGGTCGGTGACATCATCATCATCGCCGCGTTCGCCAGCATGACCGAGCAGGAAGCCGACAGCTTCAAGCCGAAGCTGGTGTACGTTGATGGCAAGAACCAGATCACCCACACCAACGACACGATCCCGACCCAGGCCGCATGACAACGAACAACGGATTCGACTCGCTGCATTCCCACGCCCAGCGCCTGAAGGGCGCAAGCATCCCCAGCCTGCTCGCCGCCGAACCCGGCCGCGTGCAGGATCTGGCGCTGCGGGTCGGTCCGTTGTACGTCAACTTCGCGCGGCAGAAATACGATGCCGCCGCGCTGCAGGCGTTGCTGGCGCTGGCTGCCGAACGTGATGTCGGCGGCGCCATCACGCGCCTGTTCCGTGGCGAGCAGGTCAATCTGACCGAGGGTCGCGCCGCACTGCACACCGCATTGCGCGGCGACGTGGTCGATGCACCGGTTGCCGCTGAGGCCTATGCCACCGCGCGCGAGATCCGCCAGCGCATGGGCGTGCTGGTGCGCGCGCTGGAAGACAGCGGCGTAACCGACGTGGTCAGTGTCGGCATCGGTGGTTCCGACCTCGGTCCGCGCCTGGTCGCCGATGCGCTGCGTCCGGTCAGCGGTGCGCGCCTGCGCGTGCATTTCGTGTCGAACGTGGACGGCGCCGCCATGCAGCGCACGCTGGCCACGCTGGATCCGGCGAAGACCGCGGGCATCCTGATTTCCAAGACCTTCGGCACGCAGGAAACCCTGCTCAACGGCCAGATCCTGCACGACTGGCTGGGGGGCAGCGAGCGCCTGTATGCCGTCAGCGCCAATCCGGAACGCGCGGCCAAGGCTTTCGCGATCGCCGCCGATCACGTGCTGCCGATGTGGGACTGGGTCGGTGGCCGTTATTCGCTGTGGTCGGCCGTGGGTTTCCCGATCGCGCTGGCCATCGGTTTCGAGCGCTTCGAGCAGCTGCTGGAAGGCGCCGCGCAGATGGATGCGCATGCGCTGGATGCACCGCTGGAGCGCAACCTGCCGGTGCTGCACGGCCTGACCGACATCTGGAACCGCAACCTGCTGGGCCATGCCACGCACGCGGTGATGACCTACGACCAGCGCCTGGCGCTGCTGCCGGCCTACCTGCAGCAGCTGGTGATGGAAAGCCTGGGCAAGCGCGTGCAGCGTGACGGACAGCCGGTCACCACCGACACCGTGCCGGTGTGGTGGGGCGGGGCGGGCACCGACGTGCAGCACAGCTTCTTCCAGGCGCTGCACCAGGGCACCAGCATCGTTCCGGCCGACTTCATCGGCTGCGTGCACAGCGACGATCCCTACACGATCAATCATCAGGCCCTGTTGGCCAACCTGCTGGCGCAGACCGAAGCACTGGCCAATGGCCAGAGCAGCGACGACCCGCACCGCGATTACCCCGGGGGCCGCCCGAGCACGCTGATCCTGCTCGACGCACTGACCCCGCAGGCGCTGGGCGCACTGATCGCCATGTACGAACACGCTGTGTACGTGCAGTCGGTGATCTGGAACATCAATGCCTTCGACCAGTTCGGTGTCGAGCTTGGCAAGCAGCTGGCCAGTGGCCTGTTGCCGGCGCTGCAGGGTGAGGATGTGGCGATTGCCGATCCGATGACCCGCGAGATACTGGCGCAGCTGAAGCGCTGAGCCCGGTCGTGGATGCGCCGGCGACAGGCCGGCCATCCCATGCCTTCCGTTCCTGCCATTCCGGGGCCCTGCGGCGTTGCCCATGCAGCGTATTCGCGTGCCTGCGGCAGCGCAGCTTGACTACGCATGGCGTGCCAATGCAGTGTGCATGGGCGGCTGTACCTGTCATCCAGTATCGCTCGCAGCATGATGTTGATGCCAGGGACTGGCCGTATCCGGAGGGACGTGGAATCGATCCATGTCCTCAACGCCTCATGTTGTGAATGACAGGAGATTGCGAATGGATCTGAATGACGACGTTGTGTCCGGCTGGCTCAATGGCTCGGACGATGTGGATGGGTGCGCCAACCCTGCGGGTTCGCTGTTCATCTACGGTGCGGCAGCCACCGAAGCGGCCCTCACCGGGGCTTCGGACACCATGATCACCGGTGGCACCAACGAGTGCACCACCACGGTATCGGTGATCAACCACTGCCTGTGTTGCTGATGTAGCCCGTGCCGGCACGCAGAGGCATGCAGCTGCGTGCCGGCGACTGGAACAGACTCTTGAATCTCGCAGGGGGCGTAATGACCGCTTCTCCGGCTGCGGCCGCGTTTGCGCGCATCACCGAACATTTCCTTGCCCAGGCGCGCGCTGCGCTGGCTGCCGGCCTGCATGATCCCGCCATCGCCCTGCAGCCCGGCGAACGTGCGCTGCTGCATTCGCAGGGCGAGGCGGCGCTGCGTGAGCATGCCCAGCTCAAGCTCAACCGCGTGCTCCTGCTGGAGCTGCACGCCGCTGCACGCAGCGGTGACATCGGCCCGCTTGACAGTGCTGGTGCGCTGGACGAATTCGTTGCCCTGGCCACGAGCGAGGGCTTCCGCGCGCATCTGCAGCAACGCTATCCGGTACTGCTGCCGCGCCTGACGCGCATGCTCGAAGGACAATGCGCGGCCGTGGTGGAGCTCGCTGCACGCATCGGCAGTGATCGTGTTGCGTTGGCCGAGTTGCTGGGTGCGCCGGCGGGCACGCTGCATGCCGTTGCATTGGGCCGCGGTGACCTGCACGGTGGCGGCCGCACCGTGGCACGGCTGCAGTTCGAAGGCGGCACGGTGATGTACAAGCCACGCTCATTGCGCATCGATGCCACGCTCGATGGCCTGTTGTCCGCGGTCTTCGGTGATGCCCCTGACCGCGTGCGCGTGCCGAAGGTGATCGATCGTGGCAGCCACGGCTGGGCTGCATTCGCCGCGCATCGCTATTGTTCCGGCGAGGCTGAACTGCGGTGCTATTACCGCGGCCTCGGCCACTGGCTGGCCATCCTGCGCCTGATCGGTGGCACCGACATTCATCTGGAGAATCTGATCGCGGTCGGGCCGGTGCCGGTGGTGGTCGACGCCGAAAGCGTGTTCTGCCGGGTAATCGAAATCGAGCCATCAGGGCTTGGCGATGCGTACGACACCGCCGTCAAGCTGATGCGCAATTCAGTGCTGCGTACCGGAATCGTGCCGTTCCGTACTGCCGGCCTGGGCATGGAGGGCGTGGACCTGTCTGCAGCCGGCGCGCTGCCCGGCGAGCAGCCACGGGTGCAGGTGCCGGTGATCGTCGACGACGGGACCGAACCGGCCCGGTTGGGCATGGTCGAGGCCGAGGTCTCCATTGCGCAGAACCATCCCAGCGCACAGCCCGATGTGTCGTTGTACTGGGACCACATCAGCGAGGGCTTCATCGACGCCAGTGGGCGTCTGCGCGCGCTGGACGCGAACGGCGAACTGATGCCGCTGCTGACGGCCTTCGAAGGCTGCCAGGTGCGGGATGTACGGCGGCCGACAATGGCCTACGCCGAGCTCGGGCGGATGCTCTGGCATCCAGCATCGCTTCACAACGAAGCTCGGGCGGTTGAGCGCGCGATCGACCTGCTGGTGCGGAATGCGGCGGTGTCGCCCGCTGCGCCATCGGACCTGGAAACCGTACGCGGAGAGGTCGATGACCTGCGCCACGGTGACATTCCGATCTTCGCATCGCAGCTGGACGCGGCGCGTATCCACTCCGTCGTCGCCAACTGGCGCGCGATGCGGATCGACCTGGAAGACGTGACGATCCGCAGCACGCTGGTCGCCACCGACCTGAACCAGCATGCACTGGCCCGAGCCGAGGCCCGGTCCGGCTACAGCTATGCAGCACGGCATCCGCGCGCCGACGACCTGGACGCACGCCGTCGCACGCTGGCCACGCGCGCGGTGGAAAGCCTGCTGCGGCTGGCGGTGCACGGCGAAGACGGCTCGATGACCTGGATCACACCTGAAGTGACGCGTACCGGATGGACCGTCCAGCCGGTGCAGCCAGACCTGTACTTCGGGCTGGGCGGCATCGCTTTCGCACTGGCAGCCTATCGCCACGAAGTGGAGCAGGGGCGTGCCGATCCGGTGGCCGGGCTGGATCCGGCCATCGAGGGCGCCCTTGCGGTGTTCCAGACCCTGTGCGAGCGGCACCCCGCCGAAATTGACGGTGGATTCGTCGGAACCGGTTCGCAAATGTGGGCATTGCTGGCATTGCACGACCTGTTGCAGCGACCGGCGCTGCTGGCGCTGGCAGAGCGCTGCGCGGAAGCCGCGGAGCATCGCGGTTTCCAGCAGGCGGCAAAGTTCGAACTGATTGATGGTGTGTCCGGCATGATCCTGCCGTTGCTGGCGCTGGCTGAAGCCACCGGCAACGCACGCTGGCTGGAACTGGCGGCCGCAGCGGGACGCCGCATGCAGGACGCTGCGATTGTCGACGCAGACGGTGCGCGCTGGCCGACGCCACAGTTCAGCGAGCCGATCGGTGGTTTTGGCCACGGTGCGATGGGCATGGGCTGGGCGCTGGCACGACTGGCCCGCTCCGAGGCTGGCAGCGTGCCCGAGCGGGCCGCATGGCGGCGGCTGGCCGAAGGAGCATTTGCATTCCAGGCAGCCCTGTTCGAGCCACATACCGGGCACTGGCGGGACATCCACCTGCAGGATGGGCAGAAGAACTTCCCGACCTGGTGCCACGGCAGCGTGGGCATCGGCCTGGCGGCGGCGGACCTGTATGCCCGCACCGGTGATGCCGCGCAATTGCGCGACATGCGTCGCGCCGTGGCCGATGCGCGCGGCAAATGGGGGTTCAGCCACACCCTGTGCCATGGCGATGTGTCCACCCGGGAACTGCTGGTGCTGGCCGCTGCGCTGGATCCGGCAGGGTGTCCCTATCCGCAGGACGAGGCCGCCATCGAGATCATTTCTTCGATCGAGGAGCACCAGGGGATGGTTGGCGGCCTCACCCGCGCGGCCTTTACCCCGGGCCTGATGATCGGCCTGGCGGGTTCGATCTACGGCTTCCTGCGCATGCATCCGGCCTGCGTACTGCCATCGCCGCTGCTGCAGGAGACGATGGCCACGCGGGCCGATGCGTGTGCGGTGCGCTCCAGCGCCGCGCAGGACCGGCCGGCGCTGGTCGAGGCCTGAGCCGGACCGGTCCGTCAGCGATCAACGGCTCGGATCGCGTTCCGGGCTCGGCCGCTTTGCCAGCTTGCGCTGCAGCGAACGCCGGTGCATGCCGAGCAGGCGTGCCGCTGCGGACACGTTGCCGCCGGTCTCGTGCATCGCCTGCTGGATGTGTTCCCACTGCAGGCGGCTGATCGGCGTCATCGCGTCCGGCACTTCCATTTCGCCATCGTCGGCCGGGCCGTCGTCTTCCTCGCCAAGCGCGCGCAGGATCATCGGTACCGTGGCCGGCTTCGGCAGGTAATCGTCGGCCCCCAGCTTGATCGCCTCAACGGCAGTGGCGATGCTGGCGTAGCCGGTCACCAGCAGGATACGCATGTCCGCGCGCAGCGCGCGCAGCGGCTGGATCAGCGCCAGGCCGGAATCACTGCCCAGCTTCAGGTCGATCAGCGCGAACGCCGGCGGATGCTGGCGGGCCAATGCCAGCGCGCTGGCGGCATCCTGCGCGGTCTGCGTTTCCAGTCCCTTGCGGGCCAGGCTGCGCTGCAGGGTGCGCAGGTACAGTTCGTCGTCGTCGACCAGCAGGCCGAGGGTTGAGGCGCTCATGGGGTTTCCTCGCGTGGGACCAGCGGCAGGCGGAAGCCGACGCGGCTGCCGGCGCCTTGGGCCGGGCGCATCCACATCTCGCCGTCGAGGCGTTCGATGGTGGCATGGGACAGGGCCAGGCCAACGCCCATGCCCTCGCTCTTGCTGCTGCCGAACAGCTTGCCTGGCAGCACCGCGGCACGGGCATCGAAGCCGTGGCCGTAGTCGCGGACTTCGCCGATCAGGTCGTCGCCTTCGATGCGCAGGTCCAGGTCTACCCGTGGCCGCCCGGCCTGTTCGCCGGCATCTGCGGCATTGTTGAGCAGGACCATCAGCAGATGGCCCACGCCCGGATCCAGTGGTAACCGCAGCGGCGCATCGTCATTGCGATGCAGGTCGATGGTCGGCCGCACCAGGCGCCACTGTTCCAGTACCTGCTGGGCGCTGGAGTGGCTGCGGCCCGGTGCGTCGGCCGAGGCCGGTGCGGCCAGCGCCAGCACGCGTTCCCGGCACTGCACCAGCAGTTCGCGCAGGGTCTCCATGTCTTCGCGCACTTCGGGCTCTTCGCTGCGCTCGGCGACGTCATCGGCAAGCAGGGTCATGGTCGCCAGCGGCGTGTTCAGTTCATGCGCCACCGAGGCGGCATGGGTGGCCAGGGCGACGATGCCTTCGTTGCGGGCGAAGCGTTCCCTGAGTGCCGACAGTTCCAGTTCGCGCTGTCGCAGCGCCAGCGCCAGGCGGGTGGAGAAGGTCAGCACGACCGCTGCGGAAATGAGGAAGTTGGCGACCACGCCCCAACGGTTGAGGTCCTGCGCGCGGAAATAGCCGTCCGGCAGCGGCTGGCCGAAGATGCCGCTGGCGGCGTAGCCGAGCAGGCAGGCCAGGGCCACTGCCAGTGCCCAGCGCAGGGGCAGGGCGAAGGCGGCCAGCGCGATCAGGATCAGGAACAGTGAACTGAACGGGTTGGCCATGCCGCCGCTCCAGCCCACCATCCAGGTCAGGATGATCACGTCCACCAGGATATGGCCGAATGCGGTCAGCGGGGCGGTGTCGGCCGCTTCCGGGCGCAGCTGGGTGTAGATGTTGAACAAGGTGAGCACGGCCACGCCGGCCCATAGTGGCAGCTGGGGCAACGGCAGGCCCAGCACCCAGCTGGCGACCAGGATGGTGGCGGCCTGGCCGCCTACGGCAAGCCAGCGCAGGCTGCACAGGGTACGGAGGAACGGGGCGTCGGGACCGGTCATTCATGCTCATCGTATGCGTTCACGGGCGCGCGTGCCTGCGACAATCGGCCGCAGCCGTGCCGCCGGCTGAATGCGAGTCACCCCGAATGCGGGAGCGGGCGGTAGAATGCGCCCATGCACGACGCCGTGACCCGCCCTACGCCTCCCTCCGATGCCACCTCCTGGCCCCGCCGCCAGACCCATGCCGTGCAGATCGGCGGGGTCACCGTAGGCGGAGGCAAGCCGGTAGTGGTGCAGTCGATGACCAACACCGACACCTCCGACGTGGCTTCCAGCGTCAAGCAGGTGGCCGAGTTGTGGCGCGCGGGTTCGGAAATGGTGCGGTTGACCGTCAACACCGTGGAAGCGGCTGCGGCGATCCCGCGCATCGTCGACAAGCTGGCGATGATGGGTATCGACGTGCCGCTGATCGGTGACTTCCATTACAACGGCCACCAGCTGCTGACCGCCGAACCGGCGTGTGCCGAAGCGCTGGCAAAGTACCGCATCAACCCCGGCAACGTCGGCTTCGGCAAGAAGAAGGACCTGCAGTTCGCGCAGTTGATCGAGTTTGCGATCCGCTACAACAAGCCGGTGCGCATCGGCGCCAACTGGGGCTCGCTGGACCAGGCCCTGGCGGCGAAGCTGATGGACGAGAACAGCCTGCGCGAACAGCCCTGGGATGCCGGCCGCGTGCTGCGCGAAGCGCTGATCCGCTCGGCCCTGGATTCGGCCGAGCAGGCGGTGGAACTCGGCCTGCCGCGCGACCGCATCGTGCTGTCGGCCAAGGTCAGCGGCGTGCAGGAGCTGATCGCGGTATACCGCGACCTGGCCCAGCGCTCGGATTTCGCCCTGCACCTGGGCCTGACCGAAGCCGGTATCGGCAGCAAGGGCATCGTCGCGTCGTCGGCGGCGCTGGGCGTGCTGCTGCAGGAAGGCATCGGTGACACCATCCGCATCTCGCTGACCCCGGAACCGGGCCAGTCGCGCACGCAGGAAGTGATCGTCGCCCAGGAACTGCTGCAGACCACCGGCCAACGCGCCTTCACGCCGCTGGTCACGGCCTGCCCGGGCTGCGGCCGCACCACCTCGGAGTTCTTCCAGGAGCTGGCCAAGGTGGTGCAGAACCACGTGCGCGAGAAGATGCCGCTGTGGAAGATCCACCACCCGGGGGCGGAGAACATGACCCTGGCGGTGATGGGCTGCATCGTGAACGGGCCGGGCGAGTCGCGCCATGCCAACATCGGCATCTCGCTGCCGGGCACGGGCGAAACACCCGCAGCGCCGGTGTTTGTCGATGGCGAGAAGAAGGTGACCCTGCGCGGCGACAACATCGCCCAGGAGTTCGTCGCCCTGATCGACGATTACGTCGAACACACGTATGTCCGAAGCGCCGGATAAGCCTGCAATCCTCGCTGCACCGGAGTCCGCCTCCGGTTTCCGCCACTGGATGGCGCGCAATGCCTGGCGCCTGGTCCTGCTGTTCGGCGGCGTGCTGCTGCCGCTGGCTGGCTTCGTCGCCCTGGCGGACGAGGTGCACGAGTTTGAATCGTTCCATTTCGACGCGCCGCTGCTGTGGCAGATGCATGGCCTGCACTCGCCACTGCTGGACCGCTTCTTCGTGCTCATTTCCAAACTGGGCTATGAGTGGTTCCTGATCCCGGCCGACGTGCTGATCATCGGCGTGCTGCTGGGCTACCGGCGCTGGCGCGAGGCCACCTTCGTGGCGGTCAGCTTCGTCGGCTCGGCGCTGCTGAACATGGGCAGCAAGCACTTCTTCCAGCGCCAGCGCCCCAGCCTGTGGGAATCGATCGCGCCGGAATCGACGTTCAGCTTTCCCAGCGGCCACGCGATGGGCTCGATGACCCTGGCGGTGACCCTGGTACTGCTGGCCTGGAACACCCGCTGGCGCTGGCCGGTGCTGCTGCTGGCACCGGCATTCAGCCTGCTGGTCAGCGTCTCCCGGGTCTATCTGGGGGTGCATTACCCCTCCGATATCCTGGCCGGATGGTGTGCCGCGCTGGTTTGGGTGGTAGGGTGCTATCTGGTCATGTTCAGTCGCCGGCACCCTTGGCGGCATCATGGCACGCGGCCAGCGAAGGCCAGCGAAGCATCATCACAGGGGGATTGACGTGGATGCCCCGCGCGGGACGTCTACGTGATAGATCAGTTGTTTCGTTGCAGCAGGTTCTGCAAGACAGGGGGCAAGCACAACGCGCGGTACTGTGATGCGCAAGGCAGATTGCCGGGGCCGCATTCCGAACGCGCTTGCAGGGTATCGGCACCCTGCCTAGCTTGACCTGCAATGGCCGCATTCGAAGAGGTACGTGAATGACGATTCGAGTCTACCTGGTGGATGACCACGCGCTGGTCCGCACCGGGATGAAGATGATTCTGTCGGGGGAAACCGACATCGAGGTGGTGGGCGAAGCCGAGACCGGCGAAGACGCGCTGCGTGAAGTCCGCCAGCTGCTGCCGGATGTGGTGCTGTGTGACCTGCACCTGCCGGGTGTGAGCGGCATGGAAGTGACCGAGCGCATCGTGCGCAGCCACCGCAACACCCGCGTAGTGATCGTGTCGGTGCTGGAAGATGGCCCGCTGCCGAAGCGGCTGCTCGAAGCCGGCGCGGCCGGATATATCGGCAAGGGTTGTGATGCGCAGGAACTGCTGCGCGCGGTGCGTGACGTGGCAGGTGGGCGCCGCTACCTGGGCACCAGCATCGCGCAGAATCTGGCACTGTCGACGGTGGAAGGCAACGGTTCGCCGTTCGACAGCCTGTCGCCGCGCGAGCTGGAAGTGGCGTTGCTGCTGACCCAGGGCCTGCGCCAGGAAGATATCGCGCGGCGGCTGAGCCTGAGTGCGAAGACGGTGAACACGCACAAGGCGCGGCTGTTCGAGAAGATGGGGATCCACGACAACATCGCGCTGGCGCGGATGGCCAGCCAGTACGGGTTGGTGGATCCGGCGCGGCCGCTGTAACGGGTTTCGGCCAACGGCTGAGCCCCTTGCGGTGTGCGGCAGGATTCGTGGGGTTGGCCCTGCGGAGGGATTGCGCAGGGGACGCCGTGAATCCATCCCTGGAGGCTCGGTCGCGCCATCCATGGCGCTCACGCCCCTGCGCAATCCCTCCGCAGGGCCAAGGACGGTTTTCGTGCGCCGCCACCGCGGAATGAAGAAGGAAGAGCGGGAGCGGGTCGCGCTCTGGATGCTGGTCCTGTAGAGCTGAGCCATGCTCGGCTGCTTTCCATTCCGCTGGCGTGGAGCCGAGCGTGGGCTCGGCTCTACAGCTGCGTTGGGCTCAGTGGTCGCGAACGCGCTTGATGATCTTCGCGGCGTCGGCGGCGCTGGCGCGCACCTTGTCCCATTCGCCGTTGGCAATCCAGTTGCCCGGCACCATCCACGAACCGCCGATGCAGACCACGTTTTTCTGCTCGAGGTATTCGGCGGCGGTGTTTTCGGTGATGCCGCCGGTCGGGCACAGCTTCAGGTCCGCCACCGGGCCGGCCAGTCCCTTGATCATCGCCAGCCCGCCCACGGCCGTGGCCGGGAACAGCTTGCACACGCGGAAGCCGCGGGCGTAGAGCGACAGCAGCTCGGTCGGCGTGGCCGCACCCGGCACCACCGGCAGCGGCGCAGCAGCCAGTGCATCGGCCAGCGCTGGCGGCGTGCCCGGGGTCACCAGGAAGTCCGCGCCCGCATCGATCGACTGCTGCATCTGCTCCACGGTCAGCACCGTGCCTGCACCCACCACCACATCGGGCAGCTCGCGCTTGAGCATCGCCAACGCTTCCATCGCCACCGGCGTACGCAGCGTCAGCTCGATCGCCGGCAAACCACCGTCCAGCAGCGCCGCACTGACCGCCCGCGCCTGGTCCAGCGTATGAACCGTCACCACCGGCAGGATGCCCGCCGCATGCAACAGCTCCGCCGCCTTCACCTGATGTTGTTCGATACCCATGCTTTTGCCCTTGCCTTTGCTCTTCTTGATTCAGTGGCCGCAGCGCAAATGACGCGCCGGGAATTGTCCAAGGGCAGTGGAGTGCCCTGGCCGGGACCGTGAGCGGCATGGATGCCGCGATCGAGCCCCCATGGATGGGTTTACGGCGTGTCCCGGCCAGGGCGCTCTACTGCCCAAGCCGGGAAGCCTGCCGCGGCTTTTCGCTTCAGGCGTCTTTCGCCTCATGCGGCGCTGCCGCCGCCGCGGCATCATGCCCCAGCTCGTACTCCGCGTCGTACTCCCACGGCCCGCCATCGGCCGCCGCCGGACCGCACGAAATCGACATCGCTCCCTGGTCGGCCGGGCCCACCACGCGACGGTTGACCGCGAACAGATTGCGGCCCAGGTCATGCGCGGCCGGCGCAGTGTTCGGAGCCAGCGGACGCGCCGCCCATTCGGCCGGGTCCACCAGCACCTCCAGCGTGCCGGCCTCGCCGTCCAGCCGGATCATGTCGCCTTCGCGGACCTTCGCCAGCGGGCCGCCGCGCGCCGCTTCCGGCGTCACGTGGATCGCCGCCGGAATCTTGCCCGAGGCGCCGGACAGGCGACCGTCGGTGACCAGCGCCACGCGTCGGCCCTGGTTCTGCAACAGGCCCAGCAGCGGCGCCAGCGAATGCAGTTCCGGCATGCCGTTCGCACGCGGGCCCTGGTAACGCACCACCGCCACGAAATGCTCGGGCAGCAGGCCACCGGCGTGCAGCTTGTTCAGCACCTGCGGTGCATCGACCACCACGGCCGGTGCTTCGATCGTGCGGTACTGCGGCTTCACCGCCGACAGCTTGATCAGCGACTTGCCCAGGTTGCCGCGCAGCAGGCGCAGGCCACCCTGGTGTTCGAACGGATTGTCGACGCCACGCACCACCTCGTCATCGGCGCTGCGTTCCAGGCCCGGCAGATAAACCAGTTGGCCGTCGCGCAGCTGGGGTTCGCGGGCGTAGTCGGCCATGCCGCCACGGGCCACGCTGACCAGGTCGCCATGCATCAGGCCGGCCTTGATCAGCTCGCCGAACACGAACGCCGGGCCACCGGCGGCGGCGAAGCGGTTCACGTCGGCCTCGCCGTTCGGGTAGACGCGGGCCAGCAGCGGAATCAGCTGCGACAGCTCGTCGAAGTCGTCCCAGGTCAGCACGATGCCGGCCGCACGCGCCACCGCGATCCAGTGGATGGTGTGGTTGGTCGAACCGCCGGTGGCCATCAGCGCGATGACCGCGTTGATGATCGCGCGCTCGTCGATGATCCGGCCCAGCGGACGGAAGTCATCGCCCAGCGCAGTGATGTCCAGTGCACGTTCGGTCGCTTCGCGGGTAAGAGCGTCGCGCAGCGGGGTGCCCGGATTGACGAACGACGCGCCCGGCAGCTGCACGCCCATCGCTTCCAGCAGCACCTGGTTGGAGTTGGCCGTGCCGTAGAAGGTGCAGGTGCCGGCGCCGTGGTAGGAGGCCGACTCGGCTTCCAGCAGTTCTTCACGGGTGGCTTCGCCGGCGGCATAGCGCTCGCGAACCTCCGCCTTCTGCTTGTTGGGTATGCCCGGGGTCATCGGGCCGGCCGGCACGAACACCGCCGGCAGGTGGCCGAAGGCCAGTGCGCCGATCAGCAGCCCCGGCACGATCTTGTCGCAGACACCAAGGTAGACGGTGGTATCGAACATGTCGTGGCTGAGCCCGATCGCCGTCGCCTGCGCGATCACATCGCGCGAGAACAGCGACAGCTCCATGCCACCACGGCCCTGGGTGACGCCGTCGCACATCGCCGGCACACCGCCGGCCACCTGCGCGGTGGCGCCCAGCTCGCGGGCGATCTGGCGGATCTGCTCGGGATAGGTCTCGAACGGCTGGTGCGCCGACAGCATGTCGTTGTAGGCGGTGATGATGCCAAGGTTCGGTGTCACCCCACCGCGCAGGCGGCTCTTGTCGGTGCCGCCACAGGCGGCGAATCCGTGGGCGAGGTTGCCGCAGCTCAGGCGGCTGCGGAACGGGCCTTCGCGCAGGGAGGCGTCGATCGCGGCCAGATAGGCGGCGCGCGAGGCCGCGCTGCGGCGGATGACGCGCTCAGTGATGGCTTGCAGTTGCGGATGGAGGCTCATTGGCTACCGGCGTTCGTGGTGGCGAGAGGCAAGCGGCGGCGTGGCGCCGCCGCCGACATCAATCAGCCCAGTGGACGCGCAGGCGCGCGCCTTCCAGGTTGATTGCATTGAGGATCGGGTACTGCTGGGGGTCATTGCTGTCCAGTGCCTGGCGCAGTACCTGCAGCTTCTGCTTGCCGCGCAGCAGCAGCAGACGCTGGCGGCACTGGCGCAGGCCGTGCGGGGTCAGGGTGATGCGCAGCGGCCACTGGTTCGCGCCCGGGCAGCCGGTGGCATCCAGTGCCGCATAGGGCAGGGTGCTTTCCAGTGCACGGGCCAGGTCCTTCGAACCCGGGAACAGCGAGGCGGTGTGGCCATCGTTGCCCATGCCCAGTGCCACCAGGCTGGGTGGCTGGCTGTGCTGGGCCTGCAGGTTGGCGGTGTAGACGCACTCCGTCAGCGGCTTGCCGATCCGCACCAGCGGATCGAAGTGCGCACCCTCGGCACGCTTGAGCAGGTGCTCGCGCACCAGCCAGGCGTTGCTGTCGCGATCCTGCGGCGACAGCCACCGCTCATCGGCCAGGCTCACTTCCACCCGGTCCCAATGCACGTCCAGTTCGGCCAGTGCCTGGTATACCGGCGCCGGCGTGGTGCCACCGGAGAGCAGGATGCGGGCCCGGCCCACCTCATTGATGTCGTGGTTGAGGGTCTGCGCCATTTCGGCGGCCACCGCCTCGATCCAGCCATCGGCGTCGCCGTGCTGAATGAACTCGATGCGGTCGTCGTGCAAGGTGGGGCTCATGCGGCAACTCCTGGTGCGTCACGTTCGGCGTCGGCAGCATAGGCGGCAGCGCCCAGCAGTCCGGCGTGGGGATGCATCACGGCAAGCGATGGCACCCTCGCCATGATCGAAGAGAACCGCCCCTTGTGTTCGAAGCGCTGGCGGAAGCCGGAGTGCTGCAGTGAATCGAGCATCTTCGGGGTCAGGCCGCCCGTCAGGAACACGCCGTCCCAGGCGCCCTGGGTCAGTACCAGATCGCCGGCGATGGCGCCGAACACCGCGCAGAACACGTCCACGGTGCGCATTGCCTGCGGATCACCGTGCAGGGCACGCGCGGTCACGTCTACCGGCTGCAGCTGGCCGGGGTCGATGCCGGCCATCTCGCACACGGCGCGATGGATGTTGACCAGCCCGGGTCCGCAGATCAGGCGTTCGTTGGAGACGCGGCCGAACTGCTCGGAGAGGATTTCCAGGATGCGGATTTCCTCCGGTGTGCCCGGTGGGAAACTGACATGACCGCCTTCGGTTTCCAGCGGATAGCAGCGGCCGTGGCGCATGATCAGGCCACCGACGCCGAGCCCGGTACCGGGCCCGATCACCGCGTAGTTGCGCGGCTGTCCCGGCTTGCCCGGTACCCAGGCGGCGCCGCCGACCTGGACGACGTCCTCGGGCTGCAGCAGCGAAATCGCCATCGCCTGTGCGGCGAAGTCGTTGATCAGGTGCAGCTCGTCGAACCCCAGCATCGCGGCGGTGCGGCTGCGCGAGATCACCCACGGATGATTGGTGATGCGCGCCTCGTCACCGTCGACGCGGCCGGCCACTGCGAACACGCCGCGGCTGGCCGCAGCGCCGATCTGCTCCAGGTGGTGGCGCGCGGCATCACCCAGCGACGGGAATTCCGCCACCGCGTACTCGCGGATGCTCTCCTTGAGCAGCGGCGCGTCCTGCGAGGTGTCGGCCAGGGCGAAGCGGGCATTGGTGCCGCCGATGTCGGCAACCAGCACCGGCTGCGAGATGGCACTCATGCCGAGGCCCCGCTGTCCGGCGCGTCCACGCCCTGCGGCAGGAACTCGCCTGCATTGCTCGGGCCCCACTGGCCAGCAGGATACGGTTCCAGCGGCAGCTTGGCCTCCTTCCAGGCGTCGGCAACGCTGTCGATCCAGGCCCACGCTGCGCGCACTTCGTCGTCGCGCACGAACAGCGTGTGGTTGCCGTTGAAGGCATCCAGGAACAGGCGTTCGTAGGCGATGCGGCGGTGCAGGCCGGTCGGCACCGACAGTTCCAGTTCCAGCGGATGCAGTTCCAGGGCACCCCATTCCGGGCCGGCCAGGCTGCTCATCAGGCCCAGTTCGATGTTTTCCTGCGGCTGCAGCTGGAACACCAGGCGGTTCGGCGCGGCCTGCGCGCGCTGCGGGCGCTCGAACAGCCAGTGGGTGACCGGCTTCAGCGTGACCACCACGCGGGTGGTGCGCTCGGGCAGGCGCTTGCCGGTGACCAGGTGGAACGGCACGCCGCTCCAGCGCCAGTTGTCGATATGCGCGGTGACACCGGCGAAGGTTTCCACGTCGCTGCCTTCCGGCGGCTGGTAGGCCTGGGCCGGCTGGCCATTGATGGTGCCGGCGGTGTAGCGGCCACGGATGCTGTCACGCGCGGCGTGCCTGGCATCGAGCGGGCGCAGGGCGCGCAGCACCTTGACCTTCTCGTCGCGGATGCGATCGGCTTCAAGCGATGCCGGCGGTTCCATCGCCACCATGCACAGCAGCTGCAGGATGTGGCTCTGCACCATGTCCCGCAGCGCGCCGGAGCGGGCGTAATAGGCATCGCGGCCATCCACGCCTTCGCTTTCGGCCACCAGGATGTGCACCGATTCGATGTAGTTGCGGTTCCACACCGCTTCCAGCAGCGTGTTGCCGAAGCGCAGTGCGATCAGGTTCTGCACCGCGGCCTTGCCCAGGTAGTGGTCGAGGCGGAACACGCGGTCCTCGTCGATCCACTGGCCGATGGTGCTGATGATTTCCTCGGCGCTCTCGCTGTCGCTGCCGATCGGCTTCTCCAGCATCAGGCGTGCCGGCGCGGCGAGGGCGCCGCCCTTGGCCAGGCCTTCGCAGGTGGAGATGTACAGGCCCGGCGGAATGGCCAGGTAGCTGACGCACTTGCGGTGCACCAGGTCGGAGACGGCGGCGGCAACCGAGTCGACATCGCGCAGGTCCACCGAACGGTAGTCGATGCGGCGCAGCAGGGCAGCGATGTCGTCCTGCGTGGCCATCGGCATGGCCTGCTGCAGGCGCGGCCGGAGGATGTCATGGAAAGCTTCGGTGTCATGCCCGGACAGGGCCAGTGCGCGGATGCGGAAGTCCTCCGGCAGCAGGCCGTCGCCAAGCAGGCGAAGCAGCGAAGGGAACAGGTAGCGCTGGGCCAGATCACCTGTGGCACCGAACAGGAAGAGGGTGTCGTGCATCGCTCGAGTTTCAGATCCGGGTGACATCGTTGTCAATCGCTTCATGGCTGGGTTCGGGGGACATCCGCGCAACTGCCTGTCCGAGGTTCGTCAGGGGCGATCTCCGGTGTTGCGGAAGATCGTTCCATTCGAAACCACTACCTCGGCGGAACCTTCGTTCAACCGCCGACGCAGATCGGTGCGCACCGATCATCGGATAGTGCCACGTGAAAACGTTTACATGGCAGAATGGGCAACTGTATTCGATTGCAGTGCTCGCCGTCATGCGGCAGGCGCGCAATCATCACTGCCATCGGGAGGGCCGAGGCAGTCCCAAAAGACAGCCCGGCTTCGGGCGGACCGGATAGGTGATATGGCAAAAGTGCAGTTGCAGGGTGTGCGCAAGGTCTATGACAACGGCCAGGTCGCGGTGAAGGACGCCACCTTCGAGGTCGCCGATGGCGAGCTGATGGTGCTGGTCGGACCGTCCGGCTGTGGCAAGTCGACCCTGTTGCGGATGGTGGCCGGCCTTGAAGAGATCAGCGGTGGCACGCTGACCATTGGTGATCGCGTGGTCAACGACGTGGCGCCGAAGGATCGCGACATCGCCATGGTGTTCCAGAGCTACGCGTTGTACCCGCACATGACCGTGGCCGAGAACCTGGCCTTCGGCCTGAAGCTGCGCGGGCATGACAAGGCGACCATCGACAAGCGCATTGCCGAGGCGGCGCAGACGCTGGGCCTGACCGAGATGATGGACAAGCTGCCCAAGGCGATGTCCGGTGGCCAGCGTCAGCGCGTGGCACTGGGCCGGGCGCTGGTGCGCGAGCCGGCGGTGTTCCTGCTCGACGAGCCGCTGTCCAACCTCGACGCCAAGCTGCGTCACAGCGTGCGTACCGAGATTGCGCAGCTGCACCGGAAGCTGGGCACCACCATGATCTACGTGACGCACGACCAGGTTGAAGCGATGACCCTGGGTCAGCGCATCGTGGTGCTGAAGGACGGCATCATCCAGCAGATCGATACGCCGATGGCGCTGTACGACCGCCCGGCCAACCTGTTCGTGGCTGGTTTCCTCGGCAGCCCGGCGATGAACGTGCTGCGTGGCACGCTGCAGGGCGATGCCGGTGGCGTGACCGTGGTCGACGGCCAGTGGCGTGCACCGCTGGGCCAGGCCACGATCGATCCGGCATGGCTGCAGAAACCGATCGCGGTGGGCGTGCGCCCGGAGCACCTGCAACCGGCTGCTGCCGATGATGCGCACGCGTTCATCGCGCGCATTGAGGGCATCGAACCGGTCGGCAACGAGATCTTCGTCAACCTCAGCAGTGGCCAGCATGCGCTGACCATGCGCGTGGCACCGCAGGCGTTGCCTGCGGTGGGCGATGACATCCGCGTGGCGATCCACCCGCAGGGCCTGCATTTCTTCAACGCAGAGAGCGGCGAGCGCCTGTAACGGGTAGCGCCGGCCGCTGGCCGGCAACCTCAACCCTGCATGGTTGCCGGCCAGCGGCCGGCACTACCATTCCTTCACCGAAGGCGTGCGGACCAACGGTCCGCACCCACCGGGTCGGTCAGTAGATCCACGCCATGCGTGGATGAGGGCGCGTCAGATTCAGCGCGCCAATCCATCCAGCAGCGGCACGCGCTGCGCAATGGCATCACCCACCTGCAGCTCGGCGTCGCCAGCCTCCAGTGGCAGCACCGCCAGCGCCAGCTCGCCGGCCACGCTGGCGATTGTGCCCAGCGTCGCGCCGTCCTGCTGCACGCCATCGCCGGCCTGTGCGGGTGCCGCGGTATGCAGCAGCTGCACCGCGCGCTTGGCCTTGCCGAGGAAATGGGTGCGGGCGACGATTTCCTGGCCGGGGTAGCAGCCCTTCTTCACGCTGTAGCCATTCAGGCGGTCCAGGCCCAGCTGCTGCGGGGTCCACACTTCGCGCTGGCTCTCTTCCAGCCGTGGCAGGCCGTAGCGCAGGTCGGCCTGGCGCCAAGCGAGAGCGAAGGCGGCCTCATCGGCTTCAGAACTGGCGGCGAACGCTTCGGCGCTGCCGATGCGCAGGGTGCGCGGCAGTGCATCGCTGCCTAGGTCCAGCTCCCAACCCTCATCTGCGGCCTGCGCAATCGCCGCGCCGCTGGCGGCCTCGGGCGCGGTGAAGGCGCCGGCCGCTGCCAGATCGCTGCGTCCCTGCACCTTCACCTTGCGACGGAACACGAAGCGCTGCAGTTGCGACGCAATCGCATCGGCATCGCCGTCGGCCAGCACCAGCATCACGTGATCGTCGGCCAGCCGGAGCAGCTGGAACACCGCCAGAGTGCGGCCCTTGGCACTCAGCCAGGCACTCCACTGCCAGTGCAACAGGGGCAGGGCGGTGACATCGCTGCTGAACTGGGCGTGGGCGAAGGCGGCCGCATCCGGGCCCTGCAGGCTCAGCAGCTGGTGGCCGGGCAGGCGCGGATATCCGACGAAAGCAGGGGGCAGGTTGTCAGGCACGTGAACGAGGTCTAAAATTTGTGCGTTGCGAGACCGAACATGATAGGCCAAACAACCCCCACTCCCGACGACGAATCTGAAGCCCCGCTGGTCCCTGCGGCACCCGTGCCCGTGGAGCAGGAAAAGGCAGAGGAATTCGGCGGCCGCGGCGGACTTGATCCGGTGCGGTATGGCGATTGGGAGAAAAACGGACGCTGCATCGATTTCTGATCAGCATTGAGCCAACGCGGCCGCGTGCCGCCCAGCCGAGACAACGAGCCCAGCGAATGGCGACCAGACAACGCCCACTTTCCCCGCACCTTCAGGTGTATCGCTGGCAGATTCAGATGGCCACCTCGATCCTGCATCGAGCCACCGGCATCTTTCTGTCTGTTGGTGCCCTCATCATCGCTGCCGGCCTGCTGGCCCTGATGATGGGGCCCGAGTCCTGGAACTGCTTCACCGGCCATGCCGGGGCCTGGTATGGCCGCGTGTTCCTGTTCGCGTGGACATGGTCGTTCGCCTATCACCTGTGCAATGGCATCCGCCACGTGGTGCAGGACTTTGCCATCGGCTTCAGCATCCCGGCCTTCATCCGCAGCAGCTGGCTGTCGGTCATCGGCAGCCTGGTGATCACCCTGCTGGTGTGGGCCTATGTGATGTTCGGAGGTGCCGCGTGAGCAAGTTCCGTACTCCGTTGAAGAACGTGCGCGGCCTGGGCTCGGCCAAGACCGGCACCGAGCACTTCGTGCACCAGCGCCTGACCGCCGCCGCACTGGTGGTGCTGGGCATCTGGTTCCTGGTCTTCGTGCTGGGCCTGCTCGGCTCGGACTACGCGACCGCCGCCGCCGCCGTGGCCAAGCCGTGGAACGCGGTGCCGCTGATCGGCCTGCTGATCGCCATGTTCTGGCACGCGCAGCTCGGCATGCAGGTCGTGCTGGAAGACTACATCCACGAATCGCTGCTGGCCCTGGTGCTGCAGACCGCGGTGAAGTTCGTCGCCGTGCTCGGCATGATCGTCAGTGTGTTTGCGGTGGGCCGCATCGCCCTCGGCGTTGCCTGAGCCCAGGCACCTACACAGGAATCCAGATTAGATGTCCGCTTACAAGATCACCGAACACAAGTACGACATGGTCGTGGTCGGCGCCGGCGGTGCCGGCCTGCGCGCCACGTTCGGCCTGGCCGCCAAGGGCCTGCAGACCGTGTGCCTGACCAAGGTCTTCCCGACCCGTTCGCACACCGTTGCCGCCCAGGGCGGTATTTCGGCCGCACTCGGCAACATGGGCGAGGACGACTGGCGCTACCACTTCTTCGACACCATCAAGGGGTCGGACTGGCTGGGTGACCAGGACGCCATCGAGTACATGTGCCGTGAGGCCATCCCGGCCATCATCGAACTTGAACACTACGGCGTGCCGTTCTCGCGCACCGCCGAAGGCAAGATCTACCAGCGTCCGTTCGGTGGCATGACCACCAAGTACGGCGAAGGCCCGGCGGCGCAACGTACCTGCGCGGCGGCCGACCGTACCGGCCACGCGATGCTGCACACCCTGTACCAGCAGTCGCTGAAGCACGATGCGCGCTTCATGATCGAGTACTTCGCGCTTGACCTGATCTTCGACGACGAAGGCGCCTGCCGCGGCGTGCTGGCCCTGGACATGTCCGATGGCACGCTGCACCTGTTCCGCGCCCAGGGCGTGGTGCTGGCCACCGGCGGCTACGGCCGTGCCTACTTCAGCGCCACCTCGGCGCACACCTGCACCGGCGACGGTGGCGGCCTGGCCATGCGTGCCGGCATCGCCATGCAGGACATGGAGTTCGTGCAGTTCCACCCGACCGGCATCTACGGCGCCGGCTGCCTGATCACCGAGGGTGTCCGCGGTGAAGGCGGCATCCTGCGCAACAGCAGCGGCGAGCGCTTCATGGAGCGCTATGCACCGCACTACAAGGATCTGGCCTCGCGCGACGTGGTCAGCCGTTCGATGACCATCGAGATCCGCGAAGGCCGCGGCGTCGGCGAGCACAAGGACCACATCCTGCTCGACCTGACCCATCTCGGCCCGGGCGTGATCGACGAGAAGCTGCCGGGCATCGCCGAGAGCGCCCGCATCTTCGCCGGCGTCGACGTGCACAAGCAGCCGATCCCGGTCATTCCGACCGTGCACTACAACATGGGCGGCATCCCGACCAACTACCACGGTGAAGTGGTGCAGAAGGTCGGCGACAACGACAACGCCGTGGTGCCGGGCCTGTACGCCATCGGCGAAGCGGCCTGCGTCTCCGTGCACGGCGCCAACCGCCTGGGCTCGAACTCGCTGCTCGACCTGGTGGTGTTCGGCCGTGCGGTGGCCAACCGCTGCGCCGAGACCATCAAGCCGGGCGCCGCGCACAAGCCGCTGCCGGCCGATGCCTGCGACAAGGCGCTGGGCCTGCTGGACAAGCTGCGCCACGCCAACGGCGATACCCCGACCTCGGTCATCCGCGACCGCATGCAGCGCACCATGCAGGCCGACGCGGCGGTCTTCCGCACCAGCCAGACGCTGAAGGAAGGCTGCGAGAAGATGGACAAGATCTTCGACTCGTTCCAGGACGTGAAGGTCTCCGACCGCTCGCTGGTCTGGAACTCGGACCTGATCGAGACCTACGAGCTGAACAACCTGCTGCTCAACGCGGTGGCGACGATCAACTCGGCCGAACAGCGTAAGGAAAGCCGTGGTGCGCATGCGCACGAGGACTATCCGGACCGCGACGACGTCAACTGGCAGAAGCACACCCTGGTCAGCGTCGACGAGAAGGGCAAGTGCAGCTTCGACTACCGTCCGGTGCACATGTACACGTTGACCGACGACGTGTCCGTGGTGCCGCCGAAGCCGCGCGTGTACTGATCCGACCCCGCCTACCATGCAATCCGCGCCCACGGGCGCGGGCCGCCTGAGCCAACGAGAGCAGCCATGGCCGAGTTTTCACTCCCCAAGAATTCCAAGATCACGAAGGGCAAGCACTTCCCCGTCAAGAACGGCGGCAAGAATGTGCGCACCTTCAAGATCTACCGCTGGAGTCCGGACGACGACAGCAACCCGCGCACCGATACCTATGAGGTCGATCTGGATGCCTGTGGCCCGATGGTCCTGGACGCCCTGATCAAGATCAAGAACGAGATCGACCCGACCCTGACCTTCCGCCGCTCGTGCCGCGAAGGCATCTGTGGTTCGTGCGCGATGAACATCGACGGCACCAACACCCTGGCCTGCACCCGAGCCATCTCGGACTGCGGCAAGAAGGAAGTGCCGATCTACCCGTTGCCGCACATGAACGTGGTCAAGGATCTGGTTCCGGACCTGACCCACTTCTACGCGCAGTACGCCTCGATCAAGCCGTGGATCCGCACCCAGACCCCGGCACCGCCGGACCGCGAGCGCCTGCAGTCGCCGGAAGACCGCAAGAAGCTGGACGGCCTGTACGAGTGCATCCTGTGCGCCTGCTGCTCGACCAGCTGCCCGAGCTACTGGTGGAACGGCGAGCGTTACCTGGGCCCGGCAATCCTGCTGCAGGCCTACCGCTGGATCATCGACTCGCGCGATGAGGACACCGGTGCGCGCCTGGACGATCTGGAAGATCCGTTCAAGCTGTACCGCTGCCACACCATCATGAACTGCGCCCGCACCTGCCCGAAGGGCCTGAACCCGGCGCTGGCGATCGCCGAGATCAAGAAGCTGATGATGGAACGCCGCGCCTGATCAGGCCTGGCTGTACTTGGTAGAGCCACGCCGTGCGTGGCTGCACCACCTCAGTAGAGCCACGCCATGCGTGGCTGCACCACCTCAGTAGAGCCACGCCATGCGTGGCTTTGCTGTATCTGGAGAAGCACGATGGAAGAAGACGTTCTGCTGAAGAAGCTGCGCTGGCGCTGCCGCCGCGGCATGCGTGAGCTGGATCAGCTGTTCGAGCGCTATCTCGACCACGAATGGCGCACTGCGCCGACCGAAGAGCGCGAGGTTTTCCTGTTCCTGCTCGACTGCGAGGACGATAGGTTGTGGCGCTGGTTCATGGGCTACGAGGCCTGTCCGCATGCGCACGCGATCCCCCTCATGCAGAAGATCCTCACCCTCAAGCCTTGAGTGGCGCCCTTCGAGGCTGCAGGCCGCCGCTCAGTTGGCGGTGCTGCTGGCCGCACCCTGGCTGTTGCGCGCCTCGGATCTACCTGCGCGGCTGCTGATGCCCGCGCTGCTGCTGGCCTGGGGCGTCGGCTTGGCCGAACTGGCCTGGCGCCAGCGCAGGCCACGCGTACAGGTGCTTCTTGCGCCGCTTCCCGAACCACTGCAGGTGGCCGGGCAGGACGTTGATACGCCACGGCTGGTGGTGCGTGGCCCATGGCTGTTGTTGCTGTGGTGTGAGGATCGGCGCCGCCGGCGCCTGCTGTTCTGGCCCGATGTGCTCGATTCCGGGCAGCGACGTGAACTGCGACTGGCCGTGGCCGCACGCGGCGTTTCCCGTCGGCCCCGGTCAATGGCACCATAAGCTGAATTGACTGGCGTGCCTGCATGTTCAAACCCATTCCCGTGGCGATCGGCCTGCGCTACCTGCGTGCCAAGCGCCGCAACGGCTTCATCTCCTTCATCTCGATGGCATCGATCCTGGGCATCGCGCTCGGCGTTACGGTGCTGATCACCACCTTGGCCGTCATGAGCGGTTTCCAGAAGGAAATCCGCAGCCGTCTGCTGCAGATGACCGCGCACACCACCATCAGCCGCGACGGCGAACCGATGCCGGACTGGATGCGGGTGGTCGACGTGGCCAGGAAGGATCCGCGTGTGGCCGGCGCCGCACCGTACATCGAGATCCAGTCGATGATCAGCGGCCCGCGCGTGCAGGGCGCGATCATCCAAGGCATCGATCCGGCGCTGGAGCCGAACGTCTCGGTGATCGACAAGAAGATCACCAAGGGCAGCTATGACAGCCTCAAGCCGGGCAGCTTCAACCTGCTGCTGGGCAAGGAGCTGGCGATCTGGCTGGGCGTGGACGTTGGTGACCAGGTGCTGGTGACCTTTGCCGAAGTGCAGGGCACGCCGGCCGGCGCGGTGCCGCGGATGAAACGCTTCACCGTCAGTGGCCTCTTCGAGGCCGGCTATAACGAGGTCGATCGCGGCGTCGGCTTCGCCAACATGCAGGACCTGGAGCGCGTGCTGCGCAGCGACGGTGCCACCGGCGTGCGCCTGAAACTGCACGACATGGACCGCTCGCTGGAGGTGGGCGTGGATCTTGCGCAGAACCTCGGTGGCGCCTACCGCGTAAGCGACTGGACCCAGCAGAATGCCAACCTCTACCACTCACTGCGCATGGAAAAGGTGGTGATGGGCATCCTGCTGTCGCTGATCATCGCCATGGGTGCGTTCAACCTGGTGTCTTCGCAGGTGATGCTGGTGACCGACAAGCAGGCCGACATCGCCATCCTGCGCACCCTCGGCCTGACCCCGGGTGGCGTGATGCAGGTGTTCATGGTGCAGGGTTCGCTGATCGGCATCTTCGGTACGCTGGCTGGCCTGATCGGCGGCATCACCCTGACCCTCAACCTGGAACGCATCCTCGGCGCCATCGAGAGCGTGTTCAACGTCAAGCTGCTGCCGGAGGATGTGTACTACATCACCGGCCTGCCGACCGACATGCAGACGGGCGACGTGGTGGCGATCACCGTGGTCGCGCTGCTGATGAGCTTCCTGGCCACCCTGTATCCCGCCTGGCGGGCAGCACGCACCCAGCCGGCGGAGGCCCTGCGTTATGAATAAGGTCTTCAACCGCGGCGACGAAGTGATCCGTGCCGAAGCACTGGGCAAGACCTACGCTGAAGGGCGCATGCAGACCCCGGTGTTCGATGGGCTGGACCTGACCGTGACCGCCGGCGAAACGGTGGCGATCATCGGTGCCTCCGGCGCCGGCAAGAGCACGCTGTTGCACCTGCTGGGTGGCCTGGACATTCCCACTGCCGGTGAGGTCTATGTGACCGGCCAGCGCATGTCGGCGCTGTCGGACACCGCGCGCGGCCTGCTGCGCAACCAGGCGCTGGGCTTCGTCTACCAGTTCCATCACCTGCTGCCGGAGTTCACCGCGCTGGAAAACGTGATGATGCCGGTGCTGCTGGCTGGCACCGCGGTGGCCGAAGCGAGCAGCCGGGCCACCATGCTGCTGGAAGCGGTCGGCCTCGGCCATCGCCTGGATCACAAGCCGGGCGAGCTGTCTGGTGGTGAGCGGCAGCGTGCTGCGGTGGCGCGGGCACTGGTCAATCACCCGGCCTGCGTGCTGGGCGACGAGCCTACCGGCAACCTGGATGACCGCACGGCGGCAACGGTGTTCGAGCTGATGCTTGAACTCAACCGCGCGCGCCATACCAGCCTGGTGCTGGTGACCCATGACCGCAGCCTGGCGCGTCGCCTGGACCGGGTGCTGGAACTGCGGGAAGGGCGCCTGCACGCACTGGCCCACGCCGACGTCTGAGGCGCTGGGCCCGCTTTGGTGGAAGCCGACCTGGGTCGGCTGCTCCTTCAGGGCAAGCGCCAAGCAAGGTTGGCGTCTACCGTGGTCCGGCCAGGAGCCGCCGACCGGCGGCTGAATGGGCTGCCGGTCGTCGCGCCAGCGTTGCGAGCCCGGGCGCATGATGGCGACAGTTCCCCGAGGAGATCGCCATGAAGACCCCGATCCTGCTGGCCGGCCTCTGCCTCGCCCTGGTCGCCTGCGCGACCACCGGCCGGCTCAGCAGCGCCGAGAAGCTTGACCTTTACCGCGCCCACGCCGGTGCGCCGCAGAGCGACATGCAGTTCTTCGGCACCCTCAATGGCTGGACCGAACTGGGCGACAGCGCACTGGCGGTCTGGACGCGCCCGAGCGAGGCCTACCTGCTGGAGCTGAGAGGCCCCTGCCAGGACCTGCCGTATGCCACCGCCATCGGCCTGACCAGCCAGATGAATCGTGTTTCGGCGCGCTTCGACAAGGTGCTGGTGCGCGACCCTACCGGTGGCCCGCGCATGCCGTGCTTCATCGACAGCATCCGCAAGCTGGATGTGAAGGCGCTGCGCGCGTCCGAGCAGGAGCTGCGCCAGGCGCAGGTGCAGGAGCGCGAGGAATCCGGGAAGTAAACGGGTAGCGCCGGGCCATGCCCGGCGGATTCCTGGACGCGGGGCATGGCCCGGCGCTACCGGCAGGTCAGGCTTCCGGAACGAAGCCAGCCGGCTTCTCTGCGTCCTTCTCGAACAGGAACTTGACCAGTTCGCCTTCAAGAAACGCACGATGCTCCGGGGTGCGCGGCGACAGCCGGTTCTCGTTGATCAGCATGGTCTGGTGCGCCAGCCATGCGGCCCAGGCCTGCTTGCCGATGTTGTTGAAGATGCGCTGGCCCAGCTCGCCGGGGTAGGGCACGAAGTCCAGGCCCTCGGCATCGCGTTGTTCGTACTGGCAGAAGACGGTTCGGGGCATGGCACTCACTCGTGGTTGCGGGATTTCTTGGAAGTTCGTTTTGGCGTCCTGATCGTGGCGCCGTCGAGCAGTTTGCGGATCGGCGCTGGCAGGCCCAATGCGGGTAGCTCGTCGTTGGCGACCCAGCGCAGCGTGGGTTCTTCCACGCGCAGGCCGCGCACCTTCCGTGACAATATCTGCAGGTGCAGCCTGTAGTGGCTGAAGGTGTGCTGCAGCACCGGCAGTTCCTCTGCATCTTCCAGCGAGCCGTCGACATGTGCGTCGAACCAGTCCTGCAGGTCGCTGCCGGCCTCCGCCTGCGGCAGCGTCCACAGCTGCGCCCAGATGCCGGTGTCCGGCCGCTTCTGCAGCAGCACGCGCTGCTGGGCGTCACGCAGCAGCAGAGCCACGGCTTCGCGCTCGGGCAGGGTCTTGCTGGGCTTGGGCGTGGGCAGTTCAGCGGTGCGGCCTTCGCGGCGTGCCACGCACGTGTCCTGCAGCGGGCAGATGACGCAGGCGGGCTTGGCCCGGCTGCATACGGACGCGCCCAGGTCCATTTGTGCCTGGGTGTAATCGGCCATGCGACCGGCCGGCACCTTCGCCACGTGTGCCTCGGCGATCGCCCATAGCTGCTTTTCGATGACTGGCAGGCCGGGGAAGCCGTCGATGCCGTGATAGCGGCTGAGCACGCGCTTGACGTTGCCGTCAAGGATCGCGAACGGGTCGTTCCAGGCCTGGCTGAGGATCGCGCCAGCGGTGCTGCGGCCAATGCCGGGCAGGGCATGCAATGCATCGAAATCGCGCGGCAGGTCGCCGCCGTGCAGTTCCACGCAGCGCTTTGCAGCGGCATGCAGGTTACGCGCACGGGCGTAGTAGCCAAGCCCCGCCCACTGCGCCATCACCGCGTCATTGCTGGCGGCGGCGAGGTCGGGCAGGGTCGGGAAGTGCTGCAGGAACCGCAGGAAGTACGGGATGACCGTGGTCACCTGGGTCTGCTGCAGCATGATCTCCGACAACCAGACCCTGTAAGGGCTGCGCGGGTGCTGCCAGGGCAGGTCGTGGCGGCCGTGGTCGTCGAACCAGTGCAGCAGGCGAGCGATGAAGTCGTCTTGCTGGGGGTTGTCGGCGCTGGCGTGCGGCTGGCGGGGCATGGGTGTTCCGGGGAAGGCAGCCACCCGTAGGGTGGCTCTACTGGATTGCGGTTGCGGTGCAGTAGAGCCACGCCATGCGTGGCTGCACGGTGTATCAGGCGCCCAGCGCTTCGGGCAGCAGGGCGTCGACGAAGGCTTCCGGGTCGAACACGCGCAGGTCTTCCGGGCGCTCGCCGATGCCCGCAAAGCGGATCGGAATGCCGAACTCGCGGGCCAGTGCGAACACCACGCCGCCCTTGGCGGTGCCGTCCAGCTTGGTCACCACCAGGCCGGTCACGTTCACCGCAGCATTGAACTGGCGCAGCTGCGACAGCGCGTTCTGGCCGGTGGTGCCATCGATCACCATCAGCACTTCGTGCGGGGCGGTGGGATCGATCTTGCCGAGCACGCGGCGGATCTTGCCCAGCTCGTTCATCAGGCCGGACTGGGTGTGCAGGCGGCCGGCGGTGTCGGCGATCAGCACCGAGGTGCCACGGGCCTTGCCGGCCTGCAGCGCGTCGAACGCCACCGACGCGGCATCGGCGTTCTGCCCCTGCGCGACCACGGCCACGCCATTGCGCTCGCCCCAGGCCTGCAGCTGCGCCACGGCAGCGGCACGGAAGGTATCGCCGGCGGCCAGCATCAGGCTGTGGCCATCATCCTTGAAGCGCTTGGCCAGCTTGCCGATGGTGGTGGTCTTGCCGACACCATTGACGCCGACGGTGAGCACCACGAAGGGCTTGGCGTTGCGGTCGATCACCAGCGGCTTGGCGACCGGTTGCAGGATCGCGATCAGCTCGGCGCGCAGCGCGGCCAGCAGCGCATTGGCATCAGCGAACTCGCGCGACTTCATGCGCTTGCGCAGGCCCTCGACCAGATCGGTAGTGGCACCCACGCCGACGTCGGCAGTGATCAGTGCGGTTTCCAGTTCGTCCAGCAGGTCGTCGTCGAGCTTGGGATTGCGCGAGAACAGGCCACCGAAGCTGCGCGCGATGACGCTGTTGCGCAGGCGCTCGCGCCAGCCGGGCTTGCCGGCCGGGGCTGGCGGGGCATCCACCAGAGCTGGCAGGTCGGCGGCCGGGGCGGTTGGTTCCTCGACCGGAATGACCGGAGCCAGAGGGGCCAGCACGGCGGCCGCAGCCAGCACTTCGGCCTGGACGTCCTCCGGCGCGGTGACCGGCTGCGCAGCCGGTACGGCAGGCCATTCGGCGACGGGCGCCGGTTCCGGTACAGGTGCCGGTGCTGCGGCTTCGACTACCGGGATCGTGGCGGCGTCTTCGGCCGGGGCGGCTGACGGGAACGCCGCCGCCAGCTCTTCAGCCGAGTAGTGCTGGGTCTTGGGTGCCTCCGTGGCGGGGGCATCCTGGGGCTTCTTGCGGCGGAAAAAACTGAGCATTGGCAAAAGGCGCTGAAATCAGGGGGATATGCTACCACTCGGGCCTGTCGGGCTGATGTGGACTCAAGGTCGCGGCCCGCCGGCCGTTAACCGGTCCGAAGGGCTGCGCAGCGCGGCCCGGAGACCGCCATGAACGACGTGATGGGAATCGCTCTCGGCGGGATGCGCGCGGCCCACCAGGGAGTGCAGGTGGCCGCGCACAACGTGGCCAACCTGGCGACTCCTGATGCCCGACGCCTGCAACTGCTGCGCAGTGAGGCGGAGCAGGGCGGGGTGCAGGCCGCGATGACCCCTGCCGACGCCGATGCTGGCGTGCCATTGGGGGACCTGCTGGCGGCGAAAGCCGAGGTGGTGGCCTTCGCCGCCAATGCCACGGTGATACGGCGCCAGGACCAGATGCTGGGTTCGCTGCTGGATCGGGAGGTCTGAGCCGCCCGGCTTTGGTGGGTGTCAACCTGGGTTGACACGCTCCCCCCTGGTAGGTGCCAACCTTGGTTGGCACGCTTTTGGGGCGCCAACCAAGGTTGGCCTCTGCCAGGGCTGCAGTGCCAACCAAGGTTGGCACCTACCAGAGCATCGCCGGGCCATGCCCGGCGACCACCGCCTCGATCAGGCCGACAACTCCAGCAGCAGCTTGTTCAGGCGCGCCACATAGGCGCCGGGGTCCTTCAGGCTGTCACCGGCGGCCAGTGCGGCCTGGTCGAACAGCACCCGGCCGAGATCATCGAAGCGTGCGCCGTCGGCTTCTGCATCCAGCTTGGCGATCAGCGGATGGCCCGGATTGATCTCCAGCACCGGCTTGCTGTCCGGCACCTTCTGCCCGCTGGCTTCCAGGATCTGGCGCATCTGCAGGCCCAGGTCCTGTTCGCCGATGGCCAGCACCGCCGGCGAATCGGTCAGGCGGTGCGAGACGCGCACGTCGGCCACGTCATCGCCCAGTACCGTCTTCAGGCGCTCGACCAGGCCCTGCTTGTCCTTTGCTGCCGCTTCCTGTGCCTGCTTGTCCGCATCGGTTTCCAGCGCGCCCAGGTCGAGGTCGCCACGGGCGATGTCGACGAAGCCCTTGCCGTCGAAATCGGTCAGGTAGCCCATCAGCCACTCGTCGATGCGGTCGGTCAGCAGCAGCACTTCCACGCCCTTCTTGCGGAACACTTCCAGGTGCGGGCTGTTGCGTACCTGGCTGTAGCTCTCGCCGGTCAGGTAATAGATCTTGTCCTGGCCTTCGCTCATGCGGCCGAGGTAATCGGCCAGCGACACCGTCTGCGCATCGCCGTCGCCGCGGGTGGAGGCGAAGCGCAGCAGCCCGGCCACCTTCTCGCGGTTGTTGTAGTCCTCGGCCGGGCCTTCCTTCAGCACCTGGCCGAATTCCTTCCAGAACGTGGCGTACTGCTCGGGCTTGTCGGTGGCCAGCTTCTCCAGCATGTCCAGCGAACGCTTGGTCAGCGCCGATTTCATCGAATCGATGACCGGGCCGGACTGCAGGATTTCGCGCGAGACGTTCAGCGACAGGTCGTTGGAATCGACCACGCCCTTGATGAAGCGCAGGTACAGCGGCAGGAACTGTTCGGCCTGGTCCATCACGAACACGCGCTGCACGTACAGTTTCAGGCCCTTGGGGGCATCGCGGTGATAGAGGTCGAACGGCGCGCGCCCGGGCACGTACAGTAGCGAGGTGTACTCCAGCTTGCCTTCGACCTTGTTGTGGCTCCACGCCAACGGGTCGCTGTGGTCGTGCGCCACGTGCTTGTAGAACTCGGTGTATTCGGCGTCGCTGATCTCCGTGCGTGGACGGGTCCAGAGTGCGCTGGCGCGGTTGACGGTCTCCCACTCGACGGCGGCGCCTTCTTCGCCTTCCTTCGGCATCTGGATCGGCAGGCCGATGTGGTCCGAGTACTTCTTGAGGATGCTGCGCAGGCGCCAGCCGTCGGCGAAGTCGTGCTCGCCGTCTTTCAGGTGCAGCACGATGCGGGTGCCGCGCTCGGGCTTGTCGACGGTGGCCACCTCGAAATCGCCTTCGCCGCGCGAGGTCCAGCGCACGCCTTCGCCGGCAGGCAGCCCGGCGCGGCGCGAGGTCACTTCCACTTCGTCGGCAACGATGAAGGCGCTGTAGAAGCCGACGCCGAACTGGCCGATCAGCTGCGAATCCTTCTTCTGGTCGCCGGACAGCTGGCGCAGGAAGTCGCCGGTGCCGGACTTGGCGATCGTGCCCAGGTGGGTAATGGCCTCGGCGCGGCTCATGCCGATGCCGTTGTCTTCGATGGTGATGGTGTGGGCGGTGGGATCGAAGCTGACGCGCACGCGCAGCTCGCTGTCGCCTTCCAGCAGGGCCGGCTGGGTCAGGGCCTCGAAGCGCAGCTTGTCGGCGGCGTCGGCGGCATTGGAGACCAGCTCGCGCAGGAAGATCTCCTTGTTGGAGTACAGCGAGTGGATCATCAGCTGCAGCAGCTGCTTGACTTCGGTCTGGAAGCCAAGGGTTTCGGTCTGGGTCGTCTCGGTCATCGATAAGGCTCCGTTTGCAATGCCGCGCCAGCGCGTGCGGCCTCGCCAAGGGGTAGGGGTGATTGTCCCGAAATCAAGGGGTTGGTCGGCCGGGCTGCGCCCGGCACCTGCAGAGGCCGAAGCAACAGCAACAGCAACAGCAACAGCGGGCTATCCGTGGGATGGCGGGGCACTGTGGGTTTGCGGGGACGCCGTAAACCCATCCATGCCGCTCACACCCTGCAAACCCACAGTGCCCCGCCTTCGACAGTTGGCTGGCAGCCAGTAGATCCACGCCATGCGTGGATGAAATCTCTCAGATATCGAAATCCAATCCAGGGTCAGATCCGTTTTCCCACGGAAAACGGATCTGACCCCAAGAGCCCTTCGGCAGATTGCAGGAAACTGTCGAAGGCGGGGTGGGTCAGGTTGTGGGGGTGTCCGCGGCATGGATGCCGCGGCCAAGCCCCCATGGACGGGTTCACGGCGTCCCCCACAACCTGACCCACCGCGCCAACCCCCAGGGAACCAGCTTTTGAAGTTGCTTCGGCCGTTGCTGTGGCTTCTGCGGGTGCCGGGCGCGGCCCGGCCGAACTACAATCCCGCTCATGCTGAAATTCTCGAATGAACCCCGCCGGGGGCGCCTGTGAGCGGCCGAGGTGGCAAAGACGGCCAGGTCCGCATCATCGGTGGTCGCTGGCGCAACACCCGCCTGCCGGTGCCGACCCTGCCGGGGCTGCGACCCAGCAGCGACCGCGTGCGCGAAACCCTGTTCAACTGGCTGATGCCCAAGCTGGGCGCGGCGCGGGTGCTGGACCTTTTCGCCGGCAGTGGCGCGCTGGGCCTGGAGGCGGTCTCGCGCGGCGCTGCTCACGCCACCCTGGTCGAGCGTGATGCTCAGCTGGGGCGCAACCTGACCGCCGCCGTGACCAGGCTGCAGGCCAGCGACCAGATCACCGTGGTGCAGGCCGATGCCCTGCGCTGGCTGCAAGGGGCGCAGGCGCAGCAGGCCGATCTGGTCTTCATCGACCCGCCGTTCGCCGATGGCCTGTGGCAGGACGTGCTGGCCCAGCTGCCGCGGCACCTGGCCGCCGATGCCTGGCTGTACCTGGAATCGCCGGCCGGCCACGTGCCGGTGCTGCCGCCGGACTGGCTGCTGCACCGCGAGGGCGGCACCCGCGAGGTGCGCTTTGCCCTGTACCGCCGCGCCACTGCTACACTTTGACCTCATCTGAACATCTGCACCCGCCCATGACCGTGGCCAACCGCCGCATTGCCGTGTATCCCGGCACATTCGATCCGATCACCAACGGTCATATCGACCTGGTCAGCCGGGCCGCGCCGCTGTTCGAAAAAGTCGTGGTCGGCGTGGCGCAGAGCCCGTCCAAGGGCCCGGCGCTGCCGCTGGAGCAGCGCGTGCAGCTGGCACGCGGCGCCCTGGCCCATCACGGCAATGTCGAGGTCATCGGCTTCGATACCCTGCTGGCGCATTTCGTTCGTTCGGTGCAGGGCGGGGTGCTGCTGCGTGGCCTGCGCGCGGTGTCCGACTTCGAATACGAATTCCAGATGGCCAGCATGAACCGCCACCTGATCCCCGAGGTCGAGACCCTGTTCCTGACCCCGGCCGAGCAGCACAGCTTCATTTCGTCCTCGCTGGTCCGCGAGATCGCCCGCCTGGGTGGCGACGTGTCCGGCTTCGTGCCGGCCGCGGTGCTCGAAGCCCTGCGCAAGGTCCGCGAAGCGAAGGCGGCACAGTCGTAAGCCCCGCTGTACCCGCACCCCATTACGTACACCACCACGCACCATTCCGGGAGGAAACCCATGAACACCACCATGCGCGCGATGCTGATCGCTTCGTTGGCCCTGGCCTTCACCGCCTGCAAGAAGGAAGAGGCCGCTCCGGTCGACGAGGCCAAGCAGGCCTTGGTCGCGCCGTCCAAGGATGACGATGCAGGCTGGAAGAAGTACCTGCAGGAAGTGGCCATCCAGAACATGGGCAACATCAGCAACAGCCCGTTCCTGTACTACCTCTCGCCGGAATCGGACCCGGACTTCCAGGCCAAGTACGAGCGCCAGACCGAGAGCGCGACCCAGGCGGTGGCCCGTGGCGTGCAGCCGGGCAACATGCTGGCCTTCGGTTCGTCGGCCTCGGGCAAGATGGCTGACATGATCCAGACTGTGTTCAAGGACGTGGCGCCGGATTCGATGAAGGGCGTGCGCGTCGTCTTCATCGGCCAGTCGGCCGACAACGCCCGCGTGCAGGCGGCGGTCCAGCCGACCGGCGCCGAGTACATTTTCGTCGAAGCCAAGTAATACCGAGCCATGGCGGCCATGCTCCGGCATGGCCCGGGCGGCAACCCCGCAAGGGTGCCGCTGATGACCTGACCGGCCCGCGCGCCCGCGCTGGCCGGTCCTTTGTCCCAAGGCGCGGGCGAGGAGTATCGCCATGTCGCTGAAAATCAACGAGCTCTGCGTCAACTGCGACGTCTGCGAGCCGGCCTGCCCGAACCAGGCCATTTCGATGGGTGAAACCATCTACGTGATCGACCCTGCGCGCTGTACCGAATGCGTCGGTCATTTCGACGAGCCACAGTGCGTGGTCGTCTGCCCGGTCGAGTGCATCGACCCGGACCCGGAGATCGTGGAAACGGAAGACCAGCTGCTGGCCAAGCTGCGCCAGCTGCAGCACGATCACCCCGAACTCTACGCGGAGCCCCCATCCGAATGAAGACGCTGATCGTTCGCCCCCTGTTGCTGCTCGGCCTGCTGCTGAGCCCGATTGCCTGGGCCGGCAGCCCGGTCCGTGCCGAGCGCCCCGATGGCGCCGCCATTGCCAGCGGCCATGCGCTGGCCACCCAGGCCGGTATCGACATCCTGGCCCAGGGCGGCAACGCCTTCGACGCAGCAGTGGCGGTGTCGTCCACGCTGGCGGTAGTCGAGCCGATCAGTTCAGGTCTGGGCGGTGGCGGCTTCTTCCTGCTGCACGATGCGGCCACCGGAAAGGACGTGATGCTGGACGCGCGCGAGACCGCGCCGGCCGCCGCGACCCCGCAGGCCTTCCTCGACAAGCAGGGCAACCTGGACCGTGACCGCTCGGTCAACGGCGCCTGGTCGGCCGGCATCCCGGGCCTGCCTGCAGCGCTGGTTGAACTGTCGGCCAAGCACGGCAGGCTGCCGTTGTCGGCCTCGCTGCAGCCGGCCATCCGCATCGCGCGCGAAGGCTTCCCGGTGTACGAGCGCATGGCCAAGGGCTATGCCTCGCGCCGTGAAGTGATGGAGCGCTATCCCGGCACGCGTGAGGTCTACCTGCGTAACGGCACGCCGATCGCTACCGGAGACCTGTTCAAGCAGCCGGAACTGGCGCAGACGCTGGAGCGGCTGGCTGCGGGTGGCTTCGATGGCTTCTACAAGGGCCAGACCGGAAAGCTGTTGCTGGCCGGCGTGAAGCAGGCCGGCGGCAACTGGACCGCTCAAGAGCTGGCCGGTTATCGCGTGAAGCAGCGCGAACCGATCGTGTTCAACTACAACGGCTGGAAGATCACCACCGCGCCGCCGCCGTCATCCGGAGGCATCGCGCTGGCCAGCATGCTGCAGATCCTGGAAGGCTGGGACATCGGGAAGATGGACCCGGCGCACCGCACCCACCTGGTGGTGGAATCGATGCGCCGTGCCTACCGCGACCGTACCTTCTTCCTCGGCGATCCGGACTTCGTGCAGATCCCGCAGAAGGTGCTGACCAGCAAGGACTACGCGCAGGGCCTGCGCGCGACCATCCATCCGGAGAAGGCCACGCCCAGCGACCTGCTGTCGGGCAACCCGACGCCACTGGAAGATGACGAGACCACGCACTTCTCGATCATCGACCGTGACGGCAACCGCGTCGGCGCCACCCAGACCGTCAACCTGCTGTACGGCTCGGGCCTGATTCCGAAGGGCACCGGCGTGCTGCTGAACAACGAGATGGACGACTTCGCGCTGAAACCAGGCACGCCCAATGCATTCGGCGTGATGGGCTACGAGGCCAATGCGCCGAAGCCGGGCAAGCGCATGCTCAGCTCGATGACGCCGACCTTCATGGAAAACAGCGACAAGGTGATCGTGCTGGGCACCCCGGGTGGCAGCCGCATCATCACCATGGTGCTGCTGGGCATCCTCGGCTACGACGCCGGCCTGGACGCGCAGCAGGTTGCTGCGCTGCCGCGCTATCACCACCAGTGGCTGCCGGACCTGATCGAAGCTGAGGACGATGCATTCGACGCGGCGACGGTGAAGCAGCTGCAGGCGATGGGCCACAAGATCGACCTGCCGGGCAATGTCGCCGCAGGCGGCCGCGGTTCCAGCCACGTGTGGGGCAACCTGCAGACCGTGGAATGGGACCGCAAGGCGAACCGACTGTTCGGCGGCAGCGACCCGCGCAATCCGGTGGGCAGTGCCCAGGTCGTGCCGGCCCATTGACGTGGGAGTCCCGGCCACTGGCCGGCACTTCGGCGGTTATCGAAACCCCGTCTTCGCCGGCGGGGTTTTCCGTTTACTTTCTAGCGATTATTTAACGGTCCGGCGCCGATAATCGACACATGAAACTCTGGTCTATTCGTGGAAACTCGCAACGCCTTGATGGCGGCGCGATGTTCGGCAACGCGCCGCGCGCGTTGTGGGAAAAATGGGCGGCACCGGACGAGCTCAATCGCATCGAGCTGGCCTGCCGCGCGCTGCTTGCCAGTCCGCTGGAAGGCAAGACCGTGCTGTTTGAAACCGGTATCGGGGCGTTCTTCGATCCGCGCATGCGCGAGCGCTACGGCGTGCAGGAAAGTCAGCACGTACTGATCGATTCGTTGCGCGAAGCCGGCTTCGAGCACGAGGATATCGACGTGGTGGTGCTCAGCCACCTGCATTTCGATCATGCTGGCGGCCTGCTGGCGGCATGGAGCGAAGGGCGTGAACCCGAGCTGCTGTTCCCCAACGCGACCTACGTGGTCGGTGCGCAGCATTGGCAGCGCGCCGTGCAGCCACACCCGCGCGATCGGGCCAGTTTCATTCCTGAGCTGCCCGGCCTGCTGCAGGCCAGTGGCCGCCTGGAAGTGGTGGAGGGGGAGTACTCGAAGGCACTTGGCCGCAGCGTGCGCTTCAGCTACAGCGACGGGCATACGCCGGGGCTGATGCTGGCCGAGATCGTTGGTCATGCGCATGCCGGTGAAGATGCGCACGGTGGCGTGGTGTTCTGTGCCGACCTGATCCCGGGGCGCTCATGGGTACACGTGCCGATCACCATGGGCTACGACCGCAACGCCGAGCTGCTGATCGACGAGAAGCGGCAGTTCCTTGAAGACAAGCTGGCGCGCAACGTGCGGCTGTTCTTCACCCACGACCCGCAGGTGGCGCTGGCGCAGCTGGGCCGTGATGACAAGGGACGTTTCGTGACCCTGCACGAACAGGGCGAGCTGAAGGCGCGCGCCCTGGGTTAATGGCAGAGCCGAGCGTGGGCTCGGCTCTACATCACTCTCGTTACGACGCCTTCAGGCAGCTGCTCATGAAGGTCTTGCGCGCATCGCCCGCCAGCTTCTTCGCACCCGCGTCGGCATTGCACTTGCGCATGCGTTCCTGCTGTGGATTGACCGCCTTGGTTTCGGCGGCGTGGCCGCTGAGGCAGGAACTCTGCGCGGTCTTGTAGGCATCACCCTTCAGCCCCTTGTTCTTGGCCGAACATTCGGCCATGCGCTGCTGCTGCGGGGTGGTGGCGTTGGCAGCGAGGGGCAGGCCAACCAGCAGGACGGCGGCCAGCAGGAAAGCGGCTTTCATCGGAATGCTCCAAGCGGTGGCGGGTGCGCGGAGCATTCGCTTCCGACCGGTAAGGCCACGTGAAGAACCACGCGTCGGCCACGCCTGCGTCCACGGGCGTTCACGTGCCGCGGCGAAGCGCGCCCGCGAGTGGTTGGCGGGTCAGAGCCCTCTCCTGCGGAGAGGGACCCGACCCGTTCACCGGGATTACCCGACGCGGGTTCCGAAGATGCGGTCGCCGGCGTCGCCCAGGCCCGGCAGGATGTAGCCCTTGTCGTTGAGCTGGGCATCAATGGCCGCGGTGTAGATCTCCACGTCCGGATGCACGGCCTTGACTGCTTCGATGCCTTCCGGCGCGGCCACCAGGAAGATGCCCTTGATGCGACGGGCGCCGGCGCGCTTGAGCATGTCGATGGTGGCGATCAGCGTGCCGCCGGTGGCCAGCATCGGGTCGAGGATCAGTGCGTCGCGCTCTTCCAGGCGGCCGGTCAGGCGCTCGAAGTAGGGCACCGGCTGCAGGGTTTCCTCATCGCGCTGCAGGCCCACCACGCTGACACGGGCCGCCGGGATCAGCGACAGCACGCCGCTGAGCATGCCCAGGCCGGCACGCAGGATCGGCACCACGGTGATCTTGGCGCCGGCAATGCGCTGAACCGTCACCGGGCCGGCCCAGCCGGGCAGGGTGTGCGGCTCGGTGTCCAGGTCGGCGGTGGCCTCGTAGGCCAGCAGGGTACCCAGCTCGTTGGCCAGTTCGCGGAAATCCTTGGTGCTGAGCGCGGCATTGCGCATCAGGCCGATCTTGTGCTGCACCAGCGGGTGGCGCACTTCGACGATCTTCATGGTCGGGAAGGGGGAAAGGAGAGAGAGGAGGCCATTTTGCCGGATTGGCGTGTCGAATCCCAAACCGGCCCCGGAGCGGCGTGACCGGAAATGTGCAGGTGCATGTCATGGCCATGCAACCTTGCGGACATATCGTGCAGACCCATTCTTAACAGGAATGGGGATTCCCAGTGCATATCAAGACTCCGTTGGCCGTTGCCATCACCCTGACCCTGGCAATGGGGGCCGCAGCACCGCTGCAGGCGGCCGGGCAGCAGGCGGTAGCCGCCACCGGCGCCGTGGCCGCCGACGCGGTCGACCTGGACCGCATCGAAGTACGCGCCCAGCTCGAGTCGCAGATCCGCGCAGTCGACCTCAAGCGCAGCAGCGACGCCATCGAGGATGCAGTGTCCTCCGACGCACTGGGCCAGTACCCGGACAAGAACGTGGCCGAGTCGCTGCAGCGCCTGCCGGGCATCAGCGTGACCCGCGACCAGGGCGAGGGCCGCTTCGTGGTCATCCGCGGCCTGGATGCCAATCTCAACAGCGTCAGCGTGGATGGCATCGCCGTCGGCACGCCGGAAGATTCCAGCCGCGCCGCGCCGCTGGACGTTATCCCGTCCGACTCCACCGAACGCCTGCGCGTGGTCAAGTCGCCGACCCCGGACATGCCCGGTGATGCCATCGGCGGCGCCGTACTGGTGGAATCAGCCTCGGCTTTCGACCGCGACGGTCGCAGCCTGCGTGGCAAGATCGAAGGCAGCCACCAGCAGTTGTCCGGCGAGACCAGCCCCAAGGCCGCCTTCAACTACAGCGAAGTGTTCAACGACACCTTCGGCGTGGCCCTGGGCGTGAACTACCAGAAGCGGAAGTTCGAGTCGGACAACACCGAAGTGGAGTACGACGGCGAGGATGACGCCGCACCTGGCGACGTCACCGCGATCAACCTGCAGCACCGCAAGTACGAGATCGAGCGCAAGCGCATCGGCGCCAACCTCAACCTCGACTGGCGGCCGAACGAAAACAGCAAGTACTACCTGCGCACGCTGTACAGTCAGTTCGATGATGCGGAGACCCGTCAGCGCGTGATCTTCAACTTCGATGACGCGAAGATGGTCAAGACCGGCACCGACCAGTACCGCCTGGACGGCATGCCGAAGGATTCCATCGACAAGCGCATGCGCTATCGCACCAAGAAGGAAAACACTTTCGCGGCGAGCCTGGGCGGCGAGAACAAGTTGACCAATGCCGTGGTCGATTACCGGATCGGCTACACCCGTACCGAAGAGCGGGTAAATGACGAGATGGAGGCGCGCTTCAAGCTCAACGGAAAGGCCTTCAACGGCACGCTGGACCAGCGCAGCCGCCTGCCCAGCTACAGCTTCGACAATCCGCAGTGGCTGGACAATGCCAACTACGCGTTCGATCGTTTCGTGATCTCGCCGAAGCAGGTGAATGACAAGGAACACAGCGCGCAGGTCAACGTGCGCTTCGACGGCGACAGCAGCAGCATCAAGTTCGGCCTGCTGGGCCGCTGGCGCGACCGCGACGTGAATGTGGACGAGCGCGAACTGCGTGTCGGCCCGAAGGTGGCGCTGTCGAGCTGGACCACCACCTCGCCGGAACACCGCCACGGCGATATCGGTGACGGCATGGATTCGCCCGCGATGCGTGCCTATTGGGCTGCCAACGGCGGCCAGTACAGCGCCCGCCCGCAGGACGCCGGTGGCAATGCGATGACGTCGCTGGAAGAGGATTACGTGGCAAGCGAGGACATCTTCGCCAGCTATGCCATGGGTACCTGGGACGTGGGCGCACTGCGCATCATCGGCGGTGTTCGCGTGGAAAACACGCAGTTCAAGGCGATTGGCAACCAGGTGGACGTCGCTGCCAACGGCCGCAGCTTCACCGTTGCCCCGCGCGTGGCCAACAGCAGCTACACCAACGTGCTGCCGGGCCTGCACCTGCGCTATGACGCTGCAGACGACTGGGTGCTGCGTGCCTCGGCCAACAAGACCGTATCGCGCCCCTCGTTCGGTGACATTTCACCGCGCGTGGGCTACAGCCGCGGTGACGAGGAAGTGCGCCTGGGCAATCCGGAACTGGACCCGTACGAGTCGAAGAACATCGACCTGTCGGTGGAGAAGTACATCGGAAGCACCGGCATCGTCTCGCTGGGCCTGTTCCACAAGTCCATCGACGGCTACATCGTGGAGACCGTGCGCACCAACGACCCGGCTTACGGCGGCTTCGACGTGACCCAGCCGATCAACGGCCGCAAGGCCACCGTGCGTGGTGCCGAATTCAACTGGCAGCAGCAGCTGGCCTTCCTGCCTTCCGGGCTGGATGGACTGCTGGTCGGTGCCAGTGGCACCTGGCTGGATACCAAATTCGATGCCGGCATCAAGGACCGTGCAGGGGAGGATTTCACGCTGCCGCGCGCCTCCAAGCATGTCTACAGCGCACACATCGGCTATGAAAAATACGGTGTGAGCACGCGCCTGGCGGCCGTATACCGCAGCGAGTACCTGGACAGCATCGGCAAGGGCCGCGCGTTCGACATCTATGTTGCACCCAACACCCAGCTCGATTTCTCGCTGGATTACAAGTTCACCCCGCGGGTGAGCATGTACTTCGAGGCGCAGAACCTGCTGGACAAGCCGCTGGAGCTGTACCAGGGCACGCGTTCGCGCACCCTGCAGATGGAAGAATATGGCCGCACCTATGCGCTGGGCCTGAAGGTGGCACTGTGATGGCGCGTGGCATCACTGCCCTGGCCGCCGCGCTGGCCGTTGCACTGGCCGCCGGCTGCACACCGTCCGCCGGCAACGATCCTGCCATGGCCGCGACGCCAGCGAAGGCCAGCGGCGAGCGCACGGTGACCACCATCGCCGAGGCGTTCCTTTCGCCGATGACCCCGGCTGACAACATCGATTCGCCGGCGGCCTGGCGCGCTCCGGATGGCATGCTGTGGTTGATCGCCACGGCCAAGGCGACCGACAAGCTGGTGGTCTACGACGGCAGCACCGGGCAGCACCTGCGTGACGTCGGCAGCAGCGGCACCGCACCGGGGCAGTTCGACCGCCCAAACGGTATCGCGGTGATCGACGACCTGCTGTGGATCGTGGAGCGCGACAATCACCGTGTGCAGGTGCTGAGACTGCCGGACTTCACGCCGCTGGCGACGTTCGCTGCCGACGACCTGCGCAAGCCGTACGGGCTGTGGGTCGACCGCCGTGCCGATGGCTACAGCGTCTACGTCACCGACTCCTGGGACAACGGCGAGGATGCGCAGGGGCGTGACATCCTGCCGCCGCTGGCCGAGCTGGACAAGCGCGTGCGCCAGTACCACGTGTCCCGCAATGGCGCGAAGGTCGACGCGAAGCTTGTCGCCAGCATCGGTGACACCACCGAGGCCGGTGCGCTGCGCGTGGTCGAGTCGATCTGGGGCGATCCCGAGAACGACCGCCTGCTGATCGCCGAAGAGGACGAGAGCTACGCCAGCGAGTTCAAGGTCTACACCCTGGCGGGCCGCTTTACCGGCACCACCTTCGGCCGCGACGTGTTCAAGGCACAGGCCGAAGGCGTGACCCTGCGCACCTGTGGCAAGGACGGCTGGTGGATCACCACCGAACAGGGCAAGCAGCGCAGCGTGTTCCACCTGTTCGACCGGCACACGCTGAAACCGGTCGGCGCGTTCCAGGGCAATACCGTGGCCAACACCGATGGCATCTGGATGATGCAGCAACCCAGCGCGCGCTTCCCGCATGGTGCGCTGTACGCCGTGCACGACGACCAGGGCGTGGTGGCCTTCGACTGGGAGAGCATCGCCAAGCAGCTGGCGCTACCGCTGGAGTGTGGTGCATGAGCCGGCACTGCGTGATGCCTACGTTGGCACTGGGCCTGCTGCTGGCCCTCCCGTCGCTGTCGTTCGCAGCAGCCGAAGCCAATACCCAGGTGCCGGCGGGCAGCCGCCACTACGCGGCGACGACGGTACCGGACCGCATCGTCGCCTCCCCGTCGGCCGATCCCAGCCATGGGTTCGCCGTGGCCTGGCGTACCGACGGCAGCGTGCAGACACCGCTGCTGGAGATTGCCCCCGCCTCGGATTCGCCCGCCATCGAGGGCATCCGCCAGGTGCGCGCAACGACCCGTTCGCTACAGGCCGAGAACGGTCTGTCGCATCATCATCGCGCCGACATCAGCGGCCTGCAGCCGGATACCCAGTACGTCTACCGCGTGCAGGGCAACGGCAGCTGGAGCGCCTGGAACCAGTTGCGCACACTGGCCGCGGCCGACCAGCCGCTGACCCTGCTGTACTTCGGTGATACCCAGAACAAGAACGTCAGCCATGTCAGCCGGGTAGTGCGCGCCGCACAGAAGGCCGCACCGCAGGCGCGCGTGAGCCTGTTTGCCGGCGACCTGGTCAGCGGCGGCGACAACATGGATGACAGCGAGTGGGGCGAGTGGTTTGCTGCGACCAGCTGGCTGGCGCAGGAAACCCTGGTGGCCCCGGCCATCGGCAACCACGAGTATTTCGAGGAGTTCGAGGACACCCCGCAGGAACGCCGCGTGCTGGGCAGGCACTGGCCGCTGACGTTCGCACTGCCGGGAAATGGTGCCACCGCTGCACAGCAGACCAGCTATTGGTTCGACGCGCAGAGCGTGCGCGTGGCCGTGGTCGATGGCACGTCAGCACTCGACTTGGGCACCGCCACGGCACAGGCACAATGGCTGGACAAGGTGCTGACCGGAAATCCCCAGCCGTGGACCATCGTGCTGCTGCACCAGCCGTTCTATTCGCCGCGCGAAGGCCGCGAGAACGCCGCATTGCGTGACGTGCTGCTGCCGGTGGTGCGCCGCCATAATGTTGACCTGGTGTTGCAGGGCCACGATCACACCTACGGCCGCCGTGGCGAAGGGCAGGCCGCAACCCCGCAGTACGTGGTGACCGTGGCCGGGCCCAAGCAGTACCGTCTCTCCGACGAGGCACGAAAGACGATGGATCCGGTGGCCGAGGACACCCAGCTGTTCCAGGTGTTGAACATCGATCCGCAGCGCCTGCGCTATGAGGCGCGTACCGTGACCGGTCGTCTCTACGATGCCTTCGAGTTGCGCCGCGATGCCAAGGGGGGCAAGCAGCGCACGGAGCTGACCGAAGGCCGCATTACGCCACGCGACTGCCCGCGCGCACAGACCGCCAAGGGTCGTACCGACCGCTGCTGGGAATGAGGAGATGCCGATGACCACACACCGCCGTATCGTTCCTCTCGCTGCCATCGGTGCGGCACTGCTGTTGCTGGCCAGTGCAGTGACCGCTGCCGATACCGTGCTGCACCCGTTCCTGGCCGACCAGCCGAAGCAGGCCCCGGATGAAGTTCACCTGGCGGTGGAGATTCCTGCCGGCAGCTTCACCAAGTACGAGATCAAGGAAGACGGCCTGGTGCATGTGGATCGCTTCCAGTCGATGCCGGTCGCCTATCCGGCCAACTACGGTTCGATGCCGCGCACGCTGGCTGGCGACAACGATCCGCTGGACGCGCTGGTGCTGACCCGTGAACCCCTGCATCCGGGCGTGATCGTGCGCTTCCGGCCGATCGGTTACCTGAAGATGATCGATGGCGGCGAGCACGACGAAAAGATCATCGGCGTACCGACCGACAAGGTCGACCCGACCTACGCCACGATCCGCGATCTGAAGGATCTGCCGGAGGTCGAGCGCCAGCGCATCGAGGCCTTCTTCCGGGTCTACAAGGACCTGCCGGCCGGGCGCAACCCGGTGCAGCTCAACGGTTGGGGCAACGCCGCCGAGGCGAGGGCACTGATCAGCGAAGCGATGAAGCGCTTCGAAAAGTAGATCCACGCCATGCGTGGATTCAGTCCAGCAACGTCTCGATGAACGATTCGGCCTGCAGGCGGTCGCCCAGTACCCGGGCCACCGCCTGTACTGCTGCCTCCTGGTGTTCAGGGCGGATGCCGCCATCATCATCGTCGTTGTAGAGGTCATCGCCGGCATCGAGGTATACCGTGCCCGCTGCAGCCAGAGCCGCCATCAGGGTCGGCACATCGGCGGTGATCTCGCCGGCATCCAGCAGGCCGGCACCGTGATGGCTGAACAGTACACGGCCATCGTCCAGGTCGAGGATGAACGGGTCGGCGCTGCGATCGGCAATCACCAGCCAGTTCGATGGCCAGTCGTTGATCCGTTCGCCGCTGACGCCGTGCCATCGATAGCCGGCCTGCTGGCTCCACAGGCGTTGCAGTGGCGGTATCCAGACATCAAGGCCGGGAACGGTGATGCCGGCGCGGCCAACCCTGGCATTGATCTCTTCGCCCAGCGGCCCCACCTGCGCGTAAAAACGTGCCAGTACGGGGGGCAGCGGGAACGGGCCCTGCCAGTCACGCTCGTGCTGGGCATGCAGCAGCCCGAAGCGGGCGAATGAGGCGTGCAGATCTTCCATGTCAGAGTCCAACGGGTAGCGGCCGTGCAGCCTAGCAGACAGCGTCTGCGCGCATCGCCTTCACCACCGCTGGCTATCATGTGCGCCTTCCACAACGAAGGCAGTGCCTGTGTCGGTAGCGTTGGTATGGTTCCGCCGTGATCTGCGGCTGCAGGACAATCCGGCCCTGCAGGCCGCGCTGGACGCAGGTCACGATGTGGTGCCGGTCTACATCCACGCGCCGCACGAGGAAGGCGAATGGGTGCCCGGTGCGGCCTCCGATGCCTGGCGCCACCGTTCACTGGCCGCGCTGGATGCGGACCTGCGCGCGCGGGGTTCCTCGCTGGTGCTGCGCAGCGGCGATAGCCTGCCGGCCCTGCAGTTGCTGATCGAGCAGGCGGGCGCCGAGGCGGTGTACTGGAACCGCAAGTACGAACCGGCCACCCAGCCCCGCGACGCGGCCATCAAGCGCACGCTGCGCGAGCAGGGCATCGACGCGCAGAGCTGCAATGGCAGCCTGTTGTTCGAACCCTGGGACATTGCCACCCAGCAGGGCCAGCCGTACAAGGTATTTACGCCGTACTGGCGCAATGTACTCAGTCATTGGCGCCTGCCGGCACTGCAGGCTGCACCGGAAGCACTGGCGCCGCACGCGGTCGACAGCCTGGCATTGGATGATCTCCAGCTGGCACCGACGCTGGACTGGGATACCGGCTTCTGGGAGCACTGGCAGCCGGGTGAAGCCGGTGCGCTGGAAGCACTGTCCGTCTTTGAAGACGGTGCCCTTCGCGGGTATCGCGAGCAGCGTGACCTGCCGGACCGTGTCGGGACCTCGCGGTTGTCGCCCCATCTGCACTTCGGCGAGATCGCGCCGTGGCGCATCGCGCAAGCCCTTGAAGGGCTGCGCAGTGCGGCCACCGATGCCGACATCGACGGCTACCTGCGCCAGCTGGGCTGGCGTGACTTCGCCTACCACCTGCTGCATCACTTCCCGAAGACGCCGACCGACAACCTCAACCCGCGCTTCGACCGTTTCCCGTGGGCCACTCCGAGTGGCACGCAGCTGCACGACTGGCAGCGCGGCAATACCGGCGTGCCGATCGTCGATGCCGGCCTGCGCGAGCTGTGGCACACCGGCTACATGCACAACCGGGTGCGGATGATCGTGGCCAGCTACCTGTGCAAGCACCTGCGCGCGCACTGGCTGCATGGCGCGCGCTGGTTCTGGGACACCCTGGTCGACGCCGACCTGGCCAATAACACCATGGGCTGGCAATGGGTGGCCGGGACTGGCGCCGATGCCGCTCCGTACTTCCGGGTGTTCAACCCCGTGACTCAGGCCGAGAAATTCGATCCGCAGGCACGGTACGTCAGCCGCTGGGTGCCCGAACTGGCCGCGCTGCCGGTGAAGGCCCGGTTTGCGCCGTGGCAGCATCCGCTGCTGCTGGCGGCGCATGCCCCGGGCTATCCGCGTACGCCGCTGGTGGACCTGGCCGCGGGCCGCGACGCCGCATTGGCGGCATACCGCCAGTCGGGGGCGGGGTAAAGGGTGACCCGAGCGATCCGGTCAGTTAGCTGAACGCGGCCCTGTCGGCGCACCGGATCATCATCCCGACGTCGCATCGGGCTGTTTATTCTCTCTGCGCCCGCAAGCCGCCGGCCCGTCCGGAAACCAAGGAGAACCTCATGATCCGCAACACCACCCGCAACGTCGCACTGGCCCTGATGAGTGCGGCCGTCCTGTCGGCCTGCGCCACCGGCGGCTCCTACGTGCAGAGTGACCAGTACGGCAATCCGACCGAGCAGCAGAACCGCACCGGTCGTAACGCGCTGATCGGTACCGCCATCGGCGTGGCTGCCGGCCTGTTGACCGGCGACAGCGCCACCGAGCGCCGTCAGCACGCATTGATCGGTGCCGGTATCGGTGCGCTCAGCGGCGCCGCGGTCGGCCAGTACCAGGATCGCCAGGAACGCGCGCTGCGCGAGCGCACCGCCAACACCGGCATCGATGTGCAGCGCCAGGGCGACAACATCATGCTGAACCTGCCGGACGGCATCACCTTCGACTTCGGCAAGGCCACCCTGAAGCCGCAGTTCTACGGCTCGCTCAACGGCGTCGCCGGTACGCTGCGTGAGTACAACCAGACCATGATCGAAGTGGTCGGCCACACCGACAGCATCGGCAGCGACGCTGTGAACAACCGACTGTCGAAGGAACGCGCCGACTCGGTCGCCCAGTACCTGATCGGCCAGGGCGTGCAGAGCGTACGTATCGAAACCCTGGGCGCCGGCAAGGCGTATCCGATTGCCGACAACAGCACCGACGCCGGCCGTGCCAAGAACCGCCGTGTCGAGATTCGGGTGATTCCGCTCAAGCAGTAACGCGTAGCGTTATTGCTTGAGCCGGTCCGGCCATCGGCCGGAACGAAAATGCCGCCCTTGCAGGCGGCATTTTTGTGGGTGGCGAGCGTTGCTCGGCACGCCGATGGCGTATGCGGAGTCGAGCCGTGCTCGACTCACCAGAAGCAGTCGAGCGTGGCTCGACTCTACAGAAACCGGCATCGCGCGCCCGGGTAGAGCGACGCCATGCGTGGATACCCCCGGCTACGCCGCCGAAGCGGCCACCTTCTCCAGGATCCGCTTGCCACTGCTTTCCAGCGCGGCATCTTCCTGTGCCTTCTGCTGCTGTGCCAGCTTCGCGCCAGGGCACTGCGCCAGCATGTAGTTGGCATCGAAGTTGAGCTTCTCGACCAGGAAGTCGACAAACGCACGCACCTTTGGCGAGACCAGGCGGCCGCCGGCGAACACGGCGTTGAAGTCCACTTCCGGGCCGGTCCAGCCGGCCAGCACGCGGCGCACCATGCCCGATTCAACGAACGGCTTGGCCATCACGTCGCCGGTCAGCAGCAGGCCTTCGCCACAGACCAATGCACCATTCAACGCAGACATGTCGTTGGCGGTCATCAGCGGGGTAACCGGGAAGTCGCGCAGTTCCCCACCGTTCTCGCCCAGCTGCCAGGTGAAGCGCGGCGAGTTGCCGGTGTGGTACGGCTTGCGCATCGCAAGGATGCGATGGAACTGCAGTTCTTCCGGATGCAGCGGCTCGCCGTAGCGCTCGATGTAGGCCGGGCTGGCGAACACCTGCGTCCGCAGGCTGCCCAGCTTGCGTGCGACCAGATTGGAATCGGGCAGGGCACCCACGCGCAGCGCCAGGTCCGCTTCACCGGCGATCAGGTCCAGCTTTTCGTTGCCCATGTGCATGTCCAGGCGGATCTCCGGGTACTGCGCATGGAACTGGCCCAGCAGCGGGGCGATCCAGGTGATGCCGATCGAATAGGGCACGGTGAAGCGCAGCCAGCCGCGCGGGCCGGACTGCAGCTGGCTCACCGCGCTTTCGGCCTCTTCAAGCTCGCGTGCGATGCGCTGGCAATGTTCGTGGTAGATCGAACCAGCTTCGGTCAGCCCGAGGCGGCGCGTGGTCCGGTGCAGCAGGCGCGCGCCCAGGCGCGTTTCCAGCTCCTGCACTTTGCGGCTGACCGTGGTCTTGGGCAGGCCGAGCGATTTGGCAGCGGCAATGAAGCTGCCTTGCTCGACCACTTTGACGAAGATCAGCGTCTCGTTGAGATCGTGGGACATGGTCGGGATCCTGGACGTCGGGGATGGGACAATCGTGACAGAACGATTGGACCGGGAGCGGGATGATTATTCCCCTTAATCAGGACTAATCAAGTAAAGGTTTGAGGTCTATCGTGGCGCCATTCGTTAATTGGAGCCCGTCCGCCATGAGCCTGCGCAACATTCTTGCCCGACTCCGGAACGCCGGCCAGAGCACCCTGGACCTGGCGATGACCGTCGAAGCCCGTCCGAGTTCCTTGGTACACAAGGACTTTCGTGAGTTTACCGCGCCCATGCGTCAGCAGCGTGGCGGCGCCATCCGCTTGGCCCCCCACAAGGGTGACCGGCTGCGCCGGATCGGGACTATCCCGGATTTGGGAGGAAATGTCCCGTGAATGGGATACTGACGCCCGAAGTTCTGGTCCTCGGTGGTACCGGTGCCGTGGGCCAGGGCGTGGTCGGCGCCTTGCTGGAAGCCGGCAGTCCGGTGCTGGTGGTCGGTCGCGATCCGGGCCGGCTGGCTGCGCTGCATGAGCAGTTCGCCGATGAGCCGGGCCTGGAGACGCTGCTGGGTTCACTCAGCGATGACGGCTCGGCACGCGCCCTGGCCGAACGCATCGGGCAGCGCCCGCGTCCATTGGCCGCGGTGATCGCGGCCATGGGCGGGCCCTACCGTCGCGGCCGGGTGATCGACCGCAACGGCGAGGAGCTGCTCGGGGCCATGCAGGCCGACCTGATGCCGCATGTGCATGCGGTGCGCCACCTGCTGCCGTTGTTGCAGGACAACGTGCATGCGCGGCGCTATGTGATGATCGGCAGCCCGGCCAGCGCCAAGCCCTGGGCGGGCTACGGCGAGACCTCGATCACTACCGCCGCGCTGCGCATGTACGCGCAGGTGGTGCATCAGGAAGCGCAGGCGCTGGGCGTGCGCGCGCAGATGCTGGAAGTCTGCAGCCCGGTGTGTACCCCGGCCAACGCGGCCAACGCCTGCATCGAGTGGCCCAGCTCGCTGCTGGTCGGCCGCCGCGTGGTGTCGCTGCTCGATGGTTGCCGGGACAACCGCGCCATCGTCCGCTGCGACAGCAGCGATGCCGAACTGCCACGCGGCCTGCTGCACCTGGAAGTTCCCCCTTTGTGGCGCGATACCGCAGGCGTCGCTTGACCTCGACCAAGGTTGAGGTCGCAGTATGCGCCGCCGATTTTTGCAACACGTTCCCATATTGCTGTACCACCCCTCCGTACGGATGCATGCCATGACTTCCCCCAATACCACCCCACATCGTTTCGGCCATCGCATTGCGATGGTTGGCGTGTCGATCCTCGCCGCGGCCGTGCTGGCGGCCTGCAGCGGCGGCCATGCCGAAGAGGCCGGTGCACCGCCGCCGCCGCAGGTCAGCGCCGCGCCGGTGCTGGTCAAGCAGGTCAGCCAGTGGGACGAGTTCAGCGGCCGCGTCGAAGCGGTACAGAGCGTTGAACTGCGCCCGCGCGTGTCCGGCTACATCGACAAGGTCAACTACGTCGAAGGCCAGGAAGTGAAGAAGGGCGATGTGCTCTTCACCATCGACGCCCGCAGCTACCAGGCCGAGTACGACCGCGCAGCAGCCGAGCTGGCCCGTGCCCGCACCCAGGCCAGCCTGGCCCGAAGCGAGTCCGAGCGTGCCAAGCGGCTGTCCGAGCAGCAGGCGATCTCCACGGAGACCGCCGAGCAGCGTCGCGCGGCTGCCGACCAGGCGGGGGCTGCCGTGCAGGCCGCGCAGGCGGCCCTGGATGCAGCCCGGCTCAACCTGGAATTCACCAAGGTGCGCGCGCCGATTGACGGCCGTGCCGGCCGCGCGATGGTCACCGCCGGCAACCTGGTCACTGCTGGCGACAGCGCCAGCGTGCTGACCACGCTGGTCTCGCTGGACACGGTGTTCGTCTACTTCGATGCCGACGAGAGCACTTTCCTGCGCTACGCCCAGATGGCGCGCAAGGGCGAGCGCCCGAGCGAGCGGGACAGCGAGCTGCCGGTGAAGGTCGGCCTGTCGGGGGAAGAGGGCTATCCGCACTCGGGCAAGGTCGATTTCCTCGACAACCAGGTGGCGCGCAGCACCGGCACCATCCGCGTCCGTGCGCTGCTGGACAACGCCGACCGCCAGTTCACACCGGGCCTGTTCGCTCGCGTGCAGCTGCTTGGCAGCGGCCAGTTCCAGGCCCTGCTGATCGACGACAAGGCCGTGCTGACCGACCAGGACCGCAAGTACGTCTATGTGGTCGACAAGGATGGCAAGGCCCAGCGCCGCGACATCCAGCTCGGCCGTACCGCCGACGGCCTGCGCATTGTCGAGCATGGCCTTGCCGCCGGTGACAAGGTCATCATCGACGGTGTGCAGAAGGTCTTCATGCCGGGCATGCCGGTGCAGGCCAAGGCGGTGGCCATGCAGCCACCGGCCGCAAAGCCCGCACCGGGCCGCGATGCCACCGCTGCGCTGAACCACTGATCCGCCCGCTCCTGATCCGCGTCCCCGCTTAGCTGCCGGCGCCAGCGGCAGCCTTCCCTGCCTTCGTCATATTGGCGAGGGGCGGGGCGGCTGTTGCCCGCCGAATGCCTTTCCCAGGAATTCCTCCATGGACTTTTCCCGCTTCTTCATCGACAGGCCGATCTTCGCGGCGGTGCTGTCGATCGTGATCTTCGCCGCAGGCCTGATCACGATTCCAATCCTGCCGATCAGCGAGTACCCCGAAGTGGTGCCGCCGTCGGTGGTCGTGCGCACGGTCTATCCGGGCGCCAACCCCAAGGTCATTGCCGAGACCGTTGCTACCCCGCTCGAAGAGGCGATCAACGGCGTCGAAGGCATGATGTACCTGAAGTCGGTTGCCGGCTCGGACGGCGTGCTGCAGATGACCGTCACCTTCCGCCCGGGCACCGACCCGGACGCGGCGGCGGTGAAGGTGCAGAACCGCGTGGCGCAGGCACAGGCACGCCTGCCCGAGGACGTGCGCCGGCAGGGCGTGACCACGCAGAAGCAGTCGCCCACCTTCCTGATGGTGGTGCACCTGACCTCGCCGCAAGGCAAGTACGACACTCTGTACCTGCGCAACTACGCGCGCCTGCACGTCAAGGATGCGCTGGCGCGTATTCCGGGCGTGGGTGACGCGCAGATCTTCGGTGGCGGCGACTACGCCATGCGTGCCTGGCTGGACCCGGACAAGGTGGCGTCGCGCGGCCTGACCGCCAGCGACGTGGTGCGCGCCATGCGCGAGCAGAACGTGCAGGTGTCGGCCGGCCAGCTCGGCGCCGAACCGCTGCCGGACAGCAAGTTCCTGACCCTGATCAATGCCCAGGGCCGGCTGAAGACCGAAAAGGAGTTCGGCGACATCGTGCTCAAGAGCGGCACCGATGGCGAGATCGTGCGCCTGTCCGACGTGGCCCGCCTGGAACTGGGTGCGGGCGACTACACCCTGCGCTCGCAGCTGGACGGCAAGAACGCGGTCGGTATCGGTATCTTCCAGTCGCCGGGTGCGAACGCGCTGGAAATCCGCGACCAGGTCATCTCGACGATGGACGAGATGCAGAAGACCATGCCGGCCGACGTGAAGTACGAAGCCGTGTATGACACCACCATCTTCGTGCGTGACTCGATCAAGGCCGTGGTCTCCACGCTGCTGGAAGCCATCGCCCTGGTAGTGCTGGTGGTGATCCTGTTCCTGCAGACCTGGCGTGCCTCGATCATCCCGTTGATCGCGGTGCCGGTGTCGGTGGTGGGTACCTTCGCCGCGTTGTACCTGCTGGGCTTCTCGATCAATACGCTGAGCCTGTTCGGCCTGGTGCTGGCGATCGGCATCGTGGTCGACGATGCGATCGTGGTGGTGGAGAACGTCGAGCGCAACATCGAGGAAGGGCTGTCGCCCACCGCAGCGGCCCACCAGGCCATGCGCGAGGTCTCCGGCCCGATCGTGGCGATCGCGCTGGTGCTGTGCGCCGTGTTCGTGCCGATGGCGTTCCTGTCGGGTGTTACTGGACAGTTCTACAAGCAGTTCGCGGTCACCATCGCCATCTCCACGGTGATCTCGGCGATCAACTCGCTGACCCTGTCGCCGGCCCTGGCCGCGCGCCTGCTGAAGGCCCATGGTGCACCGAAGGACGGCCCGAGCCGCCTGATCGACCGCCTGTTCGGTTGGGTGTTCCGTCCGTTCAACCGCTTCTTCAAGTCCAGCTCGGAGAAGTACGAGCGTGGCGTGGCCCGCATCCTCGGCCGTCGCGGTGCGGTGTTCGTGGTCTACGCGATCCTGCTGGTCGGTACCGGCGTGATCTTCAAGCTGGTGCCGCCGGGCTTCATCCCGACCCAGGACAAGCTGTACCTGATCGCGGGTGTGAAGCTGCCGGAAGGCTCCTCGATCGCGCGTACCGATGAAATGTTGCGCAAGGTCGCCAAGATCGCCCAGGAAACCGATGGCGTGGCCCACACCATCTCGTTCCCGGGCTTGAACGCGCTGCAGTTCACCAACACGCCGAACACTGGTGTGGCGTTCATTCCGCTCAAGCCGTTCGCCGAGCGCCATGGCCGCACCGCCGCGCAGATCAACGCCGAGATCAACCAGAAGATCGCCGGGCTGCAGGAAGGCTTCGCCTTCGCGATGATGCCGCCGCCGATCCTCGGCCTGGGCAACGGCAACGGCTACCAGATGTTCATCGAGGACCGTGGCAACCTGGGTTACGGCGCGCTGCAGAATGCCGTACAGGCGATGCAGGGCACCGTGGCGCAGACGCCGGGCATGGCCTTCCCGATTTCCAGCTACCAGGCCAATGTGCCGCAGCTGGATGCCGAGGTCGACCGCGTCAAGGCCAAGGCGCAGGGCGTGCAGCTCACCGAACTGTTCGACACCCTGCAGACCTACCTCGGTTCGGCCTACGTCAACGACTTCAACCAGTTCGGCCGTACTTGGCAGGTGATCGCCCAGGCCGACGGTCCGTACCGCGAGACGGTCGAGGACATCGGCAAGCTGCGCACCCGCAACGACCGTGGCGAGATGGTGCCGATCGGTTCGATGGTCACCATCAAGCAGACCTTCGGCCCGGATCCGGTGCTGCGCTTCAATGGCTACCCGGCAGCGGACCTGGCCGGCGAGGCTGACCCGCGCCTGCTGTCCTCGGCCGAGGCGATGACCAAGCTGACCGAGATCGCCGGCAAGGTACTGCCGGTCGGCATGACCACCGAATGGACCGACCTGAGCTACCAGCAGGCAACCCAGGGCAAGGCCGCCTTCATCGTGTTCCCGGTGGCGATCATGCTGGCCTTCCTGGTGCTGGCCGCGCTGTACGAGAGCTGGTCGCTGCCGCTGGCGGTGATCCTGATCGTGCCGATGACCCTGCTGTCGGCGCTGTTCGGCGTGTGGCTGACCGGTGGTGACAACAACGTGTTCGTGCAGGTCGGCCTGGTGGTGCTGATGGGCCTGGCGTGCAAGAACGCGATCCTGATCGTCGAATTCGCCAGAGAGCTGGAGATGGGCGGCAAGGGCATCGTTGAAGCCGCGCTGGAAGCCTGCCGCCTGCGACTGCGCCCGATCGTGATGACTTCCATCGCGTTCATCGCCGGCACCGTGCCGCTGGTGCTGTCGCACGGTGCAGGTGCCGAGGTCCGCTCGGTGACCGGTATCACCGTGTTTGCGGGCATGCTGGGCGTGACCCTGTTCGGCCTGTTCCTCACCCCGGTGTTCTACGTGGCACTGCGCAAGCTGGTTACCCGCAACGGTGGCGGCCAGCTGGTGCAGCATGGCGAACCGACCATCCATCACTGACATGGAACCCCGCCGTCGCCGGCTACCGGCCGGCGGCGGCTTTTCCCTCACGAGGCATGAATCCATGAACACCCATCAGAACAAGATCGCGCTGGTCACTGGCGCTACCCGTGGCATCGGCCTGGAAACCGTGCGCCAGCTGGCCCAGGCGGGCGTGCACACGCTGCTGGCCGGTCGCAAGCGCGAAACGGCGGTGGAGCTGGCCCTGAAGCTGCAGGCCGAGGGCCTGCCGGTGGAAGCCCTGCAGCTGGACGTGACCGACGCGGCCAGCATCGCCGAGGCAGTCGAGCAGGTGCGCCAGCGCCATGGCCGCCTCGACATCCTGGTCAACAACGCCGGCATCATGATCGAAAACCCGGCCCAGGCACCGTCGGAGCAGTCGCTGGACACCTGGAAGCGCACCTTCGACACCAACGTCTATGCGCTGGTGGCGGTCACCCAGGCCTTCCTGCCGCTGATCAGGCAAGCCAAGTCCGGCCGCATCGTCAATGTGTCCAGCATGCTCGGCTCGCAGACCCTGCACGCGGATCCCTCCTCGGGCATCTATGACTTCAAGATTCCGGCGTACAACGCCTCCAAGGCCGCGGTGAACAGCTGGACCCTGAGCCTGGCCTACGAACTGCGCAACACGCCGATCAAGGTCAATACCGTGCATCCGGGTTACGTCAAGACCGACATGAACGGCGGCAACGGCGAGATCGAAATCAGTGAAGGCGCGCGGTCCAGCGTGGAAATGGCACTCATCGGTGAATCCGGTGCCAGCGGCAGCTTCACCTACCTGGGCGAGGTGCTGCCATGGTGATCCGCACGTTGGCGATGGCCGTCTCCAGCCTGGTGCTGGCGGGCTGTGTCAGCGTCGGCCCGAACTACAAGGCGCCGGTGCAGGAACCGGTGGTGCTGCAGGGGGCGCAGCAGCCTGTGTTCAGCACTACCTCGCCGGTGGCCAGCTGGTGGGCGCAGTTCGACGATCCGGTGCTGGAAGAACTGGTGCACGGTGCACTGTCGGATAACCTGGACCTGCGCGTGGCCGTGGCCCGTGTCAGCCAGGCCCGTGCTGTGTTCGTCGAAAGCCGTTTCGACCAGGCCCCGCACATCACCGCAGGCGGCAGTTACGACCGCCGCAAGCAACCCGATCCGCAGCTGGGTGGGCAGCGGGTGTTCAGTGAAAGCTACCAGCTCGGCTTCGACGCCGGCTGGGAGCTGGATCTGTTCGGCCGCAAGCGGCGTGCTGCAGAAGCCGCGCGCGCCGACCTGGACGCCGAGCAGGCCAACCTGGCCGACGCGCAGGTGCTGGTTGCCGCTGAAGTGGCGCGTAACTACTTCGAACTGCGTGGCACCCAGAAGCGCATCGCAGTGGCCCAGCACACGCTGGAGAACCTGCGCGATACGCAGAAGCTGACCGAAGCACGCTGGGAACTTGGGGCCGGCAGCGAACTGGACGTGCAGAGCAGCCGCGCCCGCCTGAAGGCGATCGAGGCCGATATCCCGCTGCTGGAAGTAGCCGAGACGCAGTCGCGCAACCGGCTGGCCGTGCTGCTGGGCCAGCGCCCGGAAGTGCTGACGGCGATGCTGGCGCCGCAGGAAGTCCCGGCGTTCGCCAAGGCCTTGCCGCTGGGTGATACCCGCGAACTGCTGCGCCAGCGTGCAGACGTGCGTATGGCCGAGCGTCGCCTGGCTGCCGCGACCGCACGCGTGGGTGTGGCCACAGCGGACCTGTTCCCGCGGTTGTCGCTGTCAGGCTTCGTCGGCTTCCTCGGCGGCGATGCCAGTGGCCTGGTCAATGGCAGCAACAAGGCCTGGTCGCTGACGCCCTCGCTGAGCTGGGCCGCGTTCGACTTCGGCACCGTGCGTGCGCGCCTGCGTGCCAGCAAGGCTGAAGCCGAAGGCGTGGCCGCGCAGTACGAACAGGCGGTACTGCTCGCCCTGGAGGACACCGAGAACGCGCTGACCCGCTATTCCAAGCAGCAGGCACGGTTGGCGATCGTGGTGGAGCAGGCGCAGGCGGCTCGGCGTGCCGAATCGCTGGCGCAGATCCGCTATCGCGAGGGATCGGAGGACTTCCTGACCCTGCTGGACGCGCAGCGGACCCAGCTGGCAGCCGATGATGCGCTGGCGGCGGCCGAGGCCGACGTCAACGTCAGCGTGGTGGGTGTGTACAAGGCGCTGGGTGGTTGGGGTCAATCACCGCAGCCGCCAAGCCTGGCGCAGGCGCAGTAACCGCAGGGGACGGAAGCAGGGACTTCCGTCCCCTTGTTCTTTCAGGGCCAGTGGTTGGCCGGTACCTCACGCTCGCGCATGCGCACGATGCAGAAGCGATGGCCGGTTGGTGCTTCCATCACCCACCAGCGCTTGACGAAGCCTATCCGTCGCGCGCCGAGTTTCTCCAGGCGGTCGGCTTCGGCATCGATGTCGTCGCTCTCGATGTCCAGATGCACCCGTGACGGGTGATCGACGCGCTGGACTTCAACGTCCAGGCCCGCCGGAGCACCGAGCAGGTCGGCGTACTCGGCGGCGTCTTCGGCACGGGCGGGCTGCGCCTGCAGGCCAAGCGCGGCGGCCCAGAAGCGGGCGCCTTCGTCGGCGGGAATGCCCTCGCAATCGATGATGAAACCGGCCAGGCGACTCTGGTGTGCCATGCCTTTCTCCACAGTTCGGGAACAGGGGCAGGGTAGCGCGGCGTCTGCTGTGGACGTTGTCACAGTCGTGACGTTTCTGACTCTGCCGGAAGCCGTGTCCGCCGTGTAACTAGTGGGGCAGATTCCAGGGAGTACACACGATGAGCGATGACAGGCGGGATACCCAGCGCATGCTGTTTGGAGACCCGGGGCCACCCGGTGCGGGCCTTTCGGTGGCGGTCGTTGTGCTGCTGGTGCTGGCGACGATGGCCGCTGCGATCGGTTTCCTGCGACTGCCCGATCCGATGCTGGGGCTCGGGCTGATCGGTGTCGCCGTGTTCCTTGCCGTCGGCGCCCGCATCTGCCAGGCGCGCAACCAGCACCAGGCGTTGTACCGGCTGTTGTCGCGGCAGCCGCCGCCGTAGCCACGGCTGCCGCGGGAATTCAGGGCTTCGGCCAGTCCAGCTCGACCACCAGCGGGAAATGATCCGACGGCAGCACGCCGTCGATGCGACGATCATCGGTAAGGAAGCTGCGCGCACGGAAGCCACGCACCAGCACCCAGTCCAGCTGCACGGTGGCCTTGCCGGTGAAGTCGTGGAAGGTCGGGCGCGGACCCTGCGGTGTTTTCACCTGGGTACGGGTGTCCTGCAGCAGGCGGGTGAACGCCCTGTAGGTGTCACCGCCGGGCTCGCTGTTGAAGTCACCGGTCAACACCACCGGCAGGTCGTCCGGCATGGCCTGCAGGCGCTTGCCGATGAGCTCGGCACCCTTCACCCGGCGCGGTTCGTCCTCGTCGCGGTAGGGCAGGTGGGTATTGAGGAAGTAGAAGCGACGGCCATCGTCCAGGCGCCGGAACAGGGCCCAGGTGACCATACGCGGGTACAGGTTGCCCCAGCTGATGCTGCCAGGGACGTCCGGCGTATCCGAAAGCCAGAAGTTGCCGGATTCCTCGATGGCCAGCACCTTGCTGTCGTAGAACACGCCCATGTGCTCATCGCCGCTGCCACCGCGGCGGCCTTCACCGAACCAGCGGTAGCCGGGCAGGTGCCCTGACAGGTAGTCGGCCTGTTCCTTCACCAGTTCCTGGGTGCCGATCACTGCCGGGTGCGCGTCGAGGATCACCTTGACCATCGCATCACGGCGGTCGGGCCAGCGCTTGCCCGGCTCGGTGTCAGCCGGGGTACGGACGTTGAATGACATCACCTTCAACGGCGCCGGCGTGACGGCCCAGGCAACGGCAGGCAGAGCAAGCGCCAGCAGCGCACTCAGCGCCGGGCGACGGAAACGCGACAACATCGTGGAATCCCTCCATTCCATGAAAACGGTTTCATGGAGCATGCCATGGAAGGCGGGGGCAGTGGTATGCCGGGACGGGCGACTTGGAGACGCCGGGCGGACGCTGGACGCTCCGCCCGGCAGATGCCCCTTGCCCGATCAGGGGTCGTAGATCATCCCGTTCTCGTCGCGGTTGTAGTGGTCGCTGGCCACGCGGGTGCCGTCGTCATGGACCACGTACAGCGTGCAACGCTGGTGGAACACGTTGCCGCTGATGCGGAAGGGCACGCACTCCTCCTGCAGGCCGACCTCTTCGGCTGCATTCGCCGGCGGCGAGGGCACCAGGGCCGCAAGTGCAACTACTGCAGCGAAAGAAAAAGCGGTCATTCGATTGTGCAGCGTCATTGATCACACTCCTTGTAGCCGTAGTCGGTGTCCGATGCAGATCAGTCTGCCGGGAGGTACCACTGACCGTTCTCGTCTATCCAGTACACCGACGTGAAAACGGTGCCGTCTGCCAGAGTGCGGGTGACGGTGCAGCGCTGATGCACGAGGTTGGGCCCAAGTCTTACGGGCACGCAATCGGTCGTCGATCCGGGGGACCCGGCCGCGTGGCCAGTCGCCGGTATCCCACTACCCAATGCCAACATCAATGCGGCCATCGCGGCCAGTTGCAGTTTCATAAGCATCATCCTTGCTTTCTGCAATCGCGCACATGCGCATGGCGTGTGTAACACGCGAACCAGAGATCCGGAAGTGCCTCGCCGCGATCAGTCTTCGATCTCGCCGCGACGGCTGGCGGCACGCACTGCCTGCGCGGTGGTCGCCACACCCAGCCGTTGCCGCGCGTGGCGCAGGTGGTTCTCCACCGTGCGCGTGGAAAGCCCAAGCGTGGCCGCGATCTCAGCTTGCCGGCGCCCGGCGGCGACCCAGCGCAGCACTTCGCGCTCGCGGTTGCTCAGTGCGCTTCCCGAACGCTCGGCAGGCGATTCGGCCAGACGGCGCGCGGCCCGGAATGCTGCGGTTGCAGCAGCTTCCAGCCGCAGGCGCGCGTTGGCCGACGCGTCGATTGACGTACCGGCAACGCTGACCGCGCCTTCCAGGCCGGTGATGCCGAACACCGGCACCTGCAGCCCATGCAGGCCTTCGCCGCGAGGCTGCTTCACCACCTGGTAGCGCTCGCCGCGAACGCCCAGGCGCTTGCTCCAGAAGAACGGCGCGTTGCTGTCCAGCACGTGGCGATTGACGGGGCAGGCGTGGAGGTAGCGCGCAAGGTCGGTATCGCTGCCATCGCCGAACCAGTCGCCCTCGATCCAGTACACGCGTTGCGTACCCCGCTCCAGCCCGGTGCCGGTGGCAAACACCAGCACGCGGTCGAAGCCGAGCGGTGCCGCGATGCCTCGCAGGACTGCACCCACCGCGCTCAGCGAACGGGCGCGTTCCAGCTCCAGCAGCGCCTGCACCAGCTCGGTCATCCGGCTCAGCGCCCGGCCAAGGCGTCGAGCAGGGCGCGTGCAGCCAGTTTGCCCAGCGCATTGCCAGCCAACGGGCTGTCGCCGGTCAGCAGCAGGCGGTCCTGCAGCACGCTGCCATCGATGCCGTCATTGACGATCTGCACGCCCCGCTGTGCCAGGCGCTCACCGAAGAACCACGGCAACTGTCCAGGCATGTAGCCGATCTCCGGCGTCTGCCGGTCCATCGCATCGGGGAAAGCGCAGATGCGGTAGCCGCGGAACAGCGAACCGCCATCGGCCTCGTCCACGCCCGCAGCCAGCAGTGCGGCCGGACCGTGGCAAAGGGTGATGATGTGGCGTTGCTGGGCCATCGCCCAATGCAGGACGGACTTCACCGCGCGGCTCTGCGGCAGTCCGATCAGGGCGCCATGGCCACCGGGGATGAACACTGCCGCATAGTCCGAATCTGCATCGAGCCCGGCGACCACCTCGTCCAGTGGCAGCGGCTGGCGGAAGCACGAGGCATAACGTTCGTACAGCCCGCCGATTTCCTTGTCCTCGTTTGGAAATGCCCACCACTCGAACTTGGCGGGGTTGCCCGACAGCGTGGCTACATCGATGCCGAAGCCGGCCTTGTCGAGGTGGTACATCGGCAGCAGGGTCTCCACCGGATGGTTGCCGGTGGAGAACAGGTGGCCATCGGCAGTTGGCAGATAGCGTTCGTCGGCAGCGATCATCAGCACCTTCCAGCGGCCATCGCGGCGCGCATCCGGGTAGTCGGCACCGGAAAGGTTGCTCTTGGGCGATGTGAACTGTGACAGCGAGTAGGGCGACGGGAAGAAGGCATCGCGCTCGGCCGGGTCGGGGCTGGGCTGGCGGCTGGGCTCTTGCGTGTTCATGCAGACCTCCTGCGGGAAATGTGAGGCCAGCATAGGAGGGTGGGTGCGCACGCGCGATGAGGGATTTCCCTCAGCTGCCCACGGCTAATTGGCCTGGTTCCCGTGTTGCTGCATGTCCTCATGCAGGATCCGCCGCAGTTCGACGATGGCCAGCGTGGCTTCCTGCACGCTGTGCCCGGAGACGATCACCTTCTCCGAATCCGCATGCGGCAGGTGCGAGCTCCAGTAGGGCACCAGCCCGTCGCTGGTCTTTCCCAGCGGACCATCGGCCTTTGCCCGCGCGATGATCGAGTGGTAGTGCACCTTCGGCGACATCGGCAGGTCTGCCACGGCGCGGACGAAGGGATCGTCCTTGTCCAGATTCTGGATGCTGTTCATCTGGTAGCCGTGCTTGCCGTCGGTGCGGTCGATCTGGCCGTCGTTGGCGATGGTGGCAACGTCTTCCAGCACGGTCAGCGGCCACCGCACCAGGCGACCGATCCAGCGGCCCAGGCGGGTGCCCGCCACGTCGGTACCGCGGTGTGGGGTGGCGATGAACACCACCCGCGACACTGCCGGTTCCGGCAGGAAGGTCAGCACCGGTGCGCCCTTGGTGCGCAGCAGTTCACGCTGTGCCGGCGTCATCTGCGCGGTTGCCAGCAGGGTATCGACCAGATGATCGCCGGAAGAGGAAACCATCAACCGCGCGATCACCCCACCCATGCTGTGCCCGACCAGGAGCATGTCGTGCGAAGCCTGCGCCTTGCCGCTGGGGTCGAAATGCTTGAACACCTCATCCAGCGTGTGGCGCATCGCATCGTGGCTCATCGCGATGGGCATGTTGGTGGGGTAGTAGAACTGCCAGACCTGGAAGTCCTGGCGGATCTCGTCGTCGCGCAGCAGTTCGTTGGCCACGTTGACCCAGGCTTCCGGACTGCTGGCCAGGCCATGGATCACCAGCAGTACGCGACGGTTGGGATCGTAGGGCTGCATCATGTACAGATGCGGCGTGTCGATGCCGCCCTTGCCCCCGAACAGCGAGCGCAGCGACTGCCGGCTGAAGTTGGAACGGGCCAGCCACAACGCATAGCCGGCGGTGAAGTTGGCCGCCAATGGCACCTGCTGGCCGTGCAGGGTTACTTCCGAAACCTGGTAGGGATCGTGGATCTCCAGCTCCGGCTCGTCATCGTGCAGCACTTCCCACAGGTTCTTTCCCGAGAAGCGCAGCAGCACCGTCATCGATGGCGAAGGCATCTCGCTCCAGCTCTGCGTGGCGGAAGGGCTTGCCTGCACCGCTGCCGGCGTAGTGCTGGGCGTGGTTGCGGCCGGGTCATCCATCACGGCCACCAGTTCGGCACCGAAGCCATCGCGGCGGTGCACGCTGCGCAGCGTGCCGGTGAACGACAGCGAGGCGGCGGGTACCAGTTCGGTCGGTGTACGCTCGTCCAACGCCGATGCTTCCCCTGGAGGGGCCAGCACGAACGTCCAGCGGCCCAGCTGGAGATGGTTGGCATCGTTGTGCACGCGCCCGGTGGCGTAGGCGTCGTACAGCTGCACCGACGCCTCCTGCACGGCCAGGTTGTAATAGTCGCGCACCTGGGTCTGGCGGTCTTCGAAGCCGCGCTGGTTGGCGGTGCGCTCGGTGAAGAACAGGTAGGCGTAGGCCTGGCGCGCGACCTGCATCCATGCGTCCAGGCGCGGCTGGAAGTCGGCATCCAATTCGTTGACTGCGGTCTTGGCGCGACCCGAGGTGGAGTACTCGCGCTTCGGCGCCGGCAGGGTCATCGCATACTGCAGCCACAGCTCGGCCAGGCTGGAGCGCTTGTCCTCCTCGCGCACGATGCTGGCTTCCATCGCTTCGATGCAGGGCAGGCCGGGCTTGGCGCAGACACCTTCATCAAGGCCGGCCACGCGCAGCGTCTCCGTGGTCGCCGCACTGAGCTTGCCGGAGGTGAGGATGTCACCGCGCTTGAGCGCGATGTACTGGCCGGGCGTGACCGAGGCGACCTGCACCGAAGGCCCGAACTGCCGCAGGGTCGCGCAACCTCCCAGGCTGAGCAGCGCGGCGATGATGAGGGTCGTGCGGCCGATCAAGCCCAAGCCCGTGGTAGCCATGCGATCCTCCTGCGCGGAGGCGCCACTCTAGCGGTCGGTCTGTCAAAGTGGAATCCACTGGCCGGATTGGGCCTGGCCGATGCGTCCGCCGTGCGATCCGGGCATTCCCGTGTGACACTGTGGTGGAACGTGCTTGGTGATCGTGATGACCTGGCTGGAAACACGTGTTCCCCCGCCCGTGGTGATGCTGCTGTGTGCAGCTGTCGGCTATGCAGCGTGCAGGCTGTGGCCGGGTTCTGCCTTTCGGGCACCGGCGCCGGCGCTACTGGCGGGTCTGACGATGGCGCTCGGTGTGGTGCTCAATCTGCTGCCCAAGGTCTCCTTCCGGCGAGCAGGCACCACCGTCAATCCTCTGCGACCTTCGGCCTCGAGCGTGCTGGTTACCAGCGGGATCTACCGCCGCACACGGAATCCGATGTATCTGGGCCAGGCGCTGGTTCTGCTGGGAGCCATGGTGTACCTGCAGCAGCCGACCGCGCTGATGGTGGTCCCGCTGTTCCTGGCGTACATCACCCGGTTGCAGATCCTGCCGGAGGAGCGGGCACTGATGGCGCGCTTTCCCGCGGCGTACGCGCAGTACCGTCGTCGCGTGCCGCGCTGGCTGTAGCGTTGGCTACGCCATCAGCGGCTGATCTGGCATTTCACTGCGGCCGAATAGCCCTCGTAGTCGTCGCCCGCGATCACGTGCAGGGTATGGCGCTTGTCGACGCGCTTCGCGTACGACGGTTCTTCGGTATTGGCGTGCTCGTTGACTTCGGTCACCGACCAGGCCTTGGCCAGGCGCTTGGCATCGACACCGTTCAAGTACACGAAGAGGCTCCTCTCGCCTTCGGCCACGTTCACATCGGCATTGGTGACCGTGCCGCCAAACAGCGCGACCGGCTTGTCCTCCGGTTCGAATGTACCGCCCGGCTTCTTGGCCAGGCCGGCTGCCTGCAGCGCATCGATGGCTTCGGCCTCGCTGAAGTTGGAGCCAGGTCTGCAGGACAGCAGGGCTTCCAACGTTGCGGTGCCTGGCGGCGCGATGGTGGGTGTGGAGGCGTGCGTGGCTGGGGCTGCGGCCAGGGCGGTGAGGAGCAGGGACATCGCGAGGGGGGCTTTCATGGCAAATCCTTCTGGCGATCGCGGGGTGAGGGGCTGTTGGAGGTGTCATCCCGATTATGCGCCACACATCCTCCGCGACGTGCAGGCACAAAAAAGCCGGAACCCCGGTTGACGGGAGATCCGGCTTCTTGCGGCCTCGACAGGCCATACAGATGGTGGAGGTGGGCCCTACCGCAATGTGAATGTAAGTTGTTGATGGTGCAGGCAGTTGATGCTGGTGTATGAAACCGATACCCCCAGCAATACCCCCACTCTATGCAGCCTTGGCGGGTTCAATTCCATCCCGCTCGGCAACCCGGGCGGCCTGCCAGGCGTCCACCTCGGCCTCGATCCAGCCTACCGCGTTGCCGCCCAGCGGCACAGGCGCCGGGAAGGTGCCGGCGCTGATCCGATCGTAGATCGTGGTCTTGCCCAGGCCCGTGCGGCGCTTGACCTCGGGCATCTTGATGAAAACGAGCGGCTCGGTAGCCATGGTGTCCTCCTTCAGTTCGTGGCCAGCGCAGCGCGCAGCTGCTTGGTGGCGGTGCTCATGCGGCAGCCCTCAGTGCCTGGATGACTTCACTGGCCTTCGGCGGGCACACCGCGTTGCCCATCATCTGCATGCCGTCCTTCTTGTTCCTCGGCAGCAGGTAGTGCTTCGGGAAGCCCATGGCGATCTTGGATTCCTCGACCGACACCATGCGCATGCGGTCGCCGTCGATGATGCTCCAGCGGTCGCGGGTGGTGATCGTGCCGATTGGACGGTCCAGCGATCGGCCAGTCAGGCCGGAGCCGGTGCCGAAGTAGGGCGCCACGAATCGATCACCGAACGCTGCCCGGCCTGCACGCACCCTGGCGATGGTTGCCGCGGCACGGCCAGGGCGCTCAACGGGCGTCCAGGTGCCGGCGTCGAAGTCGATGAAGCTGCTCGCGGGAACGTGCGGCAACTTCGGCAGTTTCAGCTCCAATGGGTGCTTACTCTTGGTCAGCACGATGAAGATGCGCACGCGGTGCTGCGGCACGCCAAAGTCGGCGGCATCCAGCAGGTGCGGGCTGACTGCATAGCCCAGCGCCGTGACCGCGGCGCACCATGCCGGGAACAGCTTCCACTTCAGGAAGGCCGGAACGTTCTCGACCAGGGCGGCCTCGGGTGACTTGCATTCCAGCGCCGACACAACGGCCCAGGCGGTCGAGCGCGTGGCGTCATGGTGCGGGCGTTCCTTGCCGCGGGCCGGCGTGTGGCCCTGACATGCCGGCGAAGCCAGCAGCAGGTCGAAGTCGGGGAGCTGCGTCCAGTCGGCCTGCTGCAGATCCTGGCAAACGTGCTGGGCGCGCGGATGGTTTGCCGCGTGCGTCTCGACGGCTGCAGGCCAATGGTTCGCGGCCCACACCACTTCGCAGCCAGCCTGCTCGGCGCCTTCAGTAAATCCGCCGCCGCCGGCGAACAGATCGATGGCCTTCATGCGATGCCTCCCTTCGCGTGATTCATGACTTTCTGCGCCTCGGCCATGTCGCCGCGCGCTAGCGCCTGCAGGGCCAGGCCCCGTGCTTCCCAGGTGCGCACGGTCGCCGGCCGAGCCGAGTCGAGGTCTACCCCGGACATGCTGGCCAACTGCCGGCCGACCTCGCGGTGGTCGATTGCCTCAGCCATGAGCGCACCTCCGCCAGCACCAGCGCAGCCCATTGCGCGCGGCGCGGCATGCGCGGCTGATCGCCCACAGGGTGGCGATGCCGGCCGCAAACCCGGCCAGGGCGAACACGTGGACCATTGCAGCGGTGAGCAGCTGGTCAGACATGGTCGATCTCCTCCAGCCGAATTGGCATGGCAGAATGCCGGCCAGTCCACAGGGGGGTTACTTCATGAGCAGCATCTCGCAGTGTTTTTTGCTCGACATCGATTGGGCGGCTTGGTCCGCAATTGCGACGTTCATCGCCGCTGCGGTCGCTCTGTATGTCGGCATTCGGCCAGTTACTATTGCCCGAAAGGCGCACCGACTCCGCGCTCATGCGATGGCGAGAGTTCTCTTGTCCTCCTTGAACATTCAAGGCCTCCACGTTGCTGCGACGTTGAAGGTTATGCGCGCTCCTTTGACACCGGCGCTTTACAATGCCGCTGTTGACAATGTGAAAGTCATTGATATCGAGCTCTGCCGATCCTTCATTCAATACTTGGATGCGTTTCCAGAATCGACGGCCTTGGCCACCGGCGAATGCTTGGCACAAATGGACCTGATCCTGCGTTCTCAGAAGCGGCTGAGCGTCGCTCAAGAAGGGGAAGAGGTAGTTGGTAAGGAATTCTGCCCGCTTTATGAAGATTTTTTGAAGATCATAGATCTGCTCAGGGCGGATCTTGCCAAGCAGATCGGCGCACTCCCTGTCATGGAGTACGAGCCTGCAGCGAGCGGGCTTGCGCTTCAACTTAAAGCTATCTCTGAAGGGCAGCCTGCCGTGATTATCCCGCGAGAGGAATACGACAAAAATTACCGGGAAGAGCGCCGTGATTAGCGTTTGAACGCCTGTACTGGTGCCTGTCCGGCGGAGCGGTCGAGTGCTCAAATGCAGGCCTGAACCGCGAAGCACCGTCGCGAGGGTTGTGAGGATTTCGTCGATGGTCATGCAATCTCCTGCGTTTGCGAGGCCCGTTCGGCCTCGATCAGGGCATAGCCAATGGCTTCGACGCGTTCGCGCAGCTGGCGGCGTGCGATCAGCAGCTGCAGCGCGATGTGCCGGCGGTGGTCGTTGAGCTGGAACGTCCGCGTCTCGATGTGCAGCTTTCCGGCCAGGTCGCGGCGGAACAGGCGGTAAGTGAGGACGTGGCCGCCCAGCACCTTATCGATGGACCGGCCCCAGGCGAAGCCCTCGGTGCGCTTCGGCAGCCGGCGATCGTAGCGGGTACTGCTCATGGCAAAATCGGCTCCAGTAGGGAACAGGGGGACAGCCAATGGAGTTGCTGAAGGTCTTGTGGGAAATGCGTCGAGGCGTCAGCGAGTGCTGGTGGCTCGGCACCACGTGCGCCGTGAACTGGGATGCCTGGTCGGCAGTTGGAACGGTGTCGGCCGTTTTTGTGGCTGTGCTGGCTCCGTCGATCCAGCGAGCATTTAGCCGGCGCAAGGCGAACGGGTTGTTTGCGTTGGCCTACCGCGCCGACGTGATCAATGCGCAACTGCGCCTGGAGAACATTCGCAGGGATTACCCCATGAGGGAACGGGATGGCGCGTGTTGGGCTGTTGAGGCGTTGCTTGCAAACGAGGGGCCGCACCGCGACGGCTTTCTGGAACGTGCCAAGTGGCTCGATGTGTTGTCCCGCCGCGAAGTGGATCTCACCAAGTGGCCAGCAGTGGACTTGGGCCTTGCAGCCAAAGTGGTTGTCGCAATCGAGTCTGTACGCCACTTCCAAGTAGGTGCGGTTGTCCTTGCGGATCCGGCTGATGACCGCGACTGGGGACGTATGCTCGACTCCGTCGCTGAAGTTTTGGATCAAGCGATCGTCGACATCGAGGTTGCAGAGGTCGCTCTTCGTCAAGCCGTCAACAAGCTTCCTCGGAAGAAGCTGCGGTAGCGGCGTGCAGTCGTCGCTTATGCAACAAGGGTGCAGGGCGCCGTCCATCAGGCGGCCTGCGCATTGATGCCCGACAGTGGGCGCTGCAGGCTGCGGATCATCGCGGCGCGCATCGCGTCGACCTGGTCGGCGTCGTACAGCTTCGATCCGCGCTCGGTGGCCACCGGCTCGAAGCCGAGCTGACGCAGGCCCTCGGCGTCGATCTTCAGCGGTGCGATCAGATCCACGATCTGGCCGAGCTTGATCCGGACGACCGGCCGCTGGGTGGCGCTCGGCGACGGCGCGCTGGCGGTGGTGGCTGCCTCGACCTGCGCCGGCGCTGCATCCGCAGTCGGCACCGGCTGGACCTGTACCGCCTGCGCTGCAGCCGCCGCTTCCTGAGCCTTGGCCTGTTCCTGCTCGCGGATCTTCTCGCGCTCAGCGTCCAGCCGTGCCTGCTCGGCCTGCTGGTGCTCCGCAATGCGTGCCGCGACCAGGTTGCGCAGATCCTCCGGCGCCTTCGTCGCGCACAGCTGGACCCGGTCGGCGAACAGCGTTGCGTGCTCGGCATGCCCGGCGAGGATGGCCACGTTCGCGCGGATCCGCTCGGCGTACTGGCTGGCGTCGATCTTGGCATTGGCCGCCACCGCGTCCACGGCTTCCTGCATGCTGCTGAAGGAGCGCTTGCCCTTCATCGCCTCGGCGATGTCGGCAACCAGCGTCGTCGGCATCGGAATGGCGTGCTCGCCCAGGGTCTCGTTGATGGCCAGCACGTGCTGCTGCACCGCCCGGCGTGCGGCGTTGCCGATCTCGGTGCGGCGCTCGTCCTTGCGGCGCTTCACCAGCTTCTCCAAGTCCAGACGCTTGGCCCGGGCCTCGGCCGCGATGTCATCGATCGTGCGGAACAGCAGGTCGATGCTCTCGGTCTGGCTGAGGGCGTGCTGCTTGGCCGCCTTCAGCTGTTCCTCGATGTTGCCGCACCACTTCACGGTGGTCTCGGCATCGGCAAAGTCCTGGTCGCTCACCAGCTCGGTGCTGATGCCCTGGAACACGGCGATGGCCTGGGCCTTCCACTCGGCCAGGTTCGAAGCGGTGACCATGCCGGTCACCTCGATGCGCAGGGCCGGCAGCTGGTCCGGGGCACGGCCGGAGGCAACGGGTGCGGCCACCGACGCCGGCTCGTACGCGGCAACGTCAGCCTCGAACTGGGCCCAGCCCGCAACGATCTTGGCGCGCAGCTCCGGGTTCGGGACGTACCAGCAGTGGCGTTCCTCCACCAGTTCGTCGCCGGCCCACTTCGAAGCCATGAACAGCACTCGCTCGGCGCCGCTGACCATCGCCTGATGTTCCATCTGCATCTGGTAGTGCAACGGCAGGCAGGCGTCGGTGCCGTCCAACGGCATGGCCAGGCGCAGGTCGTCGTTGAGCGACTTGTGCTCGAACGCCTTGTCTTCCAGCAGGGTCAGGCCGTCGAAGCTGGCCGAGAACTTCCCGTCCACGCCGACGCAGGGATACAGCTCCTCGCCGATGATGGTCTCGGCCAACGGCCGGGCCAGGTCTTCGAAGCGGTGGCCATCGGCGAAGCGCTGCAAGGTCGCGGCGTCGTGCTCGACTGCGGCGCCGGTGGCGAACTCGCGCACGAGCTGGGTGCGGGTCTTGTAAGGGCTGCAGCCCATCATCGCCGGCGCATCGCTGGCGTTGAAGTGCGCGGCGCGGTGGGCATGCCATTCCGGAGTGCCCTGGATCAGGTTCACGGTACGCATGCTCAGCCCTCCACCGCAGTCTGGGTCAGGCCGCCGGCAGCCGCGGCAACACCGCTCTGCGGCTCGCCTTCACCCTCCGCTTCGTCCTTCGGCGGGTTCCGGATCTCCTGCAGCTGGTCAGCGGTGAAGCGAGCCTTCGTCTGCAGCATGGCGATCAGGTCCTCAGCGGACTTCTTGCCGCTGGCGATGATGTCCCACCACTTCGGAAGGTTGGCCGCGAAGTCGGCTTCCGAGTACAGCGGCAGCTGCTTGTCGGCCTGGCCCTCGATGGCGGCGCGCGGCTGCTCGTTGCTCGCCGCGCCGGCCTGGGGGATGTCCATGATTTCTTCAGCGATGGGCATGCCGCGCAGGACGTCGGGGAACACGTCACGCAGGGCGAAGGCGCGGGCGCGCATCTGGCGCATGCGCTTCGGGTACTGTGTCCAAGGGCCGCTCTTGCCCAGCAGGCCGGCCACCTTGGCATCGTCCATGCTGAAGGTGCGCACCTCTTCGGATTCTCCGCGGCGCTTCACGCGGCAAACGGCCGTGCTCCCGTCGTCCGCCTCGGTGATGTACTCGCAAAGCGGCGAGCTGCGCACCAAGGCGATGACCGCATCGCCCCATAGGGCAGGGCGGCCGTTGATGATGGCCAGGTTCTGCAGCGCCTGCAGCGGCTTCAGGCCCAGCTCGGCGCCCCACTGGATAGCGATCAGGCAGTTGGCTGGCTTGCCCTTGAAGTCCTTCGGGACCAGGTCGCTGTCGGCGAGGTAATCGCAGAACGTCAGGGCCTGCTCGAACGTCTGCGGGCTGAGGTCAAACTGGTGGCGCGGCTGCGCGGGGAGCGCGCTGGGCTGCTGCACAAGTGCATTCATGGCGTTGAATCTCCAGCCGGCGCGGCCGGCAAAAATGGGATATGGGTGCCCGGCTCTCGGAGCCGCCGCCGGGCGGGCGGGTGCGTCGTGTGGATCAGTCGCGGCTTTCGGGACTGATCGTCAGACGCCACTTGATTGCCTCGGGGCTGAAGGCGCCTGCTGCCAGGCCCTCCGCGATCTGCTTGATCAGAGGCGAGTTCTTCTTCGTGAGCTGGGCAACCATCTGCTCCTTGAGCGCCGCCTGCAGCGTTCCGATCTGCTCCTCGATAGCTGCGCGTGCGGCTTTGCGAATGGCGTCCCCGATGGCCCAGTCCAGCCACGTCTTATGGGATGAGTGGTGGTAGTTGCTCGGCTTTCCGTCGCTGTCCACCTGTGTCGCGAGGATCGTGCTGACAGCCTTCTCCAGCACGTTTGCGCTACCGCCCAACGCTTGCGCGATGGCTGCAGTGATGTTGGCCTGGATGATCGGCTGTATGACGTCCTGCGGAATCTGGAGCGTGGGTGCTGACATGAGAGTTTCCTTTGCCGGCAGCGCCGGCGCGTTGGGAATGGATGCCGGCGTCGTGGAATCCCGGCCGGCGCGGGGCCCGTGAGGGCGGGGGAATTCGTTACGCGGCCAGGTCTTCCTGCACGGGCTTGTCGCCCTTGCTGGTGTTGAGCGGCGAAACGAGGGTCAGCTGCACCTCGTTCTTGATCTGCTCGCACAAGGCACCGGCTTCGGCCTTGGTCGGGTGGAACACGGCGCTGAAGGTCAGCTGCAGCGTTCCGCCTTCCAGTGGTTCGAAGGACAGCTTTTTCAGGGTGACGTCGCTGATAACCAGCGGCTCGGACAGCCCAAGGCCGCTGCCGATCAGCAGGGAATAGCCCGGGTACTCTTCGTCCCACGGCAGCGCGCCGAGCTTCGGGAACTTGACCGCCGTCAGGCCGTCACCGCCCTCGATCAGGTCCTGCTGCTCGCCCTGCGTAGCCTTGCGGTACAGGGCCTGGCGCAGACCCTTCTGGAAGTAGTCCAGCACGCTGCTGCTGACGGCCACGACCAACTTCAGGTCGCCGGCCAGCTTGTTTTCGTCGCCGTGCTTCTCCGCACGGGGGTTGAAGTTGGCGACCTTGGCGGTCGCATCGCGCAGTTCGAACATCGGTGGTGCCTCTCGTAATGCCGGCAGCGCCGGCGGGAAAGGGGAGCGGATCAGCCGCGCACGCTGCTGGTGGCAACCCAGCGGGCTTTGGCAGCGTCACGATCGACGTGGGCCTGGCGGATCTCGGCGATGCGCAGCGGCACGACGACGGCGGCGAACAGCGCGACTGCGGCCCAGGCAATGCGGAGACGGCGGCTCACGAAAGCACCGCCTGCAGCAGTACGGTGGCAACGACGCCCAGACAGAACGCCAGAGCATTGGCGGCGACAGTGGCCACCACGTGGTGGCGCTGCTCGCGTTCGGCGGCGGTCATGCGGCGTCCTCCATGTGCCCGGCCTCGAAATCGTTCATCGAGGCGTTCACGCGGCGGGACATGTCGCGGACCAGATCGGCCAGCTCGCGGAAGTGGGGCAACAGGTGGGCCGGAACCTCCTGCGTCAGGAGGTGGGTCATCACGTGCCGAGCCTGGCTCAGCTTCTCGACCAGCGGGGCGACGTCGCCCTCGCGTTCCAGCTCCGCCGCCACGTGGTCGCAGGCGAACTGGAAGGCCTCGTCGTTCGGTTCGGCCGGTGCGAGGCCGTCATGGCTGCGCTGGGCAGCGCGGCTCCGGTCGTGGGCAGTGTGGCGGGCCATGGCTCAGGCCTCCCCGCACTGGCGGCGGTATCGCAGCACCGCGCTGGCGACCAGCGCTGCCCAGGCGGTCAGGTAGAGAACTGCTTCTGCCATGGTGGACCCCGTCTTGGATGGCCCGGGTGGGCCGACGGGGCAACTCTATGGCATTCCATAGCAATCCGTCAATGGGATACCATAGATTTTCTTTGAGGCAACAAAAAACCCCGCCGGAGCGGGGTTCTTGGGGTCAGGGCTTGGCCGGAAGCGGTGGCGGCTGGGCCGGTGCTGGCGCCTGGATCTGCTGGGGTGGCATCTGAATAATGATCGGCGCGGAAGGCTGTGGCGACCTCTCTGCAGCCTTGGGGACTGCATTGTTCATGACAAAGGTCATGATTACGATGAACATGCCAACGCCGCCCAACATCGTCCCTACCACCCACTTCGCAATGTCGTGCGATGCCTTCTCCACATCAGCCTTTGTTGCCAATGTGGGGACCAATGCTTCTAGCTGGGAAAGTCGTTTCTCCATGTCGCTATCATTGGGTGGCGGAGGCGGAGGATCAACGGGGCGCTTCTTCTGAATCGGCGTGACGTTTTTCCAATAGTCAGGCTCATTGCTCATCTTCAGGGTTCTCCTTAACCCAGTCGGCCACGACCGAAGTTGCATAAAGACGCGTCATGCCACAGTTTGAGCAGATGATGGCAACTACCGGCATAGCCCCGGTGACGAGCGGGCTCAGCTGATTTTTCCCGTCCTGAGATCTCGAGTAGTAGCCGACTCCAAGGGTTTGCTCGCTGCCCGGACCATCGTCGTCATCTGGAAGCTGTACGTGCCAGTTCCTTGTGCCGCAGGTAGCGCATACATCACCACCGTCCATCTTCCCCTTGGCCCGAATGAAACGGACGAAGTTCTTGTAGCCAACCTTGCTCATCAATCGGCCCATCCGCCAATCCAGTGGACACGGCCAATGACCGTGATCGGTTCCCGCTTCGAGTCCATCCGCCGCGGCTTTTGCCAGTGGTGGTCGCCCTTGGGGTTATCGCTGCTGAAGAAGACCGTGCCATCCAGCACCATGGCCCTCTTCACGTAGTACTCGGGATTCGCCGCGCCGTGCACCTGGATCAGGTACAGGCAGCCATCGGCCACCCGAGTGTCTGAGGTGTCGAAGAGGATCGCGTCCCCGTCCTCGATGGTCGGTTCCATCGAGTCGCCCTTGCCGTAGTAGATCGCCAGGTTGCGGCCGTAGATGCCGCGGCGGCGCAGGCTCGCCTTCTTGAACTTCAGGCTGTGGGTCTCGGCGTATTCCTCTGCCTCAGCGCCCGCGGCCCCCAACCCCACGGCCTGGGAGTAGCCGATTACGTCGGCGTAGTCATCTTGGTCAACGGCGGCCAGTCCTACTTCCATCGGGCCCTTGCCAGTTTGGAGCCACTTCGCTGAGACGCCCAGCGCCTCGGCGATCAACGGCAGCTGCGTGGTTCCGGCTTGGTCGTTGTTCTCGATTCCGGCCAAGGTGGGGTACTTGATCTTGGCGGCCTCGGCGAGCTGAGGCCGCGACATCCCGCGCACGCGCCGGGCTTCCTTGATCCGTTCGCCAATCGTATTCATGGGCGCGAGCATTACGGAAAACCATTATGGGATGTCATTGACAGCTGTCTATGGCATCCCATAGGATCGGCGCATCCCATAGGAACGCGCACATGGAAATCACCTGGGCAGACCGAATCAAGGCGCTCGAACAGCGCGGCTGGTCCCTGACCGAGATCGGCCGGGCCATCGGCAAGTCGCCGCAGACCGTCAGTGATCTGAAGCAGGGCCGGACCAGAGAGCCGGGCGGGATGGCTGCGGTCAACCTGCACCACCTGTACAGCACCGGCGCTCGTCCGCCGGAGGCGGCCTGAACCATGACCGCCAAGACTTCGAATCTCCTGGAAGCCGCGCACCGCCACATGTTGTCCTGGGCCGCCGCGAATGGTGGCGTGCCCGAAGGCTACGCCGAGTCGGCCCTGGCCGAGATCGCATTCTGGCGTAGCGTCGAAGCGCACACGAGCGTCGAGTTCGCAGCCTCCATGTTCGGCCAGTGGCAGGACGAGCGCCTGTCTGCATCCGATGGCACCTGACATGGTCACCTCACACCGGCCTGGTGGGGAAGGGCACAACCACGCCCACCGCACCGGCCGCCATCGGCTCGCGCTTCTTCCGCTTCAGCGGTCGCACGTGGGTCTTTCCCCCCGCCCTTACGAGGGCAAAGCACCGCCCACCGGTCCAGATCATCTGGACGACGTTTCCGTGGGCATTCCGCAGTGAACCGGGCATCGGGGCCTTCCGTTGTGGTGGGCCTCCATTTCCGCCCCCAACCCCCTGGCAAGAAAAGGCAAATCATGGAAATCACTGACAACCTGACGGATCCAACTGGACGGCTTCACCTGGGCATCTGCGTGACCAGGAAGCCGAAGGACGCACCGCTGCAGGTCGTGCGGCAGATCGAGTCGCCGGACCAGGCGCTGGCCATCGCGATGAAGGCCGGCGACCACAAGCTGGCCAACGTGGCGGCAGCCATCGGCAAGTCGGAGAGCTACGTGTCGCGCATGCGCCGCGGTGTGCGTCCGATCCCGCGCCGGCTCGTTGGTCCGCTGTGCGCTGCGACCGAATCGAATCTGCTACGCCAGTTCTTCGACCTGCAGGCTGCCATGGAGCCCCCGTGCTGGCGCTCGGAAGTGTCGCGCCTGGCCGGGATGCTGAGGGCTTCCTGATGGCTCGCATTCGCACCGTCAAACCCGAATTCTGGTCCAGCGAACAGGTGATGGAATGCTCGCCGATGGCTCGTCTGTTGTTCATCGGCCTGTGGAATTTCTGCGATGACGGCGGCAACCACGTTGCCAGTGCGAAGACCATCAAGGCCGAAGTGTTCCCCGGAGACGATATTTCCTCGTCGGATGTTCAGGGATGGCTCGACGAGCTGTCGTCGAATTCCTTGATCGTCTTCTACACCAACGCTTCCAAGGAGTTCTTGCACGTCACAGGCTGGAAGAAGCATCAGAAAATCGACAAGCCAACGTACAAACATCCGGCTTATTCGGACGATGATCGCCGAGGCCTCGACGAGGCCTCACCCCCGGAAGGGAAGGGAAAGGAAGGGAAAGGAGAAAAGCCCCCCCATACCCCCCCGGCTGCCGCCGTGGGGGCAAAGCCAGGGCGGAAGAAGCGGGAGAAGATCACCTTCGCTGCCTTCCTCGACCAGTGCCAGGACGCTGGCGAATCGGCTATCCCGAGGACGGACCCGATCTTTGCCTTCGCCCGTGACGCTGGGATCCCGAAGGACTTCCTGCACCTTGCATGGCGGGAGTTCGCTGGCCGGCATCGCGACAGCGGCAAGATGCAGAAGGACTGGCGCGCTCACTTCCGCGATGCCGTTCGCCGTAACTGGTTCAAGCTCTGGTGGTTGCCGCCTGCAGGTGGTTGTGAGCTGACCACGGCCGGCGTGCAGCTGGCCCGTGAGCGTGATGCCGAAAAGGCCCGTGAGCAGGAGCAGGCCCCGTGAGTGCCCAGCCTGCCTACCGCGACGACTACGCCTACCTGCCGGTGCCGCCGCACTCGATCGACGCTGAGCAGTCCGTCCTTGGCGGCCTGATGCTGGCGCCGGAAGCGCTGCGCGAGGTCCGCGATGTGCTGACCGAGCGGGACTTCTACCGCCGCGATCACCAGCTGATCTGGCACGCCATCTGCGATCTGGCCGACCGCGAACAGCCCTTCGACACGGTGCTGCTGATCAACTGGTTCGAGAACCAGCGGCAGCTGGACCTGGTGGGCGATGGCGCGTACCTGGTCGAGCTGGCCAGCACCACGCCGTCAGCGGCCAACATCCGCGGCTATGCCGAGGTCGTGCGCAACAAGGCGCTGCTGCGGGGCGTGATCGAGCGCGCGACCGAGATCACCAACGACGCCTACGGCACGGCCGACGAGGACGCCGATGCCCTGGTTGCCAGCGCCACCGCCAAGTTCGCCAACCTCAGCGTGCAGTCGGGCGGCAACGGTGGCCTGGTGATGGTGCGCAGCGATCTGCAGGGCATGTGGGAGGAAATGGAGGCCCGGTTCGAGGGAACCGCCGACCTGGGGCTGGTTCCGCCGTGGCAGAACGTGGCGAGGAAGCTGCCCGGTCTGGAACCCACGGACCTGATGATCCTCGCGGCCCGGCCGTCGATGGGCAAGACGGCGAACATGCTGGAGTGGGTCTACAGCGTGGCAGTGCAGGGCAAGCACGCTGCGGTGTTCAGCCTGGAGATGGCCCGCCGGCAGCTGCTGGCGCGGTTGATGAGCATGCACTCGGGCGTGCCGCTGTCGCGCATGCGCGTGAAGGGCGAGCTGACCAACGACGACTGGCACAAGCTGAGCATCGCCCGCAACTTCCTACATGGCCTGCCGCTGGCGATCGATGATTGCGGCTCGCTGCCGGTGGATTCACTGGTCGCGCGCGCGTCCCGCATGCACGCCAAGGTGAAGGGCGGGTTGGGCGTGGTCGCGGTCGACTATCTGCAGCTGCTGTCGGGGCCGGCCAAGGCCGGTAACCGGACCGAGGAAGTCTCCTACATCTCGCGCACGCTGAAGAAGCTGGCCAAGACGCTCGGCTGCCCGGTGATCGCGCTGTCGCAGCTCAACCGCTCGCTGGAGACCCGCACCGACAAGCGCCCGGTGATGGCCGACCTGCGCGAGTCCGGGGCCATCGAGCAGGACGCTGACGTGATCGCCTTCATCTACCGCGACGACTACTACACGAAGGACGCCTGCGGCGCTCCCGGCATCTCGGAATTCATCCTGGCCAAGAACCGCCAGGGCGAGACCGGCACCGCCTACCTGCGGCATCACCTCGAATGCAGCCGATTCGAGAACCACCACGGCGAGAAGCCGAACTACTCGCTCAAAACCGTTCTGCGCGATGCAGACGATGACAGCGGCGGCTTCGACGCGCCGCGCGATCGCCGCAGGAGCGGCAAGGACATGGCAACTGGAGAGCGCGCATGACCCCGAACGAGAGGGCGGACTGGTGCATTCAGCAGGCCGAGGAAATCGAGGCAGGCCTGCCACCGGTGGATGCCGATCTGGATCTGATCCCCATCGGCTACGCGATCGCCGGCTGGTGCAGGGGTATGGCCACCACCTTGGCGACGGAAGAGGAGCGCGCCGCATGAACCTGGGAACCTTCATTCTCCGCGCCGGCAATGCCCGCGACCGCATGGCAGCTGCATGGCACTTCGCCTGCCAGTTCCTGGAGCTGGGGCAGGACGTGTGTGTGACCGTCAAGGAGTACAAGCCTAGCCGTAGCCTGGAGCAGAACGCCATGTTCCACGCCATCTGCGGCGAGATGGCCACCCAACTGAAGTGGGCCGGCCGCTACATCGACGCCGAGGGCTGGAAGCGCCTGCTGGTCGACGCGTGGGCGCGCGAGTCCAACCGCCAGCAGGGCGATGTGGTGCCGTCTCTCGACGGCGCCAGCATCGTGAACCTGTCCATCCAGACCCGGCGCATGACCGTGGGGCAGATGGCCGAACTGATCACCTTCGCGCAGGCCTGGGCCGTGGAGAACAACGTGCGCCTGAGCGACCAAGCCCCGAAGCGACTGCAGAGGTATGCGGCATGATCCTGACCCTGCAGAGCAAAAGGAAAGCGCCTACTGATCAGCAGGCGCCATATTCACCTACATCCAGCTTGGCGTCGTCGCTGGTGCTGGCTGCGGAGCCAACTTCTTGCGGAGTAGCTCTTCGTAGCGCATCCCGCCTGCTGGAGTGTGCCGCAGACGGGCGTTCTTATCAGTGGGGTCAGACGGCTCAACGTAGCCGAATTGCCACAAGCTCTCGATCCCTGCAACCACGTTCTGGGCGATATGGACGTCGATTACATACTGCAGGCGGTCCAAGAGGAATTCCTCGTCCTTCGCAAGCTTCATTGCTTCTCCTTGAGTGCGTGGAGGTGCAAGGATGAAGGGCGGACGATCGACGGGCAAGCCGACCATCGCACAACGGCAGCGTATGGACGCCATCGCCGAGATTGGCTGCATCGTGGCCTACGCGCTGGGCATTTCCTTCGGCGAGAAGCCAGTGCCATGTGAGGTGCACCACCTGACCGTGGGCGGCAAGCATGGGCAGAAGCGCCGGGGCCACGACTTCACCATCGGCCTGAATCCGTGGTCGCACCGCGGCGAGCCCTTCGGTGGTATGGATGCGGATACCTGCGAAGCGCTGTTCGGCCCGTCCTACGCCAAGCAGCCGCGCCGGTTCCGCCAGGAGATCGGCAACGACGACTACCTGCTGGACCTGCAGAACACCGCGCTCGATCAGTACTGGGGGAGGGTGCGGCCATGGCGCGCAGCCTGACCTTCGGCATTGACCCGGGCCTGACCGGCGCCATTGCCACGCTGGTGGACGGCGAGGCAGGGCCGGTGATCGACACCCCCACCATGGAAGTCGACGGCCACACCGAGCTCGACGCGCGCGCCCTGGCGTTGTTCATCCGCGCCGCCAGAGAGATGAACCCTGGTGCCCACGTCTCGGCCTGCATTGAGCGCGTGCGGGCCATGCCGGCTAAGGGCCGCAAGCAGGGTGCGCAGTCCTCCATGAACTTCGGCGACACCTACGGCAAGGCCAAGGCTGTGCTGGAGCTGCTGGGCATACCGACCATCAGAGCAGAGCCGGCCAGCTGGAAGCGGTCGTTCGGGCTGCTGAAGCAGGAGAAGGACGCCGCCCGCGTGCTGGCGATCAGCCGGTTCCCATCCGCTGCGCCGTCCCTGCGCCGCAAGAAGGACAACGGCCGCGCCGACGCGCTGCTCATCGCCCTGTGGTTCGAGAACACCCACCTGGCCTCGCACATCACCGACGAGGCCGCAGCCTGATCCCGACGAACCCCACCGGGGGAACGATCATGAGCAAGAAGACCGACAACCAGACGACCAGGCAAGCAGCACCGCACCGGCAGTTCCGCCGGTCAGCGGTCAGCCTTGCCGTGGCCAGCGAGGCTGACGTGCTGGTGGTGGCCCGGAAGGTGCTTTCCCGCGTGCGCGACATCCGCAATGCCCAGGGCGAGGGCAGCTATGTGTTCGGTGACCCGGCCTGCAGCATCTTCGCCCTGCGCATCGGCTCGGCAGCGGGGGAGGGCATGCTGCGCGAACACCCCGACTGGTTGTTCGGGCTCTACGGCGCCGACACCGCCGACGGCAAACGGGTCAGTTTCCCCAGCCCGGAGCAGATCGCCGAGGACCTGCGGGAGCATTACGGCTGGGAGCAGCCCGAGCCGATCCGCTGGCCGATGCAGTTGGAATTGTTCGCTGCCGCCTGATCGCCATTGATCGGAATGCTCAGGCTGGGATAACAGCAGCATGAGCGACCGCCAGACGCTATCCACCATGGAATTGCTGCACGCGAGCATCGTCCGTCCCGACGGAACGGTGCCGGCTATCGATCGCAGCCCGTCGCCCTGGTGGCGGAACAGTCAGGAAGCCACCCGGGGCGAGTACCGGGACGACCAGCACGCAGGTGTCGACAACAGCGTGCAGCCGACACGGGGAGAGCCGCGTTGCGGCGGCCATGGGGACTTGCCTCTCCATGGTGACGTTCATGCCCCCGGGAATCGGCAGCCTTGCCCGCAGAGGGCGAGCTGATGCCCCGCAAGAAGCCAGAAGCGCCGAAGGCCAAACCGGCCAAGAAGGCCGCAAAATCCCCTTCGAAGGGTGGCAGGCCAACGAAGTACCGTGCTGAGTACACGCGCCAGGCCGCACTGCTGGGCCGTAGGGGCTGCACCGACCCGGAAGTGGCGGAGTTCTTCGGCGTGGCCCTGTCCACGGTCAACCTGTGGAAGATCAAGCACCCCGAGTTTTCGGAAGCCCTAAAGCTGAGTAAGGCTGAGGCCGACCTGCGGGTGGAGCGCGCCCTGTTCGAACGGGCGACCGGCTACCGCTGCCGAGAGGACGACGTCCGGGTGGTGGAAGGGGAGATCGTGGTCACCTCGACCGACAAGCAGTTTCCGCCGGACACCACCGCAGCGATCTTCTGGCTGAAGAACCGCAAGCCGGGCAGCTGGCGCGACAAGCCAGAGGGCGAGGACGAGGGCGAGACACCAGCACCGGTCGCGGTCACGGTGAACGTGGTCAGCGGGCGCCGCCGGAATGCCAACCCTTAACGAACCGCAGGCCGCGTTCCTGCAGCTGCCGCACAAGTTCCGCGCCTTCGTGGGTGGGTTCGGCTCGGGCAAGACCTGGGTTGGCTGTGGCTCGCTGTGCAGCCACGTGTGGACGCATCCGCGCGTGCCGGCCGGCTACTTCGCCCCCAGCTATCCGCAGATCCGCGACATCTTCTATCCGACCATCGAGGAAGTGGCCTACGACTGGGGCCTGCGCGCGCGCATCGTCGAGTCGAACAAGGAGGCCCACCTGTACTCAGGCCGCCAGTACCGCGGCACGATCATCTGCCGGTCCATGGACAACCCGGCCAGCATCGTCGGCTTCAAGGTCGGCAAGGCCCTGGTCGATGAGATCGACACGCTGAAGAAGCGGAAGGCCCAGGACGCCTGGCGCAAGATCATAGCCCGCCTGCGCGTGAAGGCCGACGGCCTGCAGAACGGCATCGATGTGACGACCACCCCCGAGGGGTTCAACTTCGTCTACGAGCAGTTCCACCAGCTGCCCAGTGAGAACCCCAAGCTGCAGGAGCTGTACGGCCTGGTGCACGCAAGCACCTACGACAACGAGGCCAACCTGCCGGACGACTACATCCCGTCGCTGTTCGAGAGCTATCCGCCCCAGTTGGTGCAGGCCTACATCGACGGGATGTTCGTCAACCTGACCACCGGGTCTGTATACCCGGCGTTCTCCCGCACCGCCAACAACACGACGGCCGAGATCCAGGACGGCGAGGCGCTGCACATCGGCATGGACTTCAACGTGCTGAACATGACGGCCATCGTCTGCGTGATCCGTGACGGCGAGCCGATGGCGCTGGCTGAGCTGACTGGCATCCGCGACACCCCGGCGATGATCCAGGCGCTGCGGGACCAGTTCGGTGGCCACCGCATGACGATCTACCCGGACGCCAGTGGCGACAGCCAGCACACCAACAACGCCAGCACGTCCGATCTGGGCCTGATCCGCGCCGAGCGGTCGATGACGATCGTGGTGCCGGCGGCCAACCCGCGCATCCGCTCCCGCGTGGTCAGCGTCAACGCGATGATCCTCAACGCCAAGCGCCGCCGCCGCTTCTTGGTGAACGTGCGCAACTGCCCGAAGCTGACCGAGGCGCTGGAGAAGCAGCCGTACGACGCCAACGGGCTGCCCGACAAGACGACCGGTTTCGACCATCCGCCGGATGCCCTCGGCTACTTCATCCACAGCAAATTCCCCGCCGCAGTAAGCGCGCGAGACCGACCGTCCATTGAACGGCCTCGGGTGCTGGTGCCCCATAGCCGCCAGTGGTTGGAGCATTCCGACCAGCCCTCACTCGCCGAACGTAGGAGATCCGCCCTGTGACCATGCCCACCGCCGACAGCTTCACCGACGCACTGGCGGCCGAGCAGGCAGCCGACGCAGAGCGCGAGGCGCAGGCCCAGGCGCTGGCACAGGAAGAGGCAGACGTTGCCAACTGGCACAAGCGCATCAAGGAGTCGCGCGAGTTCGACAAGCACGCCCGCAAGGGCTATGCGCTGGATCGGCGCTACTGCCGCAACCAGGTGGATCCGGTCTATGACGTGAGCGTGCCGATCGCCGGCACGTACGTGAACCTGCTGACCTCGTTCCTGTATGCGCGCGACCCCGAACCAGCCGTGCAGCCCGCCGAGTCGGTCGGTTCCAGCCGGGTGAAGCTGGCCAAGCAGGTCGGCCGCACGCTGGAGATCGTCATCGCCTCGCTGTGGAAGCGCGGGCGCTTGAAGCACGCCGCCGACGCCATGGTGCGTTCGGGCCTGAGCATCGGCATTGGCTGGATCAAGGCGGCATGGCACCGCGAGACCGAGCGCGACCCGACCACGGACCAGCGCATTGCCGACCTGCGCGCCAAACTCGAAGCGCTGTCGCTGATGGAAACCGAGTTGGCCGAGGGCAACGCCGCCAACCCGGACCTGCTGAAGGCTCAATATGAGCAGCAGATGCAGACGCTGGAATCCCAGGTCGAGCACATCATCTACAACGGCCTGGTCTTCGACTTCGTGCGCGGCGAAGACATCCAGGTCTCCATGGACGTGGCTACCCTGAAGGACTACGCCATCTCGCCGTGGATCGCCCACCGCACCTTCATGCCGTACGACAAGGCGCAGGCCACGTTCCCGGAGCTGCGCGACGACCTGGGCAAGGCTGAGGCCTACTACCACGTGCAGCCCGAGAGCCGTACGCGCGAAGGCGGTTTCGCCTCGGCCGATGGCGTGGTGAGCGACAGCGATGCTGAGGTGTTCCGCAGCGCAACGGCAGCGGGGCAGGGCAGTGACGCCGGCCCGCGCTTCCTGTGCATCTGGGAGGTGTGGGACCTGACCACCAACCTGGTGCACACCATCACGCCCGGCCTGCGCCGCAACCTGCGTCAGCCGTACACCCCCGACCAGCGCAGCACGCGCTTCTACCCGTTTTTCCAATGGGCGCCGCTGTGGGTGGATGGGGAGCGGCACCCGCAGTCGCTGGTGGACCGTTCGCGAGCCCTGCTGGACGAGTACAACCGCACCCGCACCAACTACCGCGAGCATCGCCGCCGAGCCATCCCGAAGCTGGGCTTCGATCGCGGCGCTGTAGAGCCGGACGATGCGGCGAAGCTGGAGGGCGCCGCAGTCGGCGAAATGGTCGGCCTGGACCTGAAGGGCCTGCCCACCACCAGCGTGCTGTTCCCCATCCAGTACAACCAGATCGACGCCGTCCTGTATGACACCGCGCCGATCCGCGCCGAGCTGGAACTGATCTGGGGCATCCAAGAGGCGCTGTCCTCCAGCATCCAGACCGCGAAGACGGCCACCGAGGCCGACATCCAGCAGCAGGGCACCGAATCCCGCCTGGGCTACAGCCGCGACAGCCTGGACGACGTATTGGGCGAGATCGCGCAATACACGGCCGAGGAATCCATGTCGCCCGCCGGCCTGTCGCCTGAAGAGGTCAGCGACATCGCCGGGCCCGAGGCGCTGTGGTTCAACGCGCCGCTGCCTGAGCTGGTCTCCGCGCTGCTGAACGTCGACATCCGCGCCGGCAGCTCGGGACGCCCGGCGTCAAACCTGCGCCGGCAGCAGTGGGGCGCGATCCTGCCGCAGCTGCAGGAGGCCGTCGTCACCATCGGCCAGATGCGCGGCGCAACGCCGCTGGACATCGCCAACAGCCTGGAGCAGCTGATGGTCGAAACCATCGAGCGCACCGGCGACACGTCGATCGACGCCTACACCTTCATTCCGCAGGTGCCGCAGGTTGCGCCTGGCGCCGTGATCGATGCGCCGCCAATGCCCGGCATGCCGCCTGCCGACCCGATGCAAGCCCTCCCGCCGGCCGAAGCGCCGGTACCCACCGCAGCACCCGTGGGCGGCGTTGTCGCCCCGCCTCTCTAACCCGCCGCCAACAGAGGTACCACCATGCACATCGAAGACCCGAACACCCCGGCCACGCCGGATACCATCCCGTCCGACGTCCAGCCGGCCGACACTGGCGCACCGCCGCTTGCCGACGGTGGGGACGCACCGCAGCCCGCTGCTGCTGATCTGGATGCCTTCTCCGCCGGCGTTGAAGCCGCGCGCGAGCAGGAGGCCCGTGAGGACGCACTGCCCGGCGACGCCCTGGCGGCAGCAGACGGCCAGCCGCCGCAGGACGGCGCACCGGCCACGCCGGCAGCCGCCGACCCGAACGCACCGCCCGCAAACGAGACGCCGCCTGCACCGCCCGCGCAGCCGCAGCAGCCGACCGTTGACGACGAGGTCAAGCAGCTGGGCCTGAAGGAACGCGCAGCCGAGCGCTTCCAGGAGCTGCACACCCAGGCGCGGGATGCCCGCGAGCGGGTCAGCCAGTGGCAGGAAACCGTCCAGAGCACCGGCGCCACGCCGGAGCAGTTTGGCGGCGCGCTGCGGTACCTGTCCGACATCAACTCCGGCGACCCGAGGCGCATGGCAGACGCCTACGAGCGCATGCAGGGCGAACTGCAGTGGCTGGGCCAGCAGCTGGGCCGCGAGGCGCCTGGCTTCGACCCGCTGAGCGCGCACCCAGACCTGGCCGGCCGCGTGAACTCGGGCGACATCACCCGCGACGTGGCGCTGGAACTGGCTCAGCACCGGCAGACCGGCCAGCTGCAGCAGAACCACACTCAGGCGCAGCAGGAGCGCCAGCAGCAGGATCTGCAGTACCAGCAGGGGCTGACGTCCGTGCAGCAGCTGGGCGCGCAGCTCCGGGCAGGCGATGCCCAGTTCGACCAGAAGCTGGCGCTGCTGGCACCGACGATCGACATCATCCAGCGCACGCTGCCGCCTGCTCAGTGGCAGACCGAGATCCACCGCGCCTACCTGGCCCTGCCCGCCACGGCCGTCGCTGCTCCCGCGGCGGCGGCACCTATCGCCCGAAGTGCCCCCAACCCGGTCAGGGCAAACTCTGCTGCGCCGGTGGCGCCGAAGATCACTCCCGAGAACGCGTTCGACATCGGTGTGCAAGCGGCCCGGGCGCGCGGGCAGTAACGGAGAAGGGGCCTTTCGGCCCCTTCTCTTCTGGATCAGTAGATTCGCGGGACCGAAACCACTTCGAACAATGGCTGGTCGCCGATGTCATCGCCATCCGGCCCGACCATCCATCCAGACCACTGGGTGAAGCGACGGCGCGAATCGCTGAGACCACTTCCATTCGACTGGGTACCGTCCAAGCCAAAGAACCTGTCGCCTTGGCCGTACTGGGCGTAGAGGTAGGGCTTGTCGCCCAGCACCAATGCGGCGTTCCAGTTTCCGCGTTGGCCATCGACGGTTTCAGAAATCCATTCGATGCGCGCCTCCACCTTCCATCCGCCGCCGATGTAGGTCGAAACGCCGGCCGGGTTGGGGAGAAACAGCCCTACCAAATCGCCAGTGAGCTGCACGGCGGACATGTACCCGCCTTGGCCCTGGTTTGCATCAACTGAGAGAAACCAATTGCCGTCCTTCAAATAGAAATGACCGGCGGGAACCTCGCGTGCTTCAGCAGCGAAAAATGCTTCTGCGGGAAAAATCATTCCATTGCCCCTGTTTTTGGATAGCCGGCTTGCCCCGGCTCGCCGAGTGTACCGCCAGCGCCCATTGACGGGTCCACCAGCGCTGGCATCTTGACCACCGAGCGGCGCACCAGCCGCCCCGCGTGTGACGTAAGCCGGGTTCGCCGCCGGTAGCGCTGTAACGAGCCTCGCGCCCTCGGAACGCGGAAAGACCCTCAGCCCTTGCGGGCTGGCCATCTTTCCTTCCGAGGCCATTCCCATGCCGCTTACCGCAGCGCAACTGCTGTCTGGTGCCAATACCCAGCTGCAGTCCTACGCCACCAACGACCCGATCGATCAGTTCACCACCCAGCGCCCGCTGGCCAACTGGCTGATCCAGAACCGCCAGGATTCGATCTTCGGCAACGGCGTCTTCAACGAGAAGATCCGCTACACCAACGACTCGAACTACCAGAACTACACCGGTGACGACCAGGTCACCTACAACCGCAAGAAGACCGTGCGCCTGGCCCCGTTCCAGGCCTACGAGGCCTTCGACGGCTTCACCCTCAACGAAACCGAGCTGGCCAACAACGGCATCATCCTCACCGATGACCGCAACGCGGTGATGACCGAAGCCGAGAAGATCCAGATCGTCAACATCCTGGACGAGAACTGGACCACCCTGAAGGACGGTTTCCAGGAAAACTGGGACATCGAAGTGCACCTGGACGGCGCCACCAACCCGAAGGCTGTTCCAGGTCTGGACGCGCTGGTCAGCACCACCCCGACCGTGGGCACGGTCGGCGGCATCGATCGCGCGGCCACCCCGTACTGGCGCAACTGGGCCGACATCGGCATCAGCACCACCACGGCCGGCAACCTGATCTCGCATCTGGAAACCCTGTGGCGCAAGTCCATCGCCTACGGCAAGTTGGGTGCGCCCGACTTCATCGTGGTCGGCTCTGACATGTACGACGCCATCCAGGCTGACGCGCTGAAGGTCATGAGCCGCCAGATCACCATGGGCACCTCGGCCACCGGTGGCGTCACCCTCGATCCGTCCACCAAGGCCCTGGCCTTCAAGGGCGTGCCGGTGGTGTGGGATCCGACCTTCGACGCCCTGGACGACCTGCTGGGCACCATCGCGGTGCCGTGGAAGAAGCGCGGCTACTTCCTCAACAGCAAGTCGCTGAAGCTGCGCCCGGTGAAGGGCCGCTGGATGGTCCGCCGCACGCCGCCGCGCGTGTACGACCGCCACACCCACTACTTCGGCATGACGGCGCACTACGGCCTGACGCTGAAGAAGGGCAACAGCAACGCGGTCTTCTCGATCGCCTGACCCCACGCAACGCCGGCGGGGGCATGCCTCGCCGGCAGGAGAACGAAATGCCGAACGTGAAGACGCTCCCGACCGGGGGCACCATCGTCAAGCTCAACAAGACCCCGCTGCTGGGCGGCTGGGGCCGCGAAGGCCTTGCCAACCTGGGCGACAACACTGCTGTGACCACCGGAGTTCTGCTGCAAGGCCATGAAGCGCCGGCCGACGGCAGCACCCCGGCCGCAGGCAGCTCGGGCTGGTTCACCGTGCTGAGCGCGGCCGCCAACCTGGCGCCGGTGGTCGAGATCGCCGACCTGCCGGACTTCATCCGCACTGGCACCGCCGCGACGGCGCCAATCACCTTGGAGGGCGTGCAGTAATGGCCAAGACCGTATCCCTGCTGTTGCTGACGCTGGTCATCGACCGCGACGCAACCACCAAGCTTCCGGTGCAGATCTTCGATTACGAGCTGCCGATCGTGGAAGAGCTGTATCCGCCGGAATCCATCAGCGAATCGAAGCGCGAGGCCATCGGGGTTGAAAACTTCGATATGGCGGAAGTGTTCGCCGGCCTGCAGAACAAGTACGGCCGTACTGCGGAAGGTGCCGAGGCACTGAAGTACGCCTACCGCAACGAACGTGACTTCGCCAAGGCGGTGGCATCCAGCATCGCTGCGGCCAAGGACGAAGCCCAGCAGGCAGACCAAGACGACGAGGAAGAAGACGACCAGCCGACCGAGCTGGAAGCCCTCGCCGGCAAGACCGTCGCCGAGATCGAGGAAGCGCTGGACAACCTGACCGATGAAGAGCTGCAGGAACTGGCCGAGATCGAGAAGGCAGGCAAGAACCGCAAGGGCGTGATCGACGCCATCAGCGCGGCGCTGGGCGACCAGGGCAGCGAAACCGTTTAAGTCCGCTGGCGGCGGGCTGGCGGCCGGCCGGGGCGACTCGGTCGGCCGTTTTTCTTTCTGGAGAACGATATGGGCGGCAACAACGCACCGATCATTGTCAATGGCGGCAACGTCTACGACAGCCCGCTGGGGTATGACGCGCCGATCAACTACGACACCGGCCAGGTGAACCTGTCATCGCTGGGCGTGGAATGGTCCCTGAAGAAGGCACGGCAGGAGGTGATCCGCCGGCTTGGCTTCGTGGTCGAGCCGGTGAAGGTGCAGCGCACGTTCGACCAGCTGCGGCAGACGGTATCGACGGCGCTTGGCTTCACCTATGTGGGCACGCCTGCACCGCGCACGATGGCATCGCTGCGGCTGGACCTGCTGCGCCGGCTCGGCTTCTCTGCTCAGGCCACGGCCGATGCCTGGGCGCCGGGCGTCAAGGAGCTGCTGACCAACTTCCTTTCCGAAGCGCAGGTTGCGCTGCAGCACCAGTACCGGCTGAGCGTCAGCACGCCGCTGGCACCGTTCCATGACGACGCCGACGTGACCACGCTCGACCCCTGGGCCGTCTTCCTGCTGGCCCTGGCCAACGGCAAGGCCCACCACGGCCAGCAGGACGCGAAGGCCTATTACGACCAGCTGGGCGGCTACATCACCACGGTGGCCAAGTCTGCAGACGTGGACCAGATCATCAACACCGCGCAGGACTCGCTGCTGCAGCGGTACGCCATGGATCGCTACAGCGACGGGAAGGCGCCGCTGGTCGAAGGCGACGACAAGACCCTGATCGACGGCGTGGCCGTGGAAATGCAGGCGATCGCCGATGCGAAGGCGAAGTACGGCCAGAAGGATGCCGAGGCCTACTACAGCCGCCTGCAGGAGATGGCGCAGCGCCGGCCGTTTGACCTCGATGCGATGGTCGACAGCTTCATTCGTGACGCTCAGGACCAGCTGTACCAGCAGTACAAGGAACTGCGCACCGAGCGCTGGTGGACCATCCAGTGCGTGCCCGGTGCCAATCTGTACGACGTGCCGCTGGATCTGGACCAGTACCTGGACTTCCGGCGCATCACGTGGGCGGGGATTCAGGACGACGTGCAGTGGACGCCGCTGATCGAGGGCATCGACCCGGTGCTGTACACCAGCACCTCGCTGAGCAAGCCCGCCTGTTACCGGATCACCGACTGCATAGAGATTTTCCCGGCGCCTGACCGTGCGTACACGATCAAGATCCGCGGTCACCTGGGCCTGAAGTGGCTCACCGGTGACGACGACTTGCTGACGGTCAACAGCCGCGCGGTGTTCCTGCACGCGCTGGCGAACGCAAAGGCGCACTACAAGCAGCCAGACGCCGGCAACTACATGCAGCAGGCCCAGGCCTACGTGCGGCAGCTGATCGCCGGGTCCCATGGCACTCGACGCTACATCCCCGGCACGCGGCAGATCCCGCCGGCGCGGCGCCCGATCCCCGTTGGCGGCTGGCCGGAGGATTACTGATGCGCGCCACCTACCTGACTGCCGTAAAGGCCGGCATCACCCGCCTGCGCGACAAGGGCGGCGCATCGGAGGATGCGCTGTTCGACCTGCTCAATGGTTACGTTACTGCTGCGCGGACCATCCGCATGCGCCAGGCGGCGCGCATCCAGCTGGACCTGCCGCCCGGGACGATCGGGTTGACCTCTTTCAAGGGCGCGTTCGTGGTCTATGCCGACCAGGTGATGCCGGCTGGCCCTGGCTACTCGGTGGTGGTGCTGAAGCACCCGAGCAACGGCGCGGCGACGCTGAAGGAGATCCACTACTCGCTGCCATACCTTGGGTTCCTGTACGTGGTGGCCGAGTTCTCCGACGGGTCGACTTATCACTACTGGCTGGAAGAGGGGAAGCCGTGGGCAGCCAACACCACCTACCTGCCGGGGGCACTGGTCAGTCCGACGGCCCCCAACGGCCTGGCCTATTCGCTGGTCGACACCGGTGGTGGCCACGCCACGTGGGAGGCCTACGCGGCGCGCACGGTGGGCAACGTCGTAGTGCCGACGGCGAACAACGGCTTCAAGTACACGGTCAGCTCGGTGAGCGGAGCGAACGCGCGCTCCGGCGACACTGAGCCGCAGTGGCCAGCCATTACCGGCGGCACCGTGAACGAGGACGTTCCACTGGAGAACCCGCTGGGGAATGCCGGCAGCGGCACTGCCGGCGGCTCGGTGCCGCAGTGGACTGCTGCCAAGCAGGTAGCCAAGGGCGACCTGATCCGGCCGGTGAACCTGCCCAGTCCGACGGACACGGCACCGATCAACGGCAACTTCACCGACGGCAACACCGGCTGGGATCTGGAAGGCGGTGCACAGATCGTTGCGGGCAAGCTGCAACTGCCGGGGCGCATCAGCGACGGCGCCGCGGTGAACAAGGCGCGTTTTGTGGTCGCTGATGGAGCATCGCTCACGGCGAACTGCCTGATTGAGCAAGGACCGGCCAAGGCCGGCGCAACGCGCGGCTGGGTGGAGGTCCGGTGGTACGACAAGGACGACGTGATGATCTCCTACGCGCAGGGGAACATTGTCAGCAGCGATGCGGCGATCTCCACTGCCGTCTCGCAGAAGCCCAGCGGCGCGGCATATGCCAGGGCCGTCGTCGCGCTGTGGTCGGTGGGTGACCATGACCACCTGACCTACGCCGACAATCTCACTGTCAGTGGAGCGGTGAACGGTCTCCCTGCTGGCCTGGTGTATCGCGCCGTGCAGGATGTGGTAGCTCATACCGGTGCCACGGAACCGGCCTGGCCAAACATCTTGGGCAAGCGCGTGGTCGATGGCGGGGTGACCTGGGAAGCTGTCGCGGTCACCCGCGTGACCTGGACGGCCTCTCCGCTGTACGTCAGCGGCGGCAGTGAGCCAGCATGGCCGACCAGCGTGGGTGGTACCGTCGCGGATGGCAGCGTGACGTGGCAAGCCGTGAGCCGACGCGTGGAGGACCCGAACTGCCCGAACAGCAAGGTGGTGCTGATCGGTGCCTCGAAGGTCTTCGCCGGCGATGGCGACACCGTGCCCTACAGCGCAACCGTGGCGCCGAAGGACTGGAGTAGCGCCAACGATGCAGGGTTCCTCCCCACCGGCCTGCAGAACTACGGCGCGAACCCAGTGGCAGCGATGGGGCTTTATCGCGGCAACCTGACCGTCTTCAACGCCGAGGCATTCCAGCTGTGGCAGATCGATGAAGACCCGGCCAGCATGTCGCTGCTCGACGCGCTGCCGGTGGGTAGCACCCAGCACCGCGCCATCGCAGCCGTGGGCAACGACCTGCTGTTCCTGGCCAGCCAGGGCGTGCGCAGCGTGGGCATCGCCGCCAGCAGCACCAACTTCCAGGCCGGCGACGTAGGCATGCCGATCGACCCGCTGGTGCAGGCATGGCTGGCGCAGGCTTCGGTGGTGCCGCGCGGCCTGTACTTCCCGGCCGCTGGCCAGTACTGGTTGATGTTCGCGAAGGACGGCCAGACAGAGGTGTTCGTCTACACCATGACCCAGATCGGGCAGGTGGGCGCCTGGTCGCGGTATGTCTTCCCGTTCGAGGTGCACACCTGGGCCATCCAGGGCGACGCACTCTATCTGCGTTCGGCCAACCGCATCTATCGCATGGTGGACGGTGCGATCGGGGACGAGCTCTCCCCAGGCGTGGTCACCCCGTTCCAAGGCGTCATCCAGTGGCCGTGGCTCGACTTCGGCCCGGCGGGCGTCACGAAGATGCTGTACGGGTTCGAGGTGGTCGGGCGGGGCAAGGTCGGCATTCAGATCGGTTTCGACCAGACCAATGGCGGGGCGTTCACCCCTGCATACCAGGTCGATCCGGACACGCTCACCGGTGGCCCGGTGCCAATGTCGATGGCGGCGCCAACGTTCGCGGTGCGGCTGGTCTACGACGGCACCGAGGCGTGGCAGTGGAATGCCTTCGGCCTTTATGTGCAGGACTTCCGCCCGATGGCGTGACCATTGATCAAGGGGGGTAGGAAGTCAGCATTTCGGCATGATTTCCCCCCGTCTCCCGCGCAATGTTGTGCCCTGTCGGCCACTCCACTTGGTGGTGCTGGCCGACATCCTTCGGCACGACGAGCAGCGCCAGTTCCGGGCCGTTTTGGGCGGCCCCGCCTACAGCCCCGACACCACCGCACACGCGCTGGTGAATGCCTGGGCCACCTCTTCACCGTATGCCCTCACTGTCCTGCGCGCCGATGGCACACCGGCTGCCGCTGGTGGATTCGAGCCAGTCGGCCCGGGCATCTGGCAATCGTGGATGGTTGGCACGGAACAGGGCTGGGCCGAGCAGTGGCGCGCCATGACGAAGGCCAGCCGCTGGCTGATCGACCAGCTGTTTGCAGCCGGAGCGCGGCGGCTGCAGGTGAACGCTCTGGCTGACCGCTTGGCAGCCATCGAATGGTTCGAACGATCGCTGGGGATGCAGGACGACGGTGTCTGGAGCGGGCAGGGCGCCAACGGCGAGGACATCGCTCACTTTTCACGTATGCGAGGTGCCTGATGGGCGGCAGTAGCGGAAGCAAGGCGGCCAACGCCGCGGCACAGACCGAGGCGTGGCGAACCTCGAACATCAATCGCGCCACCGACCAGGTGAACCGGCTCTACAGCGCACCCTCGCGGCAGGCCGGTTACGACGACTTCCTGGGCGCCACTCGGGATTTCTACGGCGGCGAGCTCGGTCGGCAGAAGGAGCAGGCAGACCGAAGCCTGAAGTTCGCGATGGCCCGCAGCGGTCTCGCCGGCGGATCTGCGGCCGTGGACGCCAACCGCCGCCTGGGCGAGGACTATCAGCGCGGCGTGCTGGATGCCGAGCGCCTGGCGCAGGGAGCGTTGGCCGACCTGAAGGCATCGGACGAGACCTCACGCCAGAACCTGCTGTCGCAGGTCGCCGGCGGCATGAGCCTGACCAGCGGCGCCACGCAGTCGGCGCAGGCGCTGCAAGGTAACCTGCAGGCCGCGCAGGGCCGACTTCGGGCTGATTCGCTGGGCGAGATCTTCGGCGGCCTGGCTGACGTGTACACCCGCAGTCGCGAGGCGGCAGCGGACCGCCGGGGCTTCCGCGACGTCTACAACACGCTGTACCAGCCCGGCTTCGGCTACGGCGGTGCACGATGAGCGCGCTGCCTGACGTGATCAGTACCATGGCACGGCTGGTGAGCCAGCCTTCGCTGGCTGACATCGTGCAGCTGCAGGACCTGTGCGCGCAGCTGCCGCAGGCAGACATGCCGGTGGAGCACACATTCCTCCCCGGCCAGTATCTGCGCCGTATGTCGATGCCGGCCGGCGCGCTGGTGGTGGGGAAGCGTCACCGCTTCCGGCACGCCCTGATTGTCTCTGGCCACGTCACCCTGCGCACTGCCGACGGCATGGTGGAGCTGCAGGGCTTCCACGTCATCGACTCGCCGCCTGGCATGAAGCGCGCCATCTACGCGCACGCGCCGAGCGAACTGGTAACCGTCCACCTCACGGACGAAACAGATCTGGAGCGGATCGAGGCGCTGGTGATCATGCCCGACGACGAGCCGCTGGAATTGGAGGCACAGCCATGACGTGGGTCGCAACGGCCATTGCGGTGATCGGCGCCGCAACGCAGCAGTTCACGCAGCACCAGGCTGCCAAAAAGGCCGACAACCAGGCGGCGAACCGGATCTACCAGCAGGCGGCCAACCAGGAGCGGGCCGATTATGCGGTGAACCAGCTGCTGACCAAGCGCGCAACCGACGACGGCAGCGCCGAGCGGGCCAACGTCACCCGCAGCCTGATGGACCAGTCGCAGGCCGCCCAGATGGCGGCGAGCCGGGGGCTGAATCAGGCGGGTGCGGTCAGCGACGCATATCGAACTTCGGCCAATGATGCCGCGCTGGGGATCAGCGATTACGGCCAGCGCGCAGCCGGCCTGATGGCCCGAATCGACGCGCCACAGCAGCAGCGCAGGCGCGAGGCGCTACAGAGCGGGAATCTCGCATCGCAGCTGGGCCTGATTGGGCGCGAGGCGGCCAGCGATGACTTCCTGGCACAGCTCCGGCTGCAGGCAATTCGCCCCGACCCGTGGCTGACCGCCGCAGGCCAGATCGCGCAGGGCATCGGAAGCGGCATGGCCGCGCGTGGTGGTTCTGCGCCCAAGACCAATGCTGGCGCTACGGCCAACTTCGGCAACCAGGCCGGCACCTGGTACCAGAATCCGAACCTTTGGAGGCGCTGAGATGGCGACGAATGGATGGGCCTCTCTGGGCCAGGCATTTGCAGGCGGTGGCGCGGGGCAGGAGCGGGCATATCAGGCCGGCCAGACGCGTGCCGCACAGCTGGCCACGTTGCTGGCCGGTGCACAGATCAAGCGCGACGAAGCGATGGCGCGCGACCAGTTCCAGGCCAGCCTTGCAGATGCCGGGTATGCGCCTGAGCAGGCCAGCGTGCTTTCCAATGCACTCCGGGCCGGCTTCAACCCGACGCAGATCAGCGGATACCGCGGCGACTTGCAGGAGCAGGACTTCCGCCAAGGCGCGGTGGCGCGATCGCTCGCCGGCGACTTCGGCGGCGGCAACGCCTACCTGATGGGCGTAGCGAACGGCCCCGTCGAGCTGGCCGCCATCCAGGGGCAGAACCTGATCAACAACCGATTGCTGCCCGGCGGCGGTGGCGTCAGCACGACGGACCAGGGGCGGGCAAGCATCGCGGCAGACGCCGCTCGCGCGCGCGCCTCCGACGCAAGCGCGGCGAGTTCCTACGCCACTGCCGACTCAACGCGGCAACGGCTGGCGATCGCGCAGGAGCAGTTTGGCCTGCAGAGGGATGGCCGCTGGAACCCAGGCGGAACTGCCGCCGGCGGTGCAACTGGCAGCGCCGGCCAGAAGATGAGCAGCGACGAGCTGAAGCAAGCGTTTGCCGGTAAGGCCCTGGCCGACGATGCCTACGATTTCGCTGCGGCGTACCTCGGCAAGACTCCTGAGCAGATCCGGCAGATGAGTCCGAAGGATATCCGTGACGCAGTGGCTAAGGGTGGGCGGCTCACTGCCGGCCCGCTGATCGGGCGCTTGCCTGGTGCCAACATCTTGGCCAACAGCGACCTTGACGCGTACACCAGCTCGGCAGCCGGCAGACAGGCACGTATCAACAACCCATCTGGCCCGGTCACCGATGCCGACTTCAAGGCTGCGGAGCGCTCGGTTTTCAGCTCTACCAAGCCGGCCAGCGTCAATGCCGACCTGATCTACCGCGCCCTCATGCGTGGAGCCGCATCACAACCCGGTGCGGCACCGGCTCCTGGTGCAGGCGGTGTGGATGACCTCCTCGGCAAGTACGGGATCCGCTGATGGCCACTCTGGAACAGATCGAACAGGCCCTGCGTGCGGCTGACGCTGCCGGCAACACTGAAGACGCGCGCCGGTTGGCGCAGGCCTACAAGACACAGCGCGACGCGGAGCAAGGGGCTCCGACTGCGCCTGCCAAGCCGCCAATCACCGATCTGCCTCCGGTGCAGGCCGTGGCACCCGATGGCTGGGAGTACGGCATAGGGCGTGATGCTGCCTTCGGCCTACGCTCAATCCTGCAGGGCGGCGGCAGCCTGCTCGGCGCCCTGGGTGGTGACGCCCTGGGCGCACTGGAGACGAAGATCACCGGCCGCCCCGTGGCCAGCTTCCGCGACAACGCGGCTCGCCTGGCCGATGTTCTGGGTCTACCGCAGGCACAGACCGCCGGCGACCGCGTGCTGGGCGATGTCGGCGAGGCGCTGACTGGTACCGCACTGACGCTTGGCGGCGGTGCAGCCCTCAATGCAGGGCGTGCGGTGGCACCCACCCTGACTTCAGCTGCACCGGCGACCACGGCAGTACCTGGTCTTGCCAGGCGCGCTGGAGAATTCCTCACTGCTCAGCCAGTGCTGCAGGCGATCAGCACGATAGGCAGTTCTGGTGCGGCCGGGCTGGCCCGAGAGAGCGGCGCAGGTCCTTTTGGCCAGTTGGCGGCCGCGCTCGCCGGCGGCATCGGCCCGGCGGCTCTCATGCAGGGCGGCGCCGCAGCTGTGCGAGGTGCAGTGCGTGGCCGTTCTGGCGAGGCTATGCGGAACACCATCGCCGACTTCGAAGCGCTGGGGACGACACCCTCCGTCGGCCAGGCATCGGGCAACACCAATCTGCAGGGTGTGGAAAACCTGCTGGCGGGCGCGCCGACCAGCTCGGGGGTGATGCGCCGTTTCGCCGAGGGGCAGGGCGACGATATCGCCAGGAACCTCGGGGAGCGATCGCGCGCACTGGCGGCAGATCCCACCCGGCAAAACGCCGGCACCGCCATCGAAAAGGGCGTCGCGGCCTTCAAGGGCGACGTCACCGCACGCCGCCGGGCGCTGTATGACGCCGTGGACCAGCTGGTGCCGTCGGATACCCCAGTACGCCTGGATCGGACCAATGCCGAGCTGGCACGGCTGACCGCAGTCGATCCCGGCGCGCCGGCCTCCGCCGCGTCGATGATTCCTGACGAAGTCACGCAGCTGGCGCGCAACATCGCGTCGGACCTGGGTGAGGGGGGAACCGCGTTGCCCTACCAGACCTTCAAGGATCTTCGGTCAAACCTGGGCAACGGCCTGTTCGACTTCACACTGACCCCTGACCGAGCTACTTCGCAGCTGCGCGGCGTGTACCGCGCCATGGGTGACGACATCGAGGCGGCTGTGCAGGCTCAGGGCGGCAAGGCACCCGAGGCGCTGGCGCGCGCGAACGCCTACTTCAAGTCAACGCAGGAACAGTTGAAGCAGCTGGAGCGCGTGGTGAACAAGGCTGGCGGCCCGGAGAAGGTCTACAACGCCGTGATGGCCGGTGCTGGCGAAGGCGGAACCACGCTGAAGCGCGTGATGGAGGCTTTGCCGGATGATGGGAAAAAGTCCCTGACGGCCGCTGTGCTGAACCGAATGGGCCGTCCGACGCCCGGCCAGGCTGGGCTGCCGGCCGAGCAGTTCAGCCCAGGCACTTTCATGACCAACTGGAGCAGGTTGTCCGACGAGGCGAGGCGCGAACTGTTCGGCCACTATGGCCCGGGCTTCGCCAAGGATATGGACCAGATCGCCCGGGTGGCCGACAACATCAAGAGCGGATCGCAGGTTTTCGCCAACCCCAGTGGCAGCGCAAACCGCGCTGCTGCATACACCTACGGCGCTGCGCTGGTCGCGTCCCTGATGGACGTGAGTGGCGTGTCCACTGCGAGCCTGCTTGGAAGTGGCGCGGGGGCGAACGTTGTCGCCCGGGCGATGGTGAATCCGCGATTCGTGAAGTGGCTGGCCAGGGCTACCACTGCTCCGATCGGGTCAGTTGCTGGCAGCCTGGCGTCGCTGCGAAACATTGCAGCCAACACCAACGATCCGGAGCTACAGCAGATTGCTGAGCAGCTGAGGAACGCGGAAGAAGAAAACGGCCAGGCCGCCGAGTAGAAGAATCATCCCCGCTACAAGGTAGATGGCAACGCGGCCGCCACCACGGCCGCCAGCTTCATGCTTGCGCTCCCAGTCCTTGCGCTGGATCTCGCTCCAGGCCTTTTCCGGGTGGAACTCACCGGTTCCCTTGAATCGGTCTTCGCTCATAGTCATTCCCTATCACTGCAGCGATGGTAGCCCGCCAAACGGCGGGCCGCCTCTCTGGAACGCCTATTTGCCCATCCGGACGCAGGCCGCGGTGTTGTTTCTCAATATTTCGAGAGACTTTTGAGGATCGGTGCCATTCAGTACCACCTGAATCTCAGCGTCGGCTAGGCTTGCCGTAGCGGTCAAAGCTACGCATTCACAATGTGATGAGAGAGATCCGACATTGGCTCGGATGAGGCTGGCAGCAAGTCCAGAGTCACTCAAATACTGCGCCTTGCACGCATAGGTGATTCGGGCGAACGCTTGGAAGCGATCTTCCAACTGGTCCGCACTAGCGCTCATAGGAACCGCAGTGCTTGCCCAGGCAATTAGAGCGAGCGTGGAAATTCTCATAGGTCCTCCATGACCCGGCCATCCCGGGCAGGCGGATGGTACCACCAGCCCCGGCCGGCTCCTGCGCCAAAAGGAGGGCCCGGTTGCCCGGGCCAGACCGTTACGCGCTCACAGCCACCAACGGTTCGTTGCAAACGTCCTTTCCGTCCTCGCTGATCAACCAGATGCCCCAGTTGCGTGAGAAGTAGCTGCGGTGCCCAGAAAACAGCTTGGACTGCTTGCCATCCATCGTTACGAAAAAGTTGTGCGGCACACAAATCGCCTGGGACACACCGTCCACCGACCAGACCAACGAGCCTATTGGGGGATGGTTCGGCCCCTCAATGGGCCCTTCGACACGGAGATCGAGCTTTGTCCCAGCTTTTAAGGTCACGCAGTTCGTCGGCTGGTCCAAGTACTTCCATGTGCCCATATCCGCACCGGTCAGGCACAAAGCGAGTTCCGCAGTCCGCCCATTCTCTTCGAGCTGAATCCGCATGTACCAATCAGTGCCCTGCTGTATCAATGAACCAAGCGGAAGGTCGTAGTCCTTCCTGATTTCGAAAACGCTTGCCTTGATAGCCACTAACCGTCTCCTTGGTTGGAGCCCGGATTCTAGCCCGCGCGTAGGACCGCGCGTCTAGCGCCCATTGAACCGGTACCCCCTGAAGGCACCGTAGGCCCATCACTTCCAAGGGGGCCGACAGTGGCACGAATCACAGCACAGGAGGCGGGCGGGCAGAACGTCGTGGCGTTCCTGGACATGCTGGCCTGGTCCGAGGGGACCGACAACGGCCGGCAGCCGACCAAGCAGCACGGCTACGACGTCCTGGTAGGCGGCGGCGTGTTCTCCGACCTCAGCAAGCACCCCGAACGGCTGGTACGGCTGAATTCCACGCTCAGCTCCACCGCTGCCGGCCGGTACCAGTTCCTGAAGCGGACCTGGGCCACCTTGCAGGCGAGGCTGAAGCTGCCCGATTTCGGCCCGCTGAGCCAAGACAAGGGCTGCATCGAGCTGATCCGCGGCCGCCGTGCGCTCGACGCGGTGAAGGCCGGCCAGTTCGACCGTGCCGTGTCCCTCTGCGCCAAGGAGTGGGCCAGCCTGCCGGGCGCCAACTACGGCCAGCACGAGCAGAGCCTGGAGAAGCTGCGGCAGATCTACAAGAACGCCGGCGGCACTCTGGGTGGGGGCGTATGAGCATGGAAGCCCAGCCGAGCCAGGACGGCCGCACCCGCGTTTCCCTAGGCCCGGTGGAAAAGTGGTTCGTGACCGCTTTCGCCGGATTCATCGTTGCTGGCGGTTACTGGCTGATCAGCTCCATGCAGGCGGTGCTGACCCAGCAGCAGGTCACGAACCAGCAGATGGCCACCGTGCAGCAGCAGCTGCAGACCTTCAACACGCAGCTGGCCGACGTGCCGGCGCTGAAGCTCGAACTGGCCAAGCAGGCCGTGCAGGTCGAGCAGAACAAGGCCGACATCAAGGAGCTGAAGCAGCTCAGGGGGCTGAAATGAAGGTCGAGCTGATCGACGGGTGGCGCCGCGCTTGGAAGCTGGCCTCGGTATGGGTGTTCGGCCTGGTGTGCCTGTTCCCGGACATGTACGACGCGATCGCCGCCATGGGCTGGATGGACGAGCTGCCCGAGCCGGCGAAGTGGTCGATCCGTGTGCTTGGCGCGGTCGGCGTGGTGGCCCGTGTGCTGAAGGCCCGGAGGCGTTCCGATGCAAATCCCTGACCCGATCCGGCCGTATGCGGACCTGATGCGCTGGGGCCTTGCGGCGCTGCTTGCCGGCGGCCTGTTCGTGGCCGGCTGCCAGCGTGGCGAGGATCGTCAGGCTGCACAGGACCAGGAACAGATCGAGGCCGTGCAGCGACAGCTGGAAGGCGCGCGCGCCGAGGCTGCAGAGAACCTGCGCGCGGCCAACGCCGCCGGCGAGCTGCTGCAGGAGGTGAACCGACAGACCCAGGCATCCATCGATGCGGCCGAGGCAGCACGCAAGGCTTCCGATGCCGCGGCCCGTCGGGCTGAAGCCGCAGCGGCTGAGGGCCAGCGCCGTGCCACTGCCGCCGAGAAGGCCCTGCAGGCCGCCAAGACCCAGCCCGCGTGCCGGGCACAACTGGAGCAGACCCTGTGCGATTCCATCCCGCTGCTTTGATCCTGCTGGTGCTGGCCGGGTGTGCCAGCGCGCCGCAGCGACCGGCCATTCCGGAAAAGGTGCTGGTCCCTGTCGAGAAGCAGGTACCGGTCGACGCCCGCCTGACCAAGCCGTGCCCGGTCAAACGCGCCACGTCCCGCACGGTTGAGGCCGTGGTGGCCGCCTATAACGCCAACCTGGTGACGTTGCAGGACTGCGACAACCGCATGGGCGAGATCCGCAGCTTGGGCGAGGGGAAGACCCAGCCGTGAGCAAGGTAAAGCTCCAGGACAATCTCGGCCGTGTGGTGAACATCAACGCAGATGCCACCAAGGGCGCGATCGTGGGCGTCAACTTGTACGCGGCAGATGGCAAGACACTGATCGATCCGGCCCAACTCGGCGGCGGCAGCGGCAACAGCAGCCTTGATTGGGAAAAAGTCACCAACGTCCCGAAGGACCTGGATGCGTTCGCCAAACTGTCGGGGATCGGGTACCCGGCGCTGACTGGACCGGGCGATTGGCGCATGCGCACGTTCCGCGCCGGTGGTGGAATTACCGTCGTCAACGGTAACGGCCGGGACGGGGATACCGTTCTGCGGCTGGAGGAAGTCGGCAACACCGAAGACGGCCAGGCGCTGGTGAAGATCACCCGCGACGTATATGGCCGTGTCATCGCCACCGCGGCAGCAAGCACCGACGACCTGGCCGAGGGTGGCAGCAACCTGTACTTCACCGCCGCGCGTGCTGATGCACGGGCCGATGCGCGCATCACCGCACAGAAGGGTGCCGCCAACGGCCTGGCACCGCTGGATGCGGCCAGCAAGATCCCCACGCAGTACCTGCCGGCGCTGGCGATCACGTCCACCTTTGTGGTGAACAGCCAGGCCGCGCAGCTGGCGCTGGATGCGCAGGAGGGCGATGTCGCCGTGCGCACGGACCAGAGCCGCACCTACATCCAGAACGGCGGCAACGCCGGCACGATGGCCGACTGGACGCTGCTGCAGACGCCGCCCGACCTGGTGCAATCCGTGAACGGTCAGACCGGCACCGTCTCGCTGGACGCAGCGGACGTGGATGCCACCCGTTCCGTGGTGGGCCTGCAGGGCGACGTGACCGCGACGGACATCGCCGACGCCCTCGGCCTTGGCACTGCCGCCACGCGCGCCGCCACCGACTTCGTGGCCATCGCTTCGCTGGCCACCCTTCCCAACGCCGTTGATGACGCCGCAGCCGCAACCGCTGGTGTGGCGGTCGGTGCGATGTACCGCAACGGTTCCGTCCTTTGCGTTCGCATCTCCTGAGGTAGCCCGATGACTACGAAATTTCCTGCCGAAATCGACCAGTTCGAGAACCCGCGGCCGAACGACAGTCAAGCGCAGGCGCGCACGCACTCAGATCAGCACGGCGACGCAAACGACGCCATCGAGGCTGTGCAGCGCAAGTTGGGAGTAAATGAGTCCGATGACGTCGATTCCATAGACTTTAAGGTGGGAGCGCTGGAAAACCTGACCGAGAGCCTTGGTAGCGCGGCGTTCGAACCGACAGATGCTTTCGCATCAGCCGCCCAGGGCAGCCTAGCCGCCAGCGCCGTACAGCCTGCGGTACTGGACGCCTCGGTTGCGGTGATCAATGCGAAGATCGACACGACCAACGCCGCAACCAATGTACGTGTGGACAACTTGGAGGCGGCGCAGTCCAGCGACGCTATCTACACTGCTACCTGGGCCGAGCTGGCAGCATCGTCTGGCACCTTCGCGGGGCAGGGTGCGTTCGTCACCAGCGACAACGGCAACCACACGGATCCTGTCAGTGGTCAGCCGGTGAGTAACTCGGGGCAGTACAAGTGGACCGGCACGGCCTGGCAGTGGCTGCGCGCCGATATTCTTGCGCAGAAAGCGGATAAGTCTGCGTTGGCGCCGGTAGCGGCAACGGCACGGGGTCTCGCGGTCGCCCAGCAAGGGGAGGCGCTGCGAAACCTGGAGCGCGATGGAATCACCGGTTTTTCGTTCCCGATTCAAGCGCGCGACGGCCGTGTGGTCGGGTTCAATTCGAAAGGTGGCGTAAACGTTGCAGACGTGGTGGTGCCTGGCACCAACACCGTCCCGTCGCGAGACGGCCCGCGGATGATCGGGGTAGTTGCATCGTCGGTGGATGGGAAAGTGGGTATCGGGTTCGATCCAAGCACCGGCCTCACCTATGTGCTGCCGGACGCAGCCTCTCTCGCCTACATCGGCGAGAACATTGCCGGCGCGCCGCCATCACTGCGCGGGGACTGGGGTAGCAACGTCTACAACGTTCGTCACTATGCAAATGCCGCGTACAACACGGCGACGGTGTCCGACCGCGCCTCGCGCACCTACGACGCGCGTCAGCTGATTGCGGGGGCACAGCCCACGCTGATGATGGCTGCACCGTCGAGCCAGCGAATGAAGGTGGTGTTCGTCTACGGCCAGTCCAACGCTGGCCTGGGTGGATCCACCGGTCGGATCGTGTCCGATGCACCTTGGCCGCATTCCACCGTGGGCTTTGCCGGCGTCAACGGCTCTAGCCAGCAGGGCACCGTGCATATGTCTGCGGCGACGCTGACCGACTTCGTGGCGGCGCTGGATTTCGACCTGGCACAGACGCCCGCGATCTGTTCAAGCTACGGCATCACCCAGTACAACGCATGGGCAGGTCGGCAGGATCCCGGCTACATCGCTGCGACGGCATGGCATGGGTCTCAGCCGATCACCAGCTTCTATCCGAACGCCATCAGCGGATTCTGGAACTACGAGAATGCTGTGACCTTCCTGCAGCGTTCCGTCGCTCTGGCGGCAACCTATGGCCGGACCGCTGAGCTGGATGTGATGCAGTGGATCCAAGGCGAGGCAGGGCCATCCGGCAGGGAGAACTACGCGACCCAGCTCAATGACCTGTTCGACACTGTTCTGCCCGGATTCAAGGCCGCAACCGGTCAGACGGCCGATGTGAGGGTTGCAATCTGGCAGACGAACATGAGCAAGGCCAGTGCGAGCGAGAACTACGCCAGCCAAGGGCAGTGGGATGTTGCGAATTCGCGCGCCGACTCTTTCCTGGCTGGCCCCATGTACCAGTTCAAGCTTGGGGATGAATCGACGGGTCCCAGCACGGTGCACACCGGACCGGAAGGGCGGCTGATGCTGGGCGAGACCTATGCGGACGTGTATGCGTCGATTGTCGACAAGGGCGCGTGGAAGCCTATCCAGCCTGTTTCGGCAGTGCGTTCGGGGAACATCATCGACGTGACGTTCGAGGGCACCATGCTGGATCGCCCTGGTGCGGCTCTGGCCATCGACGCCGATTGGGTGCCGGCGACGCTCAATCATGGCTTCAGCTACACCGATGACGCCTCGCCACCGGTAATCGCTGCTGTGGCTCTGCAAGGCCCGCGAACTGTGCGGATCACCCTCGCGACGGCACCCACCGGCGGTGGCAAGAAGCTCCGATATGCGATCGACGCTTTCAGTGACGTTCCCTACTGGCCTACCCGCCGCGGCAATCTGATGGTGACGACGGACCGCGCGAGCTGGTGGCGCCAGCGGGGAATTGATGTCCCGTCTCATGTGCGCCACTACGCCATCCGCTTTGAAATCCCCGTTACGGAGTAACCCTCATGTCTGGATTCACCTATCCCCAGCCGTTCAATAATCCGGGTATCCCGGTGTACCCGAGCCATGCAAGCGCGCTGCTGGCTGATGCAAGGGTCTCTCACTGGTTCCAAGCGGATGCGCGCTTCACCGAGACCGATTCCAGCGGGATTTCCGCTTTCATCAACCGGAAGAACGCCAACTCGAAGTTCAACAGAAACGGTGCTGCCAACTCGCCGGACCTTTCTCCCAACCAGTTCGCGGGGTACAGCGGGGCGGTCTTCAATCCAGCGGACCCCGACTACTGCATCCTTGGCGAGTCCGTGGACCTCACCCAGCCATATACCTGGGCCGGTATTGCCAGGCTCGACAACAACGCGTCGACTGGAAACCTGCTGGCAGTTTTCACGAACAGCAGCACGCGCAGCATTCTCAACGTGAGCGCTGGAACGAGCATCCTCCGATTCCAACGAGGGACGTCGACAGCGCAGCTGCCGGTGCAGATAGGAGTGCCGTTCGCGTTCATCGCGAGCTATGACGGCACCAACATTGCTTTGGCGATCGGGGGGCAGGTGAATACCGCAGCGGCCTCTGGCGCCCCCGGAACTACCAACATTGCCTTGGGCGCACTGCCCGGCGGGTCTCAATTCTGGAATGGTTCAGTCAGTGACGTGATTTTCTGCAACGGGCTGGGTGCGCTCGATGGCAGCGCCGCAGGGAACGAGGTGGCAGCCAAGTTGCGAAACTACTTCCAGAACGTGTACGGCTTGACTGCCTGACACCTGGCAGGGTCGAGTTTGTCTCGACCCTCTCAGGCAACCGGCTGCAGCAGATCCTCGCGGTTATTCCGAGGCGTGTTCACCGCGCGGCTGACGCGGTAGGCCTCCATTGCCGGCGTCTCGCTGGCCAGCAGCATCGCCATCGCGTCGTCCGGGCCGGCTGCCATCCACTCATCGATCTGGCCGGCCTGCAGCCACACCGGCATGCGGTCGTGGATGTCGGCCGAGACGCCGCTGCTGTCGCCGGTGATGATGGTGAAGGTGCCCAGGTTGCCGTCGGGCAGCAGGGGGCTGGTGTCCTCCCACAGGCCGGCGGCCAGCAGCGGCCCGGTCGCGTGGATGAACCACGGGTCTTTCTTCCCGTCCTCGGGGCTGACCGACCACTCGTAGTACCCGGCCATGGGGATCACGCAGCGACGCTTCTTGAAGGCCGATCGGAAGGCGGGCTTGGTGGCCACCGTCTCGATCCGGGCGTTGATGGTCGAGCCCTGCAGGCCCTTGGCCTTGGCCCAGAACGGCAGCAGGCCCCACGCAAGGCGGGTGACCTGCCGGCCTTCGGCCCGGTCCAGGATTACCGAGGCCCGCTGTGTCGGTGCGAGGTTGTAGCTGGGCTGGATCTCGGCCAGGCCGGGCGCAAGGTCAGCCAGCCCCGGCTGGCCGAAGTCGATCACGGGGAGCTGGACGAATCGGCCGCACATGGCCGGAGGGTAGTCCGGCCGGCCGTGCCCGGGGCGTGTAGGGACACCCCGACCCGACAGGGCGAGGTTGCCCGATGGTGTCGGCGGGGCAGGGCGGGCATCCTGACTTCGCCGGATCCGGGGCCGCAGGCAGCTCAACCCGGGGGCGCGTGAGCAGCGCCGCGCCGGCACCCAGTCCGAACGATTCAGCCAGGTCGCCGCCGTGTTCGCAGGATCTGCGACCGCCAGCCGTATCCTTCCGGCTATGCAGTACTCCCACGGCTTCCGCACCGCCCCGATCCCATCTGGCTGGGTCCAGACCGGTGAGCGCTGGGCGCTCTGGTACAACGGCCGCGAGACGGCCAGCGTCACGCCCGATGGCGGTCCTGGGGTCAGGCTATGGATGGAAGGCCAGAAGATGTGGCAGGTGAAGGAAGTGCGCGCCGCCAACGTCCGGCAGGCGAAGCGCTACGCCGAGCGCTGGTGTGCGGCCAGGCTCTATCCCGAGCTCCCGCTGCGTGAGGCCGTCGCCCGGCTGACCGACAGCACCCCGATTCAGCCGGAGCCGCCATTGCCCGGTCTGCCTCCGACCCGCGAGCAGCGGCAACAGGCCCGGCGTCTGGCCGAGGCCGGGGCAAGGGAAATCGAGCGTATCAAGGCAGCGCTCGAACCGCGTAAGCCGCCGGCAGAGACCAAGCCCCGAGCGAGGGACATTCGCACCAAGGCGTGGGTGAGGGCAGGGCTGCGGCAGATGCGGCGGGGCGTGTAGGCATCATCCAGCCCGCAGCTTCACCACGTTGCCATCGCGCAGGCCATCGAGGTAATCCGCCCAGACCTGCATCATCCGCACGCGCTCCTGCAGGTGCGATGTGCGGTTGTAGGCCCGGCCGTTGGGATCCTTGACCGCGTGCGCAAGCTGGTGCTCGATGATGTCCGGGCGGAAGTGCAGGACCTCGTCCAGAATGGTGCGAGCCGTCGCGCGGAAGCCGTGGCCGGTCATCATCGTTCGGTCGTAACCCATATTGCGCAGCGCCGCAGTAACGGCGTTCTCCGACATCGGGCGTTTGGCATCGCGGGCGCCAGAGAACACCCATTTGTGCCGGCCGGTGATCGGCTTGATGTCCTCCAGGATCTGCAGCGCCTGCCTGGACAGCGGCACCAGGTGCGCAGCACGCATCTTCATCTTGCTGGCAGGGATGGTCCACACGGCCGCGTCGAGGTCGAACTCCTCCCATTCCGCATGCCGCAGTTCGCCAGGACGCAGGAACACCAGCGGCGCCAGCCGCAGCGCCGCCCGGGTGATGGCAGATCCGCTGTATGCCTCGATGGAGCGCAGCAGGCCACCCAGCTGCACTGGGTCGGTAATCGCTGCGTGGTGGGCTTCCTTCGGCGGCGCGAGCGCTCCCTTCAGGTCGGCAACCGGGTTTCGCTCGGCGCGGCCGGTGGCCACGGCGTAGCGCATGATCTGGCCGCAGTTCTGCATGATCCGGTGCGCGGATTCGATCGCGCCGCGTTCCTCAATGCGCCGGGCCACCCGGAGGAAGTCCGGTGCGGTGAGGTCGGCCACAGAGCGTGACCCGATCCAAGGGAACACATCGTTCTTCATCCAGGCTTCGACCTTCTCCGCATAGCTGGGCACCCATGGGCGTGTGGCCAGCCACTCATTGGCGATGGTCTCGAAGCTGTCCGAGCCAAGGGCGGAGTGGGCGAGGGCAGCGGCCTTCTTCTGCGCGCCAGGGTCGACGCCTCGGGCCAGCAGTCGGCGGGCTTCGTCGCGGGCCTCGCGGGCGCGCGCCAAGGAGACATCCGGGTACAGGCCGATCGACAGCAGCTTCTCCTTGCCGGCGATGCGGTACTTCCAGCGCCAGCTGCGTGCGCCGGTCGGGGTGAGGTAGAGGTAAAGGCCGCCACCGTCGGTGATCTTCTGCGGCTTGTCGCTGGGCTTGGCGCGCCTGATGGCTGCGTCGGTCAGAGGCATTGGGGGTATCGCTTCAGTGGGGGCGGTCGGATACCCCTTGATATACCCCCACCGTCTCATGGATTGAAACGGATTGCCCCGGTCTGCTGCGGACAATAAAAAAGCCCGGAAACCCTTGTGATGCGGGGGTTTCCGGGCTTCTCCGGTCCTTTACGAACCGTTCGTTGGTGGAGGTGGGCGGAATTGAACCGCCGTCCGAAGGCACTCCATCCCCAGCACTACATGCTTAGCTCACCGTTGGATCTCGTCCCCGAACAGCACGGTGCGCAAAGCGCATCCGGGAACCAGCCTGTTGTGTTCTAGTGCCGGGCTGACAGGCAGCCGCCCAGCGCGATTCCATGATAGTGACTCTACACCGCGAGCATGGACACAAGCGGTTTCGAGGCTTAGGCCTTAAGCGGCCAGAGCGTAGTTGTCGTCGTTGGCAACTAGAGTTTTGCAGCTGGATTTACGAGGAAAGCTACCCCCTCGGCATGCGCCAGGCGACTTCACAACCCCCGTCGAAACCAATGCACCCCCGGTTTCTACAGTGCTGCAAGGTACAGGGCCAATGCCGTGTTGCCACGAGCGGGGCCTGCCCAACGCTGCCAATGCTACGCCAAAACAGCTGAACAGTCACCGTGGCAATCCACAACAAGTTGTAGAGCCTCCGTCATAGCGGATTGGTAACGTCATGGGCACGAATTTGCGACACACTGGCGACGACCATCCAAGCCAGGACAGACAGGGAGACTGTGGGTGACCGAGGCAAGCCAACAACGCAGCCTGCGACAGCTGGTTGGACCCGTCGGGGCCGACTACCAGCGGCGCGCGTTGCCGCCCGGCTGGGTCTGGGCGGTGCTGGCGGTGCTGCTGGCGGCCACCTGGCCGACCGAGCTGCCGGCGACGGCGGCAGCCGCGCTGGTCTCCAGTGCGGTGGTGGTGCACTGGCCGCAGCGTGGGCGCTTGCATTGGCTGGGCTGGCGGCTGCCGGCGCTGGCGGTGCTCGCCGCGCTGCTGTGGGGCCCGGATGTACTGTCACAGTGGTTCGAACATGGACTGGCCCTGACCTTGATGTCGCTGGCCAGCCTCAGCATTGGCGTGCATGTGTGGCAGTCGCGGCAAGTTGCGCGGCAGTTGCAGGCTTCCGCCGATGCGCTGGACGACGCCCAGTTGCTGGCCCTGCTGCCCGTCGACGCCGCGCGGCTGGCGCAGCAGTGGCGCGCCGGTGATGATCGCCACGCTCCGGAACTTTCGGTGGTGATGCACCTGGCGGTGATGCATGCGGCGCTGGCGCCGAGGATGCGCAGGCAGGGCGTTCTGGCCAGCTGAGCCGCATCGTGTTGTAGAGCCGAGCCTATGCTCGGCTGCTTCACGGCAGTCGAGCACAGCTCGGCTCTACGAACGCGGAAGCCGAGCACAGCTCGGCTCTACAGAAAGCCAAAGCAGCCGAGCATGGCTCGGCTCTACAGGGTGCTGCGCAGCCGCCTTACGCGTCGCGGTTGCCGCGACGCATCACGCGTTGTTTCTCGATCGCCCAGTCGCGGTCCTTGGCGGCATCGCGCTTGTCGTGGTTCTGCTTGCCCTTGGCCAGTGCGATCTCAAGCTTGATCTTGTTCTTGCTCCAGTACATCGCGGTAGGCACGATCGTGTAGCCGTCGCGCTCGACCTTGCCGATCAGCTTGTCGATCTCGTTCCGGTGCAGCAGCAGCTTGCGCTCGCGGCGGTCCTCGGCGACCACGTGGGTGGAGGCCTGGATCAACGGGGTGATCTGTGCACCGATCAGGTAGATCTCGCCGCGCTTCACATAGGCGTAGGCGTCGATGATGTTGCCACGGCCTGCGCGGATCGACTTGACCTCCCAGCCCTGCAGGGCGAGGCCGGCCTCGAAGCGCTCTTCGATGTGATACTCGTGGCGGGCACGCTTGTTCAACGCGATGGTTTTGTTGGCCGTCGCGCTCTTTGCTTTATCCTTGCCGCTGTTCTTGCTCATTTCCGTATTGTCTCCGATTCGGGCCCGCCCGGTCGATTGCCGAAACGTCCTGTATTCATGCCTACTATCCGCCGCAGCGCCCTGGTCGAACATTCGGCTGCGCGCATGTTCGACCTGGTCAACGATGTCCAGGCCTATCCGCGCCGTTTCCGCTGGTGTTCGGCCGCCCAGATCCTGGAGCAGGGCGAGGACCGCCTGGTGGCACGCCTGGACCTGGGCCTGGGTTCGTTCAGCACCTGGTTCCAGACCGAAAACACCCTGCAGCGCCCACACAGCATCGATATGCAGCTGCGCGATGGACCGTTCAAGCGGCTGCACGGCCGCTGGGAATTCCATGCGCTGGCCGAGGACGCCTGCAAGGTCACCCTCACCCTGGAGTTCGAGCCCAGCTCGCGCCTGCTCGGTCCGGCGCTGGCGATCGGCTTCCAGGGCCTGGCCGATCGGATGGTCAACGATTTCGTCCGCGTCGCCGACGAGGACTGAGCGGTGATCGAGGTCGAAGTGGTACTGGCTTGGCCGCAGCAGGTGCTGTCGCGCCGACTGAAACTGGAGGAGGGTGCCACCGTGGCCGACGCCATTGCCGCTGCGGCGCTGGAAGGCAGTGCCGATTGTCCGGCCGCTGCCGTGCACGGCGTCCTGGCGCGTCCGCAGCAGGTGCTGCTGGATGGCGACCGCGTCGAGCTGTTGCGCCCGCTGCTGGCCGATCCCAAGGACAACCGCCGGCGTCGCGCGCTCGGCGGTTGATCCCGGCAACCCGTCCCTGCGGACGGGGCTGGGCGCTTAACGGCCCTTCTTCTTCTTGTCCTTGGGCAGGTTGCGGCCGAACTGGCGCACGGTCTGCTGGGCCAGGGCCTTGTCGTTGCCCGGGAAGTAATCGCCCTCCCAGCGGGTCACGGTGTCATTCTCGAAGAACACCACGAAGTTCTTCACTTCGGTACGGCCCAGGCGGTTCACGCGCTGGCTGGACGTGTAGTCCCAGCGCTGGGCGTGGAACGGGTCGGGAATGGACGGGGTGCCCAGCAGCGCGGTGACCTGCTGCTTGCTCTGCCCGACCTGCAGCTTGGCCACGGCATCTTCCCGGATCAGGTTGCCCTGATAGATGGGTTGCTTGTAGATGATGCCGCACCCGGTGGTGGACAGGGCGACGGCGGCGACCAACAGGAGATTGCGCATCGGGACTGGCGGTTGGGGAAATCAAACCGATGATACACTCCCGGCGTGCCACCGCGACCCAATCCGAGGCAGCTGGCGCTAAATCGCCAATGAACGGAGACCTATGGAAACCCACGACCTGCGTAAAGTCGGCCTGAAGGTGACCCATCCGCGGATGCGGATCCTGGCGCTGCTCGAGCAGCGCAATGCCCAGCACCACCAGCATCACATGACCGCCGAGGACATCTACCGCCAGCTGCTCGAGCATGGCGACGAGATCGGCCTGGCGACCGTCTACCGGGTGCTGACCCAGTTCGAGGCTGCCGGCCTCGTGCTCAAGCACAATTTCGAGGGCGGCCAGGCCGTTTACGAACTGGACCGTGGTGGCCACCACGACCACATGGTCGACGTGGACAGCGGCAAGATCATCGAGTTCGAGAGCCATGAGATCGAGGAGCTGCAGCGCAAGATCGCGGCCGACCATGGCTACGAGCTGGAAGAGCACTCGCTGGTGCTGTACGTGCGCAAGAAGCGGAAGTAGGCCGTTCAGGCCCGCTGGATGCGACGAAACCCCGGGCCTGCCCGGGGTTTTTCGTTGCTTACGGTAGATTCCCGCCACGCCTGGATGATCCCATCAGGAGGTCCAGGTCCACCGCCTCGGCCATCGCCCGGTTCCCTGCATCACCCGGATGCAGGTGATCGCCGGAGTCGTAGGCGGCGGCCATCCGTAACGGCTCGGCCGGGTCGCGCAGCGCCGCGTCCAGGTCGATCACCGCGTCGAACGGGCTGTCCGTACGCAGCCAGGCATTGAGTTGCCGCCGCAGGGCGTCCTTGTCCGGGTGGTAGTAGTCGTCCAGCGGCGTGCCGGGCAGGGCACCAGCGAACGGTGGCAGGGTGGCGCCGATTATCCGCACACCACGCCTGCGGGCCTGTTCTGCCAGGGTGCGATAGCCCGCCTGCAGTTCGGCCAGCGTTGGCCTGGCCTGGCCCCGGGCGAACGCCGTGCCGGGCCAGCTGATGTCGTTGATGCCGATCAGCACGATGACGCTCGCCACGCCGGGTTGATCCAGTGCATCGCGCTGGAAACGGGCCAGGGCGGACTCACCCATGCCGTCGCTCAGCAGCCGATTGCCGGAAATGCCCGCATTGACCACCGCCACCCCGCGCGGGGCGAGGCGCGCGGCCAGATGGTCGGTCCAGCGCTGGTCCTGGTCGAGGCTGGCCGTGGCGCCATCGGTGATCGAGTCGCCGATCACCACCACGCTGCGCGCGCTGGCGTTGGCCTCGACCTCGATACCGGCCAGGAGCAGGCGCGCGGTGGTGCTGCTGGCAGCGCGCAGCGCCTGGGCCCGGCTCTGGTCGCCAGCGGCGATCCAGCTGGTCTGGCGACCGTCCCAATGGAACGTCTGGACCGCCGCCGGCCCCGGCACGAAGACACTGACCTGCAGCGCCTGCCGGTCATCCGTGGCAAGCGCCAGCGGATCGCTCAGCCGTTCCTGGCCGGGGCCGATCACCACGCTGGGCTGGCCGTCGAAGCTGAGCGGGTGAGGCGCGCCGCCCATGCGTGCGGAGATGCTGGCCGCTCCGATCCGCAACGGCTGGGTACCGTAGGCATTGCTCAGCCGCACCCGCAGCCGCGCCCCGCCCAGGCTGATGCGCGCGGTCTGGCGGAAAGTCTTGTCATGCAGCGCGGCCGGAACCAGGGTTGGGAAGAGGAAATCCGCGCCCCAGACCGGTTGCGGGCTGGCCTGCCAGCTGGCGACCCAGTGCGGGGCCGTGGCCGCGCTGGCAGCGCCGGACAGGGCAATCAATGCGGCGGCGGTGAACTGGCTCAAGCGGTTCATCGGGCAATCCCGGGAAGGAGGAATCGCCATGGTGATTCTCCGGCCATCTGTGAACTAGACTGCGCATGGATAATCATCTGTGAACTGGATTCATCGTCATGGCGCGACCCGACATCAACCGATCCGGCGAGCTGGAAGTGTTCGTGCGGGTCATCGAGACCGGCGGCTTCTCCGCCGCCGCGCGCACGCTCGACATGACGCCGTCTGCGGTGAGCAAGCTCGTGGCACGATTGGAGCAGCGGCTGGGCACGCGACTGCTGCTGCGATCCACCCGCCAGCTGCAGCTGACCCCGGAAGGCTGCGCGTTCTACGAGCGGGGCCTGCGGGTGCTGGCCGATCTGGAAGAAGCAGAGCGCTGCGCCAGTGCCCATGCCGAACCGCGTGGACGCCTGCGGGTCAACTCCAACGTGCCGTTCGGCCAGCATTTCCTGTTGCCGCTGCTGCCGGCGTTCCTGGCGCGCAACCCGCAGGTGGGGGTGGACCTGACCCTCAATGATGAAGTGATTGACCTTCTGGAGCAGCGCACCGACGTTGCGGTAAGGGCCGGTCCGCTGAAGAGCTCCAGCCTGGTGGCGCGACGGCTGGGCGCGACGCGGATGATGATCGTGGCCGCGCCGGCGTACCTGCAGCGGCACGGGATGCCGCGCAACGCCGACGAACTGCAGTCGCACAACCGGCTGGACATCGGCCACGCGCGTGCGATGCAGGGCTGGCCGCTGCTGCAGGAGGGGCGAGAGCGGATGGTGCTGCCCAGCGGCAACGCCCGTGCCAGCAACGGCGATGCACTGCGCCAGCTGGTGCTGGGTGGTCTGGGCATGGCCCGCCTGGCCGCGTTCCAGGTGCAGGACGACGTCGCCGCCGGGCGCCTGCTGCCGGTGCTGGAAGAGGCCAATCCGGGTGACCTGGAAGAAGTGCACGCCGTGTTCCTGGGGCAGGGCGGTTACCTGCCGCTGCGGGTGCGCGCGTTCCTCGATTTCCTGGTGGAACAGGTCGATCTGACGCAGCCACGGGGGTAGGGCCGGCCGCTGGCCGGCAACCTCACGATCTTCGCCCACCCGTGTTGGGTTGCCGGCCAGCGGCCGGCACTACCGCGCGGAAGCCGGGCCTATGCCCGGCTCGGGCGGCGTTACACCTGCAGCAGCTTGCGTGCGGCGGCGCGCGCTTCCTTGCTCACTTCCACGCCACCCAGCATGCGCGCCAGCTCTTCTTCGCGCGCCTTGCTGTCCAGCTTTTCCACGGCGCTCTGGGTCATGCCTTCCACCGGCGCCTTGCTGACCCGGTAATGGGCATGGCCCTTGGAGGCGACCTGCGGCAGATGGGTCACGCACAGCACCTGGCGCTTCTCGCCCAGTGCGCGCAGCTTCTGGCCGACGATGTCGGCCACCGCGCCGCCGATGCCTGAATCCACTTCGTCGAACACCATCGTCGGCACCGCGTCCAGATCCAGCGCGGCCACTTCAATGGCCAGCGAGATGCGTGACAGTTCACCGCCCGAGGCCACCTTGCGCAGGGCGCGCGGCGGCTGGCCGGCGTTGGCGGCGACCAGGAACTCCACGCGTTCGGCGCCCTGCGGATCGGGCTTGCCGGCGTCCTGGGGTTCCAGCTCGATCAGGAACTGGCCGCCGCCCATGCCCAGCTCGGCGATGATGCCGGTGGTGGTGGCCGACAGTTCGGCGGCGGCGCTGCGGCGGCTGGCGGTCAGCACTTCAGCCTGCACGCGCCAGGCGGCGGCGGCCTTGTCGATCTCGCCGGCCAGGCGCTGCAGGCGCTCGTCGGCGCCGCGCAGTTGCTCCACTTCGGCATGCATGCGCTCGCGTTGCGCGCCCAGCTCGTCCATCGGCACGCGGTGCTTGCGGGCCAGGTCGTGCAGGCGGCCGAGGCGGCGCTCGTTCTCCTCGAACTGTTCCGGGTCGGCATCCAGATCGTCATGCACGCGGTCAAGCAGCGACAGGGCTTCGTGCAGCTGGATCGAGGCATTCTCGATCAGGCCGTCCACCTCGCCCAGCCGTGGGTCGTGTTCGATCAGGCGCGACAGCTCGTGGCGCACCTGCTGCAACAGGTCCAGCGCGGAGCTGCCGTCGTCACCGTTGAGCTGGTTGCTGGCCGCCTGGCAGGCACTCAGCAGGGCGCTGGCGTGGGCCTGGCGACGGTGGCTGGCGCCGAGTGCCGCGATCGATTCCGGCTCAAGGTCTTCCCGGTCCAGTTCGCGCAGCTGGTGCTCGAGGAAGCCGATCCGGTCACTGACGTCGCCCTGTTGCGACAGCGCCAGCGATTCATCGACCAGTGCCTGCCAGGCCGCGGCGGCGCGCCGTACCTGGCGGCGTTCGTTCTCGTTGCCGGCATAGGCATCCAGCAGCGCCAGCTGCGACGGGCGCGTCAGCAGGGCCTGCTGTTCGTGCTGGCCGTGGATCTCCACCAGCAACGAGGCCAGGTCGCCCAGCTGGGCCAGGGTCACCGGGCGGCCGTTGATCCAGGCCCGGGAACCGCCGTCGGCGCGGATCACGCGGCGCAGCTGGCATTGGTCCTCGTCGTCCAGCTCGTTGTCGGCCAGCCACTGGCGCGCAGCCTGAAGCTGGTCCAGCACGAACTCTGCGGAAAGCTCGGCGCGGGCGGCGCCATGGCGGACCACGCCGCTGTCGGCGCGCAGGCCGGACAGGAAGCCCAGCGCGTCGACCATCAGCGACTTGCCGGCGCCGGTCTCGCCTGAAACCACGGTCATGCCTGGCCCGAACTCCAGTTCGGTAGCGCGGACGACGGCGAAATCCTTGATCGAAAGATGTCTGAGCATGGGTAAGGGGGTATCAGCAGCCGCGCAACGCTAGCACGCGGGCGCGCGAGGTCCAATGACTTGCCAAGGTGATGCGCCGCCATTATCTAGTGTCCGTGTCTCACAGGTTGATTCCATGCACGGTTCTCCCGACCAGCTTGCCCCGCGTGCGCGCCATCTGCTGCGCACGCTGATCGCGCGTTATATCCAGGACGGTGAGCCGGTGGGCTCGCAGACGCTGGCACGCGTGGCCGGGCTGGAGGTCAGCCCGGCCACCATCCGCAACATCCTCGGCGACCTGGAGGACCTGGGCCTGCTGGCCTCGCCGCATACCTCGGCCGGGCGGGTACCGACCGCGCACGGCTACCGGGTATTCGTCGACAGCCTGCTGCAGATGCAGCCGCCGGGCGAGGGCGAGCTGGCCCGGCTGCGCCAGGAGCTGGCCGGCGGTGGCAGCACCCAGGCCCTGCTCGGCAGCGCTTCGGAACTGTTGTCGGCGATGAGCCACTTCGTCGGCGTGGTCAGCGCCCCGCGGCGGGAGCAGTTCGCCTTCCGCCAGATCGATTTCGTGGCGCTGGACGGACGGCGGGTGCTGGCGATCCTGGTGTTCGCCGACAACGAGGTACAGAACCGGGTCATTGAGACCCGCCAGGAGTTTGCGCCGGGGCAGCTGGAGCAGGTCGCCAACTACCTCAATGCGCATTTCGCCGGCCTGCCGCTGGCCGAGATCCGCACCCGCCTGCTGCTGGAACTGCGCGATGCCCGGTCCGAACTGGAACAGCTGCTGGCGCACAGCATCGAACTGGCCGAACAGGCCCTGCAGCCGCCGGCCGACGACATGCTGGTGGCCGGCCAGACCCGGCTGATGGGGGTGCAGGACCTGTCTGACCTGGAGCGCCTGCGCGAACTGTTCGAGCTGTTCTCCAGCAAGCGCGAGATCCTGCAGCTGCTGGAGCGGACCATCCAGGCGCCGGGCGTGCGCATCTTCATCGGCGAGGAGACCGGGATGATGCCGCTGCAGGGCGTCTCGCTGGTCACCGCCCCGTACACCGCCAACGGCCAGGTGCTGGGCGTGCTGGGCGTGATCGGTCCCAAGCGGATGGCCTACGACCGCGTGATCCCGCTGGTCCAGGCCACGGCCGATGTGCTCGGCGCGGCCTTTTCACCGGCCTCGCGCACGCCGGGAACATCCGACGCTTGAAACGCAGCATCCCGCCCACACTAGGGTGGTTGGAGGCGGAGTTTGACCGCCAGGGACCCAGACATGAACCACGAACAGCCAGATATCGAATCCCAGCAGAGTGCCGCCGATGCGGCCGCCACCGCCGGCGTCAACGACGAAGTCGAGCGCCTGCGCGCCGAAATCGAACAGGTCAAGGCCGATGCCCTGCGTGAGCGCGCCGACCTGGAGAACCAGCGCAAGCGCGTTGCCCGTGACATCGAACAGGCCCGCAAGTTCGCCAACGAGAAGCTGCTGGGCGATCTGCTCCCCGTGTTCGACAGCCTGGACGCCGGCCTGAAGGCCGCCGGCGACGACCCGCACCCGCTGCGCGAAGGCCTGGAGCTGACCTACAAGCAGCTGCTCAAGGTCGCTGCCGACAACGGCCTGGTCCTGCTGGACCCGATCGGCCAGCCGTTCAACCCGGAACACCACCAGGCGATCAGCCAGGCGCCGACCCCGGGCGCCGCCCCGGGCAGCGTGGTGACCGTGTTCCAGAAGGGCTACCTGCTCAACGAGCGCCTGCTGCGGCCGGCGCTGGTGGTGGTGGCCGCCGAGTGATCCCGCAGGGCCGGGGCGGCGGACAGACCCGCCACCCGACCCGACGCTGAACGCGCCGGATGACCGGAAACACAGCGTTCGGAGGATGGCTTGAATGTTCCACGAGCCTCCCCCACATCGTATTCATCCACCGGCCGAACGGCCGGACTGACCCCAACAAGCATCCTCAGGAGTCTCCCCCATGGGCAAGATCATTGGTATCGACCTCGGCACCACCAACTCGTGCGTGGCGATCATGGACGGCGGCAAGGCCCGCGTCATCGAGAATTCGGAAGGCGATCGCACCACCCCGTCGATCGTCGCCTACACCAAGGACGGCGAAGTCCTGGTCGGTGCCTCGGCCAAGCGCCAGGCCGTGACCAACCCGAAGAACACCTTCTACGCGGTGAAGCGCCTGATCGGCCGCAAGTTCACCGATGGTGAGGTGCAGAAGGACATCGCCCACGTCCCGTACAGCATCCTGGCCCATGACAATGGCGACGCCTGGGTCGCCACCAGCGACGGCAAGAAGATGGCCCCGCAGGAAATCTCGGCCAAGGTGCTGGAGAAGATGAAGAAGACCGCCGAGGACTTCCTCGGTGAGAAGGTCACCGAAGCGGTCATCACCGTGCCGGCCTACTTCAACGACAGCCAGCGCCAGGCGACCAAGGACGCCGGTCGCATCGCCGGTCTGGACGTCAAGCGCATCATCAACGAGCCGACCGCGGCTGCGCTGGCCTACGGCCTGGACAAGGGCGACAACAAGGATCGCAAGATCGTGGTGTACGACCTGGGCGGCGGCACCTTCGACGTTTCGGTGATCGAGATCGCCAACGTCGACGGCGAGAAGCAGTTCGAAGTGCTGGCCACCAACGGCGACACCTTCCTGGGCGGCGAAGACTTCGACAACCGCGTCATCGAGTACCTGGTTGAAGAGTTCAACAAGGACCAGGGCATCGACCTGCGCAAGGATCCGCTGGCCCTGCAGCGCCTGAAGGACGCTGCCGAGCGCGCCAAGATCGAGCTGTCCAGCGCCCAGCAGACCGAAGTGAACCTGCCGTACGTCACCGCTGACGCGTCGGGTCCGAAGCACCTGAACATCAAGCTGACCCGCGCCAAGCTGGAAGCACTGGTGGACGACCTGATCAAGAAGTCGATCGAGCCGTGCCGCGTCGCCCTGAACGATGCCGGCCTGCGTTCGAGCGACATCAGCGAAGTGATCCTGGTCGGCGGCCAGACCCGCATGCCGAAGGTGCAGCAGGCCGTGACCGAGTTCTTCGGCAAGGAACCGCGCAAGGACGTCAACCCGGACGAAGCCGTGGCACTGGGTGCGGCGATCCAGGGCGGCGTGCTCGGCGGCGACGTCAAGGACGTGCTGCTGCTGGACGTGACCCCGCTGTCGCTGGGCATCGAGACCATGGGTGGCGTGTTCACCAAGATCATCGAGAAGAACACCACCATCCCGACCAAGGCCTCGCAGGTGTTCTCCACCGCCGAGGACAACCAGTCGGCCGTGACCGTGCACGTGCTGCAGGGTGAGCGCGAACAGGCCCGCTTCAACAAGTCGCTGGCCAAGTTCGACCTGTCCGGCATCGAGCCGGCCCCGCGCGGCCTGCCGCAGGTGGAAGTGTCCTTCGACATCGACGCCAACGGCATCCTGCATGTGTCGGCCAAGGACAAGAAGACCAACAAGGAACAGAAGGTCGAGATCAAGGCCGGTTCGGGCCTGTCCGAGGAGGAGATCGCGCGCATGGTCGCCGACGCGGAAGCCAACCGCGAAGAAGACAAGAAGTTCCAGGAACTGGTGCAGGCCCGCAACCAGGCCGACGCCCTGATCCACGGCACCCGTAGCGCGATCACCGAGCACGGCAGCAAGGTCGGCGGCGATGTCATCGGCAAGGTCGAGGCAGCGCTGGCTGACCTGGAAACCGCGATGAAGGGCGACGACAAGGCACAGATCGAAGCCAAGTCGAAGGCACTGGAAGAAGCTGGCCAGTCGCTGTTCGCCGCTGCTTCGGCCGACCAGGGCGGTGCCCCGGGTGCCGACGCCGGCAATGCCGGCAAGGCGCAGGACGACGTGGTCGACGCTGAGTTCACCGAAGTCAAGGACGACAAGAAGTCCTGATCCGGACCGACGCGGGACGCTGGCCACCAGCGTCCCGTTGTCGCATCAGGGTCCTGACCGCCCACCGGCGTGTCGGGGCGCCCGACGCAAGAGCGGACCTGGTTCCGCTCTTCCGCTTTGACGAATCCCGACGTTCCGGAACCCGATTCACGATATGAGCAAGCGCGATTACTACGAAGTGCTGGGCGTTGCCCGCACCGCCACCGACGAAGAGCTGAAGAAGGCTTACCGCCGCTGCGCGATGAAGTTCCACCCGGACCGCAACCCGGGTGATGCGGCGGCCGAGGCCTCCTTCAAGGAGTGCAAGGAAGCCTACGAAGTACTGTCCGACGGCAACAAGCGCCGCATGTACGACAGCCACGGCCACGCCGCGTTCGAGCACGGCATGGGCGGCGGTGGTCCGGGCGGCCCGGACATGAACGATATCTTCGGCGATATCTTCGGCAACATCTTTGGTGGCGGCGGTGGTCCGCGGCAGGCCCGTCGCGGCGCCGACATCGGCTACGTGATGGAGCTGGACCTGGAAGAAGCCGTGCGCGGCGTCGAGCGCCGCATCGAGATTCCGACCCTGGCCGAGTGCAGCGACTGCGATGGCAGTGGCTCCGAGGACGGCAAGGTCGAGACCTGCAACGTCTGCCACGGCCGTGGCCAGGTGCGCATCCAGCGCGGCATCTTCGCCATGCAGCAGGCCTGCCACAACTGCGGCGGCCGTGGCCAGATCATCGCCAAGCCCTGCAAGACCTGCCATGGCAACGGCCGCGTCGAGGAAGACAAGGTGCTGTCGGTGAAGGTGCCGGCCGGCGTCGATACCGGCGACCGCATCCGCCTGCAGGGCGAGGGCGAAGCCGGTCCGGCCGGTACGCCGCCGGGTGACCTGTACGTGGAAGTGCGCGTGCGCGAGCATGCGATCTTCCAGCGCGATGGCGACGACCTGCACTGCGAAGTGCCGATCCGCATCTCGCAGGCGGCACTGGGTGACACCGTGCGCGTGGCCACGCTCGGCGGCGAGGCGGAGATCCGCATCCCGGCCGAGACCCAGACCGGCAAGCTGTTCCGCCTGCGTGGCAAGGGCGTACGTTCGGTGCGCAGCCGCAGCGAGGGTGACCTGTACTGCCGTGTGGTGGTGGAGACCCCGGTCAACCTCACCAACGAGCAGCGCAAGCTGCTGGAGCAGTTCGAAGCCACCTTCGTCGGTGAGGAAGCGCGCAAGCATTCGCCGAAGTCGGCCACCTTCATCGATGGCGTGAAGGGCTTCTGGGACCGCATGACGTCCTGAGTTCTCAACGCAAGCATTGAACGGTAGCGCCGGGCCATGCCCGGCGTTTTCGTATGCGGTCAGCGGAAAAACGCCGCAGGTGTCTGCCCCAGCTGCCGCTTGAACATGCTGGTGAACGCGCTTGGGCTGTCGTAACCCATCGCCAGCGCGACATCGATGACCTTGTCGCCGACGGCCAGCCGTTCCAGTGCGGCCAGCAGCCGCGCCTGTTGTCGCCACTGCCCGAAGGTCATGCCCAGTTCGCTGGCGAAATGGCGCTGGATGGTTTTCACGTCCACCTGCAGGGCCTGCGCCCAATCCTGCAGCGTGGCGTCGTCGCCGGGATGCTTCTGGATGTGCTGGCAGATCCGCTGCAGGCGCGGGTCGGTGGGCGAGGGCAGGTGCAGCGGCAGCACGTCCATGCGGTGCAGCTCGTCCAGCAGCAGGCGCACCACGCGGCCGTCGCGGCTGTCGTCCACATGCGCGGTCTCGATCAGGCTGGCGGCCAGCAGCAGCTCGCGCAGCAGCGGCGCCACCTGTACCGCGAACGCTTCGTCCGGCAGCTGCGGCGCGAAGTCCGGCTCCACGTACAGGCTGCGCATGTGTACTTCGGCGATGCAGTCCACCGCATGGGCCATGCCGGCCGGGACCCAGATCGCGCGGGTTGAAGGCACTACCCAGCGGCCGCCGTCTGCACGCACCACCATCAGTCCGGACATGGCGAACACCAGCTGGTGACGCCGGTGCCGGTGGGGCGCGATGTGTGTCCCGGGCTTGTAATGGCGGGCGCGGCAGGTCACTGGGCGGTGCACCGGAACCTCGTTCCACGGCGCAGTCTCGCGGACCTGGCAGGGGATGTCCTTTTTGCGATATGCCATGACCCGAACGCGGCAGAAGGGAGGGGGAGGTCACCGTAGCATGCGTGGCTCGCCCCCAACCTGACTGTATCCATGTCGACCCTGGCTTCTCCCGCAACCACCTCACGCCCGGTGGCCCCCGGCGTGCTGGCCGCCATCTCCACCTCGCATGTCGTCAACGACATGATGCAGTCGCTGATCCTGGCCATCTATCCAGTGATCAAGGGCGGCTTCAACCTCAGCTTCACCCAGATCGGCCTGATCACGCTGACCTACCAGCTCACCGCCTCGATCTTCCAGCCGTTGATCGGCATGGCTACCGACCGCCGCCCGGCGCCGTACTCGCTGCCGATCGGCATGGCCTCGACCCTGTGCGGCATGCTGCTGCTGGGCTTCGCACCGAACTACGCGGTGGTGCTGATGGCGGCGGCGATGGTCGGCATTGGTTCGGCCATCTTCCATCCGGAAGCCTCGCGCATCGCGCGGCTGGCCTCGGGCGGTCGCCATGGTTTCGCGCAGTCGGTGTTCCAGGTCGGTGGCAACTTCGGTACCGCGCTGGGCCCGCTGATTGCAGCGGCGGTGATCGTGCCGTATGGCCAGCATGCCGCATCGTGGTTTGCCGGCGCCGCCCTGATCGGCATCGCGCTGCTGACCTATGTCGGCCGCTGGTACGCGCTGCACCTGGGCATCCCGCGCCCGGCCAGCACCGCCTCGACGGCGCCGCGCCATCCGCCGCGCACCGTGGCCAAGGTGCTGGCGATCCTGCTGGTGCTGATCTTCAGCAAGTACTTCTACATGGCCAGCATCGGCAGCTACTTCACCTTTTACCTGATCCACCATTTCGGCATTCCGGTGGCAAAGGCGCAGCTGCACCTGTTCGCATTCCTGGTGGCGTCCGCGGCCGGCGGCTTCCTCGGCGGCCCGCTGGGTGACCGCATCGGCCGCAAGCCGATCATCTGGACCTCGATCCTGGGCGTTGCGCCGTTCGCACTGATGCTGCCGCATGCCGATCTGTTCTGGACCACGGTGCTGGCGGTGCTGATCGGTTTCGTGCTGTCCTCGGCGTTCTCGGCCATCGTGGTCTATGCGCAGGAAATGATGCCGCACCGGATCGGCATGGTGTCCGGCCTGTTCTTCGGTTTCGCGTTCGGTATGGGCGGGCTGGGTGCCGCCGTGCTGGGCCTGCTGGCGGACAAGACCAGCATCGAGTACGTCTATCAGCTGACTGCGTTCCTGCCGCTGCTGGGCATCGTGGCGGCGTGGCTGCCGCCGTCGCGGCCTGCCGCTCAATGAGGGGGTTGGGTTGCAGGGCTTGCAGCCCTGCACCTGCCGAGGCAACGTCAACGTCAACAGCAGAAGCTGGCTATCCGTGGGTTGGCGGGGTGGGTCCGGTTGAGGGGGACGCTGCAAGTCCCCCTCCGGGGCCCGGCCCAGCCGCTGGCGGCTGTGCGTTCGGGCGCTTGCGAAGCGGTGCTTCGCAAGCAAAGCGCCCTCACCCATGTAAGCTCAGTCGCCGCTTGCTCGTGTGCGCAGTCCTGCGCACACGGCAAGACCGGGGTTGGGCGTCCTGCCCAACCCGCCCGAGGCATACCTCGGGCCCATGCGGCTCTCGCCCCCTCAACCGGGCCCACCCCGCCTTCGACAGTTTTCCGCGATCTGTCGGAACAGCTCGTGGGGTCAGATCCGTTTTCCTTCGGAAAACGGATCTGACCCCGATTTATTTCGGTATCCCACAGATGTGCCGACCAACGGTCGGCACCCACCAACAGTCGCGGGAATCTGTCAGAGGCGGGGCGGTGTGGGTGGGCAGGACCGTTGGCGCCATGGATGGCGCCATCGAGCCCCCATGGATGGGTTTACGGCGTGTCCTGACCACCCACACCGCCCCGCCATCCCACGGAATGCGGCTCTTGATCTTGCTTCGCCTTCGGCAGGTGCAGGGCTGCAAGCCCTGCCGAAAACCCCCTTGGGCGTAGAATGCGGCCATGAGCGAATCCCTTGATAACCACCTGGTCCACGGCCGCCGCCAGCGGCCCGACGGTCCGTCGCCGATCGATGTCATCTCGGTCCAGTCGCAACTCGTCTACGGTCATGCCGGCAACAGCGCGGCAATCCCACCGATGCGCGCGCTGGGCGTGCGTGTGGCAAGCATTCCGACGGTGCTGCTCAGCAACGCGCCGTTCTACGACACCACGCGTGGCCGCGTGCTGCCGGCCGACTGGTTCGCCGACCTGCTGCTCGGCAGCCACGAGCGCGGCCTGCCGCAACGCGCGAAGATGCTGGTGTCCGGCTACTTCGGCAGCACCGCCAACGGTGCCGCCTTCGCCGACTGGCTGGACGCGATCCTGCCGGGCTGCCCGCAACTGCGTTATTGCCTGGACCCGGTGATCGGTGACACCCACACCGGCCCGTACGTGGAACCGGGCCTGGAAGCGATCTTCGCCGAGCGCCTGCTGCCCCATGCCTGGCTGGTGACCCCGAACGCCTTTGAACTCAATCGCCTGACCGGCATGCCAGCGCTGGCCGAGGCCGATGCCATCGCCGCCGCGCGCACGCTGCTGGATCGCGGCCCGCATTGGGTGATCGCGCACAGCGTGGGCGGCACCCCGGGTGAACTGGTAACCCTGGCCGTTGGCCGCGAGGAAACCTGGCGCTGGACCTCGCCGTTGCTGCCAGTGGACGTGGCAGGCACCGGTGATGTGCTGATGTCGCTGGTGGTGTCGTTCCTGCTGCGCGGCGAATCGATGCAGCAAGCGATCTCGCGCGCGATTGCCGGCACCCATGCGGCGCTGGAGGCGACCCTCGACAACGGCTTCGAAGAGTTCGACGTGATTGCTGCAGCGCCGGCGGCGCTGGCTGAAGGAACGCGCTTCCGCGCCGAACGCGTGGCATGAGCGGCCTGGACCCACGCACGCCGCGCACGGTCGGCATCATCGGCAGTGCCGGCGCCTACGGGCGCTGGCTGACCCGCTTCTTCCAGCAGCACATGCAGCTGCAGGTGATCGGCCACGATCCGGCCGATCCGGACTCGCATACGCCGGAACAGCTGCTGGCGCAGGCTGACGTGCTGGTGTTCTCGGCACCGATCCGGCATACGCCGGCTCTGATTGCCGCGTACGTGCAGCAGTCGGCCGGTCGCGAGCAGGACCGGCTGTGGCTGGACGTGGCCTCGGTAAAAGAAGCGCCGGTGCAGGCGATGTTGGCCTCTCAAGCCGAAGTGGTCGGCCTGCACCCGATGACCGCGCCGCCCAAGGCGCCGACCCTGAAGGGCCGGGTGATGGTGGTCTGCGAAGTGCGGCTGCGGCACTGGCAACCGTGGGTTGATACGCTGTGCACGGCGTTGCAGGCTGAGTGCGTGCGCGCCACGCCGCAGCACCACGACCAGATGATGGCGCTGGTACAGGCGATGGTGCATGCCACTCACCTGGCCCAGGCCGGCGTGCTGCGCCAGTACCAGCCGCAGCTGGGCGATCTGGCCGCGATGATGCCGTACCGGTCGGCATCGTTCGAGCTGGATACGGCGATCATCTCGCGCATCCTGTCGCTCAACCCGGCGATCTACGAAGACATCCAGTTCGGCAACCCATACGTAGCGCCGATGCTGGAGCGGCTGGTCGGCCAGCTGCAGTCCCTGCAGGCGCAGGTCGGTCAGGGTGACGACGGTGCACGTGCTGCATTCCGGGAGCAGCTGCTGTCGGCCAATCGCACTGCCTTCGGCGAGCAGGCGCTGGCGGACGGCAACTACACATTCGAACGCGTGGGCTATCTGCTGGCTGACCTGACCGAGCGCAATGCGTTGTCAGTGCACCTGCCGGAAGACCGGCCGGGGTCGTTGCGTGAACTGCTGAACGTGTTCGAGCAGCACCGCATCAGCCTGGCGTCGATCCATTCTTCGCGAACGCCTGGCGGCGAAGTGCATTTCCGTATCGGATTCGTGGCCGGCAGCGATCCGGCGGCGATCACCCGGGCGGCGGCCGAGGTGGACGCCAGCGGCATCGGACGGGTGCTGGGCTGAATTCATCCACAGGCGATGTGGATGGTTTCTGAGCAAAGGTGTGGATAACCGCGCGCAGCCCTTGGCAGCCAAGGCTGTCAAGATGCTTGGTGAAAAATTGACCATGCTTTTTTGTAGCGTCGAGCCATGCTCGACCGCCTTTGGCAAAAAGCATGTCGACCAAGGTCGACACCCACCAGAGCGGGGCGGAATGAAATCCGATAGCGCCGGCCCATGCCCGGCGAACCTCAGATCGTCAACCTCAACTCGCCGCCACTGGTGGTGAACTCGCGGCCATCGCGCACCAGCGGCCGCCCATCATCCAGCTCGTAGCGCGGCGTGGCTTCGGAATGGTGCCCGCTGCCATTCGCCTCGGGCTTGAACTCGATGATGATGTGACTTTCGCCGTTGCTGTCGACGGCGGGGAACTGACGGAACGACACCGTGCACCTCCTTCAGCGGATGCTGCAGTTGCGCGGCCAGCTTGGCCGCGCCGATGTTAGCCGGACGTCATCAATCGATGAACTGCAGGCGTGCCAGTTCAGCGTACAGTCCGTCTTCGGCCAGCAGCTGTGCGTGCGTGCCCTCGGCGACGATGCGGCCCTGGTCCATCACCACGATGCGGTCGGCCTTGAGCACGGTGGCCAGGCGGTGGGCGATGACCAGCGTGGTGCGACCCGCCATCAACCGTTCCAATGCCTGCTGCACGCTGTGTTCGCTCTGTGCATCCAGCGCGCTGGTGGCTTCATCCAGCAGCAGGATCGGCGCATCCTTCAGCAGCGCACGGGCAATCGCCACACGCTGCTGCTGCCCACCGGACAGGCGGGCACCGCGCTCACCCAGCTCGCTGTCATAGCCCTGCGGCAACGCGCGCAGGAAACCGTCGGCCTCGGCCGCTCGTGCGGCATCCTCGACCTCGGCGTCGCTGGCCTGCAGGCGGCCATAGCGGATGTTGTCGCGGGCACTGGCAGCGAACAGCGTAGGCTGCTGTGGCACCAGCGCCAGCTGCGCACGCAGCTCGGCCGGGTCGACCTGGCGCACGTCGATGCCGTCCACGTCGATGCGGCCGCCGGCCGGGTCATGGAAGCGCAGCAGCATCGAAAGCACCGTGCTCTTGCCCGCCCCTGACGGACCCACCAGCGCTACGGTCTCGCCGGGGCGCACATGCAGGTTGAAGTGGTCCAGTGCGGCCTGGTCCGGTCGCTGCGGGTAGTGGAACACCACGTCGTTGAACTGGATTTCGCCACGCAGCGGCTGCGGCAGTGCGTGCGGCTGTGCCGGTGCGCGGATCTCGATGTCTTCCTGCAGCAGTTCGCCGATGCGGCCCATGCCGCCGGCCGCGCGCTGCAGCTCGTTCCATACTTCGGCCAGGGCGCCCACCGAGCCGCCGCCGATCAAGGCATACAGCACGAACTGACCCAGCGTGCCGGCGCTGAGGCGGCCGTCGATGACGTCGTGCGCGCCCAGCCACAGCACACCGACGATGGCGCCGAACACCAGCAGGATGGCGCTGGCGGTGACCAGCGACTGTGCACCGATGCGGCGGCGGGCGGCGCCGATGGCGTCACCGAGCGCCTTGTCGAAGCGACCGCGTTCGTATGGTTCGCGTGCATGTGCCTGCACCGTGCGCACCGCGCCCAGCGTCTCGCTGGCCAGGCTGTTGGCATCGGCGATGCGGTCCTGGCTGTTGCGCGCGACCGTGCGCAGCTTGCGCGCACCGATGATGATCGGCAGCACCGCCAGTGGAATGCCGAGCAGCGACCATGCGGCCAGCCGCGGGCTGGTGACGAACAGCATCGCCAGGCTGCCGATGACAGTGACCGTGCTGCGCAATGCTACGGACATGGTCGAGCCGACCACGCTGCGCAGCAGTTCGGTGTCCGCGGTCAGGCGCGAGACCAGTTCGCCGCTGCGGCTGCGGTCGTGGAAGCCGGCGCCCAGCTGGATCAGGTGGGCATACAGCTGGCTGCGCAGGTCGGCCACGACTTTTTCGCCGAGCAGCGACACGAAGTAGAAACGCGCGGCCGTGCCCAACGCCATCACGACCGCCACCAGCATCAGCAGGGCGAAGGCGCGGTTGATCTGGCCGCCACTGCTGAAACCATGATCGATCATCTGCTTCACCGCCGGCGGCAGGCTCAGCGTGGCGGCCGAAGACACCGCCAGGGCCAGCAGCCAGGCGGTGAACAGCCCGCTATGGCGGCGCACGAATGGCCACAGCGTGCGCAGGCTGCCGAGGCGCCGCAGCGGCGGGGTCGAAGCGGGGGCGTCGTCCTTGTCAGTCATCCTGGTCGTCGTCTTCTATGCGGATACGGTCACGGGTGGCGTCGCGCAGGCGGATTTTCAATGCGTCGACCTGATCGGCAGGCAATTCGATCCGCAGGCACACGCCATTGGCATCGAACTGTTCATCGCGCTTTTCCGCGCTGAAGGCGGGCAGGGTGGCGTGCAGGGTGCCGAGGTCCTCAAAGCCAGCCAGCAGCTGCAACCGGGCCAGCGCCACCAGCGGCAGGCGCGGGGCGGTGCGCAGGCACTCGGCGGCGGCGCCACCGTAGGCGCGTACCAGGCCACCGGCGCCGAGTTTGATGCCGCCGAACCAGCGCGTCACCACCACCATCACCCGGTCGAAGCCCTGCCCGTCGATCGCCGCAAGGATCGGACGTCCAGCCGTGCCGGCCGGCTCGCCATCGTCGCTGGAACGATAGTCCTGGCCGTGCCGGTAGGCCCAGCAGTTGTGGGTGGCATCGGTCACCGCGACCTGCTGCAGGAACGCCATGGCCGCTGCGGCGCCTTCGATCGGCGCGGCATGGGCGATGAAACGGCTGTGTTTGACTTCCAGCGTGTGGCTGACCGGCTGGGCGAGAGTATCGAGCATTCCCGCCATTCTACGGGGTTGCCGGGTATTCCCGTCCGCTTCAGTCGTCCAGCAGTGGGCGCAGGTCGCGTGGCAGGCGCGCTTCCGGGTACTGCTGCATGTAACGCTCCAGGCTGGCACGGGCCAGATCGCGCTGGCCGTCGTCGCGTCGTGTACGGATTTTCTGCAGCCACTGCCGGCGCGGCAGTCGTGCGTCGGCGTCCACTTCGGCCTGCACGGCATCCGCGCTCAGGCGCGCATCGCTGCCGCGGCGCATGATGCCCGGTGCGGAACGGCTGGGAGCCTCACGCTTCATCGAGGTGATCTCCACCCGATCCAGCGCCTGCGCCCGCTCGACCTCGGCTGCATTGGCGGCCGGTGCGCTGGCCGCGCGTGCTTTCAGTGCCCCGGACGCTGCCGGCGCGAGGGCCGGTGCCGGTGTGGGTGCCGAGTAGGCGGCGGGTGCCGGTGGCGCAGGTGGCGCAGGCGGCGCCGCTGCCGGTGCGGGCGGGAGGGCCGCAAAGGAGACATCGGCGGCCGCATCCGCAGCCATCGATCGTGCTGCCTGGGCCGACGCTTCATCGGGTTCGGCCGGAACGGGCTTGGACGCCCGCGCTATGGCCGGTGCCGGGGCGGCGGCAACGGGGGCCGCCTCGGGTGCTGCGGGCGCAGTAGCGGGATCCGCTGCCACCACCGCGCTGTCGGCTGCGTGGTTGCCAGCGGCCTGATCGGCAGCCGCGCTGTCTTCTGCCGCAGCCGGTGCCGCAGCCACGGCCGCCTCACCGGCCGGAATCGGCGGCGGTTCCGGACGCAGCTGCCAGGCGATGCCGATGGCGAACACCATCGAGGCGGCGATGCCGAACACGGCCGGCCAACGCGGGCGTGTGCGCTGCGTGCGCGGCGCCTCCGGAGAGGCCACTGCATCGGCAGGCGGAGCATCCACGGCGGCACGGGCCGCGGCCAGAATGGCGGTGTCCAGTGCAGCCGGCGGTGCCTGTTCGGCGCGACGGCCGAGCAGCCGGGACAGCTCGCGTTCTTCCGGCGTCAGTGGTTCGTCTCGGTTCATGCGTTCAATCCCGCACGCAGCTTGTCCATCGCATAGCGCAGCCGCGATTTCACGGTTTCCCGGCCTACGCCGGTGATCTGGCCGATCTCCTCCAGGCTCAGTTCCTGATCCAGCCGCAGCTGCAGCACTTCGCGCTGCTCCGGCGGCAGTTGTTCCATCGCCAGCTGGATGCGGCGACGTTGCTCGAATTCGGATAGCTCGCCCTCCGGGGTCTGCCCATCCTCGATCGCGGCCAGGCGCAGATCGGCGTCGGCCGGCGCGGCGGGGCGATGACGGGCGGCACGCCAATGGTCATTCAGGCGGTTGTGGGCGATGCGGAACAGCCAGGTGCTGAACGCGGCCTCGGGCTGCCAGCCGGCGCGGGCGCTGATCACCCGCTGCCAGACGTCCTGGAAGATCTCCTCGGCCAGCGCGTTGTCGCGCAGTTGCCGCAGCAGGAAGCCGAACAGGCGCTTGCGGTGGCGCGCATACAGGCTTTCGAAGGCGCGCAGGTCGCCACCGGCCCAGGCCAGCATCAAGGCTTCATCGGTTGGCAGTGCGCTGGCTTCCACGGCGTACAGGGTAAGGCCTGCGGGCGATGGCGCATAGCCGGTGGCGGGGGCGGGCAGGGCGAGGGTCATGGCTCGGATGGGGCTACGGACAGCAGGAAAAACGTACGGGTGCACGATTCGGGGTTTACGGGCTTCCATTGCCCCCCGGGTGGCGCGCTATGCTCGGCGGCTCAGGGGAGGCGACGCACAGACGGCGCCAAGAGATTGTCATTTGTCCACGCATGCTGAACCGGCGGAAGAGTCACCACACGAGGCCGTGCTGAGCACGGCGCTGGTGCGCGCGTTGCATGCGCTTTTGCCGGAAACGGCCGTGGTTCGCGTTGGCTGGGACGACCCGCAGCTCGGTCGTGGCCAGGGCGGCTGGCCGTCGCCAGCAGTTGCCGGCCAGGTGGCCGCGGAGCCGGGAATCGGCGAGGGTCAGCATGGCTGGGAATACGACGGTGCGCGGTTGCTGTTGTCGGTAGCCGGGGCGGCACCTTCGCCTGCATGGTGGGGGGTTGCCCGGCAGGCGATGGAACTGGCGCTGCAGCGCGGCCGCCAAGCCGGCCAGATCAAGGCACTGGAAGAGGCCGAGCGGCTGCAGCAGGCCCTGTTCCAGATTGCCGATCTGGCCGGTGCCGATCTGGAAATGCCCGAGATGCTGCGCCACGTGCATGGCGTGCTCGGCACGCTGATGTATGCCGAGAACTGCTACATCGTGGAATACGACGATGTGCGCGACCAGATCCGGTTCCTGTACTTTGCCGATCAGGTCGATGACTTCGTCGCCGATCCCACGCAGAGCCATGACGCCAGCGAGATGCCGCGCAGCCTGACCGTGGCGCTGCTGCGCCATGGCAAGCCGCTCAGTGGCCCTTCGCGCAAACTGCTGGCGCAGGTGATGGAACAGGAGCATGACCCGCAGCGCGGTCCCGAAAGCCTGGACTGGCTGGGCGTGCCGATGCTGCGCGACGGCCGCGTCTGCGGGGCCATCGTGGTTCAGAGCTATGAACAGGCCGCCCGCTACGGCGAGGCCGAGCGCGCACTGCTGGGCTTCGTCGCCCAGCACGTGCAGACCGCGATGGATCGGCGCCAGGCGCAGGTCCGGTTGGAACAGCAGGTGGCGCGGCGCACCCAGGAACTGCAGCGGGCCAACCACAGCCTGCAGGACGAGGTAGCCGAGCGTCGTCGTGCCGAACAGCTGCAGACCGCCCTGTACAACATCGCCGAAATGGCGATGTCGGCCGACAGCCTGGCTCAGTTCTACGGGCAGGTGCACGGCGTGGTCGGGCGCCTGCTCGACGCGCGCAATTTCTACATCGCCCTGGTCAACCCGGCCGGCAACGGCCTGGATTTCGTGTATTCGGTGGACGAGCACAATGCCAGCCGCGCGCCACGGCCCTTCAGCCGGGGCCTGACCGAATACGTGGTGCGCAACCGGCGCCCGCTGCTGGCCTCGCGCGCGCAGATCGATGCGCTGCTGGCCAGTGGCGAGGTGCGTGAATCCGGTGCACGTTCGCACTGCTGGCTGGGCGTGCCGCTGCTGCGCGACGACGAAGTGGTCGGCGCGATCGTGGTGCAGAGCTACAGCGAAAACAGCACGTTCAGCGTTCACGACCAGCGCCTGCTGACCTTCGTCGCCCAGAACATCGGTACCGGCCTGGCCCGTCAACGCGACCAGCAGCGGCTGCGTTCGGCGCATGCCGAACTGGAAAAGCGCGTGGAAGAACGTACCCGCGAGCTGGCCGAGGTCAACGAAAAGCTGCTCGGGCAGATCGGCGAGCGGCTGCGGGCCGAGCAGCGGCTCACCCATCAGGCCATGCACGATGCGCTGACCGGCCTGCCCAATCGCCTGCACCTGCTGGATCGACTGCAGGATGCGCTGGTGCTGGCCAGGCGTGAGGGTGGCCCGGTGTTCGCCGTACTGTTCCTCGATCTGGATCGCTTCAAGCTGGTCAACGACAGCATCGGGCATGCCGCCGGCGACCGCATGCTGGAGGAAGTGGCCAAGCGCATCGTATCGATGGCCGGCGCCGACGACGTGGTGGCACGGCTGGGCGGTGATGAATTCGCGGTGCTGCTGCAATGCCCGCAAGGTCTGGCCCAGGCACTGGATTTCGGCCAGCGGCTGCTGCTGGCGTTGCAGGAATCGATGTGGATCGCCGGGCGCGAACTGTTTCCGTCCGGCAGCCTGGGCATTGCCCTGTGGAATCCGCGCTACCGCACCGGAGAAGAGCTGCTGCGCGATGCGGATGCGGCCATGTACCGGGCCAAGGCGCAGGGCCATGACCGCTGTGCGATTTTCGACGAGGACATGCGCGAAGAAGCCATGCGCAGCCTGGACCTGGAAGCCGACCTGCGCCGTGCGATCAACAACCGCGATTTCGTACCGTTCTACCAGCCGATCGTGCGCTTGTCCGACGGTGAAGTGGTCGGCCACGAGGCGCTGCTGCGCTGGCAGCATGAGCGCCGTGGCCTGCTGCTGCCCGGCGCGTTCCTGGAGCTGGGCGAGGAAAGCGGCCTGATCGAGCAGGTCGACTGGCTGATCTACGAACAGGTGATCATTGGCCTCGCCGAAGGCGGGCACAGCTATGTATCGGTCAACGTATCACCGCGGCATTTCCGCTCTGCAGAGTTCAGCGGCCGCCTGTTCGGCCTGCTGGACGCATACGGGGCCGATCCGCAGCGGCTGCGGCTGGAAATAACCGAGGTGGCGCTGCTGGATGATGCCCCGCACACCCTGCGCATCCTGCAGGGGCTGCGCGAGCGCGGCATCCAGGTGCAGCTGGACGATTTCGGTACGGGCTTCTCCGCGCTGTCCTACCTGCACCGTTTCCCGATCAGCACGTTGAAGATCGACCAGAGTTTCATCGCTGGCCTGCATGGGCCGGAAGTGCAGAGCACGCGCGCGCTGGTCGAGGGCGTGCTGTCGCTGGCGCGCACGCTGGGCATCGAAACCATCGGCGAAGGAATCGAGACCGAGGCGCAGCGGCAGACCCTGCGCGAACTGGGTTGCGACTACGGCCAGGGCTACCTGTTGGGGCGGCCCGCCCCGTGGTCGCACGCGGCGGCCTGAGCCCACCGCGTGCGGCTGCATCAACGCAGGGCAGCGCGACGCTTCTCGTCGATCCACTTCGAGGCCTGGGCCGGCTGGTAGTTCTGCATCCACTCCAGCATCGCTTCGATGTCCGAGCCGTACCACAGGTCCTGGCGCTGGTCCGGGTGCAGGAAGCGCTCTTCCACCATGCGATCGATCATGCCGATCAGCGGGGCGTAGAAACCTTCCACATCGAGGAAGGCGCACGGCTTGTTGCCGATGCCCAGCTGGCGCCAGGTCAGCATTTCAAAGATCTCTTCCATGGTGCCGAAGCCGCCGGGCAGGGCGACGAAGCCGTCAGCAAGATCGAACATGCGCGACTTGCGCTCATGCATCGAACCGACGATCTCCAGTTCGGTCAGGCCGCGGTGGGCCACTTCCCAGTCGGCCAGCTGGCGCGGGATCACGCCGGTCACCTCGCCGCCAGCGGCGAGCACGGCATTGGCCACGGTTCCCATCAGGCCGACGTTGCCGCCGCCATACACCAGGCGCAGGCCGTCGCGGGCAATGCGGTCGCCCAGGGCAATGGCGCGTTCGGTGTAGGCCGGCTTGCTGCCAGCGTTGGAACCACAGTACACACAGATCGATTTCATGGATCTTCCTGTCTCTTGGCCGGAAACGAAAACGCCCCGTCGCCAACCGCAGGGCGGTCGGGGACGGGGTGTCCTTGGATTATGAGCCCTTCTGTAGAGCCGAGCCATGCTCGGCTGCTCTTCGTTCAGATCGCGGCAAAGGCCGAGTCGAGCATGGCTCGACTCTACAAACGCCAAGCAGGCTTACGCGGCAGCGGCCTGTTCGCGGCGCGGGCCTTCACGCAGGGCACGGCCGACCATCCCCACCAGCAGGTCCAGCTCCTCGCTGTCCATGCCGAAGTGCGGGGTGAAGCGCAGCGAGTTCTCGCCACCGTGGATCACGTTGATGCCGTGCTGGCGCAGCCATTCTTCGGTGGAATTGGCACCGTAGCACTTGAACTGCGGCGCCAGCTCGCAGGAGAACAGCAGGCCGGTACCCTGCACCTTGGTGATCAGGCCGCCCAGCTCGTTCTTCAGCTGCTCCAGCTTGCGTACGGCTTCGGTGCCACGTTCGGCGATGTTGGCGCGCACCTGTGGGGTCAGCTGGGCCAGCGTGGCGCAGGCCACGTCCAGCGCACGCGGGTTGCTGGTCATGGTGTTGCCGTAGATGCCCTTGCGGTACAGCTGCGCGGCATGCTCGGTCACCGCCAGCACCGACAGCGGGTACTGCGCGGCGTTCAGCGCCTTCGAATAGGTTTCCATGTCCGGCGGGTCCAGGCCTTCGAAGCCCGGGTAATCGACCACCGAGAGCACGCCATGCGCGCGCAGGCCGGCCTGGATCGAGTCGAGCAGCAGCAGGCTGCCATGCGCACGGGTCAGTTCGCGGGCCACGGCGTAGAACGACGGCGGCACCGAGCGGCCCGGGTCGCCTTCGCCCATCACCGGCTCCAGGAACACCGCCTCGATGAACCACTGGTTGCGTGCGGCGTCCTCGAACACCTTGCGCAGGCCGGCCTCATCGTACGGCGCCACGGTGATCACCGAATCCTCGCCACGGTAGCTGGCCAAGTGCTGCATGTAGCTCTTGCGGCTGGAATCGGAATACAGGGCAGGGCGGTCGGTACGGCCATGGAAGCTGCCCTTGACCACCACGCGCTTGATCGCAGCGCCAGCGTGGCGCGCACCCGGGTCGGTCTGCAGCTTGGCGTTGACGTCGGCGATGCGCGCGGCCAGGCCGACGGCCTCGGAGCCGGAATTCAGGCACATGAAACGGGCGAATGGGCAGCCGCCACGGCGATGGCCGATCTCGGCGCGCAGGGCGGTGATGAAGCGCTGCTGCGACAGGCTGGGGGTCATGATGTTGGCCATCACCTGCGGGCGGGCCATTGCCTCCAACACGGCGTCCGGGGTGTGCCCGAAGCCGAGCATGCCGTAGCCGCCAGCGTCGTACAGCACGGCGCCCTTCAGGGTGACCACCCACGGGCCGCGCGCAGCCAGTGCCACGTACGGGGTCACCGCGTCATCGGCGTAGAAGTTGACGAAACCATCCTGCATCGCGTCGATCTGCGCCTGTTCGTCCTGCGCCAGCAGCGGCCCCAGGTCGGCCTGCACGCGCGCGAATTCCTCGGCGGCGGCGTCCACCGCGGCGATCAGCTGCGGGTGGTTGGCGGACAGGGCGGTCAGCGTGGCGTCGTCCAGGCCGGAGGTGAGGCGGGTGCCGGGCTGGGCGCGCAGGGGGGCGAGGCGTTCGATGAAGCTCATTGCAGATCTCCTGAAACGATGGGTCGCACGGGCCTTCAAATGCAAAACGCGCGTCATCACGCGCGCTTGGGGGCAGGCTCGTGCAGCGGACTTCCAACTCGATGCTAGCACTTGTTTTTTTGCGCGATAACCCCGCAGAAACCTGCTGCATAGCAGCATTTTGCGCGACGTTCGCCGCGAAGCGCGCCGGCTCGCAGACGCTGGGCGTACAATGCGCGCCATTGTCGACCTGTTGCCGCCCACTGCCTTGAAGAAGTCCGATTTCCACTACGACCTGCCGGCTGAACTGATCGCGCAGGCTCCCCTGGCCGAACGCTCCGCCAGCCGCCTGCTGCTGGTACCGCCGGCACCTGCCGTCTTCACCGACCTGCAGGTGCGTGACCTGCCGTCGCTGCTGCAGCCGGGCGACCTGCTGGTGTTCAACGACACCCGGGTGATTCCGGCGCGCCTGTTCGGGCAGAAGGCCAGCGGCGGCCGCGTGGAGATCCTGATCGAGCGCCTGCTCGGCGGTCAGCAGGCGCGTGCGCAGGTCGGCGCCAGCAAGTCGCCGAAGGCCGGCAGTCGCATCGCGCTGGATGCCGGTGGCGAAGCCGAGGTGCTGGGCCGCGATGGCGAGTTCTACGTGCTGCAGTTCCATGTGCCGGAGTCGCTGGAGCAGTGGCTGCTGCATGCCGGCCGCCTGCCGTTGCCGCCCTACATCCAGCGCGAGCCGGGCGTGGACGACCGCGAGCGGTACCAGACCGTGTTCGCGCGCGAGGTAGGCGCGGTGGCGGCACCGACCGCCGGCCTGCATTTCGACGAACCGCTGCTGGCCGCGCTGAAGGAGAAGGGCGTGGACTTCGGCCATGTCACCCTGCACGTGGGGGCGGGCACCTTCCAGCCGGTGCGCGCCGATGACCTGAAGGACCACGTGATGCACCGCGAGTGGCTGAACGTCGGCGCCGAACTGGTGCAGCAGGTGCGGCGCACGCGCGCCGCCGGCGGCCGGGTGATCGGCGTCGGCACCACCGTGGTACGCGCGCTGGAAAGCGCGATGCGCGATGGCGAGCTGCTGCCGTTTGCCGGTGAAACGCAGATCTTCATCACCCCGGGCTACCGCATCCGCAGCGTCGACGCGATGGTGACCAACTTCCACCTGCCGGAAAGCACGCTGCTGATGATGATCTCCGCGTTTGCCGGCAAAGAACGCGTGTTCGAGGCCTACCGGCACGCGATCGAGCAGCGCTACCGCTTCTTCAGCTACGGCGACGCGATGCTGCTGTTCCCGCAGGCGGGGGTAGGGCGCTGACCTCTGCCTGCTTGTGGTGGGTGCGCACCGTTGGTGCGCACTTGCAGGTGCCTGGAGACCAGGAAAGCCACGCAAGGCGTGGCTCTACTGCCCAGGTAGATCCACACCATGCGTGATGAATCCGGTAGCCCCGGCCATCCCGGGCAAACCGCTCCGCCGGGCATGGCCCGGCGCTACCGGAGCAGGGAGGGCGGTTTTGGGAGACAATGGGCAACTATTTGCCCGAATGACCGCTCCATGTCCCGATTGCAGTTCCAGCTCCAGACCCGCGACGGCCGTGCCCGCCGTGGCCGCCTGACCTTCCCGCGTGGCACGGTGGAAACGCCGGCCTTCATGCCGGTGGGGACCTATGGCTCGGTCAAGGGCATCCTGCCGGACCAGGTGCGGGCGCTGGGCGCCGAGATCATCCTCGGCAACACCTTCCACCTGTACCTGCGCCCGGGCCTGGACATCATCGCCGACCACGGCGGCCTGCACGGCTTCTGCCGCTGGGATGGCCCGATCCTGACCGATTCGGGTGGTTTCCAGGTGTTCTCGCTGGCCCACCGCCGCAAGATCACCGAGCAGGGCGTGACCTTCGCCTCGCCCACCGATGGTGCCCGCGTGTTCCTGGGCCCGGAAGAGAGCATGAAGATCCAGAAGGTGCTCGATTCGGACGTGGTGATGATCTTCGACGAGTGCACCCCTTATCCGGCCACCGAGGATGTGGCGCGCCGCTCGATGGAGCTGAGCCTGCGCTGGGCCCAGCGCAGCCGCAACGCGCATGACGAGCTCGGCAACGACGCGGCCCTGTTCGGCATCGTCCAAGGGGGCGTGCACACCGATCTGCGCAGCCGTTCGGCCGATGCCCTGCAGGCGATCGGCTTCGACGGCTATGCCATCGGCGGCCTGGCCGTGGGCGAGCCGGAGCACGAGCGCAACGCCATGCTGGACCACCTGGACCCGGAGCTGCCGGGTGACCGCCCGCGCTACCTGATGGGCGTGGGACGGCCGGAGGACCTGGTGGAGGGTGTCGCACGTGGCGTGGACATGTTCGACTGCGTGATGCCCACCCGCAACGCCCGCAACGGCCACTATTTCACCTCGTTCGGTACCGTCCGCATCCGCAACTCCCAGTACGCGCGGGACATGGATCCGATCGAGCCGGGCTGCGGCTGCGTGGCCTGCACCGGCGGCTACACCCGCTCCTACCTGCGCCACCTGGACCGCTGCAACGAGATGCTGGCGCCGATGCTGGGCACGCTGCACAACCTGTTCTATTACGAAAAGCTGATGGCCGACATCCGCGCGGCGATCGAGGCGGGAACCTTCCTGGCCTTCCGTGAGTCTTTCTACGCGGCACGCGGAGCGGTCGCGCCGGTCCTGTAACCCGGACGCCCCCTGCCAAACGGCCCAAGGACGAACGCCCGGGGCCGTGGCATACTTCAAGGCTGACCCAGATCCGCGGTCGACACCCCCGCCCCTGAAGGGACGGGAGCGCCGCCCAACCAAAGGACCAACGATGAACCTGCTTGCCTTCCTGATTCCCGCCGCCCACGCCCAGGCCGCCGGCGGCCAACCGCAGGGCATGGGCCTGACCACGCTGCTGTTCCCGATCATCCTGATCGCCATCATGTACTTCCTGATGATCCGCCCGCAGATGAAGCGGCAGAAGGAGCACAAGGCCATGCTGGAGAAGATCAAGCGCGGCGACGAAGTGCTGACCAACGGCGGCATCGCCGGCATCGTCACCGACATCGGCGACAACTTCATCACCATCGAAGTGGCTGACAACGTGCGCATCCGCGTGCAGAAGGGCGCTGTCGGCAACGTGCTGCCGGCCGGTACCCTGAAGTCGGCCCAGTAAGCCACTCCCTTTCCGATGCACAACCGCGGCGCCGGGGATGGCGCCGCGCGGGACCCAAGCAATGCTCGAATTTCCACGCTGGAAGTACGTCGTCATCCTGATCGTACTGGCGCTCAGTGCGCTGTATGCGCTGCCCAACATCTACCAGAAGGACCCGGCCGTCCAGATCACCGCCAACCGTGGCGGGCAGATCGATGATGCGCTGCGCGACCGTGTGCTGGCCGACCTGAAGAAGGCCGGTATCACTCCCGTCGGCGCCGAGAAGGAAGGGGAAAGCCTGATCGTCCGCCTGCCGGACCTGAAGGCGCAGTCCGCCGCCAGCGACGCCCTGCGTGACACCGTCGGCGAGAACTACACCGTGGCCCTGAACCTGGCCTCGACCGTGCCGGACTGGTTGGCCAAACTCGGTGGCCGCCCGATGGTGCTCGGCCTGGACCTGCAGGGCGGCGTGCACTTCGTGCTGCAGGTTGACCAGAAGGCTGCCCTCGACAAGCGTCTGGACGCCTATACCGAAGACGTGCGCAGCACGCTGCGCGACGCCCGCATTCCGTACCAGTCGGTGGAACGCCGTGCCGACAACAGCATCGTGGCCAACCTGAGCCCGTCCGCCGGCGACGACGCCGCGCAGCGTGCGCGCGCCGCCCTGGTGAAGGCGCAGCCGACGCTGGGCTATGACGTCAGTGGCAACCGCATCACGGTCACCGTGCCGGAGACCGAGATCACCCAGATCGCCAATGGCGCCATCGAGCAGAACATCAACACCCTGCGCAACCGTGTGAACCAGTTGGGCGTGGCCGAACCGATCATCCAGCGGCAGGGTGCGGACCGCGTGGTCGTGCAGCTGCCGGGTGTGCAGGACACCGCCGAAGCCAAGCGCATGATCGGCGCCACCGCCACCCTGGAGTACCGCGCGGTGGTCGAGGGCAATGCGCAGGACGCCATCAATTCCGGCCGCATCCCGCCGGAGGCGAAGGTGTACCAGCGTCGTGACGGCCTGGGCCCGGTGCTGCTGAACAAGCGCGTGATCGTCACCGGTGACCAGATGGTCGGCGCGCAGGCGGTGACCGATCCGAACAGTGGCTCTCCGGCCGTCAGCGTGACGCTGAACAATGTCGGCGGCCAGCGCATGTTCGACTTCACCAGCGCCAACGTGAACAAGCCGATGGCGGTGGTCTACACCGAGCGCGTGCCGACCGTGACCGTCGTCGACGGCCAGGAAGTGCGTGGCTTCAAGGTCAACGAGGAAGTGATCTCGGTGGCCAACATCAATGGTGTGTTCGGCAAGAACTTCCAGACCACCGGCCTGCAGAAGAAGGAAGCCGAGGACCTGGCCAAGCTGCTGAAGTCGGGTTCGCTGGCTGCGCCGATGGACTTCGTCGAAGAGCGCGTGGTCGGCCCGAGCCTGGGCGCCGAGAACGTCAAGAACGGCATGCGCGCGGTCGTGTTCGCATTCCTGTTCACCCTGGTGTTCTTCAGCATCTACTACCGCATGTTCGGTGTGATCACGTCGGCGGCGATGCTGTTCAACCTGCTGATCGTGGTGGCGGTGATGTCGCTGTTCGGCGCGACCATGACCCTGCCGGGCTTCGCCGGCCTGGCGTTGTCGGTCGGCCTGTCGGTGGACGCCAACGTGCTGATCAACGAGCGTATCCGAGAAGAGCTGCGTGCCGGCGTGCCGGGCAAGACCGCGATCGTGACCGGTTACGAGCGTGCTTCGGGCACCATCCTCGACGCCAACCTGACCGGCCTGATCGTCGGTGTGGCGCTGTTTGCATTCGGTACCGGTCCGCTGAAGGGCTTCGCGCTGACCATGATCATCGGTATTTTCGCCTCCATGTTCACCGCGATCACCGTGTCGCGTGCGCTGGCGACGCTGATCTACGGCCGCCGCAAGAAGCTCCAGAACGTGGCCATCTGACGGGACGACACGCACATGAAACTGTTTCCGCTGCACATCCTCCCGAACGACACCAAGATCGACTTCATGCGCTGGCGCCATGTCGCCATGGCAGTCACCATCGTGGTGTTCCTGGCCTCGGTCGCCATCATCGGCATCAAGGGCTTCAACTACGCACTGGACTTCACCGGCGGCACCCTGATCGAAGCCCGCTTCGACAAGGCGGTGGACGTCGAGCAGGTCCGCACCAAGCTCGAGCAGAACGGCTTCGAAGGCGCGCAGGTGCAGAGCGTCGGTGGCAACACCGATCTGCTCATCCGCCTGGCGCCGCACGGCGAGCATGCGCCGGGCACCGGTGATGTCGCTGCCGAGGACAAGGCCACTGCCGCTGCCGTGGTGAAGGCACTGTCCACGGCTGACAACCAGGCCACCGTGCTGCGCAACGAGTTCGTCGGCCCGCAGATCGGCAAGGACCTGGCGATGAATGGCCTGTACGCCACCATCTTCATGCTGGCCGGCTTCCTGATCTACATCGCGGTGCGCTTCGAATGGAAGTTCGCGGTCACCGCCAGCATCGTGGCGATGTTCGACCTGATCGTGACGGTGGCTTACGTGTCCCTGCTGGGCCGTGAGTTCGACCTGACCGTGCTGGCCGGCCTGCTCTCGGTGATGGGCTTTGCGATCAACGACATCATCGTGGTCTTCGACCGCGTCCGCGAGAACTTCCGCAGCCTGCGCGTGGACTCGATGGAAGTGCTGAACCGCTCGATCAACCAGACGCTGTCGCGTACGGTGATCACCGCGGTGATGTTCTTCCTGTCCGCGCTGGCCCTGTACCTGTACGGTGGCAGCTCGATGGAAGGCCTGGCCGAGACGCACATGATCGGTGCAGTGATCGTGGTGCTGTCCTCGATCCTGGTGGCGGTGCCGATGCTGACGATCGGTTTCCTGCGCGTCAGCAAGCAGGACCTGCTGCCGAAGGCGAAGGACGTCGAGGCCCTGGCCCGTCGCCCGTAAGCGTCCCGCTGCACGCAACACGCAGAGAACCCCGCGCAAGCGGGGTTTTTTGTTGGCTGGGCTTGCAGCCCTGCACCTGCAGAGGCAACAGCAACAGCAACAGCAACAGCGGGCATTCCGTGGATTGGTGGGGCGGTGTCGGAGTGCGGGGGCGCCGCAAGTACGTCCCTGTAGGCTTGGCAGCCGCTTGCTCGTGCGCGCAGTCCTGCGCGCACGGCAAGACCGGGGTTGGGCGTCCTGCCCAACCCGCCCGAGGCATGCCTCGGGCCCATGCGGCTGACACCCCGCACTCCGACACCGCCCCGCCTCTGACAGATCCCCACGGCTGTGGGTAGGTGTCGACCTTGGTCGACACATTTGTCAGATATCGAAACAATTCTGGGGTCAGATCCGTTTTCCTTCGAAAAACGGATCTGACCCCAAGAGCTGTTCCGACAGATCGCGGAAGACTGTCAAAGGCGGGGTGGGTCCGGTTGCGGGGGTGTCCGCGGCATGGATGCCGCGGCCAAGCCCCCATGGACGGGTTAACGGCGTCCCCCGCAACCGGACCCACCCCGCCAACCCACAGGAACCCAGCTTCTGCCGTTGACGTTGCCTCTGCGGGTGCAGGGTGCAACCCTGCAAAACAAACACCACCCTACGGCAGCGTCGGTTGTGCATTCGGCCCCCGCACACTACGATCCTGCGGTTCGCGCGCACAGGCGCGCGCCCGTATTCCTGCTGAGCGCCCCGTGCGCCGCATCTGCCAACCCGAGGTATCCATGGTCATCAAACCGCGTGTCCGCGGCTTCATCTGCGTCACCACCCACCCGACTGGCTGCGAAGCCGCGGTCAAGCAGCAGATCGACTACATCCGCGCCCGCCCGCCGATCCAGAACGGCCCCAAGCGCGTGCTGGTGATCGGCGCCTCCACCGGCTACGGCCTGGCCGCACGCATCACCGCCGCGTTCGGCAGTGGCGCGGCAACGCTGGGCATCTTCTTCGAACGCCCGGGCAGTGAATCCAAGCCGGGTACCGCCGGCTGGTACAACTCGGCCGCGTTCCACAAGTACGCCGACGAAGCCGGCCTGTATGCCAAGAGCATCAACGGCGATGCCTTCTCCGATGAGGTGAAGGCGAAAACCATCGAGATGATCAAGGCCGATCTCGGCCAGGTCGACCAGGTCGTGTACAGCCTGGCTGCACCGCGCCGCAAGCACCCCAAGACCGGCGAGATCATCAGCTCCACGCTGAAGCCGATCGGCGAGCCGATCACCCTGCGTGGCCTGGATACCGACAAGGAAGTGATCACCGAGACCACTCTGCAGCCTGCCACGCCGGAAGAGATCGCCGGCACCGTTGCGGTGATGGGTGGCGAAGACTGGCAGATGTGGATCGACGCGCTGGCCGATGCCGGCGTGCTGGCCAACGGCTGCACCACCACGGCCTTCACCTACGTGGGCGAAGAGATCACCCAGGCGATTTACTGGAACGGCTCGATCGGCGCCGCCAAGAAGGACCTGGACACCAAGGTGCTGGGCCTGCGCGAGAAGCTGGCGAAAATCGGCGGCGACGCGCGCGTGTCGGTGCTGAAGGCCGTGGTGACCCAGGCCAGCTCGGCCATTCCGACCATGCCGCTGTACCTGTCGCTGCTGTTCAAGGTGATGAAGGAAAAGGGTACTCACGAAGGCTGCATCGAGCAGCTCGACGTGCTGTACGACATCCTTTACGGCGGCAGGGCCGATGGCACGGCGGTCGACCGCCTGCGCCACGATCTGGTCGATGGCGATGGCCACACCGTTGCGCTGGTCGACGAGGAAGGCCGCCTGCGTGCCGACTACAAGGAAATGGCGGCGGACGTGCAGGGCAAGGTGGTCGCGCTGTGGCCGCAGGTGACCAACGAGAACCTGTACGAAATCAGCGACCTGGCCGGTTACAAGGCCGACTTCCTGCGCCTGTTCGGTTTTGGCGTGGAGGGCGTCGACTACGAGGCCGACGTCAATCCGGACGTGAAGATCGACAACCTGGTCGACATGACCTGATCAACGAAAAGGCCGGCGAAAGCCGGCCTTCTCTTTGTGTAGAGCCGAGCCATGCTCGGCTGCTCTTCGCTTGAGTCCCGCAGCCGAGCATGGCTCGGCTCTACAGAGAGGCATCACCCGAATTCGAACCCCATCTCCGGCAACGCCGGGCCGACGAAATCGCCCTGCACGTAATCCACGCCGGCACTGAACAGCAGGGTCATCGAATTGGCGTCGCTGACGAACTCGGCGATGGTGCGGATACCGGCCTCCTGCGCGCGTGCGGTAATCTGGCTGATGCGGTCGATGTTCTCGCGGGTGGCCGCCAGATCGCTGGTGAAACCGCGGTCCAGCTTGAGGAACTGCGGCTGGAAGTGGGCGAGCAGCTGGAACGAATCCAGTCCGGAACCGAACTGTTCCAGGCCGATGCGGCAGCCCAGGGGCGCCACTTCAGCAAGGAACTGCTGCGCACTGCGCAGGTGGGTGAACACCTTGGCTTCCGGCGCATGCAGCCACAGCCGTTCGCCGGGTACACCCTGCGCCTGCAGCTCGCGGCGCAGGGTGGCGATCATCTGCGGGTCATCGAACGATTCCGGCGTGACCTTCACCAGCACCTGGGTGGCATGACCCGCACGCGCGCGTTCACCCAGCACCGCGATCGCCTGCGAGACCACCCAGCGGTTGATGTCGGCCAGCAGCCCGTGTTCTTCGGCGATGCCCAGGAACGCGGTCGGGCTCAGCAGTTCGCCATTGTGTTCCAGGCGCAGGTAGGCCTCGTAAAGCTCCAGTGGCTCGCCCTGCAGGTTCAGCACCGGCTGGTAGTGCAGCTGGAAGCCGTCGCCAGCCAGCGCCTCGCGGATGCGGGCGACCCAGCGCAGCACGCGCTCTTCCTCGACCCGGTCGGCGGCGGCCGGGTCGAAGATGCGCCAGGTGTTGCCCAGTTCGGCGGCGGCCTGCGTGCATTCGCTCGCGCGTGCCAGCACCTGGCCGATGCTGGCGATCTTCTCGCCCACCTGCACGCCACCGATGCTGACCGTTACCGTGGCCGAACGCGCGCCGATGCTGAAGACGTGTGCGGCGTAGGCTTCGCGGATGCGCTCGGCCAGCGCCACGGTCTGCGCGTAGGGCCCGGCCTGCAACACGGCGAAATTGTGTTCGCCGAAGCGGGCCAGTTGCGCGTCCGCGCCAACTACTTCGGCCAGCAGGCCGGCGAGGGCGCCGATCAGCGTATCGGCCGAGGCCAGGCCGATGTCCGGCAGCAGGCGCGCATAGTGGTCCGGCTCGATCAGCAGCAGTCCGAACTGGCCCTCGCTGCGCCCGGCCTGGGCCACTGCGCTTTCCAACTGCAGCATGAAGGTCGGTCGGTTGAGCAGGCCGGTCACCTGGTCACGCTGGCGCAGGTCCTCGACCTCGCGTGCCAACTCGGGATCGAACTCCATGCGGCGGCGGAGCACCACCTGCAGGCAGGATTCGCCCTCGTAGGTGGCGGCGGTGAATTCCATCGTCGCCGGGAACGCACTGCCATCCTGGTGGCGCGCGTCGAGCTGGTACTGCGGCGGCGGCGCTTCGCCGCGGCTGAGGCCCTTCAGCAGCTGCTTGAAGCCTTCCACGTGCTGCGCGGCAACCATGTCCAGCAGCGAGATGCCTTCGATATCGTCGAAATGCTCGTAACCGAACATCTCCAGGTAAGCGTCGTTGGCACGGATGTGCATGCCTTCATGCACGTAGGCGATGGGATCGCGCGAGGAGGCAATCAGCGCATCGCAGCGGCGCTCGGTCTCACGCATCTGCGCCTCGATGCGGCGCAGGCCACGCCGTGCCTGCAGGTCCACCCACTGGTCACGGACCACGGCCAGCAGGTGCTCGGAACGCTGGCGCAGGGCGAGGGCACGGATGCCATGGCTGCTGGCCTGTACCAGTTCGTCTTCGTCGATGCGCTCGGCCAGCAGTACCAGCGGAATATCCTTGCCGCTGGCGGCAATATGCTGGGCCACCAGCGGCAGCGGAATGCCCTGCGAAGGCGAGGCCAGCACCAGGTCGATGGCCTGGCTGGCCAGCACTTGGGCCAGCTCGGCAGCATCCTGCGGGCGCCACGGACGCACCGCGATGCCGCTGTTGCGCAGGGTGCTGACGATGGCTTCGGCATTCTCGCCGCTGTCATCGACGATCAGCAGGCGGATGGTGATGTCGTTCGCGTTCTGCATGCACTGCTCCCCAATCTGCAAATCTAGATACACGATGCGCGCCGAACCGTCCATGCGCGCACCCCTTGCGCGCAACGAACGGCGATGTGGTTCACACCACGCCACCGGCCGCGTGGCCGCTGGCCCAGGCCCACTGGAAGTTGTAGCCGCCCAGCCAGCCGGTCACATCCAGCACCTCGCCGACGAAATGCAGGCCGGGTACGCGCTTGGATTCCATTGTCGAGGACGACACCTCGGCGGTATCCACGCCGCCCAGGGTGACTTCGGCGGTGCGATAGCCCTCGGTGCCGCTGGCCACCAGCGGGAACGCGCCCAGCAGCTGCGCGGCCTGGCGCAGCACCGGCTCGTCCAGCTGACGCACCGGGCGGTCCGGCAGCCAGTGCTCGCACAGGCGCTGCGCCAGCCGCTTGGGCATCACGTCGCCCAGCACGGTGCGCAGCTCGGCGGCGGGCCGCTCGCGCTTCATCTGGCGCAGCCACTCGCCCGCATCCTGGCCCGGCAACAGGTCCAGCTCCAGCGCATCGCCGGGCTGCCAGAACGACGAAATCTGCAGGATGGCCGGGCCGCTCACGCCGCGGTGGGTCAGCAGCATGAAGTTCTGGAAACTCTTTCCGTTGCAGCGCGCCTCGACCGGCAGTGCGACGCCGCTGAGGTCGGCCAGCCGCTCCTGGTGCTTGCCGCTCAGCGTCAGCGGGACCAGCCCGGCGCGGGTCGGCAGCACCTGGTGGCCGAACTGGCGGGCAATTTCGTAGCCGAAGCCGGTGCCGCCCATGCTCGGAATCGACAGGCCGCCGGTGGCAACCACCAGCGAGGCGCAATGGAACAGGCCCTGCGTGGTGTGCACGCGGAAACCATCGCTGCCGTGCTCGATGCGCTGCACGCTGCATTCGGTGCGGATCTGGGCACCGGCCGCCTGGCATTCGTCCACCAGCATCTTCACGATCTGCTTGGACGAGATGTCGCAGAACAGCTGGCCCAGTTCCTTTTCGTGATAGGCGATGCCGTGCTTGCTGACCAGCTCGATGAAGTGCCAGGGCGTGTAGCGCGCCAGCGCGGACTTGCAGAAGTGCGGGTTGGCCGACAGGAAGTTGGCCGGGGTGGTGCCGGTGTTGGTGAAGTTGCAGCGGCCACCGCCGGACATCAGGATCTTCTTGCCGACCTTGTTGGCATGGTCGATCACCTGCACCTGGCGGCCGCGCTGGCCAGCCGTGATCGCGGTCATCAGCCCGGCCGCGCCGGCGCCGATGACCACCACGTCGCAACGGATCGTGCTCATGCCTTGGCGCGCTTGCGCCAGTTCGGGATCACGTCGAGCTGCATCTGATCGTTGAGCAGCTGCACTTCACCGTCCTGGATCAGCACGCTCCAGCGCATCGCGCGCTGGATCTGCTGGCCCCACAGTTCGACGAAGGCACCATCGAGGTCAACCACCGACAGGTTGTCGAAGCGCGCCAGGCCCTTTCCCTGCTTGCCCCACCAGATTTCCGAGGCGTTGCCGCCGTAATTGACCACCTGCACCTGTCGGCTGCGGTTGCTGGCCTTGCGGATGCGGGTTTCGTCGGGATGGCCCAGGTCGATCCATTGCAGGATGTCGCCGGTGTAGTCGTGTTCCCACAGGTCCGGCTCATCGTCGGTACTCAGGCCGCGGCCGAATTCCAGGCGGTCGCCGGCGTTCAGCGCGAAGGCGAGCAGGCGCACCATCAATCGTTCGTCGGTCTCGGACGGGTGCTGGGCCAGGGTCAGGTTGTGGGTCGCGTAGTAGCCGCGATCCATGTCGCTGATCTGCAGTTCGGCCTTGCGGATGGTGGCGGTAAGAGCCATGGGGGATCCGTGGACTAAAGACGTCAATGATAGAGGTTTGCTCGAAGGGTGTCCGTTGCCGGGCTGTCTGCGCAGCGTCAACGGTGGCACTCTTGGCGCTCTTTCCCGTGGCCGGAATGGACGCCATGACCCTGCCCAGCCACCTGCAGCTGCCCCCCGGCCACTGGCCCAGCCTGCTCGATGGCCTGTGCGTGCGTTTCCCGCGCATCGGTCGCGCGCAATGGCAGGACCGCTTCGCCCGAGGCCGTGTGCAGGATGCGCAGGGCAGGGCACTGGCGCCGGACATGCCCTGGCAGGTGGGGCTGGAAATCCAGTACTTCCGCGAAGTGGCCGACGAGCCGGTGATTCCCTTCGCCGAGACCCTCCTGCATCTGGATGCGCACCTGCTGGTGGCCGACAAGCCGCACTTCCTGCCGGTAACGCCGGCCGGTGGGTATGTGCGCGAAACCCTGCTGTCGCGCCTGGTCGCCCGCACCGGCAACACGGATCTGGTACCACTGCACCGCCTGGACCGGCTCACGGCGGGGCTGGTGTTGTTTTCGACCCAGCCGGCGACACGCGATGCCTATCAGCGCTTGTTCCGCGAGCGCCGCATTGAAAAGACCTACGAGGCGCTGGCACCGGCGCTGCCTGGGCTGGCGTTCCCGCTGCTGCGGCACAGCCGTCTGGCGCCAGACGAGCCGTTCTTCCGCATGGCTGAAGTGCCGGGCGAGCCCAATGCGCGCAGCCGGGTCGAACTGGTCGAAGCCGAGGGGGCGATCTGGCGCTACCGGCTGCTGCCGGAAACCGGCCGCAAGCACCAGCTGCGGGTGCACATGGCGATGCTGGGTGGGCCCATCGTGGGCGACGACCTGTATCCGCAGCTCAGAGTGCGCCCGGAGGGGGCGGACGAGCCGCCCCTGCAGCTGCTGGCGCAGGGCTTGGCCTTCAATGATCCGTTGAGCGGGGAGCGACGGCGCTTCCGCAGCCAGCACCGCTTGGTGCTGCCGGGTCAGGGCGACTAGGCCCGTTCAGCGGGCCGGTCGCCGCGCCAGCCAGCGGTCCAGCTCGGCGGCGAACAGCTGCCGGTCGCGCGGGCCCAGCGGCGGCGGGCCGCCGGTCTGCACCCCGGCGCCGCGCAGTTCCTCCATGAAATTGCGCATCGACAGCCGCTCGGCCATGTTGTTCGGGGTGTACAGCTGACCGCGCGGGTTCAGCGCCACGGCCTTCTTCTCCAGCACCAGCGCGGCCAGCGGAATGTCCTGGGTGACGACCAGGTCTCCAGCGGCGACCCGTTCGACGATGGCACTGTCGGCCACGTCGAGGCCCTGCGGCACCTGGATCGAGCGCAACCAGCGCGAGGGCGGGGTGCGGATCCACTGGTTGGCGACCAGGGTCAGTTCGATCCCGACCCGTTCAGCGGCCCGGAACAGGATGTCGCGAATGACGGCGGGGCAGGCGTCCGCGTCCACCCAGATACGGGGGAGGGCCAGTTCAGCTTGGGTTTCAGCTTCAGTCATTTACCCAGTGTAGGGTAGGAAAATCCTGAATGGGGGCTCAGGGTTAGCCTCGACCGGCTGCCAACCCTTGCCACGTCTAGCGGGCGGGGCCAGCCCATGAACGCCCCGGCTATCGCTTTTTGCAGAAAACACGCGTATCGTTGGCCCCACTGTGTTTGCTAGGGTCACCGTGAATCGTGGCCTGGTGCAGTTGATCTCACGATCCGCTCATCGATCCGCTTTACCAACGCCTGCAACTCAGTCTCGGCCCCGATACCCGGTGGCTGCGATTTTTTCAACATGTGTTTCAGGAGTTAGTCAAATGTCTGATCGTCAGACCGGCACCGTCAAGTGGTTCAACGACGCCAAGGGCTTCGGCTTCATCACCCCGGAAAGCGGCCCGGACCTGTTTGTGCACTTCCGTGCCATCCAGGGCACCGGCTTCAAGACCCTGCAGGAAGGCCAGAAGGTTACCTTCATCGCCGTCCAGGGTCAGAAGGGTATGCAGGCTGACCAGGTGCAGGCGGTCTAATCCGTCTGCTGCCGTTTGGTAGCCAGAACGCCGGAAGCGAAAGCTTCCGGCGTTTTTTTTTTGCCCGCTGTTCTGTAACGTCGAGCATGGCTCGACTCTACAAAAGGCATGCAGCCGGGCGCGCTAACATCGGGCGACTCCTTCCGTCGCGGAACCACCCATGCGCATCGTCCACCACCTTGAAAACTCCCGTTCCCTGCGCGTGCTGTGGATGCTGGAGGAGCTCGGGCTGGACTACGAACTGCGCCGCTATCCGCGTGATCCGAAGACGCTGCTGGCGCCGCCGGAGCTGCGCAACGTGCATCCGCTGGGCAAGTCGCCGGTGCTGCAGGATGGCGAGCTGGTACTGGCCGAGTCCGGCGCGATCCTCGACTACCTCGCTGACCGCTACGACACGCAGCGCCAGCTGTCGCCGTCACCGATGCCGGCCGATGGTGCCGAGCGCATCGCCTACCGTTACTGGCTGCACTACGCCGAAGGCTCAGCGATGCCGCCGCTGCTGTTGACCCTGGTGATGGGCCGCATCCGCAACGCGCCGATGCCGTTCTTCGCCCGCCCGATCGCGCGCAGCGTTGCCGACAAGGCCGAGCGCGGCTTCATTGGTCCGCAGCGGCGCCTGCACCTGGACTGGATGGAGCGCCGCCTGGCCGAAAGCCCCTGGTTCGCGGGTGATCGGTTCAGCGCAGCCGACATCCAGATGAGCTTTCCGATCCAGGCTGCGGCCGCGCGCGGCGGTGGCCTCGACGACAAGCCGGCGCTGCGCGGCTTTCTCAAGCGCATTGGCGAGCGCCCGGCCTACCAGCGCGCCGAGGCCCACGGTGGACATCTGCAGGCGCTGAGCGGCAATTGAGGCCGTCGGCCGTCGCCCCCATCTTCAACACCATGGATAACGACAGCCCCCGTTTCGACAATCGCCTGCTGAATGCCCTGCCGGGTGACCCAGAGTCCGGCCCGCGCAGGCGTGAAGTGCTGGGCGCCGCCTGGTCGCCGGTGATGCCGACGCCCGTGGCGGCGCCCACGCTGTTGGCCTGGTCGCCGGAGGTGGCGGCGATGCTCGGCTTCGATGCCGATGAAGTGGAGAGCGATGGCTTCGCCGATGTGTTCGGTGGCAATGCGCTGTACCCCGGCATGCAGCCGTGGGCGGCCAATTATGGCGGGCATCAGTTCGGCCACTGGGCGGGGCAGCTGGGTGATGGCCGCGCGATCTCGCTGGGCGAACTGGTCGCACCCGATGGGTGTCATTGGGAGCTGCAGCTGAAGGGTGCCGGCCCCACCCCGTATTCGCGGGGCGCCGATGGCCGCGCGGTGCTGCGCTCGTCCATCCGCGAATTCCTGTGCAGCGAGGCGATGCATCACCTGGGCGTGCCGACCACGCGCGCGTTGTCGCTGGTCGGCACCGGCGAAGACGTGGTGCGTGACATGTTCTACGACGGTCATCCCCGCGCCGAACCCGGCGCCATCGTGTGCCGTGTATCGCCGTCGTTCCTGCGCTTCGGCTCATTCGAACTGCCGGCCTCGCGTGGTGAAACTGGCTTGTTGCGGCAGCTGGTCGACGCGTGCATCGCCCGCGACTTTCCGGAGCTCGAAGGGCAGGGCGAGCCGCTGTACGGTGACTGGTTCGCGCAGATCGCGGTGCGCACTGCCGAGATGATCGCGCACTGGATGCGCGTCGGCTTCGTGCATGGCGTGATGAACACCGACAACCTGTCCGTGCTAGGCCTGACGCTGGATTACGGTCCCTATGGATGGGTCGAGGACTTCGATCCGGACTGGACGCCGAACACCACCGATGCCCAGGGCCGGCGCTATCGTTTCGACACCCAACCGCAGGTGGCGTACTGGAACCTGAGCCGACTGGCGCAGGCGTTGTCGCCATTGTTTGCCGATGTCGAACCGTTGCAAGCGGGACTGGCGGCGTACCAGTCCACGTTCGTTGCCTGCACCCGTCGCGATGCAGCGGCCAAGCTCGGCCTGGCAGCGGCGGATGATGAGGACCTGCAGCTCTACCTGCGCTGGCAGCAGCTGATGCAGGACGGCAGCATGGACATGACGCTGGCCTGGCGCGCGCTGATGCGCGTTGATCCAACGTCGCCCGATGTGGGCGTGCTTGACGCGGTGTACTACGACGAGGCGCGCCAGCAGTCGGTGCAGGCGCCGCTGCAGCAGTGGTTGCAGGACTACGCGGCGCGACTGCGCGTGGATCCGCTGTCGGCCAGCGAGCGCACGGCGAAAATGGCCGCGGCCAATCCGCTGTACGTGCTACGCAACTGGCTGGCCCAGGAGGCCATCGATCGCGCCGAGCAGGGCGACCTGGGCGGTGTTCACGCATTGCAGGACGTACTGCGTGACCCGTATACCGAACGCGCCGGGCTGGAGCACTTTGCCGGCAAGCGTCCGGCGTGGGCCGACAACCGCGCCGGCTGCTCGATGCTGTCCTGCAGTTCGTAGGGGTTTCTCTGCAGGGCTTGCAGCCCTGCACCCTCAGAGTCAACGTCAACGTCAAAACCCAGTGCGGCATTCCGTGGGATGGCGGGGTGGGTCCGGTTCACGGCGTCCCCGCGAATCCACAGTGCCCCGCTATCCCACAGAACGCCGCCTTTGACGTTGCTTCGGCTCGTAGCAGGTACAGGGCGGCGGCCCTGCCGAACCTCCCCTACAACGATGGTATCACCCATTCAGTGCGATATTCGCACGCGCAGTCGATTACCGCACTTGAATGGTGCAGTGCGATAAACCTAATTTCACTCCACAGTTTCGTAGCAGTCCAAGCGATCCACCCCTGGCGGGGCGAGGGCAGCAGCCGGTCCGGTGCTGAAGCCAGGTGCAGGGGAAGGCCGCAGGATTTCCCTTCACCTGTGCGGAGTGTTCGCATGTCCCGTTGTCTGTCCGTTGTTGCCCTGTCCCTGCTTGCCGTGTTGCCGACGCTGGCGCTGGCTTACCAGGCCGAGCCGCCGCGCGCGCCGCTGCAAGTGCTTCGCGTGGATCGCTATACCGACGACGCCAACGCCGGTTCGCTGCGCTGGGCGATCACCACCGCCAATGCCGCTCCGGGCCGCTACCGCATCGAGATTGACGCCGTCGGCGTTGCGCCCTACGTCATCAGGCCGGCCTCGCCGCTGCCGGAGATCAAGGGGCCGGTGCAGATCATCGGTACGTCCTGGGCGCGCGATGGCCAGTACATCGCCATCGATGGCTCGGCCTACGTCACCGGTACCGGTACCGATGCCTGCCCGGGCGCCGAGCCGGGGCAGTCCGGCACCAATGTGCGCACCACCACGCTGCCGGGCCTGGTCCTGCGCGATACGCAGGGCGTGGAGCTGGCCGGCCTGGAGATCCGCAACTTCTGCATCGGCGTGCTGGTCAACCGTTCCAGTCACAACGAGATCCATGACAACCGCATCGTCGCCAACAAGGGCGGTGCCGGCATCATGCTCACCGGCGACGATGGCAAGGGCCAGTCCACCGCCACCACTACCATGCACAACCGTATCGTGCGCAACGAATTCCTCGACAACGGCGACGGCCTGGAGCTGACCCGTGGCGCGGCCTGGAACCTGGTGGCCGACAACCTGTTCCAGTCCACCCCCGCCAATCCGGAACCCTCGCAGGGCATCGAGATCCTGTGGGGCAACGACAACAGCGTGGTCCGCAACCGCTTCGTCGATTATTCCGATGGCCTGCAGATCAACTGGGGCAACCGCAACTACATCGCTGCCAACACCTTCACCGGCAATTCGATCGGGCTCAGCATCACCGGCAGCGGCAACGTGGTCGATGGCAACACCATCACCGGCAACGGCATCGGGATTGGTGTGCGCCCGCAGCCGGTCAGCGCGCCGAACCGCTTCACTGCCAACCGCATCTACGGCAACGGCCTGCTGATCGAGCGCTGCGAAGCCGGCGGCGCCTGCAAGAAGGGCCAGCCGCGCGGTGCCATCGTGTTCGGTGTGCCGGGCCTGGAGCACGCCAGCTTCGTCGGCTCGCGCGGCCGTGGCGTCGACAACGATCCGTCCAAGCGTGCGCACATCTGCACCGCTGCCGGCCAGGCCGACTGCCAGCCGCTGCCGAACCTCGGCCAGGCCGCGCCGCAGCTGACCGCCGTGCAGGGCAAGGGCGCGCAGCGCCAGCTCAACGGTCGTTTCAAGGGTGTGCCGGATTCCCACTACCAGGTGGAAGTGTTCGGCAACCGCGCCACCAACGGCCGCGAGGCCGAGTGGGTGCTGGGCAGCGTCGAAGCCCGCACCGATGCGCAGGGGCAGGGCAGCTTCACCTTCCCGCTCGGTACCGGGGCAGATGCTGCCGCTGCCGGCAGCCTGACCGCTACCGTCACCTCGGCGCAGGGCGCCACCTCCCCCCTGAGCGCGCCGCTGTCGCTGCGCTGATCACCTCCACGAGACCGCGATCATGAATCCTGCGAAATCCCCGTCACTGGGCCTGTCCCTGGGCATCCTGGCCACCGCGCTGCTGCCGGCCCTGGCCAGCGCGCAGTCCAGCAACCGCTATGAAGGCAAGACGCTCACCGGCGACTGGGGCGGCACCCGCACCGAGCTGTTCGAGCGTGGCATCGCCTTCCGCGGCGATTATGTGGGCGAGGCCATGGGCGTGGTCGATGGTGGCTACGGCGAGACCGGCGCGCGCTATGCACAGCAGGTGCGCGTGGGCATGGACCTGGACATGGGCAAGCTGGCGGGCTGGGACGGCGGTGCGTTCCACTTCACCCTCAACGACCGTCGCGGCCGCAGCACGTCGGTGGACTTCGTCGGCAATCGCTTCCCGATCCAGGAAGCGTACGGCGGCCAGTACACGCGCCTGACCGAGCTGAGCTACGACCAGACCTTCAACGCAGGCCAGTCGTACTACAAGCTGGGTTACTACGCGATGGGCAACCAGTTCGGCCTGCACAGCCTGCTGACCCACTTCGTCAACGCCGCCTTCTGCGCGCATCCGCTGGCGATGTCCGGCAACAGCGGCTGGTACAACTACCCGATGGCGCGCTGGGGCGGTGAGTTCGCGCAGCAGATCAGCCCGGCGGTGAACGTGCGCACCGGCTGGTTCCAGGTCAACCCAAACCTGGGTGGCAACATCGAGCGCAATGCGTTCCGTCCGTTCGTCTCGGGCACCACCGGTTCGCTGTTCCCGGTGGAAGTGACCTGGACCCCGGCCAAGGGTGGCCGCCATGCCGGCGTCTACAAGTTCGGTGGTTACTACGACACCTCGCGCGTGGACAAGCGCGGGCTGGACACCACGCCGACCACCGGCCGCCACGGCGCCTACGTGCTGGCAGAGCAGCGCCTGACCCAGGAATCGGCCGACCCGAGCCGCGGCCTCACCGCCTTCGCGCAATACATGGTGTCCGACACCGATACCGCGCAGATCAAGCGCTGGTACGCGCTGGGTGGTGTCTACCAGGGCATCGGCTCGCGCGCGCAGGACAGCATTGCGCTGGGCTACGTGGGCGCGGACATCAACAACCGGCTGGTCGATGCGCGGCGCGCCACGTTGGCCGCCGGCGGCGTGCCCGTCGATTCGCCGCTGTACAACCTCAGCCAGGCCGAAGAACTGTTCGAACTGTCCTACAGCGTCCAGGTGAACCCGTGGCTGATGATCCGCCCGGACGTGCAGTACATCGTCAACCCGGGCACGTTCAACTACAGCGGCACCGACAACGCCTGGGCCGTGGGCGTCCAGGCCAAGGTGACCTTCTGATGGTCGCGCGCTCCATTCCCGCTCTGGTGACTGCCATGAAGATTCCGTTTGCCTCGGTCGTCCTTGCTGGTGCGCTGTGCACCGGGTCCGTACCGGCCATGGCCGCGCCACCGCCGACGGTACTGCAGGTGGGATCGCTGCGCATCGGCGAGGGCAGCCCCCGCACCATCGTGCCAATCACCGGTGCCACTGCCGACGTCGCCCTGCAGCAGGCTGCAGCCATCGCTGCCAGCAAGGCCACCGACATCGCCGAGTGGCGCATCGACTACCTGGATATCGCCACCGATGGAAAGGCACTGGTCGCGCTCGGCAAGCGCATCCAGGCCATGCTCGGCGGCAAGCCCGTCATCGTCACCTTCCGCACCAAGGCCGAAGGCGGTGCCAAGGCGATCAGCGATGCCGACTACGGCGCGCTCTACGCCACCCTGCTGCGCGGCGGCGTTGCACAGCTGATCGACGTGGAGATGTTCCGCGACCCGAAGGTGGTGCAGGCGCTGGTGGCGCAGGCGCACAAAGCCGGAGTGAAGGTGGTGATGTCCAACCATGACTTCCATGCCACGCCGCCGCGCGAGGAAATCGTCGCGCGCCTGCTGAAGCAGCAGGCGCTGGGCGCGGACGTACTGAAGATCGCGGTGATGCCGCGCGACGCCGGCGATGTGCTGGCCCTGCTCGACGCCACCTGGCAGGTGCGCCAGCAGAGCGACAAGCCGCTGCTGACCATGTCGATGGGCGGCACCGGCGTGGTCTCCCGGCTGGCCGGCGAGACCTTCGGCCAGGCCCTGACCTTCGGCATGATCGGCACCCCGTCGGCGCCGGGCCAGGTCGAGGTCGATCGCCTGCAGGACGTCCTGCAGGTCATCCACGCATCCAGCCAGGCCGGTCACTGAGACCACCCCGCCGGACGTTCCACCGCCTCACGCTGTTGCAGGAAACCGCACCATGAGCCACGCCTCCGCCGCTGCACCGCCGCTTGTCCTTGAGCGGATGAGTCCCTTCCAGTGGACCGCCATCGCCATCTGCGTACTGTTGAACATGCTCGATGGCTTCGATGTGATGGTCATGGCCTTCACCGCGCCGCATGTGTCGGCGGACTGGGAACTGTCGGGCAAGGTGCTGGGGCTGATGCTCAGTGCCGGCCTGGTCGGCATGGCGCTGGGTTCGTTCCTGCTGGCGCCGCTGGCGGATCGCTGGGGCCGGCGGCCGATGATCATCTGCTGCCTGCTGATCCTCACCAGCGGCATGGCGCTGTCGGCGCTGGCCGCCAGCGCGTGGCAGCTGGGCGCGCTGCGCGTGTACACCGGCATCGGTATCGGCGGCATGCTGGCCGGGGTGGGCGTGATCACCGCCGAGTACGCCAACGCCAAGTGGCGCAGCACGGCGGTGGCGCTGCAGGCCACCGGCTATCCCATCGGCGCCACCGCCGGTGGCCTGCTGGCGGCGTGGATGCTGGAACACTGGTCCTGGCACAGCGTGTTCCTGATCGGCGCCGGCGCCTCGCTGGTCTGCATCCCGCTCGTGCTCAAGTGCCTGCCCGAGTCGCTGGATTTCCTGGTCGCGCGGCGCCCGGCCAATGCCTTGACTCGGCTCAACGTGCTGCTGTCGCGCATGCGCATGCCGGAACTGCAGGCGCTGCCACCCGTGCCGGCGAGCAATGGCCAGCGCCAGGGCTACGCGGCGCTGTTCGTGGGTGACCTGCGCCGCGTCGCGCTGCTGATCGCGCTGGCCTTCTTCCTGCACATGTTCGCCTTCTATTTCGTCTTGAGCTGGACACCGAAGCTGCTGGTGTCTGCCGGTGTGTCGGCACAGCAGGGCATCACCGGCGGCGTGCTGCTGAACCTGGGTGGCATCGTCGGCGGCAGCCTGTTCGGCTGGCTGGCATCGCGCTGGTCGCTGTCGAAGCTGACTGCCGGTGCGCTGCTGCTGGCGATGGTGTCGATGCTGGGCTTCGCCGCCTTCAACACGCAGCTGGGCGTGGCCTTCCCGTTGGCCTTCGTGATCGGCGCGGCCCTGTTTGCAGCGATGGCCGGCCTGTACGCGGCGGCGCCGGTGGTGTTCGCCGCCGAGGTGCGCACCACGGGCCTGGGCTGGGCGATCGGCATCGGCCGCGTCGGCGCGATTCTCTCGCCGCTCACCGTGGGCGTGCTGGTGGACGGCCGCTGGCAGCCGTCTGCGCTGTACGTGCTGTGCGCCTTGCCGCTTCTGCTCGCGGCTTGGGCATGCCTTGGCTTACGTGTAGGCGTGGGACAGAAAACGCGCTGAACCCCATGTCCAAGGCACGTCATGCAATGTGCGATTATCGACGCATATGTCCGAATATCGCATTGACCGGACAGGGCGCCATGGCGACCATGTCCGGGTCGCGTTTTCCCTTCGCAGTGGCCCTGCAGCGTGGCGGCGATGACCGCCGGCAGGCAGGGCAAGGAGCAATGCAGTGATCGACAAGTCCGTGGCCAGCGTGGAAGCAGCGGTGGCCGACATCCATGATGGCGCCACCGTGATGATCGGCGGCTTTGGTACCGCCGGCATGCCCGATGAGCTGATCGATGCGCTCATTGCACAGGGCGCGCGCGAACTGACCATCATCAACAACAATGCCGGCAACGGCGATACCGGCCTGGCCGCGCTGATCAGGCACAAGCGCGTGCGCCGCATCGTCTGCTCCTTCCCGCGCCAGGCCGATTCGCAGCACTTCGATGCGGCCTACCGCGCCGGTGAGATCGAACTGGAGCTGGTGCCGCAGGGCAACCTGGCCGCACGCATCCACGCCGCCGGTTCCGGCCTGGGCGCGATCTTCACCCCCACCGGCTACGGCACCGAGCTGGCGCAGGGCAAGGAAACGCGCGAGATCGATGGGCGCCACTACGTGCTCGAGTACCCGCTGCATGCCGACTTCGCGCTGATCAAGGCCGACCGTGGCGACCGCTGGGGCAACCTGATGTACCGCAAGACCGCGCGCAACTTCGGCCCGCTGATGGCGATGGCCGCACGCTGCGCCATCGTGCAGGTGCGTGAGGTGGTGGCGCTGGGCGAACTGGATCCGGAGGCCGTGGTGACCCCGGGCATCTTCGTGCAGCGCGTGGTGCAGGTGGCCGCAGAAGGAGTGCAGGCATGAACAGGCTCAGCCGCGAACAGATGGCCGCTCGCGTGGCGCGTGATATTCCCGAAGGCGCCTACGTCAACCTGGGTATCGGCCTGCCGACCACGGTGGCCAACTTCCTGCCGGCCGACAAGGAGATCTTCCTGCAGTCGGAAAACGGTCTGCTCGGCATGGGCCCGGCGCCGGTCCCTGGCCAGGAAGATCCGGACCTGATCAACGCCGGCAAGCAGCCGGTCACCCTGCTTACCGGTGGCTGCTATTTCCACCATGCCGATTCGTTCGCGATGATGCGCGGCGGCCACCTCGACATCTGCGTGCTGGGTGCCTTCCAGGTGTCGGCACACGGCGATCTGGCCAACTGGAGCACCGGTGCGCCCGACGCGATTCCCGCCGTGGGCGGCGCGATGGACCTGGCCATCGGTGCCAAGCAGGTCTTCGTGATGATGGACCTGTTCACCAAGAAGGGTGAGAGCAAGCTGGTGGCCGAATGCAGCTACCCGCTGACCGGCCTGCGCTGTGTGTCACGGGTGTATACCGATGTGGCGGTGTTTGACCTTGGCGCCGACGGCGCGACCGTGCTGGAAATGGTCGAGGGCATGGACATCGAACAACTGCGTGAACTGACCGGCCTGCCGCTGGCACAGGCCAAGGGAGCCTGAGATGAGCCTGCACGAGACCTACATCGTCGATGGCATCCGCACCCCGATCGGCCGTTACGGCGGCGCGCTGTCCGGCGTGCGCGCCGATGATCTTGGCGCGATCCCGTTGAAGGCGCTGCTCGCGCGCCACCCGCAGCTGGACCCGGCGCGGGTCGAGGATGTCTACCTCGGCTGTGCCAACCAGGCCGGTGAAGACAACCGCAACGTCGCCCGGATGAGCCTGCTGCTGGCCGGGCTGCCGGTGACGGTGCCGGGCAGCACGATCAATCGCCTGTGCGGTTCGGGCCTGGATGCGATCGGCACCGTGGCCCGTGGCATCGCCGCCGGCGAGCTGGGCCTGGCCATTGCCGGTGGCGTTGAATCGATGTCGCGCGCGCCGTTCGTGATGGGCAAGGCGACTTCGCCGTTCGCCCGCGACCAGCAGATCGAAGACACCACCATGGGCTGGCGCTTCATCAACCCGCGCCTGCGCGAACTGCACGGCGTGGAGACCATGGGCCAGACCGCCGAGAACGTGGCCGAGCGCTACGGTATCAGCCGCGAGGACCAGGATGCGTTCGCCCTGCGCAGCCAGCAGCGCACCGCCGCTGCGCAGGCGCACGGCTTCTTTGACGGCGAGATCGTGGCGGTGGACGTACCGGGCCGCAGGCGCGGTGAGACCGTGACCGTGGACCGCGATGAACACCCGCGCGGCGATACCACCGCCGAGGCACTGGCCAGGCTGAAGCCGCTGTTCCGCCAGCCGGGCACGGTCACCGCCGGCAACGCTTCGGGCATCAATGACGGCGCCGCCGCGCTGCTGCTCGCGTCGGGCGCGCAGGTGAAGGCGCTGGGGCTGACCCCGCGCGCGCGCATCCTCGGCTTCGCCAGCGCCGGCGTCGAGCCGGCGATCATGGGCATGGGCCCGGTGCCGGCCAGCCAGAAGCTGATGGCACGCCTGGGCCTGTCGATCACCGATTTCGATGCCATCGAACTGAATGAAGCCTTCGCCTCGCAGGGCCTGGCCTGCATGCGCCAGCTTGGCCTGGCCGACGATGCCGCGCACGTGAACCCCAACGGCGGCGCCATCGCCCTGGGCCACCCGCTGGGCATGAGCGGCGCGCGCCTGACGCTGACCCTGCTGCGCCAGCTGGAAGCCAGTGGCGGCCGCCGCGGCCTGGCGACGATGTGCATCGGCGTGGGGCAGGGCGTGGCGCTGGCCATCGAACGCGTGTAAGCCTTCCCCCGTATCCATGATCTGCAAGAAAGCCGCGGCCTTCGGGCCGCTCGCCAACAGGAGCACGCCATGAGCGATCCCACCGAACTGCGCGGCTATCGCAAGCCGTACCCCGGCAGCCAGCCGCTGCGCATCCATCTGCCGTATGCCTCCACCGCGCTGCGTGGACCGGGTACCGACCCGATCGCGATCCCGGTGACGCTCTCGGAGGTGACCGGGCCGAGCATCAACCGCATCACCCTGGGTGAGCATGCCGCCGACCTGACCGCCGGCTTCCCCGGCCAGCCGCAGGGCGAGCGCATCATCGTCAGCGGCCGCGTGCTGGACGAGAATGGCCGCCCAGTGCGCAACACCGTGGTCGAGGTCTGGCAGTGCAACGCCGCCGGCCGCTACCTGCACAAGGGCGACCAGCACGATGCGCCGCTGGACCCGAACTTCAAGGGCACCGGCCAGGTGCTGACCGACAGCGAAGGCCGCTACCGCTTCACCACCATCAAGCCGGGTGCGTACCCGTGGCGCAACCACTACAACGCCTGGCGCCCGGCGCATATCCATTTCTCGCTGCACGGCGATGGCATCGGCCAGCGCCTGGTCACCCAGATGTACTTCCCCAACGACCCGCTGCTGGCGTTCGACCCGATCTACAACTGCACGGACGACGCCAAGGCGCGCGAGCGCATGGTCTCCTCGTTCGACTGGGAAAACACCGCCAACGAATTCGCACTCGGCTACCGCTTCGACATCGTGTTGCGCGGTCGCAAGATGACCGTCTGGGAGTAAGACCATGAGTTTCCAATCCACTCCGTGGCAGACCGTAGGCCCGTACTACCGCCTGGGCCTGGAACCGCTGTACCGCACCGAGATCGCCCCGGCCACCGCGCAGGGTGATCGCATCGAAGTGCAGGGGCAGGTATTCGATGGCAATGGCGTGCCGGTGTCCGATGCCGTGCTGGAAATCTGGCAGGCCGACGCGCAGGGCATCTACGCCCATGGCGAGGACCCGCGCCGTGATGACCACGATCCGGCCTTCGATGGCTGGGGCCGCGTACCGACCGACGACCAGGGCCGCTTCGCCTTCAGCACCGTCAAGCCGGGCCGCGTGCCGGGCCTGCGTGGGGAGGCGCAGGCACCGCACCTGATGGTGCTGGTGTTCATGCGCGGCCTGCTGCAGGCCACCCGTGCCCGCATCTATTTCAGTGACGAAGCCAGCAATGGCGAGGACGGCATCCTCGCGTTGGTGCCGGCCGAGCGCCGCCATACCCTGGTCGCGCAGGCGCAGGCGCAGGGCAAGGGCCTGTACCGCTGGGACGTGCGCATGCAGGGTCCGGACGAGACCGTGTTCTTCGCTTACTGATCGCGGCGCGGCCAACGCGCCTTCCGGCCACTCCACGCCCGCGTGCAGCGGGCGCGGGTAAGCTGTGGCCACCCCGGATGGACTGCACCGATGAGCCACTCCCCAACGCTGCTGGGCGGTCTGTTCGGCGACCCCGCCGTCGACGCCGTGTTCAGTGATGAAGCACGCCTGCAGGCGATGCTGGATGTCGAACGCGCCCTGGCGCGCGCGCAGGTACAGTGCGGGGTGATCCCCGCCGCTGCACTGGCCCCGATCGAAGCGGCGTGCAGCGCCGATCTGTATGCGCTTCCGACGCTGTCGGCGGCGACCGCACTGGCCGGCAACCCGGCCATTCCGCTGGTCAAGGCACTCACCGCGCAGGTCAGGGCGAGCGATGCCGAGGCCGCGCGCTGGGTGCACTGGGGCGCCACCAGCCAGGACATCATCGACAGCGGCGCGGTGCTGCAGCTGCGCGCGGCGGTCAGTCACGTGCAGGCGCGCCTTCAGCTGCTGTGTACCGCGCTGGCGCGGTTGGCCGAGGCCGAGCGCGGCACCGGCCTGCCCGGGCGCACGCTGCTGCAGCAGGCGGTGCCGGTCACCTTCGGCCTGAAAGCCGCCGGCTGGCTCGATGCCCTGCAGCGCAGCCAGCGGCGTCTCGATGCGCTGGCCGACGACACCCTGGTCCTGCAGTTCGGTGGGGCCGCTGGCACCCTGGCTTCGCTGCAGACGCGTGGGCTGGACGTGGCCGAAGCGCTGGCCACCGAGCTGCAGCTGCCGTTGCCGGCGCTGCCCTGGCACACCGCACGGGACCGCATCGCCGAGTTCGGCAGCGTGTTCGCATTGCTGACCGGTAGCCTGGGCAAGATCGCCACCGACATCGTGCTGCTGATGCAGTCCGAGGTTGCTGAAGCTTTCGAGCCGGCGGGCGAGGGCAAGGGTGGCTCGTCGGCGATGCCGCACAAGCGCAACCCGGTCGGCTGCGTGGCCGCCATCGCTGCGGCCACGCGCGTGCCTGGCCTGCTGTCCACGTTGTTCACGGCCATGCCGCAGCCGCATGAACGCGCCGCCGGGCAGTGGCATGCCGAGTGGGACACCGTGCCGGAGATCGTGCGCCTGTGCGCCGGCAGCCTGGCCCAGGTGACCGTGGTGGTGCAGGGGCTGCAGCTGGATCGCGCGCGCATGCGCCAGCACCTGGACAGCCATGGCGGCCTGCTCTATGCCGAAGCCGTGGCGGTCACCCTGGGCGAGCGCATCGGCAAGCCGGCCGCACATGCGCTGGTGGAACAGGCGGCCAGGCAGTCGTTGGCGCAGTCGCTGCACCTGCGCGACGTGCTGGCGCAGACGCCGGAGATCACCGCGCAGCTGTCGCCCGCACAACTGGATGCCCTGTTCGCCGCCGACAGCTGGCGCGGCATGGCCGATACGTGGATCGACCGCGTGCTGGCGCGCGGCTGATTCCTACGTTCAACGCTGGAGCCCCCATGTCTTTCCTCGACCTTCCGCAGCATCGCCTGCATTACCAGACCGAAGGCCGCGCCGATGGCCCGTGGCTGACCTTGTGCAACTCGCTCGGTACCGACCTGGGCATGTGGCAGCCGCAGGTGGATGCACTGGCCTCGCAGTACCGTATCCTGCGCTATGACCGCCGTGGCCATGGCCAGTCCAGTGCGCCGCCGGGGCTGTACACCGTGGCCGAGCTGGGCGCCGACGTGCTGGCCCTGTGGGATCACCTCGGCATCGAGCGCAGCCACTTCTGCGGCCTGTCGATCGGCGGCCTGACCGGGCAGTGGCTGGGCGTGCACGCCGGCAACCGTCTGCACACGCTCACCGTGGCGGCTACCGCTGCGAAGATCGGCACGCTGGACGGCTGGCAGGCACGCATCGCCCAGGTCCAGCATGATGGCCTGCTGTCGCTGGTGGATGGCACACGCGAGCGCTGGTTCACCGCGGGCTTCGCGCAGACCCACGCCAGCCTAGTAGAGGACATCCTGCAACGTTTCCTCGCCACCAGCGTCGAAGGCTACGCTGGCTGCTGCAATGCGGTGGGCACGGCTGACTTCCGTGATGCACTGGACCTCATCGGCGTGCCGCTGCTGGCCATTGCCGGTGATGACGATCCGGTCTGCGTGCCGGCCGAACTGCAGGCGATCGCCGAGGGCGTGGCGCACGGGCGATATGCCGCCGTTGCGGGCCGGCATATCTGCAATCTGGAATCGCCGCAGGCGTTCACTGCGGCACTCGCCGCGCAGCTTTCCGCGCAGTACTGAATCACTCAACAGGGTTACGACGATGGACGAACAGGAACGCTACGAAGCCGGGCTGGCGGTGCGCCGTGAGGTGCTGGGCGAGGCGCATGTGGAACGTTCTCTGCAGGCACGCACCGAGTTCACCACCGAATTCCAGGAATTCATCACCCGCACCGCATGGGGCACGGTGTGGACACGCGACGGACTGCCGCGGCATACGCGCTCGCTGTTGACCATCGTGATGATGGTTGCGCTGGGCCATGACGAGGAGTTCAAGCTGCACATCCGCGCGGCCCGCAACAACGGGGTGACGCCGGAGCAGATCAAGGAAGTGCTGCTGCAGGCAGCGATCTACTGTGGCGTCCCGGCGGCGAACCACGCGTTCGCACTGGCCAAGCCAATCCTGGAAGAGCAGGCTTCGGAACGGTAGTGCCGTCGGCTGGCCAGCAACCTCCTGCACATCGGCAATGCCGGCCAGCGGCCGGCACTACCAGATTCAGTACATTTCAGTTCAACAGCGTACCCAAGCGCTGCGCGGCTTCGCGCAGGCGAGGCAGCAGCTGGGTCTGCATCACCCCCAGGCCGATGCGGCCTGCCTGGGTGCCGATGTTCAACGCGCCGACCACATCGCCGCTGCGCGAGCGCACCGGCACGGCGATCGAACGCAGGCCGATCTCCAGCTCCTGGTCGACCAGCGACATGCCGTCGCGTCGCACTTTTTCCAGGGCGTCAAGGAAAACATCCATGCGGGTGATGGTGCGTTCGGTGCGCGGCCGCAATGGATTGCGTTCCAGGTAGCCTTCCAGCGTGTCACGCGGCAACGCGGCCAGCAGCACGCGGCCCATCGAGGTGCAGTAGGCCGGCAGGCGGCTGCCCGCGCGCAGGCCGATGGACATGATGCGCACGGTTTCCGCGCGCGCCACATACAGGATGTCATCGCCGTCCAGCACGCCCAGCGAGCAGGATTCGTGCACATCATCGCGCAGGGCATCCAGCACCGGCTGCGCGGCAGCGGTCATCGACGACGACGCCACATAGGCGCCGCCCATGCCCAGCACGCGCGGCAGCAGCACGTAGCCACGGCCCTGTTCGCCCACATAACCCAGCTTTTCCAGCGTGTACAGCACGCGCCGTACTGCAGCGCGCGAGATGCCGGTATCAGTGCTGATCTGCGACATGGTCACTTCGCGCGGATGCTGCGAGAACACGCTCAGCACGGCCAGGCCGCGGCCGAGCGAGGTCATGAAATCCGGATCGCCCTGGTTGTCCTGGATCTGCTGCATCAGCTCATGGGCCAAGCCACGATCCTGCGGCGGCGCGGGCGGGCGCTTGGGACGACGGCTGGGAGGAACGGCAGGCATGGCAGCAGCTTTCATCAGGTTCGACCTTGCATGGTAAGCGCTGGAACCGGCAACCGGTACCCACGCGGGGCAGCCTGGCAGGCTGCACCGCGTGGCGTGGGTCACCTGCGCTCGGGCAGCGCGTAGGCGATCACGTAGTCGCCACGGTCCGGCGACTGGCGGGCACCACCGGCGGAAATCACCACGTACTGGCGACCGGTTTTCGGCGAAACGTAGGTCATCGGCGTGCCCTGGCTGCCGACAGGCATGCGGGCCTTCCACACTTCCTCACCGGTGCGGCTGTCGTAGGCGCGCAGGTAGTAATCCTGCGTACCGGCGAAGAACAGCAGGCCCGACTGCGTGGCCAGCGAACCGCCCAGGGTCGGCATGCCGATCGGAATCGGCAGGCCCATCTTGATGCCCATCGGCCCGGTGTCCTTCACCGTGCCCACCGGCACCTGCCAGACAAGCTGGCGGGTGGCCAGGTTGATCGCCGACATCGTACCGAACGGCGGCTTCTGGCAGGGAATGCCCAGCTTGGACAGGAAACGGTCGCGCAGCGAGCCGTAGGGCGTGCCGGTCTGCGACGCCGCACCCATTTCCACGCCCCCGGCGCCGCTGGTCATCTGTGCGCGCGGGATCAGCTTGGTCCACAGGCCCAGGCGCATGTCATTGACGAACAGGTAGCCCGTGGTCGGGTCGACCGAAGCGCTGCCCCAGTTCATGCCTCCCAGCGAGCCCGGCCACTGCAGCGCCAGATCCTCGCCCGGCGGGGTGTACATGCCGTCGTAGCGGAACTGCTTGAACTGGATCCGGCACAGCATCTGATCGATCGGAGTCGCCCCCCACATGTCCGACTCGGTCAGCGTTTCCGCGCCGATCTGCGGCAGGCCCACCGACAGCGGCTGGGTGGCGGCGTAGCGCTCGCCCTCAGCGTTACCCTGCGGCGCCGGGATGTCGCGTACTTCGCTGATCGGTACGCCAGTCTGCCGGTTGAGCATGAAGATCTGGCCTGCCTTGGTGACCTGCAGCAGTGCCGGCAAGGTGCCGCCCTTGCCGTCGGGCACGTCGACCAGGGTCGGTTGTGCGGGCAGATCGTAGTCCCACAGGTCATGGTGGACGGTCTGATACACCCAGCGCTCCTTGCCGGTGGCGACATCCAGCGCGACCACGGCCGAGCTGTACTTGTCGTCCTGCGGGGTGCGTTCACCGGCCCACTGGTCCGGCGTGGTGTTGCCGGTGGGCAGATAGACCAGGCCCAGCTGCGGATCGTAGGCCATCGAGGTCCACACGTTCGGCGTGGCGCGCGTGTAGTGGATCGACGGATCCAGCGGCACATCCGGGGTTTCCTTCGACAGGTCCCAGACCCAGGCCAGCGCACCGGTGCGCACGTTGTACGCACGCACCACGCCGGACGGTTCACCCACTTCGATGTTGTCGGCCACACGGCCACCGACCACGACCAGGTCGCCTGCCACCAGCGGCGCGGCGGTGAGGGTGTAGAAGCCGGGCTTGATCTCGCCCATGCCGGTCTTCAGGTCGACCACGCCGTTGCTGCCGAAGTCCGGGCACAGCGCGCCTGTCCTGGCATCGAGCGCGAACAGGCGCGCATCGATGGAGGTCATCAGGATGCGCTTTTCGCACAGGGCCGGGCCGGCGCTGGCGGTGTCAGTGGCCGGCTGCGGTGCGGGTGCTGGCGCAGCGGTCTTTGTGGCTGCCGCTGCGGTGGCCGCATCGAAGTAGCCCAGGCCACGGCAGCGCTGCCAGTTCGGCGCGGTGGCCTTGGGGTCGAAGGCCCAGCGCTGCTTGCCGGAGTCGGCGTCGATGGCGATCACCTGGTTGTGCGGGGTGCACAGGTACAGGGTGTCGCCGATCTGCAGCGGGGTGTTCTGGTCCTCGGCACCGAAGCCGTTGCTTTCCGGCACGTCGCCGGTGTGCGCGGTCCAGGCGACCTGCAGCTCCTTCACGTTGGCCGGGGTGATCTGGTCCAGTGCAGCGAAGCGGGTGCCGGCGGTGGTGTTGCCCCAATGCATCCAGTCGCGCTGTTCAGCGCCCTTGGCCACCGGTACCACCGGCGGCGTCGTGCCCTGTGCGGTCTGCACCGGGCGCGGCTGGAAGGCGGAGAAGGCCGTGCCCAGCAGGCCGACCAGCAGCACCACGGCTACGCCATAGGCGCCACGACCGGCCACTTGGCCGCGGCTGCGGCGCAGTACCGGCCAAGCCAGCGCGACCAGCAGGGCCAGCACGGCCGGCATCACCAGGCGCGAGACCAGCGGCCAGAACTCCCAGCCCGCATCCACCAGCGCCCAGACCAGCGTGGCCACGAAGGCCAGGCCGTACAGCAGCGCACCGTTCGGCCGACGCATCACCAGCAGCACCCCGGCGACCGCCGACACAGCACCCATCAGCAGGAAATACCAACTGCCCCCCAGCATTACCAGGCGAACACCACCGACCAGCAGAGCCAGGCCGAACAGGGTCACCAGGATGCCGAGCAGGACCACCAGCACACGGCACAGGGCCGGAACCTCCGTCGTCTCGTCCACGTTGCATGAACCTCATTGCGAAAAACCCGCGCGGAGGCGGGGAAGCCCCGCGCGCGCCAGGCGTGGCGGGGGCCGTCGGCATCCCGGGCGGCTGCGGGCCGGTGAAGGCGGGCAGGCGTCGGCCTGCTTATGGCGCAGGCTGGGTGAATGACCGGTTGTGGCGATTATCGCACTAGTGTGCGATTTTGACGTGACGGCGCGTCGCCATTGATGGAACGCATTGGCGCGCAGGTACCGGGAACGGGCAGGGCGCAGGCGAACCGGTTACCCTATGCCGCCATACACGCTGGTAGCTGCAATGACCGACGCCACCATGGCCCTCCCCGCCTGGTCCTCCCGCCTGCGCGACATCGCCGACTTCCCCAAGCCTGGCATCCTGTTCAAGGACATCATGCCGCTGCTCGCCCACGGCGGGGATTTCCACGGCGCGATCACCGCGATGGCCGACCGCTGGCGCGACCAGAAGCTGGATGCCGTGGTGGGCATCGAATCGCGCGGCTTCATCCTCGGCGCCGCGATGGCGCTGGAACTGGGGGTGGGCTTCGTGCCGGTGCGCAAGCCGGGCAAGCTGCCGGGCCAGGTGCTGCGCGAGGAATACACGCTCGAATACCGCAGCGACTGCATCGAGGTGCATGCCGATGCACTGCCGGCCGGTGCCCGCGTAGCAATCATCGATGACGTGCTGGCCACCGGCGGTACGCTGGTCGCTGCCTTGTCGCTGGTGCGCCGCCTGGGTGTCGAGGTGGTGGGTGCCGGCGTGTTGGTCGAACTGGACGGACTCGGCGGCCGCGCGCGCTGGGAAGCGGACCTGCCGCTGCACACCGAACTGGTGTTCTGAGCGTGTCGCCGGGCCACGCCCGGCGACCACCCTGTTCCTTACATCATCCGCACGCGGAAACGACGGCCCTTGATCTTGCCGGCTTCCAGCTTGGCCACGGCCTTGTTGGCCTGCTCACGGGCGATCGCCACGTAGGAGCGGGTCGGGAAGATCGCAATCTTGCCGATGAACTTGGCTGACAGGCCGGCGTCGCCGGTCAATGCGCCGAGAATGTCACCCGGGCGCAGCTTGTCGGTCTTGCCGCCATCGATGCGCAGCGTGCGCATCGATGCCTGCGGCAGCTCGGCCGGGCGCGCCGTCGCCAGCGGCGTCTTCTGCCAATCCAGCGGTTGCCCCATCTGTGCTTCGATCGCTTCGGCGCGGGTCTTCTCGCGGCCGGCCACCAGGCTGATCGCCAGGCCACTGGCACCGGCACGGCCGGTACGGCCCACGCGGTGCTGGTAGCTCTCCACGTCGATCGGCAGCTCGTAGTTGATCACCGCGGCCAGCTCTTCCACGTCCAGGCCGCGCGCGGCCACGTCGCTGGCGACCAGCACGTTGCAGCTGCGGTTGGCCAGCAGCAGCAGCACTTCCTCGCGGTCGCGCTGCTCCATGTCGCCGTGCAGGGCCAGTGCCGAGAAGCCGAACTGCTGCAGCGAGTTCGCCACTTCGTCCACGTCCTTGCGGGTGTTGCAGAACACCACCGCCGATTCCGGCGTGTACTTCAGCAGCAGGCCGGCCAGCGCCTTCTGCCGGTGCGCCGGTTCCACTTCGCAGAACATATGGCGGATGGCCGGGGCCTGGTCGGCGCCTTCCACGGTCACTTCCACCGCGTCGCGCAGCAGGTCGCGTGCCATGGCACGGATGCTGTCGGGGAAGGTGGCCGAGAACAGCAGGCTCTGTCGATCCTTGTGGGTACGGCCGGCGATCTCGCGGATCGGTTCCTCGAAGCCCATGTCGAGCATGCGGTCGGCTTCGTCCAGCACCAGCGTGCGCACCGCGCCAAGATTCAGCGCGCGCTTGCGCGCCAGCTCCTGCACGCGGCCGGGCGTCCCGACCACCACGTGCGGGTCGTGGCCTTCCAGCGACGCCAGCTGCGGGCCCAGCGGCACGCCGCCCACCAGCAGCAACAGCTTCAGGTTGGGGATGCCGGTAGCCAGCTTGCGGATCTGCTTGCCGACCTGGTCGGCCAGTTCGCGGGTCGGGCACAGCACCAGTGCCTGCACGCGGATCAGGCTGGGATCGATGGCCTGCAGCAGGCCCAGGCCGAAGGCGGCGGTCTTGCCGCTGCCGGTCGGCGCCTGTGCGATCACATCGCGGCCATCGAGGATGGCCGGCAGGCTCTGCGCCTGCACAGGGGTAAGAGTGGTGTAGCCGAGGGCATCCAGGCCGGGCTGCAGGGCCGGGCTCAGCGGCAGGGTCGAGAAGTCAGTCATGGCGCATTGTACCTGCCTGCGCGGCCGGTCCCGCCTGATGGGGTGGGGTCGGCCTCCTTTCCGCAGGAAAGGGCTCTGACCCCCAACTGGGCCCGCCATTCACGCATGGCGTGGATCTACGGGTGGGTGCCGACGGCTGGTCGGCACGCTCCTGCTCAGCCCAGCACCGCCAGCACGCCCTGATGAATCGCCAGGCCACCGAACAGCAGCCAGGCGAACAGGATCAGCGCTAGCAGCAGCGGCCTCAGGCCCGCCTGGCGCAGCGCCGAGACGTGGGTGGTCAGGCCCAGCGCGGCCATCGCCATCGCCAGCAGCACGGTATCCAGCTGCACCAGCCCGGCCTGCAGGCCGGCCGGCAGCAGGTGCAGCGAGTTGAACCCGGCCACCGCCACGAAACCGAACGCAAACCACGGCACCACGATGCGTGCCTTGCTGCCGTCGGCGCTGGCCTCGCCGCCACGCGCCAGCCACAGCGACAGGGCGACCAGGAACGGTGCCAGCAGCATCACCCTCACCATCTTGGTGATCACGGCAGTATCAGCCGCAGCTTCGTTGACCGCACGGCCGGCCGCCACCACCTGTGCCACTTCATGCACCGTCGCACCGGTGAACAGGCCGTACTGCCGCGCGTCCATCGCCAGCCAGCCGTGCGACTGCACCAGCGCATACAGCGCCGGGTACAGGAACATCGCCAGCGTGCCGAACACCACCACCGTAGAGACCGCCACCGTGACCTGCGCCGCACGGCCACGCACTACCGGTTCGGCGGCCATCACTGCCGCTGCACCGCAGATTGCGCTGCCGGCGCCGATCAACATCGCCGCCTCGCGTTCCATCTTGAACACGCGCACGCCCAGCCAGCAGGCCAGGCCGAAGGTGCTGGCCACTACCAGCACGTCCATCAGCACGCCACTGACGCCGACGTGGCCGATGTCCTGGAAGGTCAGGCGCAGGCCGTACAGCACGATGCCGGCACGCAGCAGCCAGTGCTTGGAAAAGCCCACGCCCGCCGCGCTGCTCGGTGCCAGCCGCGGGTAGAAGGTGTTGCCGACCACGATGCCGGCCACGATGGCCACGGTCAGCGCGCTCAAGCCGTGTGCCTGCAGCCAGGGCAGCTCGGCCAGGTACAGCGACGCCGCCGCGACCAGGCCGACCAGCAGCAGGCCGGGCAGGCGCGGCAGCCAGCGTTGGCGCAGAGCGGGCAGGGACCAGGGGGAGAGAGCGGGGGCGTTCATGGCAACGGCAGGTCTGGAATGGCCAGGCAAGCGTGCGCCTGCATGGCTGACCTGTAAAACGAATAATATGGGTGAAATCTACCTATCAAGCGGGTAAATGACATGCGCCTGACCTTGCGCCAGCTTCAGGTCTTCGTCGCCATCGCCGATCACGGCAGCACCACCGCCGCTGGCCAAGCCATCGCGCTATCGCAGTCGGCCAGCAGTGCTGCGCTGCAGGAACTGGAGGCACACTTCGGTACCCCGTTGTTCGACCGCATCGGCCGCCGCTTGGCCCTGAACGGCCACGGCCGCGCGCTGCTGGAGCCGGCCCGCACGCTGCTGGTCAACGCCGCCGACCTGGAGCGGCAGCTGGCCGCCGGCGGCGATCCGGGGCAGGGCGCGCCGCTGCGGCTGGTGCTGGCCGCCAGTACCACCATCGGCAACTACCTGTTGCCGCCGCGCATCGCCGAGCTGCTGCGACAGGCGCCGCAGGCCGAGGTTGATCTGCGCATCGACAACAGTGCTGGCGTGGTCGCCGCCGTGCAGCGCCTGGACGTCGACGCCGGCTTGATCGAAGGCCCGTGCCACGAGCGTGGCCTCCAGGTCACGGCCTGGCAGCAGGACCCGCTGGTGATCGTCGCCGCCGCCGACGCCCCCGCATGCTGGACGCTGGACGAACTGCGCCGTGCACGCTGGCTGCTGCGCGAGCCCGGCTCGGGTACCCGCGAAGCGGTGGAGCAGGCGTTGTTGCCGCACCTGCGCGGCTTCGCCCAGACCCTGCAGCTGGGCAATACCGAGGCGATCAAGCAGGCCGCCATCGCCGGCCTCGGCCTGGCCTGCCTTTCCCGCCACGCGCTGGAAGAGCCGCTGGCCCTGGGCCGCCTGCGCGTGCTGGAGACCCCGCTGCCGCCCCTGCAGCGCACCCTGTGGTTGGTACGGCATCCCGGCAAGCAGTGGCTGCCGGGGTTGCAGGCGTTGCTGGGGGACGTGGAGTAGCAGGGATCGGTCTTGCACTGCGCGAATTCCACGAAGGGGTCAGAGCCCGTTGCGCAGCAACGGGATCCGACCCCGACAGATCGACAGGCCTTGCAGCGCTCATCCACGCGTGGCCTGGATCTGCCGTGTCGACCAAGGTCGACACCCACCCGCGCAGAATGCCGTTCCGACAGATCGCGGGAAACTGTCAGAGGCGGGGCGGTGTGGGTCTGCAGGACCGTTGGCGCCATGGATGGCGCCATCGAGCCCCCAAGGAGGGGTTTACGGCGTGTCCTGCAGACCCGCACCGCCCCGGCATCCCACAGGAAACCAGCTTTTGACGTTGCCGTTGACGTTGCCGGCCAGCGGCCGGCACTACCGCGGGTGCCGGGTGCAACCCGGCCGACGCCCCCAACCCGTACAATATCCGGATGCCTCTGATTACTCTGCAGAACGTCGACTTCAGCGTCGGCGGCCCGTTGTTGCTGGAAAAAGCCGAACTGTCGATCGAGCCGGGCGAACGCATCGCCCTGATCGGCCGCAACGGCGCCGGCAAATCCACCCTGCTCAAGCTGCTGTCCGGCGACCACAAGCCCGATGACGGCGAAGTCCGCGTGCAGCAGGGCGTGCGCGTCACCCGCCTGGAGCAGGAAGTGCCGCACGGCGCCGCCGGCTCGGTGTTCGACGTCGTCGCCGATGGCCTCGGCGAGCTGGGCCAGTGGCTGGCCGAATTCCACCACCTCAGCCATGCCGAAGTCTTCGATGGCGAAGCCCTCGGCAACGTGCAGGCCAAGATCGATGCCGCCAACGGCTGGGGCCTGGACCAGCGCGTCAGCGAAACCCTGACCAAGCTCGACCTGGATGGCGAGGCCGAGTTCGGCCGCCTGTCCGGCGGCATGAAGCGCCGCGTGCTGCTCGCCCGCGCGCTGGTGTCCAGCCCCGATGTGCTGCTGCTGGACGAACCGACCAACCACCTGGACATCGAGGCCATCGACTGGCTCGAAGCGTTCCTGAAGGGCTGGAGCGGCAGCGTGGTGTTCGTCACCCATGACCGTCGATTCCTGCGTGCCCTGGCCACCCGCATCGTCGAGATCGACCGCGGCCAGGTCACCAGCTGGCCAGGCGACTGGGCCAACTACGAGCGCCGCCGCGAGGAACGCCTCAATGCGCAGGCGCAGGAAAACGCCCGCTTCGACAAGCTGCTGGCGCAGGAAGAAGTCTGGATCCGGCAGGGCATCAAGGCCCGTCGCACCCGCGACGAGGGCCGCGTGCGCCGCCTGAAGGCGATGCGCGTGGAGCGTTCGCAGCGCCGTGATCTCAGCGGCAACGTCAAGATGGAAGCCGCGCAGGGCATCAGCTCCGGCAAGAAGGTCATCGACGTCAAGGACATTTCGTTCGCCTTCGGCGAGCGCACCATGGTCCGCGATTTCACCACGACCATTCTGCGCGGCGACCGCATCGGCCTGATCGGCCCCAACGGCAGCGGCAAGACCACGCTGTTGAAGCTCCTGCTGGGCGAGCTGCAGCCGGCCAAGGGCGAAGTCAATGCCGGCACCAACCTGCAGATCGCGTATTTCGACCAGTACCGCGCGGTGCTCCGCGAAGACTGGAGCGCGATCGAGAACGTCGCCGAAGGCCGCGATTTCCTCGAGTTCAACGGCAAGCGCAAGCACGTGCATGCCTACCTGCAGGACTTCATGTTCACCCCGGAACGTGCGCGTGCGCCGATTACCCGCCTGTCCGGTGGCGAGCGCAACCGCCTGCTGCTGGCCAAGCTGTTCGCGCAGCCGTCCAACCTGCTGGTGATGGACGAACCGACCAACGACCTGGACGTGGAAACCCTGGAGCTGCTGGAAGAGCTGCTGGGCGAATACACCGGCACCCTGCTGCTGGTCAGCCACGACCGTGACTTCATCGACAACGTGGTCACCTCCACGCTGGTGATGGAGGGCGATGGCGTGATCGGCGAGTACGTGGGCGGTTACAGCGACTGGCAGCGTTATGCGGCCAGCATCGCAGCGCCTGCCGCGGCCCCTGCGGCCAAGCCGGCGGCCGCTGCGCCGGCCACCCCGGCTACCGCAGCTCCGGCCGCACCCAAGCGCAAGCTGGCCTACAAGGAAGCGCGCGAACTGGAGCAGCTGCCGAAGACCATCGAGAAGCTGGAAGGCGATGTCGAAGGCCTGACCTCGGCGATGAACGACCCGTCGTTCTACACCCGCAGCAGTGCTGAAGTGACGGCGCACACCCAGCAGCTGGCCAAGGTGCAGGCCGAACTGGATGCCGCTTACGCGCGCTGGGAAGAGCTGGAAGGCTGAGCGTTGACCGGCGCCAGCGATCGCGCCGATTGATGTAGAGCCGAGCCCACGCTCGGCTCAGCAGATCCACGCCATGCGTGGATATCCGGAATCTGTGCGGACCAACGGTCCGCACCTACCAACCGACGGTCCGCACCGACCGGGGGGCCGGCCGTCATTTGACCCCGTGCAGATCCCGCAGCTGGCTCGGCCGGCTGCCGAAATACGCCGCCAGATCGGCGATGTCCTGATCGCTGAGGTCCTTCGCCTGCGGCGTCATCAGCGCATGCTGGCGGTCACCGGCGCGGTAGGCCTGCAGTGCATGCGCCAGGTAGTCGCCGTACTGCCCACCCAGCTTCGGGTAGGTCGGATCGATCGGCGCATTGCCATCGGCCCCGTGGCAGTCGATGCAGCTCTGGTTGGTGGCCTTGCCCTTCACCTTGGCGCGGGCTTCACCGGCGGCCTCGCGGCCTGCGGGCAGGCCGGCCGAAGACGAAGAGCCGTGTTCGCCGCTGGCGTGGCCCGGGTCGGCGGCAGATTTCTCGCTGTTTTCCACCTGCGACTGCGAACAGGCGGCCAGCAGCAGGGCAACGGACAGGGCGATGGCATGACGCATCGGATGCGCGGCTTTCGACATGGGCGGGCCTTACTTGACGGTGGACAGGTAAACAGAGAGATCGGCGATCTCCTGTTCGCTGAAGCTCATCGACTGCGCCTGCATCGTCGGATGCCGGCGCTTGCCCTGGCGGTACTCGGCCAGGGCCTGGGCCAGGTACTGCTGGGTCTGGCCGCCGATCTTCGGCACCCGGTAGCTGGGGTAGGCGTTCTTGTAGCCAGTGATGCCGTGGCAGCCCTGGCAGGTGTAGGCCAGCACGCGGCCATTGTCGAAGTTGCCGGTGGGCGCGGCAGGCGCCGGCGCGGCGGCGGGAGCCGGGGCCGGGGCAGGTGTGGCGGGAGCAGAAGCAGGAGCGGGCTGTGCGGCGGCCCCAAGGGGCAGGAGGACGGCCAGAGCGAGACAAGCGGCGAGCGGCTGCGGGCGCATGGTGTCGTTTCCGGGGATTCGGGTCTGGTCGTTCCGGCGTGGGGTACGGAACGACCCGAGTATAGCCTCAGGTTTCATCTAGCTGAAATGGGGTCGGTCCGACCGGTGGCGTGAAGGCACCATGACCTTTGGGATATGGTGTGGCCGTGAAGTGGTGCATTACTTTGCTACCACACCTGTCCACGCATCCTCCAGGGACCTGACGATGTCGCACCCAACCTTCCCGTCCGGCCGTCGCAGCGGAATCTGCGCTGCCGCACTGCTGATCTCCACCTCCCTGCTGCTGGGCGGTTGCGCCGCAGGGCCCAATTCCGAAGCCAAGGCCGCCGACACCAAGGAGGAGAAGAAGGTCGATGCGGTCCCGGTCGAAGTGGCCGTGGCCAGCCATCGCGCGGTCGCGGCCAGTTACACAGGCACCGCCGCGCTGGAACCACGCGCCGAGTCGCAGGTGGTGGCCAAGACCTCCGGTGTGGCGCTGGCGGTGCTGGTCGAGGAAGGCCAGCGGGTCACCGCCGGCCAGCCGCTGGTGCGCCTGGACCCGGACCGCGCACGCTTGGCCGTAGCCCAGAGCGAAGCGCAGATGCGCAAGCTGGAGAACAACTACCAGCGCGCGCAGAAGCTGGTCGGCCAGCAGATGGTCAGTGCGGCCGATGTCGACCAGCTGCGTTTCGACCTGGAGAACGTCCGCGCGCAGTACCGCCTGGCCACGCTGGAACTGTCCTATACCACGGTGGTGGCGCCGATCTCCGGCGTGATCGCCTCGCGCTCGATCAAGACGGGCAACTTCGTCCAGATCAACACGCCGATCTTCCGCATCGTCGACAACTCGCGCCTGGAAGCCACCCTCAACGTGCCCGAACGCGAGCTGGCCACGCTGCGTGCCGGTCAGCCGGTAACCCTGGCCGCCGACGCGTTGCCGGGCCAGAGCTTCACCGGCACCGTCGACCGCATCGCGCCGGTGGTGGATTCGGGCAGCGGCACGTTTCGCGTGGTCAGCGCCTTCGATGGCGCTGACCACGCGTTGCAGCCCGGCATGTTCGGGCGCATCCGCATCGATTACGACCAGCGTGCCGATGCGCTGGTGGTGCCGCGCCTGGCGCTGCTCGACGACGGTGACCCGGCGGTGTTCCGGGTGCGCGAAGGCAAGGTCGCACGCGTTCCGGTCAAGCTGGGTTACGCCGAGGGCCCGTGGGTGGAGATCCGTGATGGCCTGGCGGCCGGTGATCAGGTGGTCACCGCCGGCAAGGTCGCGCTGCGCGACGGTACCGCAGTGCAGGTGATCGCCGATCCGAAGGCAAAGGCGAAGACGGTCGCAGCGGCAGCCAAGCCGGCAGACAAGGCCGGGAGCAAGCAATGACCGCCCAGGGCCACGACCACGGTGCCTCGCCGGAGAGCGACGGTGCCGCCGCCGGCATGCGCGGCGGCCTGGTGGAGTTCGCTACCCGCCGCCGCGTGACCATTGCCATGTGCACGGTCACCCTGCTGCTGTTCGGGCTGATCGCGCTGGGCAACCTCAAGGTCAACCTGCTGCCCGACCTGAGCTACCCGACGCTGACCGTGCGCACCGAGTACACCGGTGCGGCGCCGACTGAAATCGAAACCCTGATCACCCAGCCGGTCGAAGAAGCGGTGGGCGTGGTCAAGAACCTGCGCAAGCTGAAGTCGGTCTCGCGCACCGGCCAGAGCGATGTGGTGCTGGAGTTCGCCTGGGGCACCAACATGGACCAGGCCAGCCTGGAGGTGCGCGACAAGATGGAAGCGCTGAACCTGCCGCTGGAGGCCAAGGCCCCGGTACTGCTGCGGTTCAATCCATCCACCGAGCCGATCATGCGCCTGGTGCTGTCGAGCAAGGACGCGCCAGCCACCGATGCCGATGCGATCCGCGAGCTGACCGGCCTGCGCCGCTATGCCGATGAAGACCTGAAGAAGAAGCTGGAGCCGGTCACCGGCGTGGCAGCGGTCAAGGTCGGTGGCGGCCTCGAGGACGAGATCCAGGTCGACATCGACCAGCAGAAGCTGGCCCAGCTGAACCTGCCGATCGACACCGTCATCAAGCGCCTGAAGGACGAGAACATCAACATCTCCGGTGGCCGCCTGGAGGAGGGCTCGCAGCGCTTCCTGGTGCGTACCGTCAACCAGTTCGCCGACCTGGAGGAAATCCGCAACCTGCTGGTCACCACCCAGGGCTCGAACGGCAGCGCGGCCGACTCGGCGTTGCAGCAGATGTTCAACATCGCCGCGTCGACCGGGTCGGCGGCGGCCATCGCGGCGGCGTCGGCGGCACAGAGCGCATCGTCCGGTAGTGGCTCCAGCGTGGTCGCCAACGGCGTGCCGGTGCGCCTGAAGGACGTGGCCACCGTGCGCCAGGGCTACAAGGAGCGTGAAGCGGTGATCCGCCTGGGCGGCAAGGAATCGGTGGAACTGGCGATCTACAAGGAAGGCGACGCCAATACCGTGTCCACCGCCGAAGCGCTGCGCAAGCGCCTGGAGCAGATCAAGGGCACGTTCCCGTCCGATGTCGAGATGACCACCATCGAGGACCAGTCGCGCTTCATCGAGCACGCCATCGCCGACGTCAAGAAGGATGCGGTGATCGGTGGCCTGCTGGCGATACTGATCATCTTCCTGTTCCTGCGCGATGGCTGGAGCACCTTCGTGATCAGCCTGTCGTTGCCGGTCTCGATCATCGCCACGTTCTTCTTCATGGGCCAGCTCGGCCTCAGCTTGAACGTGATGTCGCTGGGCGGTTTGGCATTGGCTACCGGCCTGGTGGTGGACGACTCGATCGTGGTGCTGGAGAGCATCGCCAAGGCGCGTGAGCGTGGCCTGGGTATCCTGCAGGCGGCCATCGTCGGTACCCGCGAAGTGAGCATGGCGGTGGTCGCCTCGACCCTGACCACCATCGCGGTGTTCCTGCCGCTGGTGTTCGTCGATGGCATCGCCGGCCAGCTGTTCCGCGACCAGGCACTGACCGTGGCGATCGCCATTGCGATCTCGCTGCTGGTGTCGATGACCCTGATCCCGATGCTGAGCTCGCTGAAGGGACGGCCGCCGCTGGCGTTCCCGGAAGAGGCACCGAACGAACCGTGGCAGCCGCAGAACCGTTGGCAGAAGCCGGTGGCGCTGGGTCGCCGTGGTGCCGTGGCGACCGCGCGCTGGAGCTTCTATGCACTGGCCTGGCTGGTCGTGCGGGCGTGGCGTGGCGTGGTGGCCGTGGTTGGCCCGGTGATGCGCAAGGCCAGCGATCTGGCGATGAAGCCCTATGCCGGTGCCGAGCGCGGCTACCTGCGCCTGCTGCCGAGCGCGCTGGCCCATCCGGGCAAGGTGCTGGGCGTGGCCACGATCATCTTCGTGGCGACCATAGCGCTGGTGCCGATGCTTGGTGCCGACCTGATCCCGCAGCTGGCGCAGGACCGTTTCGAAATGACGGTGAAGCTGCCGGCCGGCACGCCGCTGAAGCAGACCGATGCGCTGGTGCGCGAGCTGCAGCTGGCCCACGGCAACGGCGAGGGCGTGGCCTCGCTGTATGGCGTCAGCGGCAGCGGCACCCGCCTGGATGCCAGCCCGACCGAGAGCGGCGAGAACATCGGCAAGCTGACCGTGGTGATGGAAGGCGGCGGCAACGCGCGTACCGAGGCGGAGATCACCGAGCGCCTGCGTGACACCATGGGCCAGCATCCAGGCGCACAGGTCGACTTCGCGCGGCCGGCGTTGTTCAGCTTCTCCACGCCGCTGGAAATCGAGCTGCGCGGGCAGGACATGGCGACACTGGAAGTGGCTGGCCAGCGCCTGGCGGCGATGCTGCGTGGCAATGCGCACTACGCTGACGTGAAGTCGACGGTGGAAGAGGGCTTCCCGGAAATCCAGATCCGCTTCGACCAGGAGCGTGCCGGTGCGCTGGGCCTGACCACCCGCCAGATCGCCGATGTGGTGGTGAAGAAGGTGCGCGGCGACGTGGCGACCCGCTACAGCTTCCGCGACCGCAAGATCGACGTGCTGGTGCGTGCACAGGAAGGTGATCGTGCCAGCGTGGAAAGCATCCGCCGCCTGATCGTCAATCCCGGCAGTACCCGTCCGGTGACGCTGGACGCGGTTGCCGACGTGGTTGCCACCACTGGCCCCAGCGAGATCCATCGTGCCGACCAGACCCGCGTTGCGGTGGTCTCGGCCAACCTGCGCGACATCGATCTGGGTGCGGCCATGCGTGAAGTGCAGCAGATGGTCGCCGAGCAACCGCTGGGCGCGGGTGTCGGCCTGCACATCGGTGGCCAGGGTGAGGAGCTGGCGCAGGCGGCGAAGTCGCTGATCTTCGCCTTCGGCCTGGCCATCTTCCTGGTCTACCTGGTGATGGCCTCGCAGTTCGAATCGCTCCTGCACCCGTTCGTGATCCTGTTCACCATTCCGCTGGCGCTGGTCGGTGCCATCCTGGCGCTGGCACTGACCGGCAAGCCCATCTCGGTGGTGGTGTTCATCGGCCTGATCCTGCTGGTCGGGCTGGTCACCAAGAACGCGATCATCCTGATCGACAAGGTCAACCAGCTGCGCGAGGCCGGCGTGGCCAAGCACGAGGCCCTGGTGGAAGGGGCGCGCTCGCGCCTGCGGCCGATCATCATGACCACCCTGTGCACGCTGTTCGGCTTCCTGCCGCTGGCGGTGGCGATGGGCGAGGGCGCTGAAGTGCGTGCACCGATGGCGATCACCGTGATCGGTGGCCTGCTGGTGTCAACCCTGCTCACCCTGCTGGTGATCCCGGTGGTATACGACCTGATGGATCGGCGCGGTGACGCCTACTACCGCGAGCGTGGCCGCAAGCACGCCGGCGAGATCGAGCCGGGTGCAGCAGGCAGCGCGGCGGGTGCGGAGGAACCGGCATGAGTGTTGCCGAGTTCTCCATCCGCCGTCCGGTCACCACCATCATGTGTTTCGTGTCACTGGTGGTGATCGGCCTGATCGCCTCGTTCCGGCTGCCGCTGGAAGCGCTGCCGGACATCTCCGCGCCGTTCCTGTTCGTGCAGATTCCGTACACCGGTTCAACCCCGGAGGAAGTGGAGCGGACCATCATCCGCCCGGTGGAGGAATCGCTGGCGACGATGACCGGCATCAAGCGGATGCGCTCGTCGGCGACCTCCGAGGCGGCGCTGATCTTCATCGAGTTCAGCGACTGGGACCGGGACATCGCCATCGCCGCGTCCGATGCACGCGAGCGCATCGATGCGATCCGCAGCGACCTGCCCGATGACCTGCAGCGCTACAACGTGTTCAAGTGGTCCAGCAGCGACCAGCCGGTGCTGAAGGTGCGCCTGGCCAGCACCACCGACCTGACCACCGCTTACGACATGCTCGACCGCGAGTTCAAGCGGCGCATCGAGCGCATCCCCGGCGTGGCCCGCGTCGACATCACCGGCGCGCCGCCGAACGAGGTGGAGATCGCCATCGATCCGAACCGGCTCAACGCGCATGGGCTGAGCATCAACGAGCTGAGCGAGCGCCTGCGCACGCTGAACTTCTCGATCTCGGCCGGGCAGATCGACGACAACGGCCAGCGCGTGCGCGTGCAGCCGGTGGGCGAGATCACCGACCTGCAGGAAATGCGCGACCTGGTGATCAACGCCAAGGGCCTGCGCCTGGGCGACATCGCCGACGTGCGCCTGAAGCCGGCGCGGATGAACTACGGGCGCCGCCTGGACGGCAACCCGGCCGTCGGCCTGGACATCTTCAAGGAGCGCAGCGCCAACCTGGTGGAAGTCTCGCGCGCGGCGCTGGCCGAGGTCGAATCGATCCGTGCCGAAGCATCGATGCGCGACGTGCAGATCAAGGTGATCGACAACCAGGGCAAGGCGGTGACCTCCTCGCTGCTGGAACTGGCCGAGGCCGGTGCGGTCGGCCTGATCCTGTCGGTGACGGTGCTGTTCTTCTTCCTGCGCCATTGGCCGTCCACGCTGATGGTGACCCTGGCCATTCCGATCTGCTTCACCATCACCCTGGGTTTCATGTACTTCGTCGGGGTGACGCTGAACATCCTGACCATGATGGGCCTGCTGTTGGCGGTGGGCATGCTGGTCGACAACGCCGTGGTGGTGGTGGAGAGCATCTACCAGGAGCGCGAGCGCATGCCGGGACAGCCGCGCCTGGCCTCGATCATCGGCACCCGCAACGTGGCCATCGCGCTCAGCGCCGGCACGCTGTGCCACTGCATCGTGTTCGTGCCGAACCTGTTCGGCGAGACCAACAACATCAGCATCTTCATGGCGCAGATCGCGATCACCATCTCGGTCTCGCTGCTGGCCTCGTGGCTGGTCGCGGTCAGCCTGATCCCGATGCTGTCCGCGCGCATGGCCACGCCCAAGCTGGTGCACTCGCAGACCGGCCTGATCGCGCGGCTGCAGCGCCGCTACGCCAGACTGCTGGACTGGTCGCTGCACCATCGCGGTTGGAGCCTGCTCGGCATCGTGCTGGTGGTGCTGGTCAGCCTGGTGCCGATGAAGCTGACCAAGGTCGACATGTTCGGCGGTGATGGCGGCAAGGACATCTTCATCGGCTACATGTGGAAGGGCGCCTATACCTATCGGCAGATGTCCGAGGAGGTGGCGCGCGTGGAGAACTGGATCGACGCCAACCGCGAGCGCCTGCACGTCAAGCAGGTGTACTCCTGGTACAGCGAGCAGGAAGGCAGCTCGACGGTGGTCACCCTGGACGAGAAGTACGCCAAGGACATCAAGGCGCTGCAGGAAGAGCTGCGCAAGGGCCTGCCGAAGTCGGCGCGCACCGACTACTTCGTCGGCAACCAGGGCGGTGATGGCGGCGGTGGCGGCAACCAGGGCGTGCAGGTGCAGCTGGTCGGCGACTCCAGTTCGATGCTGCAGGAGATCGGCCAGGAAGTGGTGCCGCTGCTGGCCCAGCGTGCCGAGCTGCGCGATGTGCGCATCGACAATGGTGAGAAGGGCGGCGAGCTGAAGGTGCGCGTTGACCGCGAGCGTGCTGCGGCGTTCGGTTTCAATGCCGAGCAGGTGGCCAGCTTCGTCGGCCTGGCCCTGCGTGGTGCACCGATGCGCGAGTTCCGCCGTGGTGACAACGAAGTGCCGGTGTGGGTGCGTTTCGCGGGTGCCGAGCAGAGCAGCCCGGAAGACCTGGCCGGTTTCAGCGTGCGCACCGGCGACGGCCGCAGCGTGCCACTGCTGAGCCTGGTCACCGTTGACGTCGGTTCGTCGGCCACCCAGATCGGCCGCACCAACCGCCAGACCACGCTGACCATCAAGGCCAACCTGGCCGAGAAGGTCACCGCGCCGGATGGCCGCAAGGCGATGGAGTCGGTGCTCAAGCCGATGAATTTCCCGGCCGGCTATGGCTTCACCTTCGATGGCGGCGACTACGGCAACGATGACGAAGCCATGCAGCAGATGGTGTTCAACCTGCTGATCGCGCTGGTGATGATCTACGTGGTGATGGCAGCGGTGTTCGAGTCGCTGCTGTTCCCGGCGGCGATCATGAGCGGCGTGCTGTTCTCGATCTTCGGCGTGTTCTGGCTGTTCTGGATCACCGGCACCTCGTTCGGGATCATGTCCTTCATCGGCATCCTTGTGCTGATGGGGGTGGTGGTGAACAACGGCATCGTGATGATCGAGCACATCAACAACCTGCGGCGCAGCGGCATGGGCCGTACCCAGGCGCTGGTGGAGGGCTCACGCGAGCGATTGCGCCCGATCATGATGACGATGGGCACGGCGATCCTGGCGATGGTGCCGATCTCGCTGACCAACACGCAGATGTTCGGCAATGGTCCGGAGTACGCGCCGATGGCGCGCGCGATTGCCGGCGGGCTTGCGTTCTCCACCGTGGTCAGCCTGCTGTTCCTGCCGACCATCTATGCAGTGCTGGATGACCTGCGCAGTGCGGTGACGCGGCTGATCCGCCGTGCCCGAGGTGTGGAGAGGGTAGAGCCGGGCGCTGCCCGGCCGTAATGCGCGACAACGTGTTGTGGTGTGGGGGAGGCCGGTCGTAGTGGGGCGGCCTCCCCCTTTTTTTGGCTCGCCGCGTCTGTTTGTCTCTGTAGAACCGAAGGCAGCGGCAGGAGCCGCTGCCAACGTCGCTTGCGACGGCCCGGAGGGTGTCGGCCAGGACGGCCGGCATAGCCATGCTCGGCTGCTGTTCGCCGCGTCGCCGCGTCGCCCGAGCGTGGGCTCGGGCGCTACAGATTCTGTGGCCGGTTGAGGGGTTTACCCCGCCACCTTGCCCCACACCTTGAACGTGGTCAGCCACAGGCCGAGCATGCTGCCGATGTTGGTCAGCATGAACGTCAGCACCACGCGCGTGACCCGATTGCGGTACCAGCCTTTCAGGCTCTGCGCGTCGTCGCGCAGCTTGAGGAAGTCTTCGTACGCCGGCTTGCGCAGGCGCGCTTCCACCAGCGCCGAGAATGCGCCGGTCGGGATGCTCAGGCGGAACGGCTTGAACGGGGCCACCGCGATGGCGGTGAGGATGCTCAGCGGGTGACCGCCTGCCAGCAGGCAGCCCAGGCCCGCCAAGCCGCCGGTATACATCGCCCAGGTCGCCAGCAGTTCGGTGCCCACGCCCAGACCACCGCGGTAGAAGCCCACGCCGATGCCGGTCGCCACGATGGCCAGAATGCCGAGCGTGAACCACGGAATGTTGCGCTTCTTCGGCACCGCCTCCAGCTCGGCGCGCAGCGGTGCCGGTGCCTCGGTGTCGGTTTCCAGGTGGCGTGCCAGGCCTGCAAGGTGACCTGCACCCACAACCGCCAGCACTTCGCGCTGCTGCGGGTCGTGTTCCTCGCGCAGGCGCGTGGCCATGTAGCGGTCGCGCTCGCCGATGATGGTCTCGTACAGTGCCGGGCTCTCGCTGGCGAACTCGCCGAAGCTCGATTCCAGCATGTCGCCCTGCTTGAGCTTCTCGATCTCGTTCTCGCCCACTTCTTCCGACGAGAACAGGCCCGCGCCCAGCCCGGCAACCAGCTTCAGCTTGCCGAACAAGCCCAGCCGTTGCGACGCACGACGGAAGGTCAGGCCGACCTCGCGGTCGATCAGGTGCACCGGCAGGTTGCGCTCGCGCGCCAGGTCCACCGCGCGCTTCAGCTCGGCACCGGGCTCGATGTCGAGCTGTTCGGCCAGGCGGCGCTGGTAGGCGGACAGGGCCAGGTTGGCGGCGAACAGGGCGACGCGGCCCTTGCGGATCACCTCGACCAGGTCGAGCTTGGCCAGCGTATCCGGGTCGCTCAGCGCCTGCAGGCGCTGCGGGTCCAGTTCAACGGCAACGGCATCGAAGCGGCCGCTGTCGATGGCTTTCTCCACTGCTTCGACGCTGGCGCGCGAAACGTGGGCGGTGCCCAGCAGGGTGTAGCGCACGCCGTCGCGTTCGACGACGCGCACCGGCTGGCCGGCGAACAGATCGTCGCCGGTCTCGGGAAGGGTTTCGGTCATGGGTTCATTCATTGAAAGGTGCGGTTTCGGCGCCATCGCCGAGCGCGCGCTGCATCTGCACGGTGTCCAGCCAGCGGCCATGCTTGCGGCCGAGGCCACGGAACACGCCCACCAGCTCGAAGCCGAAGCGTTCGTGCAGCTTGATCGAGGCGGTGTTGGTCGGTTCGCCGATCACGGCCACCATCTGCCGGTAGCCACGCGCCACGCAGGCATCGATCAGGGCCTGCAGCAGGCTGGTGCCGACGCCCTTGCCCTGGAACGCGGCATTGACGTAGACCGAGTTCTCCACGGTCCACTGGTAGGCAATGCGGGTGCGGTAGGTGTTGGCGTAGGCGTAGCCGGCCACCTGGCCGTCGATTTCGGCGACCAGGTAGGGAAAGCCGCGATCAACAATGTCGCGCATGCGGCGCAGCATCTCGGTCGCGTCCGGAATGTCGTACTCGTAGGTGTTGACGAAGTCGGTCACTTCCACCGCATAGATCGCGGTGATCGCGGCGATGTCGGCCGGGCCGACATCACGGATGAGGACGGCCATGCGCGGCTCCGGCTCAGTCGATGTAGCGCTTGAGCAGGTCACCGTACGCGTCGATGCGACGGTCGCGCAGGAACGGCCAGATGCGGCGCACGTGCTCGCTGCGCTGCAGGTCGACATCGCATAGCAGCACGGTGGCGTCGGTGCCGGCTTCGGCCAGGAACTCACCCTGCGGGCCGAGCACGTGGCTGTTGCCCCAGAACTGGATGCCCGACGCGCCCAGCGGCGAAGCCTCGTGGCCGACGCGGTTGCAGCTCAGCACCGGCAGGCCGTTGGCCACGGCGTGGCCGCGGTGGCTCAGCACCCAGGCGTCGCGCTGGCGGGTCTTCTCGTCCTGCACGTCGTCCGGGTCCCAGCCGATCGCGGTCGGGTAGAGCAGCAGTTCGGCACCGGCCAGCGCCATCAGGCGTGCCGCTTCCGGGTACCACTGGTCCCAGCACACCAGCACGCCAAGGCGGCCCACCGAGGTGTCGATCGGCTTGAAGCCGATGTCGCCCGGGGTGAAGTAGAACTTCTCGTAGAAGCCCGGGTCGTCCGGGATATGCATCTTGCGGTACTTGCCCAGCAACGTGCCGTCCTTCTCGAAGACGACGGCGGTGTTGTGGTACAGGCCGGCAGCGCGGCGCTCGAACAGCGAGCCCACCAGCACCACGCCATGCTTCTTCGCCAGCGCGCCCAGGCGCTCGGTGCTCGGGCCCGGAATCGGTTCGGCCAGGTCGAACTCATCGACCGATTCGTGCTGGCAGAAATACGGACCGTTGTGCAGTTCCTGCAGCAGCACCAGCTTGGCACCCTGCGCAGCCGCCTCGGCCACGCGTGCTTCGATCACCGCCAGGTTGGCGGCGGCATCACCGTGGTTGCGCTCCTGGACCAGGGCGACGGTAAGGGGGCTGCGCGAGTTCATGCGGGGCGTTCCTGCGGGAGAAAACCTGCATGTTAGCGCGGATGGGCGGCCGCAGCGTGTTGCGCGCTGAATGGCGACCGCACACGGTAGCGCCGGGCCATGCCCGGCGGATTTTCAGGTCGTCGCTGCGCTCGCCGGGCTTGGCCCGGCGCTACCGGTCCGGCTTATGCCTTCAACAGCCCTTCCGGCAGCTGCATGGTGATGCAGTGCAGGCTGCCGTTCTGCCAGATCAGCGAGCGGCAGGGCACCTGCACGATCTCGCGGCCCGGATGGGCCTGGGCCAGCACGTCGCGGGCCAGGTCATCAGCCGGATCGCCGTAGGCCGGCATCAGCACCGCGCCGTTGATGATCAGGTAATTGGCGTACGACGCCGCCAGGCGGCGGCCTTCGTCGATCACCGGCTGTGCCCACGGCAGCGGGAACAGGCGGTACGGCTTCCCATCCTTGGTACGCAGCGCGGCCAGTTCGTTGCCCATCGCCTGCAGTTCGGCGTAGTGCGAGTCGCTCGCGTCGTCGCAGGCCTGGTAGACGATGCTGTCAGGCGAGGCGAAACGGGCCAGGGTGTCGATGTGGGCGTCGGTGTCGTCGCCTTCCAGGTAGCCGTGGTCCAGCCACAGCACGCGGTCCTGCTGCAGCCAGTTGGCCAGGTCGGCGCTCAGGCTTGCCCGGTCGCGGTCCGGGTGGCGCTCGTGCAGGCACTTCCAGGTGGTCAGCAGGGTCCCTTCGCCGTCGGTCTCGATGCCGCCGCCTTCCAGCGCGAACGGAATGCTGCGCACCGGCGCGTCGTTGAACACGCCGGCCTGGTCCAGCACGCCCACCAGCTGGTCATCCAGGGTGGCGTCGAACTTGCCGCCCCAGCCGGTGAAGCGGAAATCCAGCAGCTGGAAACCGCCGTCGGCACGGCGCAGGGTGATCGGGCCGGAGTCACGCAGCCAGGTATCGTCGTAGGCCGCCGTGGTGAAGTGGACCTTGTCCATGTCGATGCGGTTGGAGCGCAGCCGCATCTCGGCGTAGGTCTCCACATCGTCGTCGGCCACGCAGATCAGCACCGGCTGGAAGCGGGTGATGGCCGCGACCAGGGCAATGTAGGTCTCTTCCACCTGGCCCAGGCGGTCAGCCCAGTCGGTATCGGCGGTGGGCCAGGCAATCAGGACGCCGCTCTGGGCTTCCCACTCGGCAGGAAAACGAAGGGTCTGGTTCATGGTCTCGCTACACAGGCCCGCCCACGGCGGGTAAGGGGATCAGCGGATCGGCGGTTTCGGGCCGATTTCGTTCGGGTCCGCCTGGTTGGCCACCACGTCGATCACCTTCTGCTTCTCGAAGTAGACGGTGAACTGCGGGTACACCCAGCGGTTGATGGTCGGCCATTGCCGCTTCTGCCCACCGCGTGGCTGCAGCTGTTCGCTCGGCGCGCCGAACTGCGCCTGTACCTGCTGCATGCTCTGGCCGCGCACGGGCAGGGCACCGGCCGGCTTCTCGCGGGCGCGGTCGACAAGCAGGGTATCGGCCAGCGCCGGCGTGGCGGCGGCCAGGGTGGCCATTACGGCCAGGGCGGACAGGTAACGCTTCATCTCGATCTACTCCCCAGTGGTCAAGAAAGGCGATTACAGCAAAAACGGCAGGAAAAAGCCGCATAAACAAAAAACCGCCCGAAGGCGGTTTCTTGCATCGGGTCGGCCCCGCGTAGGGCCAGCCGCAGCCGGAAGGCTGTGAGGCTTAGCGCTGACGCGCCTTGAAACGCGGGTTCGACTTGCAGATGACGAAGATCTTGCCGCGACGACGGACGACCTTGCAGTCGCGGTGACGGGCCTTCGCCGACTTCAGGGAGGACAGGACTTTCATGGCATACCTCGGCGTAAACAGTAGTTGTTCGGGTGGAGCGTGGCCGCGATATGCGAAAGACAATCGGCAGTTGACGCTCGTTCAAGCCCGCCATTCTACCGGGCTTTTCCTCGTGGTTTCAAGTGGTTGCACAAAAGACCCCGCTGGGGGCGTCTGGCAGGGGCTAGAATGACCCCTTCACACGCTCTGGGACCCCCATGAATCCACTCGCTCCCGTCCTGACCATCGACGGCCCATCCGGGGCCGGCAAGGGTACCATCAGCCGCATCATCGCGCGCCGCATGGGCTGGCATTACCTGGATTCGGGTGCGCTGTACCGGGCGGTGGGCGTGGCCGCAAGCTGGGCCGACATCGACACCTCCGACGCCTCGGCGCTGGTGCGCTGCACCTTCGATACCCATGTTCAGTTTGTCGAGCAGGGCGATGCCATGCGGGTCATGGTCAACGGCACCGATGCCACCGACGAGCTGCGCCTGGAGACCACCGGCGCCCTGGCCTCTGCCATCGCCGCCATCCCCGAGGTCCGGGCCGCCCTGAAGGAGCGGCAGCGCGCATTCAGGGAGCTGCCGGGCCTGGTCGCCGACGGCCGCGACATGGGCACGGTGATCTTCCCGGATGCCCCCCACAAGGTCTTCCTGACCGCCAGCGCCGAGGAGCGCGCCGAGCGCCGGCATAAGCAGTTGAAAGACAAGGGGGTTTCTGTTAACTTTGATGACCTCCTGCGCGAGATCATGGCCCGCGACGCCCGTGATGCCCAGCGTACCGTGGCGCCCCTGAAGCCGGCAGACGATGCTGTCCTCATCGACACCACAGGCATCGGCATCGATGATGTCGTTGCCCGAGTGATGGATCTGCTTCCGGTTCCGGCTGCCTGATCCGTTCGCGCGGGAGCACTGCCAGCCGCATCGGCAGTGGTCGCGCAAAGCAGTGCTGTACCCGCTCCGTCGCGCACTGATGCGTGGCGGTTTTCCTACTACACACGACCTGCGTTTCCGGGGTCGACCAACAGGCGGGCGGTCGCCATTCCCCTGAAGGGGACGCCACCGACCCATGTGTCCAACAGAGTAAATCTAATGACCGAATCATTTGCCGAACTGTTTGAAGCCAGCCAGGCCAACCTGGCCAAGCTGAAGCCGGGCGCCATCGTCAGCGGTACCGTTGTTGAAGTCCGCGGCGACGTCGTGGTGATCAACGCTGGCCTGAAGTCCGAAGGCATCGTGCCGATCGAACAGTTCCGTAACGACGCTGGCGAAATCGACGTCGCCGAAGGCGACATCGTCAAGGTCGCCCTCGACTCGATCGAGAACGGCTTCGGCGAAACCGTCCTGTCGCGCGAGAAGGCCAAGCGCGCGATGGTGTGGGACGAGCTGGAAGAAGCGTTGGAAAAGAACGAAACCATCACCGGCCGCATCAGCGGCAAGGTCAAGGGTGGTTTCACCGTGGACATCAAGGATGTCCGCGCCTTCCTGCCGGGTTCCCTGGTCGATGTGCGCCCGGTGCGCGATCCGGCCTACCTGGAAGGCAAGGAGCTCGAGTTCAAGCTCATCAAGCTGGACCGCAAGCGTAACAACGTCGTGGTCTCGCGCCGCGCTGTCGTCGAAAGCGAGCACTCGGAAGAGCGCGAGCAGCTGATGGACAAGCTGCAGGAAGGCGCGATCCTGAAGGGTGTCGTCAAGAACCTGACCGATTACGGCGCGTTCGTGGACCTGGGCGGTATCGACGGCCTGCTGCACATCACCGACATGGCGTGGAAGCGCGTGCGTCACCCGTCGGAAGTCGTGAACGTCGGCGACGAGCTGGACGTCCGCGTGCTGAAGTTCGACCGCGAGCGCAACCGCGTTTCGCTGGGCCTGAAGCAGCTGGGCGAGGATCCGTGGGACAACATCGGCCGTCGTTACCCGGCCAACAGCCGCGTCTTCGGCAAGGTCTCCAACGTCACCGATTACGGTGCGTTCGTTGAGATCGAGCCGGGCGTCGAAGGCCTGGTGCACGTCTCGGAGATGGATTGGACCAACAAGAACGTCAACCCGTCCAAGGTTGTGCAGGTTGGTGATGAAGTCGAAGTGATGGTGCTGGACGTCGATGAAGAGCGTCGCCGCATCTCGCTGGGCATGAAGCAGGTTGCCGCCAACCCGTGGGAAACCTTCGCTGCCACCCACAAGAAGGGTGACAAGGTGTCGGGCCAGATCAAGTCGATCACCGACTTCGGCATCTTCATCGGCCTGGACGGCGGCATCGACGGCCTGGTCCACCTGTCCGACATCAGCTGGAACACCACCGGCGAAGACGTCGTTCGCAACTTCAAGAAGGGCGATACCCTGGACGCCGTCGTCCTGGCTGTCGATCCGGAGCGCGAGCGCATCTCCCTGGGCGTGAAGCAGCTGGAGCAGGATCCGTTCGGCCAGTACATGGCTGCCAATCCGAAGGGCTCCAAGGTCGAAGGCGTGGTGAAGGAAGTCGACGCCAAGGGCGCGATCATCGAGCTGGCTGACGGCATCGAAGGTTACGTCTCGGCCCGCGACATCGCCAACGAGCGCGTTGACGACGCCACCCAGCACCTGAAGGTCGGCGACAAGGTCGAAGCCAAGTTCGTGGGCATGGACCGCAAGGGCCGTACCCTGCAGCTGTCGATCAAGGCCAAGGACGACGCGGAAATGCGCGAAGTGCTGGAGGAATACCAGTCCTCTTCGGCTTCCAGCGGCACCACCCAGCTGGGTGCACTGCTGCGTGCACAGCTGAACGGCAACAAGTCCGAGTAATCGGCCTTAGGCTGTTCGTTGTTTCCTGGACGGCCCGGGCCTTGCCCGGGCCGTTTCAGGCTGAGATACCCCTGATGTGAGCCGGTAATGACCAAATCCGAACTGATCGAAATCCTTGCGCGCCGCCAGGCGCACCTGAAGGCCGATGATGTCGATCTGGCGGTGAAGTCGTTGCTGGAAATGATGGGCGGATCGCTGTCCGCCGGGGATCGCATCGAAATTCGTGGTTTTGGCAGCTTCTCGCTGCACTATCGGCCGCCGCGCCTGGGTCGCAACCCGAAGACCGGCGAGTCGGTTGCCCTGCCGGGCAAGCACGTCCCACATTTCAAGCCGGGCAAGGAACTGCGCGAGCGTGTCAGCAGTGTGCTGCCGCTGGACGCCGATCCGGCCTGAGCCTCCCGTCGCGCCACCGCGTGCGAATCCAGCCGCGAGTCGGATAAGCTACGGACTCCTGCCACTGGAGCTGTCGCATGAAGGTTTTTCGTCTGCTGGTCCTGCTGGCGGTACTCATTGTTGGGTTGATCATCGGTGCCATGAACATGGACGAGATGACCATCAACCTGCTGTTCACCCAGCTCAAGACCTCGGTCGGCGTGGCCATCATTGCCGCGTTGCTGATCGGCGTCATCGTTGGTGCTGGCCTGGTGCTGGTGAGCGTGGTCATTCCGCTCTACAGCCAGCTGCGCCGCGCCAACAAGTCCGCTGCCGCCACGCCGGCACCGGTTGCCTCCCCTCAATCTTTTGATGGACGCTGATCGAAGATGGATTTCGTCACCGAGTGGTTCTGGTTCTTCCTGTTCGTTCCGCTGGCCGCACTGGCCGGGTGGGTGATCGGACGGCGTGGTGGTCAACGCCACGGTGACAACCAGGTCAGCCGCCTGTCCAGCACCTACTTCCGTGGCCTGAACTACCTGCTCAACGAGCAGCCGGACAAGGCCATCGAGCTGTTCCTGCACATCGCCGAGCTGGACAAGGAAACCTTCGAGACCCAGGTCGCGCTGGGCCACCTGTTCCGCCGCCGCGGCGAAGTCGATCGCGCCATCCGCCTGCACCAGGGCCTGGTCAACCGACACGACCTCAGCGATGCGCAACGCGTGCAGGCGCTGCTGGCGCTGGGCGAGGACTACATGAAGTCCGGCCTGCTGGACCGTGCCGAGACCGTGTTCACCGAACTGGCGCAGCTGGACCAGCGTGCCCCGCAGGCACTCAAGCACCTGATCGGCATCTACCAGGCCGAGCGTGACTGGGAAAAGGCGATCGACAACGCGACCCGTTTCGAGGACGTCACCGGCGAGCCGATGGGCAAGCTGATCGGGCAGTTCGAGTGCGAACTGGCCGAACGCTTCCGCGGTGCCGGCAAGCTGGAAGAGGCGAGGGCGGCGATCGCCCGGGCCTACCAGGCCGATGCGATGTCGGTGCGTGCCGGCATCATCGAAGGGCGCCTGGAAACCGACGCGGGCAATCCGGAAGCGGCCGTACGCGCGTTCGAGCGTGCTGCGCGCAATGATCCGGAGTACCTGCCGGAGCTGCTGCCGGCGCTGATGCAGAACTACCGCAAGGTGGGTGATCTGGCAGGCGCGCGCGCTTTCCTGTCGGAGATGACCGAGCATTACCGTGGCATTGCCCCGGTGCTGGCGCTGACCCGCCTGATGGAAGAGCAGGAGGGCGTGGCCCCGGCCCGTGCCTACCTGGGCCGCCAGCTCAAGGACCGCCCGTCGGTGCGTGGCGAGTCCGCGCTGATCGACCTGACCCTTGCTGAAGGCGCTGATTCCACGGCGACCCTGCACGACCTCAAGCACATCACCGACCAGTTGCTGGTACGCAACCCGGCCTATCGCTGCACCCGCTGTGGTTTCGGGGCGCGCACCCATCACTGGCAGTGCCCGAGCTGCAAGGAGTGGGGTACGGTCAAGCCGCTGTTGAATTACGCGGTGCTCTGATCCATGCCGTGGCTCGTGATGGGCGCGCTGCTGGGCCTGGCCCTGCTGAGTGCGGCACTGACCTGGGCGGCGCGGGGCTATGCGCTGCGCCGGCAACTGTTTGACCAGCCGGGCGAGCGCCGCAGTCACAGCGTAGCGACCCCTCGAGGTGGCGGCATCGCCATCGTCATCAGCCTGCTGGTGACCGCCGGTGTTGCCATGTGGGCCTGGCCCGCAGCGCTTCCGAGCCTGCTCGTGGCCGCCCTTGGCCTGGCGCTGGTGGCGGGTATCGGCTGGTGGGATGACCATCGGCCGCTTCCGGCCATGCGCCGCCTGATGGTGCATTTCATCGCCGCCGCGCTGCTGGCCGCGCTGGTCAGGGTGCATGGTGGCAGCTGGCTGCTGGCCGTGTTGGTCCTGCTGTTCACTGCCTCTCTGATCAACATCTGGAATTTCATGGATGGGATCAACGGCATCGCGGCCAGCCAGGCCGTTGTGGTGGCCCTGGGGCTGGCGCCGTTGCTGCCCTGGCCGTACTCGCTGGCGGCCATCGCGTTGGGCCTGGTGTGCCTGGGCTTCCTGCCGTTCAACTTCCCACGGGCCCGGATCTTCATGGGCGATGTCGGAAGTGGCGCGCTGGGTTATGCGGTTGCGGCGGTGCTGGCAATGGCCAGTGTCAAGACCGACATCAACTGGATACTGCTGCTTGTGTCGGCATCGCCGTTCCTTGTGGACGCGGGCTTCACACTGCTGGCGCGCATCATTTCAGGACAACGCTGGATGGAACCCCATACCCAGCATGTCTACCAGCGCGCGGTGCAGGCAGGAGCCAGTCACGCCCGGGTAACAGGGATGTACTTTGCTTTAGGCCTGTTCAGTATTACAGTGCTTAATGTCTGCTCCAACTTGCAGCCGAGGTGGGAGGCTGCCGTGGCGATCGCGTGGTTCATTGCGCTGAGCGTCCTCTGGCTCCTCCTGCGCAATGGATTGCGCCACCGAAAAGGAAATACCTGACTTATGGCTTCACCCTGGCGGGACAGAATCCTCGGCCTGATGCCGCGTTCGGCCATCGTCTGCCACGACCTGTTCATGGTCTGGGCATGCTGGCAGCTGCTGCATGCAGGGCGGTACTCGATCCTGGCCAACGCCCCCGAGCTCCCTCTCTGGAACGTCGACACCACGCTGGTGCTGCTGCTGCAGGGCCTGGTGTTCTGGCGCGTGGGCCTCTATCGGGGGCTGTGGCGGTTCGCCAGCGTCAGCGACCTGCTGAACATCTTCAAGGCCAGCTTCATCGGCATGGTGGCCATCGTGCTGGTGCTGATGTGGAAGCGCTTCGATGGCGTGCCGATGTCGGTGCTGGTGATCTATCCGTTCGCGCTGTCGGCGCTGCTGGGCGCGCCGCGCCTGCTGTACCGGGCCTGGAAGGACTACCAGGCGCTGCAGTCGGACTCATCCGCGCGTCGCGTGCTGATCCTGGGTGCCGGCCAGGCCGCCGAGACCCTGGTCCGTGACCTGCGCCGTTCAGGCAATTTCGAGCCGGTCGGCCTGCTGGACGATGCGCCGCACCTGCGCGGTGCCAAGCTGCAGGGCCTGCCGATCCTCGGCACCCTGGACGATGCGCCGACCGTGGTCCGTGAGACGGCGGCCAAGCTGCTGGTGATCGCCATCCCCTCGCTGGACGCCGCAGGCATGCAGCGGATCGTGGCCATCTGCGAAAGCACCGGCGTGCCGTTCCGCACCGTGCCCAAGCTCAGCGACATCCTGCAGGGCCAGTCGCTGCCGGGGCAGTTGAAGGAAGTGGCAATCGAGGATCTGCTCGGCCGCAAGCCGATCATGCCGGACTGGAACCTGATCCGTGGCTGGTTGGGCGGGCGTACGGTGATGGTCACCGGCGCTGGCGGCTCGATCGGCTCCGAGCTGTGCCGCCAGTGCGCGCGTCACGGTGCCGGTCGCATCATCCTGCTCGAGATCAGCGAGCTGCTGTTGCTGACCATCGAGGGTGAGCTGCGACGCAGCTTCCCGGACGTCGAGGTTGAAGCAGTGCTGGGCGATTGCGGCGACCCGGCGGTGATCCGCCATGCGCTGTCGCTGCATCCCGTCGACACCGCCTTCCATGCCGCCGCCTACAAGCATGTACCGGTGCTGGAGCGGCAGCTGCGCGAGGCGGTGCGCAACAACATCCTGGCCACAGAGAACGTGGCCCGCGCCTGCCTGGAAGCGCGCGTCGAGCACTTCGTGTTCATTTCCACCGACAAGGCCGTCGACCCGGTCAATGCGCTGGGCGCCAGCAAGCGCTATGCGGAAATGATCTGCCAGAGCCTGGACCAGAAGTCCACGCATACCCGTTTCGTCACGGTGCGCTTCGGCAACGTGCTGGCCTCGGCCGGCAGCGTGGTGCCACTGTTCCGCGAACAGATCCTGAGGGGTGGGCCGGTGACCGTCACCGACCCGGAAGTCAGCCGCTACTTCATGACCATCCCGGAGGCCTGCCAGCTGATCCTGCAGGCCGCCGCCTCGGCGTCGCACGGTGCGATCTATACCCTCGACATGGGCGAGCCGGTGCCGATCCGCGTACTGGCCGAGCAGATGATCCGCCTGGCCGGCAAGCAGCCTTACAAGGACATTCCGATCATCTACACCGGGCTGCGTCCGGGCGAGAAGCTGCACGAGACGCTGTTCTATTCGGACGAGGACTACCGTTCCACCGCGCACCCGAAGATTCTCGAGGCCGGTGTGCGCGCGTTCTCACGTGACCTGGTGCTGGGCAATGTTCCGCGCCTGCGCGATGCCGTGGCTGGTTACGACACCACCAGCATCCAGGAGATCCTGTTCGCGACAATGCCGGAGTTCTCGCCAATCGAACAGGATGCTTACATTTCATCCGCTAAAGTCGTGCCCTTTCCGGCACGTGAGGCCAACAGGCACCAATGAGCAAGCGAATTCGCAAGGCAGTTTTTCCAGTGGCAGGGCTCGGGACGCGCTTCTTGCCGGCAACCAAGACGGTTCCGAAGGAAATGTTGCCGATCATTGATCGTCCGCTGATCCAGTACGCGGTCGATGAGGCAATCGAAGCTGGTTGCGACACGCTGGTGTTCATCACCAACCGCTACAAGCATGCCGTGGCCGACTACTTCGACAAGGCTTACGAGCTGGAGCAGAAGCTCGAGCGCGCCGGCAAGCAGGAGCAGCTGGAGATGATCCGTCATGTGCTGCCCAATGGCGTGCGCGCGATTTTCGTGACCCAGGCCGAAGCACTGGGCCTGGGCCATGCAGTGCTGTGCGCCAAGGCCGTGATCGGCGACGAACCGTTCGCGGTGCTGCTGCCGGATGACCTGATCTGGAACCGCGGCGACGGCGCACTGAAGCAGATGGCCGACCTCAACGAGGCCAGTGGCGCCAGCGTCATCGCTGTTGAAGACGTGCCGCATGACAAGACCGCCAGCTACGGCATCGTTGCCACCGAGGCGTTCGATGGCCGCAAGGGCCGCATTTCGCAGATCGTGGAGAAGCCGAAGCCGGAGGACGCGCCCAGCGACCTGGCTGTGGTCGGCCGCTATGTGCTGAGCCCGAAGATCTTCGAGCTGCTGGAGCAGACCGGCAGTGGTGCCGGTGGCGAGATCCAGCTGACCGATGCGATCGCGCAGCTGCTGAAGACCGAAGAAGTCGATGCCTATCGTTTCGAGGGCACCCGCTTCGACTGCGGCACGCACCTGGGGCTGGTGGAGGCGACGATCCGCTTTGCGCTGGACAACCCGAAGCTGGCAGGGCCGGCGCGGGAGAAGCTGACGGCGATGTTGGCGGAATAAGGTTTATCAAGCGTTCCGTGCAGCGCCTTGATTGATACGTGATGGGCGGGACGGGTGGGCCGTTGCAGGACACGCCGTAAACCCGTCCATGGCGGCTCGATGGCGCCTTGCTCGTGTGCGCTGTCCTGCGCACACGGCAAGACCGGGGTTGGGCGTCCTGCCCAACCCGCCCGAGGCATGCCTCGGGCCCATGGCGCCAACGGTTTTGGAGAGGGCCATCCGCCCCCTCTCGACAGTTTTCGTGCGGCGCGGACGGGAAGGGCGGAATCAAAGGCAGAAGCACAATCAAAAAAGGCAGCCTCTGGCTGCCTTTTTTGATTGTTGGGGTCAGATCCCTTTGCGCAGCAAAGGGCTCTGACCCCGGCCTTTGACCCTGCCTTTGCTCACCCCTCCGCCGCGCGGAATGTTGGGTGGCGCGGGTGGGTGAGGCTGACCGGGACTGTCAGCGGCATGGGCCAGGCGCATGCGCCTGGCAGGTTGGGCAGGACGCCCAACCCCGGCCTTGCTGCGTGCGCAGGATTGCGCACGCTAGCAAGCCGCTGCCAAGCCCCCAGGGACGGGTTTACGGCGTGTCCCGGGCAGTCTCATCCACCCGGGCCCCACCGCCAGCAATCAGCCGGCAACGCTTTGAACCTTACAGCGCCTCGAAAATACCCGCCGCGCCCATGCCGGTGCCGATGCACATCGTCACCATGCCGTACTTCTGCTGGCGACGACGCAGGCCGTGCAGCAGGGTCGCGGTACGGATCGCGCCGGTTGCACCCAGCGGGTGGCCCAAGGCAATCGCGCCGCCCAGCGGGTTGACCTTGGCCGGGTCCAGGCCGCAATCGCGGATCACCGCCAGCGACTGCGCGGCGAACGCTTCGTTGAGCTCGATCCAATCCAGCTGGTCCTGGGTCAGGCCGGCCTGCTTCAGTGCCTTCGGGATCGCGGCGATCGGGCCGATGCCCATCACTTCCGGGCGCACCCCGGCCACCGAGAAGCTGACGAAACGGGCCAGCGGGGTCAGGCCGTAGTCCTTGATCGCCTGTTCCGAGGCCAGCAGCACGGCACCGGCGCCATCGCTCATCTGCGACGAGTTGCCAGCAGTGACGGTGCCGCCGAACTGGCCGTTGCGGAACACCGGGCGCAGCTTGGCCAGGCCTTCAGCCGAGGAATCCGGGCGCGGGCCTTCGTCGGTGTCGGCGATCTTGTTGCGGGTGATGATGCGCTGGCCGTCGGCCAGGTCCGGCAGGTGCGAGACGATCTCGTACGGGCTGATCTCGTCCTTGAACTCGCCGTTCTGGATCGCCGCCATGGCCTTCTGGTGCGAGGCGAGGGCGAAGGCGTCCTGGTCTTCGCGCGAGACCTTCCACTCTTCGGCCACCTTCTCGGCGGTGATGCCCATGCCGTAGGCGATGGCCACGTGGTCGTTGTCGAACACGCTCGGTGCCATGGCGATCTTGTTGCCCATCATCGGCACCATCGACATCGACTCGGTGCCACCGGCCAGCATCAGGTCGGCGTTGCCCAGGCGGATCGCGTCGGCGGCCTGCGCCACGGCCTGCAGGCCGGAGGAGCAGAAGCGGTTCACGGTCTGCGCGGCGATGGTGTTTGGCAGGCCAGCCAGCAGCACGCCGATGCGCGCCACGTTCATGCCCTGCTCGGCTTCCGGCATGGCGCAGCCGATGATCGCGTCATCGATGCGGTTGACGTCCACGCCCGGGGCCTGGGCGACGACGCTGCGCAGCACGTGCGCAAGCATGTCGTCGGGGCGGGTGTTGCGGAACATGCCCTTGGGCGCCTTGCCAACCGGGGTGCGGGTGGCGGCGACGATGTAGGCGTCCTGGATTTGCTTGGTCATTGCAGTGATCTCTTGAATTTTTTAGCCGGAGTGCCGACCAACGGTCGGCACCCACCGGAAGCAGGGATGGGCGATCAGTTACGCAGCGGCTTGCCGGTCTTCAGCATGTGCGCGATGCGGGCCTGGGTCTTTTCCTGCTGGGCCAGTTCGACGAAGTGCTTGCGCTCCAGGGTCAGCAGCCACTCTTCGTCGACCAGGGTGCCGCGGTCGACCTTGCCGCCGCACAGCACGGTGGCGATGCGCTCGGCGATCTCGTAGTCGTACGGGCTGATGAAGCGGCCTTCCAGCATGTTGACCAGCATCATCTTGAAGGTGGCGATGCCCACGTCACCGGCGACCTGGATGCGGCGTGCCGGCAGCGGCGGGCGGTAGCCGGCTTCGGCCAGGGCGCGTGCTTCGGCCTTGGCGATGTACAGCGCCTCGTAGCTGTTGAACACCACCTTGTCGGTGCTGCGCAGCAGGCCCAGTTCCTTGGCGTTGACCGCCGAGTTGGACACCTTGGCCATCGCCACGGTCTCGAAGGTCTTCTTCAGTTCGGCGAACACGTCGCCGCCCGGGCCCGCGGCCTGCGAGGCACGCACGGCCAGTTCCTTCAGGCCGCCACCGGCCGGCAGCAGGCCGACACCGGCCTCGACCAGGCCGATGTAGCTTTCCAGGAAGGCCACGGTCTTGGCGCTGTGCATCTGGAACTCGCAGCCGCCACCCAGGGCCAGGCCACGCACCGCTGCCACCACCGGCACCAGCGAGTACTTGATGCGCTGGCTGGTGCGCTGGAAGTTGGCGACCATTTCCTCGAACTGGTCGACTTTGCCGGCCTGCAGCAGGCCGAGCGCACCGGCCAGGTCGGCACCGGCGGAGAAGGGTTCCTTCTGCTGCCAGATCACCAGGCCCTGGAAGTCCTTCTCGGCGCGGCTCACGCATTCCTGCAGGCCATCCAGCACCTGGTCGGACACGGTGTTCATCTTGGTCTTGAAGCTGACCACGGCGATGCCGTCACCGTCGTGCCACATGCGCAGGCCGTCGTTCTCGAACACGGTTTCGCCCGGAGCGAACTGCTCGCCCAGCAGCGGATCCGGGAACCGCTGGCGCTGGTACACCGGCAGCGACGAACGCGGCAGCTTGGCGTTGCGCGACGGGCTGTAGCTGCCTTCGGCGGCGTGCACACCGTCGCGGCCATCGAACACCCAATCCGGCAGCGGGGCGCTGCTCATGCTCTTGCCGGCCACGATGTCATCGGCGATCCACTGTGCCACCTGCTTCCAGCCGGCAGCCTGCCAGGTCTCGAACGGGCCCAGCGACCAGCCGTAACCCCAGCGGATGGCCAGATCGACGTCGCGCGCGGTCTCGGCGATGTCGGCCAGGTGGTAGGCGCTGTAGTGGAACAGGTCGCGGAAGGTCGCCCACAGGAACTGCGCCTGCGGGTGCTGGCTCTCGCGCAGCTTGGCGAACTTCTCGGCCGGGTTCTTGATCTTCAGGATCTCGACCACTTCCGGTGCGGCGGTGCGGTCGGCCGGACGGTAGTCCTGCTTCTCCAGATCCAGTACCACGATGTCCTTGCCGACTTTGCGGAAGATGCCGGCGCCGGTCTTCTGGCCCAGCGCGCCCTTGGAAATCAGCGCGTCCAGCCACTTCGGCGACTTGAAGAATTCATGCCACGGGTCATTCGGCAGGGTGTCGCCCATGGTCTTGATGACGTGGGCCATGGTGTCCAGGCCGACCACGTCGGAGGTGCGGTAAGTGGCCGACTTCGGGCGGCCGACCAGCGGACCGGTCAGGCCGTCCACTTCATCGAAACCCAGGCCGAACTGCTGGGTGTGGTGGATGGTGGACAGGATCGAGAACACGCCGATGCGGTTGCCGATGAAGTTCGGGGTGTCCTTGGCGTACACCACGCCCTTGCCCAGGGTGGTGACCAGGAAGGCTTCCAGGCCTTCCAGCACGGCGGCGTCGGTGGTGGTGGCCGGGATCAGCTCGGCCAGGTGCATGTAGCGCGGCGGGTTGAAGAAGTGCACGCCGCAGAAGCGGTGGCGCAGCTGTTCGGGCAGCACGTCGGCCAGCTTGTTGATGCCCAGGCCCGAGGTGTTGGAGGCCAGCACCGCGTGGTCGGCCACGAACGGCGCAATCTTCTTGTACAGGTCCTGCTTCCAGTCCATGCGCTCGGCGATGGCCTCGATGATCAGGTCGCAGTCCTTCAGCTGCTCCAGGCCGGAGTCGTAATTGGCCGGGGTGATGGCTTCGGCCAGCGACTTGCTGGCCAGCGGCGCCGGGCTCAGCTTGCCCAGGTTGGCGATCGCCTTCAGCACGATGCCATCGGCCGGACCTTCCTTCGCAGGCAGGTCGAACAGCACGGTGTCGACGCCGGCGTTGGTGAGGTGGGCGGCGATCTGGGCACCCATGACGCCGGCACCCAGCACGGCGGCGCGGCGGACTAGCAGGGAATTGGACATGGTGTAGGGCCTTTGTTGGTCAGCAGTTACTGGGTGGAATCAACGGGAAGCGGGCAGGGCGCTGGCACGTGCGGCGGCGCGGAACCCGGCTTCGGCGAAATGGATCAGTTCGTGGGCGGCATGGGCACGATGCGCCGCTTCGGTGACACCGGCGGGACGCTTGATCAGCCCGAAGTCGGCCATGGCATAGGTGAGCGAGCCGGCCAGGAAGTCCAGGCGCCAGTACAGCTCTTCCTTGCTCAGGCCGGGCACGCACTCGCCGATGGCCTTGCCGAACGCACGCAGCACGTGGCCGTAGTGGTCGGACAGGAACTTGCGCAGGTTGTCGTTCTTCTCGGCGTAGGCGCGGGCGATCACGCGCACGAAGGCGCCGCCGTTCTGGCGGTCCTGGGCCAGCGCCAGCGCCGGTTCGACGAAGGCGGCCAGCACCGGGCGCAGTTCGCCGGGGTGTTCGCTGCGGGCCCGCTCCAGCTGCGCCAGGCGCGCGCCTGTCATCTCGTCCATGCGGCGGCGGAAGACCTCATTGACCAGGTTTTCCTTGGAACCGAAGTGGTAGTTGACCGCGGCAATGTTGACGTCGGCCTGGCTGGTCACCTGGCGCAGCGAGGTGCCGGCGAAGCCGTGCTGGGCGAACAGCTCCTCGGCCGCGCCGAGGATCCGGTCCTTGGTCGAGAAGTGGGCGGGTTTGGCCATCGGCGGGCAGACCTTAATCAAACGATTGTTTGATACTAGGACCAGACGGTAGCGTATGGCATTTTGCAGTGCAGCAAAATCGGCCGCTCCGGTCAGATTTCACTCAGGTGGGTGAATGGGTGGACCTGAACCTGTAGAGCCGAGCCCGCGCTCGGCTGCTCTTCGGCCCAAAGGCCAGCCGAGCATGGGCTCGGCGCTACAACAGGGCCACATGGCCCTCTACCACCCGGCCACGTTATCTTTTACAATTCGCCTACGTTTATCAGGCTAAGCCCGCGTCCCGACGCGGGTTTTTTTCATGTTACCCTTCGGGCCATCAGCGGCCCGATTCCATTGGAGACATCCCATGGCGCTGGAGCGCACCCTTTCGATCATCAAGCCGGACGCCGTTGCCAAGAACGTCATCGGCGAAATCTACGCCCGCTTCGAGAAGGCCGGCCTGAAGGTCGTGGCCGCCAAGTACAAGCAGCTGTCGCGCCGTGAAGCCGAAGGCTTCTATGCCGTGCACCGCGAGCGTCCGTTCTTCAACGCGCTGGTCGAGTTCATGATCTCCGGCCCGGTGATGATCCAGGCCCTGGAAGGCGAGAACGCCGTCCTGGCCCACCGCGACCTGCTGGGCGCCACCAACCCGAAGGAAGCCGCGCCGGGCACCATCCGCGCCGACTTCGCCGAATCCATCGATGCCAACGCCGCACACGGCTCGGACTCGGTCGAGAATGCCGCGATTGAGATCGCCTACTTCTTCGCCGCCACCGAAGTCGTCTCGCGCTGAGAGTAATGCCGTGAACGAGGTCGTACAGTCCCCCGCCATCCAGCCGCTGCCGAAGTCGGCACCCACGGCTGGCAAGCAGAACCTGCTCGACCTCGATCGCGCGGGCCTGGAGAAGTTTTTCGTCGAGGTTCTCGGCGAGAAGAAGTTCCGTGCCCATCAGGTGATGAAGTGGATCCACCATCGCTACGTCACCGATTTCGATGAAATGACCGACCTCGGCAAGGTCCTGCGCGCCAAGCTGCAGGCCCATGCCGAGGTGCTGGTTCCGAACATCGTGTTCGACAAGCCCTCCGCCGACGGCACCCACAAGTGGCTGCTGGCGATGGGCGTGGATGGCAAGAACGCCATCGAGACCGTGTACATCCCGGACAAGACCCGCGGCACGTTGTGCGTGTCCTCGCAGGTCGGTTGCGGCCTGAACTGCACGTTCTGCTCCACCGCCACCCAGGGCTTCAACCGTAACCTGACCACCGCCGAGATCATCGGCCAGGTGTGGGTTGCCGCACGCCACCTGGGCAACGTGCCGCACCAGATGCGCCGCCTCACCAACGTGGTGATGATGGGCATGGGCGAGCCGCTGATGAATTTCGACAACGTCGTGCGCGCCATGAGCGTGATGCGCGACGACCTGGGCTACGGCCTGGCCAACAAGCGCGTGACCCTGTCGACCTCCGGCCTGGTGCCGCAGATCGACCGCCTGTCTGCCGAAAGCGACGTGTCGCTGGCGGTGTCGCTGCATGCGCCGAACGACGCACTGCGCGAGACGCTGGTGCCGCTCAACAAGAAGTACCCGATCGCCGAGCTGATGGCCTCGTGCGCACGCTACCTGCGCGCCAACAAGCGCCGCGAATCGGTCACCTTTGAATACACCCTGATGAAGGGCATCAACGACAAGCCCGAGCATGCCCGCGAACTGGCCCGCCTGATGCGCCAGTTCGACAACGCGGTGCAGGCCAAGGATTCGGGCAAGGTCAACCTGATCCCGTTCAATCCGTTCCCGGGCACCCGCTACGAGCGTTCCGAGGAGGCCAACATCCGCGCCTTCCAGAAGATCCTGCTCGACAGCAACGTGCTGACGATGGTCCGCCGCACCCGTGGCGACGACATTGACGCCGCCTGTGGCCAGCTCAAGGGCCAGGTGATGGACCGCACCCGCCGCCAGGCGGAGTTCAACAAGACGCTGCAGGCGGGGAAGGGGAGCGATGCCGCGGCCTGACCGCCTCTGGCTGGCTCTGTTCGCAGGCGTGCTGGCCGTTGCGGTCGGTGGCTGCAAATCCCAACCCAAGGCCAAGCTGGGCCCCAGCGAAGCGCCGGTCTATTCGGTGCGCGATCCGGACAGCGTGCGGCGCCAGGTGCGCCTGCAGGATCTGCTGGCGCTGGCTGCCCGTGACATGCAGGTCGGCAACCTAGATGCGGCCGAACGCAAGGCGCGCGAGGCGCTGAAGCTGGCGCCCGACTCGCCGGATGCGCTGGTGCTGCTGGCCGGCATCGATGAGCGCCGTGGCCGGAGCCAGCAAGCGGGCGAGAGCTTCCGCAGGGCGGCCGAACAGGCGCCGCAGCGCGGTGACATCCTCAACAATTACGGGGCGTGGCTGTGCCAGCAGGGGCGGCCGGCCGAGTCGCTGGCGTGGTTCGATCGAGCGCTGCAGGCGCCGGGCTACGCCACACCGGCCGAATCCCAGGCCAATGCGGGCAGCTGTGCACTGGACGCTGGCCAACTTGAACGTGCCGAAGGCGACCTGCGCGCGGCGCTGTCGGTGCTGCCGGGAAACCCGGTCGCGCTGGAGGCGATGGCCCAGCTCAGCTTCCGCCAGGGCCGCTTCATGGAGGCGCGGGCCTTCGCCGAACGTAGGATTGCGGCTGCACCCGCAACGCGTTCCGTGTTACAACTTGCGTCTCAAATCGAAGCGCGGCTGGGTGATCGGGCGGCATCTGATCGCTATCTTCAGCGGATTCGACAGGAATTTCCGCAGGAAGCGGGCTCCTAACTCCAGGGTTGATGCATTGTGATTGATGACCAGACTGTGAGCGCTCTCGAGACTGCGGCCGGCTGCGGCACCCGCCTGCGCCAGGCCCGCGAGGCGGCCGGACTGACCCTCGAAGATGTCGGCTCGCGCCTGCGCATGCCGGTCCAGGTGGTCAGGTCGCTGGAAGAAGAACAATGGCAGAAGCTTGGCGCGCCGGTGTTCGTGCGCGGCCAGCTGCGCAGCTATGCGCGGCTTCTGGACGTGGACGTGGGAGAGCTGCTGGAGCAGGCCCAGGTCGGCCCGGTGGTGCCGCCTACCCTGGTCAGCCATACCCATACCCCGCGTGCGCGCCGCATTGCCGAGAATCTCGGCCGTCGCGTGCTGTACGTCGGTATCACCGCGGTGCTGGCAGTGCCGGTGTGGTTCGCCACCCGTGGTCATTTCGATGGCAGTGCGACGCCGTCGCCGAACACCGCCTCGCTGGACGCGATTCCGGCCGCCGTGCCGGTGACCCCGTCCGCTGCGGGTGTCGAGCCCTCGGCGCCGGCTGAAGTGGCGAGCGCTCCGGCCAGCAAGCCGGCCGCCACTCCGTACGTGGCCTCGCTGGCCCCGGTGCCGCGTCCAGCCCCGGCACCGGCCGCTGCCGCCAATACGCTGGACATGCAGTTCAGTGGCGACAGCTGGGTCGATATCGGCGGCCCGGACGGCAGCACTGTCGAGAAGGCGCTGATCAAATCCGGCGAGAGCCGCAGCTTCACGCCGGGCCAGGTGACCCGGGTGACCCTGGGCAACGCCTCGGCGGTCCAGGTTCAGCAGAACGGCGCTATCGTCGATCTGACCCCCTACCAGCGAGCCAACGTGGCACGCTTTCAGGTATCCTCTGAAGGCTCCGTAGTCCCGGTTTCGCACTGAGGCGCGGTTTCACCACCTTCGATTAATTCCAATGGTCCCTCCCGATGGGCGGGGCGAGAGTACGCATGGCGATCGACGATCTGCTCGACGAGCACGAACAAAGTGAACGCGTCCGCAGCTGGCTGCGGAAGAATGGCGCCAGCATCCTCGGTGGCGTGGTCATCGCCATCGGTGCCATTGCCGGCTGGCAGTGGTACCAGAAGGATCAGGGCGGCAAGCTGGCCTCGGCCAATGTCGAGTACCAGAAGGCGCTCGTTGGCCTGCAGCAGAACAAGCTCGACGACGCCGCCAAGGCGGTCAAGGCGCTCGAAGCCGGCCCGTCCAGCATCTACGGCGACCTGGCGGCGCTGCAGCTGGCCAAGGCCCAGGTCGATGCCGGCAAGAACGAAGAAGCCCTGGCTACCCTGCGCGGCGTGAAGGTTGAAGGTGACCTGCAGCGCGTGGTCGACCAGCGCGTGGCCCGCCTGCTGGTGGCCACCGGCAAGAGCGACGAGGCGATCAAGCTGCTGGGCAGCGCCACCGACAGCAGCAGCCTGGAAATCCATGGCGATGCGCTGATGGCGCAGGGCAAGCGCGATGAGGCCCGCGCACAGTACGAGAAGGCGCTGAAGACGCTGGACGTGGCAGCGCCGCAGCGGCGCCTGCTGGAAACCAAGGTTATGGACGCCGGCGGCACCGTCGCCGCCCCTGCGGAGTCGGTTTGATGAGTCAGAAGGTCATGATCACCCGCGTCGCCACCGTGCTCCTGATGGGCATGGCCCTGACCGGCTGCAGCACCATGAAGGGCTGGTTCGCCGGCAAGGACGCGGCCGCGAAGAAGGCACAGGAACCGGCTGAGCTGGTCAAGTTCGAGCCGACCCTGAAGGTCAACAAGGCCTGGTCGGTCAACCTCGGCAAGGGTGAGCGCCGCATCGGCGTGCGCCAGGGCCCGGCCGTGGCCAACGGCCACGTGTTCGCTGCGGCGATCACCGGTGGCGTGCACGCCATCGACCTGCAGACCGGCAAGAAGGTCTGGACCTGGGAGCCGCAGAAGGAAAAGAAGAAGGCCAAGCTGCGCCTGTCCGGTGGCCCGGGTGTCGGTGAGAACCTGGTCGTGATCGGCACGCTCGATGGCCAGGTCATCGCGCTGGACATCAACGACGGCAGCGAAAAGTGGCGCGCCCGTGTTCCGGGTGAAGTCATCGCCGCGCCGGCCATTGCCCAGGGCGCGGTCTACGTGCGCAGCAACGACGGCCGTATCACTGCGTTCGATGCCGGCAACGGCACCCAGAAGTGGTTCAACCCGAGCGAGCTGCCGGCGCTGACCGTGCGTGGCAACGCACCGGTGGTGACCGGCCCGGGCGTGCTGTTCATCGGCAAGGACGAGGGCGCGGTTGCCGCCCTGGCCCAGCAGGATGGCCGCACCCTGTGGGAACAGAACGTGGGCAACGGTGAAGGCCGTACCGAGCTGGAGCGCATGGCCGATGTGGACGGCGCGCCGGTGCTGGATGGCAACACCCTGTTCGTGAGCAGCTTCAAGAACCAGACGATGGCCATCGAAGGCCCGACCGGTCGCCCGCTGTGGGCGCGCGACCATGGCGGTGCGGGTGGCGTGGCGGTGTCGTCGGGCAATGTGTTCGTGACCGACAACAAGGGCGGCGTGTTCGGCCTGGACAAGGCCAGCGGCGCAGCCATGTGGTCGCAGACCGCACTGGCCCGTCGCTCGCTGACCGGCCCGGCGCTGCATGGCGACTACGTCGTGGTCGGCGACTACAAGGGATACGTGCACTGGTTGCAGGCCTCCGATGGTGCGATGGCGGCACGGGCAAAGAGTGGCGGTGACGCCCTGCTGGCCCAGCCGGTCGTCGCAGACGGGGTGCTGCTGGTGCAGAACGTGGATGGCAAGCTGACCGCCTTCCGGTTGGCAAATTAATACGGAGTACTCGCGATGCTGCCTTTGGTCGCCCTGGTTGGACGGCCGAATGTCGGCAAGTCGACCATTTTCAATGCGTTGACCCGCACCCGTGACGCCCTGGTCCATGACCAGCCCGGCGTCACCCGTGATCGCAACTACGGCGTCTGCCGCCTCGACGAGGACAATCATTTCCTCGTCGTGGATACCGGCGGTATTGCCGGTGAGGACGAAGGCCTGGCCGGTGCCACCACCCGCCAGGCGCGTGCGGCGGCTGCCGAAGCGGACCTGATCCTGTTCGTCGTCGATGCCCGCGAGGGCACCTCGGCGCTGGACGACGAGATCCTGGCGTGGCTGCGCAAGCTGTCGCGCCCGACGTTGCTGCTGATCAACAAGATCGACGGTACCGACGAGGACAGCGTCCGCTCCGAGTTCGCCCGCTACGGTTTCGGCGAAATGCTGACCGTCTCGGCCGCGCATCGCCAGGGCCTGGACGACCTGCTGGACGAAGTGATCCAGCGCCTGCCGGAAGAAGGTAGCGGCGAAGAGCTGGACAACGATCCAAACCGCATCCGCATCGCCTTCGTCGGCCGCCCGAACGTGGGCAAGTCGACCCTGGTCAACCGCATCCTCGGCGAGGAGCGCATGATCGCCTCCGACGTGCCGGGCACCACCCGCGACTCGATCGCAGTGGACCTGGAGCGCGACGGTCGCGAATACCGCCTGATCGATACCGCCGGCCTGCGCCGTCGCTCGCGCGTGGACGAGGTCGTCGAGAAGTTCTCGGTGGTCAAGACCATGCAGTCGATCGAGCAGTGCCAGGTGGCCGTGCTGATGCTCGACGCCACCGAAGGCGTGACCGACCAGGACGCCACCGTGCTCGGTGCCGTGCTCGACGCCGGCCGCGCGCTGGTGATCGCCATCAACAAGTGGGATGGCCTGACCGAGTACCAGCGCGAACAGGCTGAAACCATGCTGTCGCTCAAGCTGGGCTTCGTGCCCTGGGCCGAATCGGTGCGCATTTCGGCCAAGCACGGCTCGGGCCTGCGCGAGCTGTTCCGTGCGGTGCACCGTGCGCACGAGTCGGCCAACAAGACTTTCACCACCAGCGAAGTGAACAAGGCCTTGGAAGTGGCCTACGAGACCAACCCGCCGCCGACCATCCGCGGCCATGTCTCCAAGCTGCGCTACGTGCATCCGGCCGGTTCCAACCCGCCGACCTTCATCGTGCACGGCACCCGCCTGAAGGAGCTGCAGGAGTCGTACAAGCGCTACCTGGAGAACTTCTTCCGCAAGCGCTTCAAGCTGATCGGCACGCCAGTGAGCTTCATCTTCCGCGAGGGTACCAACCCGTACGAGGGCAAGAAGAACGTCCTCACCGAGCGGCAGATCAAGTCCAAGCGGCGCTTGATGAAGCACGTCAAGGGCAAGTGATTCAGAGAAAGGCGGCCGCAGGGCCGCCTTTCTTGTCTGTGGTAGTGCCGGCCGCTGGCCGGCAACCTCGCGTCGTCCGGTGCGTTCATGGCCATGCCGGCCAGCGGCCGGCACTACCCCATGTTTGCAGGTATCGGTCAAGGCGGCCTGCCGCCACGTGCGCGATAATGCGGCCATGAGCATCCAAGAGCTTTCCCCCGCGCAGGCACGCGAGCGCCTGGCCCATGGCGCGGTGCTGATCGATGTGCGCGAGGCGCACGAGCGGGCCGGCGGGATGGCCGAGGGCGCGCGCGGCGTGGCCAAGGGCGAGCTGCAGGCCGACCCGGCCGCGCACCTGCCGCGGCACGACCAGGAAATCCTGCTGATCTGCCAGAGCGGCAAGCGCTCGGCCGATGCCGCGCAGTTCCTGCTGGAGGCCGGCTACACAAACGTCGCTTCCGTGACGGGCGGCACCGTGGCCTGGCGCGAGCAGTCGCTACCGCTGGTGCAGCCGCTGGCCAGCGCCGCCGACCGCGATTTCTTTGATCGCTATTCGCGCCATCTGTTGCTGCCGCAAGTCGGCGAGGCCGGCCAGCGCCGGTTGCAGCAGTCGCGCGTGCTGGTGCTGGGCGCGGGCGGGCTGGGTGCCCCGGCCGGCTTCTACCTGGCCGCCGCGGGGGTAGGGCACCTGCGCTTCGCCGACCACGACCGCGTGGAGCGCAGCAACCTGCACCGGCAGATCGTGCATACCGAAGCCAGCGTCGGCCAGCTCAAGGTCGATTCGGCGCGCGAGCGGCTGCTGGCACTGAACCCGTCGATCGAGGTCGAGGCCGTGCCCGAGCGGGTCACCTCCGAGAACGTGGATGCGCTGCTGGACGGCGTGGACGTGGTGCTGGACGGCTCGGACAACTTCCCGCTGCGCTACCTGCTCAACGACGCCTGCATCAAGCATGCCAAGCCGTTGGTGTATGCCGCCATTGAGCGCTTTGATGGCCAGGTCAGCGTGTTTGATGCCGGCCGCCAGCGTGGCGTGGCGCCGTGCTACCGCTGCCTGTTCCCCGAACCGCCGCCGCCGGAGTTTGCGCCGAACTGTTCCGAGGCCGGTGTGCTGGGCGTGTTGCCCGGCTTGGCTGGGGTGCTGCAGGCCACCGAGGTGCTGAAGCTGCTGCTGGGCATCGGCGAACCGCTGGTGGGGCGGCTGCTGCGCTTCGATGCGCTGGGCATGCGCTTCCGCGAGACCGGCATCCGGCCGGACCCGCAGTGCCCGGTGTGCGCGCCGGGCGTGCCGTTCCCGGGGTATATCGATTACGCCGCGTTCTGCCGGGGCGGGTGAATCCGACCGGGCGGCATCCACGCGTGGCGTGGATCTACCGGGGCATGACGGCTGGGCGTCCATCCACGCATGGCGTGGATCTACCGGGGCATGACGGCTGGGCGTCCATCCACGCATGGCGTGGATCTACTGTAGAGCCGAGCCCATGCTCGGCTGCTTCTGGCCTCGGCACGAAGAGCAGCCGAGCGTGGGCTCGGCTCTACAGGTAATGGCGCCCACCCAAGCATGTGCATGGTTTCGGGATGATGCCGGGGCTCACTCCCTGCATCGTTCCATCGCCAAGACAATCCGGCGCAACATGCGTGCTATTGCCGTCATCGGCATTGCTCTATTGTTGAACCCGATTCTGGATCTTGGGGAAAACACCGCATGGCGGTAGAAGCAGCGACCAGCGAGCTGGTCAAGGTCGTGGCCCTGTTGGGCGCGGCGGTGGTGATGGTGCCTTTGTTCCGCCGGGCCGGTCTGGGCTCGGTGCTGGGCTACTTCGCCGCTGGCCTGGCGATCGGACCGTTCGGGCTGGGCTGGTTCTCCGATCCGCAGGCGATCCTGCATACCGCCGAACTCGGCGTGGTGATGTTCCTGTTCGTGATCGGCCTGGAAATGCGGCCCTCGCACCTGTGGAGCCTGCGCAAGGAAATCTTCGGGCTGGGCACGCTGCAGATCGTCACCTGTGCGCTGGTGCTGACCAGCATCGCCAAGCTGTTCGGCCTGCCGTGGCAGGTGGCCTTCATCGGCGCCACCGGCTTCGTGCTCACCTCCACTGCGGTGGTGATGCAGCTGCTGGCCGAGCGCGGTGACATCGCGCTGCCGTCGGGGCAGAAGATCGTCTCCATCCTGCTGTTCGAAGACCTGCTGATCGTCCCGTTGCTGGCGCTGGTGGCCTGGATGGGCCCGAGCGCGGGCAGTGCCGATGGCGAGGGTTCGCGCTGGCTGTCGGTGGCGATCGGCGTGGGTGCCATCGTCGGCCTGGTGCTGGTCGGCCGCTTCCTGCTCAACCCGTTGTTCCGCGTACTGGCCGAATCGAAGGCACGCGAGGTGATGACCGCCGCCGCGCTGCTGGTGGTGCTGGGCGCGGCGCTGCTGATGCAGCTGTCCGGCCTGTCGATGGCGATGGGCGCGTTCCTGGCCGGCGTGCTGCTGAGCGAATCGACCTTCCGCCACCAGATCGAAGCGGACATCGAACCGTTCCGTGGCATCCTGCTCGGCCTGTTCTTCCTCAGCGTGGGCATGGCGCTGGACCTGGGCGTGGTGGCGGGCAACTGGCAGCTGATCCTGGGCCTGGTGCTGGCGTTGATGGCGGCCAAGGCGCTGTGCATCTACGTGGTCGCGCGCATCATGGGCAGCGACCACGCGCAGGCGCTGGACCGTGGCGTGCTGATGGCGCAGGGCGGCGAGTTCGCCTTCGTGCTGTTCTCCGCTGCGGCATCGGCCGGCGTGATCAACATGGAGATCAATGCCAACTTCACCGCCGTGGTGGTGCTGTCGATGGCGCTGACCCCGCTGGTGGTGCTGGTCTACAAGCGCATCGCGCCGAAGCCGACGGTGAACATGGACGGCGTGGACGAGGCCGAGGGCCTGTCCGGCAGCGTGCTGCTGATCGGCTTCGGCCGCTTCGGCCAGGTCGCCAGCCAGTCGCTGCTGGCGCGCGACGTGGACGTGACCATCATCGACAACGATGTGGAGATGATCCAGAGCGCGGCGCGCTTCGGTTTCAAGATCTACTACGGCGACGGTACGCGACTGGACGTGCTGCATGCCTCGGGCGCGGCCACCGCGCGTGCGATTGCGGTGTGCGTGGACAAGGCCGAGGCGGCTGATCGCATTGTTGAGCTGGTGTCGCACGAGTTCCCGCAGGCCAAGCTCATGGTGCGCTCGTTCGACCGCGAGCATTCGCTGCGGCTGATCCATGCCGGTGTCGATTTCCAGATCCGCGAGACGTTCGAGTCGGCGGTGCTGTTCGGCCAGGCCGCGCTGGTGGAGCTGGGTGCGGACGAAGACGATGCGGTGGAGATTGCCGAGCAGATCCGTCGCCGCGATGCCGAGCGCTTCGAGCTGGAAATTGCCGGTGGTGGTTTGAATGCCGGCGCGCGGATGATCTATGGCAACAGTCCGCAGGGCGTGCCGACGCCGACGCCGTTCACCGCGCCGAAGCGGGAGAGCAAGACACTGAACCCGCAGGATGTGCCGGAAGAGGAAGAATGAGGTGCCGCGCACCGCGCTCGCCGGGCGTGGCCCGGCGCTACCGTGGTGCGCACGGGTGGGGTAGCGCCGGGCCATGCCCGGCGAGCGCAGCGGCCGCCCGGATTGGCGGTGGGCGAGGGGGCCTGAATCGGGGACAATAGCGTCCCCGCCGCCCCACGCCTGCCTCCGATGACCGATTCCGCCCCCCAGCATCCTGCCCGCATCCTTGATGGCCGCCGCATCGCCGAGGACCTGCTCGACAGCCTGAAGGTGCGCGTCGACGCCCGCGTGGCCGCCGGCGGCAGCCGCCCGGGCCTGGCCGTGGTGCTGGTCGGTGGCGACCCGGCCTCGACCGTGTACGTGCGCAACAAGCGCCGTGCCGCCGAGAAGGTCGGCATCGAGGCGCATGACTACGATCTGCCGGCCGGTACCACCGAGGCCGAGCTGCTCGACCTCATCGACCAGCTCAACGCCGATCCGAAGATCAACGGCATCCTGATCCAGCTGCCGCTGCCGGGCATCCCCGACGCGCGCCGCCTGATCCAGCGCATTGACCCGCGCAAGGACGTGGACGGTTTCCACCCGGAAAACGTCGGCCACCTGGCCCTGCGCGAGTTCGGCCTGCGCCCGTGCACCCCGCGCGGCATCACCACGCTGCTGGGCCACACCGACCAGCCGGTGCGCGGCCGCAATGCCACCATCGTGGGCGTGAGCAACCACGTCGGCCGCCCGATGGGCCTGGAGCTGCTGATTGCCGGCTGCACCGTGACCAGCTGCCACAAGTTCACCCCCAAGGACGTGCTGGAACAGGCCGTGCGCAACGCCGACATCCTGGTGGTGGCGGTGGGCCGCCCCGGCATCGTGCCGGGTGAGTGGGTGAAGCCGGGCGCGGTGGTGATCGACGTCGGTATCAATCGCCTGGACGACGGCCGCCTGGTGGGCGACGTGGGGTTTGAAGCGGCCGCCCAGCGGGCGAGCTGGATCACCCCGGTGCCGGGCGGCGTGGGACCGATGACCGTGGCCACGTTGATGCAGAACACCCTGGAAGCGGCGGAAGCCTCCTGAGGGTAGCGCCGGGCCATGCCCGGCGGATGTTTGCGGCGCCGCTGCGCTCGCCGGGCATGGCCCGGCGCTACCGGGGTTGCATTGATGCCCCGCGATTCCCGGCGACCCGCTCCTGGTAGGTGCCAACCTTGGTTGGCACACATCCATCGGAGCCATCGGCCCATCTGGGGTGCCGGTGCGGACGGATCTGGCACCCACCCAAGCCCCCCTGAACCAATCACCGCCCGCGCGACGCTGCGGCACCGCTTGGTGGTACCGGGCCTCGGGCCTCCTGTAGAGCCGAGCCCATGCTCGGCTCATCGCGGTCTGGCGGAAAGCAGCCGAGCATGGGCTCGGCTCTACAGGTGAGCGGGTGCGACACTGTGTCGCGCGAAGTTCCAATTCTGGCTACCCAAAATGCTGTTCTTGGCTCCTGAAAAGGGGTAAAATGTCGCGCTTCCCCACATCTCGGGTATGCCGATGCTGCGCATCCAGGCTGAAGCACTCACTTACGACGACGTCTCGCTCGTCCCCGCTCACTCGACCATCCTGCCCAAGGACGTCAACCTCGAAACGCGGTTGACCCGAGACCTGAAGCTGAAGCTTCCGATCCTGTCCGCAGCCATGGATACCGTCACCGAAGCCCGCCTGGCCATCGCCATGGCACAGCTCGGCGGCATGGGCATCATCCACAAGAATCTCAGCCTGGAACAGCAGGCCGCGGAAGTGGCCAAGGTCAAGAAGTTCGAGGCCGGTGTCATCCGCGACCCGATCACCGTCGGCCCGGAAACCACCATCCGCGACGTGCTGGCCCTGACCCAGGCGCACAACATCTCCGGCGTGCCGGTGGTGGGCAGCGACGGCCAGCTGGCCGGCATCGTGACCCACCGCGACATGCGCTTCGAGACCGAGCTGGACGATCCGGTCCGCCACATCATGACCAAGAAGGATCGCCTGATCACGGTCAAGGAAGGCGCCGCGTCTGATGAAGTGCTGCAGCTGCTGCACCGCAACCGCATCGAGAAGGTGCTGGTGGTCAATGATTCGTTCGAACTGCGTGGCCTGATCACCGTCAAGGACATCCAGAAGAACACCGACTTCCCGAACGCTGCCAAGGATCTGTCGACCCGCCTGCTGGTCGGCGCTGCCGTCGGCGTGGGTGGCGATACCGATCGCCGCGTGGAAGCGCTGGTCGCCGCCGGCGTGGACGTGATCGTGGTCGATACCGCGCACGGCCACTCGCAGGGCGTGCTGGACCGCGTCAGCTGGGTCAAGAAGAACTTCCCGCACGTGCAGGTCATCGGTGGCAACATCTGCACCGGCGAAGCCGCACTGGCGCTGCTGGACAGCGGCGCGGACGCAGTCAAGGTCGGCATCGGCCCGGGCTCGATCTGCACCACCCGCGTCGTCGCCGGCGTCGGCGTGCCGCAGGTGACCGCCATCGACCTGGTGGCCGAAGCGCTGCAGGACCGCATCCCGCTGATCGCCGACGGTGGCATCCGTTACTCGGGCGACATCGGCAAGGCGCTGGCCGCCGGTGCCTCGACCATCATGGTCGGTGGCCTGCTGGCCGGTACCGAGGAATCGCCGGGCGAGACCGAGCTGTACCAGGGCCGTTCGTACAAGAGCTACCGCGGCATGGGTTCGCTGGCTGCCATGGAGAAGGGGTCGAAGGACCGCTACTTCCAGGACGCCGCCACCGCCGACAAGCTGGTGCCGGAAGGCATCGAAGGCCGCGTGCCGTACCGCGGCCCGGTGGGCGGCATCATCCACCAGCTGATGGGCGGCCTGCGCGCCACCATGGGCTACGTGGGCTGCGCCACCATCGAAGACATGCGCAGCAAGCCCAAGTTCGTGAAGATCAGCGGCGCCGGCCAGCGTGAGAGCCACGTCCACGACGTGACCATCACCAAAGAGCCGCCGAACTACCGCGCCTGATGCGCTTGCGAACTGCTCTTGCGATTACGGGCAGCCTGCTGATGGCAGGCTGTTCGTTGTCCGAACCGCCGCCGCGCTCCGGGTCTCCGGGCGCGGCGGTTTCGCAATTGCAGGCCGTGCAGGCGTGCCAGAACGCGTTCTCGCTGCCGAAGGGCTGGCAGGTGCAGGCCGCTGGCGAGCAGCGCTGGCTGCTGAAAGGCACCGGCGAGCGCCCGCTGCAGGTCACCGTGCAATGCATTACCGAGCTGCTGCACGGGCCGGATGATCCGGTGCTGACACCGGTACTGGGCGCACTGGAGCCTGCACGGATGAGCGTGCAATGGGCGTCCTGGGGCGCCTCGATGGCGGCGCTGCAACGGCGCATCGTGCCCGGCACCGAAGTGCAGGAAATCGCCGAGCTGCCGCGCGCCGACCGCGCCAACCCCGCCGCACCGCACGGCCTGCTGATGCTGCGCTGGGACGAGGAAGACACCTCACATATTCAACAACGCGAGGCGTTCATCGCCACGCTGACGCAGAGCCTTGAAGCGCCGGGCGCTGCGAAAAACACCACTGGAACGGCACCATGACCAATATCCATAACGACAAGATCCTCATCCTCGATTTCGGCGCGCAGTACACGCAGCTGATCGCCCGCCGCATCCGCGAGCTGGGCGTCTACTGCGAAATCTGGGCGTGGGACCACAACCCGGCCGAGATCGCCGCGTTTGGCGCCAAGGGCATCATCCTGTCCGGTGGCCCGGAATCGACCACGCTGCCCGGTGCCCCGGCCGCGCCGCAGGAAGTGTTCGACAGCGGCCTGCCGATCTTCGGCATCTGCTACGGCATGCAGACCCTGGCCGCGCAGCTGGGCGGTGCCACCGAAGCGGCGGACCAGCGCGAATTCGGCCACGCCGAAGTGAACGTGATCAACCCCGATGCGCTGTTCAAGGGCCTGAGCGACCACGGCGGCGAGCCGAAGCTGAATGTCTGGATGAGCCACGGCGACCACGTCTCCGTTGCGCCGCCGGGCTTCACCATCACCGCCACCACCGACCGCATTCCGGTGGCCGCCATGGCCAACGAAGAAAAGCGCTGGTACGGCGTGCAGTTCCACCCGGAAGTGACCCACACCCTGCAGGGCCAGGCGCTGCTGCGCCGCTTCGTGGTGGATGTGTGCGGCTGCCAGACCCTGTGGACCGCCGCCAACATCATCGACGACCAGATCGCCCGCGTGCGCGAACAGGTGGGCGATGACGAAGTGATCCTGGGCCTGTCCGGCGGCGTCGATTCGTCCGTGGTGGCTGCGCTGCTGCACAAGGCCATCGGCGAGAAGCTGACCTGCGTGTTCGTGGATACCGGCCTGCTGCGTTGGCAGGAAGGCGACCAGGTGATGGCGATGTTCGCCGAGCACATGGGCGTGAAGGTCGTGCGGGTGAATGCCGCCGACCGTTACTTCAACGCGCTGGAAGGCGTGAGCGACCCGGAAGCCAAGCGCAAGATCATTGGCAACCTGTTCGTTGAGATCTTCGACGAAGAATCGAACAAGCTGAAGAACGCCAAGTGGCTGGCGCAGGGCACCATCTACCCGGACGTGATCGAGTCGGCCGGCAGCAAGACCGGCAAGGCGCATGTGATCAAGAGCCACCACAACGTGGGCGGCCTGCCGGAGCACATGAAGCTGGGCCTGGTGGAGCCGCTGCGCGAGCTGTTCAAGGACGAAGTGCGCCGCTTGGGCGTGGAGCTGGGCCTGCCGCGCAGCATGGTCTACCGCCATCCGTTCCCGGGCCCGGGCCTGGGCGTGCGTATCCTGGGCGAAGTGAAGCGCGAATACGCCGAACTGCTGGCCAAGGCCGATGCCATCTTCATTGATGAGCTGCGCAAGGCGGACCTGTACGACAAGACCAGCCAGGCGTTTGCCGTGTTCCTGCCGGTGAAGTCGGTGGGCGTGGTGGGCGACGCGCGGGCTTATGAGTGGGTGATTGCGCTGCGTGCGGTGGAGACGATCGACTTCATGACGGCGCACTGGGCGCATCTGCCGTATGAGTTCCTGGGTACGGTGAGCAACCGGATCATCAATGAGTTGCGGGGGGTGTCGAGGGTGGTTTATGACATCTCGGGGAAGCCGCCGGCTACTATTGAGTGGGAGTGAATTTAGGTCTTTCGAGGGCTATAGCCAGCTATCGAAAAGCTGTCGCAACGCGTTGAATCTGGAATAAATTCGTTGCGGTGCTTATCGGTGACTGTTGCTGACCAGCAGAGAAGGTTGGCGGTAGAGCTGACTGTAAAAATCGCGGCGAGATTAAGACACTCTCATTCACTACTCAGACTTTTACCGTCTTTGACGGTAAAAGTCTTCCCGGGAAAGCTTGTTTTATGGGGCTTTCCAGGCAACAGCAGGTCTCCAGGTCCCTGACGGGTGGGATCCGGTGGCCATCGGCACAATCTGCTGCAGCGAGTTGCGGCGAACTTGGTGCAGTTGCAAGCTCGATGCTGATGCCTCCGAGAATGGCTTCGGAAATGCAAGAGATGAAAAATTAAGCCACAGTGCGGAAGCTACGATGCCAGAAACGATCCTGACTGCAGCTACTCCAGCCGAACTTCAAATCAAACTTGGCCAACTTGATACAGCGGTGCCTCCGAGGTCAGAGGGGCGCCGTACTGACCACGTGGAACGCTATTGCGTCGTTCACTTGCTTGCCACAATCCCGCCAGAACATCTTTCGTTTCCGCTGACCCTTGTCCATTCCGACAGGCCTGACTTCGTCCTGACCATGCCGGTGGCCGATGTAGGAATCGAACATACTGAAGCAGTACCGGAGAACGTTGCACAGTCAATGTTCCTGCGAGAGAAAGGTCTCGGGTCTGCCATCTACTTCACTCCCCGAGCCTTGCCGGGGGAGCCTCGCAAGACCTTTGGCGAACTTCGTGATGAGATCCTATCTCACGATCTCGACGACTCGGGTCAGGGCTGGGAAGGAGACTCGGCGGAACGTGAATGGGCCGCGGCAATGGCGTACTTTGTCAAAGAGAAGATGCGAAAGGCTGGCGCTCCTGGCTTCGTCCGGTATCCAGCGAATTGGCTCATGATTTACGACAACTGGCCGTTGCCGGCGATCGACGCTTCTCAGGCGGCCAGCTACCTAGCTCCACTCCTGTGGGAGGCGGGCGCGTTTGCGATATTTGACGTTGTCTTTGTCCTTGATGACTCACGCATTTGGCAGTTTCCTGGCCCGCTGGTGTATTCGCTGGTCAAACCGATCTAGAGCAACCGATCAGCCGGCGTCGGCCGCCCAGCCTGCTCTCCAGCGGTCACACGCGACGTTCCTCGCGCGGGGCACGGGCCCTCTGCGGAGAGTTCTCGTAACGCGCCGCTGAAGAGGTCTCGCCAGCTCGTCTGACGCTAGTGGCTGTACCCTTTGCCTCGACCTGCACGGACCAAGGATGCATGCAGGCTAACGATCTTTTCGGCCCGTGCGTGCAGGCCCTCCACCGTACGCCAGAACTGCTCCGGCTTCTCAAACTCCCAATCGGCAGGAACGCTATTCCATCCAAGGTTGTGCGTTGGGAAGGTTTGCAGTCCTATCAGATGGAGGTAGCCGTCTACTTCGCTCCAGAGATCCTTTCTTATTGCCTCAAGCTCAGGTGAAATGAACTCCCACTCGGGAGTGTTGCCTTTGTCGCGGAAATCGCCCAGCGGTTTCAGCTTTTCCGTCTCGAAAGAGAATCCAGCCATGTTCGTCCGATCCAGAAATCCGATGACTCCATCTGAGTGGAGTAGTTTCGTTATTTCTCTCCACAGCGCTTGGTCATGCTTCCGCGTTGGATCATCGCCAGCCCTGAACTGAGGGTAATGCTTGAAAAATACGGATTCATCCATGGCGAGATCCTGGCATAGGTCGTCCCAGAACAGAATGTCCACCTTGAACTTCCCTTCGCGCCCACGCGATTGAGAAATGTCCCTCACAGCCTTCTGAAGTGGCGCATCTCTGGGTGCCGTAGTTGCAATGTAGAGCCGATCCAGTCTGGGAACGAAACTCTCGGCCTTCTCAATCTCCGACTCAACAACGGTCAGCGTGATCCCCATGACTGTGTTCTTGCACTGCACGCCAATATGTCGATCGTCGTCGTCGTGCCCCCAGATGTCCACGCCGTCTTGCGCCTGCCCCTGTCGCCCGTGCCGGAAGAAATCCGTCGAGTTCCAGCGTAGTTTGGCAGCGGCAAGTGAGATATCCTCAAGCTCATCCCAGGATTTGGGCGGAGGCACAATGGATGACGAAATAGTGGGCATACGGCGAAGTGGTTTGACCAACTTTCATTCTAGCAGTACCCGACTTCTCAGCGGCTTTGTCTAATACACCCGATCATAGGCGGGCAGTGGGAAAGGTCCTGTGGTGTTCTGCAGTGAAGCGTCCTTCACCGGGTCTGGCCAGAGGCGAACGTAGGGCATTACGCAAGCCCGTTTCGGCGATCGATCTTTTCCCTGATTGCCTGTTGGCGCGGCGGCTAGTGTCGATCTATCACATTTCAGAATGGTTGAAATTGGGATCGCAGAACTTTGGCTGTAGCCCCTCGTGCTAAATGTGAGGTCAACCACGCTCCGCGCAGCTCGGGCAGGAGATGACCCGGCGCAACATGAACGTGCAGCCAACCCTGACCGCGCGGCCAGGCTTGCCGGTGCGGATCATAGTTGCCCGTGACCTGGTGCTGCGGCCCTATCAGCCGCTGATCCTTCAGCGAGGAGCGCTGCGATGAGCGCCGGCAAGAAACTGCGGCTCGGGCCGCTGCCCAGACTGGAATCCACGCGCTGACCTTCGTCTGCCCCGGTATCCTGAAGGCTGACCTCGATCGGTACGCTGCGCTACATGCGCAGACCTACGGCGAGGCGGTCGACGCGGTGGCGCTTATTCCGCTGGTGCTGGAGGCGTTCATGGCGAGGGACCGGGGATTCAGGCGCCGGAATCTGTAGGCGTCCCTTCAGCGGTCAGGGATCATTGCGGCCGCTTCTAGGAATCTCCAACGCTGCTTGAAGGTGTCGTCTTTCTGGCCCCAGAGCGGAGAGCCACTAGAACATGGCCTTGGTTTGGTGCCAATAGGTGGCGTGCCTGATTGTGGGGCTTAGTGCGTCGAGTTCCTCGGTCGTCAAAGATGCAGCAAACACACGAAGCCGAATCTTCGCATTCTCCCGCCGCATGTGAAACTCAGAGCAAAAGGCGCGCAAGGCGCTCAATGCGCTCAATGCGTTAAGTGGTCATTCCCAGGGCTCGGAGCTCTCTTGCAGCTTGCGTAGTAGCAGTGGTGGGTATTCAATGGTTTAGTGGCTCCGCGATCCTGACATTGATGCCCTGGAGAAGAAAAAGCGCAGAGGCATTCCCGGGTAGCCTTAATTCGGGTCGCGCCGCTTTCGCTTCTCGTCAAGGCTATAGAGTGGCATTGATCCGATGAATTGATTGGGATTCGCGATTCGCTTATCCCGCTCTTCGACACCGATCGCTAATGAGACATAAAGCAGCGCGGACCGCGCCATCTGCATGACTCGGATCGCCTTGGCCTCCAGCTCGTCGCTCCCGATCGCAATGCCCAACCCGCCGTTGTTCGCCGCACCAATCAGGAAGGGCTTGGCCCAGCCTTCGTTGACGCGAAGGTAGGCGTGTTCCAGTGCGTTGCGAATGCGATGAAGTTCCCGCGCGTCGGCTGCAGTGGTCTGCTTTAGCTGGTCATCGAACAGCTCTTTCGAGAGCCAGAACAGACCGCGCAACGGAGGGTTCGGGCGTTGTTCTAACTGGGGAAGCAAGACCTTCTTACCTTCAATCATCCAGACACTCCTGAAGCTGATCTTGGTCGGATCCTTTTCCAGCTTCCAGTAGCAATCCACCAGAAAGGCGACCTTGTCGAGCATCGAATAGGCGATGCGGAAAGCTGTCCTCACTCGCTCGCTCGCCAACGAATACAGCGGATAGTCGAGTGTGTCGGTGAGCGTGACCCCGCGATCGGAGAAATGAACCTGAGTGCTGCTTATTCCTTCGAACAGCATGAAGCGGGCGGAGACGTACTCCTGCTTCATCTGACTGAAGAAACCAACGATGGGTGGTGGTAGGTGGCCATTGGGACGCTCATCGTTCCCTTCGACGATGGCCGGCAGCATGAACTCGTCGGTAGCCGCTGCAAGGTAGGCTCCGAGGTCGTTCAAGGGGTTCAAAAAGAGGCGGTGCTCCAGGCACCAGTGGCGGTAGGCCCGTTCGATCTTCGAGCGACCCTCGCGGCCGTGGTCGAGGTTTTGCATCGCCCGGACCGCGTCAGTATCGACGGCAGCAGCGAGCTGTGCGGCATGGTTCGTGAAATGGGCTCTTGCGCCTTCCAGGTCTGCGGACTCATAGAATGCGTCTTCGGCAACCGCGGAACGAAGGCTATCGAAGGCATGCAAAGCCAGGATCGCGCGCTCGCGATCGGGCGGCATCATGCCGGCATAGTGCCGGAGCCCACTACCGCGGTTGCCTCGGGCCATCGCAAAGCTAGGGATGATCTTGAGAGCAGCATCCCAAACAGCGATCGCCTCGATCGTGCGACCGACCGTATTGAGGAGGTTGGCCTGGTTGGTGAGGATCTGGCATCGACGAACCTTGTCGAGGCTCGCGAAACCCGGATGATTCGCGGCACGCGACAGCGCAAGCAGTTCCTCTTGCCGCTCCGGCGCTTCCCAAGACCAAGACCGCCGGACGTTGGCGATGCTCGACATTGCGGCCCACGCATTGGCCCGGAAGTACTCGATCACCGCGCCATCGGAGTCCGTGAGGTCGCGTTGGGACAACATGTCGAGAAGAGTCAGCGCACGTCTGATGCCACGTTCGAACGAAGCCTCAAAGCTTGCATCGATCAGCAGGGCAATATGTTCCAGTGCCACGGCATCACTCATTCTCGTGATACTGCGTTCGCACTGTTTTTTCAGATATTCGAGGTCAGGGGTAGTCATCGTTTCGTACAGTGAGGGCCGGCGGACCAGGCGGTGCCAAGGCTATGGCTGCCTTAGGGCACCTGCTGGCAGGTGCAGGTCATAGGCGTTGCGGCGGAGCGGCATGGTCGTGACGAGGCGGATTGGTCGCTGCATGTCGTTTCAGCGGCTAAGGGTAACGTGGCTTTGCTTGGAGCCGCAGTTCCAGAAGTCCAAAGCTGCTCCGCGTATGGGCAACGAATGTCGGCGACCGATTCTGAATGGAGTGGTCCCTTTGGGTGCTGGCGGCCGCTGTTTAGATGGCTCCCAAAAGCGACGCGGCAAAGCCCCCAACCGGCTGCGCGCATCGCGCGTGCCGCCCTCAACGGCGAGAGCGCCTTGATAGGGTGAAGGAAACAGCAGGACCGCCCACACCCGCCCACCGCACGGACTCTGCTTTCGGGCAAGCGGAGCGCGCGGAACCGACAGGGCCGCAGGCGTCAGGGGTCAACGCCGAATGGCCCCGACTCGGAACGAGGCGCAGCCCGCGAACCCGTCGGCGCAACGCCGGGACGTCTGGTCGTCACGACCGCCTATTAAGTGTCTGCGATTGGAGGGGGAGGGGATGGCAATACTGTTCTGGCCGGGGCAACACGCGGGGCTATTCCACACCGGATGAATGGCAAGCCGTGAACGCGCGCAGTAATGAATGTCGGCATTGCGCGCTCGCTGGCGAAGCCGGTCCAGATCCAGTAACGGGGCCGAGGAGCTCTCACTGGCCGGAAGCCCGGAGGTGGTGGTCCATTGTCGTAGCTTCCGTTCATTGAGAGGGCGCCCCGTATAGCGATGGCAATCGGCTGCTCCGCGTTCGCTCCTCGACACCGTTGACGCCTTGGAAGCTCTGTCGTAACACTGAGCCAATGACGCGCTGTCGCCAGCGTTCCGTACTGTGGTTAACCAGGAGGGGGGATGAATTCGACTTCACGGCATTCAGGTCGAGGCCAAGCCTTTGCAAAGGGGATTAGGGCACATGCGCTAGGAGGAGCGTTATGGGGTCTGTTCGGCGTCAGCGCGCTGCTGATGTTCAAAGCTAGCGAAGAGCCACTGATAGGTCCGTTGCAGGATACTTGGGCCGAGACTGCCTTGACACTGTTTCCTGTTGGAAATCAGATCATATTCAACGTGGCGGTCGGGGTTCTCGTCAGTCAGGCGATGTATGTGCTCGTGGTTTGGCTGCCAAGACATGCCAAACGAAAACGAGTCCGAAAGAACCTTCAGCACCACTACGCTTTGTTCAAAGAGCAGTGCATTTATCAATTGCTATTCGCGAGCGAAGGGGGCGCTGATTCGGAGGTGGTTGAAAATCTTGCCGACATCAAGAAATTTCGGGACTACTTCAATGCCACCGGGCCATCCGGTGGAGAGAAGTGGTACGACGTCATGAATGGTTTGGAGGCACAACATGTCAGCGCCATCGTCGTAGAGCTGGGAATCCTGGCTGAGGAACTGAAATACACCCTCGCTGCGGTCGATGTTGACGATGAAGAAGTCTATGCTTTTCTCAAGAGATTGAACCGGGCGATTGTAGTCCTTCGAGATGGCTCGGAAAACTCGGACATCAAGTACCTGGCCAACTTCCTTTGGGAATTGTTTGCCGGTTGGTCCATGGTCACTGGCTACCAGGATAGGGATTTTGTGTTGGATCGGCTCGAGAGGATATGAATCGATCTTTCGCTGCGGAGAGTCCGTTAGATGGCGTCTACTCCCGCCTTCACTCGCGATGGGGGCCTCCATGCGGCGACCGGCTCCTTCGCCATGATTGCGGCAGCTGGTTAACCGGGCTGGGTCGTTGTCGGTGTTTCCTCTCATAAATCCATATGGAGGCGAATCGTGAGTGAATGGTCGGAAATGCCACAGGAACTGATTGCAGTTGCCTGCAGTCGTTGCTTCAAGAACCGCGGGTTGATACTCGACGCCATGCAATACGGCAGGGTGGAGGTAGGAGCATGTCCCAATTGCGGCCGGCAGGATGGCATCAAACTGGGCAGAGCGCCCCTGGCATACTTGGCCGAACGCTTCTTTGTCGACGGATCCTTCCACAAGTGTGAATTTGGCGGAGCTCCTGCCATCCAGTTGAACGAACATCAGAAGACCAGTATCGAGGTTGATGCTGTGCTGAAGGATGACATTGGAGTTTTCGAGCGAGTTTTGGGAGTGGGGTTCTTTGATTACGGCCCTCGGCTATGGATGATCGGCGAGGTTGAGCCACTGAAAGCTCTCTTGGATGAAGGGAAGCGTGCAGCCGTCATTGAGCGGATCCTCGCCGAGTACCCGGCAAGGACGGTCGGGATGGGTGAGACCTTCTATCGGGTGCGGAAGAGTCCGGGGTCAGTGACCAATCCCCTTGAATACGACACCCCGCCCCCGAACGTCCCACAGGATGGACGACTGAGTTCAGGCGAGCTGCCCGTCATGTACGCCTCTCCTCTGATCGACCTGTGCGTGCACGAGTGCCGTTACACGATCGAGGACGATTTGTTCGTCGCCTCCCTCAATCCACGGCGGGAACTGCGCCTCCTCGATCTAACGGTGGTTCTGGACGAGGAGGTGACAGAGTTCGATAGCCTCGACATGGCGGTCCATATGCTGTTCCTTGGAGGCAGGGAAGCCTACGGCACAGCGCGAGCGATAGCGCGCGCGGCCAGGGACAACGGCTTCGATGGACTGGTGTACCCCTCCTACTTCAGTAGCCACTACCACGGTGAACGACCGTTTCAGACCGTCTACGGAATCACCCGGCGCCGTTTCGGTGGCGCCAAGGCTCATGAGCAGTCATTGAGCGTTCCTAATCTGGCGCTATTTGGCTATCCCATCGCAGAGGGAATGGTGGAGGTCGACAGCATCAATCGGCTGGTGATCAACCGCGTGGCCTATGAATTTCATCATGGACCGGCAATCGCCTAGTCTCAATTGGAGAGTGACGGGCACAATGATCTACTGGGCCTTGGAGCAAGTTGGCCGGGCAATTGGAGACCAATGACGTGAGACGATTTGACCAGAAGGAATTCCGTGGCATCGCCTGGGCTGCTAAGCCGGACAAAGCCGCTTGGCTGCTGGATGCCGAGGGCGCCATTGAGTTCCTGAAGAGCAACGCGACTTGCGAGGAACTGGTGATCTACGCCTGCGCCGGCGCGGTGCTGATCCATGGGGTCTTGGCCCCGACGGCGCAGGTTACTCCGGCAGATCAGACCGACCTGCTCGGCGCGCACGTGATGTCAGACGACAGTTGGTGCATCCAGAAGTCATGGGGTGGAGGGCAGGGACATAGGATCTACCTCGAACCGCCACTGACGCATCCGGGATGCAAGTCGCTGGCCGGAGGCGAGAAGCTGATCTTCCGCCGCTCGTTCACAGGTGTGGATGCCGGCCCAGCACCTATCGAACTGAGCCAGAAGCTGGTGCACAGCCTAGAACTATACTGGGTGCCCGAGCGTAGCGCTTACTCGCGCCTTGATAGTAAGGGAGATATTGAAGACGTAATCAGGGTGATCTGGCTCAAAGCCCCCGAATCGGAAACCGGCGCGGTCGTTGTGACGATCCTGATGAAGGAACTGGCGACCTACATGGCGTTGTCGGACCTGTCGCTGGTCATAAAGTTCGATTTCACTCGATTCGATCCCGATAACTTCGCTGGATGGGCGCAGGATCGCCAATCGAGCCGCAAGCTGGGCCCCGACCTGTTTTACAACGCCGGCCGCTCGACAAATGCGAGCTATGCCAACGGTTGCATGATCCTGAGAGCGGCCGTCACTGTGGATGAATTGATTCAGCAGTGGAAAGAGGAAGAGGACCCGACGACGAAGCAGTATGCGACGTTCAAGATCCAGGACTGGAAGAATCAGCGCAGTGTCGAGACCTCCTGCGCGCCAGAGTTTTTGTGCAACTACTTCACTCAGTCCGATAAGCCCTATGAAATCTCGCCCGTCTTCTTCCGACCCGATGTACTGGCTCGTTTCAAGAACGATCCGGAGAAGTACGACTTGACCGACCGGACCATCAGCTGTCGCAACGCCTGGTACCTCAAAACGTACGACATCAACGAAGCAGGCCAAGTGCACACGTATATCGGCTATCTGGCTGACTTGCCTTACGAAGAGCAGTTGTACTGGCAGTCCTTCAACGAGTGGCCCAAGGCGCCAATTTCCAAGCGGGCGTTCGAAAACGATTTCCAAGCCCAGTTCAGTAGTGAATACGACCCGCTGCAAATGCTCAAGTACAAGATCCGGCAACTCGACGAAGCGCCGCCGCCGTGGTGGAAGCCGCGCGGAAGCGAGCTTTCGGATGCGGCTCGGTATCCCGCGACCGACTCGGTATCGGAGTGGGGAGATGAGATCCTCGCGCTAGACCAGCTAGTGGTGGAGGGCTTCCTGCAAAGGCCGCTGCAGAAGCTTGCTGCCGAAGCTGGACGCATGATCGACAAACAGTGGCAATCCCTGCGGCTGTTGCAGGACTATCTGGAAGCCCAAGGCTGTAACGCAGAGGAGGCGAAGGTGGTGATGGAGCCTCTTGTCCGGTTGCACAAGCTGCGTAGCGTTCTGAAGGGCCATGGGGCGCCATCCGAGCGCACGGCCGCGTCCAAACAGGCGCGTACTGAACATGGCACGTTGCGTGCGCACTTCACAGCGCTGGCAGGGGAATGCGATGCAACCTTCATAAGGATCCTCACTACCTTCGGTGTCGCGATCAAGCTCGATTGACTACCAGGCCGCTGGATCGGTACGGTGCCTGACTTTGGGCGAAGTCAGGCGATAATGTCCCGGTCAACGGACCGGCCAGTCGCTCGGGAGTTAGCGCCTGCAAAGGATCAGTATGTTGCGTGCGCACACGGTCAGCGGAGTTGAGGGCTGGGCCTATGTTTGCGCGAGCTGTCGTTGCATAATAGTTCCAAAGTGGAAGTTTTTGTATCTGCTTTGGTCTAGTGGTGTGGGAAGTAATTGATTTCTTGAGCCTGTGGGCGTCCTGCTTCGGGATGTCCTCCTCTTACCTAAGGGATTGCAAGGAGTGTCTTGTGCCAAGAATTACGCTCACAGATCTTATTGAGGTGGTGACGAAGTCGGGAAGCCCAAAGGCAACTAAAGTCAGCCAGCTAAAGAACAGGCAGGCATATGACCCGGCTACTGATTTCTATAAGGCTCTCCGGGAGGGGTTGGTTTCGATACATAAGAAGCATGGCGTCAAAGCGGATTTGTCTGGGTTGACGAAGATGCTCTTGGATCCAAAGAAGTTGGCAAACTATCCACCCATGGTTGCGGGGTATAAGAAATGGTGGGGGCAGAAGAAGCTTGATTGGTTTTTGCCTCCCAGTGAAATATACAGCCATTCGGGGATTGACGTGGCCGTAAGTCCAGAGCTTGGTTTAAGGATCAACGGCGATCCACACGTCATAAAGCTCTACTTGAAGACCGATGCTCTGACTAAAACAAAGGCCGATCTCATTGTTACGCTTATGAGTCATGTTCTAGGCCCGGTTCAGCCTGCGGGTGTAAGTTTCAGTGTTCTTGATGTCCGAAATAGTAAGTTGTTTACCTATTCGGCAACGGGGAAGAACTTCAAGCCGATGGTGGATGCGGAGCTTTCATATGTCGCCTCTCTGTGGCCCCACGTCTAAATCCTATGCTGGGGTGCGAACAGTATTTGATAAGGCTTAGGCTTCTGCTTGATGTGGTTTGGATCAAAGTCACTCCGGCCTAACCTCCCGACAAGCCCACTCAGCCAACCCCCGGCAAGCCAGAAACAGCCCATCGACAACCCCCTCGTCCAGATGCCGCTCTGGCTCCGCTGTCACTCGGCAGCGGTCAGCCGAGTGCAGCACTTCCAGCACCGTCAGCAACCCCACCAACGCGCGCTCGGTCCTCGCTAGGCTGACGCGGCGGCCGGGTGACACATCGGTTTCTGGCCAGGGATGCCCATCCGCCCCCTCGCAGCCGCGCATGCGCTTGAGGATGCCCAAGAAGGTGTTCAAGTCGGGCAGCGGGGTGTCGTCGTTGATGGGCTCAACGGCGGTGTACGAAGAGAAGGTGTCGGACTCGTTCATGGCGTCGGTTTCCTTGGCTGTGCTTAACAGCGCCACCGCGTAAGCGGGTGGCGGACGATGCGTGGCTGCAAACCGGGATGAAGCAACGAATGACCGGTGGGTCCGAAGACCCCCACGCACCGCCCGCCAGATAGGCCGACGGATTGCCCGCCGGCACCGGTTAAGGACGGTGCCGACGGGCAAGCGTAAACAACAGTCGTTGCTCATCGCGGGTTTGCAGACCCGGAGCCACCCGTTGTCGGTGGCACGTCATGGTGTTTACGCAGCCGCTTCGAATGCCAATAGAAATTCGCGAAGGAATCGCGGAGTTCGAGAGCGAAGATCTATTGTTGCACGCATCATTCGTGCAGCACGCGACGCCATCAGACGCATTCGCGCAGATGCTCTGCTGATTACGAATCAAAGTGGCGTAATCGCCCATGCCGCAAGCGGATAGCGCGACGGCGTTCTTTACAACAGTTCTTAGTCAGCCTCGGCAGACAACGGCGCCCGATCAGCCGCACGCCCCAACAATCGGTTCAAACACGACATCGCCAACGAGCTTCGCAGCCTCAACCAACGCTGTCCTCAGCCACCGCCGCATTCCCCACCAACAACTCGATCATCGCCCGCGCCGCCGCCGACTGACGCCGATGCGGCGCATAGATCACCGAAAACGGCCGTGATCTCCCCCGCAGCTGCGGCAACACCTCCACCAGCTGCCAACGCCGCAACCGCTCGCGCACGATGAACTCATAGCTCTGGCAGATGCCGATGCCCTGTTCGGCCAGCGACACCACGCCCAGCACATCGTCGGAGGTCTCGATGGACGAGCGCGGCAGCCAGTCCACGTCGCGCCCGTCATCGCGGAAGATCCAGGGCGCCAGCCGCCCGGTACGCGGCATCACAAACGGAAGGCACAGGTGCTGCTGCAGGTCGTCCAGCGTCTGCGGGGTGCCGCAGCGCTGAAGGTAGTCCGGCGCGGCCACCAGCAGCAGTGGGGAGTCTTCCAGCTTACGCGCCACCAGCCCGCTGTCCGGCAGCTGGCCCAGGCGGATGGCCAGGTCGAAGCCTTCGGCCACCAGGTCCACGTTGCGGTTGGTGATGTTCAGTTCCACCTGCACCTGCGGGTACTGCTGCGCAAAGCGCGCCAGCACGGGCGGCAGCCGGTAGTGGCCGTAGGTGGTGGGCACGCTCAGGCGCACGCGGCCGGCCAGCGCACCGTCCTGGGCCAGTACGTCGCGCTCGGCGTCGTCCAGCAGGCCGAAGGCGGTGCGCACCTGTTCCAGGTAGAGCCGCCCGGCGTCGGTCAGGCCCACGCGGCGGGTGGTCCGCTGCAGCAGCTGCCGACCCAGCCTCGCTTCCAGACGGGTGACCGCGCGGCTCAGCACCGAGGGCGTGGTGGACAGCGCCACCGCGCCGGCGGTGAACGAGCCGTGCTCGACCACCGCCAGGAACACTTCCACGTCGCCCAGGTAGTCGAATTTGCGGCTCATTTGGCTCTCCGGGGAACAGATGTTTTGCGATGGGGCCAATTTATCGCCGCTGGGGCGATGAATAAAGTGGCGGCCATTCCCCGATAGGAGCTCCCCATGAACCTGATGACCCGGCTGGCCGCAGCGCTGGCCCTGACCCTGGCCGCAAACGGCGCGCAGGCCGCCAACGTGCTGGTGGTGCTGTCCGACGAAAGCCACCTGGACCTGAAGGACGGCAAGGTGCTGTCCACCGGCTTCTATCTCAACGAGCTGATGCAGCCGGTCAAGTTGCTGCTGGACGCGGGCCACGAGGTGACCTTCGCCACGCCGCAGGGGCGGGCGCCGACGGTGGATGCGTCTTCGGTGACGCCGGCGTACTTCGGCAACGATGCCGCGCAGCTGGCGCTGCACAAGGATCTGCTGGAGAAGCTGGCGCTGACCTCGCCGACGGTCTCGCCGGTGGTCAGCCTGGCGCGCGTCGAGCAGCAGGGTTACGCACGTTTCGATGCGGTCTATATTCCCGGTGGCCACGCGCCGATGCAGGACCTGCTGAAGAGCCCGGCGCTGGGCCGGCTGCTGGCCGACTTCCACCAGCGCAACAAGACCACCGCGCTGGTCTGCCACGGGCCGATCGCGCTGCTGTCCACGCTGCCAGATGCTGCGGGTTTCGTGGCGAAGTTGGAAGCGGGTGCGATGCCGGCCGCGCCGAAGTGGATCTACAGGGGCTACCGGATGACGGTGATCAGCAACCAGGAAGAAGAACAGGCCAAGCCGCTGCTGGGCGGCGGTGAGATGAAGTTCTACCCGCAGACGGCGTTGCAGCAGGCGGGCGCGACGTTCAGCAGCAATGCCACGCCGTGGACCGGGCATGTGGTGGTGGACCGCGAGCTGATTACCGGGCAGAACCCGGCTTCGGCGCTGGAGGTGGGGCAGCGGTTGGTGGAGCGGTTGAAGTAGGGCGGATTCAGCATCGCATGCGGTGCCGTGGCACCATGGCGGACTGGCCTCGTTCTTCCGGGCGGGGCCGGTTTTCCACGGAAGCCCTACAACACGACATGCGAACGTCTTTTTTCATTCTCTCCGCCCTGTGGCTTGGCTTGCTGTCCGGCTGTGCCAGTGGCCCGGAGGAGCACGCCTCAAGCCGCGAGATCACCAGTGCGTTCGTGGCCGACGACGGCCAGCTGTACCTGCTGCCGCGCTATGACGCGCCGATGCGCTTCAATGCCGCGCCGTTCCGCGAATATCGGGCGCTGATGGACAGCCCGCTGCGCGAGGCGGTGGCCTGCGCGCAGATGTACTTCCATGAAGACTGGCGCGACCCGGCCAACAAGGCCAAGGTGCACGGCAGCTATGCGCTGCTGCTGCGGCCGGAGCAGGTGACGCCGGAGCAGGCCGCGCAGTTCAAGCTGGAGCGGATTGAGGTCCCCCCGCGCGAGGCCAAGGCCGTGGAGGAGCGGGCGCGCTACTACCTGCCGATGGACCGGACCCCCTACGCGCTGGCGTTTGACCGTGCCTGCAATCTTTCCAAGAAGGGTGGCAGCTATTACAGCGCGCTGTTCGAGGGCGACGGCGAGCGGGTGAAGTTGCCGGATGCTACGGCGCTGGCGGAGAAGGGGAAGCTGGCACAGCCGATCAGTGCGCGGGCGCAGCGGATCCTGCCGGAGAGGGAGGACAAGCCGGGTGTGGGTTCGGCGGCGGGCAAGGTGCTGGGCGCGGCGTTGATCCCTGTGGCGGTGCCGGTGTTTGTGTTGAGCCTGCCGTTTCTGGGGCCGGATCATTGGAAGTGATGGGGTGTTGAAGCCAGAGCATCCACGCGTGGCGTGGATCTACTTGGGTATCGCCTGAACGTTCATCCTGGAGATCTGTGTGCCCAGCACGCTGGAAACTGTTTTGAAGACCGTAGGTTTCATTATCCTCGCGGCACTTCCGTTGGTGATCCTCTGGTTCACCCTTCGGCGAATGTCAGCAACTGCTCGCTCGTCCGTGAAATCGGGGCTGCATTTGCATGCCCCTCGCCGGATCTCCGGAACATCCATGACCTTGGTGATGGTGGATGGCAAAGAGGATCGCGAGCACTATTTCTTTGATGCGGAGTCCTTTTACCTGCGGCGCGGGCCGGTGCCCACGGCGGTTCCGCTTTCGCAGATCACCTCAGTCACACGAACGTCCGACGTCATCTATTCGCGCTATGTCTGGCAGGTGTGCTTCAGCAGAGCATCGGGTAGAAAGTGCGTGACGTTCACCAACAACCTGTCGCTGTTCAACCGCGACTTCCTGCTCTTTCTGGAGGCGGTGCGGAAGGCCAACCCGCTCGCGACCGTTGATCGAGCGAGCGTTCTCTTCTAGAGCGTGTTTGAAGTTCGGTATGAACAGTGTCACTGCAATGGCATCACAGCGCGCAGCCCATGTTCGACCGATGTGATCGATGAGAGATGGGCGTTTGTTGCGCGGTATCTGATGCCGAAGCATTCTCATGCGTGGCAGTGCAAGTATGATCTGCGATGAACACGCAAAGCCCGTAACATGGAACGAGGTCCGCTCGTTTCTGCGCGCGATGCGAAGCGTGGGCCTTGTCACCTGTGACGAAGACGCATTTGAGACAATTGTCGAGACGATTTACGTTTATGGCATGCGGTCAATCTCTGCGGAGTAGTTCCTGATGATGTGCCGATCGACGCTGGATGTATCCCTGATTCACGCCTACGCGCTTCCTCTCGGCATATGCGTGGCAGCAGCCGTGGTTCTGATCGCAATATGGTTTGCATCCCGCTCCGGCGGGGTGCCAGCCAGGAATATTGCGCTCGGCTCGGCGCTGGCCGTTGTTGTCGTAGTTGCCTTTGGCCTCGTATATCAAGCGCGGACAGCGTACATCGCCGTTAAAGATGGCCAGCTGATTGGGTCAGCAGCGTTTGTCCGACTGCAGCTCCCGCTTTCCAGTGTCTCGTGGCAGGACGCTTCCGATGCTTCAAGGATCACGCTGCCTCACCGGCAACTTGGGACCAGCACAGGGGGCGTTGAACTTGGCAAGTTCCGCATGCAGAACGGTCGCAACGTCTTCGTGCTGCGCACGGACCGTAGCTCTGTTCTCGTCACAACCAGAGGGGATACTGACTTGATTCTGGACCGACGTCTTCACGAACAGCTCAAAGCATGCTTGGATCAGGTACGTGAGACCGGCGGCCATCGAGGAAGATTGCAATGATCAACAAGAAGTACTGGTTTACCAGGAAAAAGTACGGATGGGGTTGGGGGATGCCGTGCGCGTGGCAGGGCTGGCTTGTGTACGCAGTCGCATTCGGCCTGCTGCTGGCGGGTCCGTTTCTGTTCTCTCCATTTCGCGAGCCCATCGCGTTTCAGCTCTACACGTGGGCCGTAGTGTTGGTCCTTGTCTTTATCTGCTGGATGAAAGGCGCTCCGCCCGGTTGGAGGTGGGGGGAGTAGAACGGCCGCAGAAGCTATTTTCGGACGTGTTCGATCCGCCGGGCAAAGCATGGATGCATTGCCCTTGTGGGAGTCGGACAGCATCGCCAGCAGGCCACGGCTGCGCCCCCTCTGAGGCGTACCGTCCGTTTTGAATGAACGCTGGACACTTCCCTCGGCGGGTACCCAACGCGTTTTAACCGTTGATTGACCAAGGTAGCGCCGCTTAAAGGGGCGCGCCGGTGAAGCTACACTGGCCACCTACGCCTAATGGAAACTCGCCCATGTTCAGTGGAAAGGTTGCAGTAGTCACCGGCTCCAGCAGCGGTATCGGTCTTGGAATTGCCACAGCGCTGGCGCGGCAAGGCGCCGATATCGTGCTGAATGGCTTCGGCGATGCGGCGGAGATCGAACGCATCCGTTCCAAACTGGAAGCCGAGTTCGGCGTGCGCGTGGCGCATGACGGCGCCGATCTTTCCCGTGGCGAGGCAGTGCGCGGGATGATTGAGCATGCCGTCGCGACGGTGGGCCGCATCGACATCCTGGTGAACAATGCCGGCATCCAGCACACCGCGTCGATCGAGGAGTTCCCGGTCGAGAAGTGGGATGCGATCCTGGCGCTGAATCTCTCGGCGGTATTCCATGCCACGGCAGCGGCCTTGCCGCACATGAAGCAGCAGGGCGCCGGCCGCATCATCAACATTGCGTCGGTGCACGGGCTGGTGGGCTCGGTGAACAAGTCGGCCTATGTGGCGGCCAAGCATGGCGTGGTGGGGTTCACCAAGGTGACCGCGCTGGAGAACGCCGGCACCGGCATCACCGCAAATGCCATTTGCCCGGGCTGGGTGCGGACGGCGCTGGTCGAGCAGCAGATCACCGCGTTGGCCGAGCGCGAGAGTACGGATCAGGAGTCGGCCGCGCGTGCGCTGCTGGCTGAGAAGCAGCCGTCGTTGCAGTTTGTGACGCCCGAGCAACTGGGCGAGATGGTGGTTTTCCTGGCCTCGGACGCGGCGGCGCAGATTACCGGCACGGCGCTGCCGGTGGATGGGGGCTGGACGGCGCGCTAGCTTGCCGGCTGCGCCTTACGCTGCAGCATTGGCAGTGCCACCAGTGTGGCGAGGAGGGCGAACAGCGCCAGCGACGAACCTACGGTGCCGAAGCCCAAGCCACCCTTCTCCAGCGGCTTGGTGAGCAGGTCGCCGAAGGTGGCGCCGAACGGGCGGGTGAGCACGAAAGCGATCCAGAACAGGATGACCCGGTTGATGCCCTTGATGCGGCTGGCCAGTGCGGTGAGCGCGATGAGGCTGCCGATCAGCAGGGCGCCGCCGGTGAAGCCCAGCCCGGAATCGTCGGCGAGGAAGTCGCCCAGCGCGGTGCCGAGCGTGTTGGAGAACAGCACGGCGGTCCAGTAGAAGCCTTCGGCGCGGCGCGATTCGATGTTGCTGACCGAGATCGACTTCTCCGACATGCGCCAGGCCAGCAGCACCAGCGCCAGGCAGCCGGCCAGCAGGCTGGCGCCGGTGGCGTAGCCCAGCCCCAGGGTGCGGTCGATCAGGTCCGACATGGTCGTGCCGGCGGTGCTGGTGGCCAGCACCACCGACCAGAACAGCACCGGGTGGAAGCGCCGCGCCGACAGTTGCAGCGCCAACAGGGCTGCGAAGATCGCCAGCAGGATGGCCGAGCTGGCCACGTAGCCCAGGTTGAGTGTCTTCGACAGCAGGTCGCCGGCGGTCTCGCCGAGCGTGGTGGCGGAGATCTTCATCACCCAGAAGCCTAGGGTGACCGCCGCCACTTTGCTGTGCAGGGACTCTGCGTCTGAAGCACTCATGGAACGTCGCCTGGGGAGCCTGCGGGCGATGCTGTGGCGGCGGGCTTCGGAGCGCGGTCGGAACCGGGTTCGGTGAGGGTGAGCTGGCGTTGCTTCTACGCGAGGATCTTAAAAGCCGAATCAAGGGGCTGCAGGCGTGGGATGGATGTGCGCGAGCCTTGCCCCATCAACCTATGACTATCACGGGCATTGAAGGACTTGATCGGCCAGTCGGGTAGGGAAAGTCCTACAGAAAATTAAGCAGAACCCCTGTGCATCAAAGCTGCTAATGGGCGCAGAATCGCTCCGCAAACCTGAACGGTTCGTTCATTCTATCTGGGGGCATCATGGGATCCAGTTGCTGGCGCTTTGTGACAGCGGTGCTGTGTGTGGCGAGCTTTTCCTCGGTAGCTCAGGAAACGGTGCAACCGGAAACCGAGTATGCAAATAAGGTCGGCAAGGCCCAGCAAATGGGACGGCTGAACGATGGAACCTTTGGAGAGAAGATCCCGCTTTTCAACGGCCAGCTAAGCTTCCGGACAACGGACGTATCCATACCAGGAAACGTCGGTCCTCCGGTTGAACCTGCGCGGAAGCGGAGTATCAGCGAGCGCTATCTCCATCAAGAAGTACCAGGCCTTCGGTACGCCGGAGCAGTCCAGCGCGATTTCCGTGAGTTCTCCAGAATCAGCAATAACTGATATTCCACGCGATCGTTACGGCAGGCCTACGGCGATCATTCGACGCAGCACTGATGGGTCTGCGCAGCTGCGCCGTAGTTTCGTCTACGGGCAAGGAGGCAAGCTCTGCAAAGCGATTGAACCAGAATCGGGCAGCACTGTTGTCGCATACGATGGCGCGAACAACATGCTGTGGTCGGCCAGCGGTCTGAATCTGCCCGATTCGTCTAGGTGCGATCTGGAGGCCGCCAACGGGTCCGGTCGGCGTGTGGAGAGATCCTATAGCTCCCGCAATCGTTTGATTTCACTGGCGTTCCCAGATGGCAATGGGAATCAGATTTGGAGCTATGCTTCCAATGGACTGCCGACTCAGATCGTGACCGACAATGACGGTGGTGTATCAAAGACCACAAATGTGTACACCTACAACAAGCGTGGTCTATTGACTAGTGAGTCGACTTCTCAGCATGGATGGTTCTCATGGGCAATTGGGTACGCTTACGACGCAAATGGCTCAAGGACGGGTATCCAGTATCCAAGCGGGCTCTATATCCCGCTGGAGCCCAACGCGCTCGGCCAACCTACTCGCGTTGGTAGCTATGTAAGCGGCGCGAGCTATCACCCGAATGGCGCACCAAGATCTTTCACATATGGTAATGGAGTAGGTTTCGAGCAGGAGCTGAATGGAAGGCAGCTGCCTTCGCGGATTACTGCATCGACGAATGTTAGTATTTTGAGTTATTCGTATGACGCGATCGGTAATGTCATTGATATTGTTGATGCGCTGGATGGTTCTCGCGATCGGAAGATGCAGTATGACGGGCAGGGTCGCCTGGTGCAGGCGGTATCTCCGGCATTCGGCGGGGACGGAATTGTTCGCTATACCTACGATGCTCTGGACAATATTCGCAGCGCCAAGGTTGCAGGGCGTAAAGATCACGCCTACACATATGACGCGAACAATCGATTAACGAACGTTCGTTCAGCCGACGGGGCAACCACGATTGGACTGGCCTACGATGTTCAAGGCAATCTCTCAATGCGCAATGGGCAGGCCTTCGTCTTTGATCTCGGGAATCGACTTAGATCTGCTCCAGGTCCGGAAAACTATCGTTACGATGCCCAAGGTCGCCGAGTGCTGGCTTGGCTTCAGGGTAGTGGTTCCATTCTTTCGATGTACGACAGCGAAGGTCGGCTGCGCCGCCAGCAGAGTGAGCGCGACGGGAAATCAAGAGAGTATCTGTACTTGGGTGGGCTGCTCGTCGCCACATTGGAAACGGGGGGCGATGGAGTTACACGACCAAAGTATCAGCACTTGGACGTGATCGGCTCTCCTGTCGCTGTTACGGATGCGTCCGGGGCGGTTCTGGAGCGGAGCTTCTATGACCCATATGGAGAAGTGCTCAATAAGCCTGTCGCCGACGGGGTTGGCTACGCTGGGCACATATCGGATGCGGTTAATGGGCTTTCGTATATGCAGCAGCGCTACTATGACCCAACCTTGGGCGCCTTTTTGAGCGTGGATCCAGTAACCGCGCACAGCAATCCACTCGGTGCATTCAATCGTTACAGATACGCGGCGAACAACCCATATCGATTCACGGATCCTGACGGCAGATGCGCGGTCCAGACGGGTTCCCGTATTTGTGGGTCCGCTGTAGGCAACTTGACAGTGATGCAGGTTGCGCCACCAAGCGTTCGATCAGGAGATGCAGGAGTTGCCAGAGGAACTGCTGGTACCGTAACAGGCGGGGTTCCTGCTGAGACTGGGGCTTCAGGACTCGTGCACATGCAAAGGGTGACGCTATCAGGACTCGGTTCGTCCTATCTTGATTCAGGTATGGCGGCGCGTGTTGATGAATGGGTGGACTCAGCTTCTGGTCAGGGAGTTGAGCTTCGTTTCAACTCTGCATATCAAGATGCGGCACGGCAGGCAGGTCTGAGAGGAGATCCGAACGCTATTACGCCGGCGCGCCTGAGTCTCCATTCGGCTGGGTTTGCTGTGGATGTGAATTATTCCAGCTTGCGAAACGTTCCGGGAGGCCTTACTGGTGACGAGCAGCGCAGTGTAATTAGGAGTACGGCTGCGGATGCAGGATTGTCTTGGGGGGGCTTTCAGGCCGAGTGATCCGCCTCACTTCTATTTCGATCCCGCGCCAGGTGGAGATAGGCAACCACTTATAGATGAAGCGGCCCGTCAAGTTCGCGCATTAAGGAATGGAGACTAAGAAATGATCAACTTGCAACTGTCACGAATCATCACGCTGACTCTGTTGCTCTTGCCTGGAGTCGCGATAGGCGATGGTTCTAAAATTCCTGCACCTACTTATTCGAACGTCTGCAGGCATCCCGAATCCGGCGACCTGTTAGGACTGGAATTGTCGTTCATCGGCGGCGCAGATCGAGGCTACGTCCTTGTACAAAGATACGAGGGAGAGGTTAGTACCCCCGAGGTCATGAAGATCGAGGTCCGTGGAGATCAACTTATTTTGCTGAACGGGAAGACAGAGTCCATCGCTCTTTTAAAGGAGAAAAGCGGCATGCGTGCAACCTATCTTGATGGGGCGCTAAGTCCCGCCGGTTCTGCCAATGAGAAGCTAACTCCTTCGCAGGCTGTATGGCAGGGAAGACAGGTCGGGGTGTGCAAGTAGCGTTGCCTTCTCGCGCTCTTGTCGCAGCCGCAACCGCATTCACACGTCCTCGATCGGATGGCGATAGCTGAGCTGTGCGGGTTGCCTAGCCAACCTGCACAGCTGCACTTCTCAACTCGGCTTCGCAAACACATCCAACCCCTTGCCCGTCTCCAGCAGCGACTTAAGGCTCGACAGCACGATCGGCCAGCCCTGGCGGATGCCGGTATCCATGCCACTGCCGGGTTCCAGCTCGTCGTGGGTAACGGTCAGCCGCACCATGTCCTGGTAGGGCACGATGTCGAAGGTCACCCGGCTGTAGGCATCCGGGTTGTCGGCTTGCGAGGCGGCGGCCCAGGTGATGACCAGACGCGAGGGCGGGGTGCTTTCCACCACTTCGCCGACCAGCTCGACCGAGCGCGTTTCGTTGGCGCGCACGTGCTGCCAGCGCGAGCCGGGCTTCCAGTCCGAGACGTTCTCATGGCCCCAGTAGCGGCTGGCGATCTCGGGGCGGGTGATGGCCTCGAACACCTTCTGTGGCGTGGAGGCGATATAGATCACGTGGATGAAGCGGGTGGTCTCTGCGGACATCGTCATTCTCCTTCCAGTTCTCGTTTCAGGTCATGCAGCAGGCTCAGGCGCTGCTGCTCGAACTTGCGTACCCAGCGCTCGTAGACTTCATGCAGCGGCACCGGGTTGATGAAGTGCAGCTTCTCGCGACCACGACGCACGGTGCTGATCAGGTTCGCGTCTTCCAGCAGGCCCAGGTGCTGGGTGACCGATTGCCGGGCCATGTCCAGGTGCTCGCAGAGCTGGCCCAGGGTCTGGCCGTTGTCTTCGCAGAGCAGGTCCAGCAGCGTTCTGCGCGTGGGGTCGGCCAGGGCCTTGAACACCTTGTCTGCATTCATGCGGGGCGTCTTCAGTTCCAGTTGTCGATCCTGACGTCGTGCGGGTTGGGCTGGCCCTTGCCGATTTCCAGCAGGGCTTTGAGGCTCATCAGGAACACCGCCCACTTGGTGCTGCAGTGGAAGGTGAACTCGACGCGTTCCTTCCAGCCTTCGTGGGTGAACAGCACGATGCAGTAGTCGCCTTCCTGTTTCAGTGCGAAGCGTGCATGCGTGCCGATCCATTCGGCGGGGCCGGCCAGGAACTTCCAGAGCACCAGCTCGCCGGGAATCAGCTGTTCCAGTTGCATTTCCATGGCGCCGATCTCCTGGCCGTTGTTCGTGAAGCGCACCCTGACCGTGCCGCCGGTCTCGCGGTCGCCGTGGGTGTCTTCAGCCCACCATGCGGCGACGCCTTCGGGGGTGGCCAGTGCTTCATACACCTGGCTTGCGGGGGCCTTGATGCCGACCCGGTGTGCGATATCCACCATTGCAGGTTCCTCGCGATGGGCAGGCAGGCGCCGCCGTCGAGTGGACTATATGCAGGTAAATGCCTGCATGTCAAATCTGGCCCACGGACGTCCGGCCCTGGTAGTGCCGGCCGCTGGCCGGCATCCCGGTGGAGTTGGGGGTGTGCAGTTGCCGGCCAGCGGCCGGCACTACCAGATGCTGCCCACCCGGCAGCGGGGAGTTGACAGCGTGTCAACCTACTAGTAGGTTGACGACATGAAAGAGTCGCTCTCGCCCAAGGCCCAGGAGATCCTGGCCCACGCCCGTTCGCTGCTGGAGGCCGGTGGCTACAACGGCTTCAGCTACGCCGACGTGTCGGCGCGGGTGAACATCAGCAAGGCCAGCATCCACCACCATTTCCCCAGCAAGGCGGATCTGGTGCGCACGGTGGTTGAGCTGTACCGGGCCGAGGCGCGCGAAGGCTTGGCGCTGCTGGACCGGCAGCTGGGCGACCCGTTGCAGGAGCTCAACGCCTATGTGGACTACTGGTCCAGCTGTATTGCCGGTGGCACGTCTTCGTTCTGCATCTGCGCGATGCTGGCGGCAGAGGCACCGATGATCCCTGCGGAGATTGCCGAAGAAGTACGCGGGCATTTCGAGGATCTGAGCGGGTGGCTGACGGTGACGCTGGAGAAGGGCGCCGCGCTGGGCCAGTTGCGCCTGCAGGGTTCCCCTGCGGACGAGGCCAGGGCGTTCATGTCGTCGGTGCATGGCGCGATGCTGGCCGCGCGCGGTTTTGGTGACGCGGCGACCTTCGCGGCACTGGCACGGTTGGCGATCGCACGGGTGAGCGCGGCGTCCTGAGAGATGTGTGGTCGGCCTGCGGTGACGCGGGCCTTCTTTTTGAGTCTAACGCCTACCTACTAGTAGGTTCATTCTGTCCCTGGAGATGTCCCATGTCCCACCCTCTGTCCACGCTTGGCGTGATCCATACCGCTGTCAGCCTGATCCCGGTGTTGAGTGGCCTGTATGCCTTCATTCGTCATCGCGCAATCGATCCCGCCACGCGCGCGGGCAAGCTGTACCTGCTCGGGCTGGTGCTGTCGGTGGCCACCTCGTTCACCGTCTCCAGTACGGGCGGGATCAACCCGGGCCACGCATTCGGGTTGATCGTGCTGCTGGTCGCCTTCGGCGGCGTGCTGGCCGCCCGGCTGCGCTGGCTGGGGCGCGCAGCGCGTTACCTGTCGACCTTCGCGCTGTCGTTCAGTTTCCTGTTGTCGCTGGTGCCCGGCGTCAACGAAACGCTGACCCGCGTGCCGGCAGCGCATCCGATTGCTGCCGCGCCGATGGCCCCGGTGGTGCTGCATACGTTGCTGGGATTGGCGGCAGTGTTTGTGCTGGGCTTTGCCGCGCAGTGCTGGCGCATGCGGTCTCAACCGGTTCGCAGGCGCCCTTGAGCAGAGGCACCTCAGTCCCGCATGGCCATTTCAGCCAGCAACGACTGCGGTTCGATCAGCGCAGCCGAACGTGTGGCATCCACCCGAACATGCCGGCTGCAGAAGTTGAACACCCGACCCTCGGCAGGCGCGGATACGTCTGGCGTTGCGTCCGGTGTTTCGATTTCCAGCACTTCATCCACCGCCAGCGCCAGGGTTGCGCTACCGGCGTTGATCAAGAGCACGGCAGGGCTGCCGCCACCGAATGCCGGTTGACCGCTGAGCCTGCGCAGGTCGGCTACCGGCAACGGCTGCCCTCGTACCTCCAGGTTCCGCCTGCCATGCTGATCTGCAGGGCCGAAGGTCTCGGGGCCGCGTATTTCCACGGCCACCTGTACGTCGATCGCGAACAGGGCCGTGCCTACGCGCAGGACGACAACCTCGAACAACTCGGCAGGCGAGGCACGTGTTTCCGTTGAAGGTTGAGCAGGTACAGGCATGCTGTGGATCTGGCAGGAACGATGGGTAACGCGGCTTGAATGATGACGTGCGCAGGGAGTACGCGGCCGCGTGGGACTACGCGCGCAAGGCGGCGGTTCAGCTGGATCCGACGGATGCATGGTGCGCACTGAGCGGGCCGATGCGCGGAAAGTGCGGACGCAGCAGGCCGACGAGCTGATCCATGCCCGGAACGGCATGGCCAAATTCGTCCCATCGCGCATTGACCAGGCCGGACACCATGATCTGCCCGGTGTCGATGCGGGTCATGGCCCAATAGGGAACAGCACGCGCGCTGATGGCCATGTCCAGTACCGGAACGACGGCAGCATGCGAGCGACTGTCATGGATGCGGCGCTTGACCGCCTCCAGGCCGTCGGGAGGACCTTCGACGTACTGGAAAAACCGCTGACCGTCGACGAGCAGCGCTCCGGTAACGTCCACGCGACGGTTGAACGTGGCAGAGCAGGAGACGATCTGCCGGAGGATTTCATCGGAAAGCCCAGCCGACATGTGGCTGGAGTAGGCAAATGCGTGGAGCATGGAAGGGGTTCTTGTGACGCCCGTCACTATACGTGGGGCGCCGTAGCCTGCCGTGAGCCTTTCCTCACGCATCACTTGGGAGTGATGCGTTGGATCAGCAGCCCACCAGCCGATCCGCGCCAATTCCGCCGCGATGCTGGCTGCGGTATTCGGTAGGACTGGCGTCCACCTGGCCGCGGAAGTGCCGGCGGAACGACTCCTGCGAACCAAAGCCGGCCTGCTCGGCAATCCACTGCAGCGGCCGGTCAGTGGTTTCCAGCAGCTCGCGGGCGAATGCCACGCGCTCGCGGATCAGCCAGTCGATGGGTGACAGGCCGGTGGCTTCCAGGAACTGCCGCTGCAGGGTGCGCTGGCTGAGCGCGGCCTGCTCGGCAAGACTGCCCAGCGAGTGCGGCTCGCGCAGGTTGCGGCGCATCCATTCCATCAGTTTTGCCAGACGCGAGGGCTCGCCATGGGGAATGGCGCGGCTGACGCGCTGGCTGCGTTCGGCATCACGCCATGGCGCCAGTACCAGTCGCTCGGCCACCAGGTTGGCCACGCGCGCACCGTAATCCTTGCGCACCATGTGCAGCATCATGTCCATGCCGGTGGCCGAGCCGGCCGAGGTGATGATGCTGCCGGTGTCTACATACAGTGCATCTTCGCGCACATCGATGCGCGGGAACTCGCGTGCGAGCGCTTCGGTGAGGCGCCAGTGGGTGGTGGCCTGGCGGCCATCGAGCAGCCCGGCCCACGCCAGCGCGAAGGCACCGGAGCAGATCGAAGCGATGCGCGCGCCACGGCCGTGGGCACGGATGAGTGCATCAAGCAGCGCCTGTGGCGGGCGCTCGCTGGGCTCGCGCCAACCGGGAATGACGATGATGTCGGCGTCATCAACTGTGCTGAGGTCGTAGGGAAGCTGCACCTGCGTTCCGCCAAGCATGCGCAGCGCACCGGGTTCACCCGCGCACAGCTGGGTGCGATACCAGGCTACGCCGAGTTCCGGCCGCACCGGCGCGAACAGGCCAACCGCACAGCCGAACTCGAACAGGCCCTGGCCGTGGCAGGCAACGATGGCGACGAGCGGCGCGGTGGGATCGGCGGGTGGGCTGGGCATGGCTTGATGCTACGGGTGCAGATGCGGGGCGCTGCGTGGTGCGAGGGCATCAGGTGATGCCGACCAGGCATATGGAGCGGTCGCTCCCCTCTTGTAGAGCCGAGCCCACGCTCGGCTCAATACCGGCAGGGGGATGCATCTGACGCCGTCGCGAGGAGCAGCCGAGCGTGGGCTCGGCTCTACAGAATGCAGGGCACCGGTGCTGCGGCCTAACGTCATTACCAGCGGTCATGTGGGTGGCCGGATGTTACGGCTGGGTGACGCGATCCCGCCTGTTGCCGTGGGTGAACAGGCCCTTGAATGGAAGCGTGTTTCCGGCCCACCCCCACGAGCCCCCATGCCTGCCGCCCACACCCCTGTCCTGAGCACTCTCGCGGTTCTGATCACTGCTATCCTCGCCGCGTCGCCCACCCATGCGGCCGAAGCCGATGCCGATCCTGCCGCCACCGCCGCGACAGCCAACGTGGCAGCGTCCACGCTGGATGCAGTGGTAGTGACCGGTTCGCGCACCAGCACGCGCACGGTGAAGAACAGCTCCACGCCCATCGATGTGATCTCTGCCGAGGACCTTGCCGCTACCGGGCAGGGCAACCTGCTGGAAGCGTTGCAGCGTGCGCTGCCGTCGCTGAGCCAGATCGGTGGCTACCAGAGCGACCAGGAAAGCCTGATCCGTGGCTACCAGCTGCGCAACCTGTCGCCGGGCTACACGCTGGTGCTGGTGAACGGCAAGCGCCGCAATGCCAGTGCCTATGTGAGCGGTGCCAATGGGGGCGGCTTCCCAGGCCATGCGTGGGCGGACCTGGCGTTGATTCCGGTGTCGGCCATCGATCACGTGGAAGTGCTGCGCGATGGTGCGTCTGCCATCTATGGCTCCGATGCGATTACCGGTGTGGTCAACGTGATCCTGAAGTCGCAGGCGCACGGTGGCGAGCTCGCCGTGGAAAGCGGGCAGAGCATTGATGGCGATGGCTCGCGAACCAGCGTGCGTGCCAACGTGGGCCTGCCGTGGGGTGCCGATGGCTTCGTCAACCTGTCCGGCGAGACCACGCGGCAGCACCACGCGATCCGTACCCGCCGCTACATCGATGGCTATCTGAGCTACCCGGCGGTGGATGGTAGCGGCAATCTGGTGGCGCTGCGTCCGAACAACCGGCTGCCGGCCGGTGCAACGCCGAACCCGGCCGAAGCCAGCCGCAACGCCGAGGCCAATACCATCCTCAGCGCGCCGTCGTATGCGCTGAAGGCCTTCGCGGTGAACGTGGGCCATGGCCTGGGCGACAGCGCGCAGTTCTACGCCAATGCCACCGCCAGCGACCGCACCGCGCAGGCGATCCAGAACTTCCGCCTGCCGGCGACCATCTTCACCACTTACAAGGCTCCAGGCGTGCTGAGCGTGTTTCCCGATGGCTTCCTGCCGGTGCTGGAAACCAAGGAGAAGCAGTACACCGGCACCGCGGGCGTGAAAGGCCAGATCGCAGGCTGGGACTACGACGCCAGCCTTACCGGCAACCGCAGCACGGTGCGCACCTATACGCGCAACTCGGTGAACTACTCGCTGCAGTACCCCGGCTCGCCCACCGATTTCTACGACGGCAAGCTGGACTACCAGCAGGGTATCGCCAACCTCGATCTGCGCCGTGGCTTCGAGGTGGCGGCATTCGCCTCGCCGCTGGAAGTGAGCGCGGGCGCCGAATACCAGCACGAAAAGTACGAACGCGGGGCCGGGCAGTGGGAGTCGTATACCGGCTTTGGTGCTGCGGCGTTCGTCGGCTATTCGACTGCCGATGCGGTGAAGGCTACCCGCAACAGCAAGGCGGTCTATGTGGGCGCGGCCACCAACATCACCTCGCGCTGGTACCTGGATGCCGCCGCGCGCTGGGAAGACCATTCCGACTTCGGCAGCGTGTCCACCGGGCGCTTGACCACGCGCTTCGACGTCACCGATGCGCTGGGCGTGCGCGCGACGGTCAGCAACGGTTTCCATGCACCCAGCCTGGGCGCGCAGTTCTACCAGGCCACGGGCAGCTGCCCCTGCGGCACCACGCTGGTTGCGCAGGTGTCTTCGCCGGCGGGGATCGCACTGGGTGCCACGCCGCTGAAGCCCGAGAAAGCCACCAACTACAGCCTGGGCGTGACCTGGGACCCGAGCCCGGCGTTCCACCTGGCCGTGGATGCGTACCAGATCGATATCCGTGGCCAGCTTGGGCAGTCCAGCCAGATCGGCTACAACGCACAGGATCCGGCGCGCATCACCGACAACAGCGGCACGGTGCTGAGCGCAGCGCAGAAGAACACCATCGATGCGCTGCTGGGCTCGGCCGGCATCAGCATCCTGCCGGGTGATGCGTTCTACGCCAGCTACTTCACCAACGTGGGCAATACCCGCACACGCGGTGTCGAGCTGACCCTGGAGGCCAACCAGGAAACCGCGTGGGGCAAGCTGCGCTGGAGCTATGCGGCCAACGTGGGGCGTACCACCATCCAGAAGGTCAGCGACATTCCGGCGGCGCTGCAGGGGCTGCCGAACATCAACCTGTTGACCAGGACCAGCGAGTACGCGCTGCGCTTCCGTACGCCCAGCTACACGCAGGTGGCGGGGTTGGGCTGGCAGAACGGGCGCTGGCGCTCGAACGTCGACTTCACCTACTACGGCCCGATCAAGCGCCTGAACAACGGCGTGGAGTACAAACAGCCGCCGGTGCTGGTGACCAATCTCTCCGGTGGCGTGGAACTGGGTGCGGGCTGGAGTGCGGCGCTGGGCATTAACAACGTGTTCGACAAGCGCACCCGCAAGGTGCCGGAGTACGCGCGCAGTGCCACCGATGTGGCGAGCATCGAGACGACCTGGGATTCGGGCGACGTGCTGAGCCGCATCGGGGCGTTCTGGTACGGGCGGATCAATTACCGGTTCTGAGGTGGAGCAGCCGAGCATGGCTCGGCTCTACACAAGGCGAAAGGCGGCCGGCGGTAGTTCGGCATCATCGAGGAGCAGTTCATGTCTTCTGCATTGAGGGTGGTTGCAGTGGTGGGGTCGCCGACCAGTTCGGCGACGTCGCGCACGTTGCTGTTGGTGCGGTACCTGCTGGCGTCGCTGCAGCAGCGGGTGCATGCCAGTGTGGATCTGGTGGAGCTGGCACCGATCGCGCGTTCGCTGGGGCAGTCGTTGTCGCGCGACGAAGTGGAGCCCGCCGTGGAGCAGGCGCTGCAGACGATCGAGGCGGCCGGGCTGCTGGTAGTGGCTGCGCCGGTCTATCGGGGATCGTATCCGGGGCTGTTCAAGCATCTGGTCGACTTCATCGGCCTGGAAGCGCTGGTGGATACGCCGGTACTGCTCGCGGCAACCGGTGGCAGTGAGCGCCATGCGCTGGTGATCGATCACCAGCTGCGGCCGTTGTTCAGTTTCCTGCAGGCGCACACGCTGCCGATCGGGGTGTACGCCACGCCGGCCGACTTCGAGGGTGAGCACATCACCAGTGTGGCCTTGCAGGCTCGCATCGCGCTGGCGACCGAGCGTGCGGCCGGACATCTGGCCACGCAGTCGCTGGCGGTAGCGGCGCCGCTGCGACGCATCGCCTGAGGGCATAACCGGCGGCGCTTTGCTTATGGCCAAGGCGCATCTGCGTGGCCGAATCTGACCGCCGATTGTCGCCTGGCATCGCTGTCGCGGTCGCGGTCATCTCTAGCATCGATATCGAAGCGGCATCGCATTGCCGCCCCCCGATGAGGACGACCCCGTGAGTCTGGACGCAACCGATAAGCCCATCCTGTTCCTGCTCGACCGCGAGTTCGAGGACGGACAGATTCCCGGCCAGCGCTTCTTCTGTCGGCACAGCCTGCTGCTGGAAGGGGCGCTGTCGAGCATCGACGGCCTGGACGCGCAGCTGGACGTGCGCCGCATCGGCTTCGCGCGGCCGCGCCGCGAGGTGATCGCCGAGATCGGCGAGCAGGACCAGTCGCTGCCCAAGCTGGTGCTGCCGCAGGGCGTGCACAGCGAGCTGGCCAGTGGTGCGCACCAGAACCGCCAGTACATCTCCGGTGCCGAACCGATCCTGGCTGCGCTGAACGGGTTGCTCGGCATTCCCGTGGCCCACCCCTGAGCGAGGACGCGACGATGAGCTATCAGATCAGCGTATTGGACAAGAGCCCGGCGGCCGAGGGCGCCTCACCGGAGCAGGCGCTGCGCAACAGCCTGCAGCTGGCTCAGCGCGCCGAGCAGCTGGGTTACCACCGGTACTGGTTTGCCGAGCACCATGCCGCGCCGACCTTGGCCAGCCCCGCACCGGAAGTGCTCGCGGCCTGGGTACTGGCGCAGACCCGGCGCATCCGAATCGGCAGCGGCGGGGTGATGCTGCGCCACTATGCGCCGTACAAGGTAGCGGAGAACTTCAACCTGCTGTCGGCGCTGGCGCCGGGGCGTGTCGATCTGGGCGTGGGCAAGGCACCCGGTGGCCTGCCGGCCTCTACGGCTGCATTGGCAGCAGGGCGGCCGGCGTTTGCCGACTTCGACCAGCAACTGCGCGACCTGGAGGGCTACCTGTCGGGTACCGACGCCGAAGCGCAGGCGCGCCCGATCCCGCAGCAGGCGCCGGAGCGCTTCCTGCTCGGTGCCAGCCCGCAGAGCGCGAAGCAGGCGGCCGAGCTGGGCTGGCGCTTCGTCTACGCCGCGCACTTCGATGGTGATCCGAAGCACATCGAGGCCGCATTCGACGCCTACCGCAGCGTCTCCTCGCAGCCCCCGCTGCTGGCCACGGTGGCCTTCGCCGCACCTACGGCCGAAGCGGCTGCACGGCATATCGGTGCGCTACGCGTCTACAAGCTGCACCTTGGTCCCGGGCAGGCGGTGAACCTGCCCAGCCCCGAGGCGGCTGCCGAGTACGCGCGCCAGGTGGGCGTTGCCGACTTCCGCATCGAGGAAACGCGTCCGAGCGTGCTGTCCGGCGATGCGCAGCACGTGCGTGACGAACTGGATGCGCTGCATCGGCGCTTCGGCGTGGGCGAATTCATCCTCGACGCGCCGGTGGCCGACCTCGACGCACGCCTGACATCCCTTGAACTGCTGTCGCCCGCGCCGCGCGCGGCGGTGGCCTGACCTGCAGGAGCGATTCCCATGAGCACCACCCCGCGCCACATTCCGTTCGGCATCATGCTGCAGGGCCCCGGCAGCCACATGCATGCCTGGAAGCATCCGTCCAATCCGGCCGATGCCAGCGTCAACCTGCAGTTCTACATCGACATTGCGCGCACCGCCGAGGACAACGGCATTGCCTTCGGTTTCGTGGCCGATGGCCTGTACATCAACGAGAAGTCGATCCCGCATTTCCTCAACCGCTTCGAGCCGATCTCGCTGCTGTCGGCGCTGGCCACGGCAACGAAAAAGATCGGCCTGGCGGGCACGCTGTCGACGTCCTACAGCGATCCGTTCACGGTGGCACGGCAGTTCGCTTCACTGGATTTGCTCAGTGGCGGCCGCGCCGGCTGGAACGTGGTGACCTCGCCACTGGAGGGTTCGGGCCGCAACTACGGCCGGCCGCACCCGGATCACGCGCTGCGCTACCAGATCGCCGATGAGTACCTGGACGTCGTGCAGGGGCTGTGGGATTCGTGGGACGACGACGCCTTCGTGCGTGAGCGCGACAGCGGCACCTTCTTCGCACCGGAGAAATTCCGCCGCCTCGACCACAAGGGCCGCTTCTTCCAGGTGGAAGGCCCGCTCAACATCCAGCGTTCGCCGCAGGGACAGCCGGTAATCTTCCAGGCCGGTTCGTCTGACGATGGCATCGCGCTGGCCGGCAAGTACGCCGATGCGGTGTTCACCCATTCGCCATCGCTGGAAAAAACCCGTGCATTCACCCAGAAGGTGAAGAACTCGGCGATCGCGCACGGCCGCAGCGGCAATGACGTGAAGATCTTTCCGGGCATCGGCCCCATCGTCGGCCGCACCGCCGAGGAAGCCGAAGCCAAGTATCAGGCGATTGCCGCACTGGCCACGCTGGAGGATGCACTGGCGTACCTGGGGCGCTTCTTCGATCACCACGATTTCAGCCAGTACGATCCGGATGCACCGTTCCCGGAGCTGGGTGACATCGGCAGCAACTCGTTCCGTTCCACCACCGACCGCATCAAGCAGGATGCGCGTGAGAAGGGCCTGAGCCTGCGCCAGGTGGCACTGGAAGCAGTGAGCCCACGGCCGAACTTCATCGGCACACCGGAGCATGTGGCCGATGAGCTGATCCGCTGGTTCGATGCCGGTGCCAGCGATGGCTTCATTCTCGGCTTCGCCGCGCAGCGCGAGGGCCTGGACGATTTCGTGACCCAGGTGCTGCCGATCCTGCAGGCGCGCGGCTACCACCAGCGCGAGCTGGAAGGACAGACCCTGCGCGAGCATCTGGGTCTGCCGTACAAGGCCAGCCGCTATTCGACCGACGCCGAGCCGGCACGGAAGGCGGGATAAGGCGATGAGCGGAGAAACCGCGGTAGCGCCGGGCCACGCCCGGCGGACTTCCCCAACCAGTGGCATATTGCCCGAGATCGCGGCACGCGCCGAGGCCACAATCGCGATCCGCCATGACCTGCACCAGCACCCGGAGCTCGCCTTCGAGGAGCACCGCACCAGCGCCCGCGTGGCCGAGCTGCTGCAGCAATGGGGCTATGAGGTGACCACCGGCCTCGGTGGCACCGGCGTGGTCGGCACGCTGCATCGCGGGCAGGGCAGCCGTCGCCTCGGCCTGCGCGCCGACATCGACGCACTGCCGATCCATGAGGACTCCGGCCTGGCCTACGCCAGCCAGACCGACGGCCTGATGCATGCCTGCGGTCATGATGGTCACACCGCCATCCTGCTGTCTGCGGCGCATTATCTGGCCCATCACGGCAATATCGACGGCACCCTGCAGCTGGTGTTCCAGCCGGCCGAGGAGACGGGCTCGGGCGCATCGAAGATGATGGCCGATGGCTTGTTCGAGCGTTTCCCGGTGGATGCGATCTATGGGCTGCACAACTGGCCGGGCGTGCCGGTGGGCCACTTCGGCTTTGTCGATGGCCCGGCGATGGCATCGGTGGATTGGGCACGGCTGAAGGTGATCGGCAAGGGTGGCCATGGCGCCGAACCACAGGGCAGCGTGGATCCGATTCTGGTCGCCGCGCACATCATCACTGCGCTGCAGAGCGTGGTGTCGCGCAATGTCGATCCGCGGCAGATGGGGGTGGTGACCGTCGGTTCGATCCACGGTGGGCAGGCCGCCAACGTGATTCCGGACATGGTCGAGCTGAAGCTGACCGTGCGCGCCTATCTACCGGAGGTGCGCGATACCCTGCGGCGCCGGGTCACCGAGATTGCCGAACAGACCGCCGCCGCGTTCGGTGCGCGCGCCGAGATCGAATTCCCGCGCGGCTTCCCCAGTGTGATCAACCATCCGCAGCAGACCGCCTACATCCGCGAGGTGGCCGTGCAGGGCTTCGGCGCCGGACAGGTGGTGCCCGACTTCGCACCGCGCACGGCCAGCGAGGATTTCGCGTTCCTGCTGCAGGCACGACCGGGCAGCTTCGTGTTCGTCGGGAACGGCGAGAGCGCACCGCTGCACAGCCCGCGCTATGTGTTCAACGACGCCGCCATTGCCCCCGCCGCCAGCCTGTGGGCGCGGCTGGCCGAAGACTATCTGGTGAAGGACGTGGCATGAGCAGCAGCGAACGCTTCCTCTATACCTCGGTGGATGATCCGCTGGCGCGGCCGCTGTTCGACGGCCTGGAACAGGAGTACGACACCCGCTATGCCGACGTGCGCCGACGCATCGGTGGCAGCGCTCGCGAGGAGCTGCAGCGCTACCCGGCGCAGGCCTTTGCGGCCCCGGTGGGCGCCTTCGTGCTGCTGCTGCGCGACGGGGTGGCGATTTCCGGCGGTGCGTTCATGCCGCACCGCGATCCGGATACCGCCGAATTCAAGCGCATCTGGACACTGCCCGGGCTGCGTCGCCAGGGCATTGCGCGGCGCGTGCTGCAGGAGCTGGAAGAGCAGGCGGCGCGGCAAGGGTACCGGAGGGTGTTCCTGACGACCGGCTTCCGCCAGCCTGAAGCTGTTGGCCTGTACCTGAGCCACGGCTACACCGCGTTGTTCGATCTGGAGGCCGACCCGGAAACGGTTGCGCATCTGCCGTTCGAGAAGCACCTGCGGGCGACGACGCCTGTCGTTACCCCTGCACAGGTACCGCTGCACGGAGCCCACGCATGAGCACACCGTCGACCGCGCTGGAGGGCATCGCCGCTCGTCCGGCGCCCGGACCGGCACTGAAGATCGTGCCGGCCCGGCATCCGCTGCAGGTGTTCGGCACGGTGCTGGCACTGGCGCTGATCCTGATCGGGCTGCAGTCCGTGCTGGGCAATCCGCGCTGGGGCTGGGGCACCTTCGCCGAGTGGTTCTTCGCACGCCCGGTGCTGGAAGGCCTGGGTCGCACGCTACTGCTGACCGCGCTCGGTACCGGCCTCGGCTTCGTGCTGGGTACGCTGCTCGCGCTGGCACGCGTCTCCGGCTCGCCGCTGCTGTCGGCGGTGTCGTGGGGCTATGTGTGGTTGTTCCGCTCGATTCCGCTACTCGTGCTGTTGTTGCTGTTGAACAACCTGGGCTATCTGTACAGCACCATCGAACTGGGCGTGCCGTTCACCGGCATCAGCCTGTTCTCGTACCCGACCACGCAGCTGATCGGTGTGTTCACCGCCGCGGTGCTGGGCCTGACCCTGAACCAGGCAGCGTTCTCGGCCGAGGTGATCCGCGGTGGCATTCTCTCGGTTGACCACGGCCAGTACGAGGCCGCGGCCGCGCTCGGCCTGCCGCGTGGCCGCCAGGTGCGCCGCATCATCCTGCCGCAGGCGATGCGTTCGATCCTGCCGGCGGCGTTCAACGATGTGATCGGCCTCGCCAAGAGCACCTCGGTGGTCTACGTGCTGGCGCTGCCGGAGCTGTTCTACACCGTACAGGTGATCTATCGGCGCAACCTGGAAGTGGTGCCGCTGCTGATGGTGGCCACGGTCTGGTACCTGGTGATCCTGACCGTACTTTCACTGCTGCAGCGGCGCGTGGAACAGCGCTTCGCGCGCGGCCAGCTGCAGCGCGAGCGCTCGGTGTCGCGGGTGTCGTCACCGGTGCGGACATCCAGTGATGCTGCGCCGCGCGTGGCCAACCGCCCGCGCATCGCCACCCAGGTGGAAGCGGGCGAGGGTGCGGCGATATCGCTGCATGGCGTGGGCAAGGTGTTCGGCGATCAGCCGGTGCTGGAAGACGTGAGCCTGGACCTGCGCGCCGGCAGCGTGACGGTGCTGATCGGCCCGTCCGGTGCCGGGAAATCCACGCTGCTGCGGTTGATCAACCACCTGGAACGCGCGGACAGTGGTTACGTGACTGTCGGCGGCCAGCTGATCGGTTACCGCCGCGAGGGTGACACGTTGTACGAACTTCCCGAGCGCGAGATCCGCCGTCGGCGTGCCGAGGTGGGCATGGTGTTCCAGGGCTTCAACCTGTTCCCGCATCTGACCGCGCTGGAGAACATCATCGAGGCACCGATCGCGGTACGTGGTGTATCGCGCGCGCAGGCCGAGCAGCAGGCGCGCACACTGCTGGAGCGGGTCGGCCTGGCCGACAAGGCCGATGCCTTCCCACGCCAGCTGTCCGGTGGCCAGCAGCAGCGCATCGCGATCGCCCGCGCACTGGCGCTGCAACCGAAGGTGCTGCTGTTCGATGAACCGACCTCGGCACTGGACCCGGAACTGGTGGCTGAAGTACTCAGCGTGATCGAGGAGCTGGCCCGTTCCGGCACCACGCTGGTGATCGTCACCCATGAGCTGAGTTTCGCCCGCCGCGTGGCCGACCACGTGGTGATGATGGACCAGGGGCGGGTGATCGAGCAGGGCACGCCCGAGGCGTTGTTCGAGCGCCCGCGCCAGCAACGCACCGCCGATTTCCTGGCCAAGACCCTATAGCCCTGGAAGGAACACCATGAGCCCTGCAGCACCCCGTCGCCCCTCGCGCAGCACCCTGTTGATCGTGGGCGTGCTGGTCATCGGCATCGCCGGCATCGTCTATTCGCGCGTGCGCCAGGCACCGGATGCCGGCGCCGTGGCCGCGACCAGTCTGGCCGGTGCGAACACGGCCGTGCTGAAGGGCACGTTTGACCCGAAGGCTCAGGCGTTGATCCCGGCCGACTATCGCTTCGTCACCCCCGGTACGTTCACCGTGGCCACTCATCCGGGGCAGCTGCCGCTGGCCGACTATGGTGCCGACAGCAAGGACGTGGTCGGCATCGAGCCGGACATCGCGCGGCTGATCGCCGATGGGCTGGGCCTGAAGCTGGTGATCGTACCGGTGGCCTGGCCTGACTGGCCGCTGGGGCTGGAATCGGGCAAGTACGATGCGGTGCTCTCCAATGTGACGGTCACCGAGGAGCGCAAGAAGAAGTTCGATTTCTCCAGTTATCGCTACGACCTGCTGGGCATCTACACGCGCGCCGATGGGCCGATACAGAAGATCGAAAAGCCCGCCGACGTCGCCGGGCTGAAGGTGGTGGTGGGCGCCAGCACCAACCAGGACCAGATCCTGCGCCAGTGGGACCAGCAGAACATCGCTGCCGGCCTGAAGCCGGTGGAGTACCAGTACTTCGACGACGCGGTGGTCGGCCGCTTGGCGGTGATCACCGGCCGCGCCGATGTCTCGTTCGAGCCCAATGCCACCGGCGCGTATTCGGCACGCGATGGCAAGGTGCGGCGTGTTGGCCTGTTCCCAGGGGGATGGCCGAACGCTGCGGCGATTTCGGTGACCACCCGTAAGGGCAGCGGCCTGGCCGACGCGGTGACGCAGGCGCTGAATACCCAGATCGGCAGCGGCACCTATGCGCAGGCGCTGAAGCGATGGAATGTGGCCGAGGAGGCGGTGCCGCAGTCGCAGACCAATCCGCCGGGGTTGCCGACGCTGCAATGACGCCGGGCGTGGCCCGGCGCTACCTCCGTCTTTGTAGAGCCGAGCCATGCTCGGCTGCTCTACCAACGCGCCTCCAGTGTCCGGAACGGTTTCACCAGCCGCACACCCTCGGCATCGAAGTCGGAAACGCTACGTCCATCCACACGCACCGTCTTCGGCATGGTGCGCTCCGGCCACCAGACCTTCACCGCCGTCCCGCTGCGCAGCCCCTCACCAAGCGCCACCGTCAGCACCCCGTCGCGTTGCCGCGCCTGCATCTGCAACGTGCCATACGCTGTCGGCAGGCGTTCGACCGCCAACCCATCGCCAGCCACCCAAGACGGTGGCGTGCCCGGCAGCAGTGAGAGGGCATCATCGTCCTCGCGCATCAGCATGCCGAACAGCGTGCGGCCGTACTCGGCACCAATCCAGGTATGCGGCATGTCGCCCAGGTAACGCGGAAAACGCAGGCGTGAGTGCACGACCTCAGCCAGCACCTGCCACTCAAGCGGGCGCCGATCATGCAGCAGTCCCTGCAGCAGCTCATCGGCCACCTGCGGCTGGCCCAGGTGCACATAGCTCAGCACATTGCGGATCTCGTACGGTGTGTACGCGTACAGCGCACCGGGCTGGCTGCGCTTGCGGACGTCCTCCAGGTAGCGCGCGAAGGTGGTCCGCAGCGCCTCGGCGGGCAACACGCTCTGTGCGCCGGTCGGGTCCAGTGCGATCGAAACGCCGGTGGGATCGCCATCGCCCAGGTCGGCCGAGGAGGGAATGAAGTCGATGCCCTTCCACGCCATCGTCGCCCGGATCGAGGCATGCAGCGCGTCGTAAAGCAGTTTGTACTGTTCGCGTGCCCACGCTGCGGTCTCGTGGTCGCCCAGCGATTCGGCCAGCCACGCGCCGTCGTGCCAGCCCTTCAGGCCCCAATAGTCGTCCCAGTAGCTGTGGGTGGGAGACGGATAACCCTCATGGCTGATCGACGGCGCAAGAATGCCCGCGAAGCGCTCCGGCGCTGGCTGGTCGGCCTTGTAGCCGGGCGCCAGCGTGCGTTCGCGCAGTTCCTGCAGGAAGCGCAGCGCTGCCTTCACTTTCGGCAGATAGGCGCGTACCGATTCGGGTCCGCCATCGAGGCGCGCGACATCGGCCACCAGCGCCACGTACTGGCCCTGGCTGTCGTATTCGATGTCCGAACCAAAGCCGGTGTTGACGCTGCCATCGTCGTTGAGGATAGGCGAGACCAGGCCGTTGGCATGCACGCCGTGTTCGCTGTACCAGGCCAGGTAGTCGCGCGCGACCTTGGCTTCGCCCATGCGCAGCAGCACCGCCGAGGTGGCCATGCCGTCGCGGATGAAGGAACGGTTGTAGTTGCGCGGGCCGGGTTGCATCGCCGGGCCGGTCTGGTTGATCAGCATGTAGGCGGCCTGCGCGCGCAGCATGTCGACCAGTGAGGGATCGGGCAGGCGCAGGCCGACCCGGCCCAGCCGTGCCTGCCAGTCGGCGGAGGCCTGCGTGGCCAGTGAATCAAACGCCGCATTGGCATCGCGGGGCAGCGTGGTCAGATCCAGCGCAGGCGCTTGGGGCAACACGCCATTGGCATCGGCGGGGGCGGTGCCCAACGGGAACGCGACCACGACGGCATCACTGGTTCCCGGCGCCAACGAGACGCGGTAGTTCAACGCAGCCGAGGCAAGACCCTCGTCGTCGCGCGCCTGTTGCGTGGAGGGCAGCTGGCCGGCAGCGAGGGTCGCGGTGATTTCCGTTGCGCCATCCTTGCCGAACGGCGCCGCGCCGGACGCAGCCACCGGCGTGAGCGACTGCAGCAGCGTGCGTCCATTGATGCGCACCGCCTGCCCATCGATGGTCACATCGCGGATCGGTGACAGCCCGCCGTTCTGCCACGGCGGATTCATCTGCATCGGGCGCACGACCAGGCTGAGCGTGCCTTCGATCCTGGCGCTGCCCGTGTTGTGCAGGCGATGCCGCAAGAACGTTACCGGCTGGCCGTCGCGCTCGATGGCGAATACCTCGCTGCGCAGCTCCAGGCCGGGCTGCGGTGACCAGATGGCGGAGGGCATCGGCTTCCAGCCATCCCGCAACGCGTGCTGTATCGGCTGTCCTGCCGCGCCAGCGGCACGCCCGTCAGCGCCACGCCAGATCGGCTGCACCAGCGGCGCGCCCTTGAAGGCTTCCAGATTGCCGTATTCGTCGAAGATCGATTTCTGTCGTCCTGCGTGCACACCGACGGCGGTCCAGTAGGTCTGCTGCATCTGCAGCGATGCCGGGAACAACGCGCGCTGAGCGCCGCTGGCGGTGATCTGGTATCGCTTCATCGGCGTCATTACCGCCTTTGGCCCGAGCAGGCGCAGTCGCGCGACCTGCGGTGCGGGGCCGTCCACGCTCAGCCGGAACGCACGCAGGGGTTGTGCCGTGTCAGCAGCCAGCCAGCTTTGCCGATGATTGGCCGCCTGTGCATCGTGTGCGACGTCCTGCCAGCGGCCCTGTGCATCCTGCGCCTGCAGTCGTGCAGCGCCGCGCGCGCCATCGGCCCAGTCGACCACCAGGCCAGCCGAGGATTGAGCCTGCGGCAGCGTGATCTCGAGCGCATGGGATCCACCTTTTCCGGTCGGAACCGCAATGGTGCCGCCGCCTTGCCAGAGCGCGGCTGCCTGTGTTGCATCGACATCGGCGATGCGTGCGCTGAGTGTGCTGTCCAGCGGCTCCATCTCGAAGATCGACACACCCCAGTCGGAGGTGCGCTGCGGACTGGCCAGTCGTAGATAGCGCGCCTGCCGCGGCGCGAAGTACAGCGTTTCCACATCGCCCAGTGAATCGGCCATCGTGTACGCGGTCTGCCACTGCTTACCATCCATTGAGGTCTGCAGTGAATACCCTTCCGGGTTGGAGACATCCCAGGTGAGTCGTGCACCAGCCAGCCGGGTTGGCGTGCCCAGATCGATCTGGAACCAGTGGCCGGGGCTGAAGGCGCCGCCGGTGACGGTCTTCGGGTCGCCGTCGATCAGGTGGCTGATCGCCATCGCTGGCACCTGCTGCGAGGAACTGCTGGCCTGCCATTGGCTGCGCGGGGGAAGGGGCTGTGCCTGTGCGGCAGCGGCGAGGGCGGCCAACAGCAGGGTGGCGGCAGCTCGCCATGGAATGGCTGAGCGGGAGACCTTGTAGCGTTCGGCGCGCAATGTCATTACGTACAGCCTCGCAGGTTCGGCCGGTATCGGGCGAGCGCTACGCTAGCAAGGGATGTAATCGGTTACATGACGCACTGCAGCGTCGCAGGCCGCTTCTGTGGTTGACGCAGCCGAGCATGGCTCGGCTCTACATGGTTTCCGGCAGGTCAAGCGCACCGCACGTTACAACTCCACCGTCTCCCACCAGCGCGTACCCGCCTGCGGCGCCTGCATGTCCAGCGCTTCGCCCATCATCGGCGTAGCCACCGGCACGTTCTTTGCGGCCGCCAATGCGGTGATGCGCTCGAACGGCTGCTGCCATGCGTGCAGGGCCAGGTCGAAGGTGCCGTTGTGGATCGGCAGCAGCCACTTGCCGCGCAGGTCGAGGTGCGCCTGCAGCGTCTGTTCCGGCTGCATGTGCACGAACGCCCAGCGCGGATCATAGGCGCCGGTCTCGATCATGGTCAGGTCGAACGGGCCGTACTTCTCGCCGATGGCCTTGAAGCCGTCGAAGTAGCCGGTGTCGCCGCTGAAGAAGATGCGGAAGTCGTCGTCCTGGATCACCCACGACGCCCACAGGCTGCGGTCGCTGTCGCCCAGGCCGCGGCCGGAGAAGTGCTGGCCCGGGGTGGCGGTCAGGCGCAGGCCGCTGGCCTCGGTCGATTGCCACCAGTCCAGCTGTTCGACCTTGCTGGCGTCCACACCCCAGGCAATCAGCTGATCGCCGACGCCGAGCGGGGCGATGAAGCGCGCGGTCTTGCCGGCCAGCTGCATTACCGCGGCATGGTCGAGATGGTCATAGTGGTTGTGCGAGAGGATCACACCGGCTATCGGCGGCAGCGCGTCGATGCTGATCGGTGGCGCATGGAAGCGGGCCGGGCCCAACCACTGCACCGGCGAGGCGCGCTCGGAGAACACCGGATCGGTCAGCCAGTACTGGCCACGCAGCTTCAGCAGGATCGTGGAGTGCCCCAGCCGGAACAGGCTGCGGTCCGGTGCGGCGTCCAGCGTGGCGCGGTCCAGCGGCTGCACCGGAATGGGGTGGGCCGGGACGGTGCCCTTGGGCTTGTTGAACAGGAACGTCCACCAGATCTCCGCACCGTCGCGCAGGCCCATCGCCGGACGGGGCAGGGCATTGCGGAACTTGCCATCACGGTACTGCGGCGAATCGGGGAAGTCGGGGAGGGACCAGGACTTGCAGAAGGTGTAGGCGGTCACAGCGAGGATTCCAAGCAGGAGGACAAGGAGCAGGCGCTTCATGGGTGACGTCCGCTGGGTACACTGCACAGTGTAGTTTCGTCTTTTTCAAAAGTACACTGATGGGTGTAAAATGGTGGCGTCCGTTCAGTTATCCGGTTCCCGCCATGCCCCGTGCCCCGCAACGCCTGACCGACCGTAAACGCGATGCCATCGTGCGCGCGGCGGTGGAGGAGTTCCGTGCATCGGGCTACGAGGCGACCAGCATGGACCGCATTGCAGAGGCGGCGGGGGTCTCCAAGCGCACCGTCTACAACCATTTCCCGAGCAAGGAAGCGTTGTTTTCGATGATCCTGGAGGAGTTGTGGGAACGCAGCGTGGCCAGCGACGCACTGCCGTATCGCGCGGACCAGCCGTTGCAGGCGCAGCTGCTGCAGTTGCTGGGCCAGAAGCTGGAACTGCTCAGCGATGCCAACTTCATCGACCTGGCACGGGTGGCGATGGCCGAGGTCATCCACTCACCGGAGCGGGCGCAGGCCATCGTCTGCCGCATGGGCGAGAAGGAAAGTGGCGAGAGTGCCTGGATCCGCGCAGCAATTGCCGATGGCCGCCTGCGCGAGGTGGATCCGGACTTTGCCGGCCACCAGCTGCACGGGCTGGTGAAGAGCTTCGCGTTCTGGCCACAGGTGACGATGGGGCAGGCACCGTTGAGCGCACAGGAGCGTGCACGCGTTGCCGAATCAGCGGTGGCGATGTTCCTGGGTTTCTACGCGGTCTAGCCGGCAGCGAAGCGGCGGAACTCGTCGGCCGGCAGCGCCGCCGAGTACAGATAGCCCTGGCCGACATCCACACCCAGTGCGCGCAGTTGCTGTTCCTGCGCCAGGGTCTCGGTACCTTCGGCCACCACGATGGCACCGCAGCGGTGCGCGACTTCGACGATGAAGCGCACGATCGACTGCGACTTGGCGTCGGACAGTGTGGCGATCAGCGCCTGCTCGATCTTGACCTCGGCGATGGCCAGCTGCGAGAGCAGGATCAGGGTTGAATAGCCAGCGCCGAAATCATCCAGTGACAACGTGACCTCCGCCGCCAGCAGCTGTGCGATGTTGGCATCGACCACGTCGCGCTCGACGATCTCGGTCCATTCGACGATCTCCAGGCGCAGCATCACGCCGGGCACATCGTGCAGCTGCAGCAGTTCCTGCAGGCGCAGGCCGAAGCCGGGCAGGCGCAGTGACTCGGCCGAAACATTCACGGCGATTTTCAGCTGCGTGCCATCGCGTCGGCACTGCTGCAGGAAGTGGATGGCCGACTGCAGCGTGGCCCATTCCAGTTCAGCCAGCCGCCCCTGCCGGCGCAGCAGCGAGATCACCCGCATCGGCGCGATCAGCCGACCCTCGCCGTCGCGCATGCGCAGCAGTGCTTCGGCGCCGACCAGCTGGCGATCCTGCAGGCGATGCTTGGGCTGGTAGCACAGCGGGGCGTCGCCCTGCTGCAGCCAGCGATCAAGGGCGACTTCAATCAGGGCGTCGATCTCGCTGTCGCGCTGGATCGTGTCGTCGAAGAACACGACGCCGGATTCGATCGCACTCAGCGCCACGGTGATTGCCCGGAAGGGCAGGTGGCCATCGTCTGCCGCGCCCGGTGGCTTCAGTTCGACTACCGCGCAGCGGAACAGCGGCCGGAAGCCGGGCCAATCGCGGCCGACCTGATCGGCCAGGTTGCTGGCCAGCTCGGTGATCTGCGGTTGCGTGCGCAGTTCGGACAAGGTCAGGTCGCGCACCAGGATCGCCAGCGCGGCATCGCCGAACTGGTAGATCTCCAGCTGGCCGGCCGGCAGCGAGGGCAGCAGCCGATGCACCTCTTCGGTGCTGTCGCGCTGCCACAGGCCGTTGTCCTGCAGCGGACCGTAGCGCAGGCGCAGGTCGCGCAGGTTGCCCATCTCGGCCACGATCAGGCAGGCCTTGCCGATACCGTCGTTGTCGCGCCAGTAATGCTGCAGGCGTTCGCCGAGCGCACGCATGTTGGGCAGGCCACTGATCGGATCGATGCGCAGCCAGGCGTGTTCGCGCTGACGCTGTGCATCGATCTGCGCATCGTTGTAAACCAGTGCGAACACCGCGCCCAGCATCAGCAGCGATAATGGCAGTGCCAGCAGGCGCTGGATGCCAACTCCTCCACGGGTAGCTGATTGGCGCCGATGATTGCGACGCCCAGTGCCAGGCCCAACGCAGTGACGACGATACGCACGCCCCAGGCCTGCAGGATCATGCGCGGCGAGAGTTCATTGAGCATGCGTGGGTGCAGGCGCCTGCGCAGCCAGACGCCGGCCAGCATCTGCAGCGTGGCCTCGAGGCCGGCAGGCAGGAAGTACTGGGTGCCGGCGAACTGGTAGCGGGCCAGCAGGCTGGCGCCCAGGCACACCAGGCCACCGCGCCAGCCGCCGAGCAGGCCGCTGACCAGCAGAATGTCGAAGCCGAGGTGCAGCTTGACCACGCCCTGGGTGTAACGGGCCACGAACCAGGAATTGAACAGGTAGATCAGGCCCAGTGCCACGCCCACATACAGGCGGCGGCCTTCAATGGCATGGCCGGCACGGCGGGTGGCGATCAGCAGCACCCCGATCATGCCGATCACTGCGGTGGCCTGCAGCAGGTACAGCGGCAGGCTGGGCAGGGAACCGTCCAGGACCTGGGCCGAGACCCGTGACAGCGCATCCATAGCATTCCCGCCTGTGACCGACGGCCGGTGAGGAGCAGGGTAAACCACGACCGCGCGCGCGGCCACTGATGGTGCCCTGCGGCGGCCGGCAAGGTCAGTAGCGTGGGTCGGCGATGGCTGGCAGTACCAGTTCACGTACGAAGCCGGACGGCGACAGCTGCAGCAGCGCACGCACCATGGTCACCACATCGTGTACCGGGACAAGTTCGCCATCCCCGCGTGCTGCGGCCTCTGCCACCGGCACCGACAGTGCATCGTCGGTGTTGAGGTAGCCCAGCTGCAGGCTGGTCACCGCCAGGCGGCGATCGCGGAAACCCTCGCGCAGTGCATCGGCGATGCCGTTGAGCGCGAACTTGGATGCGCCGAACGCCACTTCCGGGCGGCCGCTGCGTGGCAGCGCCGAGGTCGAGCCGGTCAGCACCAGCTGCGGGCGTGGTGCGCCCAGTACCCGCGGCAGCAGGCGCTGCAGCAGCACCAGGGTCGCGGTGATGTTGACGTCGACCAGTTGGGTGAGCGCGGCATCGCTCTCGTCGAGGAAGGCGTACTCGTCGCTGAAGGCGGTCTCTTCCCAGATGCCCAGGTTGTGGATCAGCACATCCAGATCGGCCGGTGCCTGCGCTGCGATGTGATTGGCAGCCAGGGTGGGTTGGGACAGATCGGCCTCGATCCACTGCAGGGTGACACCCTCGGGGCATTCAAAGTCGCGCGGACGGCTGCGCGAAACGCCGATGACGGTGTCGCCCGCACTGCACAGGCCTTCCACGAATGCCCGACCGAGGCCCCTGCTGGCGCCGATGACCATCAATTTCATGTTGCTTCCTTCCATTGCGCGCTCTGCTGGGCGGTGTGCTTCGGGATCGGCGAGAATCCGTAGGGTCCCCAGCAACAGGAGCATCCCGACATGGGAGCACCCGATCCCTTCACTGATGGCCTGCCGCTGCCGCGGGCGTGGCAGGAAGCGTTGGGCGATGCGCGCATCGAGCGGCAGTCGATCGGCGTGTCGCCTGCGGATGTTGCTCGTGTGCAGCAGCCAGGCCAGCCCGATGCCTTCGTGAAGTCGGAAGTGATCGACGCCTTCAGTGAGCTGGGCGATGAGATCATGCGCCTGCGCTGGCTGCAGGCACAGGGACTGCCGGCGCCAACGGTGATTGCCACCGCCGAAGAAGCGGGCCGGCGCTGGTTGCTGATGAGCGCGCTGCCCGGCCGCGACCTGGCCTCGTCGCCGGAACTTGCGCCGCAGCAGTTGGTGGAACTGCTGGCTGACGCGCTGCGCAGGCTGCATGTGTTGCCGGTGGCAGCCTGTCCGTTCGACCAGCGATTGGCCTCGCGCTTGCAGGCCGCCGCCGCCCGCGTCGAGGCGGGTCTGGTCGACGCCGATGACTTCGATGACGAGCGCCTGGGGCAGAGCGCACAGCAGGTGTTCGCCGAACTGTGCAGCACCCGGCCCGACCATGAAGATCTGGTGGTCAGCCATGGCGATGCGTGCCTGCCGAACCTGATGGCGGTCGAGGGGCGTTTCAGTGGTTTCATCGACTGTGGGCGGCTGGGCGTGGCCGACCGCTACCAGGACCTGGCGCTGGCCGCGCGCAGCCTGGTCCACAACTTCGGCGACACGCGTTGGGTGGCGCCGTTGTTCCAGCGCTATGGCGCGGTGGCCGACGAGCGTCGGCTGGCGTTCTACCGGTTGCTCGACGAGTTCTTTTGAGCCCGCGCATGGCTGGCGATGGCCGCGCAGATCAGGCCACCGACCACGCTCAAGTGTTCCAGCGCGAAGAACAGGGCCAGCTGCTGTTCCGCGCCGTGCTTGGTCCAGAAGGTATGCACGACGGCGATGGTCAGCAGCATGAACACTGCCAGCGCGCCGCTGCCCAGCCAGAGCAGGCGATCAAGCAGCAGGCACAGTACGCCGCCCAGCAGCACCACCGCGCTGGCGAGGTTGAACAGCACAGGCGGTTGCAGCCCGGCGGCCTGCATTTCGGCCACGCTGTTGTCCCACGCCTGCAGCTTGGCCAGGCCCGAGGACAGGAACACCACGGCCAGCAGCAGCCGGGCGAGGAACCACAGCACGCGGCTGTCGAGCAGGGTGGTGATCATCCGTGGCATGCAGGAACTCCGGGTTGGGCATGGAACAGGTCGCGCAGCATCGGGCCTCAACCGCAGTTGAGGTCAAGCCCGGCTGAACGGAGCCCGATGGTGGCCAGGTCGACATCTACAAAATGGACGAACGTTCGTTCATGCTTGTGGCATGAGCCGAATCGACCGCAATGAGCAGCGCGTGACCCTGATCCTGCACGCGGCCCTGCGGTGCTTCCTCGCCAAGGGATTCCACCAGACCAGCATGCGTGCCATCGCGCAGGCGGCCGGCGTCAGCCTGGGCAATCTCTACAACCACTTCCCCGGCAAGGAAGCGATCATCCTTGCAGTGGCCGTGGCCGAAAGCGAGGAACTGGCGCCGTTGCTGCAGCGGCTGGCCGCGGCCGACGGTGATCGCACGCAGGTGCTGGCGTTCCTGCAGGACTTCCACGCGCTGTGCTGCCAGCCGGAATGGGCGACGCTCGCCGTCGAAGTGCTGGCCGAGAGCGCACGCAATCGGGCCGTGGCCGAGGCATTTGCGGCCAATCGCAGGCAATTGCAGGCTGTGCTGGCCGAAGCCCTGCAGCAGGTGGCACAGCGTGAGCGCCGGCGTCCCGTACTGGCCCCGGCACTGCAGGCGCAGGTGCTGCTGGATGCCATCGAAAGCGATGCGCTGCGCCGGGGGCTGGGCGAAGCCGGTGGCACCGATGAGGCTCCGCTGGACCCTGGCCTGCTCGCGCTGCTGCTCGGTGCACGCGCATGAGCGCGGTTGAGCGGCGATTGCACGGCGTTGATCTGGCGCGTTACCTGGCCTTGGCCGGCATGGTGCTGGTCAACGTCCGCCTGGCGATGGCCGTGCCGGCAGAGGGTGCGAGTTGGTTGGCAGGGTTCTTCCATCTGCTGGAAGGCAAAGCCTCGGCGACGTTCGTCACTCTGGCCGGTCTTGGCCTGGTGCTGGCCACGCAGCGGCAGGGGTGGTGGCCGGCCAGCGTGCAGACCTGGAGGCGCGCGCTGTTCCTGATGGTGCTGGGCCTGCTCAACCTGACTCTGTTCCCGGCCGATATCCTGCACTACTACGCGGTGTATTTCGCGTTGGCGGTGGTGTGGCTGCGTGCGTCGCCGCGGGTGTTGCTGGCCAGCATCGTGGGCCTGGCGGCGTGTTCGTTCTGGGCGTTGCTGCACTGGGACTACAGCCAGGGATGGAACTGGCAGACGCTGGAATACGCCGACCTGTGGCAATGGCCGGGCGCGGCCCGCAACCTGTTGTTCAACGGCTTCCATCCGCTGCTGCCGTGGCTGTGCTTCTTCCTGCTGGGGATGCTGCTGGCACGCCTTCAGCTGTCGCAACCGCGGGTGCAGCGAGCATTGCTGGTGCTGGGGCTGCTGCTGATCGCGGCCGGCCATGGCGTTCAGCAGCTTGCGCAGGGAACGCCCTGGCAGGTGTGGCTGGGAACGCAACCGATGCCGCCGGGACCAGCCTACGTACTCACGGGTGCGGGCGCAGCGTGCAGTGTCATTGCCGCCTGCCTGTGGCTGACGCGTGTGCAACCCGGGGACTGGCTGGAGCCGTTCACCGCGGCCGGGCGCATGACCCTGACCCTGTACGTGGGCCACATCCTGCTGGGCATGGGCACGCTGGAAAGCCTGGGCCTGCTCGATGGCAGCGCGTCGCTCGCATCGGTGCTGCTGTGGGCGATGCTGTTCCTGATGCTGGCCACGGGCGCGGCCTGGCTGTGGTCGTGGCAGTTCGCACGCGGCCCGCTGGAGATGGTGATGCGACGCATCGCAGGCTAGTTCTCTGGTCGCGGCGAGCTGATGTTGTGACGGACATGTCTGTGTCGCGGCGAATGCATCTGCGATAGTGGCAGCAGGCAATACTTTCCGCTTGCATCCATGTCATTCGCTTCGGCGCAGCATCTCGGCGAAGTCCTGCAACAATCCTATGGCATCACTGCCACCGCCGTGGTGCCACGCCCGGTGGGTGCCGACGCCAATGCCAGCGTGTATCGCGTCGATGCGCGGCACGGGCAGTGGTGGTTGAAATGCCGCACCTACCAGGTCGCCCCAGCGGTGTGGGACAGCCTGCATTGGCTGCGCGGCACGCTGGGTATCGATGAGATCGTTGCGCCGTGGCCAGCATTGACCGGCGGCGCATCGGTACAGCGGTGGGGGCTGCAGTTCACCCTGTTCCCTTATGTGGAAGGGCAGTCCGGATTCGAGGCGGCGTTGAGCCGCACGCAGTGGAAGCGGTTGGGCGAGGTACTGCGGCGCCTGCACGGCGCGCAACTGCCAGCGCAACTGCAGCAGGCGCTGCCGATCGTACGGCTGGAAACCGCAGCGCTGGAGACGGTCGGTCAATGGCTGGCCGGCGAAGGCCTGGCGGCCGCGAAGGACGGGCTGGGCCGCGCATTTGTTTCGGTATGGGACCAGCAGCATGCGCGCATCGCGGCGCTGCATGCGCAGGCACGGGAGCTGCTCGTGGCATTGCAGGACGTACCGGTAGATCTGCATCTGTGTCACACCGACCTGCATGCCGGCAACCTGCTGATGGGCAATGACGGGGGCCTGCACCTGATCGATTGGGACGGCCTTTCGCTGGCCCCGCGCGAGCGCGACCTGATGTTCATTGGTGCGGCGGTTGGTGGGCGCTGGGGGCGCGAGAATCCGCTGGGCTTCGAGGAGGGCTACGGCAGCGACCGCGGCGATCCGCGCTGGATCGCCTGGTACCGGCATTGGCGCATCCTGCAGGACCTGATCGAGTTCCAGCAGGTGCTGTTGGGCAGCGATGGCGAGGAGCGTTCGCCGCAGTTGCGCCGGCAGTCGTTGCACTATCTGGGCGAGCAGTTCGCGCCGGGCAATGTGTTCGATGCGGCGGAGCGGGTGTATCGCGCGCTGTAGATCCACGCCATGCGTGGATGAACCCTGCGCGCTCAGTCAACGGTGGAGGCGCGAAGAGCAGCCGAGCGTAGGCTCGGCTCTACCGAGGAGTGCAGCGTCATCCACGTGTGGCGTGGATCTACTCGGCGGGCTTGGCCGCTGCCGAGGCCGCTGCACTTGCGGCACGCCGCGACAGCACGGCTTCGCGGTGGGCGATGTAGGCGTTGGCGGCGAGGATGATGCCGGCACCGATGATCGTCCAGCGGTCCACCGTTTCGTTGAACAGCAGCCAGCCGAACAGCGTTACCAGTGGCAGCTGCAGGAAGCTGATCGGGGTCAGGGCGGAGACTTCGCCCAGCCGTAGCGCGCGGGTCCACAACAGCTGGCCGACGGTGCCCAGCACGCCGGTGGCCAGCAGCCACAGCCACGCCATGCCGGAGGGCCAGACCCAGACGAACAGTGCCGGGACCAGCGACAGCGGCACCCAGAACACGTAGGTGTAGAGCACCACGGTGTCAGCACTGTCGACACGGGTCAGCTGCTTGATCTGGATCGCCACCAATGAGCTGAGCACGGCGGCTGCCACCGCTACCAGGCTGCCCGCCGTGAAGCCGGCGGTACCGGGGCGCACGATCACCAGCACACCGATGAATCCAACCACCACCGCAGCCCAGCGGCGTACACGCACGGTCTCGCCCAGCCACAGCACGGCGGCGATGGTGACGAACAACGGCGTGGAGTACGAGAGGGAAACCGCCTGCGCCAGTGGCAGATGGCCCAGTGCCCAGAATGCGCACAGCATCGAACCCAGGCCAATCGCACTGCGCACGAAATAACGCGGCAGCTGCTGCGTTTTCAGTGGTGCATGGCCGGGGCGCAGCAGCATCGGCAGCAACGCGAGCAGGCCAAAGGCATTGCGAAAGAACGCCACTTCCTGGGTTGGTACGTACCGGGTGGCGTAGCGGATGGCGACGGCCATCAGGCCGAATGCCATCGTGCTGCCGAGCATCAGCAGCGCCGCCCGCATCGGGGAGGCGCTGGGGGAGAGGGCGGGGGTGTTCACCACTGTGCGCCGAGCAGGCGGGGCTCCGGTTCGATCGGCACGCCGAACTTTTCCAGCACCGAGGCCGAGATGCGTCGCGCCAGCGCCAGCAGCTCAGCACCGGTGGCGTTGCCGTAATTGACCAGCACCAGCGCGTGGCTCGGCGCAACGCCGGCATCGCCTTCGCGGAAGCCCTTCCAGCCGCAGGACTCGATCATCCAGGCCGCAGAGACCTTGCGCTTGTCGTCCTGTTCGGCCGGGAACACCGGCAGCTCGGGGAAGTGCTGCAGCAGTACGTCCACCTGTTCCAGTGGCAGTACCGGGTTCTTGAAGAAGCTGCCGGCGTTGCCCAGCACATCCGGGTCGGGCAGCTTGCGGCGGCGGATCGCGATCACCGCATTGGCCACGTCCACGGCACTGGGCAGCTCCACGCCCTGTGCCTGCAGTTCCTCACGGATGCCGGCGTAGTCCATGCGCAGGTCGTGCAGCAGCGGCAGCCTGAGCTCGATGGCGGTGATCAGGTAGCGATCGGGTTGCTGCTTGAACACGCTGTCGCGGTAGGCGAAGCCACACTGTTCGTTGTCCAGCCGCACCCAGGCCTGCTCTTGGCAGTCCCAGGCTTCAACGGCCTGGATGAACTCGCCGACCTGCGCGCCATAGGCACCGATGTTCTGGATCGGCGCGGCACCGGCCGTGCCGGGAATCAACGCCAGGTTCTCCAGGCCGGACAGGCCTTCCTGCAGCGACCACATCACCAGGCCATGCCAGGACACGCCAGCGCCGGCGCGGATCACCGCATGGTCGGCGCGGTGCTCCAGGAAGCTGATGTCCCGGTTGCCGAACACCAGCACGGTGCCAGGCAGGTCTTCGGCGATCAGTACGTTGCTGCCGCTGCCCAGCACCAGCAGCGGGCCGCTGGCCACCTCGGGCAGCGCGAGCACGTCCGGCAGCAGTGCGGCATCGTGCAGTTCCAGCAGCTGCGCGGCGCTGGCCTGCACGTGGAAGGTGTTCAGCGCCTGCAGCGGCGCATTGCGGGTGAGCGTCCAGCGCAGCGGGGCGTTGCCGTCGACGGTATCCATGGGCGCGCTCACAGTGGGGCCACCGCGCCGCGGCTCGGCGCTTCGCGGCGGCGACGGATCGCCTCCACGCATTCAGAGACCAACGCCGGGCCACGGAAGATCAAGCCGCTGTAGCACTGCACCAGCGCCGCGCCGGCGGCCATCTTGGCCACCGCATCGGCACCGGACAGGATGCCGCCGACGCCGACCAGCGGGACCGATTCGGGCAGGCGCGAACGCAGGCGGCGCAGTACCAGCGTGGATTGCTCCAGCACCGGCGCGCCGGACAGGCCGCCGGCTTCGTTGGCCAGCGGATCGCCGGCCACCTTGCTGTGGTCGATGGTGGTATTGGTGGCGATCACGCCGTCCACCTGCAGTTCGCCCAGTACGCGGGCGGCGGCATCGATGTCGCGCTCGCTCAGGTCCGGCGCCACCTTCACCAGCATCGGGACGCGGCGGCCATGCTGCGCGGCCAGTGCTTCCTGGCGGTCGCGCAACTGGCTGACCAGCTGGCGCAGCGCGGTTTCCTCCTGCAGTTCACGCAGGCCGGCAGTGTTGGGCGAGGAGATGTTGACGGTGATGTAGTCGGCCAGCGGATAGACCTTGTCCAGGCAGGCGATGTAATCGTCCACCGCCTGTTCGTTGGGCGTGTCCTTGTTCTTGCCGATGTTGATGCCGAGCAGGCCGCGGCGGTTGCGCGCGCGCTCGACATTGCGCACCAGCGCGTCCACGCCCGCATTGTTGAAGCCCATGCGGTTGATGATCGCGTTGTGCGCCGGCAGCCGGAACAGGCGCGGCAGCGGATTGCCGGCCTGCGGGCGCGGGGTGATGGTGCCGATCTCGACGAAGCCGAAACCCAGCGCGAACAGTGCGTCGATGTGCTCGCCGTTCTTGTCCAGTCCGGCAGCCAGGCCGACCGGATTGGGGAAGGTCAGCCCGAACACCGTGCTGGGCATCGGCGCGATGCGTGCGGCCAGCAGCGGCGTGGTGCCGGTGCGGTAGGCCAGGTCCAGTGCGGACAGGCCGAGGCCGTGGGCGCGCTCGGCGTCGAGCGAGAACAGGAAGGGGCGGGCAAGCGAATACATGCGTCGGTTCAGTCCAGCGTGCCGAGGAAGGCTCGGGTTCGATATTCAAAAGCAACCTGGCCGTCGACCGCGTGGGCGGCGAACAGGTCCTGCAGCGCGTCGATCATCGGCGCGTGGCGCGGGTGACCGGGTTGGGGAGCATAGGAGGAGGACAGCAGTCGCCCGCGCAGGGCGTCGAAATCCAGATGCTGCACGTTCGGCAGCTGCACCATGCCGCGCAGCCCGGCGCCGAACCAGGCCTGCATGGTGGCGTCGTCCTGGTAGCGCTCGGCCACCGCGGTGTAGTCGGTGCCGTAGTCCAGCAACAGCTGTTCGTAGCCGATCAGGAACGGGCTGGCGTCGAGCAGGCGCGAGTTCCAGTAGATCAGTGCCAGGCCACCCGGGCGCAGGATGCGCTGCCACTCGGCGCGCACCGCCACGGTGTCGAACCAGTGGAAGGCCTGCGCGACGCTGACCAGATCGATGCTGGCCGCGTCAAGCGCGGTGGCCTCGGCGCGCCCGTCGACCGCGCGGAACTGCGGATACTGCGGTGCCAGCCACTGTTCGGCCGCGCCCCGCATGGCCGCATTGGGCTCCACCGCGATCACGGGGTGACCGCTGGCCAGGAACAGGCGGCTGGAAATGCCGGTACCGGCGCCGATGTCGGCGACCATCGCCTCGCGGCTGGCGCCCATCGGGCCGTGCAGCCAGTCCAGCAGTGCGGGCGGGTAACCGGGCCGGTAGCGGACGTAGTCGGCAACGCGGCTGCTGAAGCGTTCAGTGCTGTCGGAGGCAGTCATGGCGTCACTTCGACACTGCCGCCAGCCATGCCAGGCCGCCGAAGAACAGGATGAAGACCAGGATGGCGGCGATCACGGCGCCGACCATCACCCAGCCCAGCACCAGGCCGGTGACGGCCATGCCATCGCCTTCCAGTTCAAGCGGGCGGCGGCGGATCTCGGCGCGGGCCATGTGGCCGGTGATGATGGCCACGATGCTGGCCACGAAGGGCAGGACGGTCCAGCTGGCGATGCCCATGACCAGGCTGACCACGGCCAGGGCGCTTGTCTGTCGGGGTGCCACGCTCATCGGGGTCCTCCTTGGCAGTGTGCACATGATAGTGCCTCTGCCCGGGCAATCCCATGGGCAGTGCCCTGTAGAGCCGAGCCCATGCTCGGCTGCCCCCTTGGGCTGATGCGGGATCGACCGCGTCTTGCGTGCAAGCCGAGCATGGGCTCGTCTCTACAGATTCAGCCCATCAACACCTGGCCGCCATCCACGTTGAGCACATGACCGGTGATCCAGCGCGCCAGCGGCGAGCACAGGAACAGGGCAGCGTCGGCGATCTCGCGCGGGTGGCCGAAGCGGCCGAACGGGATCTTCGCCAAGGTGCCGTGGTACAGGGCGGGGTCTTCGGTGCGGCGGCGGTCCCACAGGCCGTCATCGAACTCGATCGAGCCCGGTGCGATGGCATTGACCCGGATCCGGTCCTTGGCCAGCGCCAGCGCCTGTGACGTGGTGTAGTGCGAAAGCGCGGCCTTGGCGGCAGCGTAGGGCGCGCCACCGGGACGCGGCTGCTGGGCGGCGATCGAGGACAGGTTGAGGATGCAGGCGTCGCTGGAGGCACGCAGCCATGGCAGTGCCAGGCGCGAGGCACGCACGGCCGCCATCAGGTCGATCTGCAGGCTGGCGGCCCAGCCGTGCTCGTCGTCGACCATGCCGTAGCCCGTGGCATTGTTGACCAGTACATCGATACCGCCGAGGGCATCGGCGGCGGCCTGCAGCCAGGCCTGGATCTGGCCGGGATCGGCCAGATCGGTAGAGAACGCGTGCAGTTCGAAGCCCTGCGCCCGTGCATCGGCACGCAGGGCATCCAGGCCTGCCTGGCCGCGGGCGCAGGCCGAGACCTGCGCACCGGCACCGGCAAAGGCCAGTGCCATTTCACGGCCAATACCCTTGCTGCCGCCGGCGATCAGCACGCGGCGGCCGGTGAAATCAATCACCGGCTTGCCACCCTGTAGCGCCGAGCCATGCTCGGCTGCATTTCCTGCGGTGTTCATGGCGCATCCTGCCGGGCATGGCCCGGCACTACAGATTGCGTTACAGGTCGAACTTGATGCCCTGGGCCAGCGGCAGCGAGTCCGAATAGTTGATGGTGTTGGTCTGGCGGCGCATGTAGACCTTCCACGCATCCGAACCGGACTCGCGGCCACCGCCGGTGTCCTTCTCGCCACCGAAGGCACCGCCGATCTCCGCACCGGACGTGCCGATGTTGATGTTGGCGATGCCGCAGTCGCTGCCGGCCGCCGACAGGAACTTCTCGGCGGTCTTCAGGTTCTGGGTGAAGATCGAGGACGACAGGCCCTGCGGCACGCCGTTCTGCATCTCGATGGCTTCGTCGAGGGTGTCGTACGGCATCACGTACAGGATCGGCGCGAAGGTCTCGTGCTGGACCACGGCGTCGCTGTTCTTCAAACCGGAGACGATGGCGGGCAGTACGAAGTTACCCGGTCGGTCGATGCGGGTGCCGCCGGTTTCGATGGTGCCGCCGGCGGCCTTGGCCTGGGCGATGGCATCGAGGAACTGCTGTACGGCGCCTTCGCTGTTCAGCGGGCCCATCAGGTTGGCGGCATCGGTCGGGTCGCCGATCTTGCCTTCCACCTGCTTGTAAGCCTTGACCAGGGTGGCCAGTACGTCGGCGTAGATCGAGCGGTGCACGATCAGGCGGCGAGTGGTGGTGCAGCGCTGGCCGGCGGTGCCGACCGCACCGAACACGATGCCCGGCACGGCCAGCTTCAGGTCGGCGGTTTCGTCCAGGATGATGGCGTTGTTGCCGCCCAGCTCCAGCAGGCAGCGGCCCAGGCGGCGCGCGACCTTTTCGTTGACGGTGCGGCCGACCTGGGTCGAGCCGGTGAAGCTGATCAGCGGCACGCGACGGTCATCGACCATCTTCTCCGACAGCGCGGTGCCGGCATCGTTGATTAGGAAGAAGATATCCGGGAAGCCGGCTTCGCGCAGGGCCTCGTTGCAGATCTTCAGCGAGGCGATGGCGGTCAGCGGCGTTTTGTTGGACGGCTTCCAGATGCACACGTCGCCACAGATGGCGGCCAGGAACGAGTTCCAGCTCCAGACCGCCACCGGGAAGTTGAAGGCCGAGATGATGCCGACCAGGCCCAGCGGGTGGTACTGCTCGTACATGCGGTGGCCGGGGCGCTCGGAATGCATGGTGTAGCCGTACAGCATGCGGCTCTGGCCCACGGCGAAATCGGCGATGTCGATCATCTCCTGCACTTCGCCGTCGCCTTCCGGCTTGCTCTTGCCCATTTCCAGGGCGACCAGCGAACCCAGCGCATCCTTGTGCCTGCGCAGCGCTTCGCCGCACAGGCGCACGGCCTCACCGCGGCGCGGGGCAGGCGTGGTGCGCCAGACCTTGAAGGCTTCCTGGGCGCGGGCGACGACGGTCTCGTACTCGGCCTCGGTGGTCGCGCGGACCTGTGCGATCGGCTCGCCGGTGGTCGGGTTGACCGGGGTGATCAGCTCACCACTGGTCGCGCTCGACCACTCCCCGTTGCCCAGGTACGTGCCAGCGTTGATCGCGTCCAGGCCAAGGGACTTGAGCAGCTCGGAAGACATGCAGACTCCTGTGTTTCGTTACGTTGTTTGGCGCCATCGCGGGCAGGTGGGGGACGCGATGAACAGAACCGCCGATGGTAGCAGAGGGTGCTGGTTGGGCTTTGGTGCGGTGCGGGGTGGATTGAGCGCCAGTGAACTGACATGAAGTGGGCAATGACGTTCATTTTTTGACGCTAAATGACGCATGTTGATGCAAATTGACACACTGGAAATTGTCAATATTTTCAATTGGATAGGGTGATTTCATGGCATTCGTCCGAGCCTGTGCCCAGTCGGGATTCCTATCTTTTGGCCCAGACTTCATCCACAATTCCTCCACATTTGATTGACACAACCTCGACGATTCCGTGCTGGCTGGGGAGTCCGCGCACGTGGACGCAGACAATTCCGCGTCCCGTCGAGCCGAGAATGGAGATGTGCGTTGCTACAGGGATCAGTAGAAGACCTTTCCGCAGAGCGGGCCCGGGCTGGCCGCCGCCGCGTCGAAGCCCGGGCTGCCTTGGAGTTGGGGCTACGCCTGGGCGACATGTTGCTACTGCCAGGCATGGCAGTACTTTCCCATATCGTGTTGTATGGAGCAGCTGCGCCAGACTCCTCCCAGCGAATCGTGTTTGGCGCAGTGATTCTCAGCGCCATCGTGTGTTTCTCCGTGGCGCCGCTGTATCGGAACTGGCGCATGCGGGGGCTGCTCGCTGACCTCTGGCTGCTGCTGTTGGCGTGGTCTGCCACTTTTGCGCTGTTCTCGCTCTACGTCGTCCTGGTCGGGCTTGCCGATGTGGTGCCGTCGACGTGGCTGATTGGCTGGTATGCCTTTGGCCTGGGATCGATGGCGGCGCTGCGTGTGCTGCTGAGGGTGCAGTTGCATCGGCTGCGCTCGCGTGGGATGGACCGCGAGCGGGTCCTGCTGGTCGGACTTCGCGCCCCGGCCCTGAAGCTGCACCGCCTGCTGCGTGGCAAGCCGGAGCTGGGCAAGGAAGTCATTGGCTACTTCGCCGGTGCAGGCGATATCGCCACCCGCCGTGGCGGTGATGCGCCGCGCCGACTGGGCTTGCTGGCTGAGGTTCCGCAGTACATGGATCAGCACCGCGGCGAATTCGATCAGGTCTGGGTGTCGATGCCGATGGGGGATGCCGCCGCGGTCAGGGACATGCTCAAGCAGATCGAGCGATTTCCGGTGCCTGTGCGTCTGATCCCTGATACCACGGGCCTGGGGGCGCTCAACCCCGGTCTGCACCAAGTGGGTGATGTGCCGATGATCGGTGTGCGGCAGGGCTTGGCAGACCACCGGTTTCGCCTGTTCAAGCGGATCGAGGACATCCTCGTGGCTGGTGTCGCGGTGGTCCTGCTGGCGCCGTTGTTTGTCGTGCTCGCCATTGGCGTGAAGCTGAGTTCGCCCGGGCCAGTGCTGTTCCGCCAGAAGCGTCACGGGCTGGGTGGCAAGGAGTTCTGGATGCTCAAGTTCCGCTCCATGCGCGTGCATGCAGAGGGAGAGGGGCAGATTACCCAGGCTAGGCGCGGTGATCCGCGAGTCACCCGGTTCGGCGCCTTCCTGCGCCGCAGCAGCCTGGACGAACTGCCGCAGTTCTTCAACGTGCTGGGTGGAAACATGTCGGTGGTCGGGCCGCGCCCGCACGCGATCCAGCACAACAACCACTACGAGCGGGTGATCGAGCGCTACATGCATCGCCACTACGTCAAGCCGGGCATCACCGGCTGGGCGCAGGTGCACGGGCTGCGTGGCGAGACCCCCGAGCTGCGCTCGATGAAGAAGCGCGTGCAGTACGACATCGACTATATCCGGCGCTGGAGCCCGACGCTGGACGTGCGGATCATCGTGCTGACGGCGCTGAAAGTGCTGGGGCAGAAGTCGGCCTATTAAGGCAGCTTGATCCTAGAACTGCGACGTAATCCCATGAATCTGTTGGCGATTTCATCGCCTGTAATGCGCGTGTAAGGTATGCTGTGCGGCTGCTGCCGTTCCAGGTTGTTTCTGGTTGCGTGCGCCGCAAGGAATGCCACAGGATCCAGATCAGTGTTCAAGAACGTTCTTTTTGTATGTGTGGGCAACATCTGCCGCAGCCCTTCAGCGGAGGTCATGCTGAGAGAGGCTGTCTCTGGCAAGGGCATCCAGGTGTCTTCGGCTGGCCTCGGTGCGCTGGTTGGGCACGGTATTGATGCCACCGCGCAGGAGCTGCTGGTAGAGCAGGGGCTGGATGGCCTGGCCCATCGTGCCCGCCAGATCGATGACGCCATCCTTGGCGCAGCCGATCTGGTGCTGACCATGGAGCGAAAGCACGTTCGCCGCATTGCCGAGATCGCTCCCCAGGCGTCCGGCAAGACCTTCCTGCTGGGCAAGTGGCAGCAGGATCGGGAGATTCCTGATCCTTATCGCCAGCAGCGCCCGGCGTTCGAGCATGTTTACAAGCTGATGGCCGAGGGCGTGGAGAGTTGGGCGCGGCATCTCTGAAGTCCCGCTGCGTATTCCACCCCTGTAGCCCCTCCCCCGCATTAAAGACCCTCAATCCATGACCACTGAAGCCCGAACCTCTGTACCGGAAGACACCGACGAGATCGATCTGCGCCAACTGCTTGGAACCCTGATCGACTACAAGTGGTGGATCGTCGGCATTACCGGGCTGTTCTTCGTGGTCTCGGTTGCGTACGCCTTGCTGGCAACGCCGATCTATCGTGCAGATGCGATCGTGCAGGTTGAATCGAAGGTTCCCTCGCTGCCAGGGCTATCCGACATCAGCCAGTCGTTGGGGATGGGTACAGGGTCGGCGGAGGCAACCACCGAGATCGCTCTGATTACTTCGCGCGCGGTGGTGGGCAGTGCGGTTGATGCGCTGAAGCTGGATATCGTGATTGAACCCAATCGATTCCCGATCCTGGGTGGCTATTTCGCCCGTAAGGCCGAGCGTGCCGACCCGGATGCTTTGGCTGATATGCGTTTTGGCATGAGCCGTTTCGGCTGGGGTGGTGAAAAGCTGGAGATCTTTCAGCTGGACGTGCCTCGCGCGCTGCTGGCGCGACCGATGACCCTGGTCGTCGGCGAGAACAGCAGCTATGAATTGTTGGATGAAGACGACAATCTTCTGTTGAAGGGGCAGGTCGGCAAGGTCGCCACCGGCAAGGGGGTAACTGCGCAGGTTGCAGAAATGCGAGCCCATCCGGGCATGCGTTTCAGGCTGCTCCGTCACCGTCATCTAACGATGGTTAACGACCTGCAGAAGCAGATTGTCGTCAATGAGTCAGGCAAGGACTCTGGCATTCTGACGCTGGCATACGAAAACTCTGACCCCGAACTGGCCCAGAGCTTCCTCCAGCAGGTCGCACAGGCTTACGTTCGGCAGAATGTCGAGCGGAACTCTGCGGAAGCCTCTGCTCAGCTCGCATTTGTGAAGGAGCAGTTACCGAATGTCCGCAACCAAGTAGACGCTGCGCAGAAGGCGCTGAGCGCATATCAGACTCGCGCGAACTCTGTGGATCTGACGCTGCAGACAAAAGGACTACTGGATCAGGAGGTCGCTGTTGAGTCCAGCATTCAGCAGCTGCGACTGCAGCAAGCCGAGTTGGACCGCAAGTTTACTCGTGATCATCCGGCCTACCAGGCATTGCTGCGGCAAATTGGCGAGCTGGAAGGCCGCAAGAGCGAGTTTCAGGGACAAGTAAAGCGCTTGCCGGAGGCGCAGCAGGAGCTTCTTCGCCTCACCCGAGACATGCAGGTAAGCAATGAGATGTACACTGGTATGTTGAATCAAGCACAGCAGCTCGACGTTGCCCGCGCAGGTACCGTTGGTAATGTGCGGATCGTCGACGCTGCTGAGGTCGATTCCGCAACGCCGGTCAAGCCATGGAAATCTATGGTAGTCCTGATCGGCACGGTGCTGGGCGCATTCCTGTCGATTGCCGTGGTAATCGTTAAACAGCTGCTCAATCGCGGCGTCGAGGATCCGGCGCAGATCGAAGAGATCGGGCTTCCCGTGTATGCGTCCATTCCGGTCAGTCCTCAGCAGGAAAGTGATTCGGTGCGAGGAAAGTTCCGTGCCGATGGTCGCTTGCATCTGCTGGCAGTGAAGGATCCGGCGGACCTCGCCATTGAAGCGGTCCGCAGTCTTCGCACGAGCCTCCATTTCGCCCGCCTTGAGGCGAAGAACAACATCGTTCTGATTTCGGGGGCGAGTCCGAACGCAGGCAAAACCTTCGTGTCATCGAATCTTGCTGCGGTGATCGCGCAGGCGGGGCAGCGCGTGCTGATCATTGATGCGGATATGCGCAAAGGCACGTTGCATAAAGCGCTGGGCGCTTCTCAGGCTCCGGGGCTTTCGGATCTTCTGGTTGGCAAGGCGAGCAGAGAGCAGGTCCTTCGTACGCTTCCCGGACTGGATAATCTCCACTTCGTGACGCGAGGCGATGTGCCGCCAAATCCGTCAGAGCTTCTTATGCATGCCAACTTCACCCGGCTTCTGGAAGAGCTATCGCCGCAGTATGATCTTGTAATTATTGATACTCCGCCGATTCTTGCGGTCACGGACGCAGCGATCATTGCGCACCACGCCGGTACCTGCCTGATGGTCGCTCGATTTGGTTTGAATCAGGCTAAGGAGCTGGCATTGGCAAAGCGCCGGTTCGAGCAGAACAACGTTCGTATCCGAGGTGCGATTTTCAATGCAGTGCAGCGTCGAGCGGCCGGCTACTACAGCTACGGCTACTACGAGTACAAGTCAACGCAGTAGCTCCTCTGGCCGCTGAGTTCTGAGGATGGGGCACTTCAGGCCTGAGAGGCTTCCGGGCAGAGCCGGATCTCAAGGGCATGGGATACATACGTTCTTCAGGCAGGTATTTATGTGGTCATGGATTGGAGGGTGTAGCTTTGAATGGGAAGGTTAGAATGCTCGCTGTTGCATCCGGCGGAGGGCACTGGGAGCAACTCATGGCGATGCGGCCGGCGTTCGCTGAGGCTGAGACGTTCTACGCGACCACCATGAGCGGCTTGCCCGAAAAATTTGGTCTGAAGCACTTCTCCATCATTCCGGATTGCAACCGGAACGAACCTCTCAGGTCCGTGGCATGCGTGATTGCACTATTGGGGGTTCTGTTGAAGTTTCGGCCCAAGGTTGTCATTTCAACAGGCGCGCTGCCGGGTCTCGCAGCTTTGGCGCTCGGCCGTGTGCTCGGAGCGCGGACAATCTGGATCGACAGCCTGGCGAACGTGGAGGGAATGTCCATGTCGGGCCGGTACGCGCGATGGTTCGCGGACCACTGGATTACTCAATGGCCTACGGTTGCCCAAGCAAGCGGGGCAGAGTATTGCGGGAGAGTACTTTGATCTTTGTGACCGTCGGCACTCAGCTTCCCTTTGATAGGCTGATGAAGGGAATGGACACCATCTCCCGGGAACTTGGTCTTGATGTTGTCGCACAAGTGCATAGGATGCCTGCCTGGAGCACCGATATTAAGTGTTTCGAGAAGCTGACCCCCGAAGAGTTTGAAGGCTACTTTAAAGCGGCGGATGTGGTGGTCTCCCACGCGGGGGTGGGTTCAATCATTTCCGCGCGGCGAGTAGGCCGGCCTATCATTCTGTATCCGAGGAGAAGTGAGCTGAGGGAACATCGTAATGATCATCAGGCGGCGACTGCACGACAGCTTGCGGCTGCGGAGGGTATTCGAGTGGCATGGAATGATCGGGAGCTGAGGGAGCTGCTGATCAGTCGGGCCGACCTCATGGCTGGCACAGGCTTGGGTGCTGAGCACGAAAAGCTGATTGCGAATCTCGCTGCAATTATTCATGCGGTTCGCTGAAACGTGAAGATCCGGATCTGACCACGTGTTATTTGCACTCGTTGCATCATTCTCTCTGCTGCTTGGCCTCGTGGCGGTTGTCGCGCCCAGAGCTTCCATTCGAGCCTATCTTGTGATGGTTTGTGTGTTGCCATCTGGGCACTACATGAAGGAGATCAGCACTTGGTCTGGCGCCTACTTTTACGATTTCTTCGCTGTGGGAGCGGTGATCGCGCTGCTGCTGCGCATCTGCGCAGGCGCGCGCCCGAAGTTCAATGAACCTCGTCGAAAATGGTGGCGGTCTACCCGTTCGTGGGCGTTGCTCTGGATTCTTCTCGCTGTCCCCTATGCAATTCTTGGCCTAGCCGATGCTGACAAGTTCTACATCCGCGACTTCCGTCCTCTCATTTTCTTGCTGCAGATCGTCGTGCTGGTCTATCTCGCACTTCATGTTCGCCGTGAAGTCGTCACTCCGCGATTTGTCTCTTGGTTGGCAATCACGGCAGGCGCCTCAGTGCTGCTCAAGTATGGAGTTATTCTGACCGGCATCTATCAGCAGGCGGATGTCTACTATCAGGACTCGTCCTATCGCTATCTGGATGCCAGTGCCTACTTCTGCGCCGCGTTCATTCTCTTCTACTTCTCTGATAGAGCTCAATTTGAGCGATTGAGATGGCTCGCTTGGATCGCGTTGGCATCGTCGATTGTTGCTGTACTGATCACCAACTCGCGGTTCATTGTTCTTTCACTCGTTGCTGGCGCTTTCTTTGTGTCCAACATTAGCGCGGCAAGAAGGATCGGCCTTGCGCTCTTTGGCGCTTGCGCTGTCTCGGTATTCGTTTTGGCCAGCTACTACGCTGGCATCGAGCGGGTCCTTGGCGCGCTGACCTGGGAGGGATTGTCTGGACAGGTGGTCAGCCGGTATTCGCCTGCTCTTGAGCGAATCCACGAAATGTCGGCATTCCAGCTCATCTTTGGAATGGGGCAGGGGACACCGTTTGATATTCCTTGGTTCGAGTACCGGGGGCTGGAGAGCGATGCGGCATCGATTGATGGCGCCTATCTGACGTATTACGTTAAATACGGCATCTTCGGGCCCTTGATGCTTCTAGCCTACTACTTCGTTCAGGCCCCAATGAAGACATCCTTTCGTATTCCAATTGGTGTCTTCGTCGCGTGCATGTTCTGCGTATCGACGACGTCATACCAGCCGTACGCGGTTGGTCTGAGTTTGGCGCTCTTCTGCTTCAATGCACTCCGTGTCCGCACAGAAGTCCTGGCTTCCGACGGTTCCCGTCATGTTACGTAGACTGGTTTGGGAGCTTTTGCTTAGCATGGCCTCCACCGTGCTTAGTCGATCCCTCTACATAATCTCTGCTGTTGTGGTCGCGCGGTCGTGGGGGGCGGACGAGGCTGGGTACTTTGGGCTGGTGCAAGCGGTGATAGTTATGCTCAGCGCGGTGCCGGCGCAAGCAGCATCCATGGGGTCTGCAACTCATCTATCCGCGGTGATCAGGGACGGGCGGAGGCCGGCAATTCGTGACCTCAGGATGCTGTTGATCTTTTCGCTCTGTGTCGCGGCTTTGCCGGGTGTGGTGTTTCTCGTAGCGCCTGATTGGAGCAGTGAGAATATCGTTCGCTTTGGTGGCCAGGGAATCCTGCATGCTGTGGGCCTGACCATTCTCTTCACCGTTCTCGCGGCCGTTGCAAACGGGGTGCTTGTTGCATTGGGTCGATTCCGAGAACAGACGCTCGCTAATGCGCTGGCCGCATTGCCTGGGGCGCTGGTTGTTGCTTTTGGCGGTGCAATGGCCGGGAGTGTCGGGGCGGCGTGGGCGCTTTGTCTTGCATTTCTAATGCAACTGATTGCACTTTCTTATACTGCTCTCCGGATGCTGTCAATGTTAGTTGGATCTCCCGGCGAGAGTGGGGTTGTGACCACTCGCGCTACCTCGGCGGGGAGGAATCTATGGCTGGTGACGGTTCCCGTCCTGCTTACCGGGGTCATGGTAGCGCCCACTGGCTGGATAGCTACGCGAATTCTCCACGAAATGGGCGGAGGCATTTCTCAGGTCGGACTTTATTCGGCTGGCAGTCAGATTCTTGCTGTCTTCTCTCAGTTGTCGGTGGTACTTGCCGTGGTTCTTGTTCCGCGCTTGACTCGAAGCTCGGGCCTGGGGGAGGATCAGATCGACGCAGTAAACATGTTGGCCGGATGGATTGCGGTTCTGGTATGCGCACTACCCCTGTTACTGTGGCCAGAAGTCATTGGGCGCGTTTTTGGCGGGCAATATGTGTCGCAGCGCTTCAATCACGTGGTGCAGTTCCTTTCCATTGCTGCCATTCTGATGGCCTTTAAGGGAGGTATCGGCCGCAAGCTTGTTGCCAAGGGCTACTCGTGGTTCAGCGTGGTAAGTAATGCGGGATGGCTGATCGGGTTCGTAATCCTTGCTTGGCTGATGGCGCCTTATGGCGCTGCCGGCATTGCCTTTGCTTTTTTCGTTGCCCACCTTGGTCACTTCGTCGTAGGCCTTCCATTTTTTGCACGAATGGGCCTGATGCACTGGCGATACCTCGTCTCGCCTGGCGCAATCGGAGTCTGGTGTTCAGTCATCTTGGTCGCTGGCGTCGGACTTTCTGGCTATGGATTGGTCGTCCGTACAGGTGCGTTGTTCTTGGGAATCGTAGGTATCGTTTTCGGTACCTGGTATCTGCTGCGAGCCAATAAGGAAATCAAGTGAAGCGAGTTAAGGCCTATATCCGCGGAGCCTACGGCCCAGGGAATCTTGGAGACGATATTCTGATGGTTGCCACGCTCGGAGTGATCAAGAGCCGATTTTCTTCGTCTGAGATTGCTATTGGCGTGGATCATCCTGTTCAAGCATCCGCGTTCGATCCCGAGGTGCAGTGGCTTCCGCTCAAGAGCCCATTTTCGGCCGAATTGGTCGTGCTTGGGGGCGGAGGCCAGTTCTTTTCATTCGCTGGACGCGCGGCGTTGAACTCGAGATCTCTATTGTCTCGCTTTGGCCAGTCAGTTCGAGCGCAAAGCAGCATTCTCTCTGGCCTGATCCGCTTGATCATGAAGGCGCGCGGAGCGGTGGACGGGCTGTATTTCGCAGATAACATCGGAACTTTCTGCATCGGTCTCGGACCGTTTCAGGTGGACGGGAAGGGCAAGTCCAGGGCTGAGAGATTTCTGGCTCTCGCCAGTTACGTTTCTGTGCGTGATCAGACAAGCGCAGAGCACTGCAAGGAGCTCTCAGGCGTACGTGCAGAAGTTTTTAGCGATCCCAGTTTGCTGCCTGAGTTGTGGTATGGGTCGTGTCCCGCGCCACTGAAGCTGGCGGATGTCGAGAGCGGCTATCATTCCTTTGTTCTTCGCGACTGGCCTCTTGATGAAGCCGGTGCCGCCGCAATTGGTGCCATGGTGACGGCAGCCCGAGACCTGCGCAGCCAAGGCAGGAAGGTTCGAATGGTCTCCTTGTACCGGGAGCGTGACGCACATCTGATCGCAAATCATGCAGATTTCGAATGGCTGATTTGGGAGCCATCGGCAATGACAATTCGTCAGTTCATGGATCGCTTCTGCAATGAATCCTGCGTTATCGTCAGCGCCAGAGCACACGGTGTCTGGCTGCCTGCGGCCTTAGGTGTGCCGAGCATTGCAATCAGAATCGAGAACAAGCTGGAGGAAGTGCACAATATGCTTCCCAATGGCACGCTCTTGGTCAGGCAGCCCGGACCGAGAGCGATCTGCGACTGCATTGATGAGTTCCACGTGGGCCGGCTGGCGCTGGAGGAGGGCGTCGCCGCCGATGTTAGTGAAAACTCAGAAAAGGTAAAACGTGGCGTCGCTTCACTTCTTGCTTGGATTGACTCTACTGGAGTCAGATCCCGATGAAATTTGCGCGGTTGAATGTGAAGAAGCTACTACTGGCAATGGCCAACTTTTTGCTGAGCCTGGCGACTCTGTTCTGGCTGCGACGGTTGATCTTATGTCTGATGGGAGCAAAGGTCGGAACAGGTGTGACCATTCACCGCTCGGTTCGCCTGTTCGAATTTGGATCCTTGGAAATCGGTGCCAATACCACGATCAACCCATGGTGCTTCCTTGACAATAGGGGGGGGCTGAAGATTGGCAATAACGTAAATATCTCCCATTCCGTACGAATATACAGCATGGGCCACGATGTTGATGATCCAGAGTGCGCGGTGTTCTCGGATCCTGTAGTCATCGAGGATGATGCGTGGATTTTTCCGTCGTGCCTTGTGATGCCCGGTGTAACCATCGGGAGAGGCGCTGTTCTTTATCCGGGGTCGGTCGTCGTCAGGGATGTGCCTGCCTATGCGGTAGTGGGCGGCAATCCCGCTCGGGTTATTCGTGAGCGCAAGAGGGATCAGAGATATTGCGCTGCATTCCCCGTATGGTTTGGAGTTTAAGATGGTACAAGGAAATAATGGAATCTACATCGCTTGGGTGCCGTTCCAGCGGCGAGCCGAATCGATATCGAGGGTGCTCGGGTTGAGGTTGTTCTACGTCCCTCGTATTTCAAATCGCGGGTACCTGCTTCCATTTAGTTACATTGTCCAGTCCGTTCGCACTGTCCATATTTTGTGGCGAAACAGGTCGTCGGAAAATGTGTGGGTCCAAGTACCTCCGACGTTCCTGGTTCACTTGTTGGCCCTGGTTCGGCCCCTGTTGCACAGGACCCGCTTTGTTTTAGATTGCCACAATTCAGCGTTTCGTGGGGTCTGGTCGAAGTTGCCTGGTGCATTTTGGCTTGCGGCGCGGCTTGGTCGTGTTGTTGTGCATAATCGGGAGATTTTGAAGGCGCTTGGAGCGTTCGCAGTTTCACCCGGGGATGCCTACGTGATAACTGACCCTCCGGCGCGCCTACAGGCTGCGGGGATGTGTTTCGGCGTCGTTCCGCCGGTTTCCGTTGTGGTTCCCTGTTCCTTTGCAGAAGATGAACCCATTGATGCAATCTTGGGGGCGGCTCAGCTTAGCCCTGAGATTACGTGGTTTATAACGGGTAGCCGAAAGAAAGCGCAAGCAAAAGGATTCGTAACCAATGCGCCGAGCAACGTTGTTTTCACTGACTACCTGTCTTTGGACTCATACAATGATCTTTTTTGTCGGGTCGGTGGTGTAATTGGCTTGACGACCATGGAGGGTATTCAGCTCAGTGTTGGGAATGAGGCAATTGGCGCCGGAAAGGCGCTATTGCTGTCCAGTACGGCGATTTTGAGGGCAATGTTCGCAGATGCGGCGTTGTTTACATCCAATGATGCCCAGCAATTGGCGATGAATGCCCGCAGGCTTCTGGAGGAGAAGGCGGTATTGGAAGCAAAGTCATTCGTTCTTAGTCGCCGGCGAGAGCAGGTGTGGATGACTGAAGCAAAGGCTGCGGGAGTTATATGATGAATTTCGCCAGGTGCATTGGTGACTACGGTTTGGTCGTCAGTGTTGTGCTTGTTCTCGGGCTTTGCTGGGCTCCGGGGCAGGTTTTTGCTGGCGATGACCAGAGCTGTCTCCAAGGCCTTGGCGCTTCCGCCGACAGCTTCGCATTCCCGTCTGTGCGGACGTTCTATACGCAGGATTCCAACTCGATTATTGACCACGAAAGCTATGCAGAGTACCGGGAGTCGATGGTGAAGGTGGATTCCCTTGCTACCAGGCTTGCCGATTGCGCGAATAGATATGTGGCAACGCGGGACGCCAGCAGCGCGGATGCGGTTCTTGCGGCACTAGTGACACTAGCGCGCAAGGGTCCAGTGCGGGGAGGGCAGAGGGGCTTTCAGGCCCGTGTTTCGGCAATGATGTATGGTCTGAGTTTCGCCGCAGCCTACGGACAGGTCCGCTCACACTGTCGGGCGGCTAGCTCATGCAGTGAGATTGATGCATGGATTGTCGCGGACGCGCGCGAGAGCTTGGATTTTTTCAGTCGCCGTTCCCCGAACAATCTGACTTACTGGGCAGCCACGCAAGCTATGCTGGCCGGTCGACTGGTGTCGCGTCCTGACCTCGTTGACAAAGGGGGAAGGGTGATCGCGCAAGGATGGTCGAGAATCTCCGAGAATGGTTTTGAAAGCGAGCGACGGGGTGCGAGGACTCGCTTCTACAATGAGTATGCTCTGGCCGCCCTTTCCTGGGGGACCGCATTTCAAGGGATTGATCAGTTGGAGATCACCTACAAGCAGAACTCGGGGCTGCGGTCGATGACGAGAAAACTTGCGGCAGGAGATAACGAGTTCAATCCGGGACAAGGCAAGCTGCCGACGCAGGACCAGACGAGGTATCCCGCCTGGTGTGCACCATGGTCGATTTCTGGCCTACTTTCGTGCCGCGGAGTTTCGGGCGCTGCCGGGTTCAATCGAATTCTTGGTGGCAACCCGGAACTGATGCTGAGATCAGCCTGGAATGATTGGGCGACTAGTCGCTGATCGTTCGAATATTGTCATAGAAGAAGCGTTCATCGCGATCACCGGTCATGCCGTACAGGCCGTACTTGCGGCCGAGCATGGCGCCACCATCGCGGATCAGTGGGTTCCAATTGAAGGCCGCACGGCCACGCGTGGAGCGTGGCAGGAATCCATCGAGCGGAATGCTGAAGTAGATACCCTTGTCGAAGCTGCCTTCACCGAAGTCGCGCGCCGAGACATTGGTCTTGGTCGCATACGCGCCCATTGTCACGCCGTTGTCGAATACGCGGGCCAGGTCCAGAGTGGCGCCCTTGTCGCCGGCCAGATACTGGCCGACCGACAGCGAGCCGATGATGCGTTCACGGGCGTCGAGGGCGTAATAGAACGTGGCGTGGCCGGTGGTGACGCGGTAGTCACGAAGGCCCCAGTGCTGGTCATAGTCGCGCTGTTGCACCCGGTTGAGATTTGCGCCAACCGCCCAGCGCTCGCCGCTTGGGCGATACAGCAGTTCGCCGCCTACGCCAGCATACATCCACTCCAGGTAGCCTGCGTAGGCGATGCCATACAAGTCCGGTGCCAGCCGCCCGGCGATGTTGGCCTGCAGGTTGGGCAGCATGATGTCGGAGGTGGTCAGGTACTGGCGGATGTCGGTACGTACACGCGGCAGGCGACTTGGGGCGTTGTACTTGAACTTGTGGTAGTTGTTGGTGACATCGGCACTGATGGTGCCGGTCAGCCAGATGTTGTCGCGCAGGAAAAGGCTGCCCGTATAGTTGGCTGCGACCTGGTACAGAATGAAGCCATCGGGGCCGCCAAGGTTCTGCCGGTAGCCGATGTTGAAGCCGCCGCCGAACGGGTTGCGCTTGGGTGTGTAAAGCGTTTCGCGCGCGCGCGCGTCAGGCGCCTGCAGTTCCGTGCTCCGCCGCAGTATGTCTTCGCTGACGGTGCCATCCAGATATCCCGCGAACGCTTCGCGGTTGATCGACAGATCGGCAATCGGCATGCCCACGCGGGTGGTACGCAGGGTGAACCAGTTGTAGTCATCGCCGGTCGCGTTGGCAAGAATGCGCGTGGCGCGTCCCAGGCCCTTGGCGGCATGCAGGTAGCGGGTCTGGTAACCGTCGACATACAGTTCGTCGCCGCGGCGCGAAATGCGTTCGACACGGAAGCCGGCATTGCGCTGCAGCTCGGTGCTGATCGCTGCCCAATCGGTGCTGGTGCCAGGTGCTTCACCAGAAGCGTCGCTGTTGGCAACTGATGCGCGCTGATCGACGGCGGTCGTCTCGGGCAGCAGTCGCTGCGGTGGCGGGTCGAACGGCTTCGGTGCAGCAGGCGCATTGCCCGGGTTGCCACGCAGGGTGAGCGAGAACATCGCCGCGTCGCCGCGCTCCCAGGCTGCAGTCAGCTCTACATTGCGGTTTGGCACATAGACCAGGCCCACGTTGAGGGGCGTGCGCTGGCGCAGGTTGTTGTTGCGGGGTTCGCGGCGGTAGTCGTTGCCGTCGTATTCGACTTTGAGCAGCAGCTCATCCATCGGCGTCTGGTAGGTGATGCCGCCAAAGATACCAACCGGGCCCTTGAACATGTTGCTCAGGCCGAACTTTCCGGCTTCGGTGGTACTGCTGATGGCTCCGCGGCGCCGATTCCTGAAACGATCATCAATCGCGCCAAGCGGATTGGAAAAGTCGCCACGGTTGCCAATATAGCCCGTGGCCAGTCCGATCGACGCGTCGATAGGGCCAAAGTTCTTGTTGGCTACCAGGTATTCGCTCGAAAAGAAGCCGGTGCCGCCGAAGTCACGCACGCCGAAGGCTACTTCTGGTAGCAGGCGGGACTCATCCCAAAGGCGCAGCTTGAAGTCGATCGACTTGTCCTTGTAATGCTGGTTGCCAGCATAGCTTCGTCCGTAATACAGACTATTGACGTTGATGTAACGGAACGAGGCCTCAAGCCACGGGAATGGCTGCATGGTCAGGTTATAGCGGGCGTACGGAGCGTTGTATGACGCCGTAAAGCTCAGGTCTCCGTCGCTTGCCATGCGCGCGGTAGGTGTCTGCAGAAGACCGATCCCACCCCATTCGTTGGCAGTGGGGGGCGGTGCCTCCTGGGCATGCAGTGCGCAGGACAGCGACAACGCAAGCGCGCTCAGTGCAAAACGGGCGGGGCGCACTGGGTGCGCGCGCAGGCAGGACTGGATCATCACGGGTTGACGGGCTGGGTGGCGATGAACGCGGCGAAATCGCTGTTGAACAGCGGGTCGATGCGCTTGATCAGGGAGGCGCGCACGGGCACGAAAACCGTACCCCCGGGCGCGACAGCCTGGGGATCTGCGCGGTTCCACAGGCCGATGCCCAACTGCTGGATTCGCCCGTCGGGCTGGATCACGTAGATGTCGTTGCGGTCGGCAAGGGGACTGGGATGACAGTCACGCAGATAGTCGCGTGCATCGCGATGCGGACCGTGTGGCAGCTCGCACTCCTGCTCCACTGCGCCCATGACAGTGACGGTGCGTGGCCGTAGCGGAAACCGCAGCCTGTCACCTGTGGCTAGCACCGGGTTGTTCGCAGGCTGGACCTGGATCAGTCGCGCGGGCCCGGAGATGGGCGTCCGGCCGGTGGCCGGATGTGTCTCCAGCCAGGTCTGCAATGCCTGCGCGAGCGTCACGACCTGTGCGTCGGCAGACTCTGCCAGCTGCCCGGCGCCATACTGCAGCCCCGCGCGCAGCCGCACCTGGGCCGGCAGGGCCTGCGGGCGTTCGAGACTTGCCCCCAGCAGGTAGGCGTCGGCCTTGGGACGGGCCAGCAGCAGGCCGTCGGCCAGACGGGCGCCGGTACGCAGCTCGTACTGCCCTGCTGCTTCAACGGCACCTTCGATATGTACCTGCGCGGCCTGGACGCCAGTGGCAGCGAACAGCGCGGCAAGCACTACCAGGTTGATAAATCTGAACGTCATGGCTCAGTCCTTGGCCGGGCGATAGGGTTTGAGCTGGGTCAGCTCAGCAACACGACCGGGCGCCAGATGCTGGCGGCTCTTCCAGATGAAGCCTGTGGCAGGATCGGCCCAGTAGACATTGCGGCCACTCATGCCACCGCCTTGCAGCTGCTCGTCGAACCGCTGCAGGGTCCGGCGCGAACCCAGTATCTCCACCTGCTCCAGTTCGCCCCTGCTCAGGATCCCGGTCACGGCTACGTCGACCTGGTAGGCGGGAATCCAGTCGTAGCGGCGCTGCACCGCAACGGGCGTGGTCACTGTACGCAGGTCATCGAACGGCGAGGGTCCATCGATACGCGCGTGCCATTGCTGCCCGAGGCCGCTGCCACCCAGCAGCAGGCCGTGGGCGTCCATTTCGAACACCGCATGTGAACCCGCGAACCACTGCTGGCGGCCTCCATCGACGTAGCCCAGAACAGCCACTGCGGTGAGGTCGGAAGTTTCCACCTGCATCTGCGGGAAGCGGTTGCTGGCCACGCCTTCTGCGGTCGCCTGTGCCGGGCGATGGGTGATCAGCCGGAAGGTATCCAGTGTGGAGCGGCTGCCGGTGGTGCACCCGGTGAACAGCAGGGCGGCGACGGCGACCAGCAACAGCGCGCCATGGGCGCGATGTGCAGGGCGGTGGCAGGCCGCATCCATGCGAGCCATGTCAGTTGTCCTTGATTTCGGTTCCGGTACGCGCCGCGTTGTACAGGATATTGGTGAAGGGCAGCAGCTGATTCACGAAGCGGTTCCAACGGCTGACGCCGGCTGCGCCGACAAATACGACGTCGCCCGGCTGCAGATGGAACTGACTGCCGGCGGCAAAAGCGGTCGGAGAGCGCGCCTCCAGCTGATAGACCATCGAGGGCTCCTGTTGCAGGTCCGTGCTGCCCCGGATGACATACACGGCATTGCCGTTTGCGGTCTGTTGAAGCAGGCCGCGAGCACGGCCGAGTGCCTGGTTCAGCGAGACATCACCGGTTCGGAAGCTGTAGGCGCCGGGCTGATTCACTTCGCCCACCACGAAGATCTCTTTGCGATCAAGGTAGGGCACGAAGATGGAGTCGCCATCCTTGAGGAGTAATTGGCGGCCGCCAAACTCGCGAGCCAGGGTTTCCAGGTTGATCGTGTAAGTGATGCCTTCCCGGCTGAGCTGGATGCCCGACAAGTCGGCCTGCTGGTTGTCCAGTCCGGATTGGCTGATAGCATCTGCCAGCGTCAGCGGCGAGGTGCCCAGAGCAATCGGCGAGGATCGCTGGGCAGCGCCTGTCACCCAGACCCGCTGGCTGCCATAGGTGAGGACGGATACGTCCACCTGGGGCGATTCCACGTACTTGGCCAAGCGGGTACTGATTTCCTCACGGAGCTGCATCGGCGTCTTTCCCGAGGCTGTGACCTTGCCGATGTATGGGTAGAACATCGTGCCGTCACTCTGCACAAGGCGCCCTGCCAGAGCACCCTGCTGCTGTGGACCGGCCGGCACGGTCAATTCAGGGTGATCCCATACGGTGACATAGAGAATGTCGCCGGCCCCGACCGTGTACGGTGCAGGCTGGTAATCGAACAACGCAGCTGGCAGTGAATTCTGCGTCCGCGCGGCGTTTTCCTGGGCGATCAGCTTCGGCGTGATGCTAACGATTTCCAGCTGACCATCGCCGCTCTTGCGGTCGACGGCAACGTCGCTGCGGCGCAGGTGCTGTCCCGGCGCAAGCGCACAGCTGGACAGTGCCAGTGCGGTCAACGCAGCGGCAAGGAGGCGAGGGGTGATGTTATTCATGGGGATGAGAGTCTGGCAGGCATAAAAAACCCCCGCCGGGCCGCGCCCGGCGAGGGCCTGAGTGGTACGCAGTGCGCTGATCAGCCGCCGGTGCCGCCTGTACCACCGGTGCCGCCCGTACCGCCCGTACCGCCGGTGCCCCCCGTACCAGGGCCGCCCGGACCCGGGCCGCCCGGATCAGTGCCGCCGCCGCCGTCATTGCTGCCGCTGGTGCTGTCGCCGCCGATGCTGTACGCAACGGCCGCGGCGGCCACGCCGATTACGGTGGTGCCCACGACAGCAGCGGTCGAGACGCCTGCAGCTTCCGCTCCGGCAACTTCCGCCGCAGTGGCCTCCGTGCCGGCCGTAGCCTGCGCTTCCTGCGCGAAACTCATCATCGGGGAGGCGGACAGGGCCGCCAGTGCCACAACTGCGATCGTCTTCTTGAACATGGGAGGCCTGCTCCGTCAGGGAAAATTCCTTTCACATGTTCTTCGGATGAATCCTTGCTGTCAAGGTTTGTGATTGCTATCGCCATGATGGCCGCTGACTGGGACCGAATGGCCGCGTAGGCCGGGGCGCTCGAACGCTTGCGCACGGCCGGACAGTGTCTTCGCCGCGGCCTTCACGATGTCATGGGTGTGCAAGTCTGCAAGCAGTATCGGGGAGGTCACGCCGGCGGCAATGGCCAGCAGCGCGGCGCGGCCACGCACGACCAGCGTGTTGCCCAGAGTATGTCCGCCACGCAGCACCCATGCCGACGCGGCCAGGCCGAAGCTGAGTCCCATGACGATTTCGGATGGGGAGTGGGCTCGCAATGGCAGTCGAGAGTAGCCGATCACGAGCGCTAGGCCTGCGCCCACGACGGCCCAGGCCCGCAGCTGTAGGCTGCGTCCGCTGGCTAGCAGCCAGAAGGCCACGGGATAGAGGGTGCTGGACATGGCAGCGTGCCCGGAGACGCCGGTGAAATCCAGATGCTTCAAGCCGAAACCCCAACCCATGAAGGCAATCTTGCTCGCTAGCGTGCTTGCGGCAACTACAATCATTGCCGCTGCCCAGCGCCATAGTAAGTGTCGGTGAGAAGGCGGCAGAAACAAGGCGAGTACAGCGGCAAACGGAAACAAGACGCGGCTGTCGCCGAGTGCAGACAGGCTCTGCCAGAAGGTCATCATGCGGCGACGGCAAGTGCAGCGGGGAGATGCGCACAGATTACTGACGGTGGGCGTACTGCAGAACGCCCGGCGCTTGGTCCATTCAGCCAGACGAGGTATCCTTCTCCGCTGCCAATGGCCCCGTAGCTCAGCTGGATAGAGCGTCCCCCTCCTAAGGGGAAGGTCGCCCGTTCGAATCGGGCCGGGGTCACCATCTGCTACAGCCGCATGGCAACCTCTCGCCGGACGGCAGCGGCAGGCAGTCCTCCCCAGACAGCCCAGCGCCGCCGCCGCGCAGGCCATGACGTGAATCCACGTGGGCGTGGCTGCCGGTCACGCACCCGATCAGTCGCGAAAACACCCGCTTCAGAGGGCGGGCTGACGGGGAAACGCGCCGAGGCCTTTGAACGAGGGGATTCCCGAAACCGGGCTGGGCTGGGTGCGGCGGCACACGGGGCGTGATGGCGGCGCGTCTGGAATCTATTGCCCTATGGCAGATCCCAAATGCGGCCGCGCAGCGTGTAGGCCTGGCGCAGATGACGCACCATGAACGCCATGAGCCCCCAGCTTCGCCCCGTCCAGCCGTCGCACTACGCCATCGTGGCCAACTGGCCTGAATCAGCCGAGGCGACCCGGCGCTGGGCAGGCCCCGGTGTGCCGTTTCCCCTGCTGCCGGAACGGTTCGCGCAGGTGCTCGAACTCGGGTCGTGCCCAGGCTGGGCGCTGCTGGACGAGCACGGTACCTGCGTTGGATTCGGCCAATACTGGATGACTGACGCCCGCACCGCACATCTGGGCCGCATCATCGTTTCCCCGCTGGCACGCGGGCGCGGCCTTGGCCGGCTGCTCATGCAGGCATTGAGTGCACAGGCCCTGGGCCAAGCGGATGTGCAGCAGCTCAGCCTGCGCGTCTATCGTGACAACACGGCTGCCGTGGCGCTGTACCGGGACCTCGGTTTCCAGCAGGTTGAAGCGTTCTCGACCCCCGACCTTCTGTTCATGCAGCGCACCTCGGGCTGAACGCTGTTCCGGCGTGGCGTCTTTCAGGGCACATCATTGCTCGCGGGATGACCACAAGCGGTTGGGGTGTCAGGGATGAGGGCAGTCGACCGCTGGACCGGCCTTCCTCAATCCTGCTTCAGCAGCTCCACCAGCTGGCGCAAACGATACGGCTTGGGCAGGAATTCCACCTGATCGGGCAATGGCGGCAGCTGCGAGCGCGCATATCCGGATGAGAGGATCATCCGCGCCTGCGGCTGTTCGCGCGCCACATGCTCGCTCAGCTCGATACCGGACATGCCGTTGGGCATGCTGACATCGCTGAACACCACGTCGAAGCGTGCGTCGCCTTTCAGCAACGCGGCGGCTTCATGGCCGTCGGCGGTGGTGGATACCTCGATGCCGAAATCGCGCAGGGCCATGCCGATCATCTCGCGCAGATCGTTCTGGTCCTCCACCATCAGTACGCGGATCGGTTCATCGGTCATCGGTTGCATCCTCTGTTGCGGGGAGTAGCAGGCTGACCGTGGTGCCGACACCGGGGGTGGTGGACACATCGACGAAGCCGCCGCTCTGGGTAGTGAATCCGAACACCTGGCTCAGGCCCAGGCCGCTGCCCTTGCCGATGTCCTTGGTGGTGAAGAAGGGCTCGCTGGCCCGCTCGGCGATGTCGGCGGCCATGCCGTGGCCTTCGTCGCAGACGCTGAGGGTGACATAGCCGCGTTGCAGCGTGGTGTCCGCATCCGGGTCGAGGCGATGTTCCAGTGCGGTGCCGATCAGGATGCGGCCGCCATCGGCGGTGGCCTCCACGGCATTGGCCACCAGGTTTGCCAGGGCGGTCTGCAATTGCATCGCATCGGTGCTCACCTGCGGCAGGCCGGGGGTGAGATGGGCATCCAGCGTCACCGTGGGCGGGCAGGCGCGTTGCAGGTCCGGCAGCCACTGCCGCACCAGCGTATTGATGTCCACCGGTTCGCGGATCAGGGTCTGGCCGGTGCTGAAGGCCAGCAGCTGGCGGGTCAGCAGCGCGCCACGGTCAGTGGCCGCCTGCGCGGCATCCAGCAGCTCGGCCGCGCGTGCATCGTCCCCGCTGACGCGCAGCGACAGCAGGTCCAGCGCGTTGCCGATGGTGGTCAGCAGGTTGTTGAACTCGTGCGACAGGCCGCGGCTGAGCCGGCCGACCGTTTCGAACTGCTGGGTATTGCGCAGCGCACGCTGGGCATCACGCAGCAGCCGTTGCGCCTGCCACTGCTCGGTGATGTCACGGGTGATCTTGACGAAGCCGAGCAGTTCGCCCGCTTCGACGACCGGCTCGATGACCACGCTGGCGCGGAACGACGAGCCATCACGGCGTACCCGCCAGCCCTCGCTGGCGACATGCCCTTGTTGCGCTGCGACGCGGAGCAGGCGCTGTGGTTCGCCGGCCTCGCGGTCGGCGGCCAGATAGAAGCGGCTGAAGTGGGTTCCCACCACTTCGTCGGCTGAATAGCCTTTGATGCGTTCGGCGCCGGGGTTCCAGCTGCAGACGATGCCTTCAGGATCAAGCAGGTACAGCGCATGATCGCGCACGCTGTCGATCAGCAGTCGCAGTTGTCGGGAAGGGTCCGTCAGCACGGACGTCGTACAGGCAGCTGCGTCCACGTGTAAATAAGTGTTACCCCTGTGAGGGACGTGAAGCTAGGCAGTCAAGTGTGAAGGATGCGTGCACACCTGACACGTGCCATTTGTCCTGTGCGGCTGAATGCGACACGGAGTACCATCTTCCACCCTTTGCCTTCTGGAACCGACCTGCATGCGTCCTGGTGCGACTACGCGTGACCGCTGGATCTGGATGACGTCCGCTGTGCTGCTGGCCGCGACCATCGCGTTGGAACTGGTCGTCCCGCTCGGCTATGCCGTATGGCTGGCCTACTTCCTGGCTGTTGGCGTCACGGTGTTCCAGCGCAGCGCGCGGGCGCCGTTCGTGGTGGCCCTGCTGTCCTGCCTCCTGCTGGTCATCGGCTTCAACGTCGCGCCCGCCAGTTCCAACTCGGCGTTCTCCTTCGTCAACCGGACCATTGGCGGCTGTGCCTTCCTGATGATCGCACTGATCGTCTCGCGCGCGATCCAGGCCCGGCGCCAGGCAATGCGCGCGCTCTGGCTGCAGGAAGCCGAGAACGCGGTGGCGACGAGCCTTCGCGGTGACCTGGGGCCGGAACAGATCGCCGAGGCTGCAGCGACAAGCCTGGCCGCGCAGCTCGGCGCGGAGGTAGGTGCGGTCTACCGACTGGAAGGCGGGCGGTTGCAGCTGACCGGTGGCGTCGCCTTGCCTGCGGGAACGCCAGCGTCGCTGGCCCTTCACGAAGGGCTGGCCGGGCAGGTCGCTCGTGATGAACGCATCCGCCACCTGCACGGCGATGATGCCGCCGTGCTTGAACTGCAGACCAGCCTCGGCCGGTTGCCGGTGCGCGAGCGCATCCTGGCGCCGATCAGCAGCGATGGCGCGGTGGTCGGGGTCATCGAGCTGGGTCGCGCCAAGGTGGGCGAACTGCGTGATCTGGATCGCGAACTTCTGGAGCGCTGTGCGGAGACCGTCGGCATGGCGCTGCGCGCATCGCTGCTGCGTGCGCAACTGGTGGTGCTGCTGGAAGAGTCGCAGCGCCAGGGTGAAGAGCTGCAGGCCCAGCAGGAAGAGCTGCGCGTGGCCAACGAAGAACTGGAAGAGCAGAGCCGCAGCCTGCTCCAGTCGCAGAGCCACCTGGAAGAGCAGCAGGCCGAGCTGGAACAGAGCAACGTGCAGCTGGAAGAGCGCACCCACGAGCTGGAGGCGCAGAAGCAGGCGCTGCTGGTGGCGCAGAGCCAGCTGGTGCGCAACAGCAACGAGCTGGCCGCGACCTCGCGCTACAAGTCCGAGTTCCTGGCCAACATGTCGCATGAGCTGCGCACGCCGCTGAACAGCTCGCTGATCCTGGCCAAGCTGCTGGCCGACAACAAGGATGGCACGCTCACCGAGGAGCAGGTGAAGTACGCGCGTGCGATCCTCTCGTCCAACAACGACCTGCTGGCGCTGATCAACGACATCCTGGACCTGTCGCGCATCGAGGCCGGCCACGTCGAACTGTCCGATGAAGTGGTGGTGGTCGAGAGCGCGCTGCAGCGCCTGCGCGAGACCTTCGAACCGATGGCGCGGCAGAAGGGCCTGGCGTTGCAGATCGAAGCCGACGCGCTGGCACCGACCCAGCTGGTGGTCGACAGCCAGCGGCTGCAGCAGATCCTGAAGAACCTGCTGGCCAACGCAGTGAAGTTCACCGAGCATGGAAAGGTCAGCCTGCACGTGCGTGCCGGCGGCAACGGCCGCATCCGGTTCGAGGTCTGCGACACCGGCATCGGCATTGCCCGCGAGCAGCTGGACGTCATCTTTGAAGCCTTCCGCCAGGCCGACGGCAGCACCCGCCGTCGCTACGGCGGTACCGGGCTGGGCCTGTCGATCTCGCGCGATCTGGCCGAGCGCATGGGCGGTGGCATCCAGGTCGACAGTGAGCCCGGACGCGGCAGCTGCTTCATCCTGGAGCTGCCGTTGCAGGGTGCGCCCGCCGCGAGCGCGGCTGACGCTGCCGAGGGTCCCTTGGCAGCGCCGCCGGCGGCACCGGCGGTGCTGCCAGCCGCGCCCGTGCGCGTTGCGAGCGCGGCAGCGCCGGTCACTGCGACGGCCGGCGTGGCCGACGACCGTGGTCGCCGGCAGCGCGCCGGTCGCCTGATCCTGGCGGTGGAGGACGATGCCACGTTTGCCGAAGCGCTGGTGGCCCTGGCCCATGAACTGGACTTCGATTGCGTGGTAGCGGGCACGGCGGAAGAGGCGCTGGCCCTGGCCAGCGAACTGCGCCCGAATGGCATCCTGCTCGACATCGGCCTGCCCGATGTGTCCGGGCTGAGCGTGCTGGAGCGGCTGAAGCGCAACCCGGATACCCGCCATATCCCGGTGCATGTGGTCTCGGCCACGGATCGCAGCCAGGTGGCGCGCGAGCTGGGCGCGATCGGGTTTGCGATCAAGCCGACCACGCGCGAGCGGCTGGTGACGGCCATCGAGCAGCTGGAACAGACCAGCCAACGCGACGTGCGGCGGCTGCTGATCGTCGAGGACGACAGCGAGCTGCGCCGCAACCTGGAACTGTTGCTGGGCCGCGACCAGCTGCAGATCGTCGCGGTGGGCACCTTGGCCGGCGCACTGGAACAGCTCAGCACGGTCACGTTCGACTGCATGGTGATGGACCTGTCGCTGCCCGACGGCAGTGGCTACGACCTGCTCGAGCACATGGCCGGCAACGACGATGTCGGTTTCCCGCCGGTGATCGTCTACACCGGTCGCGCGCTCAGCCGCGAGGAAGAGCAGCGCCTGCGTCGCTATTCCAAGAGCATCATCATCAAGGGCGCACGTTCGCCCGAGCGCCTGCTGGACGAGGTCACCCTGTTCCTGCACAGCGTGGAGGCCAGCCTGCCAACCGACCAGCAGCGCCTGCTGCGCGAGGCGCGCCGTCGCGATACTGTGCTCGACGGTCGGACGGTGCTGCTGGCCGAGGACGACGTGCGCAACATCTTCGCACTGTCCAGTGTGCTTGAACCGCTGGGCGTGACCCTGGAGATCGCGCGCAATGGCCAGGAAGCGGTGGATCGCCTGGCCGAGCGCGAGGTCGACCTGGTGCTGATGGACATCATGATGCCGGAGAAGGATGGGCTGGCCGCAATGCGCGAGATCCGCGCGCAACGCCACCTGCAGGACCTGCCGATCATCGCGCTGACCGCCAAGGCCATGCCGGACGACCGTGAGCGCTGCCTGCAGGCCGGTGCCAACGACTACATCGCCAAGCCCATCGACGTCGACAAGCTGGTATCGCTGTGCCGGGTCTGGTGCTCGCGGCAATGAACGAGCAGGCCCTGTTCGACCTGGAGCTGAAGGTGCTGCTGGAAGCGTTGTACCAGCGCTACCACTACGATTTCCGCAGTTACGCGGTGTCGTCGCTGCGCCGACGGATCCGCCAGGCCATGCAGCGCTATGAGTGCGGGCGGCTGGCCGATCTGCAGCACCGCCTGCTGCACGAGCCGGACCTGTTCGCGCAGGCGATGCAGTTCTTCACCGTGCAGGTCTCGGAGATGTTCCGTGACCCGGCCTATTTCCGTGAGCTGCGCGAGCAGGTAGTGCCGGTACTGCGCACCTATCCGTCGGTGAAGCTGTGGGTGGCCGGTTGCAGCACGGGCGAAGAAGTCTGGTCGCTGGCGATCCTGCTTCACGAAGAAGGCCTGCTCGAGCGCAGCATCGTCTACGCCACCGACATCAATCCAGCGGCGCTGGCCACCGCGGAAGCCGGGGCCTATGGCATCGACCGGATGGCGCAGTTCAGCCGCAACTATCTGGCGGCCGGTGGCGCCGCGTCGCTGTCCGATTACTACGCCACGGCTTACGATGGCGCGGTGTTCGATCGGCAGCTGCGCCGCAACGTGGTTTTTGCCGACCACAGCCTGGCCACCGACACGGTGTTCTCCGAAGTACACCTGGTGTCGTGCCGCAACGTGCTGATCTATTTCAACCGCGACCTGCAGGACCGCGCGGTGGGCCTGTTCCGTGAAGCGCTGGTGCACCGCGGCTTCCTGGGCCTGGGCAGCAAGGAGTCGCTGCAGTTCGGGTGCCACCACGATGCGTTCGAGGTCTGTTCGCGCGAGCATCGCCTGTACCGGAAGGTGGCCTGATGGCCACGCCGACACCCCCGGCCGTACTGGTGATCGGGGCTTCGGCCGGTGGCGTCGCGGCCCTGCAGGCGGTGCTCGGCGCGCTGCCCGCGACGCTGCCGGTGCCGGTGCTGGCGGTGCTGCACCTGCCACGCGATCGCAGCAGCCGCATCGCCGAAGTGCTGGCACCGTACTGCGCGCTGCCGGTGCGCGAGGCCGAAGACAAGCAGCCGTTGCTGCGTGGCACGGTGACCTTCGCGCCGCCGGATTACCACCTGCTGGTGGAAGACGCCGGCTCGCTGGCGCTGTCGGTGGACGCGCCGGTGCTGTTCTCGCGCCCGGCCATCGATCCGCTGTTCGAATCGGCAGCGGCCGTATTCGGCGACCAGGTGCTGGCCCTGCTGCTGACCGGCGCCAGCAGCGATGGCAGTGAAGGGGTGGCCGCAGTGCGTGGCGCCGGTGGTCGAGCCTGGCTGCAATGTCCCGAGGAGGCCGAGGCATCGATGATGCCGGCCTCCGCCCTGCAGCACGCTGGTGCCGATGCCGTGCTGCCCCTTGAACTGATGTGTCGTCGCCTGAAGGAGCTGTTTGCATGAACCTGTTGCCGCCGGACCCTGCGCAGTCGCAGTCCCCGGTCAACCTGCTGATCGTCGACGACGTGCCGCAGAATCTGGTGGCCATGCAGGCGCTGTTGCAGCGCGAGGGCGTGAACCTGCTGCTGGCCGGTTCGGGCGCGGAGGCGCTGGAGCTGCTGCTGGAGCACGAGGTGGCGCTGGCGTTGCTCGATGTACACATGCCCGAGATCGATGGCTTCACCCTGGCCGAACTGATGCGCGGCTCGCATCGCAGCCGCACGGTGCCGATCATCTTCCTGACCGCCTCGCCGGACGATCCGCTGCGTGCGTTCAAGGGCTACGAAACCGGTGCGGTGGATTTCCTGCACAAGCCGGTGGCACCACAGGTCATCCTGAGCAAGGTCAACGTCTTCATCGAGCTGTACCAGCAGCGCCAGCTGCTGAAGGCCCGCAACGAGGCGCTCGAGCGGGCGCTGAAGCTCAACGAGACGATGGCCGCCGTGTTGACCCACGACCTGCGCACGCCGCTGTCGGCGATCCTGTTGTGTGCCGACAAGCTGGCGCTGGAGCTTCCGGCGAACAACAGCAGCGCGCAGCAGACACTGGCGCATCTGGAGGCCAGTACCCTGCGCATGGCGCGGATGGTCGAGCAGTTGCTGGACTTTTCGCGGATCCGCAGTGGTGGCCTGCGGCTGCAGGCTACCGCCTGCGACCTGCGTGAGGTCACCCGTGCGGTGATCGCCGAAGCGGGCAGTGCCCACGGTCAGGAGCGCATTCGTTTCGACGCCGTCGGCGACACGCGCCTGCAAGGCGACATGGACCGCCTGGGCCAGATCGCAGCAAACCTGGTGGGCAATGCGTTGACGCATGGCAGCGAGGCACACGTGCAGCTGGATGGCAACGATGCCCGCGCGGTGGTGCTGCGGGTGAGCAATGCCGGCCATATCGATGACGCGCTGTTGCCGCGCTTGTTCGAGCCGTTCAAGGCCAGTTTCCACCAGAGCAAGGGACTGGGGCTGGGCCTGTACATCGTGGATCAGTTCGTGCGCGCGCACGGCGGCCGGATCGCGGCGCGCAACGAGGCAGGCCAGGTCGTGTTCGAGGCCGTGCTGCCGCGGCGGTGGGACGGGGCGGGCGCCATCGCAACCTGAATTCTTCAGGGAACGGGCGGGCGTATTGAGACGGGCTCGTCCGCAACTGCTACCGTGCGTTCACACCCAGCCAAGGAAGCACCATGCCATTGCGCGCCATCGCCTACATCAGCCGGGCGCTGCCGGAGCTCTCCAGCCAACGCCTGCAGGCGCTGGTCGAAGACGCTGCGCGTTTCAACAAGATGGCGGGGGTGACCGGAGTGCTGCTGCACGATGGCAATCGTTTCCTGCAGTACATCGAGGGGCCGCCGGATGGCATCGACTCGGTGTATGAGCGCATTCTCCAGGCCGGCAGTCACATCGACATCATCGAGCTGGCGCGAGGCCGCCTCGGCCAGCGCCAGTTTCCCTACTGGTCGATGCGGGCGTTGCCGGTGGAGGCAGCGCTGCTGCGCCAGTTGTCATCCAGCGACTGGGCCGGTTTCAGCCGGGCGCTGGAGGGGGATCGCGCGGCGCCGACACCGGTCGACCTGCTGGACACGGTGGTGCAGCCGGCGCTGCATGCCGGCTGACATTCAACCTCACGCCCGGCCGCAGTAGGCAGCGTGCAGGGCCTGCAGCACACCCAGCGCAGGCCCTTCGACCACCCGATAGTGGATCGCCTGTGCCTCGCGCCGGGTTGCCACGATCTTCATCGCGCGCAGTACCGCCAGGTGCTGGGACAGCGCCGACGCGCTCAGCCCGGTAAGCGCCTGCAGCTCCGCTACTGCCGCCTCGCCTTCGACCAGGCGGCACAACACCCGCAGCCGGGCGGGGTGGGCCAGGCCTTTGAGCAGCGTGGCTGCCTCTGAAGCGTGTTCGGCCATGGCTGCGCCGTCGGGCAGGGACCGGACCATGTTGACTCCTTTGTTTAGGATGATCTAATTTAGATTAGTCTAAATTAAAGAGCAATTCCATGTGCGGTGGCGAAGAGGGTGGGGCATGAACCTGCCCTGGGGTGCGGTCACCGGCGGCGCCTTGATCGGTGCCGCTGCGGTGCTGTTGCTGGCCAGCATCGGGCGCGTGGCGGGCATCAGCGGCATCGCCGCGGGCAGCCTGCGGGCAGCCGAAGGCGAGCGTGGCTGGCGCTGGGCATTCCTGGCCGGCCTGCTGGCATCGGCGGGGCTGGTGCTGTGGTGGCAGTCGGTGCCCGCGGCATCGCCACGCGCACTGCTGCGTGATGCATTGCCGGCCTGGCAGTTGGTCGGCGCCGGCCTGCTGGTCGGCTTCGGCACCCGCTTGGGCAGCGGCTGTACCAGTGGCCACGGCGTGTGTGGCCTGGCGCGCGGTTCGAAGCGATCGTCGCTGGCGGTGCTGTTATTCATGGCGTTCGCGATGCTGACGACCTTCCTGGCCCGGCACGGTGGAGCCCTGGCATGAGTCGTCCGAGGGCTGCTGCCGCTGTAGCGGGTGCGCTGTTCGGCGCAGGCCTGGCCCTTTCCGGCATGACCGATGCGCGTCGCGTGCTCGGCTTCCTTGATGTCACCGGGGATTTCGATCCCACCCTGCTATGGGTGCTGGGGTCGGCGCTGCTGGTCAGTGCGGCCGGCCAGCGCTGGGCGCTGCGGCGCGCGCGGCCGTGGTTCGCGATGCGCTTCCAGTTGCCCACCGCGCGCGATGTCGATACGCGTCTACTGCTGGGTGCCGCACTGTTCGGTATCGGCTGGGGATGGGCCGGCTACTGCCCGGGCCCGGCCATCGCGGGGCTGGCGGCGGCATCGCGCGAGGCGCTGTGGTTCGTGCCTGCCATGGTCCTGGGCTTCTGGGCGCACGATCGGTTCGTGCGCTGAGGCTTCACTCCGGTGTCACCCTGGATCGGATCAGATCATGCATCACGGGGAAAGGAGCGTAGTGCATGGCACGGATGAACTGGAAAGGAAAGGTAATGCTGGCCGTGGCGTTGGCGTCCGCGACCACGCCGGCACTGGCCTGCACGCGTGCGGTGTACCTGGGTGACAACGGCGATGTGATCACCGCGCGCTCGATGGACTGGAAGGTCGATGTGGCGACCAACCTCTACATACTGCCGCGCGGCATTGCGCGCACCGGCCAGGCCGGCCCGAAGTCGCTGGCGTGGACCGCGCGCTACGGCAGCGTGGTGGCCACCGGCTACGACGTGTCGACCACCGACGGCATGAACGAAAAGGGCCTGGTGGCCAACCTGCTGTGGCTGGTCGAATCGGAGTATCCGCAGAAGCGTGGCAACAAGCCGGGCCTGGCGATTTCGCTGTGGGCGCAGTATGTGCTGGACAACTTCGCTACCGTCGAAGAGGCGGTCACCGCGTTGAAGCGCGAGCCGTACTCGATCGTCACCGACAAGGTGCCCGGCGAAGACCGCCAGGCGACGCTGCACCTGTCGCTGTCCGATGCCAGCGGCGACAGCGCGATCGTCGAATACATCGGCGGTCGCCAGGTGATCCATCATGACCGGCGCTACCAGGTGATGACCAACTCGCCGATCTTCGAGCACCAGCTGGCGCTGAACAGCTATTGGCAGCAGATCGGTGGCACGGTGATGCTGCCCGGCACCAACCGTTCCGCCGACCGCTTCGCCCGCGCCTCGTTCTACATCAATGCCATTCCCAAGGTCGAAGACCCGGTGATGGCGTTGGCCAGCGTGTTCAGCGTGATCCGCAATGCATCGGTGCCGTATGGCATCACCACGCCAGGCGAGCCGAACATTTCTTCCACGCGCTGGCGCACCGTAGCCGACCACAAGCGGCGGTTGTACTTCTTCGAGTCGGCGTTGACCCCGAACACCTTCTGGGTTGATCTGAACAAGGTCGACTTCGGCGGCCAGGTCCTCAAGCTGGACCTCGGCAAGGACCAGCGCAACACCTTTGCCGGCGATGCGCTGGGCCAGTTCGTACCCAGCGCACCGTTCACCTTCCTCGGCGTCGACGGTTAGTTCGACGCCTGGCTGGAAGCCGGATAGACCGCCTGGATCGTGCAGCCGCCGTGGGTGTACTGCGGCAGCGGCGCCAGTGCATCGTTGCGCAGGTCACCCTTCTCGAATCCGGCGGTAAGGATGCGATCGCCCGGATTGCCACAGATCAGGCCGTTCTGCATGCCGGAGTGGAAGCTCAGCTGTGGCGCACGGTCGAGCTGGCGGCAGTGGCTGCCAAGCTCCACGCGATAGTAGCGGTGACCACCATTGCGATGCGGATTGGTCTCCACCAGCATGCCCTGCGGGTCGGACGACCACGCGCGCACGTTGCGCGTGGCAAAGCAGTACGACGGCGAACCACCGAAACTGCGGCGGATGTCCCTGCGCTCGCGGATGGTCAGGGCGGGCAGGGTGGCCATGCGCAGGCGGTCGCTGTCGCGGGCCACGTTGGCGTAGTCGCGATCCTGCACGGGGGTCACCGCGCTGATCGCGCAGGCGCGGCCATCGACCACCACACGCTCGCTGGGGCGACCGCAGGCCCAGCCAGCGGGCGCCTCAAGTTTCAGCGTGGTGGCACCGCGGACGCCGGGGCACTCCTCGCTGAAGTCGATCCGATAAGCCTGGCCCGAGGCGGCTCGCAGGGCGATTGAACGCGGTGACGCCTGCTCCACTTCCTGGACGCCGACCGCGTCCATGCAGTGCGGCGCCGGTGGGGTACGTTCCTGCGCGGAGGCCGAGGCGGTGAGCGCCAGGCCGAGGCTGGTGGCAAGCACCAGGGACAGCTGCTGATGGGTCATGACCTGCACTCCCTGCGTTGGATGACGGACCGACTATAGCAGCGGTTTGCACGGCCGTTGTTACACGCGCACACTGCCCGGATGGGCGCCATCTTCCATCTGCGGCACTACGGGCAGGCCACCGGCCTGGACCGCCATGACTACGCGCAGTGGGTTCTGCCGCTGCAGGGCGAGCTGCAGTTCGAGATGGAAGGGCGCGGCGGTCGGCTGGACCTGCTGCAGGGGGTATTTGTTGCTGCCGGCGAAGCGCATGACCAGATGGCGGACGGCCCCAATGGTTTCGTGATCGTTGATTGTCCTCCAGGCGTGCTTGATGACGGCACGCAGGAGCATCTGTGCCGGCAGCGCTGGCTGCATCTGCCACTGGCGTTGCGCCGGTGCCTGGCCGACGTGCAGACAGGGCAGCCGATGCCGGCGCTGCTGCCGCAGCTGCTGCAGGTGTTTGCACCGGCGGGCAGTGGCGCGCGCATGCAGGGCCTGTGTGCGGCGGTACAGGCCGACCCCGGCCGGGCCTGGCCGGTTGCCCGGATGGCCGGATTTGTCGGTGTCAGCGAGAGCCGGTTGCACGCATTGTTCCAGCGCGAGTTCGGGCTGAGCCCGCAGGCCTGGCTCAGCGCGTGCCGGCTGCGCTGGGCCAAGCACCAGCTTCGCACCAGTACGGCGCCGATCAGCGATATCGCGCTGGCCGCAGGCTATTCCGAGCAGAGCGCACTGACCCGTGCGCTGCGCCGCGAGTGTGGCCAGACCCCGGCTGCGTGGCGCAGGAGCGCCGGCTGATCTATAGAGCCGAGCCCACGCTCGGCTGCCCTTATCTGCACAGCGGCCAATCGCAGCCGAGCATTGGCTCGGCTCTACAGAGATGACAAGGCAATAGCCTGGGTCAAGAGCCCCTACCGGCCAGCGCTTACACTGCGCGGCCTGGTCTCTCTCCCCCGAAGAACCCGAATGCGCAACAACCCTATGGCCCTGGGCATCGCCAATGGCGTTGCCGCTGGCGCACTGTGGGGCGTGGTTTTCCTCGCGCCCGCCGTGCTGCAGTCGTTCAACGCCCTGCAACTGTCGGCCGGTCGCTATCTGGTCTACGGCCTGATCGCCGTAGCCCTGCTGCTGCCGCGATGGAAGCGGCTGGCGCCGCGGCTGGGCCGCGCCGAATGGATCGGCCTGCTGTGGCTGAGCCTGGCAGGCAACCTGGTCTATTTCCTGCTGCTGGCCGTGGCGGTGCAGTGGGCTGGTGGCGCTGCAGCCTCCTTGATTGTTGGCCTGATCCCGGTGGTGGTCACCCTCGTTGGCGTGCGCGAGCAGGGGGCGGTGCCGCTGAGGCAGCTGCTGCCGGCGCTGGGCCTGTGCGTGCTCGGCGTGGGACTGGTTGGCTGGGAAGCGCTGATGTCCGAGCATCTGGCCACCCCGTGGCGGCAGCGCCTGATCGGCCTGCTGTGCGCGTTCGGCGCGCTGTTCTCGTGGGCGCTGTACTCGATCGGCAACAGCCGCTGGCTGGCGCGCAGGCCGGACCTGTCCAGCCATGACTGGTCGCTGCTGACCGGCGTCACTACCGGCGGCCTGGCCCTGCTGCTGGTGCCGATGGCCTTCATCGGTCACACCGGCAGCCATTCGGCGGCGCAGTGGAGTGGGTTCTGGGCGATCAGCGCCGGTGTGGCAGTGGTGGCCTCGATCCTCGGCAACGCATTCTGGAACCGCGCCAGCCGCCTGCTGCCGCTGACCCTGACTGGCCAGATGATCGTGTTCGAGACGCTGTTCGCACTGCTGTATGCCTTCGCCTGGCAACAGCGCTGGCCGACGCTGCTGGAAGCACTGGCGATCGTGATGCTGATGGCCGGCGTGATGCTGTGCGCGCATGCCCATCGCACGCCGCGGGCGATCGCCGAACATGCCGGCTGAATCCGGTCGACAAGCGTGCTGATGCGCGCTTGGTCTCAGTTGCAACCAAATGTACGCACGTTAGCCGATGATCGCGGGAGTGGTCTTTTGCGGTGCAACACTTGACAGCAGGCCCATGCGCAGTGTTTTCTGTGCGCCATGGTCCTTGATGCCGCCCACGCCAGCCTGATCGCCCCCGCCACTGCGGGCCGTTCGACTGCGCCGGTCGCCACCACCACCATTACCACCACCACCGTCACCACTGCCCTGGTGCGGCCCGTCGTCTTCGTGTAACTCCCGAAAACCACGGCCCCGCACCATCCAGGTGGCGGGGAAACTCGACACCTGCATGCGACGGGGCCTCCTGCCGAGGTCTGCATGTCTTCCCACGCCCCCGCCCATCCCGTTTCCCCGGCCGATCTGGCTGCGCCGTCCACTGTCGTGCACAAGTTCGGCGGCACCTCGGTGGCCGATGCCGAACGCTATCGCCATGTTGCCGGCCTGCTGCTGGCCCGCCCCGAACCGCTGCAGGTCACTGTCGTCTCGGCGATGAAGGGCGTCACTGACGCGCTGATTGATCTGGCGCAGCTGGCGGCCAAGGGCGACGAAGGTTGGCGCGAGGCGTGGCATGCCCTGCGCGCGCGCCATCGCGGCGCCGCCGTGGCGCTGCTGGGCGAGCAGGTCGGCGAGACGGTCGAATGGATCGACGCCCGCTTCGATCAGCTGGCCGAAGTGCTGGCGGCGCTGGCGGTGATCGGCGAGCTGCCGCGCGAAGTGCTCGACCGTGTGCAGGGCCTGGGCGAAGTGTTTTCCGCACAGCTGCTCGGCAGCCACCTGCGTGCCCTGGGCGAAGACTGTGCGGTACTCGATGCACGTGACGTGCTGGTGGTCGGGCATGGCGAACTGGGTGTGGATGTCGACTGGGAGTCCAGCGCGGACCGCCTGGCCAAGTGGCGCCTGCGGCATCCGCAGATGCGCCTGGTCGCCACCGGTTTCGTTGCCCGTGACCGCCATGACCGCATCACCACGCTAGGCCGCAACGGCAGCGACTATTCCGGCGCGATCTTCGCCGCGTTGTTCAACGCCGATGAACTGCACATCTGGACCGACGTCGACGGCGTGCTGTCGGCCGACCCGCGGCTGGTGCCTGAAGCCGTGCAGCTGGAATCGCTGAGCTACGACGAAGCCTGCGAACTGGCCTACTTCGGTGCCAAGGTGGTGCATCCGCAGACGATGTCGCCGGCGATCCGCCTGGGCCTGCCGATCTTCATCCGCAACACGTTCCAGCCGGCACATCCGGGTACGCGCATCAGTGCCGAGCGCTCGCCGCGCGGGCCAGTGAAGGGACTGACCCTGAGCCCCGGGCTGGCCCTGCTGAACCTGGAAGGCACCGGCCTGATCGGTGTACCCGGTACGGCCGAGCGCGTGTTCGCGGCGCTGCGCCAGGCGCAGGTGTCGGTGGTGATGATCTCGCAGGGTTCATCAGAGCATTCGATCTGCTGCGTGGTTCGCGCCGCCGAAGCGGCGCGTGGCCGTGAGGCACTGCTGCATGCGTTCGCGCATGAACTGTCGGTAGGGCAGGTGCAGCGCGTGCAGGTCAGCGAGGGCGTCAGCGTGCTGGCGGCAGTGGGCGACGGCATGGCCGGCCAGCCCGGTGTGGCGGCGCGCCTGTTCGAGGCGCTGGGACGCGCGCAGGTGAACATCCTGGCGATCGCGCAGGGCTCGTCGGAGCGCAATATTTCTGTGGCGGTGGACAGTGCCGATGCCACCCGCGCATTGCGGGCCGCACATGCGGGCTTCTGGCTGTCGCCGCAGACGTTCGCGGTCGGTGTGATCGGGCCGGGCAACGTCGGCGCGGCACTGCTGGACCAGCTGCTGGCGGCCCGCCCGCAGCTGCTGGCCAAGGCCAATGTGGATCTTCGCCTGCGCGCGCTGGCCTCGCGTTCGCGCATGCGGCTGGAAGTGGATGGCCTGCACGCCGATTGGCGGGAGGCATTGCAGGACGCGGGCGAGCCCAGCGAACTGGATCGCTTCACCGAACACCTGCTGGCCGCGCACCTGCCGCATGCGGTGGTGATCGACTGCAGTGGCAGCGCCGAGGTGGCCGAGCGCTACGAGGGCTGGCTGGCAGCCGGCATCCACGTGGTGACCCCGAACAAGCAAGCCGGTGCTGGCCCACTGCCGCGCTACCAGCGCATCCGCGCTGCTGCGGCGGCCAGTGGTGCGCGCTTCCGCTACGAAGCCACGGTGGGCGCGGGCCTGCCGGTGATCACCACGCTGCGTGATCTGGTCGATACGGGCGACGAGGTGCTGGCGATCGAAGGCATCTTCTCCGGCACGCTGGCCTGGCTGTTCAACCGCTTCGATGGCAGCCAGCCGTTCTCGCAGCTGGTCGCGCAGGCGCGGTCGATGGGCTACACCGAGCCGGACCCGCGTGACGATCTTTCGGGCGTGGACGTGGCGCGCAAGCTGGTGATCCTCGCCCGCGAGGCCGGCCACGCGCTCAGCCTGGAACAGGTACAGGTGGAAAGCCTGGTGCCGGCGCTGCTGCGCGACGGCAGCGTGGATGACTTCATGGCGCGGCTGGGCGAGTCCGATGCCAGCCTGTTGCAGCGGTTGCAGGACGCGCGGGCGCGTGGCGCGGTGCTGCGCTACGTGGCACAGCTGGGCGCTGACGGTGCCTCGGTGGGCCTGCAGGAACTGCCCGCCGACCACGCCTTCGCCAACCTTCGGTTGACCGACAACGTGGTGCAGTTCCGTACCCGTCGCTACTGCGACAACCCGTTGGTGGTGCAGGGGCCGGGTGCGGGTCCGGAGGTGACGGCAGCGGGTGTGTTCGCGGACCTGCTGCGGGTCGCCGCCGGTGAAGGAGCGCGGCTGTGATCGCACGTGCGTTCGCGCCTGCCTCGGTGGCCAACGTGGCAGTGGGCTTCGACATTCTCGGCCATGCCATTGCCGGTATCGGCGATACCGTGAGCGTGCGCCGCATCGACGAGCCTGCGGTGCGCATCGATGCGATCCGTGGCAGTGCTGTCGCGCTGCCACTGGACGCAGCCGGCAACACCGCCGGGGCTGCGCTGATGTCGCTGCGCGAAGGCCTGGGCCTGGATTTCGGTTTCGCAGTCGAGATCGACAAGGGCATCCCGTTCGGTTCCGGCATGGGCGGTTCGGCCGCGTCGAGTGTCGCGGCGCTGGTCGCCGCCAATGCACTGCTGGATGCGCCGCTGACGCGCGAGGCGCTGTATCCATTTGCGCTGGATGGCGAGGCGGTGGCCAGTGGTGGCCGTCACGGTGACAACGTGGGGCCATTGCTGCTGGGCGGGCTTGCACTGTGCACGGCCGACCGCCTGCTGCCGATTCCGGTACCGGCTACCTGGCACAGCCTGCTGGTGCATCCGCACGCGGTCCTGGAAACACGCCGCGCACGCCAGGCGCTGCAGGGCAGCTATGCGCTGGGTGAATTCGTGGCACAGAGTGCGAACCTTGCGCTGGTACTCAGTGGCTGCCATCGCAGCGACGCCGCGCTGGTCCGCGCAGGCCTGCGTGATGTGCTGGTGGAGCCTCGCCGCGCCGGCCTGATTGCGGGCTTCGAGGCCGCACGCGATGCGGCGCTGTCTGCGCATGCAATGGGTGCGGGCATCTCCGGTGCCGGACCCAGCGTGTTCGCCTGGTTCGAGGACGCCGACCAGGCCCGCGCCGCTGCCGCACCGGTGCAGGCCGCATTTGCCGCCGCCGGTTTCGACAGCGATGCCTGGGTGTCGCCGCTGGATGCACCGGGAGCCCGCTTGTGCTGAATCCTTCCCCTTTACTGGATACCGAACCCATGCAATTTGTTTCGACCCGGGGTCAGTCCCCGGCCGTTGGCCTCAGTGCGGCGATCGCTGCAGGATTGGCGCCCGATGGAGGGCTGTATGTTCCGCAGGTGCTGCCGGCGCCACGTGAGCTGCGGGCCGGCGCAACGCTGGCCGATACCGCCGCCGATCTGCTGGCGCCGTTCTTTTCTGGCGACACGCTGGAGTCTGCGTTGCCATCGATCTGCCGCGAGGCGTTCGACTTTCAGGTGCCGCTGCGTCCACTGGGCGGCGGTGACCATGTGCTGGAGCTGTTCCATGGGCCGACGGCGGCGTTCAAGGACATTGGTGCGCGTTTCCTGGCCGGTACGCTGTCGCGGCTGCAGGCCGGCAAGGACCGTGATCTGACCATCGTCGTCGCCACGTCTGGCGATACCGGCGCCGCCGTTGCCGCGGCCTTCCATCGCCAGCCCGGCGTACGCGTGGTGGTGCTGTATCCGGATGGCCGCGTGTCACCGCGCCAGGCGCACCAGCTCGGCTGCTTCGGTGACAACGTCCAGGCCCTGCGCGTGGCCGGTGCCTTCGACGACTGCCAGGCGATGGTCAAGCAGGCGCTGGCTGACCGCGAACTGCAGGCACAGGTGCCGCTGAGCTCGGCCAACAGCATCAGCCTGGGCCGCCTGCTGCCGCAAATGAGCTACTACGCGCATGCGGCACTGACCCATCATGCTGAAACCCGTCGCCGGCTCAACCTGGTGGTGCCGACCGGCAACCTTGGCAACGCAATGGCTGCGGTGCTGGCGCGTGCGCTGGGTGTGCCGATCGGACAGATCGTGCTGGCCACCAATGCCAATGTGGTACTGCCAGCGTACTTCAGCGGCGGCGACTACCAGCCGCAGGCCAGTGTGGCCACCGTGGCCAATGCAATGGACGTAGGGGCGCCAAGCAACTTCGAACGCCTGCGCTGGCTTTACCACGGAGATGATGCCGAACTGCGCGCTGCGTTCCGTGCGTTCGCGGTGGACGACGTGACCATCCGCGCGACGATTGCGGCGGCGCACGCCAGCAACGGCGAACTGTTCTGCCCGCATACGGCCACAGCGGTGAAGGTGCTGCAGGACCTGCGGGCGCGTGGTGCCAAGGGTGACTGGGCGGTGGTGGCTACCGCCCATCCGGCCAAGTTCGAGGCTGTGGTCGAACCGTTGATCGGCGAACCCGTGGCCGTGCCGCCTGCATTGGATGCGTTGTTGCAGCGGCCGGCGCACGCCGAACCGTTGGCCGCCGATTACGCGGCGTTGCGTGAGGTGTTGGCTCCCATGTAGAGCCGAGCCATGCTCGGCTGCTGTTCGCGCACGGCGCGATGAGTCGAGCATGGCTCGACTCTACAATGCCCTTCGCGCAAAACGGGTAGTGCCGGCCGCTGGCCGGCAACCCAGCCAACCGCGATGCGGTCAGATCAACCCTTCACCGGCCAGCGTGCGCAGCCCGTCCTCGTCGAGGATCTCCACCACGTTCAGGTGGGGCAGGGCAATCAGCCCCTGCTGGCGCAGCTTGGTGAAGGTGCGGCTGACCGTTTCCATGGTCAGGCCCAGGTGGTCGGCGATATCGCCACGCCCCATCGGCAGCGATACGCGCAGGCCGTCACCACCGAGCCTGGCCTCGCGCGCGGCCAGGCGCAGCAGGAAATCAGCCAGCTTCTCTGCCGGCTGCAGGCGTGCCAGCGCCAGTGCAGCGTCCTGCGCGGCATCCAGTTCCTGGCAGGCACGTTGCAGCAGCTTGCGCTCCAGGTGCGGGAAGCGGCTGCGCAGCGCCTTCATCTGCGGCAACGCGACGCGGCATACGCGGCTGTCGGCGATGGCTTCGATGTCGTAGCGGTGATGGTCGCTGCCACTCAGTCCGAGGTAGTCGCCGGGAAGCACGAAACCGTTGATCTGGCGGCGGCCGTCGGCCAGGGTGCGTACCAGTCGCAGTGCGCCAGCGGTCAATGTATAGACATGGTCGCGCTCTTCGCCGGTGCGGGCCAGGGTACTGCCCATGCCGACCTGCTGGGAAACGGTGACCTGTTCCAGTGCCTGCACTTCATCGGGCGACAGCGCCGAGCACACCGCAAGGTGGCGAACCGAGCAGTGCAGGCAGTCCAGCGTGTTGCAGGACGGCGAGGCGGGATCGTTGGTGGCGGGCGGAGCGCCGGAAGGCCGTGACATGTTGCGGGGGCGTATCGCGGGCGGGGAGGGCCTTATGATACTTCAAGCGGCCGTTCGACCCTGCCCGAGGCGGGGGCGCTAGAATGTCGCCCCCTCCCACGTCCCGTTCCAGCAGGAGTTCCGCCCGTGATCAAGCCCCGTACCCCGCCCGGCACCCTTGAACTGCTGCCGCGCGAGCAGATTGCATTCCAGCGCATGCTGGACGTGATCCGCCGCAACTACGAGCGCTTCGGGTTCCTGCCGGTGGAGACGCCGGTGTTCGAACTGTCCGACGTGCTGCTGACCAAGTCCGGCGGCGAGACCGAGCGCCAGGTGTACTTCGTGCAGTCCACCGGTGCGCTGGCCAATGCGGCCGAATCGGGCGACCGTTCGCTGCCGGAAATGGCGCTGCGCTTCGACCTGACCGTGCCGCTGGCACGCTACGTGGCCGAGCACGAACACGAACTCACCTTCCCGTTCCGTCGCTACCAGATGCAGCGCGTGTACCGCGGCGAGCGCGCCCAGCGCGGCCGTTTCCGTGAGTTCTACCAGTGCGACATCGACGTGATCGGCAAGGACAGCCTGAGCGTTCGCTATGATGCCGAAGTGCTGGCGGTCATCCACGCCGTGTTCTCGGAACTGCGCATCGGTGACTTCAACATCCAGCTGAACAACCGCAAGCTGATGCGCGGCTTCTTCGAAAGCCTGGGCGTGGCCGAAGGCGAGCGCCAGCTGGCGGTGCTGCGTGAAGTGGACAAGCTGGACAAGCGCGGCGCCGATTACGTGCGCGAGACGTTGGTGGGCGAGGGCTTCAACATCCCGGGCGAGCAGGTCGAGAAGATCCTGGCATTCGTGGCCGTGCGTTCGCAGGGGCATGCCGATGCACTGGCGCAGCTGGCCACGCTTGAAGCCAACGCCGGTTCTTCGGAGATCCTGCGCACTGGCGTGGCCGAACTGCGCGAGGTGCTGCAGCTTGTGCAGGCGCTGGGCGTGCCGGAAACCGCATACTGCCTGAACTTCTCCATTGCGCGCGGCCTGGACTACTACACCGGCACCGTCTACGAGACCACGCTGACCGACCACCCGCAGATCGGCTCGATCTGCTCGGGCGGCCGCTATGAGGACCTGGCCAGCCACTACAGCAAGTCGAAGCTGCCGGGCGTGGGCATTTCCATCGGCCTGTCGCGCCTGTTCTGGCAGCTGCGCGAGGCTGGCCTGATCGATGGCATCGAGGCCAGCAGCGTGCAGGCGCTGGTGGCGCTGATGGACGAGCAGGGCATGCCGCAGTCGCTGGACATCGCGCGTCGCCTGCGCGCCGGTGGCATCAACACCGAAGTGCAGATGGAGCCGAAGAAGATCGGCAAGCAGTTCCAGTACGCCGCCAAGGCGGGCATCCGCTTCGTGGTGTTGGCCGGTGAGGACGAGCTGGCGCGCGGGGTGGTGGCGGTGAAGGACCTGGTGCGCGAGCAGCAGTTCGAAGTCTCCCGCGACGAGCTGGCCAGCACTTTGCAGGTGGAGCTGGAGCAGTCGAAGGTGATGTAACGGCCATTGGCAGCATGCAGCGCTTCAACGAAACGCCCACCGACCGGTGGGCGTTGTCGTTTCCGGGCCCCGGCCGTGCCGACAGCTCGCGGCCAACTGTCGAAGGCGGGGGCGGTCCGAACCCCGCTTTGCCGCTGCTCCGGCCTGTGCGGGCGCAGGGCAGCAGCCCTGCCGCCCCCTCACCCCCCTATTTGACGCGTCGCGCAATAATGCGCTAATGTACTAACGCGCTATTACATTGATGCATGGAAACGACCCCGTGAAAGCCCGTCCCGACATTGCCGCCAAAGACCCCGGGGCCGACCTGGAAGCCCTGGCCCGGGCCTTCGCCGCCCTGCGCGAGCCGGAACAGGTCGAGGCCTTCCTGCGCGATCTGTGCACCCCCGCTGAGCTGGAAGCCATGGCCGACCGCTGGAAAGTGGTGCCGCTGCTGCAGCAGGGCGTGCCGTACCGCGAGATCCACGAGCGCACTGGCGTCAGCGTGACCACCACCGGACGGGTGGCGCGCACGCTCGAGCATGGCCATCGAGGCTATGCCGCTGCCATCGACCGCCTTGCTTCGCGCTGATCCGCGCCCCGTTCCGAACTTCGAGACCTCCCCATGAGTGCAACCCAGGCAGCGCCGGCACGCGACCGGCTGCGTATCGCCATCCAGAAGAGTGGCCGGCTGGCCGAGCCCGCCCGCAACCTGCTCAGTGCCTGTGGCCTGAGCTGGCGCGAGAGCCGCGACAAGCTGTTCTGCTACGGCGAATCGCTGCCGGTGGACCTGCTGCTGGTGCGCGACGACGACATCCCGGGCCTGATCGCCGACGGCGTCTGCGACCTCGGTATCGTCGGCCGCAACGAGCTGGACGAGCAGGCTGCGGCACGTCGCCAGAGCGGCCTGCCGGATGCCTACCAGGCACTGCGCGGGCTGGGCTTTGGCCAGTGCCGGCTGATGCTGGCGGTACCCGAGGAGTGGCAGTGGCAGGGACCGGCGCAGCTGGCCGGTACCTGCATCGCCACCAGCTACCCGGCCATCCTCAAGCAGTGGCTGGCCGAGCAGAACGTGGATGCAGAGGTGGTCGAGCTGTCCGGTTCGGTGGAGATCGCGCCACGCCTCGGTACCGCCGACCTGATCTGCGACCTGGTCTCCAGCGGCGCCACGCTGCGCGCCAACCAGTTGACCCCGGTGCACAACCTGCTCGACAGCGAGGCGGTGCTGGCCGGTGCGGTGCGCGTGCCGGATGATGCGCGTGCATCGCTGCGCGCGATGCTGCTGCGCCGTCTCGACGGCGTGGTGCAGCGCCAGGACCGCAAGCTGCTGATGTTCCGCGCCAGCGAGGATCGCGTCGACGCGCTGGCGCAGCTGCTGGCCGATGCCGAGCCGCTGGTGCGGCTGCCGGCCGATGGCGGCGCACTGCGCCTGCAGACCATGTGCCCGGGCCCGCTGAGCTGGCAGCGCATGGAAGAACTCGAGCGCGCCGGCGCGCAGGGCCTGATGGTGTTGAGCGTGGAGCGGTCGCTGGCATGAACCGTCTGACCTGGTCCCGACTTGATGAAACCGCGCGCCGCGCCGCGCTGACCCGCCCGGTGCAGACCGTGGCGCAGCAGACCCGCGACGCGGTGGCTGCGTTGATCGCGCAGGTGCGTGCGCAGGGCGACGACGCGCTGCGTGCGATCACCGCGCGTTTCGATGGTGTCGAGCTCTCGTCCTTTGAGGTGAGCGAAGCCGAATTCGCCGCTGCCGAAGCCGCCGTGCCCGCCGAACTGCGCCAGGCCATGGTGGACGCCGCCGAGCGCATCGCCCGCTTCCACGCCGCCGGCATGGGCAAGGGATACGCGGTGGAGACCGCGCCGGGGGTGGTCTGCGAACGCATGCTGCGTCCGATCGGACGGGTAGGGCTGTACGTACCGGCAGGCAGTGCGCCGTTGCCGTCCACCGCGTTGATGCTGGGCGTGCCGGCGCAACTAGCTGGTTGCCCGCAGGTGGTGCTGTGCACGCCGCCGCGCGCCGACAGCACGGCTGATCCGGCGGTGCTGGTGGCCGCTCGGCTGACCGGCGTGCGGCGCGTGTTCAAGCTGGGCGGCGCGCAGGCGATCGCCGCGATGGCCTATGGCACCGCCAGCGTTCCGGCCTGCGACAAGCTGTTCGGGCCCGGCAACAGCTTCGTGACCGAAGCCAAGCAGCAGGTCGCGCAGGATGGCGCCGCCGCCATCGACATGCCGGCCGGTCCCTCCGAAGTGCTGGTGATTGCCGATGCTGGTGCCAATCCGGCGTTCGTCGCCGCCGACCTGCTGTCGCAGGCCGAGCACGGCCCGGATTCACAGGTGCTGCTGCTGACCGACGATGCCGCGATGCTGGCCGCGGTCGAAGTCGAGGTGGAGCGCCAGGTGGTCTTGTTGCCGCGCCAGCAGATCGCGCGCCAGGCCTTGTCGGCCTCGCGGTTGATCCAGGTCGATTCGCTGGACGAAGCCTTCGCGATCAGCAACCGCTATGCGCCGGAGCACCTGATCCTGGCACTGCGTGATCCGCGCGCGTGGCTGGACAAGGTGCAGGCGGCCGGCTCGGTGTTCCTGGGGGATTACACGCCCGAAGCACTGGGCGACTACTGCAGTGGCACCAATCACGTGCTGCCGACCGCCGGTGCGGCGCGTGCCTACAGTGGCGTCAGCGTCGCCAGCTTCCAGAACCTGATCAGCGTGCAGAGCGCCAGTGCCGCCGGCCTGGCCGCGATCGGCGGCTGCGCGCGCATCATCGCCAGCGCCGAAGGCCTGGATGCGCATGAGCGTGCGGTCGCAGTGCGCATGGAGGTGGCAGCATGAGCACGGCGATCGATGACGTGCTGGCCCTTGTGCGCCCCGATCTGCAGGCCTTCGCTGGCTACAGTTCGGCGCGCAGCGCGGCGGTGCAGGGCGAGGTCTGGTTGAACGCCAACGAGTCGGCATGGGCCAATCCGGCAGACGCCGCCGGCAGCAGCCGTCGCTATCCCGAACCGCAGCCGTTGGCATTGCGTGAGGGACTGGCGGCGCTGTACGGCGTGACGCCACAGCAGCTGCTGATCGGTCGCGGCAGCGACGAAGCCATTGATCTGCTGGTGCGCGCGCTGTGCGTGCCGGGCCGCGATGGCGTGCTGGTCACGCCGCCGGTGTTCGGCATGTACGCCGTCTGCGCACGCCTGCAGGGCGCCGCATTGATTGAAGTGCCGCTGGTGGACAGCGAGGATGGCCTGCGCGCCGACCTGGATGCGGTGATCGACACCGCCAGGGCACGCAATGCCAGGCTGGTGTTCCTGTGCGCACCGTCGAACCCCGCCGGCAGTGATATCGCCCTGGTCGAGGTCGAACGGGTGGCGGTTGCGTTGCGCGGACAGGCATTGGTCGTGGTGGACGAGGCGTATGTGGAATACGCGCAGCGCCCGTCGGCGACCACGTTGTTGGCCGCGCACGCCAACGTGGCGGTGCTGCGCACGCTGTCGAAGGCCCATGCACTCGCCGCCGCACGCATTGGCAGCCTGATCGCCGCCCCCGAGCTGATTGCCGTGCTGCGCCGCTGCCAGGCGCCGTACCCGGTGCCGACCCCGTGCGCCGAGCTGGCCGTGCAGGCACTGCAACCCGAAGCGCTGGCACGCACCGCCGAACGCGTGGCCACGGTCATCGCCGAACGCGAGCGCCTGCGAACGGCACTGGCCAGCCTGCCCGGTGTACGCCGGGTGTACGCCTCGTCCGGCAACTACCTGCTGGTCCGCTTCGCCGATGCGCAGGCGGCGTTCGACACGTTGCTGAATGTCGGTGTGGTGGTGCGCGACCAGCGCGCCGCGCCGCAGCTGGACGATGCATTGCGCATCAGCATCGGCAGTCCCGCAGAGAATGACCGCGTGCTTGCGGCCCTGTCGGCGCGGAGGGCCGCAGCATGACCCCGATCCTGTTCATCGATCGCGACGGCACCCTCATCGAGGAGCCGGCCGACTTCCAGATCGATGCCTACGAGAAGCTGCGCTTCGTGCCGCAGGTGATCCCGGCGCTGCTGAAACTGCGGGATGCCGGCTACGAGTTCGTGATCGTCACCAACCAGGACGGCCTCGGCAGCGACAGCTACCCGCGCGCCAGCTTCGATGGCCCCAACGACCTGATGCTGCAGATCTTCGAGAGCCAGGGCATCACCTTCCGTGATGTGCTGATCGACTGCAGCTGGCCGCAGGACAATGCGCCGACCCGCAAGCCGGGCATCGGACTGATGACGGCTTATCTGCAGGACCGCAGCATCGACTGGGCGCGTTCGGGCATGGTCGGCGATCGCATCACCGACCTGCAGTTTGCCGACAACCTCAACATCCGCGGTTTCCAGTTGCGCACCGCGCAGTTCGGTGGTCAGTGGGACTGGCCGGGCATTGCCCACGCGCTGGCCGACGCACCGCGCACCGCCGTGGTCCAGCGCAATACGAAAGAAACGAAGATCCGCGTGGAACTGGACCTGGACCGTGCCGCTGATGCACGCATCTCCACCGGCCTGCCGTTCTTCGACCACATGCTGGAACAGATCGGCAAGCATGGCGGCTTCGCGCTGGACATACAGGCCGAGGGTGACCTGCACATCGACGAGCACCACACCATCGAGGACACCGGGCTGGCCCTGGGCCAGGCCCTGCGCGAAGCACTAGGCGACAAGCGCGGCATCGGTCGCTACGGTTTCACCCTGCCGATGGACGAGACGCTGGCCAGCGCCGCACTGGATTTCAGCGGCCGCCCGTACTTCGTGTTCGAAGGTGAGTTCAAGCGTGAGCGCGTGGGCGATATGCCGACCGAGCTGGTGCCGCATTTCTTCCGTTCGCTGTGCGATGCCAGCGGCCTGAACCTCAACCTGCAGGTGCGCGGCGACAACGATCACCACAAGGTCGAGGCCTGCTTCAAGGCGCTGGCGCGTGCGCTGCGTCCGGCGTTGGCCCGGCAGGGCACCGCGCTGCCTTCCACCAAGGGGGCGTTGTGAGCGACGTCGCGCTGATCGATGCCGGCGGTGCCAACCTGGGCTCGGTGCGCTATGCACTGGAGCGTCTGGGTGCGACGGTGCGGCTGGTGCGCGATGCGGACGGCCTGATCGGCGCGCAGCGGGTGATCCTGCCCGGTGTCGGCGCCGCCGGTCCCGGCATGCAGCGCCTGCACGCTCAGGGCCTGGTGGAACCGCTGCAGCAACTGGAGGTGCCGTTGATGGGTATCTGCCTGGGCATGCAGCTGCTGTTCGAGCGCTCCGAGGAAGCGGGTGTGGAGACACTGGGCCTGATTCCCGGCGTGGTGCGCAAGCTGGTGCCGGCCTGCGGCATCCGGGTGCCGCACATGGGCTGGAACCGCCTGCTGCCACTGCGCGAATCGCTGCTGCTGCGCGGTGTGCCGGAGCGCGCCAGCGCCTACTTCGTGCACAGCTATGCGGCACCACTCAATACCCACACTGTCGCTGCCTGCGACCACGGTGGCCTGTTCACCGCCGTGGTGGAGCAGGGGCGTTACTACGGCGCACAGTTCCACCCCGAGCGCTCCGGCGAGACCGGCTCGCTGATGCTGCGCAACTTCCTCGAGGGCACGGCTGCATGAGTTTCATCGTTTACCCCGCGCTGGATATCCGTGATGGCCGCGTGGTGCGGCTGCGCCAGGGCGACTACGCGCAGGAAACCTCGTATGGCGACGACGCCCTGCCGCGCGCGCAGGCCTTTGCTGCGCAGGGCGCGCAGTGGATGCATCTGGTCGACCTGGACGCTGCGCGTGCCGGTGGCTACACCCTTGCGCCGCTGCTCGCGTCGATCCGTGCGCAGACGCCGCTGCAGGTGCAGACCGGCGGTGGCGTGCGCGGTCGGGACGACGTGGCGCGCATCCTTAATGCTGGCGCCTGCCGCGTGGTGGTCGGTTCGCTGGCGGTGCGCCGCCCCGATGAAGTGGTCGGCTGGCTGGAGGAATTCGGCGCCGAGCGCATCACGATTGCGCTGGACGCGCGCCAGGACGCACAGGGGCAGTGGCAGCTGCCTGTGCACGGCTGGACCGAGAACGCCGGGGTGACCCTGGATGACCTTGCCCAGCGCTACGCGAGCGCTGGCATGCGCCACCTCTTGTGCACCGACATCGCCCGCGACGGCATGCTGGCCGGGCCCAACATCAGTCTCTACCAGCACCTGTCGGCGCTGCTGCCGGGCGTGGCGGTGCAGGCGTCCGGCGGCATCCGTGACGTGGCCGACGTTGCCGAAGCGCGAAGTGCGGGTTGCGGCGGTGCGATCCTCGGCAAGGCGCTGCTGGAACAGCGCATGGACCTGGCGGAGGCGCTCGCATGTTGAGCCGCCGCATCATTCCCTGCCTTGACGTGCGCGATGGCCGGGTGGTCAAGGGTGTGCGCTTCCGCGACCACGTCGACATGGGCGACATCGCCGAGTTGGCGCAGCGCTATCGCGACCAGGGCGCCGACGAGCTGGTGTTCTATGACATCGGCGCCAGCCCCGAGGCGCGTTCGGTCGACGTTACCTGGATCGAGCGCATCGCGCGGCTGATCGACATTCCGTTCTGCGTGGCCGGTGGCATCGACAGTGTGGAAACCGCGCGTCGCGTGTTGTTCGCCGGTGCCGACAAGGTGTCGATCAATTCGCCGGCGCTGGGCCGGCCGGAGCTGATCACCGAGCTGGCGGACGAGTTCGGCGTGCAGTGCGTGGTGGTGGGGGTCGATTCGGTGCGCGAGGCCGACGGGCAATGGCGGGTGCGTCGTTTCAGCGGCGATCCGGACAAGACCCAGGCGGTGCCGCTGCGCACCCTGGACTGGATTGTCGAGGCGCAACGGCGGGGCGCCGGTGAGATCGTGCTGAACTGCATGGACAGCGATGGCGTGCGCCGTGGCTACGATGTCGTGCAACTGCAACAGGCGCGGGCACTGTGCCAGGTACCGTTGATCGCCTCTGGCGGTGCCGGCGCGATGGAGCACTTTGCCGAAGCCTTCGACCAGGCCGACGTCGACGGCGCGCTGGCGGCCAGTGTGTTCCACAGCGGTGCCATCGCCATTCCGGAATTGAAGCGCTACCTGCGCGGACAGCAGATCGAGGTGCGGGATGTCTATTGAAGTCAGGCCGTCGTTGGGCGCATTGCAGGCGCTGGACTGGAGCAAGGGCGACGGCCTGCTGCCGGCCGTGGTTCAGGATGCCGACACCCTGCAGGTGCTGATGCTGGGCTATGTCAGCGCCGAATCGCTGGCGGCCACGCTGGCCATCGGCCACATGACCTTCTTCAGCCGCAGCAAGCAGCGGTTGTGGACCAAGGGCGAGCAGTCCGGCAACGTGCTGGTGGTGCAGTCGATCAGCGTCGACTGCGATGCCGATACTTTGCTGGTGATGGCACGGCCGGCGGGGCCAACCTGCCACACCGGTGCAGAGAGCTGCTTTGACCAGGCGCCGAAGGATTTCCTGGGCGGGCTGGGCCAGCTCGTGGCGATGCGTGAGGCGCAACGGCCGCCGGGCAGCTACACCACCAGCCTGTTCGAGGGCGGCATCCGCCGTATCGCGCAGAAGGTGGGCGAGGAGGGCGTGGAGACCGCATTGGCCGCCGTGGCGCAGGATGACGAGGCATTGCTGGGCGAGGCGTCGGACCTGCTGTACCACCTGCTGGTGCTGCTGCGCGCGCGCGGTCTGTCGCTGGATGATGCGCGCGCGGTGCTGGAAAAACGCCATCGTTGAAGTGCGGTAGTGCCGGCCGCTGGCCGGCAAGCCTTGGATGTCCGACGATCAGGAGGTTGCCGGCCAGCGGCCGGCACGACCCGCCGGCAATGCAGCCGAGCGTGGCTCGGCTCTACAATACCGCGTCTCATTCTGCCGGATGCCTCTCCCATGAAACTGCCTGCCGCCTGGCTGTGCTGCCTGTTGCTGACCTCGCCGGCCTGGGCTGCGGACACCGTGGTCAGCGGCAAGGTGTATCTGGAGCGTGACGGCAAGCCTGGCCGCGGTGCGACCGATCCGGGCCTGGCCGGGGTGCAGGTTTCCAACGGCGAGATCATCGTAAAGACTGCCGCTGACGGCAGCTACAGCCTGCCGGTGCGCGACGGCCAGACCGTGTTCGTGATCAAGCCTGATGCGTATTCCTTCCCGAAAGCGGCCGACGGCCTGCCTTCGTTCTGGCGGCACTATCGCCCGAACGGTTCGCCGGCGTTGAAGTACGGCGGCATCGCCGCGACCAGCGACGTCACCCGCAACTGGGATTTCGCCCTGCAGTCGGATCGCCATGACAGTCGGCGCGGCTTCCAGATGCTGGTGTTCACCGACTCCCAGACCGCGAGCCTGAAGGACATCGGCTACTACCAGCAGTCGATCGTGGCGCCGCTGGTCGGCCAGACCAAGGCGCGCATGGGCACCACCCTGGGTGACATCGTCAACGATGACTTGACTCTCTACCCGGCGATCAACAAGGTCACCACCGGACTTGGCGTGCCGTGGTTCCATGTGCCGGGCAACCACGACCTCGATTTCGATGCGGCCAGCGACGAACACTCGCTGGATAGCTGGCGCAACATCTACGGTCCGGACACCTACGCGGCGGAAGAGGGCGGCGCCAGTTTCGTGTTCCTGGACGACGTGGTGTACGACCCCAAGGCCAGGCCGAAGTACATCGGCGGCCTGCGCGAAGACCAGTTCGCCTTCCTCGCCAGCTACCTGAAGGGCCTGCACAAGGATCGCCTGCTGGTGCTGGGCATGCACATCCCGCTGTTCGACGCGGCGCCGGGGCGCGAGACCTTCCGCCATGCCGACCGCCAGCGCCTGTTCGACCTGCTCAAGGACTTCCGCAACGTGCTCGTGCTCAGCGGCCACAGCCACACCCAGCAGCACGTCTACCACGGCAAGGCCGACGGCTGGAACGGCGACAAACCGCTGCACGAATACAACGTGGGTGCCAACTGCGGTGCGTTCTGGTCGGGGGTGAAGGATGCCGCAGGCGTGCCGGACAGCACCATGAGTGATGGCACGCCGAAGGGCTACGCATTGCTCGACGTGGCCGGCAACGGCAGCTATCGCCTGCAGTACCGCGTGGCCGGCAAGCCGGCCAGCGAGCAGATCGGCCTGCATGCGCCGAAAGTGCTGCGCCAGGGGGCTTACCCGGCGTGGGGCATCTATGCCAACGTCTACATGGGTGAGGATGCCAGCGTGGTTGAGTACCGCGTTGATGGCGGCGCTTGGCAGCCGATGAAGCAGGTCAGCCAGCCCGACCCGCGCCTGATGGTGGAGAACGTGGCCGACGATCTGGCTGACAGCCTGCGTGGCTACGACCGCTCGCCGGAGGCCACCGCGTCGCCGCACCTGTGGCGTGGCGCGCTGCCGACCGACCTGGCCGTGGGCAGCCACAAGGTCGAGGTACGCTCCACCCAGCCCGATGGCGCGGTGTTCACCGCCACCACCCGCTACAGCCTGCAGACGGCCCAGCCCTGACACGCCGCAAGGCCTCTCCAGCGAAAGGACCCTGCATGGATATCCGCTTCATGGCCGGCACCACGCCGGTGACCCTGAGCCGCCACTGGTTCACCGGCGCGATGCTGCTGCAGAGCGCCACCGAGAAGGTCTGGGTGCAGCATCCGCTGCATCCGGGCACGCACTTCTCCTTCTCGCTGGTACAGTCGTGGCGGCGCCACATCGCCGGCCACGAAGTGCTGGTCGAGCGCACCCGGCCGCTGCTGTTTGCCGGCTTCCGCCCGCAGCGGCTGCGCGTGCTGGTGGATGGCGTGCAGGTGGCCGAACAGGAAGGCATGTAGGCCAACCTGAACCGCCGGCGCGCTAGGCAAAGCCGCCCCGATGCCTGAGAATCGAGGCGATTCAATCGATCCAAGCAGGCCAGGCCAGCGTGACCATCGCAGCAGCGTCCACGGTTTCCACCGACTCCGCCCGCGGCGGTCTTCCGCGCAGTCTCGTTGTCGCCGATGTCGGCGGCACTTTCGCCCGTTTGGCGCTGGCTGAAGCGCAACCCGGCCACGCACCACGGCTGGGCAACCACCGCACCTATGCCTGCGCCGAGCACCCCAGCCTGGCGGCGATCCTTGCTGATTTCACCGCTGGCCTCGGCCAGCCGGTGCATACCGCGGTGGTCGCCATCGCCGGCCTGCTCGATGGCGACGTGCTGATCAATTCCAATCTGCCGTGGACGGTCTCGCTGTCGACCACCCGCGCGCAGTCCGGGCTGCATGAGCTGCAGTTGATCAATGATTTCGAAGCGGTGGCGCTGGCCATCCCCTATCTGCAGCCGGATACGCTGGTGCCGCTGAACGGCGATGCTGACCCGGCGCAGGCGTTCCCGGCGCTGGTGCTGGGCGCCGGTACCGGCCTGGGCGCGGCACTGCGTTTCGCCGATGGCGAGCGCCCGGTGCTGGCCAGCGAGATCGGCCATGCCGCGCTCGGCGCCGGCAACGCGCTGGAACTGCAGGTGCTGGGCAAACTGCTGCAGCGCTGGGCGCACGTGGACAACGAGCGCGTGCTGTCCGGCAGTGGCCTGATGAACCTGTACCCGTGCCTGTGCGAGCTGCGCGGCGTCATCCCGGTGTGGACCAGTACCGAAGCACTGATCGGTGCCGCCCGCAGCGGTGCAGACGCGCTGGCGGTGGAGACGCTGCAGGTGTTCTGCGCCTGGTTGGGCAGCCTGGCCGGCGACGCAGCGATCGCCGTCGGTGCACGCTCGGTGTACCTGGCCGGGGGCATTTCCGCGCATGTGCAGGATTTCCTGGCCGATGGCCGCTTCCGTGAGCGCTTCCTCAACAAGGGCGTGCTGACCGAGGTGCTGCGCCAGGTACCGGTGTGGCGCGTGGAGCATGGCCAGCTGGGCGTGCTCGGTGCAGCGGTCTGGCACGCCGCACGACAGCCCACGCACGACTGATCGGCATGACCGGCATCGTGCCGGCCGTGCATTGCAGACTGGGAGGGGAAGATGGTGGATCGCAGGCAGTTCCTGCAGGCCGGTGCACTGGCTGCAGGCATGGCGGCTTTGCCGGGCGTGCAGGCGCGCACGCAGGGTGGGGCCAAGGTGGTTTCGACCTGGGACTTCGGCGTGCCGGCCAACCAGGCCGCATGGAAGGTGCTGTCGCAGGGCGGCAGCGCGCTGGATGCGGTGGAAGCGGGCGCACGCTGGGCCGAGAGCGAGCTGTGCAACCCCACCGTCGGCCATTGCGGCAACCCCGATCGCGACGGCGTGCTCAGCCTGGACGCGAGCATCATGGATGGCGATGGCCGTTGTGGCGCGGTGGCCGCGCTGGTGGACATCCTGCATCCGGTGTCGGTAGCCCGCAAAGTGATGGAAAACAGCCCGCATGTTTTGCTGGTGGGCGAGGGCGCGCAGCAGTTCGCGGTGCAGCAGGGTTTCGAGCGCAGGCACCTGCTGACGCCGCAGGCCGAAGCGGCCTGGCGCGAGTGGCTGAAGACCGAGAAATACCAGCCGCAGATCAATGCCGAGCGCCGTGGCATTCCTGGCAACAGCGACAACCACGACACCATCGGCATGCTGGCGCTGGATGCCCGCGGTAACCTGGCCGGCGCCTGCACCACCAGCGGCATGGCCTGGAAACTGCACGGCCGGGTCGGCGACAGCCCGATCATCGGTGCCGGCCTGTATGTCGACAACGAAGTGGGTGCGGCCACTGCTTCGGGCGTGGGCGAGGAGATGATCCGCAACGCCGCCTCGTTCCTGGTGGTCGAGCTGATGCGCCAGGGGCGCTCGCCGGCGCAGGCCTGCCGCGAAGCGATCGACCGTGTGGTGCGCAAGCGGCCGGAGGCGAGCAAGACCCTGCAGGTGTGCTTCCTGGCCATGAACAAGCAGGGCGAGGTCGGCGCCTACGCGCTGCATCGTGGCTTCGTCTATGCGGTGTGCGATGCGCAGCGCCAGGATGACCTGCGTGACTCGCCGTCGATCTACACGAGCTCCCAGGCGTGAGTACGCGGCGGACCCTGGAGATCGCCAGCAACTCGCTGGCCTCGGCGCTGGCCGCGCAGGCCGGCGGCGCCGACCGCATCGAGCTGTTCGACAACCTGGCTGAGGGCGGCACCACGCCGTCCTTCGCCAGCATCGCGATTGCCCGCGAACGCCTGTCGATTCCGCTGTTCGTGCTGGTGCGGCCACGCCCGGGCGACTTCCACTACGACGCGCTGGAAACCGAACTGATGCTGCGTGACATCGCGCAGTGCCGCGCGCTGGGCTGCGATGGCGTGGTGATCGGTGCGCTGGACGTGCAGGGCGGCATCGACCTGGCGCTGTGCCGGGAACTGGTGCAGGCCGCCGGGCCGTTGCAGGTGACCTTCCATCGCGCCTTCGATGCGGCCCGCGACCTGCCGGCAGCGCTGGAACAGGTGATCGGGCTGGGCTGCCAGCGCGTGCTGACCTCGGGCGGGCAGGTCAGCGCCGAGGCCGGTGCCGAAGTGCTGGCGGGCCTGGTGACCAAGGCGAAGGGACGCATCAGTGTGATGGCCGGCGCGGGGCTGGGCCCGGCCAATATCGCCGCCGTTGCGCGACGGACCGGCTGCACCGAACTGCACGCCTCAGCCAAGGGCCTGCGCCGGTCGGTGATGCAGTTCCAGAACCCGGCGCTGCGCGGGCTGGACCCGGACTGGAGCCAGACCGCCACCGCCACTGTTGCCGCGCTGCGGCAGGCGCTGGACGGCGCAAGGTAGCCCGCTTCTTCTGTAGAGCCGAGCCCACGCTCGGCTGCTCTTTGGGCCCCGGGGTCGGATCCCTTCGCAGAATGGCTCCGACCCCGGGCCTGCCCATCGTTGCGGCCGAAGAAGTGACGCTTACAGCACGTTCGAACGGCTGGGGCGGCAGGCCAAGTCGTTGAAATGGATACGCTGGTGCGCCGTCGCATGGCGGCGCAGTCGATGATTGCCGATAGTGGTTCATACCGTCGTTCGCCAACGAATTCCCGCATGTTTCGACTGTTCCTGCTGCTTGTCTGCGTGGTGCCAGCCATTGCCATCGGCGCACGTGAAGGGCATGCACCGGAGTGGGTGCGGGAGGTGACTGCCGACAAGGACCTGCAGGTTGACCCCGAAATGGTTGGTGTGAGGCTTGAGCCAACCGCGCGGGGCGCGTTCCTCGACACGCGCGTACATCGGATCGGGGAGAAGCGCTTTCGCGCGCTGTATCAGGTGTTCGATTCAAACGCTTCCAACCCGATGGGACGTTGTGGCGCTGGGCGCGAGATCCATCTGTTCGTCTACGAATTGACCCTGCCGAAGCCCATTGAGCGCGGCAGGGTGTTGATCAGCAGCTGCCTTGAAACCCTGTCTCTGGTGAGCCAGAACTCAGGGCGATCCAACAGTGAATCCGACTTTTCCTCGGTCATCTGGCAGGGGGACGGGTTCTCCATCGAGTGGTGGGGTATCGGACCCGGAGGCGATACGTCGAGCCACTACGCGCTCCGAAATGACCGCTTCGTCCCGACTCGATCGGGTGAGGGGAATCGCTGAGGGCGGACAAAACCGTTCCGCGCGCGGTTGTCGTGATCGTGTCACTACTTCGTGCGCCGTTCTCTCAGCGATGTGTCGCAACTATTTGATTGTTATGGATGTCGGTGGCCGCTAGCGGCATTCCGTCGGCTGTTGCTGCGCCGCCGCATGCCGGGCGTGGTTCAGCTGTGCTTTAGTTTGGATCGATCCACAGGGGAGGTGCCATATCGGTCGTGAACCGATCCAAGCGCCTGGATCCGTCGTAGTGCCGCGCCACCGTCCGCCCGTGCGTCCACATCTTCGAAGAGCAACCACCATGGCTCAGATCGTCCACAAGCGTCGCCACCTGCTGTCCCAGGCCCTGATCCTGGCCCTGCTTCCCCTGGCTGCCAATGCGCAGCAAGCCTCAAGCTCGTCTACCAAGGATCTCGACGCGGTCACCGTCACCGGCTCGCGCATCAAGCGCGCCAGTGTCGAAGGCCCGGCCCCGGTCAACGTGATCACCGCGCAGCAGATCCAGAAAGAGGGCTTCGTCAGCGTGTATGACGCGCTGAAGACGCTCACCGAAGCGACCGGCACCGTTGAAGCCGCCTCGCAATGGGGCTCGCACACGCCCAACGCCAGTGGCCTGAACCTGCGCGGGATGGGCCCGAACCGTTCTCTGCTGCTGGTCAACGGCCGCCGTGTGGCCGACTACCCGCTGCCCTACGGCGGCGAAACCAATTTCTCCAACTACGGCAACATTCCGGCCGCAGCAGTGGAGCGCATTGAAGTGCTGACCGGCGGCGCCTCGGCCATCTACGGTTCGGATGCGATCGCCGGCGTGGTCAACGTCATCCTCAAGACCAACTACGACGGCGACGAAGTGCGCGTGCGTGGGGGTACCTCCACAGAAGGTGGACGAGATACCTGGGACCTGTCCTGGGCCGGCGGCAAGACCGGCGACAACTGGAGCGTGACCTACGCGCTGCAGTACACCAAGCGCGATCCGCTGTTCGGACGCGACCGACCGCAGATGGACGACGCCGACGACGCACCGTATCCCTCCTGGAACATGGAGCAGCGCAAGGTCGGCTTCCGCCCCACCTCGGGCCTGGCATTGATCGACCCGACCAACGGCCAGCGCCTGGCACCGCCTGCAGGCACCTGCGAGAAGTTCGACGGCGAGTACTACACTGCCGATCGGCTGGTCTACAACTACGCTACCAACACCATCACCAACACCGGCCGCCTGTGCGGCATGAGCGCCGACTACGCCAACTGGCTGCTCACCGGCGGCGCCGAGAATGTTTCCGGCAACCTCTACGCCACCTTCGATTTCAGCAGCGACCTGCAGGCCTGGACCAACCTGGCGGTGTACCACTCCGAAGCGATCTGGGGCACCAATCCGCCCAGCGTCTCGCTGATCGACGACGACAACGGCTATTACTGGGATGCCAACCGCAACCGCCCGATCCTGGGCGTGCGCCAGTTCACTCCGAACGAAGTCGGTGGCCTGGATACCCTGCGCAACACCAACCGCGAGCTGTCCTGGGACTGGAGCGCAGGCCTGCGTGGCCGCCTTGCCGATCGCTTCGACTGGAGCGCCTCGGTGGGCCGTTCCTACTACCGCGTGGAGGAACGGCAGAACGTGGTGGACGAGCAGAAGTCGTACGACTACTTCCTCGGCCCGCGCCTGGGCACCACTCCCGATGGCGAGGCGATCTACGCGTTGAACGAATCGCGCTGGTGGAATCCGCTCACGCCGGACCAATACTGGCAGATGGGCACGGTGGCCAGGAACCGCGCGTCATCGTGGGTCAACCAAGCCTCGGCGGATATCACCGGCGAGCTGTTCCAGGGCTGGGCAGGCCCGATCTCGTTCGCAGCGGTAGCTGAAGTCGCGCAGCAGGGCTACCACCTCAGCCCGGACCCACGCGCCGGCATCGATTTCGACCTGCAGAACGTCGACCGCGGTGGTGGCGAGCGCACCCGGTATTCGGCGGGCGTCGAGTTCAAGATCCCGCTGCTGGAGAGCGTGACGGCCACCGCGGCCGCGCGCTACGACCGCTATGGCAACTACAAGGCCGATGACAGCGGTGAAGCGTTGGATATCGGCAGCCAGAAGGAAACCACCTGGAACGTCGGCCTGGAATGGCGCCCGGTCGAATCGCTGCTGGTGCGTGGCTCGTATGCCACCAGCTTCCACGCGCCGGACATGCACTACCTGCTGGGCCAGCCGAGCAGTTCCGAAGTGCAGACCTATGATCGCCTGCGCTGCATCCAGAGCGGTGCCTACCTGGTCAACAACTGTGGCGTGGGCAACACCGATGTCTGGTACACCTTCGACGTGAACCGCCGTGGCACGCCGCTGCTGCGCTCGGAAACCGGTGATTCGTGGACGGTCGGCTTCGTCTGGGACGTGATGCCCAACCTGTCGGTCAGCGCCGACTACTGGGCGATCAAGCTGGAAGACATGATCGTCGACGTCGGCGCCGACGAGGTGCTGGCCAGCGAGGCGGGCTGCCTGACCGGCAAGAACATCGATGGCACGCCATGGGCCAATCCGGCCGGTGGCGACTACTGCGCCGGCATCCTGGCGCGCGTGAACCGTGACAGCAACGGGCGCCTGGTGTCGATCGAGCGCGGCCCGTTCAACCTGGCCAGCCGCGAAGTGCGTGGCGTCGACCTGACCGCGCGCTACCGTCTGGAGACCGCGCAGTGGGGCAGCTTCCAGCTGGGTGTGAACTACACCAACCAGATCTCCACCAAGGAACAGCGCTACGCCAACGACCCGAACCCGGAACGCCGCGACCGCGACCTGCGCAGCAAGCTGCGCGCGAGCCTGGCCTGGCAGCGCGGCAACTGGAATGCCAATGTCTATGCCGACCGCGTGGGCTCGGTGCCGGGCGTGCGCTACCACTGGGGCACCGACCGCCTGGACAACCCCGGCGGCTGCCTGCCGTTCGCCGATGGCTACGTGCCCAGCGACAGCCCGTCGCTGAACTGCCTGGAGCCGGCAACGCGTCCGGATGGCTCGCCGAACCCGAACCCCAATGCCGGGCAGCAGACGGCGCGCTACTACGGTCGAGTGGGGCCGTTCATCACCTGGAACTTCAACGTGGGCTACCAGGTGACCGAACACGCGAAGGTAAACGTGTACGTCAACAACGCCTTCAACTCCGCCAGCTGGAACCACAAGGATCCGTACAAGCTGGACTATGACTTTGCCCCGACCCGGTTGCTGAGCGCGGTCGGCCGTGAGTTCGCATTGGAGTATGTGTTCACGTTCTGAAGAGACCGACCTCGCCGGTAGATTCACGCCATGCGTGGATGCGGAAACGGAACGCCAGGGGCGGCCCCCCCTTCAGGCATGCGGACAGGCTGGATTTGACCTTCCCACGATGGCAAGGTTTAGCCTGTCCGCATCCAGAAGGAACCCCGGGAATCCGATCATGAGCACGCCCCGCGCCGCTGCCGCCTCCGCAAGTCCTGCCACCATCAGCCTGCCCATCGAGGGCATGACCTGCGCCAGCTGTGTCGGCCGGGTCGAGGCGGCGCTGTCCAGGGTCGAAGGTGTGGGCAGTGTTTCGGTCAATCTGGCCACCGAGCGCGCGGATATCCGCCCGTCCGGCCCGGTCGATCGGGCCGCGCTGATCCAGGCGGTGGAGCGGGTGGGCTACGACGTACCTGCCGCCACCGTTGAACTGGCCGTGGAAGGCATGACGTGCGCCTCCTGCGTGGGCCGCGTGGAGCGCGCGCTGCTGGCGTTGCCAGGCGTGAGCCAGGCCAGCGTCAACCTGGCCACCGAGCGCGCCACGGTGCGTGGCGTGGCGGATGCTGCGACGCTGGTCGCCGCCATCGACAAGGCCGGCTATGACGCACGCGTAATCGAGGCGGGTGTGCAGTCCGATGACGAGGCGGTAGAAAAGAAGGATGCCGAGCGTGCCGAACTGAAGCGCGACCTGATCGTGGCCACTGCGCTGGCATTGCCGGTGTTCGTGCTGGAGATGGGCTCGCACCTGATTCCCGGCATGCACGAATGGGTGATGGCCACGATTGGCATGCAGGCCAGCTGGTACCTGCAGTTCGCACTGACGCTCCTGGTGCTGGCCATCCCCGGTCGCCGTTTCTACCAGAAGGGCTTCCCGGCGCTGCTGCGCCTCGCACCGGACATGAATTCGCTTGTGGCGGTGGGCACCGCTGCGGCGTTCGGCTATTCGGTGGTCGCGACCTTTGCACCGCGGCTGCTGCCGCCGGGCACGGTGAACGTCTACTACGAAGCGGCGACGGTAATCGTCGCACTGATCCTGCTCGGCCGCTTCCTCGAAGCGCGCGCCAAGGGCCGCACCTCGGAGGCGATCAAGCGTCTGGTCAACCTGCAGGCCAAGGTCGCCCACGTGATCCGTGACGGTCGCACCGTCGATATCCCGGTCAATGAAGTGCAGAGCGGCGACGTGGTGGAAGTGCGGCCAGGCGAGCGTGTGCCGGTCGATGGCGAGGTGGTTGAAGGCCGCAGCTACATCGACGAATCGATGATCAGCGGCGAGCCGATTCCGGTTGAGAAGCAGCCGGGCAGCAGCGTGGTGGGCGGTACGGTCAACCAGAAGGGCGCACTGACGGTGCGCGCCACGGCCGTGGGCGCGCAGACCCTGCTGGCGCAGATCATCCGCATGGTCGAACAGGCGCAGGGCTCGAAGCTGCCGATCCAGGCCGTGGTCGACAAGGTCACGTTGTGGTTCGTGCCGGCGGTGATGCTGGCCGCGCTGGCGACCTTCGCAGTCTGGCTGATCTTCGGCCCGTCGCCGGCGCTGAGCTTCGCGCTGGTCAATGCGGTGGCGGTGCTGATCATTGCCTGCCCATGCGCGATGGGCCTGGCCACGCCGACCTCGATCATGGTGGGGACCGGTCGTGGCGCCGAAATGGGCGTGCTGTTCCGCAAGGGCGAAGCGCTGCAGCTGCTGAAGGATGCGCAGGTGGTGGCGGTGGACAAGACCGGCACGCTGACCGAGGGTCGCCCGCGCCTGACCGACTTCGAGATCACGGACGGCTTCGATCGCAGCACCGTGCTGGCGGCGGTTGCCGCAGTGGAATCGCGCTCTGAACATCCGATCGCCCGCGCCATCGTCGATGCAGCCACTGAACAGGGCATTGCACTGCCGTCGATGGTCGATTTCGAATCGGTCACCGGCATGGGCGTGCGTGCCAGCGTTGATGGTGCGCGGGTGGAGGTCGGTGCCGATCGCTTCATGCGCGATCTGGGCGTGGACGTCACTTTGTTTGCGGCGCTGGCGGCAGAGCTGGGCACCCAGGGCAAGTCGCCGCTGTATGCCGCCATTGACGGTCGCCTGGCCGCAATCATCGCGGTATCCGATCCGATCAAGCCGAGCACGCCGGCCGCGATCGCGGCACTGCATCAGCTTGGCCTGAAGGTGGCGATGATCACCGGTGACAACGCTGGTACCGCGCAGGCGATCGCGCGCCAGCTCGGCATCGACGAAGTGGTGGCCGAGGTGCTGCCGGAAGGCAAGGTCGAGGCGGTGCGCCGCTTGAAGACCACACATGGCCATGTCGCCTTCGTCGGCGACGGCATCAACGATGCGCCGGCACTGGCCGAGGCCGATGTCGGCCTGGCGATCGGAACCGGTACCGATATCGCGGTGGAATCGGCCGACGTGGTGCTGATGTCGGGTAACCTGCAGGGTGTGCCGAATGCCATTGCGTTGTCGAAGGCGACGCTGGGCAACATCCGGCAGAACCTGTTCTGGGCCTTCGCCTACAACACGGCGTTGATTCCGGTGGCCGCCGGCGTGCTGTATCCGGTCTGGGGCGTGCTGCTGTCACCGGTGTTCGCGGCCGGTGCGATGGCCCTGTCCAGCGTGTTCGTGCTGGGCAATGCGCTGCGCCTGCGCCGCTTCCAGCCACCGATGGCGGATGCCGCCGCCGTCACTCACTGAAGGGATTACCCATGAACATCGGTGAAGCCGCCAAAGCCTCCAGCGTGTCGGCGAAAATGATCCGCTACTACGAACAGATCGGCCTGATTCCCGCCGCTGATAGAACCGAGTCGGGCTACCGGGCGTATTCGCAGGCGGACATCCACCGCCTGCGTTTCATCCGCCGCGCACGCGATCTGGGCTTCCAGGTGGCCGAGATCACCGATCTGCTCGGCCTCTGGAACGATACCTCGCGGCACAGCGCCGACGTCAAGCACCTGGCCGAGCAGCACATCGCCGATCTGGAGCAACGCATCGAGCACATGCGGCAGATGGCCGACACGCTGAAGTCGCTGATCAGCTGCTGCGCGGGCGATGAGCGCCCGGAGTGCCCGATCCTGGAGCGGTTGGGTGAGGACGATGGGACGCTGGTACCGGTCGATACCGCGAAGACTGGTGCGGTGCGGCGGCGTACGCACAAGCATTGACTCGATATCGCATGCATGAAAAAGCCCGCCGGGTGCTGTAGTACCCGGCGGGCTTTTCAGTATGGGACAGGACAGGGGATCAGGCAGTACGCGGCGGGAAGCCGGCATCGGTCAGTGCCGCCACGATCTGCGCTTCGCTGGCCGAGGTCTGCACCTGCACTCGGCGGCTGGCCGGATCTGCCTGCACGCTGGCCTGCGGATCGATCAGTTCGATCGCCTTGGTCACGCTGCGCGCGCAACCGCCGCAGGTCATGCCTTCAACATGGAATTCCATCCGTAGCTCCTTGGGTGCTCTTGGGGTCGAGTCAGTGTGCACCTTCCAACGATGGCAGGGTCAAGTGCCGGGCTGAACGACAGGCAAGGCGGCAAAAAAAACGGCAGCCGCCTGTACCAGCGCGGCTGCCGTGGAGGAACGTCCCCGCCAGGGCGGGGCGTGGGTTGCACCGGGCGCGCCCGGGCAACCCGGTGTTGCCTTAGAACTTCCAGGTAGCGCCGAAGTACAGCTGGCGGCCTGCATAGGTATTGGAGATCAGGCGTGCCTTGGTGTCGCTTCCCAGGTGCACGCGCTGCTCGGACTTGGTGGCGTTGATCACCGAGGCGGTCAGGGTCCAGTCCGGGGTCAGGTTGTAGGCAACATTCAGATCCAGCTGGTCATACGGTTCGGTGTAGACGGTGAGGCCATTGTTGAGCCCGCCGACCACTTGGCCGCGACGGTTGAACGAAGCGCGCGCGAGGAACTTCTCGTTCTCGTAGAAGACCGTCACGTTGGCCTGGTTCTTGGCGCTGCCGACCAGCGGCGAGGAGCCGATTTCCTGCCCGTCCAGAACAATGGAAGCCAGGTTGGTGTCGTTGTAGGTGTAGTTGGCCTGCACGCCGAAGCCGAAATCGAAGGTGTACTGGCCATACAGCTCGACGCCCTGCGACACACCATCGCGGCCATTGGCCTGGGTCTCGTAGCGCTGCACGTTCACCGCTTCACCGTTGATGACCATGGGCGTGTCGCGCACCACCGGCAGGGTGAAGTTGTCCACGTTCTTGCGGAACAGGCTGACGCCGGCGACCGCGCCCGGCTGGAAGTACCACTCCAGGCCCAGGTCGAACTGGGTGGCCTTGAACGGCTCCAGCTGCTTGTTGCTGCCCTGGCCGACCCAGCCTGCGGTCGATGCGCCACCGGCAACGCGGCGATCATTGACGTACTCCTCGCTGTAGTAGCTCAGTGCGCCCGGTGCTGCGATGTCGGTGTAGCCAGGTCGGGCGATCACCTTCGATGCGGCACCACGCAGCACCAGCGTGTCGGTGATGTCCCATGCGATGTTGAAGCTCGGCAGCACGTCGGTGTAGGTGCGGTCCACGCCGATCAGGCTGTAGGTCTTGCTCTGCGCCAGGTCATGCGGCAGGCGCACGAAGCCGCTCTCGCAGCTGTAGGTCGGGTAGGCCGCAGCGGCGGGGTCGGTGCACGCCATCGGCGCACCGGATGCGTTGTCCAGGAAGTAGTCGTTGAACTTCTCGATCGAGTCGGAAGACTGCGCGAACTGCTTGGTGCGCACCACACGCACGCCGACATTGCCGCGCAGGCGCTCGGTGCGGAAGTTGGCCTGGAAGTAGCCGGAGTAGATCTTCTCGTTGACGTTGTAGACGAAGTCTTCCTCGGTACGGTTGTGCGAACCACCGTAGGTCTTGTTCAGATAGTCGATGTACGCCGGGTAGTTGATGCCCGGGAACACGTTGGCATTGAAGCCACCGGCAATGTTGCTGATCGGATTGGACAGGAAGAAGCCGGGCTGCGCATCGCCGGCAGTCGGATCGCAGCCACTCTGGTAGCGGCTGTTGTCATAGTCGGCCGGGTCACGGCCGGGGCACACCCAGTAGGTGTTGCCGGTGTTGCGGTGCACCTTGCCGTCGCGGTATTTGGCACCGAACTGGATTGAATCCAGCCAACCGGACTCGAACAGCTTGGTCACGTCGGCCTGGAAGTAGTTCTGCTTGACCTCGGTGCGCTTCCACGACGAATCGGTCGAGCCGGTGTCGACTTCGGCGATGCCGTTCATCAACTGCTGCTGCAGGTCGGGCGAGAAGGTGGCAGACGGCGTGCCGGTCAGGTCCCATGCGCTGTACTGGTTACCGGACAGGTAGTCGTTGCCGACCTTGCGGCGCGGCTTGGCCGACATGCGGAAGTTCATCGACGGACCACCTTCGGACCAGGTGCGGCCACCGGTGAACGAGGCCTTCCACAGCGGGCTGATGTCCCAGTCGATGGTCAGGTCGGCGGTCTGCGACAGCGCCTTTTCCTTGCTGTAGCCACCGGTCAGCTGCGGTGTCGGAATCGTGCAGTCGTCCGGGCCCCAGCCGCCGGGCTTGAGGCCGGCGGCCTTGGCCTGGTCTTCGCTGCAGTAGTAGGTCTTTCCAGCCAGCTTTTCGAATTGGGCACCCGTGACGGTGTTGCCGCTGGCATCGAAGTCCAGGCCATTGAGAAGGCGGCCTCCGGCCCAGTTGCCGTCCTGGTTGTAGCGCGCCATGCTCCATTCCGGAATCTTCAGCATGTTCTGGGTGTAGTCACCCTGCAGCTCGAAGCGGAAGTAGTTGGCGGTCATCGTGACGTTGTCGACCGGCTTGAACTGGAAGGTCAGCTGGCCGCCCTTGCGCTCGCGCTTTTCTTCCTTCACCGCGAAGTTGACCGAGGTCGGCATGAAGAAGTCGCTGTAGTTGCCGCCGGTCTGGTTGTTGAAGCCGGACTTGCCCCACCAGTAGTGGATGCCATCCTGCTGCTGCACGTTGCCATAGGCGTCGCGTGCCCTGCCGGCGCCGTACCACTGGTAGTCCTCGGTGCTGGCTTCCATGGTGCGGGTCGTGCGCTTCTGCTGCGTCACGCCGACCAGCACGCCGAAACGCTCATCCTTGCTGTGCCACGAATACAGGGCCGAGGCCTGCGGGTCGATATCGTGGTGGGTATCGGAGGAGGTGCCCTCGAGCGTGACGAAGCCCGAGTTGGACTCCATGTCCAGCGGACGGCGGGTGTGCAGGATGACCGTGCCGCCGATGCCGCCTTCGTCGATGCGTGCTTCCGGCGACTTGAACAGCTCGGCGCTGGACAGCATGTTCGACGGCAGCAGGGTGTAGTTGAACGAACGGGTGGCTTCGTCGTTGGTTTCCGACGTGGCCACGTAGTTGCCATTCAACTGGGTCAGGGTCAGGTCCGGCGCAAGGCCGCGCACGCTGACACTCTTGCCTTCACCACCGCTGCGGGTAATTACCACGCCGGGCACGCGCTGCAGTGCGTCGGCCACGTTCTTGTCGGGGAACTTGCCGACGTCCTCGGCGGTGATCACTTCGACAACGGCGTTGGCGTCGCGCTTCTGCTCAAGGCTCTTTTCGATGGCGTAGCGGTAGCCGGTGACCTGGACGCTGTCCAGAGTGGTGGCATCCGGCGCGCCGGTAGACGTGGCCTGTTGCGCGGCGGCGCCAGCCGGAATGACGGCGGCGGCCAATGCCAGCGCGATGGCCAACGACAGTGCGTCCTGGCCATGCGTACGTATTGAATGCTTCATTCCCATCTCTCCCTCTCTCCTGGATTGATCCGGTGACGTGGCACGGACAACTTGAATCGATCTAATTTGAAGTGACTTTGCGGCTGTCGCCATGTGGGTGGCAGAGCACCGCGCGTGTGGCCTGGTACGTCCTGTTGCTGCTCCCCAACTCCCGGCCATCGCAATGTCGTTCTTGGATCGATCTAAGCGATGGGCGGGCGATTTTTAGCACGGGTCGCCCGTGGGCGCATGCTGCTGCGCAATATGGTACTGGCGTGGCGAAGGGATGACGGTTTGCTGAAATCAGTGAAATCGTTTTCGTGCGCAGGGGAAGGGTGGGTCGGCAGGGCTGCGCCCTGCACCTGCTTCAAGCCAGGGCAACGTCTACAGCCAAAGCCAAAGCGGCTCTGGGTTGTCTGTGGCTTGGCGGGGCGGTGTGGGCTGGCAGGACACGCCGTAAACCCGTCCCTGGGGGCTCGATGGCGCCATCCATGGCGCCAACGGTCCTGCCAGCCCACACCGCCCCGCCTTCGACAGTTTCCCGGTGACGGTTGCATTGATCCTGGTGCGGCATGGGGTCATGGGGTCAGATCCGTTTTCCTTTGGAAAACGGATCTGACCCCCGATTGTTTCGCTATCTGACAGAGATTCATCCACGCATGGCGTGGATCTACAGATCGCGGAAATCTGTCGAAGGCGGGGTGGGTCCGGTTGCGGGGGTGTCCGCGGCATGGATGCCGCGGCCAAGCCCCCAGGGACGGGTTTACGGCGTCCCCCGCAACCGGACCCAGCCCGACTCCCCACAGGAAACCAGCTTCTGCTGTTGCTGTTGCTGTTGCTCCAGCTCGGAGCGGGTACAGGGCGCAGCCCTGCCGAACACCCCCTCATGCTGCGCCGCAGAATGCATTCGGCTGAACCTGCATGCTCTACTTGAATCGATCTAAATACACGGTCTGGTGGGTCAGGCGTCATTCCAGGGGGAGCTCTCTGCCAGTCACGGCGGGACTCAGCGGAACGGTGCCGAACGACCCCGGCCGTCTGCCTCCGCGTCATCGACTACAGGAACCCGACATGCGCCCAGTGCCGTCCGCTCCCGCCGTCCCATCGACCTCGCGCCCGCTGGCGCGCCTGGCCTGCCTGTTGGCACTTTCGGCCATGCCGATGCTGTTGCAGGCCGCGCCGGCAGCGCTGGAGCGGGAGGTCAATACATTCATCGGCAGCAAGGACGACGGCAATACGTTCCCGGGCGCGTCGGCGCCGTTCGGCCTGATCCAGGTCAGCCCGATCGGCAGCCACTATTCGGGTTGGCGCTATGACGACGAGAAGATCCGTGGCTTTGGCCATTCCTTCATCTCCGGTGCCGGCTGCTGGGAACAGGGCGGCCAGGTGTCGGTGCTGCCGGTGACCGGCTCGATCGGCCCGGGCGGCGATTTCGATACCGGAAACCCCAAGAAGTTCGACCACAAGACGTATGCCTCGAACTACACGCATGACGGCGAGATCGGCCAGGCTGGCTACTACAAGGTGCGCCTGACCAGCTACGGCGGCATCGATGCCGAGGCGACCGCGCGCACCCGTGCCGCGGCCGAGCGCTACACCTTCAGCCAGCGCAGCGGCGATGGCCACGTCCTCGTCAATGTAGGCCAGGCCAACGAACGCCATTCAGTGATCGGCAGCGTGGTCGATGTGGTCGGCGACCGTGTAGTCGAGGGCAAGCTGGTGACCAAGAGCTTCTGTGGCGGTCATCAGTACACCACCTGGTTCCGCATCGAGTTCGACCGTCCGTTCAAGGCGCATGGCACCTGGGGCGAGGGCGGTGGCCTGCCGGGTGCGCGGCACAGCATGGAAGGCGAGCAGAAGCCGAACGGTGCCTGGCTGACCTTCGACCTGGCCAAGGGCCAGTCGGTGACGGCGGTCAGCGCAATCTCGCACGTGGATGCCGAAGGCGCGCGCATCAATCTGCGCGCAGATGGCATGCAGGGGGGAGCGCTGCTCGGTTTCGACCGCATGCGTGCGTTGTCCCAGCAGTCGTGGCGTGAGCAGCTGGGCCGGGTGCGTGTGCAGGGCGGCAATGCCGACGACCGCGCGGTGTTCTACAGCGCGGTCTACCACGCGCTGCTGCAGCCGATGACCGGCAACGACGCCGACGGCCGCTACCGCGGCTATGACGATGGTATCCACCGTGCCGACGGCTGGACCTACTACGAGTACTTCTCGCTGTGGGATACCTACCGCGCGCAGAACCAGTGGCTGGCGCTGACCCGCCCGGACGTGGCACGCGATATCGGCCGTACCCTGCTGGCGATCGACGAGCAGGGTGGTTGGCTGCCGCGCTGGGGCTATGCCAACTTCGAGACCAACATCATGACCGGCGACCCGGTCACCCCGTTCATGGTCGACCTGTGGCGCTTCGGCGCGCTCAAGGGCCGTGAATCGCAGGCCTGGGATGCGCTGCGCCGCAACGCCTTCGGCACGCCGCCGTTGAACTCGCGCATGGCCGGCCGTTCCGGCAACCCGACCTATCTGGACAAGGGCTACGTGGTCTACGACCGCGCGTTCCCGTCCAAGGGCATGGACGTCGATCCGCACCATGGCGGTTCGGCCACCTTGGAATACGCGCTGGCCGACTGTGCGCTTTCGCAGATGGCCGATGGCCTCGGCCACGCGCAGGACGCGGCGACGCTGCGTGAGCGCGGCCGCAACTGGCGCAAGGTGTGGGACCCGCAGGTGCGTGACGCCGAGACCGGCTTCACCGGTTTTCCGCGCCCGCGCACCGAGGATGGCCAGTGGTACACCCCGGCCGATGGCCACTACAGCCCGCGCTCGCACCATGGATTCCATGAAGGCACGGCGTGGCAGTACCAGTGGCTGGCGCAGCAGGACGTGCCGGGCCTGGTCGAAGCGATGGGCGGCCGCGAACAGGCTGGCCGCCGCCTGGACGCCTTCTTCGCCATGGACGCGCTGCAGGCCGACCCGCTCCATGCCGCCCGCAAAGAGTGGGTGGTCGGGCCGTACAGCTATTACAACCAGTTCCGCTACAACCCGAACAACGAGCCCGACCTGCACTCGCCGTGGCTGTACACGCTGATCGGCCAGCCGTGGAAGACCGCTGCCGTGGTGCGCGCTGCGCAGCAGCTGTTCACCAACGCCCCGAACGGCGTGACCGGCAATGACGACCTCGGCACGATGTCGGCCTGGTACCTGTTCAGTGCCATCGGCGTGTACCCGGCGGTGCCGGGCAGCGGCCAGTTCCTGCTGCACACCCCGCGCTTCAGCAAGGTGGAAGTGGACATGGGCAACGGCCGCACCCTGCGCATCGACGCGCCGGGCGCCGATGGCCGCCGCCTGCAGTATGTGCAGGGCGTCCAGGTCGACGGCCAGGCGCATGCACCGGTATGGCTGGACTGGAACCGCCTGCAGCAGGGCCCGCGCCTGCAGTTCGCGCTCGACGCGAAGGCGCCGGAGCAGGGCTGGGGTACGGCGGTGAAGGACCTACCGGTGTCCTGGTGCGCGGCACCGGGCAGCCAGCTGCGCTGAGCCGGACTGTGCCGTTCGCGGTCACCCAGCGAACGGCACGGCACGACACGGCCCTGATCCATTAGGCTTGAGCCTCCAGCGGAGTCCGGGAAGACGATGAACGACAACGGCAGCAGTCCCAGCAAACGCGCCGGCAAGGCGGTGACGGTGACCGACATCGCGCGTGCCATCGGCGTGTCACGGGCAACGGTGTCGCTGGTGCTGCGCGGCAGCCCACTGGTCAACGTCGATACCCGCGCCAAGGTCGAGGCCGAACTGCGCCGCCAGCGTTATGTCTACAACCGCGCGGCGGCCAACCTGCGCCGGCGCACGTCATCAAGCATCGCGCTGGTGATCAACGATCTGTCCAACCCGTTCTTCGCCGAATTCGCATCCGGTGTGGATGAGGCGCTGGGCGGGCGTGGTTATGTGACCCTGCTGGGCAGCACCGGCGAATCGCCGGAGCGCCAGCAGGCGGTGCTGTCCACGCTGATGGAGCACACCCCGGCCGGCCTGATCCTGTCGCCGGCCGAGGGCAGTGATACCACGCTGCTGCGGCAGGCGCTGGGTGCCAATGCCAACGTGCTGCTGTTCAACCGCGAGCTTGAAGGGGCTGACTGGGATTTCCTCACCCTCGACAACCAGCACGGCGCCTATCTCGCCACGCGCCACCTGATCGAGCGCGGCCATCGCCAGATCGCCTTCTTCGGCGGCCACGCGGCATCCAGCTCCTGTCATCAGCGCCGCGCCGGTTTCCAGCAGGCGCTGGCCGAGGCCGGGCTGTCGCTGCCGCCGGGCTGGATGATCGAATCGGCACCGAACCGCCTGGAGGCCGCGGCGCGCACCCATGAGCTGTTTGCCGATGGCCATCGCCCGAGTGCGGCCGTCTGCTACAACGACACCGTCGCGCTGGGCTTGATGCTGGGCCTGAATTCGCGCGGCATCCGCCCGGGCGGTGACTTCGCGGTCACCGGCTTCGACGACATCTCCGAGGCGGCGGTAGCGGTGCCGCCGTTGACCACGTTGACCGCCGACCCGCGCGAGCGTGGCCGGCAAGCTGCGGCGCTGCTTCTGCAACGACTGGACGAACCGGATGCGCCGCCGCGGCGCACGGTCGCGCCGGTGCAGCTGCGCATCCGCGAAAGCAGTGCCGCACGACCGAACTGATTCCTTTCATACATCCCTTCCACGCAACAACGACCTTCCGCGCATCGAGGCGCGTACCGCATGCCGATCTCCGCAACGCCCCGTCCATCGGGTTCTTCGGGCAACGCACCCGCCGTCACCAACGGCAAGGCGCTGGCCGTGGTCACCACGATCTTCTTCATGTGGGGCTTCCTGACCTGCCTCAATGACATCCTGATCCCGCACCTGAAGGCGGTGTTCGAGCTGAACTACGCCAAGGCGATGCTGGTGCAGTTCACCTTCTTCGGCACCTATTTCCTGATGTCGCTGCCGGCCGGACGCCTGGTGGCGGCGCTGGGCTACAAGAAGGGCATCGTGGCCGGCCTGCTGATCGCCGGTATCGGCGCACTGGGTTTCTGGCCCGCGGCCGAGCTGCGCGTCTACGGCGCCTTCCTCGGTGCACTGTTCGTGCTGGCGACCGGCATCACGGTGCTGCAGGTCGCCGCCAACCCGTACGTCGCACTGCTGGGACCGGAGCAGACCAGCTCAAGCCGCCTGACCCTGGCGCAGGCGTTGAACTCGCTGGGCACGGCCATCGCCCCGATCTTTGGCGGCATGTTGATCCTGTCCAACACGGTGAAGAGTGCCGATGACATCGCGGCGCTGCCGGCCGCCGAGCAGCTGGCCTACCGTGCCGCCGAGGCGCAGGCCGTGCAGGGTCCATACGTGGGCCTGGCGGTGGCGCTGGTACTGCTGGCGCTGTTCGTGTTCCTGTTCCGCCTGCCGGCGTTGAGCGACGCCACCGAGCAGGCTGATCAGGGTCACCACCACAGCTACCTGGATGCACTGCGCAAGCGCCACCTGCTGCTGGGCGTGCTGGGCATCTTCTTCTACGTCGGTGCCGAAGTGTCGATCGGCAGCTTCCTGGTCAATTACCTGTCGATGCCCAACATCGGCGGCTTCAGCGAACAGGAGGCCACCCATTACGTGTCGGCCTACTGGACGATGGCGATGATTGGCCGCTTCGCCGGCTCGGCGCTGCTGGCGCGCTTCTCGCCCAGCCGCCTGCTGGCGATCTTCGCGCTGGTCAACGTGGCCCTGCTGGTTACGACCATGCTGACCTCTGGCAGCATCGCGCTGTACTCGGTGGTGGCGATCGGCCTGTTCAACTCGATCATGTTCCCGACCATCTTCGCACTGAGCATCGAGCGCCTGGGGCCGCTGACCAACAAGGGCTCCAGCCTGCTGATCATGGCCATCGTCGGCGGTGCCGTGGTGCCGTACCTGCAGGGCGTGCTGGCCGACCACATCGGTGTGCAGGCCAGCTTCATCCTGCCGCTGCTGTGCTACGGCTACATCATTTTCTACGGACTGGTCGGCGCACGTACGCCGGCTTCCGCAACGCAGGGAGGCTGAGTCCGGAATGGGTGCCATTGTTTGCTTCGGCGAAATTTTGATCGATCTACTAGCGCAGCCTCCGGCCTCGGCCGAAACCCCGCGCGCATTCCTTCAGTACGCCGGCGGTGCGCCGGCCAACGTTGCGGTGGCGGCAGCGCGACTGGGGGCGAAGACCCAGTTCGTCGGCATGCTGGGCCGAGACATGTTCGGTGACTTCCTGGCGGACAGCCTGGCCGAGCACGGCGTGGGCACGGATTACATCGTGCGTACCGATGCGGCAAAGACCGCGCTGGCCTTCGTCGCGCTGGATGCCAGCGGCGAGCGCAGCTTCAGTTTCTACCGCCCACCGGCGGCCGACCTGCTGTTCCGTGACAGCGACTTCCAAGCCGCGTGCTTCGACAGCGCGCAGTGCTTCCATGTCTGCTCCAACAGCCTGACCGAGCCGGCCATTGCCGAGGCGACCTTCGCCGGCATGGAGCGCGCCCGTGACGCCGGTGCGGTGGTCAGCCTGGACCTCAATCTGCGCCCGGCGCTGTGGCCGGCCAACGAGGACCCGACGCCGCGCCTGTGGCAGGCGCTGGAACGTGCCGACCTGGTCAAGCTGTCGCGCGAGGAGCTGGACTACCTGGCCGCGCCGCTGGGCAGTGACGGCGAGGCGACGGTGCTGCGGCGCCTGCTGGCCGCGCAGGCGCGCTGGGTCATCGTCACCGACGGTGCGGCCACGCTGCACTGGTACACCCGCGACAACCACGGCACGGTCACCAGTTTCCGCGTGGCCACGGTCGACACCACGGCTGCTGGCGATGCCTTCGTCGGTGGCGTGCTGGTTGGGCTGCTGGAGCGTGGCGGGGCCGGTGCAGGCTTTGCAGCGTTCTGCCAGGACCCGGAGGCGATCACCGCCACGCTGCGCTTCGGTGCCGCGGTCGGCGCTCTGGCTGTTACCCGCAAGGGCGCGTTCGCCGCGATGCCCTCGCTCGATGAAGTGCAGCAGCTGCTGCAGGACCAGGACATTACCGCATGAGCACCTCGCCCGATTTCCGTTCACCCGCGTTCCTGCGTGCGCACATCGCCGACACGATGGCGTTCTACCACCCGCGCTGCATCGATCCGAACGGCGGCTTCTTCCACTACTTCCGTGATGACGGCAGCATCTACGATGCCAGCCACCGCCACCTGGTGAGCAGCACCCGTTTCGTCTTCAACTACGCGATGGCATACCGCGAGTTCGGCAACGCCGAATACCGCGACGCAGTCGAGCATGGCGTGCGCTATCTGCGCGAGGTGCATCGCAATCCGGCCACCGGTGGCTACGCCTGGACCCTGCGCGATGGCAAGGTCGAGGACGACATGAACCACTGCTATGGCGTGGCGTTCGTGCTGTTGGCCTACAGCTGCGCACTGAAGGCCGGTCTCGAACAGGCCCGCGCATGGATGGACGAGACCTGGCAGCTGCTGGAAGCGCGTTTCTGGGAGCCGCAGCACGGCCTCTACAAGGACGAAGCCGATGGGCAGTGGAATTTCACCGGCTACCGTGGCCAGAACGCCAACATGCACATGTGCGAGGCGATGCTGGCCGCCTTCGAGGCCAGCGGCGAACAGCGCTATGTGGAGCGCGCGCTGCAGCTGGCCGACAACATGACCCGCCGCCAGGCCGCCAAGGCCGGTGGCCTGGTGTGGGAGCACTACGATTCCAACTGGGAGATCGACTGGGATTACAACCTGGATGACCCCAAGCACCTGTTCCGCCCGTGGGGCTTCCAGCCGGGCCACCAGACCGAATGGGCCAAGCTGCTGTTGATCCTGGACCGCCATGTGCAGGCCGATTGGCTGGTGCCGACCGCGCAGCACCTGTTCGACGTGGCCGTGGCGCGCAGCTGGGACGAGGCGCGGGGTGGCCTGTACTACGGTTTCGCGCCGGAATCGCGCCGGCAGCCGGGCATGGATGGCGCCCCGATCGGTGGCGACAGTTTCGTCTGCGACGACGACAAGTATTTCTGGGTGCAGGCGGAGACGCTGGCGACCGCCGCACTGATGGCCAAGCGTACCGGCGATGACCGCTATTGGCAGTGGTACCAGCGTATCTGGGCGTATTCGTGGGAACACTTCGTCGATCACCGGTACGGCGCCTGGTTCCGCATCCTCGATGCCGACAATCGCAAGTACAGCGACGAGAAGAGCCCGGCCGGCAAGGTGGATTACCACACCATGGGTGCGTGTTACGAAGTGCTGAACGTGGTGCGCTGAAGAGCGTTCGAATTCAGTAGTGCCAGGCCATGCCTGGCAATCCCGCATCGGTAGCGCCGGGCCACGCCCGGCGGAAAACAGGAGCCCTGCGTGCATCGTCTTTCCCTCGTTGTCCGTCTGCTCCTGCTGCTGGTTGCAGCCTCCTCCTTCCCGGTAGCTGCAGCGCCGCTGCAGGCACAGTGGGAGTTCCGCATGCTGCCCGGCGACGCGCAGGGCGCCGCCCACCCAGGTCTGCAGCAATGGCGGGCGGCGACGGTGCCGGGCAGCGTGCACACCGACCTGCTGGCTCACGAATTGATCCGTGATCCGTATGTCGGTGCGCCCGAGGCCGAACTGCAGTGGATCGGCCTGGCTGCCTGGGAGTACCGCGCGCGCTTCGACGTCGATGCCGCGACGCTGTCCAGGCCCAATGCCGAACTGCGCTTCGATGGGCTGGATACCTACGCCGAAGTCAGCCTCAACGGAAAGCCGCTGCTGCGCGCGGACAACGCACACCGCACGTGGCGTGCCCGGGTCGAAGGCCGCCTCCGTGCGAGCAAAAATGAACTGCAGATCGTGTTCCGTTCGCCGATCCGCACCCTGCTGCCGGGCGTGCAGGCAATGCCGCGCAAGATCGCTGGCAACTACCCGTCGCCGTATGGCGATGAGCCGAAGGACGCGATGGTCGGCAACTTCGCGCGCAAGCCGGCCTACCACTTCGGCTGGGACTGGGGTCCGCGCTATGTCACCGCCGGCGTCTGGCGCGGAATCGATCTGCAGGCTTGGGACGCGCACCGCCTGACCGATCTTGCGGTGCGCACGGATGCATTGAGCGCGGAGCAGGCGAAGCTGGCCGTGCTGCTGCGAGTGGAGCAGGGTGCGGCGGCGGGCTCGGCCGTGGTGAATGTGGATGTGCAGGATCCGCAGGGCCGCAACGTGGCCCAGGTGCAGCGCACGGTGCTGCTGAAGGCCGGCCAGAACAGCATCGAGGTTCCGGTTGAACTGGCCGATCCGCGGCGCTGGTGGCCAGTCGGCCACGGCGTGCAGGACCGCTACACGGTGCGGGCCCGCCTGGACCAAGGTGGCGCGCCGGAGCTGGTGCGCGAGCAGCGCATCGGCCTGCGCACGGTTGAACTGCGCCGCGAGGAAGACGGCAAGGGCGGGCAGGGCTTCGCTTTCGTCATCAACGGCGTGGAGATCTTCGCCAAGGGCGCCAATGTCATTCCGTTCGATGCCTTCCCCGCACGGGTCGACGCCGCGCGCCTGCGCCAGGTGCTGACCGCCGCACGCGACGCCAACATGAACATGCTGCGCAACTGGGGTGGCGGCTACTACGAGGACGATGCGTTCTTCGACATCGCCGACGAACTGGGCCTGCTGGTCTGGCAGGACTTCATGTTCGGTGGTGGCATGCAGCCGGGCTACGATCCGGCCTTCCGTGCCAGCGTGGTGGCCGAGGCACGCGACAATGTGCGCCGGCTGCGCCATCACCCCAGCATCGTGCTGTGGTGTGGCAACAACGAGGAAGAAACCGCCTGGAAGGACTGGGGCCACGGTCGCGACCTGAAGGCAGCCGACCCTGCGTTTGCAGCGAAGGTCTGGCAGGGCTATGTCGACCTGTTCGGCAATGATCTGCGTCAGGTAGTGGGGGAGGAGGGGCTGGGCGTGCCGTACTGGTCCAGCTCGCCCAGCAACGACCTGGACGAAAAGGCGAACGACTCGACCCGTGGCGACAAGCACTACTGGCAGGTCTGGGGCAATCCGGCGCTGCCGGTGCAGGCTTACCTGCGCGAGACGCCGCGCTTCATGTCCGAGTACGGCCTGCAGGCATGGCCGTCGGTGGCCACCGTGGACCAGATCGCCACCCGCGCCGAGCAGCGCATCGACAGCCCGGTGATCCGCGCGCACCAGAAATTCATGGCCGGCGAGGGCAACAGCCGCCTGCTGCACTACATCGAACTGGGTTACGGCACGCCGAAGGACTTCGAGGACTTTGTCTACCTCAGCCAGGTGATGCAGGCCGATGGCATCGCGCTCGCCGCGTTGCACCATCGCGCTTCGCGGCCGTACACGATGGGCTCGCTGTACTGGCAGCTCAACGATGTCTGGCCGGGTGCTTCATGGTCCAGCGTGGACTACTTCGGTCGCTGGAAGGCGCTGCACTTCGCCGCGCGGCGCTTTTTCGCGCCGGTCACGGTAGCGGCGCTGCGCGATGAGGGCAGTACGCGGGTACGCCTGATCAATGACGGTGCGGCGCTGGATGCACGTTGGCGGCTGCGGGTGATGGACGTGGAAGGGAAGGTGCTGCGCCGTCGCGAGGACGCGGTGACGCTGGCGGCGTCGGGTGTGACCTCGATCGGTGATTTCCGCGATGCCGAGCTGCTGGCCGGTGCCGACCCGAAGCGCACGGTGGCGGTGTTCGAGCTGCTGCAGAACGGGGCGGTGGGCGCGCGGCAGGTGGTCGGATTCGTCGAAGCCAAGGACCAGATGTTGCCGCGGCAGAAGCTCAAGGCCACGTTGTCCATCGAAGGCGACCACTATCGACTACGGCTGGAAAGCGCGGCGTACGTGCGCGCGGCGTGGATTGATTTCGGTGCGTTGGATGTGCAGGTCGAAGACAACCTGCTGGACTTGCTGCCAGGCGAAACCCGCGATATCGCCGTACGCGGCCCGGTGGATCTGGTTACCCTGCGCGAAGCGCTGAAGGTGAAAACCCTCAACGATCGATGAGGGCAGGTGAACCATGTTCTGGTAGGTGTCAACCTTGGTTGACACATCGGCCGTATGCCAACCAAGGTTGGCAACTACCAGAAGCGGAGCAGGGTAGGTGCGGACCGTTGGTCCGCACACCTTTCTTTTTTACAGTTGGATCTGCTGGAAGTTCTCGACCCGCTCGTGGCCATTGGCGGCCTGGCCGGTGCGCGGCATCGGGTAGTCGTCGCGGCGGTCGATCAGGCGCGTCTGCAGGCCGGCTTCACGGGCGGCATCCAGCTCTTCCACCACATCGGACAGGAACAGGATCTCGCCGGCCGGTACGCCGATGGCCTGCACGATGCGGCGGTAGCTGTCGGTCTCGCGCTTGCCGCCGATCTCGGTATCGAACCAGCCCGACACCAGTGGGCTGAGGTCACCGGCATCGCTGAAACCGAAGAACAGCTTCTGCGCCGGCACCGAACCGGAGGAGTACACGTACAGCGGCAGGCCGGAAGCGTGCCAGCCCTTCAGCACCGGCGCTACTTCCGGGTAGAAGTGCGCGGTGTAGTCGCCACGGCGGTAGCCTTCGTCCCAGATCAGTCCCTGCAGCGCCTTCAGTGCGGTGTGCTTGCGGTCCTGGTCGATCCAGCCCTGCAGCGTTTCGGCCACCAGGCTGTCCTGGCAGGCACCGCCGATCTCGGTAGCCACCGCATCCAGCCAGCGGCGGACGTCCGGCTGCTGGCCATGCTCGGCGACAAACGCGGGCAACGCCTTGCGCGCATAGGGGAACAGCACGTTCTTGACGAACGAGATGCTGCTGGTGGTGCCTTCGATGTCGGTCAGGATGACGCGGGCTTGCATGGATCAGGACGCCTGGGTGGGTACGTAACGAGGGAACTTCTGCGCGATGTCGGTGCCGGTGAAATGACCCACCCAGCCGTCCGGCTCGGTGAAGAAGCGGATCGCCACGAAACTCGGTTCATCGCCCATGTCGAACCAGTGGGTGGTGCCATCGGGCACGGCGATCAGGTCGTCCTTCACGCACTCGATCTCATAGACCTTGTCACCCACGTGCAGGGTGAACAGGCCGGAGCCGGCGACGAAGAAGCGCACCTCGTCTTCCTTGTGGAAGTGCTCGTCGAGGAACTTCTTGCGCAGCTCGGCGCGGTTCGGGTTGTCCGGGGCGATCGAGGCCACGTCCACGCTCTTGAAGCCGCGCTCGGCGACCAGGCGGTCGATGTCCGCACGGTAGGCGGCGAACACTTCCTCCTGGCTGGCGCCCGGCGCGACTGGCGCGGTGGCCTGCCAGCGCTCGAAGGTGACGCCGATCTTCTGCAGTTCGGCAGCGATGACCGCGCCGTCCTGGGTGTCCAGCAGCGGCGATTCGGGGCGGGTGTCGTCGTAGATGCGCAGTCGGCTCATGGCGGCAGCTTGAACGTCTCGGGGGAAGACAGGGTAGCAGGGTGGGGGCGGGGCGCAGATTCCGGATCGGCATCTGCACCTGCGCGCCGGTTCAGCTGCGCAGCTTGCGCAGTTCCAGTTCGCAGTGGAACAGGAATTCGAACGCTTCCAGGTGGCGGCGTGCTTCGGCCATATCGCGGCCCCAGGCGTACAGCCCATGGCCGTCGATCAGGTAGCCCCACAGGTTCTGCCGGTCGAGCAGGTCATCGACCTGCTGCGAAAGCACGTTCATGTCCTGGGTATTGGCGAACACCGGCACGTCGATGGCCATCTCGTGGGTGCTTTTGCCGGCGAAGGCCTTCAGCAGCTCGTAACCCTCCAGGCGGATGTGGCCCTGCGGCGCATACAGGCGCGAGGCGATGGTCTGCACCGGCGAATGCGTATGCAGCACGCAGCCGACCTCCGGGAAGCGGCGGTACAGCTGGGTGTGCAGCAGGGTCTCGGCGGACGGGCGCAACGGACGGCCCACGGCCTGGCCGTCGAAGTCCACCACCATGATGTCATCCTCGATCAGGCGGCCCTTGTCCTTGCCCGAGACGGTGATCGCCGCGTGGCGGTCGTCCAGGCGGTGGGAGAAGTTGCTGCTGGTGGCCGGGGTCCAGCCGGCGTGGGCCAGTTCGCGGATGTTGTCGATCAGCAGCTGGGCCAGTTCGCTCAGGCGCGCGGTGTCGTACGGGAAGGTGGGGGCGTTCATGTCGGCGATTTTACTGGATTCGGCCAACGGCTGAGCCCCTCGTGGCTGGAGGCGGGGCTGGATTTCTTGCTTTGGCCGGGCGGGTGGGCTGTGCAGGGGACGCCGTGAACCCGTCCATGGGGGCTTGGCCGCGGCATCCATGCCGCGGACACCCCTGCACAGCCCACCCGCCCGGCCATGGACAGTTTCCGTGCGCGCCAGCCACGGAATGAAGAAGGAAGAGCGAAAAGCGGGTCGCGGCGCTGCGCTTGCTTGGAGCGGAGCATGGCTCCGCTCTACAGAGGATTCATCGAACGGAGAAAATTCATTTCCCGGATGAATTCATCCACGCATGGCGTGGATCTACCGGACGCGCCGGGAGACTGTCAGGGGCAGGGAGGCATGGGTTCGCGGGGGTGTCAGCCGCATGGATGCGGCTGCCAAGCCTACATGGACGTACTTGCGGCGTCCCCCGCGAACCCATGCCTCCCCGCCAAACCCACAGTCCCGCTCTTGCCATTGCTCCGGCTTCAAAGGCGGGTGCAGGGCGGCAGGCCCTGCAATGCAAAACCCCTTACTTCCCCCGCAGGCGGCTGTGCCTGAAGCCGTAGCAGAAATAGATCACGAAACCGACGAAGGTCCAGACGCCCATCAGCATCCAGTTGTGCATCGTCATCGCCGACAGCAGCGCCAGGCAGCTCAGCACGCCCAGGCTGCAGATCAGCCAGGCCATCGGCATGCGGAACGGGCGCGGCAGGTCCGGCTGGGTGCGGCGCAGGATCAGCACGCCGGCACACACGGCGGCGAACGCGATCAGCGTACCCATCGAGGTCAGCTCGCCGAGGATGTCCAGCGGGAACAGTGCCGCCAGCAGCGCGATGCCGATGCCGGTGATCACCGTGTTGATGTGCGGGGTGCGGTACTTCGGGTGGATCTTGGTGAACACCGGCGGCAGCAGACCGTCGCGGCCCATGATCATGAAGATGCGCGGCTGGCCGATGATCATCACCAGCACTACCGATGACAGGCCGACCAGCGCGCCGACCTCGACCACCCAGCGCAGCCAGCCCAGCTGCGGGTGTGCGGCCACGGCAGTCACCACCGGCTCGTCGGTGCCCAGCAGCTGGAACGGCACCAGGCCAGTCATCACTGCGGCCATCGCGATGTACAGCACGGTGCAGATCACCAGCGACAGCATCATGCCGATCGGCATGTCACGCTGCGGGTTCTTCGATTCCTGGGCCGCCACCGATACCGCCTCGAAACCGATGTAGGCGAAGAACACCATCGCCGCGCCACGCAGCACGCCTTCCATGCCGTACTTGCCCGGGCCTTCATTGGCCGGAATGAACGGGGTCCAGTTGCTGGTGTCCACGTACTTCCAGCCGACCACGATGACCAGCACGATCAGGCCGGTCTTGAGCACGACCATTGCCATGTTCATCGCCGAGGACTTGCTGATGCCGACGTAGCACAGCCAGGTGAGCAACAGTACCAGTGCCGCGGCGGGCAGGTTGGCGATCGCGCCGGTGGGCCGCAGCTGTGCGTCCAGTGGCGCACTGACCAGCGCCGCCGGTAGATGGATGTCGAACTGGCTGAGCAGGCTGAGGAAGTAGCCGGTCCAGCTGACCGCCACCGCCGATGCAGAGACGCCGTATTCGAGCACCAGCATCCAGCCGATGAACCAGGCCGACAGTTCGCCGAAGGTGGCATAGGTATAGGTGTAGGCGCTGCCGGAGACCGGCACCATCGAGGCGAACTCGGCGTAGGCCAGCGCGCAGAAGGCGCAGCAGATGGCGGCCAGCACGAACGACAGCATGATCGCGGGGCCGGCGTGGTTGGCGGCCGCCTGGCCGGTGATGACGAAGATGCCGCCGCCGATCACCGCGCCGATACCCAGGGCGGTCAGGCCCCAGGGGCCGAGGTGGCGACGCAGGCTCAGGCCGTTGGCGTCTTCATGGGCGGCATGCGGGTGCTTGGTGGCCCACAGTTGCTTGAACATGTGTGGTGGTCTTGTCGAAGCGCGCCATGACCGGCGCGCGGGGAAAACGGACGGGCCGGCGCGAGGCCGGCCCGTAGGCGGATCAGGGCGATTTGGCCAGCTTGCTGTTGCGGATGCCGTAGCCCAGGTAGATCAGCAGGCCGAGCAGCGTCCAGCCCACGAACAGGTGCCAGTGCACCACGAACGCCTGCCAGAACAGGAACAGGCAGGTGGCCGCGCCCAGCGGGCAGATGATCCACACCATCGGCACGCGGAACGGGCGATGGATCTCCGGCTTGGAATAGCGCAGCACGAGCACGCCGATGCAGACCGTGGCGAAGGCAAGCAGGGTACCCATCGACACCAGTTCACCCAGCACGTTCAGCGGCACCAGGCCAGCCAGCGCGGCGGCGATCACGCCGACCACGATGGTGGCCACATACGGGGTACGGAAGCGGGTGTGGACCTTGCCGAAGAACTTCGGCAGCAGGCCGTCGCGGGAGATGGTGTAGGCGATGCGGGTCTGGCCCATCATCATCACCAGCACCACGGAGGACAGGCCGGCGATGGCGCCGATCTCCACGAACGTCTTCAGCCAGGACAGGGTCGGGTAGGGCTCCAGCGCGGTCGCCACCGGCTTGTCGGTGCCCAGCAGGTGATACGGCATCATGCCGGTCAGCACCGCACAGACGATGATGTAGACGAGGGTGCACACGGCCAGCGAGCCGAGCAGGCCGATCGGCATGTTGCGCTGCGGGTCCTTGGTTTCACCGGCGGCGGTGGAGACCGCATCGAAGCCGATGTAGGCGAAGAACACGATGGTGGCCGCGCGGAACACGCCGCTCCAGCCGAACTCACCCGGCACGCCGGTGTTTTCCGGGATGAAGGGCTGCCAGTTGGCCGGGTCGATGTGGGCTGCGCCGATGCCGATGAACAGGCAGATGACGGTGACCTTGATCGCCACGATGATCGCGTTGACGAAGGCCGACTGGGTCACGCCCACGTACAGCAGGCCGGACACCGCTGCCACGATCAGCACTGCCGGCAGGTTGAACAGCTTGCCGGAGGCGATGAACTCGCTGCCGGTCCAGGCAATCGGGGCCGCGCTCAGGGCATCCGGGAACGGCATGTGCAGCGTGGTGGTGATGAAGCTGATCAGGTAGGCCGACCAGCCCACCGCGACCGAGGCCGAAGCGAACAGGTATTCCAGCACCAGGCACCAGCCGATGAACCAGGCCATGCCTTCGCCGAGAGTGGCGTAGGAGTAGGAGTAGGCGCTGCCGGAGACCGGCATCATCGCCGCGAACTCGGCGTAGCACAGGCCCGCCAGGGCGCAGGCGAAACCGGCGATCACGAACGACAGCATGACCGCCGGGCCGGCGTGGTTGGCCGCGGCCTGGCCGGTCAGCACGAAGATGCCTGCGCCGATCACCGCACCCACGCCAAGCAGGATGAGGTGTTTAGCCGTGAGGGTCCGTTTCAACGTGGCTTCGCCGTCCAGGCTGCCTTCGATGGGTTCGCCAGCATCGACGTGCCCGGCCGGTTCAACCGGCTTGACCCTCAACAGAGCTTTCAGCATGCAGTACTTCCTAGTGATCGGATTGGGTGGGCCGCCGATACGTTGCCGGCAACCCTGGAATGGTGAAGGCCGCGCGAACGGCCCGCTGTACCTTAGCCAAAGCTGAAGCCAACGCACAAGCGCAATCGCAACAATGAACGGCGATAATGAGCAGCATTTTTCCAAACTCCGCCCATTCATGAGCCAGACCGCCGAAACCCTTGCCATGCTTGACGATCGCCTGCGTGGCCTGCTGCGGGACTATGCCCGCCGCGAGCCTGCCCACTACGCACTGGCTGCCGAATTCGGCACATTGTTGGACGATCCGGAAGATCCGTTCCGTCGTGAACGGCTGGCTGGTCACTTCACCGCCAGCTGCTGGCTGGTCAGTGCCGATGGCCAGCGCCTGCTGCTGACCCATCACCGCAAGCTGCAGCGCTGGCTGCAGCTGGGCGGCCACGCCGACGGCGACCGCGACCTGGCCCAGGTCGCGCTGAAGGAGGCCGAGGAGGAGTCCGGCCTGAGCGGTCTGGTGCTGGAAAACCCGGCCATCTTCGACATCGACAAGCACTGGATTCCGGAGCGCAAGGACGTACCGGGGCATTGGCACTACGACGTGCGTTTCGTGATCCGGGCGCTGGGTGGCGAGGCCTTCGTGCTCAGCGAGGAGTCGCTGGAGCTGGCCTGGCGGCCGGTGACCGAGGTCGCCGCCGATCCGGAATCGGATGAGTCGATGCAGCGCATGGCGCGCCGGTGGTTGGCGCGCTAGCAACCTGTAGAGCCGAGCCGATGCTCGGCTCGATGCGGGCCGGAACCGCAGCCGAGCATGGGCTCGGCTCTACACGTGCAAGGCGGGATGCGCGTCAATACAGAATGCGCGTCCGCAGCGTGCCTGGAATCGCGGCCAGCTCGTCGCGCACGGCGGCGGCCTGCGCCTCGCTGGCGGTGATGTCGATCACCACGTAACCCACCTTCGGGTCGGTGCGCAGGAACTGGCCGTCGATGTTGACGTTGTGGCGCGAGAAGATCTCGTTGACCTTGGACAGCACGCCCGGCACGTTCTGGTGGATGTGCAGCAGGCGCAGGCTGTCTTCGTGTTCGGGCAGGGTCACTTCGGGGAAGTTGACCGCCGACAGGGTGCTGCCGTTGTCGCTGTAGCGCACCAGCTTGGCCGCCACTTCCACGCCGATGTTGTCCTGCGCTTCCAGCGTGCTGCCGCCGACGTGCGGGGTGAGGATGACGTTGTCGTGGCGGGTCAGCGGCGATTCGAAGATATCGCCGTTGCCCTTCGGCTCGACCGGGAACACGTCCAGCGCGGCGCCACCGACGTGGCCGCTGGCCAGGGCCGCGTCCAGCGCATCGATGTCGACCACGGTGCCGCGCGCGGCGTTGATCAGGTGCGCGCCCTTGCGCATCTTCGCCAGCTCGGTGCTGCCGATCATCCACTGCGTGGACGGGGTCTCCGGCACGTGCAGGGTGACGATGTCGGCGCGCGCCAGCAGGTCGTCCAGGCTGGCCGCTGCACGGGCATTGCCCAGCGCCAGCTTGGTTTCCACGTCGTGGAAGATCACCTGCATGCCCAGCGATTCGGCCAGCACGCCGACCTGGGTGCCGATGTGGCCGTAACCAATGATGCCCAGCGTCTTGCCGCGCACTTCATGGCTGCCGCTGGCTGACTTCGACCAGCCGCCGCGATGGCATTCGGCGTTCTTCTGCGGAATGCCACGGGTCAGCATGATCGCCTCGGCGATCACCAGTTCGGCCACGCTGCGGGTGTTGGAGTAGGGCGCGTTGAACACCGGGATGCCGGCCAGTTCGGCCGCGTCCAGGTCGACCTGGTTGGTGCCGATGCAAAAGCAGCCCACCGCGATCAGGCGCTTGGCCTCGGCCAGCACCTCGGCGCTGAGCTGGGTGCGCGAGCGGATGCCGACGATGTGCGCCTCGGCGATGCGCGCCTTCAATTCGTCCTCGGGCAGTGCCTTGGTGTGCGCCTCGATCTGGCTGTAGCCGGCCGCGCTGAACACCTCCACGGCGGTCTGGCTGACCCCCTCCAGCAACAGCACGCGGATATCCTGCTTCGGGAACGAGGTCTTCTTCGGCGACATGGGGCAACACGGCCAGTGGGACAGGGGCTGACCACTATGCCAGATCGAAGCCCCCATGGTGCAGTGCGCAATTGGTTGCATCCGTAGCTATCTGCCTGCTCGCAGGGCTGGACGCTGGCGCGTGCCGCTGGCACGCTTGCCCGTTCTTCACGCCCCGCGCTGGACCGTCATGACCGATTCCCGCATTGCCTCGCTGCAGCAGGCCTGTCCCGGCCTGAAGCTGAAGACCGACCCGGCCGACCTGGAGCATTACGGGCGCGACTGGACCCGGCGCTGGACGCCGGCGCCGTTGGCGGTCGCACTGCCGGCCACGGTCGAGGAGGTACAGGCGGTGATGCGCTGGAGTGCGGGTGAGGGCGTGCCCGTGGTGCCGTCCGGCGGCCGTACCGGCCTTTCCGGTGGCGCGGTGGCGGCCAATGGCGAGCTGGTGCTCAGCCTGGAGCGGATGAACAAGGCGCTGGCCTACGACGCGGTCGATCGCACCCTGGTGGTGCAGGCCGGCATGCCGCTGGAGGCCGTGCACAACGCCGCGCTGGACCACGGCCTGATCTATCCGGTGGATTTCGCTGCACGCGGGTCGTGCACGATCGGCGGCAACATCGCCACCAATGCTGGCGGCATCCGTGTGATCCGCTACGGCAACACCCGCGAGTGGATCGCCGGGCTGAAGGTGGTTACCGCCAGCGGCGAACTGCTGGAGCTCAACAAGGGCCTGATCAAGAACTCCAGCGGCTATGACTTCCGCCAGCTGCTGATCGGTTCGGAAGGCACGCTGGGCGTGATCGTCGAGGCGACAGTGAAACTCACCGATCCGCCGCCAGCCAGCAACGTGATGCTGCTGGCCGTGCCCAGCTTCGAGGTGCTGATGCAGGTGTTCGCCGCGTTCCGCGCGCGCCTGCAGCTGCAGGCCTTCGAGTTCTTCACCGACCGGGCGCTGGAGCACGTGCTGGCGCATGGTGCGCAGGCACCGTTCGACGAGGTGCACCCGTATTACGTGGTCACCGAGTTCGCCGCCAACGACGAAGCGCAGGAAGCGGCGGCGATGGCCGCCTTCGAGGACTGCATGGGCAACGGCTGGGTCAGCGACGGGGTGATCAGCGCCAGCGATGCCCAGGCCGCCCAGCTGTGGCGCCTGCGCGAAGGCATCACCGAATCGCTGGCGCGCTACAAACCTTACAAGAATGATGTCTCGGTGCGGATCTCGGCGATGCCTGCGTTCCTGGCCGAGACCCAGGCACTGATCGGGCAGGCCTACCCACACTTCGACGTGGTCTGGTTCGGCCATATCGGTGACGGCAACCTGCACATCAACGTGCTCAAGCCCGACGACACCAGCGACGCCGATTTCGTGGCGCAGTGTGAACACGTGACCAAGCTGTTGGCGCAGGTGCTGGCCCGGTTCGATGGCAGCATCTCGGCTGAACACGGCATCGGCCTGGTCAAGAAGGGCTACCTGGACAGCACCCGCGGCCCGGCCGAGATCGCCCTGATGAAGGCGGTCAAACGTGCGTTCGATCCTCAAGCGCGGCTGAATCCCGGCAAGCTGTTCGACGTTTGAGCCGGGCAAATCCTTCACGCACCCGTTACGCTCCACGCATCCTCACAACCGGCTTCGAACCGATGACCCGTCCGCTTCTGCTGCTCGCCCTGCTGTCCCTGCCGCTGGCCGGCTTCGCTTCCAGCTTCGCCGGCACCTCGGCCGGTTCGGCCACGGGTGCGTCCTCCGGTTCCTCGGGCAGCAGCTCGGGTGATGACAAGGTGGTGCTGGCTGCGCGCGACGATGCGGCTGCATTCGTCGCCAGCGATGGCGAGATTCGTGGCGCCCGCCTGCAGGCCGCACTGGTCCACCTGCGTGAGCAGAGCGCCGCCGCACAGCAGCAGAGCGATCTGGAACTGGCCCGCGCGCTGCTGGCACGTTGATCCAGGCTGCATGACCTCGGCGTCATCGCCTTCTGTAGAGCCGAGCCATGCTCGGCTGCTGTTGCGATCCGCATGCGCCGGGCATTCAGCCGAGCATGGCTCGGCTCTACAGAGGCACAGCGGGCGGTGCGGGTGGATCGCCGCATTGGCGTGGCTGCTCATCCCTTCCGCGCACGCGGCTGATCGCCTGCAGCTTGATCCGTCCGGTCTCGACCCGGCGCAGCAGCAGATCGCCAGCCAGACCCTGGCCGACGTGCAGGCACTGCTGCCGGATGGCCTGCTCCGCGCATTGCCGGCACAGGTCCAGGTGCGCTGGCGCGATGACCTGCCGGCCGATGTGCACGGCCGCGCGTTCGCCGGGCGCATCGCCCTGCGTCGCGAGCTGCTGGATGATGCCGTGCCCGGCGCGCGCCGCGCACGCCGCAGCGCGCTGGTACACGAACTGACCCATGTCGCCGACCGTACGGGGGCGAACTGGTCACGCAGTGTGCGCTGGCGTGATCTGGCTGGATGGCAGCGCAAGCCCTGGCATCTCGGCCGTGGCGACAACGATTTCCGTGACCGCAGTCCCGATGCGTATGAACTGAAGGACCCGGCCGAGTACCTGGCAGTGAACGCCGAGCATTTCGTGCTCGACAGCGAGTTCGCCTGCCGGCGCCCGGCACTGGCGCAGTGGTTCCAGGTCCATTTCGGAACCCCGCCATCGCTGCCACAGTCGCACTGCGCGAACGCGTTGCCATTGCTGCAGGCCGAATCGGAAGAGGGGGCGGCATCGCTGCTGCAGCTCGACCCGGCGCGTGTCTACGCCGTGGACTACCTGTTCGCCGAGGGCAGTGCGCAGCCGATGAGCCGCTGGGGGCACAGCATGCTGCGGCTGGTGATCTGCCGGCCGGGCCGTGCACCGGGTCCGGACTGCCGCCTGGACCTGGAGTACCACCGCGTGCTGTCGTTCCGCGCGTTCGTCGGCGATGTGCAGATTTCCAACTGGCGCGGCCTGACCGGTGGCTACCCGTCGCGGCTATTCGTGCTGCCGCTACAGCAGGTGGTGGACGAGTACACCAAGGTGGAACTGCGGGGCCTGCAGTCGTTGCCCTTGCAGCTGCAACGCGACGAGATTGCCAGCCTGCTCGAGCGCACCGCGCAGGTGCACTGGAGCTATGACGGGCGCTATTACTTCGTCAGCAACAACTGTGCGGTGGAGACCGCCAGGCTGCTGCAGGCCGGAGTGCCCCGGCTGGGCGAGGACGGGCTGGCCCAGCTGAGTCCGCGCGGTCTCAAGCGGCGGCTGGCGCGGCTGGGCATGCTCGACGAGCGGGTACTCACGGACCGCAACGCAGCGCAGGCACAGGGCTATTACTTCGCTTCCGCGCGCGACCACTACCAGCAGTTGTTCACAGTGGCGGCGACCCAGCTGGCCTTGCCCGCGCGCGATGTGCGCGGCTGGTTGAAGCTGCCGGCAGAACAACGGGCACCGTGGCTGCTGAAGGGCAACCTGCGCGCCAGTGCCGGCCTGCTGCTGCTGGAACAGGCGGCACAGCGGCGTGCCGAACTGCGCGCACGCGATGTGCTCAAGCGGCAGCTACTGGCTGCTGCGGACAGCGCGGAAACCCGCAGCCTGCGCAGCCTGCTGGCGCAGAGCGGGCAGTGGTTGCGCCCGGGGACGCTGCTGCAGGGCGGCTACGGGTTGCCGCTGGCCGATGAGCAGGCGGTGCTGGCCGAAACGGTTGCCACTGCCAGCGCAGAGGCGGTGCCGGCCTGGCAGGCGCTGCGCGTGCAACTGCGCCAGCAGTTGCCGGTGGGCCAGCGCAACGAGATGGATGCGATCGATGCCAACCTCGCCGCACTTGGCGCGCGCCTGCGGGAACAGGCAGCCACGCCCGCTACTGGCGCGGCAGTTCGATGACGAAACGGCTGCCGCCGGCGTCGCCCGCCGTGCAGTAGACGCGGCCGCCGTGCGCGTCGGCGATGGCCTTGACCACCGCCAGGCCGAGGCCACTGCCGCCGCCCTGGCGTGAACGTGAGCCGTCGGCACGCATGAACGGGCTGAAGATGTCGGCGTGCAGCTCCGGATCGATGCCCGGGCCCTCATCCTCGATTGCCACTTGCACATGTCCCGGTGTGTCATGCACGGCAATCCGCACCTTTCCCGGGCTGGCATAGCGGCGTGCGTTCTCCAGCAGCGCCAGCAGCGCCTGGCGGAGGCGGGTCGGGTCGCAGTGCGCGTTGTGTTCCTCGCGGCTGGTTTCCAGCTCCAGCACGAAGCCGGCGGCGCGGAACTGCGGATCGACCAGGGTCATCACCGAATGCACTTCGGCCACCACATCGGTGCGCGCGCGGCGTACGTCCAGCCGCGCGTTGTCGGACAGGCTCAGCACGCGCAGATCCTCGATCAGGCGCGAGAGGCCCTCGACCTGCGCCAGCAGGCTGCGGAACTGTGACTCGTCCGGCTGGAACACGCCCTCGGCGAGCCCTTGCAGGCGACCGCGCAGGATCGTCACCGGCGTGCGCAGCTCATGGGCGATGGCCGCGTGCCACATCGCGCGCTCGCTCTCCATGTGCTGCAGGCGGCGGGCCATTGCATTGAAGTCCTCGACCAGGGTCGCCACTTCACCCGGCGAATTCTCCTCGACGCTCGCGCGCGCCCCGAGGTCGCCGCCGGCAAGCGCACGCACACTGTCCACCAGTGAATTCAGTGGCGACAGGATCCGGTGCGCAAGACGGAACGAAGCGGCGATGGCCAGCGCCAGTCCGGTCAGGATCACGCCCACCATCCATGCCAGTTCCGGCCCGGTCGGCAGCCAGCTTTCCGGCTCCTCGGTGCTGCCGGGGAAGAACTCGACCAGCACCGCGTACAGCAGCCACGACGACAGGATCATCATCACGATGACGCCGATCACCATCAGCGACATCGAGATGATGATGTGGCGGCTGAGCCCGGAACGGCGCAGGCGCGCCATCAGCGGTCGGCCATCAACCGGTAGCCGACACCGCGCACGCTGGCCGGGACGTTGACCATGCCCACGTCATCGAGTTTGCGGCGCAGCTTGCTGACATGGCTGTCGACGGTGCGTTCCAGCGCTTCGCTTTCCGGCAGGCATTCGTGCATCAGTTCGCTGCGGCTGAAGATGCGGGTCGGCGCCAGCGCCATGCAGTGCAGCAGCTTGAACTCGGTGAGCGTGAGCAGCACTTCGTGGCTGTAGCCTTCGCCCTCCACATGCACGGCATGGGTAGCCGAGTCGATCAGCAGCGGGCCCGCCCGCAGCGCGGTCGGTGCGTCCATGCGCGAGGCGCGCAACGTACGCCGCAGCACGGCGCGCACGCGTGCTGCCACTTCGGCCGGATTGAACGGCTTGACCACGTAGTCGTCGGCGCCCATGCGCAGCGCGGTGAGCTTGTCCAGGTCCTGGTCCAGTGCGGTCAGCATGATCACCGGCGTTTCACCGCGCTGGCGCAGCTGGGTCAGCACGCTCCAGCCATCCAGGCGCGGCAGCTGCACATCAAGCAGGACCAGGTCGGGGCGGGCGCTGCGGTGCAGGTCCAGCGCGCTGTGGCCGTCGGCGGCGCGCAGCGTACGCAGTCCTTCGCGTTCCAGATAGGCGGTGAGAATATCGGCGATCTCGGCCTCATCCTCGACGATCAGGACGAGGGCGGCGAGGGCAGGGGCGGCATGCATGCAGGGGCGGGGCCTTAAGGTGCTTGCCTCCATCGTATCTCCACAGTTCCTCCATCGAAACCCCATCATCGCCACGCACACTTCACGCTTCAGAACCTATCAGCCGCCTGCGCGGCATTGTGCACAGCAATGAGAACCTTCAGGACTCCGGTCGCGTTGATCGCGGCCCTCGCCCTGGCCGTGACGGCCTGCTCCGCCCCCGAAGCCACGCCCGAAGTGGCACCGCGCGTCAGCGTGGTCACTGTCGGCCCGCAGGTCGTGCAGCGCGACGATGAACTGCCCGGCCGTGTCGCCGCCGTTCGCACCGCACAGATCCGTGCGCAGGTCGGCGGCATCGTGCAGCGCCGCCTGTTCGAACAGGGCGCCGAAGTGCGCGCCGGCCAGGCCCTGTTCCAGATTGATCCGGCGGCGTTCCGTGCCGATGTCGACTCGGCACTGGCAGCGCTGCAGCGCAGTGAGGCAGCCCTGGGCCGCAGCCGCGTGCAGTCGCAGCGCCTGCATGCGCTGGCGGCCGCGCAGGCGGTCAGCCAGCAGCACCGCGACGATGCCAGTGCCGAGTACGAACAGGCCCGTGCCGCGGTGAACGAGGCGCGCGCGATCCTGGCCCGCCGCCAGCTCGACCTGCGCTATGCCACGGTCAGTGCACCGATTGCCGGCCGCATCGACCAGGCGCTGGTGACCGAAGGTGCACTGGTCGGCGTGGCCGATGCCGAGCCGATGGCGGTGGTGCAGCAGATCGACCAGGTCTACGTCGATGTGCGCCAGCCAGCGGCGCAGCTCGAGTCGCTGCAACGCAGTGCCGGTGGCGGCGAGCTGCCGGTGACGATCATCGGTGCGGCCGGCAGGCCGCTGCCCGAACGTGGCCAGATGCTGTTCTCCGGCATCAATGTCGATGCGCGCACCGGTGATGTGATCCTGCGCATCCTGGTCGACAACCCGCAGCGCCAGCTGCTGCCCGGCATGTACGTGCGCGCGAAGGTGCCGCGGGGTGCGCCGGCCAGCGCACTGACCGTGCCGCAGCAGGCCGTGCTGCGCAGTGCCGGTGGCCAGGCCTATGCCTGGGTGATCGGTGGCGATGGCAAGGCGGTGATCCGCACGCTGGAAGTGGACGGTAGTGTCGATCGCCAATGGCTGGTGCGCACGGGCCTGAAGGCGGGCGAAAAGGTGGTGGTCGAAGGCCAGGAACGCCTGCAGGAAGGCGTGGTGGTCGATGCGCGCGACTGGCAGATGCCGGTCGCCAGCGCCGGCGCGGTGCAGGCCGGCAGCAAGGGCTGAGCCTCTACCGGGCCGGTCCCTCCAGGAAAATCCAACATGGCACGTTTCTTCATCGATCGCCCGGTGTTCGCCTGGGTGCTGGCGATCTTCATCATCCTGGCCGGTGTGCTGGCGATCCCGCGGCTGGCGGTGGAGCGCTATCCGGCAGTAGCGCCGCCCAGCGTCAGCATCTATGCCAGCTACCCGGGTGCCAGCCCGCAGACGCTGAACGACGCGGTGGTCGGCCTGATCGAGCGCGAGCTGTCCAGCGTCAAGCACCTGCTGTATTTCGAGTCGTCGGTGGACACCTCCGGCGAAGCCTCGATCACCGCGACCTTCAAGCCGGGTACCAATCCGGAGCTGGCGCAGGTGGACGTGCAGAACCGGATCAAGGCGATCGAGCCGCGCCTGCCGCGCAGCGTGCGCCAGAACGGCCTGTTCGTGGAAGCAGCCGATTCCGGCTTCCTGATGCTGGTCGGCCTGCGTTCGCCCGATGCCAGCGTCAGCGAGGCCGCACTGGGCGACTTCATGGCGCGCAACATCATCGAGGAGCTGCGCCGCATCGATGGCGTCGGCCGCGTGCAGCTGTTCGGTGCGGAGCAGGCGATGCGCGTGTGGCTGGACCCGACCCGGCTGACCGGCTATGGGCTGACCATGGGTGACGTGGCCGCTGCCATCGAGCAGCAGAACCTGGAGATCTCGCCGGGGCGCATCGGTGATTCGCCGGGTGTTCCAGGCCAGCGCATCACCGTGCCGCTCAGCGCCGACGGCCAGTTGTCCACGCCGGAACAGTTCGCGGCGATCGTACTGCGCGCCGGGGCCGACGGTTCACGGGTGGTGCTGGGTGATGTCGCCCGCGTCGAACTGGGCGCGCAGAGCTATGCCTGGGGCACCCGCGAGGACGGCCATCCGGCCACCGCTGCCGGGGTGCAGCTGCGGCCGGGCGCGAATGCGGTGCGCACGGCGTCGGCGGTCCGTGAGCGCATGGCCGAGCTGGCGCCGCTGTTGCCGCGCGGCGTGGAGGCGAGCATCCCGTTCGACACCGCGCCGTTCGTGAAGATCTCGATCCAGAAGGTGGTGCAGACGCTGCTGGAGGCGATGCTGCTGGTGTTCGCGGTGATGTACCTGTTCCTGCAGAACTGGCGCTACACGCTGATTCCGGCGCTGGTCGCACCGATCGCGCTGCTCGGTACCTTCGCGGTGATGCTGGCGCTGGGCTTCTCGATCAACGTGCTGACCATGTTCGGCATGGTGCTGGCGATCGGCATCATCGTCGACGACGCGATCGTGGTGGTCGAGGGGGTGGAGCGGATCATGGCCGAGGAGGGCCTGCCGCCGCGCGAGGCGACCATCAAGGCGATGCGCGAGCTGACCAGCGCGGTGATCGGCATCACCCTGGTGCTGACCGCAGTGTTCATTCCGATGGCCTTGGCCAGCGGCTCGGTGGGCGCGATCTACCGCCAGTTCACCGTGGCGATGGCGGTGTCGATCCTGTTCTCGGCGCTGCTGGCCCTGAGCCTGACACCGGCGCTGTGCGCGACCCTGCTGCGCCCGAACACCCATGGCCATCATGGCCGTGGCGGGCTGTTCGGTGCCTTCAATCGTGGCTTCGAGGCGTTGACTGGGCGCTACCAGCGCGGCGTGGCCTCCGTGCTGCAGCGGAGCGGGCGGGTCATGGGCGTGTTCGCGGCGCTGGTGGCGGCGCTGCTGCTGGGCCTGCACTGGCTGCCGGGCGCCTTCCTGCCGGAAGAGGACCAGGGCTACTTCATGACCTCGATCCAGCTGCCGGCTGAAGCCACCGCCGAACGCACGCTGGCCGTGGTCGAAGCCTACGAACGGCACGTGGCGTCACGCCCGGGCATCGGCTCCAACCAGTCGATCCTCGGGTACAGCTTCTCCGGTTCCGGCCCGAGCGCGGCGCTGACCTACACGATGCTGAAGGATTGGGGCGAGCGTGCAGGGGCCACCGCGGCCGGCGAAGTGGAGGCCGCGCAGCAGGCGATGGCCACGATTGCCGAGGGCGAGGTGATGAGTGTGATGCCCCCGGCGATCGACAGCCTGGGCCGTTCGTCCGGCTTCTCGCTGGCCCTGCAGGCGCGTACCGGGCAGAGCCAGGCCGAACTGCGTGCGGCCCTGCAGCAGCTGCTGAAGCTGGCCGAGGCCAGCCCGCTGCTGTCGGAGGTGCATGCCGATGGCCTGCCAGCAGGTACCAGCGTGCGGCTGGACATCGACCGCGCCAAGGCCGAGGCGATGGGCGTGGGGTTCGAGCAGATCAGCAGCACGCTGTCGGCGGCGATGGGCTCGCAGTACGTCAACGACTTCCCCAACAAGGGCCGGCTGCAGCAGGTGATCCTGCAGGCCGATGCACCGCACCGGATGGAGCTGGAGGATGTGCTGAAGCTGTACGTTCGCAACAGCGAAGGCGGCATGGTGGCGTTGTCGGAACTGGTGACGCCGCACTGGACCGAGGCGCCGCTGCAGCTGCAGCGCTATCTCGGCTTCCCGGCGCTGAATCTGTCCGGCGCACCGGCCTCCGGCGTGTCGACCGGCCAGGCCATGGCGGAGATGGAGCGGTTGGCGGAGAAGCTGCCGTCCGGTTTTGCCCTGCAGTGGACCAGCCAGTCGCTGCAGGAGCGGGAGTCCGGTGCGCAGGCGCCGTGGTTGCTGCTGTTGTCGATGCTGGTGGTGTTCCTGGTGCTGGCGGCACTGTACGAGAGCTGGTCGATCCCGCTGGCGGTGATGCTGGTGGTGCCGCTGGGCCTGCTTGGTGCGGTTGCTGCGGTGCTGTTGCGGGGCATGCCCAACGACGTGTTCTTCAAGGTCGGCATGATCACCGTGATCGGGCTGTCGGCGAAGAACGCGATCCTCATCGTCGAGTTCGCGCGCCAGCTGCAGCAGCAGGGTCGCGGCCTGGTTGAAGCAGCGCTGGAGGCAGCGCGGCTGCGACTGCGGCCGATCGTGATGACCTCGCTGGCATTCGCGCTGGGCGTGGTGCCGCTGATGCTGGCGCAGGGCGCGTCGAAGGAAACCCAGCAGGCGATTGGAACCGGTGTGTTCGGCGGCATGGTCAGTGCGACCGTGCTGGCCGTGTTCTTCGTGCCGGTCTTCTATGTAGTGGTGCAGGGCGCGCGGCAGTGGATCGCGCAGCGCCTGCGCAGACGCCGGCCGATGCCGGGAGGAACCGTGGATGGAACGGAACATCGTTGAAGATCTGCATGAGCGGCAGTTGGCAGCGCTGGAACAGCGCCTGCGGCAGGCATTGCTGGATGACGACCACGATGCGCTGACCGCGCTGGTATCGCCGGCCTTGTTCATGATGGATGGCCACGGCGGCCGCATGCTCGACCTGCCGTGGCTGGGCGACTGGCTGACCGGAAACCTGCAGGTGCGCAGCCTGCAGTCGTACGCGGTGGAAACGTTGCTGTGCGGACGCCTGGCATTGTTGTCCAGCGACGTGCGCTTGTCGGTGCGCGGGCAGGGCCAGGAGCGCGAGCTGAAACTGCGCCTGCTGCGGGTGTGGACCTGCAGTTCCGGCGAAAGCGGCGCGCAGCTGCTGTCGATGGCGGTACTGGCCGCATGAGCGCGGTCAGGGCGCTTTCAGGCCCCGCTCACCGCGAGGTGGTAGGGTCGAGCATTCCTGTAGTGTCGACAAGGAGTCGAGCCATGCGTGTAGTTCCCAGTCTGTTGGCAGCCTCCCTGGGGTTGGTGCTGGTCGCGTGCCAGCCGGCCCAGGCACCCGCGGCGGGCAGCAATGACGCCCCGCCTGCCACGCCGCAGCCGAGCGCCAACACGGAAGGTGGCAGCGAGACCACCTACCAGTGTGGTGATCTGAGTGTGGGCGCGACATTCAATGGCGAGGATGCTGCCACGCTGGTGATCGGCGAGCGTAGCTTCGCCATGACCTCCGAGCGCGCGGCATCCGGCGCCAAGTACAGCGATGGTCTCGGCAACAGCTTCTGGACCAAGGGCAGCGATGATGGCCTGCTGAGCCTGAAGGGCGAACCGGATCGCGAGTGCCATGCGGTGGAAGCTACCGAAGGCGATGGCAGCGCCGGCAATGCGGCATTCCGTGCCACCGGCAATGAACCCGGCTGGCTTGCAGTCGTCGACGGCGATGCGCCGGGCCTGCAGGTGGAGGTCGATTATGGCGAGCGCCGCTTCGACGTGGCCAAACCCACCCAGGGCGCTGATGGATGGAGCGGAAAGGCGTCCGACGGCACCGACGTCAAGCTCAGCTTCCAGCGCACCACCTGCCAGGATGACATGAGCGGCGAGGCGTTCGAGGCCAAGGCGATGCTGACTGTCGGTACCCGCCAGTACCATGGCTGCGGCAACTTCGGTGCGAAACAGCCGTAACCGCTGCCACCGATGATCCGTCCGCTGCCTGCGGCGAACACGCCGCAGGCAGGAACAGGCAGCCGATCAGCGCGAGGCGCTTAGTCGGCACGGCCGGCGAATTCGCCGGTGGCGGTGTTCACCAGCACGCGTTCGCCATTGACGATGTACTCGGGCACCATGATTTCGATGCCGGTGTTGAGCTTGGCCGGCTTCGGGCGCTTGGTGGCGGTGCCACCCTTCAGTTCCGGCGGCGTCTCGATCACCTCCAGCACCACGGAGGCCGGCAGCTGGATCGCCACCGGCTGCTCGTCGATCACCTGCACGTAGATGCCGGTCAGGCCGTCGGTGATGTAACCGGCGTCGTCGCCGATCACGTCCGCATCCAGGGTGTACGGGGTGTAGTCCTCGTCATCGAGGAAGACGAAGGCATCGCCGTCCTTGTACGAATAGGTGGACTGGCGGCGCAGCAGTTCGACCTCGACCAGGTTGTCGTCGGCATCGAAGCTGGCGTCGAGCTTGTTGCCGCCCGGCACGCTGTACATGATGAAGCGGAAGCGGACGTTGCCGCCGCGACCCTGCGGCGAGCTGCGCTCGATGTCGCGGATCTGGTACACGCCGTTGTTGTACTCGACGACGTTGCCCTTCTTGATGTCGTTGGCTTTCATGGTGATCTAGGTCGTTGGGGGAGGGCGCCGTCCCGGCGCCCGGGGGGAATCACTTCGGAGCGAGGCGGGTAGCGCCGTCCAGGCGGATGGTCTCGCCGTTGAGGTAGGTGTTGCCGAGAATGAAGCCGACCAGACTGGCGAAGTCTTCCGGCTTGCCCAGGCGCGACGGGAACGGGATCGAGGCGGCCAGCGACTGCTGCACGGCTTCGGGCATGCCATCGACCATCGGCGTCCAGAACACGCCAGGAGCAATCGTATTGACGCGGATGCCGAAGCGCGACAGTTCGCGCGCCATCGGCAGCGTCATCGACACCACGCCGCCCTTGCTGGCCGCATACGCGGCCTGGCCGATCTGTCCTTCATAGGCAGCGATGCTGGCGGTGTTGATGATCACGCCGCGCTCGCCGTCTTCGCCGGCGTCGTTGTGCTGCATGCGGTTGGCCGCGGCCTTGGCGACGTTGAAGCTGCCGACCAGGTTGACCATCACCGTGCCCTGGAAGCCGGCCAGCGGCATCGGGCCTTCCTTGCCGAGCACGCGACCGGCGCCGAGGATGCCGGCGCAGTTCATCGCCACGTTCAGGCCGCCGAGGAAATCGTGGGCCTGGTCGATGGCTGCAGCCACGGCCGCCTCATCGCTGACGTTGACATTGAAATAGCGGGCCTTGTCGGCACCCAGCCCGGCAACGGCAGCTGCACCCTTGTCGTCGTTGAGGTCGAACAGAGCCACCTTGCCGCCCTGGGCGACGAGGTGCTGGGCCACGGCCAGGCCGAGGCCGGAGACGCCGCCAGTGATCACGGCACGTACGGAAGACAGCTGCATTGCACGGTCCTGCAGGTTCGAGAACCGCCGATTCTAACGGAAGCGGCGACCGTCGCCGTTGTGCGCTGCGCCGCCCGAGCGGGAGCGGCGCAGCGGGGTGCTCAGCCGGTCGCTGCGAGCGCCTGGCCGGTGCGGCTGGCGGTGGCGCGGCCGAGCAGGCCGGCCAGCCAGCGGCCGGCCTCGGCCAGTGCCGGCAGGTCCACGCCGCTCTCCAGGCCCAGGCCCCGCAGCAGGTAGACCACGTCTTCGCTGGCGACGTTGCCGCTGGCACCCTTGGCATACGGGCAGCCACCGGCCCCGGAGACGGCACTGTCGACCACGCGCACGCCTTCTTCCAGGCAGGAGGCGATGTTGGCGATGGCCTGGCCGTACGTGTCGTGGAAGTGCACGGCCAATGCTTCCATCGGAATCTCGGCCGCCACCGCCTGCAGCATCGCCCGTGCCTTGCGGGGGGTGCCGACGCCAATGGTGTCGCCCAGCGAGATTTCGTAACAGCCCATCTGGTGCAGCGCGCGCGCCACGCGCACCACGTCGGCCAGCGGCACCTCGCCCTGGTAGGGGCAACCGAGCACGGTGGAGACGTAGCCACGCACGCGCACGCCATCGGCGGCGGCGCGGCGGAGGATCGGCTCGAAGCGGGCCAGCGACTCGTCGATGCCGGCATTGGTGTTGGTTCGGTTGAACGCCTCGGACGCGGCAGTGAACACCGCCACTTCCTCCACGCCCACCGCGCGGGCGCGGTCGTAGCCCTGTTCGTTCGGCACCAGTACAGGGTAGTGGATGCCGGGGCGGCGCTGGATGCCGGCGTAGACCTCGGCGGCGTCGGCCAGCTGCGGAATCCACTTCGGGCTGACGAAGCTGGTCGCCTCGATGCTGCGCAGGCCGGTGCCGGACAGGCGGTTGATCAGTTCGATCTTGTCGGCGGTGCACACCGACTGCTTTTCGTTCTGCAGGCCGTCACGCGGGCCGACCTCGACGATGCGGACGTAGTCGCTCATGCAGCCACCTCGCCGACGGGGCGATGGCAGACCGCTTCGATGTTGTTGCCGTCCGGGTCGAGCACGAAGGCGGCGTAGTAATCCGGGTGGTACCACGGGCGCAGGCCCGGCGCGCCGTTGTCGCGGCCACCCGCGGTGAGGGCGGCGGCGTGGAAGGCGTCCACCTGCGCGCGGCTGGCGCAGGCGAAGGCCACGTGCACGCCGTGGCTGGCGGTGCCGCCATTGCCGAGCCAGAAGAACGGCTTGCCGTCGCTGCCGAAGCCGACGTGGTCGTGGTCGCCGGTCAGTTCGGCGCTCACTTCCATCACCACGCCGATCTGCAGTGGCGCCAGTGCCTGCAGGAAGAAGGCCTTGCTGCGCGCCAGGTCGGCGCTGGTCAAACCAAGATGATCGAGCATGTTCAGGCTTCCGTGACCCAATGGGGGGCGCGCTTGTCGAGGAAGGCGCCCAGGCCCTCCTGGCCCTCGGCGGACACCCGCAGGCGCGCGATCAGGGCGGCATTATCGCGATCCAGGGTGTCGCGGTCATGGCTGTCCCGGACCTGCCGCACCAGCTGCTTGGCGGTGGACGAGGCGATCGGGCCTGCCTTGTCGAGCAGGGCCAGCTGGCGTTCCAACGCCTCGTCCAGGCGCTCGGGTTCGACCAGCTGGTGGACCAGGCCGATCCGCAGTGCGGTCTCGGCATCGAAGTGCTCGCCGGTGGCGAACCATCGACGGGCCTGGCGTGGGCCGATGGCCTCGATCACATAGGGGGAGATCACCGCCGGCAGCAGGCCCAGGCGGCTTTCGGTCAGGCCGAAGCGGGCCGCGGTGCTGGCGATGGCGATGTCGCAGCAGGCGACCAGGCCGACACCGCCGCCGAAGGCCGCGCCGTGGACCCGTGCCAGGGTCGGCTTGGGCAGCTCGTCCAGGGTGCGCATCAGCCGGGCCAGGGCCAGCGAGTCCTCGCGGTTATCGGCTTCGCTGGCCGCAGCCATGCCGCGCATCCACTGCATGTCGGCGCCGGCCGAGAAGGAGGCGCCATGGCCGGCCACCACCACGGCCCGGATCGAATCGTCCCGTCCGGCGGCCTCCAGCGCGGCGGTCAGCCGGGCGATCAGGCTGGCGTCGAAGGCATTGTGCAGTTCCGGCCGGTTCAGCCAGAGGGTGATGACGGCGCCGCGGCGCTCGATCTGCAAAGCATCGTTCATGGGATTCCAGGGTCACTCCATACCTGTATGGATCATAGCGGGCCATTGGTCATGGGCCATGACGCGACGCGGGAATGTTAGAATCGAGAACCATTTACATCCAGCAGAGAACACGCTAGATGACGCTGTCCGAACTGCCGCTGCACACCTCGGCCGTGGTCGAGTCCGTGCAGGACCTGCACGCCAACGATGCCATCGCCCGTCGCCTGCGCGAGCTGGGTTTCGTCAATGGCGAGGAAGTGCGCCTGGTGGCCAAAGGTCCGGTGGGGGGCGAGCCGCTGCTGGTGCAGGTCGGGTTCACCCGGTTCGCGCTGCGGATCAGTGAGGCCAAGCGCGTCGTGGTAGACGCCAACCGCCAGGAGCGACGCGCATGAGCGCTTCCGCTGCCACCGCCCCGCTGCGCATTGCGCTGGTCGGCAACCCCAACAGCGGCAAGACCGCGCTGTTCAACCAGCTGACCGGCAGTCGGCAGAAGGTCGCCAACTACACCGGCGTCACCGTAGAGCGCAAGGAGGGCCGCCTGCGTGCGCCGTCCGGCCGTGAATTCGCGGTGCTTGATCTGCCGGGCGCCTACAGCCTGCATCCGGCCAGCCTGGACGAGGCGATCACCCGCGACCTGTGCCGGGGCTTCTACCCGGGCGAAGCCGCGCCGGACGTGCTGCTGTGCGTGATCGACGCCACCAACCTGCGCCTGCACCTGCGCTTCGCGCTGGAGCTGCGTGAGCTGGGCAAGCCGATGGTGGTCGCGCTGAACATGGTCGACGCCGCCCAACGCCGCGGCATCCAGGTGGATGTGGCCGCGCTGGAACGCGAGCTGGGCGTGCCGGTGGTGGAGACCGTGGCGGTGCGCAAGCAGGGCGCCAAGGCCCTGGTCGAGCGCCTCGATGCGATGGTGCCGCACCTGGATGCGCCGGTGCCGGGCCCGGAAGGTGGCATCGACTACCACGCCAAGGTGCGCGAGATCCTTTCGGTCGCCGTGCGCATGCCGGCGCGAACCGCGAAGATCGACGACGCGCTGGACCGCTGGCTGCTGCACCCGGTGTTCGGGCTGATCAGCCTTGCGGTGGTGATGTTCCTGATCTTCCAGGCGGTGTATGCCTGGGCGACGCCGTTGATGGATGGCATCGAGGCTGGCTTCGCCTGGCTCGGTACTCTCGTTGGCAGCGTGTTGCCGGAAGGTCCGCTGGCCAGCCTGCTGACCGACGGCATCATCGCCGGTGTCGGTGGCGTGGTCGTGTTCCTGCCGCAGATCCTGATCCTGTTCTTCTTCATCCTGGTACTGGAGGAATCCGGCTACCTGCCGCGCGCGGCGTTCCTGCTCGACCGCATGATGGCCGCTGCCGGCCTGTCTGGCCGCTCGTTCATCCCGCTGCTGTCCAGCTTCGCCTGCGCGGTGCCGGGCATCATGTCCACGCGCAGCATCCAGGACCCGCGTGACCGCCTGGCCACCATCCTGGTCGCACCGCTGATGACCTGTTCGGCGCGCCTGCCGGTGTACGCGCTGCTGATCGGTGCGTTCATTCCGCAGAAGACCGTGTGGGGCGTGTTCAACCAGCAGGGCCTGGTGCTGTTCGGCCTGTACGCCGCCGGCATCCTCAGTGCGCTGGCGATGTCGTGGATCATGAAGAAGTGGCGCCGCGACAAGAGCGAGCATCCGCTGATGCTGGAGCTTCCGTCGTACCGGCTGCCGCATGCGCGCGACCTGGCGGTGGGGCTGTACGAGCGCGGCATGATCTTCCTCAAGCGCGTCGGCGGCATCATCCTGGCGCTGACCATCCTGCTGTGGGTGCTGCTGTCGTTCCCAGCGGCGCCGGCGGGCGCGACGATGCCGGCCATCGACTATAGCTACGCCGGCCAGATCGGCCATGCGATGGCGGTGTTCTTCGCACCGCTGGGCTTCAACTGGCAGATCTGCATCGCGCTGATCCCGGGCCTGGCCGCGCGTGAGGTGGCGGTGTCGTCGCTGGCGACGGTGTATGCGCTGTCGGCGGCGGATGACGATGCGGCCAGCCAGGCACTGACCCCGTTGATCAGCGATGGCTGGTCGCTGGCCACGGCCCTGTCGCTGCTGGTCTGGTACATCTACGCACCGATGTGCATCTCGACGCTGGCCACCATCAAGCGCGAGACCAACTCGTGGAAGCAGATGGGCTTTGCCGCGTTCTACCTGTTCGCCGCAGCTTACGTGGCGGCGCTGATCACCTACCAGGTGACCAAGGCGCTGGGAGGTGGCTGATGGATACAGGGCTGCTGATCCAGTACCTGATCATCGCGGTGGCCGTGCTGGTCAGCGCCTGGGTGGTGCTGAAGAAGCAGTTCCCCGGCACGGTGCGCAAGCTGCGCGGTGCCTTGGCGCTGGCTCTGCTGAAGCCGGGCCGCGCGGCCTGGGCGCAGGCGCTGGGGCGGAAGATCGCGCCGCCTGCCAGCGGAGGTGGCGGTGCCTGTGGCGGTTGCGACAGTTGCGGGCCGACCAACAAGAAGTAGCGTCGAGCCATGCTCGACGGCGGCTGTGCGGCGGGTGCGAACTTTCGGCCTGTGGGTGCGAACCTTGGTTCGCACGCTTTCCGGGGTTCAGACCTCTTTGCGGATGATCGCGCGAAAGCGTCCCTCCTGCTGCATCCGCCGTACCGAGGCGCGATTTCCATGGGTCGCTGCGAAGCCCGCCACGTCGGCAAGGGCATTGAGCAGCAGGCGCTTCATCGCGTTGCGATCGCCAGCATCGAGCAGGTCATGAAGATCCTGCTGGGTGAAAGCCCGGCGCAGGCCTGGCGTCTCTTCGATACGCCAGTCGACATGCGGCGTGGGGATGCTGGAGCGGTACCTGAAAGCCGTTTCAAGATCGTCGGGCGTGAGGGGGTGCACGAGCAACTCTGGAAAGTAGAGTCCAGCATTCACATAGAAACCGCGGCTTTCGCTGGCGCGTTGGTGATTCACGACAAGCAGGGCGTCATCCAGCAAGCGGTAGCGGGTGGTCGTGGTCCCGGCATAGCCGGTCTTCCTGGCGCACTTGCTGAAGACGGTCGCGGATTTCATGGGCGTTGCCTGGGCCGGAAGAGGGGACCACAGCCTTGAGTGGCCGCGTTTCTGCGTCCAGTGGTAAACGCGACATCTACGGTGTCGCATGCGCTCCGCCTGGTGCAGTCAAGAGAGGCGTACCCAGGGAGGAACGAGCATCCATTGCGCGGAAGGTCACCCAGCGTCGCAGTGACGGCGCTTGCCGGAGCAGGCGTGCTGCCGCTAGCCTGCAGGCATGAACCAGACTCCCCTGCGATTGCTCATTCACGGCGCCTCCGGGCGCATGGGCCAGGCCCTGCTGCGGCTGGCCGCCGAACATCCCGAAACCCTTCAGATCGTGGCCGCAGTGGCCGGCCGTGCGCCGGCGCAGCGCGTGGTCGACGGCGTGCCGTTCTTCGGTGCCAGCGAACTGCCCGGCGCGCCGGTGTTCGACGTGGCGATCGACTTCAGCCTGCCGGAGGGTTTCGACCCGATGCTGGCGTTGTGCGTGGAACGCGGCGCGGGGCTGGTGTCGGGTACCACCGGCATCTCCGGCACGCAGCGGCAGGCGCTGGATGCAGCAGCGGCGAAGATCCCGTTGGTCTGGGCCTCCAACTTCAGCCTGGGCGTGGCGGTGCTGGACGAGTTGGTCGAGCGCGCGGCGCAGGCGTTGGCCGGCTGGGACTGTGACATCGTCGAGTCGCACCACACCCAGAAGAAGGATGCGCCGTCGGGCACCGCGCTGACCCTGGGCGCGGCAGCGCAGCGGGGTGGGGCGGAACCGCATTACGCCAGCCTGCGCGCCGGTGACATCGTCGGCGAGCACCTGGTGCAGTTCACTGGGCTGGGCGAGCGCATCGAGCTGGTGCACCGGGCCACCAACCGCGACATCTTCGCCCGCGGCGCGCTGTTCGCCGCCCGCCAGCTGCAGGGCCGGGCTCCGGGCAGCTACCGGGTGCGGGATCTACTGGACGGGCCGCGTTAACCGGTAGCGCCGGGCCGTGCCCGGCGTCGGTGTCGGTTCGCCGGGCATGGCCCGGCGCTACCAGCGGGCGCCGCATACGCCGCCGGATTGAAATGAATGCGCAATCGCCTGTTCATGAAGCGCGATAACCGCTGGCGCGAGCGCCCCGGCAGCGCTACAATTCGCACTCGCCGAATCACGAAAGCCGGACCGGTCCCAGACCGTACGTCCGCGCTTTTTTGCAACCGGATTTCCGTGAAGCGCAGGCGTGACTTCGGCAGCCCCCTCGGTAGCCAAAGTGAGATTCCCGTGACCCAAGCCGCAATCCTCGTCCTCGAAGACGGCACCGTATTCGAGGGCGAATCCGTAGGCGCGCCCGGCCTGTCCGTCGGTGAAGTGGTGTTCAACACCGCCATGACCGGCTATCAGGAAGTATTGACCGACCCGTCCTACGCCCGGCAGATGGTCACGTTGACCTATCCGCATATCGGCAACACCGGCATGACCGACCAGGACGATGAAGCGTCCAAGGTATGGTCGGCCGGTCTGATCGTGCGCGACGTCCCGCGCCGTCCCAGCAACTGGCGCAGCCAGCTGTCGCTGCAGGACTGGCTGATCCAGCGGGGCGTCGTCGCCATCGCCGGCATCGACACCCGCAAGCTGACCCGCATCCTGCGCGAGAAGGGCGCGCAGAATGGTGCGCTGATGGCCGGCGACATCGACGTGGAAAAGGCACTGGAAGCCGCCCGCAAGTTCCCGGGCCTGAAGGGCATGGATCTGGCCAAGGTCGTCACTACCGAGAAGACCTACACCTGGACCGAGGGCCAGCTGGACCTGGATGCCAATGCTTTCGTCAGCGTGCCGGCCCGGTTCAAGGTCGTGGCCTACGACTTCGGCGTGAAGACCAACATCCTGCGCATGCTGGCCGAGCGCGGCTGCGAAGTGACCGTGGTGCCGGCGCAGACCCCGGCCGCCGAAGTGCTGGCACTGAAGCCGGACGGCGTGTTCCTGTCCAATGGCCCGGGCGACCCGGAACCGTGCGACTACGCCATCGACGCGATCAAGGCCTTCATCGACGTGAAGATCCCGACCTTCGGCATCTGCCTGGGCCACCAGCTGCTCGGCCTGGCCTCTGGCGCGCAGACCATGAAGATGGGCCATGGCCACCACGGTGCCAACCACCCGGTGCAGGACCTGGACAGTGGCCGGGTGATGATCACCTCGCAGAACCACGGTTTTGCGATCGATGAAGCAACCCTGCCGCCGACCCTGCGCGTGACCCACCGTTCGCTGTTCGACGGCACCAACCAGGGCGTGGCCCGCACCGACGTGCCGGCGTTCTCGTTCCAGGGCCATCCGGAAGCATCCCCGGGCCCGCACGATGTCGGTCCGCTGTTCGACCGCTTCGTGGCGCTGATGGAGCAGGCCAAGGCGTGATCAGTACGCCGCCGGCCTGCCGGTGGCGTCGCGATGGACCGTAAACCCCGCATCGCTGCTGCCCCTGGCGCGGCGCTGCGGATCAAGATTCCTGATCGACAGCGTGCGATCACCCCCCTTGTCACGCTGTACTGACTTAGAGAAGAAAATGCCCAAGCGCACTGACCTCAAGACCATCCTCATCATCGGTGCTGGCCCGATCGTCATCGGCCAGGCCTGCGAGTTCGACTACTCCGGCGCCCAGGCCTGCAAGGCCCTGCGTGACGAGGGTTACCGCGTGGTGCTGGTCAACAGCAACCCGGCCACGATCATGACCGACCCGGAGATGGCCGACGCCGTCTACATCGAGCCGATCAACTGGCAGACGGTCGAGAAGATCATCGCCAAGGAAAAGCCCGATGCGCTGCTGCCGACCATGGGTGGCCAGACCGCGCTGAACTGCGCGCTGGACCTGGCCGACAACGGTGTGCTGGAGAAGTACAACGTCGAACTGATCGGCGCCAAGCGCGAAGCGATCCGCATGGCCGAAGACCGCGAGCTGTTCCGCGTGGCCATGGGTGAGATCGGCCTGGAATGCCCGACCGCCGCCGTCGCCCACACCCTGGACGAAGCGCTGGAGATCCAGACCCGCGTCGGCTACCCGACCATCATCCGCCCCAGCTTCACCCTGGGCGGCAGCGGTGGCGGCATTGCCTACAACCGCGAAGAGCTGGTCGAGATCGTCAGCCGCGGCCTGGAACTGTCGCCAACCACCGAGGTGCTGGTGGAAGAGTCGGTGCTGGGCTGGAAGGAGTTCGAGATGGAAGTGGTCCGCGACACTGCGGACAACTGCATCATCGTCTGCTCGATCGAAAACCTGGACCCGATGGGCGTGCACACCGGTGACTCGATCACCGTGGCGCCGGCGCAGACCCTGACCGACAAGGAGTATCAGCGCCTGCGCGATGCCTCCATCGCCGTGCTGCGCAAGATCGGCGTCGATACCGGTGGCTCGAACGTGCAGTTCGGCATCAACCCGAAGACCGGCCGCGTGGTCGTCATCGAGATGAACCCGCGCGTGTCGCGTTCCTCGGCGCTGGCGTCCAAGGCCACCGGCTTCCCGATCGCCAAGGTCGCCGCCAAGCTGGCCGTGGGTTACACCCTGGACGAACTGAAGAACGAAATCACCGGTGGCCTGACCCCGGCCTCGTTCGAGCCGTCGATCGACTACGTCGTCACCAAGATCCCGCGTTTCGCCTTCGAGAAGTTCCCGGCCGCCGACGCTCGCCTGACCACCCAGATGAAGTCGGTCGGCGAGGTGATGGCGATGGGCCGTACCTTCCAGGAGTCGGTGCAGAAGGCCCTGCGTGGCCTGGAAACCGGCAAGGTCGGCTTCGACCCGACCGGCCTGGACCTGGCCAACGAAGACGACCTGCAGACCCTGCGCCGCGAGTTGAAGGCGCCGGGCCCGGAGCGCCTGTTCTTCGTCGCCGACGCGTTCCGCGCCGGCATGAGCGTGGAAGAGATCTACGCACTGTCGTTCATCGACCACTGGTTCCTGGACCAGATCGAGGAAATCATCGCTGCAGAAGGCGAAGTCGCTGCCGGTGGCATCGACGCGCTGGACGCCGCACGCCTGCGCAAGCTGAAGCGCGCTGGCTTCTCCGATGCGCGCCTGGCGCAGCTGACCGGCACCAATGAAGCCGCCATCCGCGCGCTGCGTCGTGCGCACAAGGTGCGCCCGGTCTACAAGCGCGTGGACTCCTGCGCCGGCGAGTTCTCCACCGGTACCGCCTACCTGTACTCGACCTACGAGGACGAGTGCGAGGCCGCGCCGAGCAACCGCGACAAGATCATGATCCTGGGTGGTGGCCCGAACCGCATCGGCCAGGGCATCGAGTTCGACTACTGCTGCGTGCACGCGGCACTGGCGCTGCGCGAGGATGGCTATGAAACCATCATGGTCAACTGCAACCCGGAAACCGTGTCGACCGACTATGACACCTCCGACCGCCTGTACTTCGAACCGCTGACCCTGGAAGACGTGCTGGAAATCGTCGAACTGGAGCAGCCGAAGGGCGTGATCGTGCAGTACGGCGGCCAGACCCCGCTGAAGCTGGCGCGCGCGCTGGAGGCCAATGGCGTGCCGGTGATCGGCACCAGCCCGGACTCGATCGACCTGGCCGAAGACCGCGAGCGCTTCCAGCAGCTGGTCGACAAGCTGGGCCTGAAGCAGCCGCCGAACCGCATCGCCCGCAACGACCAGGAAGCCCTGCTGCTGGCCCGCGAGATCGGCTACCCGCTGGTGGTGCGCCCGAGCTACGTGCTGGGCGGCCGTGCGATGGAAATCGTCTACGGCGAAGCCGACCTGGCCCGCTACGTGCGCGACGCGGTGAAGGTGTCCAACGATTCGCCGGTGCTGCTGGACCGCTTCCTCGACAACGCCGTGGAGTGCGACGTCGACATCATTGCCGATGCCCAGGGCAACGTCCTGATCGGCGGCGTGATGGAGCACATCGAAGAAGCCGGCGTGCACTCGGGCGATTCCTCGTGCTCGCTGCCGCCGTACTCGCTGTCGGCTGAAACCCAGGCCGAGCTGCGCCGCCAGGTGGTGGAGCTGGCCAAGGCCCTGAACGTGGTCGGCCTGATGAACACCCAGTTCGCGATCCAGACCAGCGACGAGGGTGCCGACACCATCTACCTGCTGGAAGTGAACCCACGTGCCTCGCGCACCGTGCCGTTCGTGTCCAAGGCCACCGGCATGCCGCTGGCCAAGATCGCCGCGCGCTGCATGGCCGGCAAGAGCCTGGCCGAGCAGGGCGCGACCAAGGAAATCGTACCGGACTACTACTCGGTGAAGGAAGCGATCTTCCCGTTCGCCAAGTTCCAGGGCGTCGACCCGATCCTCGGGCCGGAGATGCGCTCCACCGGTGAGGTGATGGGCGTGGGCCGCAGCTTCAACGCCGCCTTCGCGCGTGCGCAGGAAGCCGGTGGCATCAAGGCACCGCCGGTCGGCAAGGCCTTCGTTTCGGTCCGCGATCCGGACAAGAAGCGCGTGCTGCCGGTGGCCAAGGCGCTGCTGGCGCGTGGCTACAGCCTGGTCGCGACCCGTGGCACTGCCGCGTGGCTGCAGCAGCACGGCATGGACTGCGAGATCATCAACAAGGTGGTCGAAGGCCGTCCGCACATCGTCGACTCGATCAAGAACGGCGAGATCGTCTACATCGTCAACACGACCGAAGGTCGTTCGGCGATCAACGACTCGTTCTCGATCCGTCGCGAGGCGCTGCAGCATCGCGTCACCTACTCGACCACAATTGCCGGCGCCAAGGCGCTGGTGGATTCACTGGAATTCCGCGGCACCGGCCCCGTCTGGTCGCTGCAGGAGCTGCACAAGGAGTTGAATGCATGAGAGCCCCCATCACGATGAAGGGCGCGCAGAAGCTGCGCGACGAACTGGATCACCTGAAGTCGGTCAAGCGCCCGAAGGTGATCGCCGCCATCGCCGAAGCGCGTGAGCATGGCGACCTGAAGGAGAACGCCGAGTACCACGCCGCGCGCGAGGAACAGGGCTTCATCGAAGGCCGCATCAAGCAGCTGGAAGGCGAGCTGTCGCACGCCGAGATCATCGACGTGAGCAAGCTCAACGCCGGCTCCAAGGTGGTGTTCGGCGCCAGCGTGACGCTGGCCGACGTGGAAACCGACGAAGAGAAGAAGTACCAGATCGTCGGTGACCTGGAAGCGGACATCAAGCTGGGCCTGATCGCGATTTCCTCGCCGGTGGCGCGCGCGATGATCGGCAAGCTGGAAGGTGATTCGATCGTGATCGACGCCCCGGCTGGCCAACGCGAGTACGAGATCGTCAGCGTCAGCTACGTGGACTGACACGGTGGCAACGGCGACCCTGCTGTTGCCGGCCCGCAGCCGCTTTGCCGCGGCTGCGTTGCCGGACGATGTGGCACGTGCGCTCGGCCGTGCCACGACCGTGCAGGTCGCGCCGGGCGAACGCGCGCAGCTGACGCGCCATTTTGCGGTTGCCGCGCCGCACTGGCCGGTGGCCGCGTTGACCCGCCAGCGCGACGTCGGCGATGCGGCCGGCGCCAGCTGGTTGCGTGCCGATCCGGCCTGCATGGTGCCGGACATGCATGGCGCGCGGATGATGGCCTACGGCGAAACGCTGCGGCCGACGCTGGCCGACAGCCTGGCCCTGCTGCCGGTGCTGCAGCCGTTGTTCGCCGATGCCGGATTCGTGCTCGACGCACCGGACCCGTCGCGCTGGTACCTGCGCCTGCCGATCGACCTGGCCCTGCCGGACTTCGACAGTCCGGACGAGGTGCTGGGCGATGACCTGTTCTCGCATCTGCCGGAGGGCGAGGGCGGCCGTCGCTGGCGGGCGCTGATGACCGAGGCGCAGGTGCTGCTGCACAACCATTCCTGGAACCAGCAGCGCGCCGCGCAGGGGCAACAGCCGATCAATTCGCTGTGGTTCTGGGGCGGTGGCGTGATGCCGGTGTCGGTCAGCACACCGCACGCACAGGTGCGCAGCCGCGATGCCCTGTTGCAGGGCCTGGCCCTGGCGGCTGGCGTAGCCGTCGATGGCGAGCAGGCGGTGGATGCACTGGTCGACCTGCGCCAGCTGCGTTCCCTGCAGCAGCTCGGCAACGATGCGATCCGTCCGCTGCTGGCCGCGCTGAAGCGCGGCGAGCTGCAGCGGCTGGTGCTGGATTTCGAGGACGGCCTGCAGTTCCAGCTGGATCGCGGACAGCGCTGGCAGTTTTGGAAGAAGCCGCGCCAGCTTCACGACTGATCGGGGCTCGGCCGAGCGGGGTCGGATCCGTTTTCCATCGGAAACGGCGCTGACCCCCAGGGTTTGCCGGAGTTGCCGGCCAGCGGGCGGCACTATCGCAGGTAGCGGCGCCTCAACGGACCTCGCTGACCACCGTCGGCAGTGTCCAGTGCCCACCCGCAACGCCCCGGCACTGCCCGGTGGTGAACTCGCTGCTCTTCACGAATCGCGCGCCATCCCAAGCCCAGTCGTGGCCGGAGAAGCAGTCACCGACGCCGCGCCCACGGAAGCGACCGCTCAACGTAGCGTCGTCGCGATCGAAGTCTTCTGCATCGGACGTGACGAAGCGTGCTTCGTACGGCGGCTTGTCCTGCACTACCCAGTAGCTGCTGCTGAAGTTGTAGGCACCCACGAAGCAGCTGGTGCTTGCCAGCACATGTTGGGCGTCCAGTCGCTGGATCTCGATTTCATCTGTCCCGCCATCGCTCAGGCGGCCGCACTCATCCGGCTTCGGCAGGCTGGCGATCAGCGCCTTGCGCAGGCCCGGTGCCTTGGCCAGTGCCGCGTCCGAGGCGCGCGATGCCACCAGCGTGCCGCGCACGATCACTGGCACCGGCAACGCCGCAGGCACGCTTGCTTCGGGTTTGTCGCCACGCCGTACCAGCGCACCGGGCGTTCCCAGCCGGCCCTGGGCCTCGTCCATCTTCAGCAGTACGGCTGCTGCACCGCTGTCGGAGATCGGCCAGGCCTTGCCCTTGCCGTCGATGATCTCGATGCGTGCCTGGCGCGGCAGTGCGGCGACCAGTGCATCGGTCTGTGCCTGCTGTAACAACACTTTGTCCCCGTCGCCGGTGTCGCGCACCGGGCCCAGGTCCTTGCCGTTCAGGCGCAGGCGCAGTGCCCCGGTCGGCGTCGGGCTTTCGCCATCCTCGCCATTGCGCAGCCGCGCGATCACCTTCGCACCCGGGCCGCCGGCGCGCTCAAGCATCAGGCTGAGCAGGTTGCCGGGTTGTTCCGGACTGTAGCCGGCGGCGCGGCAGGTGCGGGTGTTGTCACAGGCCAGCGACCAGTCGTTGTGTTCGAATTCGACCCCGGGCCTGGGCTCAGGCGTGGCGGAGTGGGCGGCCGGGGCCACGGTGAGTGCCATCAGCGCGGTCAGCAGGGTGCGGGTCATGGATGGAAGTCCGTTCCAGGGCAGGCAAGCATGGAAGATGCGGTCGTGAAATCCAAATGCTGCTGGCCGAAGAGCCAAGTTGCCTCGTCAGCAGCGGCAGCCGACCGGGGGAGCGGTGCAAGTTATGATGTGCGGGTCTTTCGTAACCGGCGATGCCGATGTCCCTTGCCGCCGATGCTGCGCAGCCGCCCTCTGATACACCGCTGATCCGCCGCCGCGATGCGGTCGTGCCCGGCAGCTGGCCAGAGGGCACGCTGCCATTGCTGGCCCGACTCTATGCCAGCCGTGGTGCGGGAACGCCAGAGCTGGCGCTGCCGAAACTGGGCAGCCTACACGCGCCCGAGCTGCTGACCGGTATCGATGATGCAGTGGGCCTGCTGATCGAAGCCATCGCCAACGACAAGCGCATACTGGTGGTCGGCGATTTCGATTGCGATGGCGCCACCGCCTGTGCGGTCGGCGTGCGTGGCCTGTGCATGCTCGGCGCGCAACACGTCTTCCACGCGGTGCCGAACCGCATGGTGCATGGCTATGGCCTGTCACCGTCGCTGGTGGAAGAGCTGGCCGCGCTGCAACCGGACCTGCTGGTCACGGTCGATCACGGCATCGCCTGCCATGCGGGCGTGACCGCGGCCAAGGCACGCGGCTGGCAGGTGCTGGTCACCGACCATCACCTTCCCGGGCCGCAGCTGCCGCCGGCCGATGTCATCGTCGATCCGAATCTGGACGGTGATGCGTTCCCGAGCAAATCGCTGGCAGGCGTCGGCGTGATCTTCTACGTGCTGATGGCGCTGCGCCGGCACATGCGCGAGGCAGGTGTCTTTGCGGATGGCAAGGGCCCGGACCTGACCACGCTGCTGGACCTGGTGGCGGTCGGGACCGTTGCCGACCTGGTGGCGCTGGATCCGAACAACCGGGCACTGGTCAGCGCGGGCCTGCGGCGTCTGCGCGCGGGACAGGGCTGTGTTGGCCTGCGTGCGCTGATCGAAGCCAGCGGCCGTGATGCCGCGCGGCTGACGGCCACCGACATCGGCTTCGCGCTCGGCCCGCGCCTGAATGCCGCGGGCCGGCTGGAAGACATGGCGCTGGGCATCGCGCTGCTGCTGACCGAAGACCCGCGCCAGGCGCGCGAGATCGCGCAGACGCTGGAGCAGATCAATTCGGAACGGCGCGCCGTGCAGCAGTCGATGACCGATGACGCCGAGCAGGCGTTGACCCGGGTGGTGCTGGACATGGCCGGTCAGCGACCGGTGGCGGCCTGCCTGTTCGATGCTGACTGGCATCCGGGTGTGGTCGGCCTGGTCGCATCGAAGATGAAGGATCGCCTGCATCGCCCGGTGATCGCCTTCGCCCCGGCCGAACCCGGCGCCGACACCCTGCGAGGCTCGGCGCGCTCCATTCCCGGCCTGCACATCCGTGACGCCCTGGCGCTGGTCGATGCGCGCCACCCGGGCCTGATCGAACGCTTCGGTGGCCACGCCATGGCGGCCGGCCTCAGCCTGCGGCGTGACCACGTCGATGACTTCAAGGCCGCCTTCGTCGCGGTGGTGCTGGAGATGCTCGATCCGGCGGCACTGCAGCAGCAGGTGCTCAGTGACGGCGAGCTGGCCGCGGACGAGCTGGACCATCGCCACGCCGATGCGTTGCGCCTGGCCGGGCCGTGGGGCCAGGGTTTCCCCGAGCCACTGTTCGACGGCCACTTCGAAGTGACCAACTGGCGCGTGCTGAAGGAGCGTCACCTGAAGCTGGAACTGCGCCTGCCCGGCGTACCCGGCACGATCAACGCCATCCATTTCGGTGGCTGGCACGGCAACGCGCCATCACGTCACGTCCACCTGGCCTACCGGCTGGCCTGCGATGACTACCGTGGCGGCAGCGCCATCCAGCTGATCGTGGAGCACTGCCTGCCTGCATAGAAAAAGGGGACGGAAAAAGGGGACGGAGGGGATTAAGCCGCTTTTGCCTTGTATGCCAATTGCGACTTAATCCCCTCCGTCCCCTTTTTGGGGGGGGGCGCCAACCCCATTACGGTTGCTGGTGCGTTCAACGATCCACGATCCCACTGGAGTCCGGTCATGGTCTTCGCCCGTTGCTGCACTGTGTTGTTGTTGGCCCTTGCGGCTTGGCCCGTTGGCGCACAGTCGCCGACGATCTCCCGGCCGCAGTCCGCCACGCCGCTGCTGATCGCGCCGGCGGCTGAGCAGCCGGTTCAATTACGACAAGCCCGCATCGAAGGCGAAGTGCAGGCCGGCGTCGCCCAGACCCGGATCACGCTGGAGTTCCACAACCCGAACCGGCGCGTGCTGGAGGGCGAGCTGCAGTTCCCGCTGGCCGAGGGCCAGCAGATCACCGGCTTCGCGCTGGATATCAACGGCGAGATGCGTGACGCGGTGCCGGTGCCCAAGGACCGCGGTCGCCAGGTGTTCGAGGAGATCGCCCGCCGCGGCGTCGACCCGGCCCTGCTGGAACAGACCGCCGGCAATCAGTTCCGCCTGCGCATCTACCCGCTGCCGGCCAGCGGTAGCCGGCGCGTGCAGCTGGTGATCCGCGAACCGCTGGCCTTTGCCGGCCAAGGCTGGCAGTGGACGCTGCCGCTGCAGTTCGCCGCCGGTGCAGCCTCGGTTGAACTGAAACTGCAGGCCCCCGGTACGGCCACCGCGGGTACGGCGCCCTTCCGCATCAGCGCGGGCCAGCTGCTGTGGCAGGGCAAGGGCGCGCAGTTGCCGCAGCAGCTGCAGTGGAACCTGCCGGCAGCACGTCAGGCGCAGGTGCAGGTGGCGCCCTGGCAGGATGGACACTACCTGTTGGCACAGCTGCCGGTGGCGGCCAGCAGCACGCCGCGCACGTTGCCCAGCGAGATCGGCCTGCTGTGGGACGGCTCCGGTTCGGCGGGACAGCGCGATCGCTCGCGTGAGCTTGCCCTGCTGGATCGCTACTTCGCTGCGATGGGTGACGGCACCGTGGCCTTGACCGTGCTGCGGGATCGCGCCGAGCCGGTGCGTCGATTCCGTATCCGCGCCGGCAACTGGAGCGAGCTGCGCGCAGCCCTGCAGGCCGTGCGCCCGGACGGTGCCAGCGCGCTGGCCCAGTGGCAGCCGCGATCGAGCGTGAGGGAATACCTGCTGGTCAGTGATGGCCTGCTGACCTATGGGCCGGAACAGCTGCCGGCGATGGCGCCGGATCAACGCCTGTTTGCGGTCAGCAGCGCCGGCGCGCGCACCGATGCCGTGCGACTGCGGGGTTGGAGTGAGGCGCATGGCGGCCGTTTCGTCGCGCTGGGCAAGGATGTCGACGCGGCCGCGCATGCGCTGCTGGCGTCGCCGTTGGATGTGCAGGTCGATGCAGGGCGCGGCGTGCAGGACGTGGTCATCGACCGTCGCAGTGAAGCCCAGGGTTGGCTGTGGCTGCATGCACGACTGGCAGCTGACGGCGTGCCGATGCGGGTGCGCGTGGGTGGCGGCGAATGGCAGGCGCTGCCGGCCACGCAGAAAAGCGATGACGGCGAACTGCTGGCCGGCCTGTGGGCGCAGGCGCGCCTGCACCAACTGGCCGTCGACCGCCGCGGCAACCGTGAGGCCATGCAGCGCCTGTCGCAGCAGTTTGGCCTGGTCGGGCCGGACACCTCGTTGATCGTGCTGGAGACGCTGGAGGATTACCTGCGTTATGCCATCCGTCCGTCCGGCAAGCTGCGCGCGGACTACGACGCGCGGTTCGCACGGCAGGTGACAGACCGCGCCGCTGCTGATCGCCAGCGCCTGGATGAGCTGGCGGCACGCTGGAAGGAGCGGCAGCAGTGGTGGAACCGCAGTTGGCGGAAGGGAGCGCCGCCGCACGTGAAGGGTGGGGCACTGGAAGTGGCCTCCGCGGACTACGCGATGGAATCGGCGCCGGTGGCGACGCTCGCCGCGCCGCCCCCCGCGGCACCGCCCGCCCCGGCACCGATGGCCGCCGCCGCCGAGCAGCGCATGGAAGCCAGCAGCGCGCGTGCGCGTCGCTCAGCACCTGCATCGAACATGGCCCTCGATTCAATCACGGTCACTGGTGGCCGTGTCGCTGCGCCCGCTGCCGCCAACGACGGCCAACTCGGCATCCAGCTGGCGGCCTGGCAGCCGGACTCGGCCATCGCCCGGCGCCTGCGCCAGGGCCCGCCGTCGCAACTCTACGACCGCTATCTGGCCGAGCGCGATGCCCACGCCGACAGCAGCGCCTTCTTCCTCGATGTGGCCGACCTGCTGCTGGAGCAGGGCCAGCGCGAGCTGGCACTGCGGGTGCTGTCGAACCTGGCCGAGATGGACCTGGACAACCGGCACCTGCTGCGCGTGCTTGGTTACCGGCTGATGCAGGCCGACGCGCCCGCACTGGCGGTGCCGGTGTTCGAGCAGGTGCTGGCGATGGGCCAGGAAGAGCCGCAGAGCTTCCGCGACCTGGGCCTGGCGCTGGCTGCGGCCGGCAAGCCGCAGCAGGCGCTTGCGCCGCTGTACCAGGTGGTGGTGCGGCCGTGGGACAGCCGCTTCGATGGCATCGCCCTGATCGCACTGGATGAGCTGACCAACCTGGTGGCACGCAGCACGCCGCGGCTGGATACCTCGGCCATCGACCCGCGCCTGCTGCAGGCAATGCCGCTGGACCTGCGCGTGGTGCTGTCCTGGGATGCCGACAACAGCGACATGGACCTGTGGGTGACCGACCCGAACGGCGAACGCGCGTACTACGGCAATCGCCTGACCTACCAGGGCGGGCAGATGTCGGAGGACTTCACCGGCGGCTATGGCCCCGAGCAGTTCTCGCTGCGCAACGCCAAGCCGGGCAGGTACAAGGTGGAGGCCAATTACTTCGGCAGCCGCCAGCAGCTGGTGACCGGCGCGACGACACTGATGCTGCGCCTGACCACCCACTGGGGCACGGCCAAGCAGAAGGACCAGATGGTAACGATGCGGCTGAAGGACCGTGCCGAGACTGTGCTGGTGGGCGAATTCGAGGTGCGTTGATCGCTCGGACGTCCCTGTGGAGTCGAGCTTGCTCGACTGCCTCAATGTAGAGCCGAGCCTGCGCTCGGCTCATGGCAGAAGCAGCCGAGCGTGGGCTCGGCTCTGCACTGCTAGTCTGCGCGCATCCAAGCGTCTAGTTGTCTGGCCAGCGTGCGATTCTTGTGGGCAGACGCAACCGAATCCGTGCCTGGAACCAAGTTGATACCCAAGCTTGTATTTATCTGCTTGACCCATTCGGGAAAGTGATCAAGCTTGGCGCCGATGATTGGCGGCAGTTGGAAGTCGTTGCTGGTGGGTCTGTCCCGGTAGGCGACGTAGGAGCCATCACCCGAGGTCAGGTTGATTGACCAAGGGCTGTCAGGCCAACTGTTGAGGGTCAGGCTGATCCGAGGATGTCCGCTCTCGCTGCTGTACTCGCCGTCCTGATAGAGGGTGATTCTGGCGCTCCAGTCTCGGATGTTCTGCACACGCCAACCCTGGCGCTGCACCAGCTGGACAGCGTCCCCCGCCATGATCCGCATGTCATGCAGTTGCGCCAGATTTTCACAAAGAGCGACGTACTCGCTGTTCTCCGCGCAGTGTGGTCGGGCGGCTTCGGCAGTCAGGTAAAGCACGGAGAGCGCGTGGTTTCGATCTCCGTCTCCAGACCACTTCCTGACCATCAGGTCATGTGCCATCGGGATGCGCGTGTCCTCATTGAGTTGTGCAATGAGTGCCATGCCCCAATAGAGGATTGGCCCCATTTCCTTGATATCGTGTTGCAGGGATCGGCCGGCTTCGAGAATGATCGGGGCCGACGAGCGGAATGGAAGGAATTTTTCGACCTTCTCTCGCTGGGCATGGAACGATTGGTACTTCCTGCAATGCTCCACCAGATGGGTGCGCTGTTTCAGGTCGGCTGCATTTGCAACCGTGCCACTTGGCAGCTCGCCATGCTCATTGAAGCCGAAGCAGAACAGGTGCTCGAGGCTTCGGCTGGGTGGGCGCGTGCCGTAGCCCATCGGGAGCTTTGTGAGTTCCAGATAGGCTGCAACAAGGGTGGGAAAGTCTCTCTCAGGGAGTCCGGCGACCTTCCAGTCACCCACGCGCAGCCAGTGGAAGTAGAAACGTTGCAGCAGATCCCCAGACAAGTGGCGACCTGCTTTCGGTGCAAGTGCTCCGAGTTGGTAGTGATAGCTCGGGTAAATGTCGCCTTGACATTCCTCAGCAAGCGCAGCTTCTTCCGAGTTAACAAAGGCGACCAGCAGATTGATGTCGGATTGATCCATTGCAGCGCTCCCGGCAAAAAGTGCCTTCCGTCGAAAAGGCGACTTCCTACACTGGCAGGGCGCTGTTGAGCTTCCAATGCGAATAGTTGCAAATGCCATGAACATGCTGCGTATCCGTTGCCCGTACGAGGTCCCGTGTGGAGTCCCCAGCATCGATGCTGGTCTATCAGCCAGCCAGCACGTCAGCCAAAATGCGCCGGCGCTGGTGCGTCCGTGACAGTGCCATCAGTAGCGGCCAGCCAGAAGTGGATTGCCGGCCGGTGGACGTGTAGAGCCGAGCCCATGCTCGGCTCAGGGCAGAAGCAGCCGAGCGTGGACTCGGCTCTACAACCGCGCAGCGTGTGCAACCGGCCACGCTGGCGGATTCGCACGCAGGCCGAACAGCGGCCGCAGCCAACGCACGCGTCGGATCAGCAGTTCGTGGATCAGCAGGCAGCCGCCGACAGTACCGGCCAGCAGCAGGGCCGGTTCCATCCACCAGCCCAACTGAAGTGGCTTGAGCCAGAACAGCAGGGCGATGATCAGGCTCTGGTGCAGCATGTACCACGGATAGATGGCTTCGGTGCAGTACGGCAGCCAGCGGAACGGGCGATCGAGGAAGACCTTTCCCCAGCCGAGGATGGCCAGCAGCGCGGTCCATACGTAAAGCGACTGGCTGGCCCGGCCCTGCAGGTCCCAGAACGGTTCGGGCCATTGCCGCAGCGGGGAATCGGCGGGCAGTACCTGACCGAGGATGCGCAACCCCAGATACCAGCCGACGGCAGCCAGCGCCAGCCATAGCGTGGTGCGGCGCAGGGGGACCACGCGCTCCCAGAACACCGGTTCACGACCCAGCAGGTAGCCGGCCAGGAACACCGTCGCGTACTTCGCGTGCTGGTACCAGTCGCCGAGCAGGGCATTGGTGGACGGGTAGATCGGCTCCAGCCAGATCACCCAGGCCAGCAACAGGGTGGACGGAAGGCCGATCAGCAGCATCGGCGATGCTGCGCAGAGCGCCATCGCGCGGCGAACCACCGCCGTTCCCAGCAATGGCATCAACAGGGCCAAGGCCAGCGTGTAGTTCCAAAGATAGGCCAGGTACCACAGGTGGTTCCAGGTGATGCCGTACTGCCAGCCGGCGAAGCTGCCTTCCGGCCACGGCCGCACCTGCCAGTAGCGCAGCAGGAAGTGGCCGAAGCCGGGTGCCACGTGGCCGTTGGCCACGCCTTCGCAATAGGGCTGGATCGGCACGATCACGAACATGCCGAACAGCAGCGGCAGCAGCAGCCGCCAGGTGCGCAGGCCGGCGAAGCGCAGCAACCTGCCTTCCGGCCGCATCAGCGCGATGGCGATACCCGAGATCAGGAACAGCAGCGACATCCGCCAGCGGTTGACGAACAGCATCGGCCACTGCAGCCATTCGGCGGTATGCACGCTCTTGAGGTGAAAGCCCCAGTCGTCCACGTAGGCCATGGCGGTGTGGTAGAGGATCAGCAGGGCGAAGGCGAACACGCGCAGGGCGTCGATGTCGTAGCGTCGGGTCATGGTGGTGGTGTGCCGGAGAGTCGAGCCAAGGTGACGCCGCCCGGTCCGTGCGGCGACTGGCAAGGGGCCGCTGGAACCGACGCAGTGACCAATGGCGGGGGTGGTGGGACCAATGGAGCCGCTACCCTTTGTCCCTTGAGGCAGGCTGGAGCACCGCAACGACATGGATGCAGCAATGACCCAGGGCCGACCATCGCGCTGGCGTACTTCAACCCGCCTGCTGGTATGGGCGGCGATCCTGTCGGCCTCGGCAGTGACCAATGCGCTGGTGGAAGTGATGGACGCCAGTCGCCGCGGCGCCGATCTCGGGCTGTGGGAGCCGATGATCTGGGAGTTCAGCAGCCTCGGCCTGGTCCTGTTGACCCTGCCGCTGCTGTGGTGGGGCTGCGAGCGCTGGCCGCTGCATGCCGATACCTGGAAGCAGCGGTTGCCGCTGTATCTGCTGGCCAGCGTCGGCTGGTCGCTGCTGCACGTGGTGGGGATGGTGCTGCTGCGGCACCTAGCCTACGGGTCGCTGGGCCATCGCTACCAGGATGATGCCGGCTGGCTGGAGCGTTTTGCCTACGAATACCTGAAGGATGTACGCACGTTTGCGATATTCGTGGCACTGGAGCACTTTGCCAGCTGGTTCGGCCGGCGCAGGCAGGGCGAGGCGAGCCTGCTGGCCGAGCCGGACGTCGGCCCGCCGGTGGAGCCGGTCGAGCGCCCCCAGCACTTCCTGGTGCGCAAGCTGGGCAAGGAGTTCCTGGTCGCCACGGCGGACGTGGAGTACGCCCAGGCCGCAGGGAACTATGTGAACCTGCGGGTACGCGGCCACGACTATCCGCTGCGGATCACCATGGCAGTGCTGGAGCAGCGGCTCGACCCGGGCGAGTTCCTGCGCCCGCACCGCAGCTGGCTGATCCATCGGGGCCAGCTGCGCTCGATCGAGCCGCTGGACGGTGGCGAGGCCCTGCTGCATATGGCCGACGGGGCGAAAGTGCCGTGCAGCCGGCGCCAGCTGCCGCTGCTGCGGCAGGCGCTGGGGGCAGGGTGAGGCCCTCATTCCGGGTACCCGCAGCCTGCGGTATCATTACCAGTCATCTTTTGAATTCATAACCGCCGACATGATCGAACTGAATACTGTCCGCCAGCGCATCACCGATCTGACCGATCGCGTGCTGTCGCTTCGGGGGTATCTTTGACTACGACGCCAAGAAAGAGCGTCTTGAAGAAGTAACGCGGGAGCTGGAAAGCCCCGACGTCTGGAACAACGCCGAGTACGCCCAGAACCTGGGCCGCGAACGTTCCAGCCTGGAAAAGACCGTGGGCGGCATCGCCTCGGTGCTCGATGGCCTGAACGATGCCACCGAGCTGCTGGAGCTGGCCGAGTCCGAGCAGGACGAGGACACCGCCCTGGCCGTGGTCGCCGACCTGGACAAGCACCAGGCCCACGTGGAGAAGCTGGAGTTCCAGCGCATGTTCTCCGGCGAGATGGACAATGCGGCGGCGTTCGTCGACATCCAGGCCGGTGCCGGCGGCACCGAAGCCCAGGACTGGGCCGAGATCCTGCTGCGCATGTACCTGCGCTGGTGCGAGTCACGCGGCTGGAAGACCGAACTGATGGAAGTGTCCGGTGGCGACGTCGCCGGCATCAAGTCGGCCACGCTGCGCGTGGAAGGCGACTATGCCTATGGCTGGCTGAAGACCGAGACCGGCGTGCACCGTCTGGTGCGCAAGTCGCCGTTCGACTCGGACAACCGCCGCCACACCAGCTTCACCTCGGTGTTCGTGTCGCCGGAAATCGACGACAACATCGACATCACCATCAACCCGGCCGACCTGCGTACCGACGTGTACCGTTCGTCCGGTGCCGGTGGCCAGCACGTCAACAAGACCGAGTCGGCGGTGCGCATCACCCACATCCCGACCAACATCGTCGTGGCCTGCCAGACCGGCCGCAGCCAGCACCAGAACCGCGACAACGCGATGAAGATGCTGGCCGCCAAGCTGTACGAGCTGGAGATCCAGAAGCGCAACGCCGAGAAGGACGCGGTGGAAGCCACCAAGTCCGACATCGGCTGGGGCAGCCAGATCCGCAACTACGTGCTCGACCAGAGCCGTATCAAGGACCTGCGTACCGGCATCGAGCGCTCGGATACGCAGAAGGTGCTCGACGGCGACCTGGACGAGTTCGTCGAGGCCAGCCTGAAGGCCGGCCTGGCCGTGGGCTCCAAGCGCGTCGATGCCTGATCGACGCGCCTGCGCGGATAGCATCGCCTTCCGCAACGGAGGGCGATGATGCGCAGCGAAAGTGAACGCAAGGAACTGGGCGGCTTCCTTAAGGCCTGCCGCGCCCGTGTCGACCCCGCCACGCTCGGCCTGCCGGCCGGGCGCCGGCGTACCCCGGGCCTGAAACGCGAGGAAGTCGCGCTGGCGATCGGGGTCAGTGTCAGCTGGTACACCTGGATCGAGCAGGGCCGTGAAGTGCGCGCCTCGCCCGAGGTGCTGGAGCGGCTGGCGCAGGTGCTGCGCATGAGCGACGACGAGCGCGCCTACGCGTTCGCGCTGTCCGGCTACGGCGTGCCGCTGGAATCACCGGACGAGAGCGTGACCGACGGCTTGCGCCAGCTGGTGGAGGCGATGCAGCCGATCCCGGCCTATGTGCGCAACACCCGCTTCGACATCCTGGCCTGGAACCCGGCCATCGCCGATCTGTTCGTGGACTACAGCCAGTTGGCGCCGCACGAGCGCAACACGCTGCGGCTGATGTTTCTGTACCCGCCGTACCGCACGCTGATCCTCAACTGGGAAGAAATGACCCGCGGCCTGCTGGCAGGCTTCCGTGCGGCGATGGCGCAGGCCCCGGACAAGGCCCCGTTCCTGGCGCTGGTGGAAGACATCGCCGCGCACAGCGAGGAGTTCCGCCAGTGGTGGCCGGAGCACGATGTGCGCCGGTTCGATGAGGGTGCGAAGAAGCTGAACCATCCCACGCGGGGGTTGCTGGACCTGCAGTACGTGGCGCTGGTGCCGGAGAGCCGGCACGATCTTTCCCTGGTGACTTACCTGCCGCGGAAGTAGGGGGTGTTCGGCAGGGCTGCGCCCTGCACCCGCAGAGGCTTCAAGCCAAGGCAACAGCAACAGCAACAGCGAGCATCCTTGGGATGGCGGGGCGGTGTGGGCTGGCAGGACACGCCGTGAACCCATCCGTGGGGGCTCGATGGCGCCATCCATGGCGCCAACGGTCCTGCCAACCCACACCGCCCCGCCTCAGACAAATTTCGCGCGGCTGTTGGTAGGTGTCGACCTTGGTCGACACATCTGTCAGATATCGAAAGAAATTCCGGGGTCAGATCCCAAGAGTATTCCCGACAGATCGCGGAAATCTGTCGAAGGCGGGGTGGGTCCGGTTGCGGGGGCGTGAGCGCCATGGATGGCGCGACCGAGGCTACATGGGTGAGGGCGCTTTGCTTGCGAAGCACTGCTTCGCAAGCGCCCGAACGCCCAGCCGCCGGCGGCTGGGCCGGACCCCGGAGGGGGATTCACGCCGTCCCCCGCAACCGGACCCACCCCGCCATCCCACGGAATGCAGGCCTTTGACCTTGACGTTGCCCTGGCCTCTGCGGGTGCAGGGCGCAGCCCTGCCGGCACCTATCCCCATTCAGACAGGTAAGTGCAGGTCACAGGATAAGCAGACGCCTTGTTGCCTCCGCCATTCGGGTCCACATTCCTGCGCAGGAGACGGGCCACCGCCCGTTGTCGAGACACCAGGAGCCCTGCATGTCCGCTGCCCCCACCACCGCCATTTCCCGCGATCCGGCCACCGGCCGGCAGATCGCCAGCCATCCCTTTGCCACCGATGCCGAGCTGGAAACAATCCTCGATCGCGGCCAGGTCGGCTTTGCGACCTGGAGCGTCAAGAGCCTGGAACAGCGCGCAGACGTACTGCGTGCGATGGCCGCCGTACTGCGCCGAGACCGTGAGAAGCTGGCCGCGCTGGCCACTGCCGAAATGGGCAAGGTCCAAGCTGAAGCGCTGGCCGAAATCGAGAAATGTGCCGTGCTGTGCGACTGGTACGCCGACCACGGCGCGCAGTTCCTGCGCGACGAACCGACCCAGGTGCCCGATGACAAGGCCTACGTGTCCTACCTGCCGCTGGGCGTGGTGCTGGGCATCATGCCGTGGAATTTCCCGTACTGGCAGGTGATGCGCGCGGCGGTACCGATCCTGATGGGCGGTAACGGCTTCCTGCTGAAGCCGGCCGAGAACATCGTCGGCACCGCGCAACTGCTCGATGCCGCCTGGCGTGATGCCGGGCTGCCGGAAGGCACCTTCATCGCCGCCAACATCAGCCGCGAGGGTACCAGCCGTGCGATCGCCGATGACCGCATCGCCGCCGTCACCCTGACCGGCAGCGTGGCCGCCGGCCGCAGCATCGCCGCCCAGGCCGGGCAGGCACTGAAGAAGGTAGTGCTGGAGCTGGGTGGCTCGGATCCGTTCATCGTGCTGGCCGACGCCGATCTGGACGCCGCCGTAGATGCCGCGGTCGCCTCGCGCTTCCAGAACACCGGGCAGGTCTGCATCGCCGGAAAGCGCATCATCGTCGAGGACGCGGTCTACGACCGTTTCGTGGCGCAGTTCTGCCAGAAGGTGCAGGCACTGAGCATCGGCGATGGCCGCGACCCGGCCAACCGCATCGGCCCGATGGCCCGCCAGGACTTGCTGGAACAGCTGGATGCGCAGGTACGCGCCTCGGTGGAGGCCGGCGCGAAGCTGCTGGTCGGCGGCCATCAGCTGGATCGCCCGGGCGCGTTCTACGCCCCCACCGTGCTGGCCGACGTGGAGCCGGGCATGCAGGCCTTCGATACCGAGACCTTCGGGCCGGTGGCCTCGATCAGCCGCGCCCGTGATGCCGACCACGCGGTGGAACTGGCCAACCAGAGCGAGTTCGGCCTCAGCGGCAACCTGTGGACCGGCGACCGCGCCCGAGCCATGCAGCTGGCCCGCCGGCTGCAGACCGGCGGTGTGTTCGTCAACGGCTTCTCCGCTTCGGACCCCCGCGTGCCGATCGGCGGCGTGAAGAAGAGCGGCTTCGGCCGCGAGCTCTCGCACTTCGGCATCCGTGAATTCGTCAACGCGCAGACAGTGTGGTTCGACAAGCATTGACGCGCGGCTCTCATCCTTCCTGCAACGATCCACCATCAGTCCAGCACAAAGGACGGCATCCGATGTCCAAGGGTTCAGATCTGCTCGTCGCCGCACTTGAGAACGAAGGCGTCGAGCGCATTTTCGGTATTCCCGGCGAAGAAAACCTCGACGTGGTCGAGTCGCTCCGCCATTCCAGCATCGAACTGGTCATCACCCGCCACGAACAGGCGGCGGTGTTCATGGCGGCCACGTATGGCCGCCTGACCGGCAAGCCGGGCGTATGCCTGGCAACGCTCGGTCCGGGCGCGCTCAACTTCACCACCGGCGCCGCCTACGCGCTGCTCGGTGCGTGGCCGGTGATCATGATCACCGGCCAGAAGGGCATCGTGGCCAGCAAGCAGGCACGCTTCCAGATCGTCGACATCGTCAGCACGATGAAGCCGCTGACCAAGCAGGCGCGGCAGATCGTCTCGGCGCGCACCATCCCGACCATCGTCCGCGAAGCGTTCCGTGTGGCCCAGGAGGAGCGCCCGGGCCCGGTGTTGCTGGAGCTGCCCGAGGATATCGCCGCCGATGAAGTAGAAGGGGTGTCGCTGATTCCGCCGCATGCGGTGGAGCGGCCGATTGCCAGCCCCGAGGCGCTGGACCGCGCCGCGGAGATCATCCGCAATGCCAAGCGGCCGTTGCTGATGATCGCTTCGGCGGCGTCGCGGCCGCAGTCCAGCGAGGCGCTGTCGGCGTTCGTACTACGCGCCGGCATTCCGTTCTTCACCACGCAGATGGGCAAAGGTGCGGTGGCCGGCGGCTCGGGCCTGTACATGGGTACCGCGGCGCTGACCGAACGCGACTACGTGCACATGGCCATCGACCATGCCGACGTGATCGTGACCATCGGCCATGAGGTCACCGAAAAGCCGCCATTCGTGATGCGTCCAGGCGGGCCGACCGTGATCCATATCGGCTACTCGCAGGCGGCGGTGGAGCAGGTCTACTTCCCGCAGGTGGAAGTGATCGGTGACATCGGCCGTTCGCTGACCCAACTGGCCGACCGCATCGAAGGCGCGGTGCCCCATGCCGATGCGCTGCTGCCGCTGCGCGCGACCATCCTCGAGCACCTTGCCGATCGCGCCGAGGACGCTGGTTTCACCCCGCAACGACTGGTGCACGACGTGCGCCAGGTGATGCCGCCGGACGGCATCGTGGCGCTGGACAACGGCATGTACAAGATCTGGTTTGCGCGCAACTACCGCACCCAGGTGGCCAACACATTGCTGCTGGACAACGCGCTGGCGACCATGGGCGCGGGCCTGCCGTCGGCGATCATGGCCTCGATCCTGTACCCGCAACGACGGGTGCTGGCGGTGTGTGGCGACGGCGGCTTCATGATGAACAGCCAGGAGCTGGAGACGGCGCGCCGGCTGGGCCTGAACCTGGTGGTGCTGATCCTCAACGACGGTGCCTACGGCATGATCCGCTGGAAGCAGGCGGTGGATGGTTTCACCGACTACGGCATGACCTTCAGCAATCCCGATTTCGTGAAGTATGCCGAGGCCTATGGCTGCAAGGGGCATGAGGTGACGGCCATCGAGCAGTTCGTCCCGACCCTGGAGGCGGCCTTCAACGAGGGTGGGGTGCACCTGGTGTCGGTGCCGGTGGACTATTCGGAGAACCAGCGGGTGCTGGTGGATGAGTTGCGGCAGGCCTTCCCCGGCAACAGGTAGACATCCAGGGCCAGGCAGGGTCCCGGAGGCGGTCAGATTCCTTTGCGCAGCAGGGGGATCTGACCCCTCTCCCGGCTGGGGCTGGACGGTTTTGGTATGCTGGGCAACCGGCTGTGCCGGGCGCAAGATCCCCCTCACTACACGATTCCCGCAGATCCATGAGCGAAGCTACCGATACCCCCCCCGTCGACGAAAACAAGTTGATCGCCGAGCGCCGTGAGAAACTCAAAGCGCTGCGTGGGCAGGGCATCGCGTATCCGAACGATTTCCGTCGCGAGGACTTCGCCGGCCGCCTGCAGGAAGAGTTCGCCGATGTCGAACAGTGGACCGCCGAGGCGCTGGAAGGCAATGGCCGCCAGGTGAAGATGGCCGGCCGCCTGATGGCCAAGCGCATCATGGGCAAGGCCAGTTTCGCGCAGATCCAGGACGAGTCCGGCCGCATCCAGCTGTTCCTGCAGGGCACGGTGCTGGGCGATGCCTATACCGCCTTCAAGGGCTGGGACGTGGGCGACATCATCGCCGTCGAAGGCGGCCTGACCCGCACCAGGACCGGCGAGCTGTCGGTCAAGGCCGAATCGATCCGCCTGCTGACCAAGTCGCTGCGCCCGCTGCCGGACAAGTGGCATGGCCTGGCCGACGTCGAGCAGCGCTATCGTCAGCGCTACGTCGACCTGATCGTGACCCCGGAATCGCGCGCGGTGTTCATCAAGCGCTCGAAGATCATCCGCGCCATGCGCGCCTGGCTGGACAGCCGCGACTTCCTGGAAGTCGAGACGCCGATGATGCATTACATCCCCGGCGGCGCGGCGGCCAAGCCGTTCACCACCCACCACAATGCGCTGGACCTGGACCTGTACCTGCGTGTGGCGCCGGAGCTGTACCTCAAGCGCCTGACCGTGGGTGGCCTGGAGCGCGTTTACGAGATCAACCGCAACTTCCGCAACGAAGGCGTCAGCACCCGCCACAACCCGGAATTCACCATGATGGAGCTGTACGAGGCCTACGCCACGTACAACGAGATCATGGACCTGACCGAAGGCGTGATCCGTGACGTGGCCAAGGCCGTCAACGGCAGCACCGAGGTCGAGTGGGACGGGGCGAAGATCGACCTGGGCCCGGCGTTCCGCCGTTGGCGCATGGACGAGGCGGTGCGCCACCACAACCCCGAGATTTCCGTCGCCGACTGCACCGACCGCGACGCGCTGCTGCGCCATTGCGAGCGCCTGAATATCCGCGTCAAGCCGTCCTACGGCTGGGGCAAGCTGCTGCTGGAGATCTTCGAGGCCACGGTCGAGCACACCCTGATCCAGCCGACCTTCATCACCGACCACCCGGTGGAGGTCTCGCCGCTGGCTCGTGCCAACGACAACGACCCGGGTTACACGGATCGCTTCGAGCTGTTCGTCAACGGCAAGGAGCTGGCCAACGGCTTCTCCGAACTGAACGACCCGGAAGACCAGGCGCAGCGTTTCCAGGCCCAGGTGGCCGCGAAGGAAGGCGGCGACGACGAGGCGATGCACTACGACGCCGACTACATCCGTGCGCTGGAGTACGGCATGGCCCCGACCGGTGGCCTCGGCATCGGCGTGGATCGCCTGGTGATGCTGCTGACCGGCAGCAGCTCGATCCGTGACGTGCTGCTGTTCCCGTACATGCGTCCGGAGCAGTAAGTCGTCTTTTTGACCCCTGTTTGTGCGCGCCGTCGCGAAATGAGACGGCGCGATTGACGCCTCCCGCACTCGGCGTATCGTTAATGCACTACCTTGACGTCTGTTATGGCTTGATCGGCGCCAGGGGGAGTGCGCATTGTGGAGAGTCCGCTTCACAATGTGATGACGATCATGAACCGGGACGCATGACACGGGAGTCGGGCCGATGCAGGGTGCGAGCGTTCGCAGCGGCAGGGTATCCTCGCCTGCTGATGATCCAGCATGGTCGAGAAACCAGGCGGAGTACGCGTTGAACATCGTCATTGTTGACGACCAGACGTCCGCGCGGACGATGCTGCGTCACGTCATCGAAGACATCGCGCCGGAACTGAGCGTGCATGACTTCGGCGATCCGCTGACCGCATTGGCCTGGTGCGAGGCGCACCCGGTCGACCTGCTGCTGCTCGATTACCGCATGCCGGAGATGGACGGGCTGGAGTTCGCCCGCCGTTTCCGTCGCCTGCCCAAGCACCGCGATATCCCGGTGATCCTGATCACCGTGGTCGGCGACGAGCCGATCCGGCAGGCGGCGCTGGAAGCGGGGGTCATCGACTTCCTGGTCAAGCCGATCCGCCCGCGCGAACTGCGCGCGCGCTGCTACAACCTGCTGCAGCTGCGCCAGCAGACCGAGAACGTGAAGCAGCGCGCGTTGTCGCTGGAGCAGCGCCTGCTGGCCAGCATGCACGAGGTCGAGGAACGCGAACGCGAGACCCTGTCGCGATTGGCACGGGCGATCGAGTTCCGTGATGCCGGCACCAGTGCCTACCTCGAACGCATGGCGCGCGTGGCGGGGCTGATTGCCGAGCAGCTGGGCCTGCCCGAAGACGACGTGCGCCTGATCGAGATGGCCGCACCGCTGCATGACATGGGCAAGATCGCCATTCCCGACGCGGTGCTGCTCAAGCAGGGCAAGCTCAATGACGAGGAGCTGGCGATCATGCGCCGGCATCCACGCATCGGCCACGAGCTGCTCAGTGGCAGCCAGAACCGTTTCATCCAGGTGGGCGCGCTCATCGCGCTGCGCCATCACGAGCGCTATGACGGCAGCGGCTATCCCGACGGCCTGGTCGGCGAAGCGATCCCGCTGGAAGCGCGGATCGTTGCTGTCGCCGATGTCTTCGACGCACTCATCTCACCCCGTCCGTACAAGGAAGCATGGACCATGGAAGCCACACTGGCCTATCTGTACGCACAGCGTGGCCGCCTGTTCGATCCACGCTGCGTGGATGCGCTGATGCGCGGCCGCCAGCAGTTGATGGACATCTGCGCCCAGCACTCGACGGCATCGACGCGACCGGGTGGGTGACATGCAGGACCTGTTCGCACGCGTGAAGCGTCGGCTGGCGCAGCGTCCGGATTCGGAACATGGCCAGGCGATCGTGCGGGTGGTGCTGATCTCGCTGATCCTGATCTATGTTCTGCTGTCCGGTGCCCGCCTGCACCGGTTGGATCAGTACCAGGGCGTGCTGGCAACGGTAGTGACCGGCCTGGGCCTGTCGCTGCTGCTGTTCGGCTGGCTGCTGTGGAGGCCGCAGCGCTCGGACCCGCGACGGGTGGCCGGGATGCTGGCCGATTACGGACTGATCGCGATCGGCATGATCCAGATGGGTGAGCCGCTGGCGTGGGTGTATGCGGTGGTGATGTGGGTGACAGTGGGCAACGGCCTGCGCTTCGGGCCGCGGTACCTGGCCGCTGCCGTCGTGCTGGCCATGGCCAGTTTCGGCACTACGGTGCTGTTGACCCCTTACTGGCAGGCCAACCTGGGCCTGGCGGTTTCACTGTGGCTGGGGCTGTTGGCGGTACCGTTGTGCTGCTCCTCCCTGCTGCGCCGAAGGATGCGACATCCGACCATGGATACGACGCCCGCCACTGGCTCCGACAAGCGCTCGCTGCTGGCCCGCTTCAAGCAGCGCCTGTCCGGGCGCGAGGACAGCGAGCACGCGCAGAACCTGATCCGCATCATCATCACGGCGCTGTTCATCAGCTATCTCGGCTGGCGCTCGCTGAGCGGTGGCGGTGAGGCGCTGACTGCGACGTGGCTGATCCTCGCCTTCGAGCTGACCATTTCCGCAGGCCTGCTGGCCGCGATCCTGGTCAATCCGGGCGTGTCGCATGTGCGCCGGGTGATCGGCATGCTGACCGACTACACCTGCATGGCCTGGATCATGACGATCCAGGGCGAGCCGGCCGCACCGCTGTATGCGGTGATGCTGTGGGTCACGATCGGCAACGGCATGCGCTACGGCAGCACCTACCTGCGCGTGGCCACGGCCATGGGCTGCCTGGCGTTCCTGTGCACGGTGATGCTGTCGCCCTACTGGCGCAGCCACGACTATCTGGGCTGGGGCCTGCTGCTGGGCCTGGGCGCGATTCCGCTGTACTTCGATTCGCTGTTGCATGCCTTGACCCGGGCGGTGGCCGAGGCGCGCCAGGCCAACGAAGCCAAGAGCCGCTTCCTGGCCAACATGAGCCATGAGTTCCGCACGCCGCTGAACGGGCTGGCGGGCATGACCGAAGTACTGGCCACCACCCGCCTGGACGACGAACAGCGCGAGTGCCTGAACACCATCCAGGCCTCGACCCGCAGCCTGCTGGCGCTGGTGGAAGAGGTGCTGGACATCTCCGCGATCGAAGCCGGCAAGGTGCGCGTGGAGTCGCACGAGTTCGCACTGGCCGACGTGCTGCAGGCGATCAACCTGATCCTGACCCCGCAGACCCGCTCCAAGTCGCTGGACTATCGCGTGCAGGTGGACGACAACGTGCCGCCGCGCCTGCTGGGTGATGCCGGGCATCTGCAGCAGATCCTGCTGAACCTGATGGGCAACGCGGTCAAGTTCACCGACAGCGGCTACGTGCATCTGCGCGTGTCGAGCCCGGACGCGCCGGGCAGCCAACGGATGCGCCTGCGATTCGAGATCGTCGATACCGGCATCGGCGTGCCGGTGGCGCTGCGTGGGCGCCTGTTCAATGCCTTCGAGCAGGGTGATGTCGGCCTGGCCCGTCGCCATGAGGGCACCGGCCTGGGCACGGCCATTGCCAAGGGCCTGGTCGAGTCGATGGGCGGGCAGGTCGGCTATGTACCGAACAGCCCGCGCGGCAGCGTGTTCTGGGTCGAGATCACGCTGGACGTCGCAGAGACCGCATCAGCCCCGGCGGTTCCGTCCGAGGTGGCTGAAGCCGGCAATGTCATCGCGTTTTCCAACCCCTTCCTGCGCCATCGTGCACGGGTGCGCAGCCTGCGGGTCCTGGTGGCTGACGATCACGAGGCCAACCGCATGGTGCTGCAGCGGCTGCTGGAGAAGGCCGGCCACAAGGTCACCTGCGTCAACGGCGGCGCCGAAGTGCTCGATGCGTTGGAGCAGGCCAGTTACGACGCAGCGATCGTCGACCTGCACATGCCCGGCATGAGCGGACTGGATCTGCTCAAGCAGTTGCGGGTGATGCAGGCCAGCGGCATGCCTTACGTTCCGGTCATGGTGCTGAGCGCAGACGTCACCCCCGAGTCCATCCTGCGTTGTGAGCAGGCCGGCGCCCGCGCCTTCCTTGCCAAGCCCGTGGTGGCCACCCGCCTGCTGGAAGTGCTGGCCGATGTCGCCGCCAACACCCGCGCCGAGCCCGGCATCCAGTCGGTGCCTGCATTGCCGGTCGGCGATGGCGTGCTCGATACCGCGGTGCTGGACGAGCTGGCGTCGCTGGGCATGGGCGATGGCTTCGAATGCAAGTTCATCGACCAATGCCTGGCGGACGTCGACGCGAGCATGGGCCAGCTGCAGGGCTGCGGCGAGCGCCAGGCCTGGGAGGATTTCCGCGAGCACGCCCACGCGCTGCGCGGCGTGGCAAGCAACCTGGGGCTTGTCCAGGTTGCCGCCTCCAGTGGCGAAATCATGCGCATGGCGGACTGGCAGCTGAAGGGTGAATGGAGCGCCCGCCTCAGCAACCTGGCGACCGCTCTGCGCAACGGCAGGAATGCGTTGGCTGCCCGTAGTGCGGGGGCACCGCACCGCGACGACAGCGAGCGCAGCCCGTCCTGACCCGCCAGACGATCAGGCCGGGTCGCCATTGCGTCGGGCCTGCGCCCGTACCAGCCGATCCATGGTGCGCAGGGACTTCTCGCCGAGCTGCATCGCAGTGTCTACCCAGATCTCGGTGATCCGCATCATTTCATGCAGCGGCACCATGGTGGCGATCTCGTTGACCTCACGCATCGCCGCCCAGGCGTGCGGGATGCGTCGGCTTTCCTTGATCACCTGTTCGACTGCGGCAACACCTTCGCCCACCGGCACCACGATGTCGACCAGGCCCATTTCCTTCAGCTGGCTGGCGGTGTAGAGGTTGCCTTCCAGCATGATCTTCTCCGCCAGCCGCGGACTGATCCGCTGGCACAGGAAGGAGTAGGCGCCCATGCCGGGGAACAGGTCGAACAGCACCTCCGGCAGGCCCATCAACACGCCTTCCTCGGCGACGATGGTGTGGCAGCTCAGTGCGGCCTCGAAGCCGCCCCCCAGTGCATTGCCCTGGACCAGGGCGATGCTGTGGGCACGGGTGCCCAGGCCGGCATGGAAGGCATGCACGCCGCGCACGCAGCGCTGGGCATAGTCGAGCAGGCGGGCGCGGTCGCCCTCGCGGATCAGGCGGCAGAACAGTTCGAGATCGCCGCCCAGGTTGAACACGTCGCTGTCCGAGGCAAGTACGACATGGGGTGACAGAGCGTGCGAGGCGCTGAGGCGATCGCCCAGTTCGCGCTGGTAGTCGACGATGTCATCGACCAGGCGCGAGGCGAAGCACGGCCGGCCTGGCTGGTTGACCAGGTTGGCGTGCATGTGGATCCAGTAAACGTCCCGCTCGGGTTCTTCGGTGATACGCAGGGTAGGGTGCTGCGAGGGACGGGTAATGATGGGGCGTACTGCAGACATGGGAGTTCTCCGTGTGACCGTCCGGCCAACCGCAGAGCGGACGGAGAGGAGTGAGGGGGCGAGCTGAACATGCGGCGGCGACTGATTCTATGCACCCGTCGTGAACCGCCCGCAAGCGCCGGGCCGGCCATGTTCCGGCAATAAAAAGACCCCGCCGTCTCCGGCGGGGTCCCCTGTACTGTCGTGCTGCCCGGAAACCCTTACTGGGCGGGCGTATCACGCAGCTCGCGACGGAGAATCTTGCCGACGTTGGTCTTCGGCAGCTCCTTTCGGAATTCTACGATTCTGGGGTGCTTGTAACCGGTCAGGTTGGCCCGGGCATGTTCCTTGACCATTTCCGCGGTCAGGTTCGGATCCTTCTTCACAATCACGACCTTCACGACCTCGCCGGACTTCTCGTCCGGGACACCGACCGCAGCCACTTCCAACACGCCGGGCATCATCGCGATGACGTCCTCGACCTCGTTCGGGTACACGTTGAAGCCGGACACCAGGATCATGTCCTTCTTGCGGTCGACGATGTAGAAGAAGCCCTGTTCGTCCATCTTCGCCATGTCGCCGGTGTGCAGCCAGCCGTCGGCGTCGATGGCGGTGGCGGTTTCCTCCGGGCGCTGCCAGTAGCCCTTCATCACCTGCGGGCCCCTGATGCACAGCTCGCCCACTTCGCCCAGCGCCAGGATGTTGCCGTTGTCGTCCTTGATGCACGCATCGGTGGACGGGATCGGCAGGCCGATGGCGCCGTTGTACTCGGGCAGGGTGAGCGGGTTGATGCAGGCTGCCGGTGAGGTCTCGGTCAGGCCGTAGGCCTCGACCAGGGTCACCCCGGTGACCTTCTTCCAGCGTTCGGCCACGGCACGTTGCACGGCCATGCCACCGCCCAGGGTGAACTTGACCGAGGAGAAGTCGATCTCGTCGAAGCCGGGGGTGTTGAGCAGGCCGTTGAACAGCGTGTTGACACCGGTGATGGCGGTGAAGCGGGTACCCTTGAGCTCCTTGACGAAGCCCTTCATGTCGCGCGGGTTGGTGATCAGGTGGTTGCAGCCACCGAATTTCATGAAGACCAGGCCGTTCGCGGTCAACGCGAAGATGTGGTACAGCGGCAGGGCCGTGATGATCACTTCCTTGCCCGGCTCGATGCCTGAAGTGGACAGCCACGCCGACGCCTGCTGCATGTTGGCGATCAGGTTGCGGTTGGTCAGCATCGCGCCCTTGGCCACGCCGGTGGTACCGCCGGTGTACTGCAGGAAGGCGATGTCGTCGTGGTCGATCTCGACAGGCGGAAGCGCGTGGCGGCTGCCCAGCTTGAGCGCCTGCCTGAAGCGGACGGCACCCTTGATGTGGTAGTTGGGCACCATCTTCTTGACGTACTTCAGTACGAAGTTGACGATCGCGCCCTTGGCGCCGAGCAGGTCGCCCAGGCCGGTGGTGACCACGTGCTTGACCGGCGTATCGGCGATGACCTGTTCGACGGTGTCGCCGAAGTTGTCGACCACCACCAGCGCACTGACGCCGGCGTCGACCAGCTGGTGCTTGAGTTCGCGCGCGGTGTACAGCGGGTTGACGTTGACCACGGTCAGTCCGGCGCGCAGCACGCCGAAGGTGGCCACCGGGTACTGCAGGCAGTTGGGCATCATCAGGGCGACGCGGTCACCCTTCTTGAGCTTGAGCTCACCCAGCAGGTAGGCGGCGAACTGGGTGACCAGCGCGTCTGTCTCACCATAGGTGAGGACCTTGCCGAAGCTGGAGTAGGCGGGACGGTCGCGGAATTTCGCGACGGAAGCGTCGAAGACCGAAGCTACCGAATGGAACTCGTTGACGTCGATTTCGGCGGGAACGCCTTTCGGATAGCTCTGCAGCCAGGGACGATCCAGACTCATATTCCCCCTCCAGGAATCGTGATGTATTAGGTTCGGCCCCGAGCGTATCGACAATGGCCGTTCATTGCAGCATACCCCGCCGTAGGGAAAACGCGAAGAGGGGTTTGCGTAGCGCATTGTGCGAACGCGTCAAACGGCGCCGGGCATGGCCTGGCGCTACCGAAGGCAGGACGCGCCTGGTAGCGCCGGGCCATGCCCGGCGGGTGTTTCAAGGTGTGCGGCTGGCTCAGCCCTGCTTGCGCACCGGTGCACCGTTGGCCTTGTAATACGGCGCTGTGCTGCGGGCCAGCGGGGTGCGGCCGCGGATCACGTCGGCCAGCTTCTCGGCCATCATGATGGTCGGCGCGTTGAGGTTGCCGGTCACCACCTGCGGCATGATCGAGGCATCGACGATGCGCAGGCCTTCCAGCCCGTGCACGCGGCCCTGGCCGTCGACCACCGCCATCGGGTCATCGGCATGGCCCATCTTGTTCGAGCACGACGGGTGGTAGGCGGTCTCGGCATGCTCGCGCACGAATGCGTCGATCTGCGCGTCGGTCTGCAGCGCGCTGCCCGGCGAGATCTCGCGGCCGCTGTACGGTGCCAGCGCCGGCTGCGCGAAGATCTCGCGGGTGATGCGGATCGCCGCGCGGAACTCACGCCAGTCCTGCTCGTGCGACATGTAGTTGAACAGGATGCTCGGATGTTCGCGCGGATCCTTCGAACGCACATGGATGCGGCCGCGGCTGGGCGAGCGCATCGAACCGACGTGCATCTGGAAGCTGTGCGCCTTGATCGGGTTGGAGCCGTTGTAATTGATCGCCACCGGCAGGAAGTGGTACTGCAGGTTCGGCCAGTCGAATTCGGCGTCGCTGCGGATGAAGCCGCCGGCCTCGAACTGGTTGCTGGCGCCGATGCCGGTGCCCAGGAACAGCCACTCGGCACCGATCGCCGGCTGGTTGTACAGCTTCAGCGCCGGGGCCAGCGAGACCGGCTTCTTGCACTCGTACTGCAGGTACATCTCAAGGTGGTCCTGCAGGTTGGCGCCGACGCCCGGCAGGTGGTGTACCAGGTCGATGTCCAGGCTGCGCAGCAGGTCGGCCGGGCCCACGCCCGAGCGCTGCAGGATCTGCGGCGAGGCGATGGCGCCGCCGCACAGCAGCACCTCACGGCGGGCGGTGGCACGCTGTGGCTGGTCGTTGTGCAGCCACTGCACGCCCACCGCACGCTTGCCCGAGAACAGGATGCGGTCGGTCAGCGCGTGGGTGACGATGGTCAGGTTCGGGCGCGGCTTGGCCAGGTCCAGGTAGCCGCGGGCGGTGCTGGAACGACGGCCCTTCGGGGTCACCGTGCGGTCCATCGGGCCGAAGCCTTCCTGCTGGTAGCCGTTGAGGTCGTCGGTGCGCGGGTAGCCGGCCTGCACGCCGGCCTCGACCATCGCAGCGAACAGTTCGTTGTTGCCGGCCTTGGGCGTGGTCACGCGCAGCGGGCCATCGCCACCGTGGTAGTCATTGGGTCCGATGTCGCGGGTTTCGGCCTTGCGGAAATACGGCAGGCAGTCCAGGTAGGTCCAATCCTCCAGGCCCGGCATGCTGGCCCAGTTGTCGTAGTCCATCGCGTTGCCGCGGATGTAGCACATGCCGTTGATCAGCGACGAGCCGCCCAGGCCCTTGCCGCGTCCGCAGTCCATGCGGCGGTTGTTCATGAAGGGCTCCGGATCGGTCTTGTACGCCCAGTTGTAGCGCTTGCCCTGCAGCGGGAAGGCCAGCGCCGCCGGCATCTGGGTACGGAAGTCGAGCCGGTAGTCCGGGCCACCGGCTTCCAGCAGCAGCACGCTGACATCGGCATCTTCGGTGAGGCGGGTCGCCAGCACGTTGCCGGCCGAACCGGCGCCGATGATGATGTAGTCGTACTCGTTATGGGTGCTCATGGGTGTCTCCTGCAGGCCGGGGCGCGCTGCATGCAGGCGTCGCGGCGGAATGTCGGATCGGCGCGGTGGCCGGACGAGAGGGCGTGCTCGGGGCGCGCCGGTCAGAACACGCTGGCGTAGTCGCCCAGCTCGACCTGCACCGACTTGATGCGGGTGTAGTGGCCGAGGGTGGAGATGCCGTTTTCGCGGCCGACGCCGGATTCCTTGTAGCCGCCAACTGGCATTTCGGCCGGCGATTCGCCCCAGGTGTTGATCCAGCAGATGCCGGCTTCCAGGCGGTGGATGATGCGGTGGGCGCGGCTGACGTCCTTGCTGACCACGCCGGCGGCCAGGCCGAAGGTGGTGTCGTTGGCACGACGCACCACTTCGTCTTCGTCGTCGTAGGCGAGGATGCTCATCACCGGCCCGAAGATCTCTTCCCGGACAATCGTCATGTCATCGCGGCAGTCGGAGAACACGGTCGGCAGCACGTAGGCGCCATTGGCCAGCGCGCCTTCGGTGGCGCGGCCGCCGCCGGTCAGCAGGCGGGCGCCTTCGGCCTTGCCGCTCTCGATGTAGCGCAGCACGTTTTCCATGTGCGGGAAGCTGGTCAGCGGGCCGAAGTTGGTGTCGGCGGCCATCGGGTCGCCGATGCGGATGCGCTTGACGCGCTCGACCACGGCGGCCTCGAAGGCGGCCAGCATGCTGCGCGGCACGAACACGCGGGTGCCGTTGGTGCAGACCTGGCCGGAACTGAAGAAGTTGGCCATCACCGCGATGTCGGCGGCGCGGTCCAGATCGGCGTCATCGCAGATCACCAGCGGCGACTTGCCGCCCAGCTCCATGGTCACTTCCTTCAGCGACGAGGACGCGGCGCTGGCCATGACCTTCTTGCCGGTGGCGACGCCGCCGGTGAAGGAGATCTTCTCGATCACCGGGTGCTCGGTCAGCCACTGGCCGATCTCGCGGCCCGGGCCCTGCACGACGTTGAACACGCCGGCCGGCACACCGGCTTCGGTGTAGATCTCGGCCAGGCGGATCGCGGTCAACGGGGTCACTTCGGAGGGCTTGAACACCATCGCGTTGCCGGCAGCCAGGGCCGGGGCCGACTTCCACATGGCGATCTGGATCGGGTAGTTCCAGGCGCCGATGCCGGCGACCACGCCCAGCGGCTCGCGGCGGGTGTAGAAGAAGCTCGATTCGCGCAGCGGCAGCTGGATGCCTTCGATGGCGGTGGCCAGGCCGGCGTAGTACTCGACCACGTCGGCGCCGGTGACGATGTCCACGGCGGTGGTCTCGGCCAACGCCTTGCCGGTGTCCAGAGTCTCCAGCTGGGCCAGTTCGTCGTTGCGCTCGCGCAGGATCTCGACGGCGCGGCGCAGGATGCGCGAACGCTCCATGGCAGTCATCGCCGCCCATACCTTCTGGCCTTCGGCCGCGCTCTGCACGGCGCGTTCGACGTCGGCCTGGCTGGCGACCTGCACCTCGGCCAGGACTTCACCGGTGGCCGGGTTGACGGTCTTGAAGGTCTTGCCGCTGGTGGCATCGACCCGCTGGCCGTGGATGTAGAGCTGTTGGACGGGCAGGGTGGTCATGGGGCGTACTCCTTGGAAGGGGGCGGGTGCTGAAGCGCTTATAGCGCGACAGCCTGCAACTGGAAGTCGATATAGCCGTAAGCGATGCGCCGGGACTTCTCGGCGTTGAACTGGCCGCCGACCAGGCTGCCACGCAGCCACAGGCCGTCGATCATCGCGGCCAGGCCGCGGGCGGCCAGGCGGGCCTGCGGGTGGGGCAGCAGGCGGTTGAACTGGTGGCACAGGTTGGAGAACAGGCGCTGGTCGTTGGCGCGCTGCAGGCGGGCCAGTTCCGGCTGGTGCATGCTCGCGGCCCAGAAGGTGAGCCAGACGCGCATCGCGGTGCCGTTGATCTGGCTGTCGTCGAAGTTGCCGTCGACGATGGCGCGCAGCTGCTCGCGCGGGTCGTCGCTGGCGTCGGCGCGGTAGCGGGCGACCGCGTCCTTCAGCTCGCGCAGGATCTGCCGCATTGCAGCATTGAGCAGGCCGTCCTTGTCGCCGAAGTAGTGGGCGACGATGCCGCTGGACAACCCTGCCTTCTTCGCGATGGTGGCGACGGTCGCATCGGCCATGCCGATCTCGTCGATGGTCTGGAAAGTGGCCCGGATCAGCTGTTCGCGCCGTACCGGTTCCACGCCTTTCTTCGGCATTGTCTCTCCACGGATTGCGACCCGAAGGATCGGCTGCCCGCCATTATGCTTTTTATTGATTGAACGTTCAATCAATAAACCCTAGGATGCGCTCGCGCCCCACGCCATGGGCCCGGTTTACCGGTCCGGCCCCGCCCATGTGCTCCCCCGGACTGATGAGACGATCCCATGTCTTCCCTGGCTCATCCCAAGCGTTCGCCCCTGCGCTTGAACCGTTTTGTCTTCCTCAGCTCCTCGGTGTCGATCGGCATCCTCGGGCTGCTCACCGTTCTCTATCCCGAAGGCAGCGAGCACTGGCTGCAATGGGCGCAGGCCGAGGTGTCGGCCGCGTTCGGCTGGTGGTACATGCTGCTGATCGTGCTGTGCCTGGGCTTCGTGCTGTGGCTGGCGTTCTCGCCGTATGGCCGCATCCGCCTGGGCCACAACGAGGAATCACCGGCCTTCGGCTACGTGGCCTGGGTCTCGATGCTGTTCTCGGCCGGCATCGGCATCGCGCTGCTGTACTACGGCGCCTACGAGCCGCTGGACCATTTCCTGCATCCGCCCGGGCAACCCGGCGGCACCGTGGCCGCCGGCCGCGAGGCGATGGTGCTGACCTTCCTGCACTGGGGCCTGCACGGCTGGGCGCTGTATGCGCTGGTCGGTGTGGCACTGGGCTACTTCGCCTACCGCCGCGACCTGCCGCTGGCGCTGCGCTCGGCGCTGTACCCGATCTTCGGTGAGCGCATCCATGGCCGCATCGGCGACATGGTGGATGGCTTCGGCATCCTGGCCACGCTGATCTCGATGGTGACCAACCTCGGCATCGGCGCGCTGGTGGTGCAGTCCGGCCTGGTCTACCTGTTCCACATCCCGGATACGCCGCAGGTGCTGGTGGCGATCGTGCTGGTGATGATGGTGGTGGCCACCATCGGCGTGGTTGCAGGCGTGGAAAAGGGCATTGCCTGGCTCTCCAACCTCAACGTGCGCCTGCTGTGCGGCCTGCTGCTGTTCGTGCTGGTCACCGGCCCGACCCTGCACCTGTTCGATGGCCTGATCCAGAACACCGGCGATTACCTCGGTGCGTTCGTGCGCAAGAGTTTCGACATGTACCTCAACGACCCGAAGGGGCGTGAGTGGATGGGCTCGTGGACGCTGTTCTACTGGGCCTGGTGGATCGCCTGGGCGCCGTTCGTCGGCCTTTTCGTGGCGCGCATCTCGCGGGGACGCACCATCCGTGAAGTTGTCATGGGCGTGCTTCTCATCCCGCTCGGTTTCACCCTGGCGTGGCTGTCGATCTTCGGCAACACCGCCATCGACCTGGTCCTCAACCATGGCCAGGCGATCCTGGGCGACGTGGCCCAGCACGATGCGGCGATGACGCTGTTCAAGCTGCTGGAATACCTGCCCGGCGCGCCGTACGTGGCCGGTGCTGCGGTGGTGATTGGTTTCGTGCTGTTCCTGACCCCGGTCGATTCGGGCACGCTGATGATCGCCAATCTGTGCACCCGTCGTGTCGATGACGGCGTCGAGGACGGTCACGACGCACCGATCTGGCTGCGCGTGTTCTGGGCGGCGGGCATCACCGTGGCCAGCGTTGGCCTGCTGCTGGCCGGCAACTTCAGCGCGATGCAGACGGCGGTGGTGCTGTGCGGCCTGCCGTTCTCGTTCACCCTGGCGTTCTACATGTGGGGCCTGCTGAAGGCGCTGCGCACCGACCCGGACGCACCGCGCCGCTGAGTGCTTCTGTAGAGCCGAGCCCATGCTCGGCTGCTGTCGGCGCAGAAGCAGCCGAGCGCAGGCTCGGCTCTACAGGGGGGTGCATCGCAAACGGAAAGGGCCGGATCCGTGCGGATCCGGCCCTTTTCCGTTACTTGCTGGCCAGCTGGCGCAGCACGTACTGCAGCAGGCCACCATGGCGGAAGTACTCGACTTCCTTCGGGGTCAGCAGCATCACCGAGACCTCAAAGGTCTTCCTGGTGCCATCGGCCTTGGTCGCGGTGACCGTGGCGCGCTTGCTGGCACCGTCCTGCAGGCCGGTGATGTCGATCACTTCCGACCCGTCCAGACCCAGGCTCTGCGCGTTTTCGCCGTTGCGGAACTGCAGCGGCAGCACGCCCATGCCTACCAGGTTGGAACGGTGGATGCGCTCGAAGCTCTCGGCGATGACCGCCTTCACTCCCAACAGCAGGGTGCCCTTGGCCGCCCAGTCGCGCGACGAGCCGGTGCCGTATTCCTTGCCGGCCAGCACCACCAGCGGCACCTTTTCAGCCTTGTACTTCATGGCCGCATCGTAGATCGCCAGCTTCTCCGGCTGACCGCCGCCGGCCGGGTAGTACAGGGTGTTGCCGCCTTCCTCGCCACCGAACATCAGGTTCTTGATGCGGATGTTGGCGAAGGTGCCGCGGACCATCACGTCATCGTTGCCGCGGCGGCTGCCGTAACTGTTGAAGTCGGCCGGCTGCACGCCGCGCTCCTGCAGGAAGCGGCCTGCCGGCGAGTCCTTCTTGATGTTGCCGGCCGGGGAGATGTGGTCGGTGGTGATCGAATCGCCGAACAGGCCCATCACGCGTGCACCATGCACGTCGTCGATGCTGCCGGTCTGCATGGTCATGCCATCGAAGTACGGCGGGTTCTTGATGTAGGTGGAGGCATCGCTCCACTCGTACAGGTTGCCGTCTGGCGAGGCGATGGTGTTCCAGCGGGTGTCACCCTTGAACACGTCGGCGTAGTTCTGCTTGAACATCTCCGGGCCGATGGTCGCGGCGATGACATCGCCGATTTCCTTGTTGCTCGGCCAGATGTCGCGCAGGAACACCGGCTGGCCATCGCTGCCGGTACCGAGCGGCTGGGTGGTCAGGTCGATGTCGGTGGTGCCGGCGATGGCGTAGGCCACCACCAGCGGCGGGCTGGCCAGGTAGTTCATCTTCACTTCGGGGTGCACGCGGCCCTCGAAGTTGCGGTTGCCGGACAGCACCGAGGTGACCACAAGATCGCCGGCGGCGATGCCGGCGCTGACTTCGGTCGGCAGCGGGCCGGAGTTGCCGATGCAGGTGGTGCAGCCGTAGCCGACCACGTAGAAGCCGATCTTCTCCAGCTCCTTCAGCACGCCGGCTTTTTCCAGGTAGTCGGTGACCACGCGCGAGCCCGGCCCGAGCGAGGTCTTCACCCACGGCTGGCGATTCAGGCCCTTGGCGGCCGCATTGCGGGCCAGCAGGCCGGCACCGATCATCACCGCCGGGTTGGAGGTGTTGGTGCAGGAGGTGATGGCCGCGATGACCACCGCGCCATCTTTCAGCCGCACCTTGCTGCCTTCGATCTCGATGTCGGCGAAGCCCTTGGCCAGCTGCTCGTTGCCGACCGCCGCGCCACCGCCTTCGTTGACGAAGGTGGCAACGTCCTCGCTGCGCTTGTCACGGTTGGCAGTCAGGCCGACCAGCGCTTCGCGGTAGTTCTTCTGCACGTCTTCGAGCAGGACGCGGTCCTGCGGACGCTTCGGGCCGGCCAGCGACGGCTTCACCGTGCCCATGTCCAGTTCCAGCGTGGTGCTGTACTGGGCATGCGGGCTGCCCGGTTCGTGCCACAGTCCTTGCGCTTTGGCATAGGCCTCGACAAGGTTGATCTGCTCTTCGCTTCGGCCGGACAGGCGCAGGTAGTTCAGCGATTCGGCGTCGATCGGGAAGATGCCGCAGGTGGCGCCGTATTCCGGGGCCATGTTGCCGATGGTGGCGCGGTCGGCCAGCGGCAGGTGCTGCAGGCCATCACCGTAGAACTCGACGAACTTGCCGACCACGCCCAGCTTGCGCAGCATCTGGGTAACGGTCAGCACCAGGTCGGTGGCGGTGGCGCCCTCGGGCAGCTTGCCGGTCAGCTTGAAGCCGACCACCTGCGGGATCAGCATCGACGACGGCTGGCCGAGCATGGCCGCCTCCGCTTCGATGCCGCCCACGCCCCAGCCCAGCACGCCGATGCCGTTGATCATGGTGGTGTGGCTGTCGGTACCGAACACGGTATCCGGGTAGGCCACGGCCTTGCCATCCTTCTCCGCGGTCATCACCACGCGGGCCAGGTTTTCCAGATTCACCTGGTGCACGATGCCGGTGTTGGGCGGCACCACCTTGAAGTTGTCGAAGGCCTTCTGGCCCCAGCGCAGGAAGCCGTAGCGTTCCTGGTTGCGCTGGAACTCGATCTTGCCGTTGAGGTCCAGCGCGTCGGGCTTGCCGAACACATCTACCTGCACCGAGTGGTCGATGACCAGTTCGGAGGGAATCTGCGGATTGATCTGCTCCGGCTTGCCGCCGAGCTTGACGACGGCGTCGCGCATCGCGGCCAGGTCGACCACGCAGGGCACGCCGGTGAAGTCCTGCAGGACCACGCGCGCCGGCATGAAGGCGATTTCGGTGTCCGGTTCGGCCGCCGGGTTCCAGCGGGCCACGGCTTCGATGTGGTCCTTGCCGACGGTGATGCCGCCATCCTCGTGCCGGAGCAGGTTCTCCAGCAGGATCTTCATCGAGTAGGGCAGGTGGGAGATATCGAAGCGCTGGCCCAGCGTGGGCAGGCTGAAGTAGTCGTAGGTCTTGCCGCCGACGTTCAGCTGGCTGCGGGTGGAGAACGAATCGCTCATGCGGGGTAACTCCTTCTTGCGGATGGCTTGCAGTGGCCCGCGCATGGGCGGACCTGCTTGCGGTCGCCGGTGGCCTGGTGGCCCCGGAAGTTCCAGTATGAACCCGAAACTGAATGGATTCACCCGGGCCGGGTTCGGCCTGCGGCATCGGTTCCAGACTACAGGGGAGGGTGTATGGCGTATGTCACGTTTGTGGCCGATCCTTTGCGAGGCAAGGGCTGGCGGGGTGCCGTTCCTGTTCAGGGTGGAAGTATGCCCAAGGAAGTATGTATAATTTGTGCATACTCTGGAGGGCCTACCGATGGAAGCCACTGTTGCAGAACGCGGACAGATCACCCTGCCCAAGGCGGTGCGTGATGCCCTCGGCCTGACCAAGGGCACGCTGCTGAAGGTCGAGCTGGACGGCAGCCGCATCATCCTGCGCAAGAGTGTTGACGATGCCATTTCACGGGCGCGCGGCAAGTTCGCGCTGGACGGCTTCGAATCGTCCGATGCGGCAGTACGCGCGGTGCGTGACGAGGAATAAGCCGTGATGATCGCCGTCGATTCACCGGTGCTGGTCGAGCTACTCAGCAATGGTCCGCAGGCCGATGCGGTGGAGGCCATCCTCCGGCAGAGCCTGGTGGGTGGCCGTGTGGTGGTCTGCGGCGCGACCCTGGCCGAGGTCTGCGCATCGCTGCGCGGCGGCGCCGAGGTGCTCGAAGCGCTGGAAGAAATGGGCGTGCACTTCAACCCGATGGAAGCCAAGTCGGCGCTGCGCGCGGGCGAGATGCACCGCCGTCATCGCCAGCGTGGCGGCAGCCGCCGCAGCCTGGACGAATTCATGGTCGGCGCCCACGCACTGCTGCAGTGCGATGGCCTGATCACCTGGAACGACACGTTTTACCGCGACTACTTCAAGGGCCTGAAGCTGATCGTGCCGCACGCCTGAGCCCACTTTGTTATTTCAACCTACGCATTACCCGGGAGTTGTCATGTTGGAAGCCTACCGCCACCACGTCGCCGAGCGCGCTGCGCTTGGCATCCCGCCGCTGCCGCTGAGCGCGCAGCAGACGGCCGATGTCATCGAACTGCTGAAGAACCCGCCGCAGGGCGAGGCCGAGTTCCTGCTCGACCTGCTGACCCACCGCGTGCCGGCCGGCGTCGATGACGCAGCCAAGGTCAAGGCCTCGTACCTGGCCGCGATCGCGCTGGGCAGCGAGCAGAACCCGCTGATCAGCCGCGAGCGCGCCACCGAACTGCTGGGCACCATGCTCGGCGGTTACAACGTCGCCCCGCTGGTGCAGCTGCTGGACGACGCCAGCGTCGGCACCATCGCCGCCAACGGCCTGAAGAAGACCCTGCTGGTGTTCGACGCCTTCCACGACGTGCAGGAAAAGGCCAAGGCCGGCAACGCCAACGCCCAGGCCGTGCTGCAGAGCTGGGCCGATGCCGAGTGGTTCACCAGCAACCCGGAAGTGCCGCAGAGCCTGACCGTCACCGTGTTCAAGGTGCCGGGCGAGACCAACACCGACGACCTGTCGCCGGCGCCGGACGCGACCACCCGCCCGGACATCCCGATGCACGCCCTGGCGATGCTGAAGAACAAGCGCGACGACGCGCCGTTCACCCCGGAAGAAGACGGCAAGCGCGGCCCGATCCAGCAGATCCTCGACCTGAAGGACAAGGGCCACCTGGTCGCCTACGTCGGCGACGTGGTCGGTACCGGCTCCTCGCGCAAGTCGGCCACCAACAGCGTGCTGTGGTGGACCGGCGATGACATTCCGTACATCCCGAACAAGCGCGCCGGTGGCGTGTGCCTGGGCGGCAAGATCGCGCCGATCTTCTACAACACCATGGAAGATGCCGGTGCGCTGCCGATCGAGCTGGACGTGTCGAAGATGGAGCACGGCGACGTCATCGAGCTGCGCCCGTACGAAGGCAAGGCGCTGAAGAACGGCGAGGTGATCGCCGAATTCCAGGTCAAGTCCGACGTGCTGTTCGACGAAGTGCGTGCCGGTGGCCGCATCCCGCTGATCATCGGCCGTGGCCTGACCGGCAAGGCGCGAGAAGCGCTGGGCCTGGCCCCGACCGACCTGTTCCGCCTGCCGGTGCAGCCGGCCGATACCGGCAAGGGCTTCTCGCTGGCGCAGAAGATGGTCGGCCGCGCCTGTGGCCTGCCGGAAGGCCAGGGCATGCGCCCGGGCACGTACTGCGAACCGAAGATGACCTCGGTCGGCTCGCAGGACACCACCGGCCCGATGACCCGTGACGAGCTGAAGGACCTGGCCTGCCTGGGCTTCTCGGCCGACCTGGTGATGCAGTCGTTCTGCCACACTGCCGCCTACCCGAAGCCGGTGGACGTGAAGACCCACCACACCCTGCCGGAGTTCATCTCCACCCGTGGCGGCGTCTCGCTGCGCCCGGGCGACGGCGTGATCCACAGCTGGCTCAACCGCATGCTGCTGCCGGACACCGTCGGTACCGGTGGTGACTCGCACACCCGTTTCCCGGTGGGCATTTCGTTCCCGGCCGGTTCGGGCCTGGTCGCCTTCGCTGCGGCCACCGGCGTGATGCCGCTGGACATGCCGGAGTCGGTGCTGGTGCGCTTCAAGGGCAAGATGCAGCCGGGCGTGACCCTGCGTGACCTGGTCAACGCGATCCCGCTGTACGCGATCAAGTCGGGCCTGCTGACCGTGGCCAAGGCCGGCAAGAAGAACATCTTCTCCGGCCGCATCCTGGAAATCGAAGGCCTGCCGGAGCTGAAGGTCGAACAGGCGTTCGAACTGTCCGACGCCTCGGCCGAGCGTTCGGCGGCCGGTTGCTCGGTGCGCCTGAACAAGGAACCGATCATCGAGTACCTGACCAGCAACATCACCCTGCTGAAGTGGATGATTGCCGAGGGGTACCAGGATCCGCGCTCGCTGCAGCGCCGCATCGAGAAGATGGAAGCGTGGCTGGCCAACCCGCAGCTGCTGGAGCCGGATGCCGACGCCGAGTACGCCGCCGTCATCGAGATCGACCTGGCCGACATCCACGAGCCGATCGTGGCCTGCCCGAACGACCCGGACGACGTGAAGACCCTGTCCGAGGTGGCCGGTGCCAAGATCGACGAAGTGTTCATCGGTTCGTGCATGACCAACATCGGGCACTTCCGTGCCGCTGCGAAGCTGCTGGAAGGCAAGCGTGACCTGCCGACCCGCCTGTGGGTGGCCCCGCCGACCAAGATGGATGCTTCGGAGCTGACCAAGGAGGGCGTGTACGGCACCTTCGGCGCTACCGGCGCACGCATGGAAATGCCGGGCTGCTCGCTGTGCATGGGCAACCAGGCGCAGATCCGCGAGGGTTCCACCGCGATGTCGACCTCGACCCGCAACTTCCCGAACCGCCTGGGCCGCAACACCAACGTGTACCTGGGTTCGGCGGAGCTGGCCGCGATCTGCTCGCGTCTGGGCCGCATCCCGACCAAGGAGGAGTACATGGCGGACATCGGCGTGATCAACGCCAATGGTGCGGAGATCTACCGCTACATGAACTTTGACCAGATCGAGGAATACCAGGACGTGGCCAAGTCGGTCGCTGCCTGATGCGGTAACTGAAAACCCCCGGCTTGCGCCGGGGGTTTTTTGTGAGCGGACAACGCATGGGGGTGGCGGCTGCTGGCCGGCACCCCGATGAAACGAAGAACCCTCGGTGAAAGCCGGGGGTTCTTTCGTTGCCTGATGGCCTGTAGCGCCGAGTCCATGCTTGGCTGCTGTTCGTGCGATGCGCGATGAGTCGAGCGCGGCTCGACTCTACAAAGGCATCCACGCATGGCGTGGATCTACTGACCGCGGAGTCCTTGAGCCGCGGCGCGCAATCAGCCGCGGGAGAGCGCCAGCAGCCGTTCGGCGATCCGCTCCAGCGGCACCTGTTCCTCAGCGGCGCCGAGTTTGAACGCTGCACCGGGCATGCCCCAGACCACGCTGGTGGCCTCGTCCTGCACCAGTGTCGGCGCGCCGGCCTGGCGCATTTCCAGCAGGCCGCGTGCGCCGTCGTCACCCATGCCGGTGAGGATGGCCCCGATGGCATTGCCACCCGCGCTCTGCGCGACCGAGCGGAACAGCACGTCCACCGCCGGCTTGTGCCGGTTCACCGCCGGGCCATCGTCGATGCGGCAGCGCCAGCGTGCACCGTCGCGGATGATGCGCAGGTGCTTGCCGCCGGGTGGCAGGTAGGCATGGCCGGGCAGCACCGCTTCGCCGTCGCTGGCCTCGCGCACGGCCATGGCCGAGTGGCGGTCCAGGCGTTCGGCGAAGGCGCTGCTGAAGCTGGCCGGCAGGTGCTGGGTCATCACCACGGCGGGCGCGTCGGCCGGCATGCCTTCCAGCACCACGCGCAGCGCTTCGGTGCCACCGGCTGACGAGCCGATCGCGATCAGGCGGTCGGTGGTACGGAACTGCGGCGAAGCAGCACGCGTTGCCGGCGCTGCGTCCAGCGTGAGCTTCGGGGCGGCCGCGCGCACCAGCGGTCGCACCCGCGAGCGCGCCGCCATCTTCACCTTGGCGATGATTTCGTCGGCGTACCCCTGCAGGCCGCGTGCGACGTCCAGCTTGGGCTTGGAGACGAAGTCCACCGCGCCCAGTGCCAGCGCCTGCAGCGTGGTGTCGGCGCCGCGTTCGGTCAGCGAAGAAATCATCACCACCGGCAGCGGGTGCAGCCGCATCAGGTTTTCCAGGAACGCCAGGCCGTCCATGCGCGGCATTTCCACGTCAAGCGTGATCACGTCCGGGGCCAGGCGCTTGATCTTCTCACGCGCCAGCAGCGGATCTGCGGCGGTGCCGACCACGTCGATGGCCGGGTCGCTGGACAGGATTTCCGTGAGCATCTGCCGCACGACGGCAGAGTCGTCGACGATCAGGACCCGGCAGGGGGCGTTGCCGGTCAGGGTCATTCGAACAACTCCACGCCGCCGGTGACCGGGGCCTTGGACAGACGTGCACGCACGGCCGATTCGGTGGCAGCCACTTCGGCTTCGTGGGCATGCGGCAGGCGCTGCACCACCACGCGGCCGGTATCGGCGAAGAACCAGATCTTGCGCGGATGGATGCCGCACAGGTCCTCGGCGATGATCGGGATATGCTCGGCCTGCAGGTACTGGCGCACGAACTCGGCGTTACGGGTACCGACCGGATTGCTGGTGAATCCCTTGAGCACGTTGGCGCCGCCGAACACCTTGGCCTCGATGCGCTTGCGGTGGGCGCCGCGCTTGAGCATGTCGTTGATCAGCAGTTCCATCGCGTAGCTGCCGTAACGCGCGGGCGCGCCGTCGCCGGCATTGCCCTCGGGCAGCAGGAAATGGTTCATGCCACCGATCTTCAGCACGGGGTCCCGCAGACAGGCCGCCACGCAGGAACCCAGCGTGGTGGTCAGCGCGGTGGTGTCGTCCACCACCAGGTACTGGGTCGGCAGCAGCTTGGCGGCAATGGTCTGGAAGCGCGCATCCTGGTAGCGCATCACATCGTCGGTACGTAGCGAGGCGTTCATGCACCGGCCTTTGCCGCGCGGCGGTACAGGGTGCGGCCACAGGGCTGGATCAGGTCGGCGGCGTGCAGGTAGTTCTCCGAGTGTCCGGTGTAAAGCAGGCCGTCATCGGCCAGGTGCTGTACCAGCCGGCCGAGGATCGCGCGCTGGGTTGGCTTGTCGAAGTAGATCATCACGTTGCGGCAGAACAACGCATCGAACGGGCCGCCGACGTCGTAGCGCGGGGCAAGCAGGTTCAGTGGGCGGAACTCGATCAGCTCGCGCAGTGCCGGCAGCACGCGGCACTGGCCCTCGTTGGGGCCGCTGCCGCGCTGGAAGTAGCGCCGGCGCAGGTCCGGGTCGAGGTTGGTCACACGGTCGATGTTGTAGACACCTCGGCCGGCGGTGGCCAGCACCTGGGTGTCGACGTCGGTGGCGATGATGCGCACCGGCGGCTTCAGCGTACCGAAGGCCTCACAGGCGGCAATCGCCATTGAATAGGGTTCTTCGCCGGTGGACGCTGCGCACGACCACAACAGCAGCGGCGTGCGGCTGGAGCGCTGCTGCAGCTCCTCGCGCAGCTTGTCGAAGTGATGCGGTTCGCGGAAGAACGAGGTCAGGTTGGTGGTCAGGGCGTTGGTGAACGCCTGCCACTCGTCACCATCTTCCTGCTCGAGATGGTCCAGATACTGCTGGAAGCTGCGCATGCCCAGCGTGCGCAGGCGGCGCGACAGGCGGCCATAGACCATGTCGCGCTTGGCCGGAGCGAGGGCGATGCCCACGCGCTGGTAGATCAGGTCGCAGACGCGGCGGAAATCACGGTCGGCGAACTCGAATTCGCGCGGGCCGGTGACGATGGGAGTAGGACTTTGCACGGGGGACGTGTCCATCGGCAGAGGCGGCGGCCGAAGCCGCTGCGGGTGGGTCTCAGAATTCCTGCCAGTCGCTGTCGCTGGCGGCGAAGGTGCGGGCGTTGCTGCTGCGACGTACCGGCGCGGGCGTTCCGGTCGGCTGCGGACGTGCCACGGTGGTGATGCACGCCGATTCCACGCGTTCGGCGACAGCCTTCACTGCGGCGGAGACCTGGTTGTCGAGGCGGAAGATCGCCACGGCATCGGCCAGCTGCGCGGCCTGGTCTTCCATCGCACGCGCGGCGGCGGTGGCTTCCTCCACCAGCGCAGCGTTCTGCTGAGTGGTTTCGTCCATCTGCACCACGGTCTGGTTGACCTGCTCGATGCCGGCGCTCTGCTCCTGCGAAGCGGCAGAGATCTCGGCCATGATGTCGGTCACGCGCTGCACCGAGGCGACGATCTCGCCCATCGTGCTGCCGGCCTGGTGCACCAGGCTGGAGCCTTCGGTGACCTTGCCGACCGAATCGTCGATCAGGCCCTTGATCTCCTTGGCCGCAGCGGCCGAACGCTGGGCGAGGGTACGCACTTCGCTGGCGACCACTGCGAAGCCGCGACCCTGTTCACCGGCACGCGCGGCTTCCACGGCAGCGTTCAGCGCCAGGATGTTGGTCTGGAACGCGATGCCGTCGATCACCGAGATGATCTCGGCGATCTTTTTCGACGAGGCCTCGATGGCGGACATGGTACTGACCACCTGGCCGACCACGCTGCCGCCCTGGGAGGCAACAGACTGCGCGCCGATGGCGAGCTGGTTGGCCTGGCGGGCGTGTTCGGCATTCTGGCGCACGGTGGAGGTCAGTTCCTCCATCGAGGCTGCGGTTTCTTCCAGGTTGGCGGCCTGCTGCTCGGTGCGGCGTGACAGATCACTGTTGCCGGAGGCGATCTCGCCGGCGGCGAGCGTGATGCTCGAAGCACTGGCCTGGATCTGGCCGACGATCTGGGTCAGCTGTGCGACTGTGGTGTTGGCATCGTCGCGCATCCGTGCGAACACGCCCTGGTAGTCGCCGTGCATGCGCGCGGTCAGGTCACCTTCGGCGATGGCCGACAGCAGCTGCGAGAGCTTGCCGAGGTTGTCATCGCTGACCGCCATCATCGCGTTGAGGTTTTCCAGCATGAGGCGGAAATCGTAATCGAAGCGCTGCGCTTCGCCACGGCGGCTGAAGTCGCCCGCGGCGGCGGCACTGGCCAGCTGCTTGATCTCGGCATTGATGCGGCCGAGGTTGGCCTTGACCGTGTCGACGGTGGTGGTCATTGCGGCCTTCTCGCCTGGGTAGCGCGCGATGTCGCGGCTGAGGTCGCCGACCGCGTACTGCTGCACCACATCCAGCACATCGTGCAGGGTCTGCACGTGGCTGCCGACCAGGGCGTTGGTCTCCTGCACCATCAGCCCATACTCACCGGGGAACGCACTGGCGTCGATGCGGTAGCTCAGTTCGCCGCCATCGTGGCGGCGGGCCATTTCGCGCTGGCCGTTGATTACTGCGTGCAGCTGCTGCTGCATGCCGGACATCGCCTCCAGCAGGCGGCCGGGCTCGTCGTGCGGCTGTGGGCCGATATGGCTGTCCAGCTTGCCGTTGGCGATGCCTTCGGCGACGGCGGTAGCCTGCTTCAGCGGGCGCGCGATACGGTTGCCGATGACCCAGCTCAGGGCCAGCACGATCAGCACCAGTACACCACCGGAGATCGCCATGATGGCGGTGAACACCAGCGCCTGCCGCTGCACGTCGTCCATGTAGACGCCGCTGCTGACCACCCAGTTCCAGGGCGCGAACAGGCCGGCGTAGGCGACCTTCTCGACCTCGCCCTTGCTGCCCGGCTTGGCCCATCGATAGTTGACGAAGCCACCGCCGGCCTTGGCCGCTTCGACCTGGTCGTAATAGATGCGCACGCCGTCGTCGGTGCGGAAGTCCTTCATGTCCTTGCCGACCAGGTCCTTGCGGAACGGGTGCATCAGCAGGCGGTAGCCGGTGTCGTAGATGTTGAAGTAGTACGTATCGTTCTCGGCGCGCATCACTTCCAGGGCCTGCAACGCGGCGCTCTTCGCGGCGTCCTCGCTGAGTTCGCCGGTGCCGGTCAGACGGTGGTAGTGCTGAAGGATGCCGTAGCTGAGTTCGACCTGGGTCTTCAGCGCGGTCTTGCGGGTCTCGGTGAGGTCCAGGTACTGCATGCGGGCGGCGATCACCGAGAGCGCGATCACGCCGAGCGCGATGAGCAGCGTCAGCAGGTTGAGCTTGCGCCGGACGGAGAGATTGCTGAAGTAGTGTTGCCAGCGATGCAGGAGATTCATCGAGCAGGACCAGGTCGAAACGGGCGGGCGGCGCCGAGCCGGTCACGGCGGGACAAGCGGTGACAACCCCGTTATCGGCCGCTGGGGCGGGGGATTGAGGTGCGGTGTCGGAACGTATTCAGGTTTTCTTGCAGCGGCGGCTGCGGCGCTGCCTGCGGTAGGCTTTTGAAGCAACAGCAACAGCAACAGCAACAGCAGTTGGTCGGCGGTCGCGAGTTGCGAGGGGGGCCGGGCCAGGGTGGGTTGGCGGGGGACGCCGTAAACCCGTCCCTGAAGTGACCCCCGAGACTTGGACAGGGGTCAGGCGGCCGATTGGGCCTGTTGGGCCTGCTCCCGGTACTGTACCGGGCTCAGGCCCTTCAATTTCAATTTGATTCGCTCTTGGTTGTAGTACTGGATGTATTCCACCAGC
>NZ_JCAFTO010000004.1:0-468041 GCF_059370315.1 Stenotrophomonas sp. YJH_SMC_46
CTCCCTGGTGAAATTAGCGCTGTGGAACCACCCGATCCCATCCCGAACTCGGAAGTGAAACGCAGCTGCGCCGATGGTAGTGTGGCTCAAGCCATGCGAGAGTAGGTCATCGCCAGGGTTTACACCCAAAACCCCGCTGCTTACGCAGCGGGGTTTTTCTTTATAAGTGAAGGCACTGCGTTTTCCGGGTTCCTTCCGCCCCAAGGGCAAGATCGCGAGCTGGCGCTGCAAGCGCTGCTGCAACCGTCTCCCTGGTGAAATTAGCGCTGTGGCACCACCCGATCCCATCCCGAACTCGGAAGTGAAACGCAGCTGCGCCGATGGTAGTGTGGCTCAAGCCATGCGAGAGTAGGTCATCGCCAGGGTTTACACCCAAAACCCCGCTGCTTACGCAGCGGGGTTTTTCTTTGTGCGTAGCAAACGCCGGTAGTGCCGGCCGCTGGCCGGCAACCCGATGGCGTTACATCGCCCGGTAGATTCATGCCATGCGTGGGCGAGATGGTCCCCACGGAAGGCGGTGCCAACCGAGGTTGGCACCCACCAATGGCAGAGCGTACAAAAAAAGCGGCGCCCCACGGGGCGCCGCTTTGACCTCAACGATGTTCAGTCGAGCATGGCTCGACCCTACTTTGCAGCGGCCGCAGCCTTGTCCTTCATCATCGCGTCGCGGGCAGCCTTGAACGGGTTGCCTTCGTACCAGTTCGGCCAACGATCGCCACCGGCCAGTTCCTTGCCCACGCCGTACATCAACTGAAGGTCTTCGACGGTACCGTCCAGCTTCCAGGTGGCCGCGTCGAACTCGTCCTTCGGGCCGTGGTAACGGTTGGCGCCGTAGTCGGCTGCGGCCTTGCGGCCAGCGTCAACGCCGCCCTCGCGCAGGTCCTCGCCGCCATCGGCGTACAGGGCCGGCACGCCGGCTTTGGCGAAGTTGAAGTGGTCCGAGCGGAAGTAGAAGCCGCTCTGCACCGACGTCTCACCATGCAGCGTGCGGTCCTGGGCAGCGGCCAGCGGCTTGAGGATGTCCTCCAGCTCCGAACTGCCGAAGCCGGTGACGGTCACGTCCTTGGCACGGCCGGCCACTGACATCGCGTCGATGTTGATCACGCCAGCAATCTTGTCCAGCGGGAAAGTCGGATGGGCAACGTAGTACTTCGAACCCAGCAGGCCGGATTCTTCCAGGGTCACCGCCAGGAACACCACCGAGCGCTCCGGCTTCGGATCCTGGTGCGCCATGGCTTCGGCCACTTCGAGAATACCGGCGACGCCGGTCGCATTATCGACGGCGCCGTTGTAGATGTTGTCGCCGGTCTCGCCCTCATGCTTGCCCAGGTGATCCCAGTGCGCCATGTACAGCACCGCCTCGGCAGCGCGCTTGCTACCCGGCAGCACACCCACCACGTTGCGCGACTGCTTCTGTGCGATCTGGCTCTTCAGGTCGACCGCAGCGGTGGCCTTCAGCGGCACCGGCTTGAAACCGCGCTTGCTGGCATCCTTGTAGGCCTGCGCCAGGTCCAGGCCGGCTCCGGCAAACAGCGCCTTGGCCGCGTCGGCACTCAGCCAGCCCTGCACCGGAATACGGGCTTCCGGGTCATCCTTGGCTGGCAGGTCGTACTGCGGGCCAGCCCAGGAATTCTTCACCACGTCCCAGCCGTAGGACGCGCCGGCGGTGTCGTGCACGATCAGCGCGGCAGCGGCCCCCTTGCGGGCAGCCTCCTCGAACTTGTAGGTCCAGCGCCCGTAGTAGGTCATGCGCTTGCCGTCGAACAGCTTGTCGTCGTCGATATGGAAGCCCGGATCGTTGACGAACATCACGACGGTCTTGCCCTTCCAGTCCTGGCCGGCGTAGTCGTTCCACTTCTGCTCCGGCGCATCGACGCCATAGCCGACGAACACCAGATCGCTGGCATCGACCTTCACCTCGGCCTGGCCGGTACGGGTGCCGACCACCATGTCGGTGCCGAACTTCAGTTCGGTGGTCTTGCCACCCTGGGTGATCTTCAGCACGGTCGATTCGTCGGCCGTGGTCTCGGTCATCGGTACATCCTGGAACCAGCTGTCGCCGTTGCCGGGCTGCAGGCCGATGCGCTGCATCTGGTCGCGGATGTAGTTGACCGTCAGTTCTTCGCCCTTGCTGCCCGGCGCGCGGCCTTCGAACTCATCCGAAGCCAGGGTCTTGACCATCTCGGCGAAGTCGCCGGCATTGATCTCCGGGGAGAACGCATGCGCAGCCGGCTTGGCAGCTGTGGTGTCGGTGGCCGGCGCGGGCGCCGGAGTGTCTTCGCCTTTGCAGGCACTGAGCGCGGCCGCAGCGGCCAGGCACAGGAGGAGTTTGCGGGGCATCGTCGATTCCTGGGTAACAAAGGGCGGCCGCGCGTCGTGCACGACCGGTGTCAGCGAGTATCACCGAACCCGAAGGCGGTGCGCTCAGTCCGCCGGAGCGGTTTCGGTGTCGAACGGGATCGGCTCGGCGCCGGTGACCGGGCCGATGCGCGCAGTGCGATGCACGTACAGCACCACTTCGCGTTCGAACTGCAGTGGACCCTTGACCACGGCATTCGGGCCGATGATCACACGCGGCTTGCGGCTGGCGGTCAGCGAGACACTGAAGTTCGGCTTGCGCACATGCACGCCGCCGTTGACCTGCGAACCGATACCGACGGTGATGTCACCGTTGACGGTCTCCACGTCCTTGCCGACGCGGCTTTCGACCAGGCCGATGCCACCATTGACGGTCTCGACACCGCCTTCGACTTGGCTGCCGCGATCGGTGAAGATGCTGCCGTTGACGGTGCTGACGCCGCCGCTGGCGATCACTTCGCGGCCCAGGCGTACGCCGCCGTTGACCGTTTCGATCTTGCCGGTGCGCGCGCCGTCGGCGACCTTGACCCCGCCGTTGACGGTGTCGATGCTGCCGGTCTCGACGCCTTCGCCGACGCGGATGCCGCCGTTGACGGTGTCCAGCTTGCCGTAGCGCTGGCCGGGTTCGGCGCTGATGCTGCCGTTGACCTTGCTGATGTTCTCCTGCGCACAGACCGGCCCGGTGGCCAGCAGTACGCCCAACAGCAGCGGAATGGAAAGAATTTTCATGGCGACCTCGATGGATGTGCGGCTGGCAGGCCGCGTGCGGAGATGTCACCATTCCCCGGTAACCCCCGCAACTGCCTGAAGTCACTGGAAAGCCCTTGCGCGACAATGCCTTCCCATCACGCCGACATCACATCGCCGCTGCCCGCGGCGGGCGCTGCCTGCTGCTGGGGCTGGCCCTGGCGCTGGCCTTGCCGCTGCCAGGTGCCGCACAGACTACGCGCGAGACCGAGCGCAAGCTGCAGAAACTGCGCAGTGAGCTGAAGGGCGTGGCGCAGGAGCGACGGCAGATCGAGGGCCAGCGCGGGCAGGCATCGCGGCAGCTGCGCGAGGCCGACGAGAAGGTAGCCCGCACCGGCCGTGCCCTTGCGCAGACGGAAGCCGCGCTGCGCGAGCAGGGCCGCGCCCTGGCCGAAGCCGAGCAGCGCCGCAGCACGCTGCAGGGCAACCTGGCCCAGCAGCACCGCGAACTGGCCGGGCTGTTGCGCGCGGCGTATCAGCTGGGCAACCACGCACCGCTGAAGCTGCTGCTGTCGCAAGACACGGTGGCCGATGCCAACCGCGCCCTGGCCTACCATCGCTACCTGCAGCGCGAGCGTGCGCAGCGGATCACCACGCTGACCGCCGACCTGAAGGAACTGGAAGCACTGCAGGCGCAGATCGCCGAGCGCAAGCAGAAGCTGCAGGGGACGCAGCAGGACCAGAAACAGCAGGCAGCCGCTCTGGAAGCGGACCGCCGCGATCGCGCAAAGACCGTTGCCTCGCTGGAAGAGCGGTTCAAGGACCAGCGCGAGAAGGAACAGGCGCTGGGCCAGGACGCCAAGGCGCTGGAAACATTGCTGGCCAACCTGCGAGCGGCCGCTGCCCGTGCCGAGGCCGAGCGCCGCGCGGCTGCACGCCGTGCGGCAGCGGAGAAGGCCGCCGCCGAACGTGCTGCACGCCAGGCCGCCGCACAGGGCCGGCCGCCACCGCCACCGACCAAGGTGCCGCCTGCGGTCGCATCGGCACCGGCGCCGAAGGTGGGCGGCCTGGGCTGGCCGTTGTCCGGCAACCTGCTGGCCCGCTATGGCGGCAAGCTGCCCGATGGCCGCACCAGCAGTGGCGTGCTGATCGGCGCACCGGCTGGCAGCACGGTCACCGCCGTGGCCGATGGCACCGTGGTGTTCTCCGACTGGATGACCGGCTACGGCATGATCCTGATCGTCGACCACGGCAACGGCTACATGAGCCTGTACGCGCACAACGACACCCTGCTGAAGGATGCCGGTGCGCGGGTCAGCCGCGGTGATGCAGTGGCCAAGGTCGGCAATTCGGGTGGCCAAGGTGTCACCGCGCTGTACTTCGAGCTGCGTCGTGGCGGGCAGCCGGTCAACCCGGACAGCTGGCTGCAGCGGCGCTGAACCCGGCTCGTTACGCACGGGCCGGATTCAACGGGAATTTAGCTGTGCTTCGCGCATAATCGGTGCATGTGCCTTGGGCACCATGCCACCGTCGACAGGAGTGATCCATGCGCGCAGCCCGTACCGCCACCCTCTTGCTGGCCCTGTTGCCAGCGCTGTCCTGGGCGCAGCAGACCGCGCCTGCCCCAAGCCAGGAAACCAGCGGGCAGGCAGCGAACAGCGAGGAGGCGGTGACCTCGAAGGTGCCGCTGGAGGAAATCCGCCGGTTCGTGGCCGTGTACAACGCGGTGCGCGCCGCCTATGTCGACCCGGTCGATGACAAGAAGCTGATGCAGTCAGCCGTGCGTGGCCTGCTGCTCGACCTTGATCCGCACAGCACCTACTTCAACAAGGAAGACGCGCAGGCTTTCGACGAGCAGGCCAACGGTGCCTACGAGGGCATCGGCGTGGAGCTGCAGCAGCAGCCGGACAACGCCAGCATGAAGGTGATCGCGCCGATCGACGACACGCCGGCAGCCAAGGCCGGCATCCTTGCCGGCGATTTGATCATCGCCATCGACGGCAAGCCGATCAGCGCCATCGATGCGAGTGAACCGCTGCGCGGCCCAGCCGGCAGCAAGGTGGTGCTGACCATCGTGCGCGAAGGCAAGCCGAAGCCGTTCGATGTCAGCCTCACCCGCCAGACCATCCGCGTGACCAGCGTGCGCAGCCGCCTGCTGGAACCCGGCTATGGCTACATCCGCCTGAGCACCTTCCAGGCCGATACCGGCTCGGACTTCCAGAAGCACGTGCAGCAGCTGCAGAAGCAGTCCGGTGGCCAGCTCAAGGGCCTGGTGCTGGATCTGCGCAGCAATCCGGGTGGCCTGCTGACGGCCGCCGTGCAGGTAGCCGACGATCTGCTCGACAAGGGCAACATCGTCAGCACCCGTGGCCGCATCAGCATCAGCGATGCCCGATTCGACGCGACCCCAGGCGACCTGCTGAAGGGTGCACCGGTGGTGGTACTGGCCGATGCCGGTTCGGCCAGTGCCTCGGAAGTGCTCGCCGGCGCGCTGCGCGACAACAAGCGCGCCCGCGTGGTTGGCAGCCGCACCTTTGGCAAGGGCTCGGTGCAGACCGTGCTGCCGCTGGACAACGGCGATTCGGTGAAGCTGACCACCGCGCGCTATTACACGCCCAGCGGCAAGTCGATCCAGGCCACCGGCATCGTGCCGGACGTCGAGTTGAAGCCCGCCGCCACCCCGGCGGAGGATGCCCTGCCGGCCAGCCTGAGCGACTACAGCGAAGCGACCCTGCCGGGCCATCTGCGTGGCGACGACGAAGGCACCGAGGGCTACCACGCCGGTGCGGTGCTGCCGGGCGATGGCCCGATCAACGACGCGCTGGCCGAGCTGAAGAACCCAGGCTCGGTGGCCGCACGGTTGAAGGCCGAGGCCGCCAAGGCGGATGCGGCCAAGGCCGCGAAGGCCGCTGCGGCGAAGCCGGAAGCGAAGGTCGAACCTAAGCCGGAAGCAAAGCCGGAAGCAAAGCCCGCACCGGCCCCAGCGAAGCCGTGAGGTAGCGCCGGGCCATGCCCGGCGTCGGCTCAAGGGCGGAAGAAGAAAACAAATGCCGGCCAGCGGCCGGCACTACCCGGGCGGTCAGAAGCCGTGGCGCTTGCGCAGGCGGCGGGCGATGGCCGCCCGCACGTAGACTCCGTACACCACGCCGAACACGAAGCCACCGATGTGCGCCCACCAGGCCACCATGCCGAAGCTGGGGCCGATGTGGGCGAACACCACCTGCAGTGCCGCCCAGACGCCGATCAACAGATAGGCCGGCGCGCGCACGAACTCCAGGAACAGGCCGAGCGGGATCACCACGCCCAGCCGCGCGCCAGGGAACAGGGCCAGATACGCACCGATCAGGGCCGACACCGCGCCACTGGCGCCGATGATGATCTGGTCCGGGCTGCCCATGGTGTAGATCGCCACCAGGTTCGACACTGCGCCGCCGACCAGGAACAGCAGCAGCAGCCGCCACGGCCCCAGCACCCGCTCGGCGGGCAGGCCGAAGATCAGCAGGAACACCAGGTTGCCCAGCAGGTGTGACCAGTCGGCGTGCAGGAACAGCGCGGTGAACAGGCGCAGCACGCTGCCGTCCTGCAGGGTCGCCCACCAGTCCAGCGGGTGGGTCAGGCCGGTGGACAGGGCGCCCCAGTCCAGCCAGAGGCTGCCGCGGGCATCGTCCGGCCGCGAGATCGACCACAGGAACGCCAACCACAGTGCCGCAAACAGCACGGGCGTGGCCCAGCGCAGGGCCGCCTTCTTGCGGGACGGGAGGGAGACGAACATGGCACTAGCCTAGCGTGCGGGCGCTTGCGGCGGGGATTGTCCTGTTCAGCTTTCGAGACGAGAAAACCGACCGCACCGTTATTGTTTCATTAACGGCTCTGGGTAATACTCGCATACGGCGTCGTATGTCGGGAGGGGAATCCGGCGCGCTCCGATGGGTCCCAGGACTTGGCGGGCGCAGGCGCACTCAGAGCACCATCACCGCTTACCGGAGAGAGAGAACTACGATGCAAACCGCTTCCACCATTGCCCGACTGACCCTGCTGGCCGTCGGCGTTGCCGGTGCGCTGGCCGCCGCCGATGCCACTGCTGCCGCCTTCCAGCTGAAGGAAAACAGCGCCAAGGGCCTGGGCCGCGCGTTCGCCGGCTCCACCTCGACCGAAGGTGACGCCTCGGTCATCGCCACCAACCCGGCCTCCATGCGCCTGCTCGACGGCACCCTGGTCCAGGGCGACGTCAGCGCCATCAGCTTCGGCGCCAAGTTCCGCGGCCAGGGACAGTACGGCAACGGCGCGCCGATTTCCGGTGGCAACGGCGGCGACGCCGGCATGATCGCCCCGGTTCCGGCCGCGTACTTCCACGTGCCGTTCGGCGAGAACGACAACATGCACTTCGGTGCATCGCTGACCGTGCCGTTCGGCTTCAAGACCGAATACGACCGCGACTGGGTCGGCCGCTACAATGGCGTCAAGACCGAGCTGCAGGCGATCGACCTGGGCGTGGCGTTCTCCTATGACGTCAACCCGTACCTGTCGTTCGGTGCTTCGGTGTTCGCTGAGCGCCTGAACGTCGACCTGACCAGCGCTGTCGATACCGGCACCGCGATCAACGCCACGGCCCAGCGCACCGCTGCGGCGCGTGTGCTGGCTGCCGGCGGCACTGCGGCCCAGGCTGCGGCGGCGTCGCAGGCGGCTGCACGCCAGGCCGCCCAGCTCGGCTTCTCGCCGGGCACCGCCGATGGCTACCTGCGCATCAAGGGCGACGAAGTGTCGGTCGGCTACACCCTGGGCATGACGGTTACCCCGGTGGAAGGCACCAACATCGCCTTCAGCTACCGCTCGAAGGTCGAGCACAAGATCACCGACGGCAAGGCCGACTTCACCATCCCGCAGAACGCTGCCGCCTTCCTGGCCACTGCCGCCCCGGGTACCTTCATCGACAGCAACGGCCGCGCCACCATCACCCTGCCGGCCAGCGCCACCATGGGCTTCACCCATCGCGTGAACGACCAGTGGCAGATCATGGCCGAGGTCACGCGCACGGCGTGGAGCAAGTTCGACCAGGTCACCGTCGACTATGACTCCAACCAGCCGGACAGCGTGCTGCCGTTCCACTACCGCGACACCACCTTCGCGTCGATCGGTACCGATTTCCGCGTGAACGACAAGCTGACCCTGCGTGGTGGCCTGGCATACGACCAGACCCCGACCACCGACGCCCACCGTGACGTGCGCGTGCCGGACACCACCCGCAAGTGGCTGTCGCTGGGCCTGACCTACGCCGCTTCGGACAAGATGGAATACAGCGTGGGTTACACCCACCTGTTCACCAAGGATCCGAACATCACCTCGACCTCGGCCACTGCCAACACCGTGACCGGCAAGTACAAGGTGAGCGGCGACGTGCTGGCGGCGTCGATGCAGTACAAGTTCTGATTCGGGCGATTGCCTGAAGCAGTACGAGGAGAGCCCCGCGCAAGCGGGGCTTTCTTTTTGTGGAGGGTATCCACGCATGGCATGGATCTACTGGTCCGACGACGCAGGGCGCGGATCTACGCGACAATGGTGCGATGAACCTGTCCGACCCGAGCTTCCAGCTGGAGCTGGCCGCCAACATCGCCGTCGCCGGCTCGATCCTGTTGGCCGGCCGCAACAACGTGCACACCTGGTGGCTGGGCATCGTCGGCTGTGCATTGTTTGCTGCCGTGTTCGAACGCTCGCACCTGTACGCGGACATGGTGCTGCAGTTCTTCTTCATCGCGATCAGCGTGCTGGGCTGGTGGCAGTGGCTGCGCGGCGATCATGGTGCGCCGTTGCCGATTACTTCATTGCGGCCGCGTGCCTGGGCCTGGCTGGCGCCGCTGGCGGTAGTGGCCACCTTCGGCTACGGCTGGATGCTGACCCGACTGACCAATGCCTATGCGCCGTACATCGATTCGGCGGTACTGGTGCTGAGCGTGATCGCGCAGATCCTGATGATGCGGCGCAAGCTGGAGTCGTGGTGGGTCTGGCTGCTGGTAAACACCGTTGCAGTGCCGCTGTACTACAGCCGTGGCCTGCACCTGACCTCGATCCTGTACATCGGTTTCTGGGTCAATGCACTTGTTGCTCTCGGGCACTGGCGCAATCTGATGCGGGCCGAGGCCACGACGGCACCTGAATTCCTGTAGAGCCGAGCCCACGCTCGGCTGCGCCGGAAAAGCCGAGCATGGGCCCGGCGCTACAGGAAGCAAAACACAAGAAACCCCGCATTCGCGGGGTTTCTTGTTTACCGCACCAAGCAGGCGATCAGTCGCCCAGGGTCAGCAGCGAGGCGTTGCCGCCGGCGGCGGTGGTGTTCACCGTCACCGTCTTTTCGGTGGCAAAGCGCAGCAGGTAGTGCGGGCCGCCGGCCTTCGGGCCGGTGCCGGACAGGCCCTGGCCGCCGAACGGCTGCACGCCGACCACTGCACCGATCTGGTTGCGGTTGACGTACACGTTGCCGACGTGGACGCCGTTGCTGATGCGGTCAACGGTTTCGTCGATGCGCGAATGCACGCCCAGGGTCAGGCCGTAGCCGGTAGCGTTGATCTGGTCGATCACCGCGTCGAGCTGGTCGCCCTTCCAGCGGATCACGTGCAGGACCGGCCCGAACACTTCCTTCTGCAGCTGGCCCAGATCCTTCAGTTCGTATGCGCGCGGCGCGAAGAAGGTGCCGTGCGCCGTTTCGGAGGACAGCTCGGCGGCGGCGATCAGGCGTGCTTCGCGGTCCATGCGCTCAGCGTGGTCCTGCAGGATCTTCAGCGCATCTGCGTCGATCACCGGGCCGACGTCGGTGGACAGCAGGCCCGGGTTGCCGACCTTCAGCTCCTTCATCGCACCGGCCAGCATGGTCATCACCTTGTCAGCGATGTCGTCCTGCACGAACAGCACGCGCGCGGCCGAGCAGCGCTGGCCGGCGGAGGTGAAGGCCGAACCGATCGCGTCCTTGACCAGCTGTTCCGGCAGCGCCGACGAATCGGCGATGAAGGCGTTCTGGCCGCCGGTCTCGGCAATCAGCACACCGATGGCGGCGTCACGCGCGGCCATCGCGCGGTTGATCGCACGGGCGGTGTCGGTGGAGCCGGTGAAGGCCACGCCGGCCACGCGCGGGTCGGCGGTCAGCGCGGCACCGACGGTAGCACCGTCGCCCGGCAGGAACTGCACCACCTCGGCCGGCACGCCGGCGTCGTGCAGCAGCTTCACCGCGTAGTAGCCGATCAGGTTGGTCTGCTCGGCCGGCTTGGCGATGACGCTGTTGCCGGCGGCCAGGGCGGCAGCGACCTGGCCCAGGAAGATCGCCAGCGGGAAGTTCCACGGGCTGATGCAGACGAACACGCCCCGGCCGTGCAACTGCAGCTCGTTGGTTTCACCAGTTGGGCTCGGCAGCTTCTCGGCGTGGCTGAACTGCTCGCGCGCCTGCTTGGCGTAGTAGCGCAGGAAATCCACGGCTTCGCGCACTTCGGCGATGCTGTCGGGCAGGCTCTTGCCGGCTTCCTTCACGCACAGCGCCATGAACTCCGGCATGCGCGCTTCCAGCTGGTCAGCGGCGTGTTCGAGGATGGCGGCGCGGCTGGCGGCCGGGGTGCGGTTCCAGGCCGGTTGTGCGGCCACGGCGTTGGCCAGGGCCTTCTGCACGGTGGCGGCATCGGCGGCCAGCCACTGGCCGACCACTTCGCGGGTGTCGGCCGGGTTGGTCACCGGCAGCGCGGCGCCGGCCGGGTTGGCACCCGGTACCAGCGGCGAGGCCTGCCACGGCTTCACGGCGGCGTTGAGCTGCTCGGCCAGGGCGCGCAGTTCGTTGTCGTTGGCGAGGTTGGCGCCCATGGAGTTCTTCCTGTCGTGGTTCTGGCTGCGCAGCAGGTCAACCGGCAGCGGGATCTTGGGATGCGGAATCGATTCGAACGAGGCGACCATCTCGACCGGATCGCGGATCAGGTCGGCGATCGGCACGCGCTCGTCGGTGATGCGGTTGACGAAGCTGGAGTTGGCACCGTTTTCCAGCAGGCGGCGCACCAGGTACGGCAGCAGGTCTTCGTGCGAACCGACCGGGGCGTACACGCGGCAGGGCAGGTTCAAGCGATCGGCCGGCACCACTTCGGCGTACAGGTCGTCGCCCATGCCGTGCAGCTTCTGGTGCTCGTACACGCCGCCGTTGGCGATGCTGCGCACGGCCGCGATGGTGTGCGCGTTGTGCGTGGCGAACATCGGGTAGATCGCGTCCGCATGGGTGAACAGCCGCTTGGCGCAGGCCAGGTAGGACACATCGGTGTTCTGCTTGCGGGTGAACACCGGGTAGCCCGGGTAGCCTTCGATCTGCGCGCGCTTGATCTCGGCATCCCAGTAGGCGCCCTTGACCAGGCGCACCTGCAGGCGGCGACCGGCACGGCGTGCCATGTCGGCCAGGTGGTCGATCGTGTACGGCGTGCGCTTCTGGTAGGCCTGCACGACCACGCCGAAGCCATCCCAGCCAGCCAGCGAGGCGTCGGAGAACACCTGCTCGATGATGTCCAGCGACAGTTCCAGGCGGTCGGACTCTTCGGCGTCGACGGTGCAGCCGATGCCGTAGCTCTTGGCCAGCTGTGCCAGTTCCAGCACGCCCGGCACCAGGTCCTTCAGCACGCGCTCGCGCTTGGCGTGCTCGTAGCGCGGGTACAGCGCCGACAGCTTGATCGAGATGCCCGGCGCGTTGTTGACGTCGCCGTCCGGACGGCCACCGCGGGCCTTGTGATCGCCGCCGATGGCGTGGATCGCACGACGGTAGTCTTCCAGGTAGCGCAGCGCGTCCTTCATGGTCAGCGCGCCTTCGCCCAGCATGTCGAACGAGTAGCGGTAGCTGGCGTTGTCGCCCTTGTGCGAGCGCGCCAGCGCTTCGCTGATGGTGCGGCCCATGACGAACTGGTGGCCCATGATCTTCATGGCCTGGCGCACGGCCAGGCGCACCACCGGCTCACCGACGCGGCCGACCAGGCGCTTGAACGCGCTGGGGGCATCGGCGCGGGTGGCGTCGTTCATCTGCACCAGCTTGCCGGTCAGCATCAGGCCCCAGGTGGAGGCGTTGACCAGCACCGAGTCGCTGCCGCCCAGGTGCTTTTCCCAGTCGGCATCGGCCAGCTTGTCGCGGATCAGCTTGTCGGCGGTGTCCTGGTCCGGAATACGCAGCAGTGCCTCGGCCACGCACATCAGCAGCACGCCTTCCTCGCTGCCCAGGTCGTACTGGCGCATGAAGGCTTCGATGGCGCCCTGGTCCTTGGCGCGCACGCGCACGCGGCCGACCAGGTCGGCGGCCAGTGCCTGCACCCGGGCCTGCTCGTCGGCGGGCAGGCGGGCCTGCGCCAGCAGTTCACGCACGTGGCTCGCCTCGTCCTTCAACCAGGCATCGGTGATGGCCTGGCGGAACGGGTTGGGGGGCGCCGGCAGTTCCGGCGACAGCAGCGCGCCGGGACGCGGAGCGTCGTGGGCGGCAGGGGAGGAGGAAGGTGCGTTCATGCCGGTCCGGCCAGTGGAAAACTTGGCGATTTTAATCATTTTTGAGCCCATCGGAAGTGCCGCGGAGACACCTTCATGACGCGCTGATAGTCCCTAGCTGCGGTGCATTCAGCGTGTTCAGCAAGCTCGGCAATATTTGTGCTGAATTCGTCATTCGTGCCGCCGACCTCATGCTGTGTTGCAGCATCGGAAAATGTGTGAATGCACCCTTGCTACCGGCGAGAGGGCGGGGCTACCATCGAGACGTTTCCCGCGGCAGGAACGCGGTTGCGACATGATCGAGGTGCTTCCAGCTCCGGATGGGTCAGGTACGCAGCTGCGGCTGCGTCCCCCACGGGCGCTCGATGCCCGGCAGTTCGTCCTGTTGTTCACCGTGTTGTCGGGTGCGATGTGGCTGGTGTCCGCCCTCGGGTGGTTGGCCGGCAATGCGTTCGCCCCCCTGTTCGCGCTGCTGTACAGCCTGGTGCTGGCGGCGGCGCTGCGTGCCTTGTGGCGCAGCGGTGAACGGCAGGAGGAGATCCGGGTAGTACCGGCGTACGTGGAGGTCATCCCCGTACCCGGTGGATCGCCGGTGTTCCGGGCCCACCCCCATTGGGTGCGCCTGCTCACCGACGATGAGAGGGTCCGGCTGGCGTCCAGCGGCCGGCAGGTGGAGGTGGGGAGTTTCCTCGCGCCGGCCGAACGTCAGACGCTTGCAGAGACACTTGAAAGCTTGCTCGCCGCCAGCGATGGCGGCAACCGACGACGCTAAGGGTCTAGGCAATGAAGCAAAGCAGCAGGTGGGGCACGAAGTGCGTGAACGCGATTGCCGCAGTGCTGGCGACCGGGGGACTGATGCCGGCGTTGGCCTGGGCCCAGGCGGCCGATCCGAAGCCGTGGCAGCTGAACATGGGCAAGGGGGTGACCCAGACCTCGCGCCTGGCCTGGGAATCGAACAATCTCTCGTTGATCATCTGCACGGTGATCGGCGTCATCGTGTTCGGCGCGATGGCCTATGCCATCTTCAAGTTCCGCAAATCCAAGGGCGCGGTCGCCGCCACCTTCAGCCACAACACCAAGGCCGAAGTAATCTGGACGGTGATCCCGGTGATCATCCTGATCGTGATGGCCTGGCCGGCCACCGCCAACCTGATCAAGATGTACGACACCCGCGATGCCGAGATGACGGTGAAGGTCACCGGCTACCAGTGGATGTGGAAATACGAATACCTTGGCGAGAACGTCACCTTCACCAGCCGCCTGGACCGCGAGTCCGACCGCGTGCGGCAGAGTGGCATCGTGCCGACCCGCGAAAGCCATCCGCACTACCTGCTGGATGTCGACAACCGCCTGGTGCTGCCGGTCGATACCAAGGTGCGGTTCGTCATCACTTCCGATGATGTGATCCACGCCTGGTGGGTGCCGGCGCTGGGCTGGAAGCAGGACGCCATCCCCGGCTTCATCAACGAAGCCTGGACCCGCATCGAGCAGCCCGGTGTCTACCGCGGCCAGTGCGCCGAGCTGTGCGGCAAGGACCACGGCTTCATGCCGATCGTGGTCGAGGCGGTGTCCAAGGAGGACTTCAGGAAGTGGCTGGCGCAGCGCAAGCCGGCGCCGCCCGCCGAGCCCGCCACGCCTGCGGCACCTGCCGAACCGGCTGCACCGGCGGGCGAGGCACCGGCTGCGCCTGCTGCTGCCGAAGCGGGCAGCGCGCCTGCCAGCGCGGCCAGCGGAGCGTGATGTAAAGCCCGCGGCCGCTCGCGGCCGTGGTGACAACCGATTCTGAGAGGTGTTTTGCAATGGCGCACTCGGCAGTTGGGCACGACGATCACCATCACCACCAGAGCTTCTTCGAGCGTTGGTTCTTCTCGACCAACCACAAGGACATCGGCACGCTGTACCTCGGTTTCAGCTTCATCATGTTCATCATCGGCGCGGCGATGAGCGTGGTGATCCGCGCCGAGCTGGCGCAGCCGGGCCTGCAGTTCGTCAAGCCCGAGTTCTTCAACCAGATGACCACCGTGCATGCGCTGGTGATGATCTTCGGTGGCGTAATGCCGGCCTTCGTCGGCCTGGCCAACTGGATGATCCCGCTGCAGATCGGCGCGCCGGACATGGCGCTGCCGCGCATGAACAACTGGTCGTTCTGGTTGCTGCCGGTGGCTTTCAGCCTGCTGCTGCTGACGCTGTTCCTACCCGGTGGTGCGCCGGCGGGTGGCTGGACGCTGTATCCGCCGCTGTCGCTGCAGGGCGGCTACAACGTGGCCTTCAGCGTGTTCGCCATCCACGTGGCCGGCATCAGTTCGATCATGGGTGCGATCAACATCATCGCCACTGTGCTCAACATGCGCGCGCCGGGCATCGACCTGCTGAAGATGCCGATCTTCTGCTGGGCCTGGCTGATCACCGCCTTCCTGCTGATCGCGGTGATGCCGGTGCTGGCCGGTGCGGTGACCATGCTGCTGACCGACAAGTTCTTCGGCACCAGCTTCTTCAACGCCGCCGGTGGCGGTGACCCGGTGATGTACCAGCACATCTTCTGGTTCTTCGGCCATCCCGAGGTCTACATCATGATCCTGCCCGCCTTCGGCGTGGTCAGCGAGATCATCCCGACCTTCAGCCGCAAGCCGCTGTTCGGCTACCAGGCGATGGTGTACGCCACCGCCGCGATCGCGTTCCTGTCGTTCATCGTCTGGGCCCACCACATGTTCACCGTGGGCATGCCGCTGGGCGGCGAGATCTACTTCATGTTCGCCACCATGCTGATCTCGATCCCGACCGGCGTGAAGGTGTTCAACTGGGTCAGCACCATGTGGCGTGGCTCGCTGACGTTCGAGGCACCGATGCTGTGGTCGGTGGCCTTCGTCATCCTGTTCACCATCGGTGGCTTCTCCGGCCTGATGCTGGCGATCGTCGCCGCCGACTTCCAGTACCACGACACCTACTTCGTGGTCGCCCACTTCCACTACGTGCTGGTGACCGGTGCGGTGTTCGCGCTGATCGCCGCGGTGTACTACTGGTGGCCGAAGTGGACCGGGCGGATGTACAGCGAGAAGTGGGCCAAGGTGCACTTCTGGTGGTCGATCGTATTCGTCAACCTGTTGTTCTTCCCGCAGCATTTCCTCGGCCTGGCCGGCATGCCGCGGCGCATTCCCGACTACAGCGTGGCGTTTGCCGACTGGAACCTGATCAGCTCGATCGGTGCGTTCGGCATGTTCGTCACCCCGTTCATGATGGCCGCGATCCTGCTGTCGTCGCTGCGCAACGGCGAGAAGGCCGAGGCCCGTTCCTGGGAGGGTGCGCGCGGCCTGGAGTGGACGCTGCCGTCGCCGGCACCGGCGCACACCTTCACCACGCCGCCGACCATCCGCCCGGGGGATCTGGCGCATGACGACATCACGCATTGAGGTGGGGTATGCATAGCGAGAGCCCACTGCAGACCTGTAGAGCCGAGCCATGCTCGGCTGACGTGGAGCAGCCGAGCATGGCTCGGCTCTACAACAGCCCGGGCGACGCCCCGGAAAACGGCATCGAACAGCAGCGCCAGCGCGCCAGGCGCACGGCGATGTGGGTCGGCGCCATCGCGGTGCTGGTCTACGTCGGCTTCATCCTCAGCGGGGTGATCGGCCGATGAGCGAGGCGCCAGCCAGCACACCGTCTCGCAGTGCCGGGCTGCCGCGCCTGATCGGCGTGGCGGTGGCGGTGTTCCTGCTGACCTTCTCGCTGGTGCCGCTGTACCGCATTGCCTGCGAAAAGGTATTCGGCGTGCGCCTGGAACGCGGCCCGGGTGGTGAAGCCAGTACGGGTGCTGCAGCTGGCAAGCGCACCGTGCGGGTGGAGTTCGATGGCGGCGTCAATTCGCGCCTGCCGTGGTCGTTCCATCCCGAACAGCTGACCATGGACGTGGTGCCGGGCGAACTCAACGAAGCGCTGTACTTCGCCCGCAACGACAGCCAGCAGGCGGTGGTCGGCAGTGCGGTGCCTTCGGTGGCGCCGGCGCGTGCCTCGGGCTTCTTCAGCAAGACCGAATGTTTCTGTTTCACCGCGCAGACGCTGCAGGCCGGCGAGAAGCGCGACATGCCGGTGCGTTTCATCGTCGATCCGGACCTGCCGCCAGAGATCAAGACGATCACCTTGTCCTACACCTTCTACCGCAACGACGCGTTGTCCGATCGGCTGGCCCCGGCCGCCACCTCGGACGGCGCGCACGCCGCACCCTGACCCGGATACCGACATGGCCCAGACACCGACCGACGCCAACGTGTACTTCGTCCCGGCCCAGAGCAAATGGCCGTTCGTGGGCTCCATCGCGATGATGGTGACCATGGTGGGCGTGGCCAGCTGGCTCAACGATGCCAGCTGGGGGCGCTGGACGTTTTACATCGGTATCGCGATGCTGGTACTGACGTTGTTCTGGTGGTTCAGCGACGTGGTGCGCGAATCGCAGGCGGGCAACTACAACCACCAGGTCGATGGCTCGTTCCGGATGGGGATGATCTGGTTCATCTTCTCCGAAGTGATGTTCTTCGGCGCCTTCTTTGGCGCGCTGTTCTACACCCGCAACCTGGGCCTGTCGTGGCTGAGCGGCGAAGGCCGCGGGGTGATGACCAACGAGCTGCTCTGGCAGGGTTATTCCGCCGGCTGGCCGACCAACGGGCCGGCGGCGATCGGCGGTGCGTTCCAGACCATCCCGGCCTGGGGCCTGCCGCTGATCAACACGCTGATCCTGCTCACCTCCGGCGTGACCCTGACCATCGCCCACCATGCACTGAAGGCCGGCAACCGCCGCCAGCTGCTGATCTGGCTGGGCCTGACCGTGGTGCTCGGCCTCGGCTTCCTGACCCTGCAGGCGGAAGAGTACATCCACGCCTACAAGGAACTGAACCTGACGCTCGGCTCGGGTATCTATGGTTCGACGTTCTTCATGCTGACCGGCTTCCACGGCGCGCACGTGCTGCTGGGCACGATCATGCTGATCGTGATGTGGCTGCGTTCGGCCAAGGGACACTTCACCCGCGACAACCATTTCGGTTTCGAAGCCGCCGCATGGTACTGGCACTTCGTCGACGTGGTGTGGCTGATGCTCTTCATGTTCGTCTACGTGCTTTGACCGCGCACGCATCGGTGGCCTCAGCCGCCGATGCCGTGCGGCTTGATCCAGCCCATGTAGATGCTCACGATCACCAGTACGATCAAGGCCACCGACACCCCGATGCGGCGTGTCAGTGCGTTGACCGTGCGCTTGGTCTGGCCGCGGTCGACCAGCAGGTAATACAGGCCGGCGCCCAGATTCCAGACGATGACGATCAGAAACGCGATTACCAGCAGGGTCTTCAGCGAATCACTCATGCGCGGCTCGAGGGCAGGGTGGATGTGCCTATCTGACCGCGTTTGCGCGGACTTGTCATGATGCGCCAGCACACGCGCGTGCTCGGATGGCTGCTGGCCGTGCTGGCAATGGCCGGTTTCACCGCATTGGGGCTGTGGCAGCTGCAGCGCATGCATGCCAAACAGGCAATGTTGGATGCACAGGGTCCAGCCGCAGCGCAGGTACTGTCGTTGGCGCAGGCGCTGGCAGCGCCCGGTGCGTTGCATGGCGTGGCCGACCACGGTCGCTTCCTGCCCGGCGTGGTGCTGCTGGACAACCAGACCCGGCACGGCCGTGCCGGCGTGAAGATCTACCGCCCGTTCCGCAGTGACGAGGGCAGCGTGCTGCTGGTCGATCTGGGATGGCGCGCGCTGCCGCCTGATCGCACCCTGCCGGATGTGCCGTCGCCACCTTCGCCGGTGGCCGTGCGCGGGCTGCTCGCGCCGCCACCGTCGGCGGGACTGGCCTTGGGCCCGGCGTTCTCCGCTACCGATGAGGCCGGGCGCTGGCTGGCCAGCCGGTTGCCGGCCGAGGGCCTGGCCGCAGCACTGGGTGTGCCGGCGTTGCCGGAACGGGTCCTGCGCCTGGACCCGGCGCTGCCCTTCGGCGATGAGCGCGACCTGGACCTGCTGCCGAACACGCTGCCGCCGCAGCGCCACCTGGGCTACGCCGTGCAGTGGTTCGGCCTGGCCCTGACCGTGCTGGTGGTCGTGCTGGTACTGGAGTGGCGCAGGCGACGTGCCGCCCGGTAGTGCCGGCCGCTGGCCGGCAACCCCCGCATTCCTGGATGCCGGCCAGCGGCCGGCACTACCGCGGCGTCACACCCGCATCCCTCACCCAACCATGAGAAAATGCCCCGCATGAACACTGCTACGTCCCCGCAGGCGCGCGGCTCCGGCCGCCGGACCCTGGTGCTGCTGTTTGCCGTGTTCTTCGGGGCGATGGCGCTGGCCGCCGTGCTGCGCTTCTCTGGCTGGCAGCCCACCGGGCACCGCAATGCCGGCCAGCTGCTGAAGCCGCCGGTGGACCTGCGCCAGCAGGCGCCGACCCTGGCCAACGGCCAGCCGTACCCTTGGAACCCCGAAGCCCGTACCTGGCGCCTGCTGGTGGCGCCGGCCGGAGTCTGCGACGCGCAGTGCGTCACTTTGTCGCAGGGACTGGGCAAGGTGTGGCAGCTGTTCGGCCATAACGCCGATAATGTCGAGATCCTGTGGCTGGGAACGCCACCGGCGTCGATCGCCTCGCTGCCTGCGCTGCGGCCGCTGGCTCCGTCGCCAGCCCTGCGCGCGGCGCTGCCCGGCGTCGATGATCCGGCTGGACTGCCGGTCTACGTGATCGATCCGAACGGCTTCGTGATCATGCGCCATGCCCCTGGTAGTGATCTGGGCGGCCTGCGCAAGGACATGGCCACGTTGCTGAAACTGAAGTGAGTCCCGTTTGATGAGCCTTTCCGCGCGTCCGGCGCTGCACCGCAATTTCCACCGCCTGGCGTGGTTCGCCATGATCATGACTGCGAGCACGATCATGTTCGGCGCCTTCGTGCGCCTGTCCGATGCCGGCCTGAGCTGCCCGGACTGGCCGACCTGCTATGGCCAGGCCACCTGGCCGCAGCACGTGGAAGAGACCATCGGCCACCCGGCGGCGGAGATCCGCCCGCTGGAGACCCACAAGGCCTGGCGTGAACAGGTGCACCGGTTCCTGGCCGGCGCACTGGGCATCGAGATCCTGACCCTGGCGCTGCTGGCCACGCGCAAGCGGCGATTCGGAAGCACGGCGGTGGTGACCGCCTGCGTGCTGGTGGCCGCCGGCATACCGCTGTACATGATGGGCTGGCATGGCACCGCCAGTACCTTGGCTCTGATCGGCGAGGCGATCCTGCTGATCGCCGCGCTGCGCTGGAGCAACATCGACCTGACGCGCGCTGCACTGCTGACCCTGGCCGTGGTGATCTTCCAGGCCCTGCTGGGCATGTGGACGGTGACCCTGCTGCTCAAGCCCATCGTGGTGATGGGGCACCTGCTGGGCGGCATGCTGATGTTCGCGCTGCTGGCTTGGATGGCGTGGCGTGCCACGCACATGCCGATCACCCTGGCCGAGGCGCCGAAGCTGAAGTGGCTGCTGCGCATCGGCCTGGCCGTGCTGGTCACCCAGATCGCCCTGGGCGGCTGGGTCAGCGCCAACTACGCGGCGCTGGCCTGCGGCGGTGGCAGCGCCTCGCTGGACAACTTCCCGCGCTGCGCCAACCAGTGGTGGCCGCAGCACAACTTCGTCGAAGGCTTCACGCTGTGGCGTGGCATCGGCGTGGATTACGAAGGCGGCGTGCTCGATGGCGCCTCGCGTATCGCCATCCAGATGGCCCATCGCCTGTTCGCCGTGGTGGTGGCCGTCTACCTGCTGTGGCTGGGCGTGCGCCTGTTCCGTTTGCCGAGCATGCGCGGCTGGGCCAGCGCGCTGATCGCGCTGCTGGTGCTGCAGGTCACCCTCGGCATCCTCAATGTGAAGCTGGCGCTGCCGCTGGAAGTGGCGGTGGCCCACAACGGCGTGGCCGTTGCCCTGTTGTTCGTGCTGGTCAGCCTGCTGGCCCGCCTGCGCGCCCCGGACTGACTCCATGTTTTCCAATTACCGCCAGTACTGGGACCTGACCAAGCCCAAGGTCGTCGCGCTGATCGTCTTCACTGCCCTGGTCGGCATGGTCCTGGCCATCCCCGGCGTGCCCAGCTGGGAGCAGGTACGCGCCGGCGTGCTCGGTTTCCTCGGCATCTGGCTGGCCGCTTCGGCCGCCGCCGCGATCAACCAGCTGCTGGATGCGCACATCGATGCGCAGATGGCGCGCACTTCGTGGCGTCCGCTGGTGGTGGGCAAGGTCAAGCCGTGGCAGGTGCTGGTGTTCGCCGGCGTACTGATCGTGCTGTCGATGACCCTCCTGGTGCTGTGGGTGAACCTGATCACTGCGGTGCTGACCTTCGCCTCGCTGATCGGTTATGCGGTGATCTACACCGTGTACCTCAAGCGCGCGACCTCGCAGAACATCGTCATCGGCGGCCTGGCCGGCGCGATGCCACCGATGCTGGGCTGGGCCGCGGTGACCGGCATGCAGGGTTCGTCGGACTGGGCGTACTCGTCGCTACTGGTGCTGATCATCTTCATCTGGACCCCGCCGCACTTCTGGGCGCTGGCGATCTTCCGCCGCGAGGACTACGCCAAGGCGGAGATCCCGATGCTGCCAGTGACCCACGGCGTGGTGCACACCCGCAAGCAGATCATGGTGTATTCGGTGGTGCTGGCGCTGGTCTGCCTGTTGCCATACCTGGTGGGCATGAGCGGTGCGTTCTACCTGGGCGGCGCGATCGTGCTCAACGCCGTGTTCCTCTGGTACGCCTGGCGCATGCTCAACCCGCCGGATGAGCTGTTCTCGATGAAGATGTTCTATTACTCCATCGTCTACCTGATGGCGCTGTTCGCCTTCCTGCTGGTCGACCACTGGATCCTGCCCTGGTTGTGAAGCACCACCTGTAGAGCCGAGCCCATGCTCCGCTGAGGGGGATTGGAAGAGCAGCCGAGCGTGGGCTCGGCTCTGCACTTGATCTCTTCCAGCGGCGTCGCCATTGCTGTTCCTGACCCCAAGGAAAGGAGTGAGCAGGGATGCATACGATCGTCCGTTGGACCACCGCGCTGATTCTGGCGCTGGGCATGGCCGTGACCGCGCATGCCGACGACACCGCCGCGCAGATCCACCAGCACGCCGGTGATCACCGCCTGCTGGTGCTGGGCGAATTCCATGGAACCCGCGAGACGCCGCTGCTGGTGCGGCAGCTGGTGGACGGCTACAGCCGCACCGGGCCGGTCCTGCTGGCGCTGGAACTGCCACGCGGGGAAACCCCCACGCTGCGCGATTACCTGGCTTCCGATGGCGGGGAGAAGGCACGCCAGCATCTGCGCGGGCGTGCGTTCTGGACCCTGCGCGATGACCAGCATGACGGCCGTCGCAGCCGCGACATGCTGGCAATGATCGAAAGCCTGCGCGTGCTGAAGTCGCAGGGACGTGTGATCGACGTCGTTGGCTATGACGTCAACGCCAGCAAAGGCGGCAACCAGGTACGCGATGACCTCATGGCAGCCGAGTTGCGGCGGCTCTATCGAGGCCTACCGGCCAATGCGCGCATGCTGGTGCTGACTGGTAACGTGCACGCGATGCTGCAAAGGCCGCAAGGTATGCCGCCAGAAATGCAGATGCATCCGATGGCGTCGCAGCTGCGGGACCTGGATATCTACAGCGTACGGTTGGGCGCGCAACGTGGTCAGACGTGGGGATGCGCGGGCGGTTGCATGGCGCGGCCACTTCGAGAGCAGGTTGCCACGGGGCCGCGGGTCGCTGCCGGTGCGGAACGGCCGTACGACCTATGGGTATGGATGCCGGAACTGAGCGTCGGGACGCTGGTGGATCCGTAGCGTCAGGCAAACCATCCACGCATGGCGTGGATCTACTCCGGATCACAGGTGTTAGCCGAGCGCGGGCTCGGCTCTACAGCAGATCCACGCCATGCGTGGATGTCCTCCCGTCGGGTCAGGGCGCGCGCTTCGCGTACCGCTGCGCGATCACGCCGCAGACGATGAGCTGGATCTGGTGGTAGATCATCACCGGCAGCACGATGGCGCCGAGGCTGCCGCCGGCGAACAGCACCTTGGCAATCGGCACGCCGGTGGCCAGGCTCTTCTTCGAGCCGCAGAACACGATGGCGATCTCGTCCTCGCGGTTGAAGCGCAGGCGGCGGGCGATGAAGGTGATCAGAGGCATGGCGATGCCGAGCAGCACGGCGGCCACGACCGCCACGGCCAGCAACGAGAGCAGCGGCGTCTTGCTCCACAGTCCTTCGGTCACCGCCTCGCCGAACGCCGAATACACCACCAGCAGGATCGTGCCTTGGTCGGTGTAACGCAGCAGCGCGCGCTGCTTTTCCACCCAGCCGGCAATCCACGGCCGCAGCAGGTGGCCGGCCACGAACGGCACCAGCAGCTGCAGCATGATGCCGCCGATCGCATGCAGCGGGTCGTGCACGCCGCCGGAGGTGCCCGCCAGCGCGGTCAGCAGCAGCGGGGTCAGGAATACGCCGAGGATGCTCGACAACGAAGCACTGCACACCGCTGCGGGCACGTTGCCATGCGCCATCGAGGTGAACGCGATGGACGACTGCACGGTGGAGGGCAGGGTGCACAGGAACAGCACGCCCAGGTACAGCTCCGGCGTCAGCAGCCAGCCCGACAGCGGCTTGAACATCAGCCCGAGCAGCGGGAACAGGAGGAAGGTGCAGGCCAGGATGGTCAGGTGCAGCCGCCAGTGCAGCAGGCCGCCGATGATCGACTCGCGCGGCAGGCGTGCGCCATGCAGGAAGAACAACGCCGCGATGGCGACCGTGGTGACATCGTCGAGGACGATGGCGGCGGCGCCCTTCATCGGCAGCAGGGAGGCCAGGCCGACGGTGCACAGCAGGGCGAGGGTGAAGTTGTCCGGTCGCAGGCGCGACCACCAGCGGGTCATGGTGGGCAGAGTCCTTGGTGCGGTGGAGTCAGGGCGAAATGGATGGCGTGGCCAGGCGCTGGCGGGTGGCGGCTTCCAGCGACTTCAGGCCGGCACGCTGGCCGAGCTGCAGGGCCTGTTCCGGGCTGGCGTGTTCGTAACGTGCATTGACCAGGCCGAGCACGGCACCGGCACGGTTGCCGGAGGCGCAGTGCAGCAGCACCGGTCCCTGGCTTTGCCGCAGGGCCTGATGCACGGCGCGCACATTGGCCGCATCCAGCCCCTCTGCGCCGGCCACCGGAATGCGCACATAGCGCAGGCCCAGCGATTCGGCCACGTGGGTTTCATCGAAACCGCGGTCTTCGTCGGGCTGACGCAGGTCGATCACCGTGCGCACACCCTGTGCAGCCAGTTCGCGCAGTTGTGCGGCACTGGGCTGGCCGGCGGCATACAGGCCGGGGCGGACTTCATTGAGCGGGCCATCTGCGGCCAGGGCCGCCAGTGGCAGGCAGAGCGACAGCAACAGCAGGCAGGTCAGGCGCAGCAGCATGGTCCTCTCCGTGAAAGCGTCCTGCCCCTCTACAGGCGCAGCCCGGCGCGGGCCTTCAACAGCTCGCGCAGTTCGTATTTGTCAGTATCGTCCAGGCCCTGCTGGCGCTGCTTTGCCAACAACTCCTCCAGGCGTTGCACCAGCAGCTGTTTCTCCAACTGGGCCACAGCATCGTGCAGTTCCTGGGTCCAGCTGGCCTCGGTGCCGGGCAGCGTCTGAGCGGCCAGCGTATGCAGCGACGCCTGTTCCTCGCGGCCGTCGAAGTGTTCCAGCAGGGCGCCGGTGCTGATGTCCGGGCGCTGTTCGACCAGCCCCAGCAGTTCCAGCAGCAGTTCCACACCGGGCAGGCGAAGGCCCTGGAAGTGGTGCTGGCCGCCCAGGGTCAGCGCCAGTGAGGGCTGCTGCAGCAGCACAGCGATCGCGCCTCGCACCAGGCTGCGCCTGGCCACCGGCTGGATCGCCCGCTGTGGCTGGCGTTGCGGCATCGGTGCGCGCACAGACGGGGCGTTGCCGCCGAGCCCGGTCAGCTGCGCCAGCTGCTGCTTCATCAGGTCGCCGAAGGCACCGTCGGGAATCTGCGCCAGCATCGGCTTTGCGCGTTCGGCCAGGCGCGCCTTGCCGTCCAGCGTGCCCAGGTTGATCTCGCGGGTCAGTTCATCGAAGAAGAACTGCGACAGCGGCGTGGCCTGCTTCAGGCGCTCGTTGAAGGCCCCGGCGCCTTCCTTGCGCACGATGGTGTCGGGGTCTTCGCCATCGGGCAGGAACAGGAAGAAGGCCTGGCGGCCATCCTTCATGCGCGGCAGCACCGACTCCAGCGCCTTCCAGCCGGCGCGGCGGCCGGCGGCATCGCCGTCGAAGCAGAAGAACACGTCCGGTGCGTTGCGGAACAGCAGCTCGGCGTGGTCCGGCGTGGTCGCCGTACCCAGCGTGGCCACCGCCTGGGTGACCCCGAACTGGAACAGCGAGACCACGTCCATGTAGCCCTCGACCACGATCAACCGCTCGATCTTCTGGTTGGCCTGGCGCACCTGCCACAGGCCGTACAGTTCGCGGCCCTTGTGGAAGAGCGCGGTTTCGGGCGAGTTGAGGTACTTGGGGCCGTCGTCCTTCTCGAACACGCGCCCGCCGAAGGCGATCACCCGGCCACGACGGTCGAAGATCGGGAACATCACCCGGTCGCGGAACTTGTCGTAGACGTGGCCGCGATCATTCTTGGAGAACAGGCCTGCGCGGTCGAGCAGCTTCATGCGGCGCTCGTCCTTGCCCAGCGCATCGCGCAGGCCGCTGTAGCCATCCGGTGCGTAGCCGATCTGGAAGCGCGCGCGGTTCGCTTCGTCCACGCCACGGCTTTCCAGATACGCGCGTGCCTTCTCGCTGCCTTCCAGATTCTTCTGGAAGAACTTGGTGGCGGCGTCCAGCGCCGAGTACAGCTCGCGGCTGTCGTCCTGCTGCTGGGGGCTGCGCGGGTTTTCGTTGCGCGGTACTTCCATGCCGGCACGCTTGGCCAGCTCATCCACCGCGTCGAGGAACTCGAGGCGGTCGTAGTTCATCAGGAAGCTGATCGCGGTGCCGTGCGCGCCGCAGCCGAAGCAGTGATAGAACTGCTTGGTGGGCGAGACCGTGAACGAGGCCGAGCGCTCGTCATGGAACGGGCAGCGCGCGGCGTACTCCTTGCCCTGGCGCTTCAACGGCACGCGGCTGCCCACCACCTCGACGATGTCGGTGCGGGCGAGCAGGTCGTCGATGAAAGCGTCGGGGATACGGGCCATGGGCAACAGGGCAGGGCGCGGTGCAGGACCACGCGACGGAACCGGGGGCGGTCGGCCTAGTTTACCCCCTGTCGGGCACCTGGCTGGCGGTTGCCGGATCGATGCCGGCTGCGGCCAGGTGATGGCGCGCGCGCAGGCGCTCATCGATCACCGCCGTCATCAGGGCGCCAACGAAGAACACGACGGTGGCGTAGTAGATCCAGACCAGCGAGATCACCAGCGCACCCATCGAGCCGTAGGCACTGCCGGGGGCCACGGTGGCGATGTAGACGCCGATGCCGTAGCGGCCCAGTGCGAACAACGCCGAGGTGATGGCACCGCCGATGAAGGCCTGGCGCCAAGCCACGCGGCGGTCGGGCAGGTAGTGGTACATGAAAGCGAACCCCACCGCGTACAGCAGCAGGCTGGTGACGTAACCCAGCGCGGGGAGGATCGAGGGCAGTTGCGCGAAGGCCACCTGCAGTACCGTGGTGGCAGTCATCGACAGGATCAGCAGGAAGCCCAGGGCCAGCACCACGCCGAACGAGAACACGCGCTTGCGCAGCCAGGCCTTGAGGCCCTCCAGGCGCTCGCCGCTGGTGCGGAAGATGAGGTTCAGTGCGTTCTGCAGCTGCGCGAACACGGCGGTGGCGCCCACGAACAGCAGCAGCGTGCTCCACAGCCCTGCCAACGAGCCGACGTCGGGCTGGTTGTCGGCGTTCTTCAGGACGGTCTCGGCCACGATCGCAGCACTGCTGCCGGCCACCGAGCTGATCTGGTCGACCAGCGCCTGCTGTGCCGGCGGGTACAGCGAAGCGGTCAACCACAGCAGCAGCACCAGCAGCGGTGCCATCGACAGCAGGGCGTAGAACGAGACGGAGGCGGCCTGGGTCAGCACGTCGACGTCGATGAAGCGCTTGGCCACCGCCATCGGAAAGCTGTCCTGCAGGCGCTTGAGATACTTGTGCAGGGACACGGGAACGTTGAGCTCGGGTTCAACCATGTGTGCGGTTGTAGCAGGCGACCGACGAAGGTGCGGTGAAACGGGTACATCAATGGGGTCAGAGCCCTTTCGCGTTGCGAAAGGGATCCGACCCCGTTGCCGGATTACGCCAGCTGCTGCTTGACCAGCTTGGACACCAGGCCCATGTCGGCCTGGCCAGCGAGCTTGGGCTTCAGGGCGCCCATCAGCTTGCCCATGTCGGCCGGGCCGGAGGCGCCGGTCTCGGCGATGGCGGCCTGGATGGCGGCCACGATCTCGGCTTCGCCCATCTTGGCCGGCAGGTAGGCTTCGATGACCACGATCTCGGCGCGCTCGATCTCGGCGAGGTCTTCGCGGTTGGCGGCTTCGTACTGGCTGACCGAGTCCTTGCGCTGCTTGACCATCTTGTCGAGCACGGCGATCACGGCGGTGTCGTCCAGCTCGATGCGCTCGTCCACTTCGCGCTGCTTGATGGCGGCATTGATCAGGCGGATCACGCCCAGCTTGTGCTTCTCGCCCGCCTTCATGGCGGCCTTCATGTCTTCGGTGAGCTGCTGCTTCATGCTCATGAGGAACCTCGTGGTGGTAGGTGGGGCGGGGCGGATGCCCGAACCCGGAAACGCAAAAAGCCGGCGACGCTCGCGCGTGCCGGCTTCGGCTCCATCGCAACGGGCAGGCCCGCCGCAATGAAGATGCGTCCGATCAGTACAGGCGCTGACGCTTGGTGACGTCGCGCGACGAGCGGCGCAGCTGACGCTTCACAGCAGCGGCGGCCTTGCGCTTGCGCTCCTGGGTCGGCTTTTCGTAGAACTCGCGCTTGCGGGTTTCGGCCAGCACACCGGCCTTTTCGCAAGTGCGCTTGAAGCGGCGAAGAGCAAACTCGAAGGGCTCGTTCTCGCGGACTTTGACGCTGGGCATGGAATCTCCGGGACACAGTAGAACCGGGTCACGCCCGGCGAGCCGCACATTATAGCGGCGAATCGACAAACTGCAAGCGGCCAACCCTGAATACGGGCCGGCGGTTCGAAAGCAGTGAGATCTGCACGCTCCCCGAGGGGACGGCAGGGGCGTCATAATAGCAGGCATGCGAGTCCTTGGCATCGAATCTTCCTGTGATGAGACCGGCGTGGCGGTGTATGACACCGACCTGGCCGGCAGCGCAGCCCTGCGCGCCCATGCGGTCTACAGCCAGATCGCCCTGCACGCCGAATACGGTGGCGTGGTGCCCGAGCTGGCCAGCCGCGACCACGTCCGCAAGCTGCTGCCGCTGGTGCGCCAGACCTTGGCCGACGCCGGTCTGGGTGTAGGCGATATCGATGGCGTCGCCTATACGGCCGGTCCCGGCCTGGTCGGCGCGCTGCTGGTGGGTGCGGGCGTGGCCCGATCACTGGCTTGGGCGCTGGAGGTCCCGGCCGTCGGCGTACACCATATGGAGGGGCACCTGCTGGCACCGCTGATGGAAGACGACCCGCCGCAGGCCCCGTTCGTTGCGCTGCTGGTGTCCGGTGGCCATACCCAGCTGGTGGCGGTGGATGCGATCGGCCAGTACCGGCTGCTGGGCGAAACCCTGGACGATGCGGCTGGCGAGGCCTTCGACAAGACCGCCAAGCTGATGGGCCTGCCGTACCCGGGCGGCCCGCAGCTGGCCAGGCTGGCCGAGCAGGGCACGCCGGGCGCGTACCGCTTCGCGCGGCCGATGACCGACCGCCCGGGGCTGGATTTCAGCTTCTCCGGCCTGAAGACCCAGGTCCTGATGGCCTGGCGCGACAGCGACCAGAGCGACCAGACCCGCGCCGATATTGCCCGGGGCTTTGAGGACGCGGTGGTCGAGACCCTGTCGATCAAGTGCGAGCGCGCGCTGGAAGCGGCCGGGACGAACGTGATCGTGGTTGCCGGCGGTGTAGGTGCCAACAAGCGCCTGCGCGCCCGCCTGCAGCAGATGGCCGAGCGCCTCGGCGGCCGCGCCTGCTTCCCGCGGCCTGCACTGTGCACCGACAACGGCGCGATGATCGCCTTCGCTGGCGCGCTGCGGCTGCAGGCTGGCCAGCACAGCCCGCCGAAGGTGGACGTGACCCCGCGCTGGGACATGGCGACCCTGCCGGCGGTGTGAACCGATAGCGTCGGGCCATGCCCGGCGGACGCATTACCGATGCACTGCCAACGGCGACGCCGCCAGCACGGTTGTCGCCCGCTCATGGCGCTGCAGCCAGCCCAGGGTGTGTGGGCAGCGGGCATGGATCAGCCGCCCGATCGCGGCCAGGTCGGCGCCGATGTCGCGCTCGAGGATGGGCTCGTGATGGGCGATGCGGTTGCGCAGGTGGCGGATGCGGCCAATATCCGCGTGGATGACTTTCCGGATGACACTGGGGTGGGCGCAAGGCGCATGGCGCAGGACTCCGCTGAGTGCCGGTATCCACAGCGTGGAATCGAAGCGACATGTGAATAGCTGCTGCCAGAACACCATAGGCAGGTTGGCGACGATTTCAGGTGTATCGCTTGCGCGACTGGCAAGTTGTTCCAGTGCCGTGCGTGGAGAAGTACTGGACGAAGTTGGCAGCCTGCGTCTGAAGGCATCATTCCAGGGCCAACGTGGACCGTGCTGCCGAACAAGAACCATTGCCGCGGCGTTGCGGGTGACCACCTCGCACAGATGGACCGGCATCATCAGTGCACTGCACAGCCGCATGTTCCAGAGGTAGAGGGATTCGGCTGTGACGTCGGGGCCGCAGGTCGATGCGATTCTCTCGTAAGTAGACAGACGCTCCGCTGACAACGCGCGCCGCAGTACATCGTATGGAGCCATCGTCATGTGCGGTGGTGAAGGAGGGATCGATGTTCGCGAGAGTGGGCGGCGGCGACCATCAGGGAACGTCCTTGTCCGCGCGGCTGATTTTCTGCGTTTTGCCTCGGACGAATACCTGACCTGTCCTGTCGGATTTGGCCTTGACCGGCGATCTGGTCCTTGCCTAATCTGCGTGCCTGCGCCACCGGGACTCGCGGCTGGATTCCAGCTCCCCCTGGGGACAAACGGTAGTACCAAAGGGCCCCGCTAGCAGGGCCCTTTGTTTTTTCCGGGCCGCCCCACGCCGGTGGCCCACCGCCCGTTCCGGGCAGGCTCACCGCCGTGCCGTTACCATGGCCGCCTGTATTCGTGCCGGTAAGCGCAATGGACAAGGTTTTCATCGAAGGGCTGACGATCGACGCCCTGATCGGTATCTACGATTGGGAACGACGGATCCGCCAGGACCTGGTGTTCGACCTGGAAATGGGTTTCGACAACCGTCGCCCCGCAGCCACCGATGACATCGCCCACACCCTGAACTACAAGGCGGTGAGCAAGCGCCTGGAACAGTTCGTGCGCGAGTCGGAGTTCGGCCTGGTCGAGACGCTGGCCGAGCGCTGCGCGCAGATCGTGCTGGACGAATTCGACGTGAAGTGGCTGCGCCTGAAGCTGAGCAAGCCGGGCGCAGTGCGCGGCGCGCGTGCGGTGGGCGTGATCATCGAACGCATGCGGGACTGACCCGGTCGTGCCGGCCGTTGGCCGACGACCCCGGTAGTGCCGGCCGCTGGCCGGCAACCTTGGCAACAACGAAACAGACAGGAGACAACCGATGGTGGACGCGGTGGTGGCGGTACAGTGGCTGGAACGGCTGCAGAACACACTGGAACCCTATCCCGGCGCCTACCTGGCGTTGATGATCTCGGCGCTGCTGATCGCCGCTGGCCTGGCCAACTGGGTGACCAAACGCATCCTGTTACGTGGCCTGCGGCGCCTGCTCAGCCGCCTCCCCGGCGCTGACACCGGCCGCGGCAGCCACCTGATGCGGGTGATCTCGCGCCTGTCCAACGTGGTGCCCAGCCAGGTGATCGCCTCGGGCATCCGCATCGTGCCGGACCTGCCGCCGGGCCTGGTCAGCTTCATCATCGGCGCCTGCCAGGCGTGGGCGATCCTGACCGTGGTGCTGGCCATCTCGCATGCGCTGGATGCGGCCAACGATTTGTACGAGCGCCGCCCCGAGGCACGCAACAAGCCGATCAAGGGCTACCTGCAGGTCGCCAAGATCGTCCTCTTCGTGATCGCCGGCCTGTCGATCGTTGCCACCCTGGCGGGCGTCGACCTGCGCTATCTGGTCACCGGCCTGGGCGCAGCCACGGCGGTGCTGATGCTGATCTTCCAGGACACCATCCTGTCGCTGGTGGCCAGCGTGCAGATCAGTGGCGATGGCCGCGTGCGCATTGGCGACTGGATCGAGATGCCCAGCCAGAACGCCGACGGCGACGTCATCGACATCGCGCTGCACACCATCACCGTACAGAACTTCGACAAGACCATCACCACCATCCCGACCAAGAAGCTGGTGACCGAGTCGTTCAAGAACTGGCGCGGCATGCAGGAAGCCGGTGGCCGCCGGATCAAGCGCGCGCTGTACCTGGACCAGCACAGCGTCGGTTTCCTGGACCAGGGCGACCTGGCCTTCCTCGGCCAGTTCGCGCTGCTGCGCGACTACCTGCAGGAGAAGGAACAGGAACTGGGGCAGTGGAACGGGCGCCTGCGCGAGCAGGGCATGGCCGAGGTCAACAGCCGCCGGGTGACCAACCTGGGCACGTTCCGCGCGTATGTGGAGCGCTACCTGCGCAGCCATCCGGGCATCCATACCGACATGACCCTGCTGGTGCGGCAGCTGCAGCCGACCACCGAGGGCCTGCCGCTGGAGCTGTACTGCTTCACCCGCAGCACCGCCTGGGGCGAGTACGAGGCCGTGCAGTCGGACATCTTCGACCACCTGCTGGCGATCCTGCCAGCCTTCGGGCTGCGCGTGTTCCAGGCGTCCAGCGACGCCATGTTGATGGCCGGGCAGCGCCAGCTGGCCGGCTCGGAGTAAGCTGCGGTGGCCCCGACGGAGCCATACGGACCCCGCTGGTGGCTGAAACTGAATGAAGAAACCTCTCGCCAAATGGCTCGGGATCGCTAGAATGCCGGGCTTGTAAACGTTTTCATCAAGGACTGCCGGTGGCCTCCGAACGCATCGAATCCCTCATTGCCCAGATGACCGTCGAGGAAAAGGTCGGCCAGCTGGGTGTCTTCGCGGACATGGTCCGCCCGTTCGCCCCGGACGTGAACCCGGAAGCCAACGTGCGCAATGCCGACCAGGTGCTGCAGCAGGTGCGCGAGGGCAAGGTCGGCTCGCTGTTCAATGGCGTGGGCGCCGAGCTGGGCCGTCGCATCCAGCAGGTCGCCACCGAGGAGAGCCGCCTGGGCATCCCGGTGATCCTGGCCGCCGACGTCATCCACGGCATGCGCACCGTGTTCCCGATTCCGCTGGGCGAGGCCGCCAGCTTCGAGCCGGACCTGGCCGAGCGCACCGCGCGCGCCACCGCCATCGAGGCCACGGCCGCTGGCCTGCACTGGACCTACGCCCCGGCCGTGGATATCGCCCGCGACCAGCGCTGGGGCCGTGGCGCCGAAGGGGCCGGTGAGGACGTGGTGCTGGGCTGTGCGTTCGCCGCCGCCCGCGTGCGCGGCTTCCAGGGCAGCGACCTGCGCGCCGCCGATTCGCTGCTGGCCACGCCGAAGCACTTCGCCGCCTACGGCGCGGTGATGGCCGGCATGGAATACAACATGGTGGACATCTCGCCGCAGACCCTGCGCGACGTGCACCTGCCACCGTTCAAGGCCGCCTTCGATGCCGGCGCGATCACCGTGATGTCCTCGTTCAATGACATCAATGGTGTGCCGGCCAGTGCCAACGCTGAACTGCTGACCGACATCCTGCGCGGCGAATGGAAGTTCCCGGGCGTGGTGATCTCCGACTACACCGCCGACATGGAGCTGGTCGCCCACGGCTATGCCGCCGACGACCGCGATGCCACCGCCAAGGCGTTCACCGCCGGCCTGGACCTGAGCATGCAGAGCGGCTTCTATGCTGAGCACCTGCCGGGCCTGGTCGAGAGCGGCGAGGTGCCGATGGCGGTGCTGGATGAGGGCGTGCGGCGCATCCTGTGGCTGAAGGAAACCATCGGCTTGTTCGACGACCCGTACCGTTCGCTTGACCCGGCACGCGAAGCCGATACCTCGTACCTCGACGCGCATGACCAACTGTCGCGCGACGCCGCGCGGCGTTCGATCGTGCTGCTGAACAACCGCGACAACGTGCTGCCGTTGCAGAAGACCGGGCAGAAGATCGCGCTGATCGGCCCGTTCGTGCAGGACCGCGAGAACATCGAAGGCTGCTGGACGCTGTTCGGCGACAAGCAGCGTTACGTGGACCTGGAGACCGGCGTGCGTGCCGCCATCGGCGACGAAGCGCTGCTGGAAATCGTGCCGGGCTGCGAACTGGAAGCGGCCATTCCAGGCGGTACCGAAGCGGCGGTGGCTGCCGCGCTGCGAGCCGATGTGGTGGTGTTGGCGCTGGGCGAACCGCAGCGTTACAGCGGTGAAGCACAGTCGCGCGTGGAGATTACCCTGCCGCCGGCACAGCAGGCGCTGGCCGAGGCCGTGGCGATGACCGGCAAGCCGCTGGTGGTGCTGCTGCGCAATGGCCGCGCGCTGGCGCTGCAGGGCGCGGTGCGCAATGCACAGGCTGTGGCGGTGACCTGGTACCTGGGCACGCAGACCGGCCATGCCGTGGCCGATGTGCTGTTCGGCGACTACAGCCCGTCCGGCCGCCTGCCGGTCAGCTTCCCGCAGGTGTCCGGCCAGCAGCCGTACTTCTACAACCACCCGCGCACCGGTCGCCCGGAACTGCCGACGATGTCGGAGTTCAAGGCCCGCTGGCGCGAGATTCCGAACGAACCGCTGTACCCGTTCGGCCATGGCATCGGCTACACCACCTTCGCCTACGGCGTGCCGCAGCTGAGCACTGCACAGCTCGGCTGGGACGACACCCTGACCATCACCACCACGCTGACCAACACCGGCAGCGTTGCTGGCGAGGAAGTCGTGCAGCTGTACATCCACGACCGTGTGGCCAGCCGCGTGCGTCCGGTGCGCGAACTGAAGGACTTCCGCAAGGTGGCACTGCAGCCGGGCGAGTCGACCGACGTGGTGTTCACCCTGACCCGCGAGCAGCTGGCGTTTACCGGCCGCGACGGCGTGCTGCGTGCCGAGCCGGGCCTGTTCGACCTGTGGGTGTGCGCGTCCTCGGCGGCTGGCGAAGCGGTGCAGTTCGAACTGCTGAAGGCCTGATTGAAGAAAAAGGGGACGGAGGGGATTAAGTCGTTAGTGGCACAAACGACTTAATCCCCTCCGTCCCCTTTTTGTTGCCGTCACTGTGGCGGCGCTACCATCGGGCTTCCTGTTTCGATGGAGTGCGCGCATGCGCCGGATGGCCTACCTGATTCCCGCCCTGATGCTGGCCGCCTGTTCGCAGCCGGCGGCACCGCCGGCCGAGCCTGCGGCGGATGCGCCGCCGCCGATGGAGGCCAGCGCGGCAGCGACGCCTTCCGCTGAACCGACAGCGCCGGCTGCTGGACCCGCCGACTTAGCACCGCCCGCACCAGCAGCCGAGGCGCCCGCCGAGGATGCGCGTGCGCGCATCGAGTCGCTGCTTGGCGATGCCGCGCAGTTCGAGAAGGTCTTCAATGCGTTCAAGACCGCCGTGGTTGGCGGTGATCGCGCTGCGGTGGTCGAAGAAGTGCGATTCCCCTTGAACATCAGCGGCGGAAAGAAGATCTCCGGCCCCGGAGAGTTCCAGCGCAACTACGAGAAGATCATCACGCCGGAGGTGGTCAAGGCAGTGTCCGAGCAGGACTTCGGCAAGGTGTTCGTCAACCAGCAGGGCGTGATGATCGGCAGCGGCCAGGTGTGGTTGAGCGGCCAGTGCCTGGACCAGGCCTGCACGAAGACCGAGGTGAAGGTCATCACCATCCAGTAAACGCAGACGGCCCCGCGTGCGGGGCCGTTTGGCAGGGTAGTGCCGGCCGCTGGCCGGCAACCGCCGGGTGCCGGAAGGATCCAGGTGCCGGCCAGCGGCCGGCACTACCGGGGCATCAGGTCTTCGGGGTGAGCTTCAGCAGGCGCGCCTTGCTGCCGTCTTCCAGCAGCCACAGGGCGCCATCCGGACCCTGTTCCACTTCGCGGATGCGCTCGCCCATGCTGAAGCGCTCAGCTTCGCGCGCGCCGTCGCCATCAAAGGCCACACGCACCAGCGAGGTCGACGACAGGCCACCGATGAAGCCGCTGCCCTTCCACTGCGGGAACAGGTTGCCGCTGTAGATCACGAAGCCGGCCGGCGAGATCACCGGCGTCCAGGTCACCTTCGGCGCGGCGAATTCCGGGCGCGTGTCGTGGTCGGGAATCGGCCGGCCGTCGTAATGGTCACCATTGGAAACGATCGGGTAGCCATAGTTGGCGCCGCGCACGATCAGGTTCAGTTCGTCGCCGCCGGCCGGGCCCATCTCGTGTGCCCACAGCTTGCCGTTCGCGTCGAAGGCCATGCCCAGAATGTTGCGGTGGCCCAGCGACCACACCTGCGCGGCAACGCCGCCCTGTGAGGCGAACGGGTTGTCGGCGGGCAGGCTGCCATCGTCGTTGAGGCGGATGATCTTGCCGAGGTTGCCGCCCATGTCCTGCGCCGGATCGAACTTCTGGCGCTCGCTGGAACTGATCCACAGCTTGCCGTCGGGGCCGAACGCGAGGCGATGCCCGTAGTGGCCCTCGCCGCTGACCTTGGGGCTCTGCCGCCAGATCACCTTCAGGTCCTTCAGCTGGCCACCGCCGTTGGCATCCAGTGCCAGCGTGGCCCGGGCCACGGCAGCACCGCGGGTGTCCAGCGTGCCTTCCTCGGCGTAGCTGAGGTAGATCACGTGATTACTCGCGAATTGCGGGTGCAGGATCACGTCACCGAAGCCGCCCTGGCCGCCGTAAGCGACCTTCGGAACGCCGGTGATCTCATGCTTCTGGCCGCTGGCCAGGTCCAGGTGCTGCAGCTTGCCGCGCTTTTCGGTGACCAGCAGGCCGCCGTCCGGCAGGAAGGTCATCGCCCACGGCTGGTCGAACCGGCTGATTTCGGTGGCGGTGAACGGGCGCTGGTCGGCAGTGGTGGAGGCAGCGGGCGCTGCGGTCTGGGCGCCGTTGGCGGCGGGGTCAGCGGCATTGCAGGCGGAGGTGGCAAGGATCGGCACAAGGCCGAGGGCGAGCAGCAGGGGCGTGCGGGTCATGGGTATCTCCAGTGCGGGGATGCGGATGGCCGGGCTGTCCCTTGTATACCACTGGCGCCGTGAGCGTCGTGGCCCGAAGGTCCTGCGACCCCTGTGCGAGCGCGGCGGGATCGTCTAGGGTGGGCACGCCCGGGCAAAGCGTGCCCGTCTGCCTGCCAAGGACCTGCAATGAACACTGCCATGCCCCACAAGCCCTCCACCGCCTTCATCGCCGCCTCATGGGTGGCGCTGCTGCTGGGTGCGGCGGCCTACCTGATCGGCCTGTTCAACGCCACGATGGCGCTCAACGAGAAGGGCTACTACCTGACCCTGCTGCTGTTCGACCTGTTCGCGGCGGTGTCGCTGCAGAAGAGCGTGCGCGATCGCGTGGAAGGCATTCCGGTGAGTGGCCTGTACTACGCGCTGTGCTGGTTCGCGTTGCTGTCGGCGCTGATGCTGCTGCTGGTTGGCCTGTGGAATGCCACGCTGGCACCGAGCGAGAAGGGCTTCTACGTGATGGCGTATGCACTGTCGCTGTTCGGCGCGGTGGCCGTGCAGAAGAACACCCGCGACCTGATCGCCGCCGGTGGTGGCGGGAGCAAGCACAGCGCGATCGTGCCGCCGCTGCCGGAACAGGAGTGATCGATCCGGTGTAGAGCCGAGCCATGCTCGGCTCAGTCGAGCATGGCTCGACGTTACAGGCGTGGTGCGAGAGCCGAGCGTAGGCTCGGCTCTACAGAAGCATGGCGCTATCGCTTCAACAGCGGGTCCGCCAGATGCGCTTCGTCCCAGCCACGGCGCACGGCATTGCGTGCCTGCGCCCATTCCAGCCGGCTGCGGCCACGCTCGCTGGCCCAGCGCGACTCCAGTTCAGCTTCGACCTGTTCGTAGGCGCGGATCATGTCCTGCGCACGCGCGGCGTGGCCGATGCGGTAGGCCGGCTCGTAGTCCTCGAAGAACAGCTGGTCGTCGTAGTACGGCTCGGCCGTGTAGCGCTCGCGCCAGTAATTGCTGACCGCATCGCGCGGCGTGCTGTCGTCCGGTACGCGGCCGGGGATCTGGTACTCGGTCATGGAAGGCTCCGTTGTGGACGAAGCCTGATCCTGCCTGCGTGGCGGTTAACGGCCCGGTCCGGCAGCGTGATCACCAGATCAATCCGCCGGGCATGGCCCGGCGCTATCGGTCATCCGGCGTCGGCATCCTTGCGCGGCAGCTTGTAGATCACCGCGCCGATGGCGAACGCCACCAGCGCAGCAGCGATGTTCTGCCAGCTGGCACTGGCGAACAGGGCCAGGCACAGCAGCAGCGCCAGTACCGGAATCAGCGGGCCACCCGGCAGCTTCAACGCGCCCGGGCGGTCGGCGTAGCGCTTGGCCAGTACCAGGACTGCTGCTGCAGTGCCGATGTAGGCGAACAGGCGCGTGGTCATCGACAGCAGGGCCAGCTGCACGAACGAACCGGACAGGGCCAGGCCCAGCGCGATCAGGCCTTGGCACAGGATCGACGCGGCCGGCGTGTGGAAGCGCGGATGCACCTGCGCCAGGATCTTCGGCCCATAGCCATCGCGGGCCAGTGCGAACAGGAAGCGTGGGCCCATCATCATCGTGTTGCTGTTGGTGCCGAGGATGGAGATGGTGGCGCCGACCGTCAGGATCAGCGCCAGTGCTTCGCCGCCGAAGCCGGCAGCAGCATCGGCCAGCGGCGTGGCCGAGCTGGCCAGGCCGGCCAGCGTGCCCTGTGCCACCACCTGCACCGCGCCGTAGATGACGGTGACGGTGATGATCATGGTGATCAGCGCGAACGGAATATCGCGACGCGGATTGCGGTACTCGCCGGCGGCGGCCGGGATGTTCTCGAAGCCGGCATAGGCGTACAGCAGCAGCAAGGCGGCCTCGCCCATGCGCTGCAGGTCATGCGGGTCCGGACGCTGGCCGGAGAAGGCCAGCTGTGGGTCGATGTAGAACGCACCGATGGCCACGAACAGCAGCAGCGGCAGCATCTTGCCGATCACCAGCACCACGCCGGTACGCGCGGCCGAGCGCACGCCGATGATGTTGACGCCGGTCAGGAAGCCCAGTGACACCACGATCACCGCGATGCGCCCCATGCCGGCACCGGCCCACGGCCAGAAACGCGCGACGGCATCGGCCAGCGCGTTGCTGAGTGCGGCCGCCGAGCTGATGCGGGTCAGCCAGATCATCCAGCCGATCTCGAAACCGGCGAAGCGCCCGAACGCCTCGCGTGCATACAGGTAGCTGCCGCCGGGTTCATCGAAGTAGCTGGCGGCCTGCGCATAGCACAGCACCAGCAAGGCCACGACGATGCCGGCGGCGACCACGCCCCACAGGCTGAAGGGGCCGAGCAGGGCGACGGTGGCGGCCGGCAGCAGGTAGATGCCGCTGCCGATCACATCATTGATCGACAGGCCGACGATCTGCCAGCGGCTGACCGCGCGTTGCAGCTGCGGTTCGTCCTGTGCGCTCAATGGCCGTCTCCATTCAATGAAGGCAGCCCCCATTGCGCCTGCAGTCGCCTGTACTCGGCGCGCGGCAGCAGCACGAAACGCGGCGCGTCCTGCGGCCGCAGCCAGTCCAGCAGTGCCTGCATGCGTTCCTGCGGCATGGCCGTGCAGCCGGCGGTGGCCTCGCCGGGCTGGCGCCACAGATGGGCGAAGATGCAGCTGCCCTTGCCGGGCTGGTTGTCCGGGTTGTGGGTGATCACGAAGCCCTCCCGGTAGCGCACGTCGCCCTTGTTGTGCAGATCCAGCCGCATCGGCTCGGTGGAGCCCTTGACCGCTGCATTGCCGACCTTCTTTTCATCAACGATGCGGTTGTAGAACGGCGAACCGGGCACGTCCATGCAGTAGCTGCTGTCCAGCATCGGCTGGTAGGGCATGGCGGTGCCGCGGCGGGTGACGGCATAGCCGAACGCACTGCCGAGCGCGAATATGCCGGCCGGGCTGCGGCCATCGCCTTCCTGCTTCTGCGGGCCGTCGGCCTGCGCCGGGTGCAGGCCCAGGCCCCAGGCACTGCCGGTGCGGCCGAGCGCCACCGGGAACGCCTGTCCATGCGCGTGCCAGCCCTTGCCGTCGCGCACATAGGCCTGCAGTTGCCCCTGGGTGCTGTCCCAGCCTTCGCTGGTGACCACGATCAGCTGGCGCGCGCCATCCAGCGGCGCCGCGTGAACGGACACCGCCGTAGCAAGCAGCAGTGCAGCGGTAGCGAGACGGACCAGTGATTTCATCAACAGGTGCTCCGGTCAGGAATCCAGCAGGTGGTCGATCCGCTCCAGGTTCACCGCAAGCTGCTGCTGGCGGTCCGGATTGGTGTGGCAGAGCAGCACGAACAGGAAATCGAGCAGGGCGTGCATGGCGCTACGGTACAGCAGCTGCGCGACCTGCGGCGTGCGATCGTGCGCGCACACCACCAGCGCTGCGTCAGCATGCGCGCGCAGCGGGTTGGCGGTATGGCGGGTGATGGAAATCATCTTGCCACCCATGTCCTGGAACTGGCGCGACAGCTGCGATAGCTGCGGCAGGTTGCCGAATTCGGAGAACACCAGCAGCGCATCGCCCGGGCGCGCGGCCGAGAGGTTGGCCAGCATCAGGATCGGGTCGGTGTGGGGTACCACCAGCAGCCCGAGCAGCGACAGCCGCATGGCAAACTCGCGGGCGAACAGGCCGTCGTCTCCCAGGCCGTACACGAACAGCTTGGGCGCACCGTCGAGCAGCTGCACGATGCGCTCGATCTCCGCGCGTGGATTGGCCTGGCGTGTTTCCTCCTCGGCCTGCGCCTTGCTGCGGCGCAGCGCCTCGCCCAGGCGCAGGTAGTCATCGCCGCTGTCGGGTTCGTCGGGCGCCTGCTGCGGATCGGCACCGGCGCGGGCGACGTCCTGGCCGATGGAGTACTTCAGGTCCGGGTAGCCCTTGAAGCCGAGCTTCTGGCTGAACTTCACCACGCTGGACTGGCTGATGCCGAGCGCACTGGCCAGCTGCTGTGACGAGTAGTCGCGCAGCAGGTGGGCGTTGTCGAGGATGAAGTCGGCGATGCGGCGCTCGATGGCCGACATCTGCCCGCGCTCGGTGCGGATCTTCAGCAGGGGCGGCATGCGGGGTGTCCGGGCATGTGTGGGCGCGTTGCGGCTGGCAGCGTAGAGCGTGTCATGGAATGGGTCGAGCGGGTTCCAGCCTCGAAGAGGTTACGGAGCGCAGTTGTTGCTTTTGACGTTGAGTCCGCCTTCAAGCGAGCCGGGCACCGCAGGTCCGGCGAGGGCGAAGAGGCGCGGGTGTCTGAGGGTAGCGAGTTCCCGCGCCGTCCCTCGACGGGCCGAGGAGCGCAGGGAACCGGTGCGTAGCACCGGCTCGCGGCCGGCGGAGCGTTTCTTTTGGTTACTTTTCTTTTCGCGAAAAGAAAAGTAACGCGCGACCCAACGCCAGTGGCACGCAACGTCAGCCGCAAGGCAGAAATCAACCCAGCATCTCCAGCCCACGCACTTCGGTGATGCCCAACCCCGGCACGTCGCTGATGCTGATCTCCGATTCGTTGAAATGCACGCCGCCGCTGACCGGGTCGAACTGGCCCAGCGAGGGACCGTCGAGGTCAACCTTGGTGATCACATCACTCTTGGCCACGGCCAGGTGCACGGCTGCGGCCACGCTGATGCTCGACTCGATCATGCAGCCGATCATGCACGGCACGCCGTAGATGCCGGCGATGTCGGCGATGCGGATCGCGTTGGACAGGCCGCCGGTCTTCATCAGCTTGATGTTGATGATGTCGGCCGCGCGCTGCTGGATCAGGTCCATCACCTGGCTGGGGCTGAACACGCTTTCGTCGGCCATCACCGGCGTGTTGACGCGGTCGGTGACGTACTTCAGGCCGCTGATGTCGGCCGCTTTCACCGGCTGCTCCAGCAGTTCAAGCACCACTCCGGCGTCTTCCAGGGTACGCATCGCATGCACCGCCTGTTTGGCGGTCCAGCCCTGGTTGGCGTCCAAGCGCAGCAGGGCGCGGCCTTCCACGGCGGCATGGATCGCCTTGACCCGTTCGATGTCCAGGCCGATGTCCTTGCCGACCTTGATCTTCAGCGACTCGAAGCCGCGTTCGATCGCCGACAACGAATCGGCCACCATCTTGTCGATGTAGTCCACGCTGATGGTGATGTCAGTGGTGATCACCGGGTCACCGCCACCGAGCATCTGGTACAGCGGCGCACCGTGCAGCTGCGCCCACAGGTCGTACAGCGCGATCTCCACCGCCGCCTTGGCGCTGGTGTTGCGCTCCATGGCGGTCTGCACCAGCGTGCACAGATGGTTGAGGTTGACCACGTCCTGGCCGATCAGGCGCGGGGCGATGAAGTGGCGGATCGCTTCGATGATCGAGCCGTGCGTATCGCCGGTGATCACGGCGGTGGCCGGGGCTTCACCGTAACCGGTGTTACCGCTGTCGGTGCGGATCAGTACGACCACGTCTTCCACGGTTTCCACCGTGCGCAGCGCGGTCTTGAACGGTGTCTTCAACGGCACGCGCAGCATGCCCAGTTCGATGGCGGTGATCTTCATTCGGGAGTCTTGGCCCGCAGGCGCTGGATGTTGGTGATGCGGTCGATGTAGCGGACGGTGTCGCTGGCCATCATCGGCTCCAGCGGCGTGACCGAAACACCATTGAGATGGGCCTGCACGCGCGTGCCGTCGGCACCGAACCAGCTGCCGCCCGCCGTATCGTGGATCACCCAGGTGCGGCCGTCGACGTGGCCGATGGCCATCATCACGTGGCCGGGGATGTAGACCAGATCGCCGACCTTCAGGTCGGTGACGGCACGGTCGCGCAGTGCCTTGCCGACCTTGTCGGTGAACGGCAGGCGATCCAGTGCCGGGCTGACCGCCTGTGCACTGGTATTGCGCGGCAGCAGCACGCCGAAGCTGCGGTAGATCTCGGAAACGAAACCGCTGCAGTCGCGCGTGTCGTAGTCGTGGCCCCAACCGTAGCGCTCGCCGAGGAACTTGAAGGCCTGCTGCAGCAGCAGGCGCGGGGTCAGTGGCAGGTAGTCGGCGGCGGTGTCCTGCGAGCGCGGCAGCAGCGCTGGTACCAGCTTCAGGCGGCCATCGGCTTCGCGCACCGGCAACTGCACCACCCACGAGGCGTGCGCCTGCTGGCCGTTCACCGGTTCTGAAGCGGGCCAGTCGGCCAGCACCGGCAGGCGCACGCCCATGTCCAGCTGCAGGCGCGATACGCGCGGTTCCTCCGGGGTGTAGGCGGTTTGCGCGGTCGCGCCGGTGACGATGCGGTAAGGGCCCTTCGTGCCATAACCGAGCACCGTGGCCTTGTCGCCGCCGGCGATGGTGTCGGCTTCGATCCACGCGCTGTAGCGCTCGCTGTGCACGAACAGCCAACGGCCGTCGGCGCTGCGGTGGACCACGGCGACCTTGTCGCCGGGGAACAGTGCCGATTCCTGGAAGCGGTCGATGTCGGTGTCACCGGCAGTGCTGAAGACCCGCTCGCGGGTGGGGAAGGTACGCAGTGCCGCGCGCTTCACCACCAGCCCGTAGGCCGGTGCCACCTTGGCAGGGATCGCATCGAGACCGAGGGTGGCTTCGATCGCGCTGCGCAGCGCGGGTGCGATCGCCTGGCCCTTGTCGTTGTAGAGGGCGCGGGTGGGCCAGCTCGACAGCGCGGTGATGCTGGCGCGAACCGTCGCCGCATCAAGCTGGGCGGGCAGTGCGGCGATGTCCTGGATGTGGCTGTCCTGCGCCCGCATCCGCGCGTTCTGTGCTTCGATCTGCGCGCGATCCAGAATCGGCGCATCGGCGTTGTCCAGGCGCGCGGCCCAGTACTGCGGGGTCAGATAGGCCTCGTGCAGGCCGATCACATAGGGCAGCGGCGCACCCGGGTCGGGCGGTGGGGCCGCCTGTGCAAAGGCCGGAGCGGCCAGCAGGCACAGGGCCAGGGTCAAGCGGCGCGGCCAATGCCGGTGCCGTTCGCGGAAAGCCAGGCTCATGCGGTGCACACCCTCCTCGAATGCCTGTTGGAATATTTATTCCTTTTGGCTCCGAAAGCAAGAATAAATTATTGACCAACATCCCGGCCCGTGTTACACAGCCGTTACCACCCGCGCTGGGGAAGTGTCGCTGTGGATCCTGCCGTTCGCAAACCGCGTCTGACTGCCGCCGCCGGCCTGGGTGCCGTGTTGCTGCTGTGGGTGTCGGCCACGCAGGCGACGGATGGGCATAGCAGCCAGCAGCGGGCGCGCCAGACGCAGGTGATCGACCTGATCGACAGCGGTCGCTTCAGCGATGCCGAAGCGCTGCTGGCAACGGCAGGCGATACCACCGAGGGGACCTTCCAGCGCGAGCGCATGCGCCGCATCCGCCTGGATTTTTCCCTCGACGAGGCCGCGGCCAAGGCGGCCGTGCGCCGCTGGATTCCCGATCTGACCGACGAGGAATTTGCGCGCTGGGACCAACTCGGCCTGATCGAGCATCTCGATACCGATGGCGAGCGTTGGTACTTCAAGCGCGCACCGTCGAACCTGTTCCTGCTCAGCGACGAAGCACGCGCGCGCCGCCGCACGGATGCACCGATGCCGCCTCCGGGCCCCAACGAAGTGCTCAACGCCCACCACGCAGGCGTGGTTGCCGCGGCCGAACAGAGTGGCCAGGCGTCGGTACTGCCGCAGCGCTACGAATTCACCCAGTCGCTCACGGTGAAATCCGATGTGGTGCCCGCCGGTGAAACGATCCGCGCGTGGATTCCGTACCCGCGCGAAATCCCCGGGCAGCAGGAACAGGTGCAGTGGCTGGGCAGCACCCCGGGCAAGGCGCGGGTGGCACCGGCCAGTACCCTGCAGCGCACCGCGTACCTGGAAGCCAAGGCAGTGGCTGGGCAGCCGACGCGCTTCGAGATCCGCTACGCGGTCACGATCCTCGCCCGGCATACCGCGATCGACCCGGCCAAGGTACAGCCAACCCCGGCTGATCCGGCCTTGAAGCCCTATCTGGCCGAGCAGCTGCCGCATGTGCGCTTCACCCCGGCGCTGAAGCTGTTCTCCGACCAGGTACTGCAGGGCGAGACACGTCCGTATGAAGTGCTGCGCAAGCTGTTTGCTGCCGTGGATCGCATTCCCTGGGCCGGTGCGCGCGAATACTCCACGCTCAGCAACATCAGCGATTACGCGCTGCATGCCGGCCATGCCGACTGCGGCCAACAGACCCTGCTGCTGATCGCGCTGCTGCGCATGAACGGCATTCCCGCGCGCTGGCAGTCGGGCATGGTGTTCTCCGGCGATGGCAGCGGCTACAACAACCTGCATGACTGGGGGCAGGTCTACCTGGCGCCGTATGGCTGGCTGCCGATGGACGTGACCACCGGCGCGCTTGCCAGCGATGTGCCTGCACTGCGCGATTTCTACCTGGGTGGCCTCGACGGCTACCGCATCGCCTTCAACGACGATTTCGGCCAGCCCTTCGTGCCGGCCAAGCAGCACTTCCGCTCGGAAACGGTCGACTCGCAGCGCGGCGAGGCCGAGTGGGCAGGCGGCAACCTGTACTTCGACCAATGGAGCTACGACTTCCAGTGGCGGGTACTGCCAGCCAGGCAACGCTAGCGCGACACACCGCATTCCACACCATTCAATTCTTGCAGGAGAGAGCAGGGGATGAAGGCTTACAGCATCAAGCGGGCGGCGTTGTGCGTCGCCCTTGGGGCGTGTCTGGGCGTAGTGCTGCCCGGCATCGCGATGGCACAGAACGTGAGCGGCGCAGTTGCCGGCCGTGCAACCGCGGGCGACCAGGTGACCGTGGTCAGCAACAGTACGGGTCTGACGCGTACCGTCACCGTCGGCGCCGACGGCAGCTACCGCCTCGGCCAGCTGCCGGTAGGTGACTACCAGCTGCAGCTCAGCCGCGATGGCCAGAAGCTGGGCGATCAGATTGCTGTCAGTGTGGCAGTAGGCGGAACCACCACGGTCAACCTGGCCAGTGGCGGCGGCGTCACCAATCTCGATGCGCTGCAGGTGGTCGGCACCCGCGTGGTCAACCGCGTGGATGTCTACTCCACCGAGACATCCTTCAACATCAACCGCCAGGAGATCTCGCGGCTGCCGGTGGCGCAGGACCTGTCTGCGGTCGCGCTGATGGCGCCGGGCGTGGTCGGCGGCAACTCGTCATTCGGCGGCCTGTCATTCGCTGGTTCATCGGTGGCCGAGAATGCGGTCTTCATCAATGGCCTGAATGTCACCGACATGTATACCCGTCGCGGCTTCAGCACCGCGCCGTTCGCCTTCTTCAAGGAGTTCCAGGTCAAGACCGGTGGCTACTCGGTCGAGTTCGGCCGCTCCACCGGTGGCGTGATCAATGCGGTGACCCGTTCGGGCAGCAACGAATTCGAGGGCGGTGTTGAAGTCACCGCCGAGCCCAGTGCGTGGCGCGCCAGTGGCGGCGATCATTTCCACCGCGACGGCACCCCGCATTCCTATGGCAGCCGCGACAACAACTCCTTCCTGAAGACCAACGTGTGGGGCTCCGGCCCGATCGTCAAGGACAAGCTGTTCCTGTTCGCGATGTACGAAGACCGCAGCGACAAGGGACACAACACCTCGTCTGATGGCAGTACCTGGTTCAAGAACGACTCCGGCAACGGCTTCTGGGGCACCAAGCTGGACTGGAACATCAACGACAACCACAGCCTGGCGCTGCTGGCGTTCTCGGATGAGGGCGATGTCACCAATGCGTCGTACGGTTACAACTGGAACGCCGACCAGCTCGGCGCCTGGGGCGGCGATTCGGTCACCGAGACCGGCGGCCGCAACTGGTCGGCCACCTACACCGGCCACTTCGGACAGAACTTCACCGCGCGCGCCATGGTCGGCCAGAACAACCAGCGTGCGTTCACCAATTCATCGCTGGATCAGGCCTGCAGCCCCGTGTTCACCGACAGTACCTACGGCCCGCGCCTGGGCAAGCTGCAGGGCCTGCGCGCAGGCTGCCACCCCACGGGCACGGCAGTGGCCGAGCGTGACGATACCCGTGACGTGGCGCGACTGGATTTCGAATGGCAGCTGGGTGACCACCTGCTGCGCTTCGGTGTCGACCGTGAGTTGATGACCACCAAGCAATCCACACGCTACCCCGGTCCGACCGAACTGAGCTATACCGCCTACGTGGCGCGACCGGGCGATGAAGTCTGGGATGGCGCCAACGCCTACGTGCCGGCGGGCGTTACCGAAATGCTGCGTGCGCGAAACCGCAAATCGGGCGGCACGTTCGAGACTGAAGCCAATGCCTTCTACGTGGAGGACATCTGGAACATCACGCCGAATCTGATGCTCAACCTCGGCGTGCGCTGGGACCGTTTCGAAAACCGCACCGCCGCCGGCAAGGCGTTCATCAAGATGGACGACCTGATCGCGCCACGTGTCGGCTTCTCGTGGGACATGCGCGGTGACGGCAGCACCAAGCTGTTCGGCAACGCTGGCCGCTACTACCTGCCGGTCACCAACAACATCAACGTGAACTTCGCCGGTGGCCTCACTGACGAATACAGCTACTACGTGCTCAACGGCTGGGAGCGGAAAACCTCGCCGACAGGCTCACCGTACATGGCACCGATCGTCGGCCAGCAGATCGGCCCGACCGACACCCGCATGAACACCGGCGGTGCCGACCTGCGCCAGAGTGTGGATCGCGACCTCAAGGCGGTCTACCAGGACGAGTACATCCTGGGCTTCCAGAACATGATCAACCAGGCATGGTCGTGGGGCGTCAACGCCACCTATCGACGGATGACCCGTGCGCTGGACGACATCCGCATCAATTACACCCCGTGCGGCCCGACCCCCAGCACGCTGTGGCCGATCGCCAACCCGGGCGAGAGCCTGACGATCTGGGGCGACAAGAGCATCGGCTGCGCCAACGAAGGCTGGATCACCATTGACACCGCCAACAGCGGCTATCGGAAGGGCGGCAGCGGCGAGGTGATCGGTTACTCCAAGCCCAAGCGCACCTACAAGGCACTGGAGTTCCAGATCGACCGTGCCTGGGACGAGAAGTGGATGTTCAACGCGTCCTACCTGTGGTCGAAGAGCGAGGGCAATTTCGAAGGCCCGGTGAATTCCGATACCAACTACGGCGACACCGGCATGGTCCAGTTCTGGGACCATCCGGCCACCAACGAGCGCTATGGCGTGCTGTTCAACGACTTCCGCCACCAGTTCAAGCTGCGTGCCGCTTACGCGCTGAACAAGCAATGGTCGTTCGGTACCACGCTGCAGGTGCAGTCCGGTGGCCCGATCACTGCCTACGGCGTGATGTGGCCAAACGATTCCATCGCCGGTGGCAGTACTTCCAGCGAGGGAAGCGGCGGTGGTACCGGCTGGCTGTGCGTGGCCAACTGTTCCGGCCCGTACAACCAGCGGCAGTTCGAGTACAGCCCACGCGGTGCGTTCGGTCGCCTGCCGTGGACCTGGACCATGGGCGCCAACGTGACCTGGCGTTTGCCGGTGGAGGGCATCGATCTCAGTGCACGGCTGTCGGTGTACAACCTGTTCAACAACCAGAAGACCATCAACGTGCACCAGCGCTATGAAGCGCAGCCCGGCCAGTACCGCGAAGCGACGTTCGCCACCGGGACGCGCTGGCAGGCCCCTCGCTATACACAGCTGGTGGTGACCTGGAACTTCTGAGGCCACGATCCGCGCCGCCCACCGTGACGGCGCGGGCAATGGAGGGGCTGCTCGCATGTACCACCTGTTGATCGTCGCGGCGGCACTGGCCGCACCGTCCGCTTCGCCGACCGATATCGCCTCCCTCGATGCCGACGTCGCCGCCGTGGTCCAGCACGAGCACCTGCCCGGGCTGGCCATGGCGGTGGTCGACAACGGGCAGGTGGTCTATCGCCACGCCGAAGGCGCGCGTGGCGACGGCGGCCGCATCGACCAGGACACGCTGTTCAAGATCGCCTCCAACAGCAAGGCGATGACCGCCGCGCTGCTGGCGCGGCTGGTGCAGCAGGGCAAGCTGCGCTGGGATGATCCGGTGCAGCAATATCTGCCGGGCTTCCGCATGCACGATGCGTGGGTGGGCGAGCAGATGCAGGTGCGCGACCTGCTGATCCACAACAGCGGCCTGGGCCTGGGCGCCGGTGACCTGATGCTGTGGCCGGAACCGAACGCGTTCACCCGTGCGGACATCATCGCGGGGCTGGCGCACCTGAAACCGGTCAGCAGCTTCCGCAGCCGCTACGCCTACGACAACCTGATGTACGTGGTGGCCGGGGAAGTGGCGGCGGCAGCGGGTGGCAAGCCGTACGACCAGCTGATGCGCGAGCAGGTGTTCGAACCACTGGGCATGACGCGCTGCCAGGTGGGGGCGTGGTCGGTGAAGCGCGTGGGCAACGTGGCGCAGCCGCATGCCCGGCGCGGTGATCGCAATAATAAAGTGGTGAACGCCGATGGAGCGATCAGCCCGGACCAACCCTCGATGGCGGCTGGGGGCATCCGCTGTTCGTTGCGCGACATGACGCGCTGGATGCAGGTGCTGCTGGATCCTGCGCTGGTGCCGGAATGGCTGGGCGCTGAGCAGCGCCGCACGCTGTGGACCCTGCACATGCCCATGCCGCTGGGCGAGCGCCAGCGGCGCTGGGACAACGCGCATTTCTATGGCTACGGCTATGGCTGGCGGGTGTCGGACATGGATGGGCAGTGGAAGGTGGCGCACACCGGCACCCTGTCGGGCATGTACTCGTCGCTGGCGCTGTTGCCTGACCGCAAGGTGGGCGTGGTGATGCTGATCAACGGTGAAGGCGAGGATGCGCGCACGGCATTGATGCAGGCCGCACTGAAACGCTTCACCGCCCCCAATGATGCGCGCCCGGCGATGGAATACCTGGCCGAACTGAAGGCGGACCAGGCCGCTCGTGCGGCAACCGGGCATCAGCGACCTGTGACTTCATCTGCGCAGCGACTCGCGGCTTCCGATCTGCAGCGCTGGCAGGGCCGCTACGCCGATCCCTGGCTGGGCCCGGCCTCGCTGTGCCCGGGCAAGGACGGCCTGCGCTTCAGCGTCGACAAGTCGCCAGCGCTGCAGGCGGCCGTGCTGAAGTTGCAGGGGCGCTGGCTGCTGCGCTGGGATACGCTGGGTGACGATGCACAGGCGTGGCTGCGGCCGGGCGAGGGCCCGGCACCGACACTGGACCTGCGCGCCATCGATCCGGACATCGACTTCAGCTATGACTTCCAGGACCTGCATTTCACTCGTACTGGCGATTGCCCTGGCGGCGACCACCGGCGCCGCTGAGCCACCGCGCGTTTCACCGGCCACCGACGCGGCCAGCGCCGGACTGGTGGAGATCCGCACTTTGTCGCCGCGCATCGAGCTCGATATCCGCTATGCGAGTGCCAACAACTTCACCGGTGCGCGCGTGCCCGGCTACGAGGCGCCATCGTGCTATCTGCTGGCGCCGGTGGCAAAGGCACTGGCACAGGTGGAACAGGACCTGCGCGCCGATGGCTTCGGCCTGCGCCTCTACGACTGCTACCGGCCGGTGCGTTCGGTGCAGGCGTTCATGGCCTGGGTGAACGATCCGCGCGAGCTCTCGCGCAAGGCGCAGCAGTACCCGGATCTGGACAAGCCACGCCTGCTGGCTGACGGCTACATCGCCGAGCGCTCCGGCCACAGCCGCGGTGCCACGGTGGATCTGGGCCTGCTGGATTGCCGCAGCGGTGCATGTGCGCCGTTGGACATGGGCACTGACTTCGACTTCTTCGGGCCACGTGCGCATACGCAGACGAGCGGGCTGAGCACTGTGCAGCAGGCGAACCGCCAGCAGCTGGTGCAGGCGATGGCGCGCCGTGGCTTCGTCAACTATCCGCAGGAGTGGTGGCATTACACCCTGCAGCCCGAACCGGATTCCGGCACCGCGTACGACGTGCCAGTGCTTTAGGCGGTATCGGCAGGGCACCGCCCCGCCTCTGACAGTTTCCCGCGTGGTCCGTTGTAGAGCCGAGCCCATGCTCGGCTGCTCCTTGTTCAATCGTCGAGATATTCGATTTGGATGGAGATTCATCCACGCATGGCGTGGATCTACTGTGGCTACCGGATCGGGTCCGGGGCAGATCCCTTACACTGGCCGCCTCTTCATCCCTGCCCACCCGATGAACCTTCCTCTGCACTTCGGCCTGCTCGGTACCCTGGAAGCTGGCGCCATCGCCATGCTGGTCGGGCTGCTGGTGTACTTCCTGTGGTCGCAGCTGTGCCGGCTCCTGCACTGGACAGCGGGGCATGCGATCGGCTGGTCCTGCGTCATCGCCGTGATCATCTCCGCCGGCATCGATGCATGGAAGCTGTTCTACATGGGCATCGTGCGGCTGGAATCGCCGCTGTACGCGCGCATCTTCCTGGCCACCATCCACGATCCCAACGAGCTCGGCAGCCGTGTGGTGCTGGAAATCGCCGGTGCGCTCGCCGGTGTTGCTCTTGCATGGGTGTTGTTCAGTTCGCGGTCATCGGAAAAAACCGTCGACTGACGCAGGTTTTTCGTTGCCTGCCGGTTAAATGCAGAGGCGCTGAATGCGCATCTTATGAGCCACTCACTTCACCCTAACCACCGCGCTAAAGCATGCGTGGAGGCCAGTGGTTAATCGCGCGTGTGGGCGCCGATCGCGGCGCAAAATCGATTCAGAAACGCGGTGGCAGGGTAGGTGCCGTGCGGAATCAACACGCCGCGCAACACCACCCAATCGGTAGGAGACACCCCTGATGACTATTCGCAACCGCAAGCCCCTGATCGCCCTGATCGTCGCCGCCGGCAGCGTGCTGGCCATCCCGGCGATGGCCCAGTCGGCCAAGCAGCAGGCCGCGCAGGCACAGAACGAGGCCGCCCAGGCGCAGCAGGCAGCGGCACAGGCGGGCCAGGCGGCTGACCAGGCAACCAATGCGGCCGCAGCGGCCTCGGCCCAGGCCAACGGCGGTGGCCAGACCTGGGCCAGCATCGATACCGATGGCAACGGCACCATCAGCAAGACCGAGGCGCAGGTGAACGCCGGCCTGGCCCAGGTGTTCGACCAGGCCGATACCAACAAGGACGGTGAGCTGAGCGCCGATGAGTACAAGGCCTATGTGGCCGCCCAGCAGGCCGGCGCCGGCGGCGCAGCGCAGGGTGCGCAGGGCAGGTAAGACCTGTATCGGGGCGTATGGGAACCCGGGCGGCTTCGGCCGCCCGGGTTTTTTTCGTCACCACGGCCCCTGTATCCTTGCACGATGAACACCTCCACGCCTGCGCCGTCGCGCGCCATCGGCCTGGTCGGTTTTGACGGTGACGATACGCTGTGGAAGAGCGAGGACTACTACCGCAAGGCCGAGCAGGATTATCTTGACCTGCTGTCGCGCTACGTCGACGTGCATGACACCCAGACCGCGCGCCACCTGCTGGAAGTGCAGCAGCGCCACCTGGGCACCTTCGGCTACGGCGTCAAGAGCATGACCCTGTCGATGATCGAAGCGGCCATCGACATCACCGGCCAGCGCATCGAGGCCAAGGACATCCAGCGCATCCTGGAGATTGGCCACGACACCCTGCGCCACCCGGTCGAGCTGATCGACGGTGTGCGCGAAGCGGTGGCGGCCATCGCCGAGCACTACCCGGTGGTGCTGATCACCAAGGGCGACCTGTTCCACCAGGAATCGAAGATCAAGGTCGCCAACCTGGCCGAGCTCTTCCCGCGCATCGAGATCGTTTCCGAGAAGGACCCGGAGACCTACGCCCGCGTGCTGGCCGAATTCGACCTGCCGATGCAGCGCTTCGTGATGGTCGGCAACTCGCTGCGCTCGGACATCGAGCCGGTGGTCACCCTGGGTGGCTGGGGCGTGCATACCCCGTACGCAGTGACCTGGGCCCACGAGACCCAGCATGGCGTGGCCGACGACGAACCGCGCATGGTCACTGCCGATACCGCCCACGACTGGCCGGCCGCACTGGCGGCGATCGAGGCCAAGGCCGCTGCGGCCTGACAGGGCCCGTCGGCTGCGGCAGAATCGGGGCATGAACCACCGACTGCGCGCGCTGATGTTGTCCCTGCTGTTGGCGCCGGCCACCGTGCTGGCCCAGCAGACCGCCGAGCGCTCAAGCGCCTACGAAGTGGACACCGGCGACAGCTGGGTCGATGCCCAGCTGCGGGACATCAACCATTACGCCGAACGCTACCCCGACGCTTTCCTCGACGAAGTGTCGCGCTATGCCGACGTGCCGCGCGGCTACATCAGCGCGCTGTTCACCACCCACGGCTGGCAGGCCGGAGACATCTATTTCGCCTGCTTCTGGGCCAAGGCCAGTGGCCAGACCTGCCGCGACAGCGTGCGTGCCTTCAGCCAGGACCCGGAGGGCGGCTGGGAGGCGTTGGTCAAGCGCATGCCCACCAAGCCGGACAATCTGCACTACCGGGCTGTGCGCCATGCCATCGTGGCCAGCTACCAGCACTGGGACCGGCCGATCACGCTGGATGCCACCCTGAAGCGCCAGCTCAAGCGGTAGTGCCGGCCGCTGGCCGGCGCCTGCACCATTCCAGGCATCCGGAGGTTGCCGGCCAGCGGCCGGCACTACCGGTTTCCTTATGTTGCTCTGCGTATCGCCGCCGCCGGGCGCTCCGGCGACAATACGGTTCCGAGCTGTTCCCCGTTTCCGTAATCGAGTGACTGATGAGCGCCTCTTTCGTTTCGCCTGATGTGATCCGCCGCCTGTTTGCGCAGGCCATGTCCCGCATGTACCGCACCGAAGTTCCGCTGTATGGCACGCTGGTGGAACTGGTGGAGCGGATCAACGCGCAGGTGCTTGCCAATGACCCGGCGCTGGCCGCGCAGCTGCAGCGCAACGACGAGCGTGCGCGGCTGGATGAAGAGCGTCATGGCGCGATCCGCGTCGGCACCGCGCAGGAGCTGGCGACGCTGCGCCGCCTGTTCGCGGTGATGGGCATGTACCCCGTCGGCTACTACGACCTGTCGGTGGCCGGCGTGCCGGTGCACTCCACCGCGTTCCGCCCACTCACCGGCGCGGCGCTGGCACAGAATCCGTTCCGCGTGTTCACCTCGCTGCTGCGCCTGGAACTGATCGAGGATGAAGCGCTGCGTGCCGAGTCGGCGAAGATCCTGTCACGCCGCCGCATCTTTACCGACGGCGCACTGGCACTGATCGAGCAGGCCGAGCGTGACGGCGGCCTGTCGCAGGCCGATGCCGAGCGCTTCGTCGATGAAGCACTGGAAACCTTCCGCTGGCATGGTGACGCCACGGTCGACCTGCCGACCTACCGCGCGCTGCACAACGCGCACCGGCTGGTGGCCGACGTGGTCAGCTTCCGTGGCCCGCACATCAACCACCTGACCCCGCGAACGCTGGACATCGACGCGGCGCAGGCGGCAATGATCGAGCACGGCATGGCGGCCAAGGCGGTCATCGAAGGTCCGCCGCGCCGTGCCTGCCCGATCCTGCTGCGCCAGACCAGCTTCAAGGCCCTGGAAGAAGCCGTTCATTTCCCGGATGCCGAAGGTGGTGACGCCGGCACGCATACCGCGCGCTTCGGCGAGATCGAACAACGCGGCCTGGCGCTGACCCCGAAGGGCCGCGCGCTGTACGACCAACTGTTGTCGCAGGCCCGCGACGCCGGTGGCGAAGGCAGCACCGGCGGCGACTACGGCCAGCGCCTGCAGGCGGTGTTCGCCAGCTTCCCGGATGACCATGACACGCTGCGCCAGGAAGGCCTGGGGTATTACCGCTACCAGCTGACCGACGCCGGCCGCGCCGCGCCGGAGCGCGTGGCCGATCTGCCCGCTGAAGTGCTGGTGGCCGCCGGCCTGGCGACGGCTGACCCGATCGTCTACGAGGATTTCCTGCCGGTCAGCGCCGCGGGCATCTTCCAGTCGAACCTGGGTGGCGAAGAACAGCGCGCCTATGCCGCGCATGCCAACCGCGAGGCCTTCGAGCAGGCATTGGGCGTGGCGGTGAACGACGAGTTCGAGATCTACGAGCGGCTGCAGGCCGAATCGCTGGCGGCGCTGCGCGGGTAAACCGCTTGCCGTGGAGCCGAGCGTGGGCTCGGCTCTACAGGGATTCTGCGGAGCGGCCCCTTTGTAGAGCCGAGCCATGCTCGGCTGCACTGGGATGGAGAGTCGAGCATGGCTCGACTCTACAGCCGCGGGCGTCAGCCCTTCATCGTGCCGGTATCCAGCCAGCGCTGGTGCCACGACAGCGCTTCCGGCAGCAGATGCGGGGTGTGCTTGCCGTAGCTCTCGCGGCTGGCACGGTCGAAGTAATCCTGCAACTGCGGCCGGAAATCCGGGTGCGCGCAGTTGTCGATCAGTACCTGCGCGCGCTTGCGCGGGGTCAGCCCGCGCAGGTCGGCCAAGCCCTGTTCGGTGACGATCACCGACACATCGTGCTCGGTGTGATCGACATGGCTGGCCATCGGCACGATCGCCGAGATGGTGCCGTTCTTGGCGGTGGACGGGCTCAGGAACGCTGACAGGAAACCATTGCGGGCAAAGTCACCCGAACCGCCAATGCCGTTCATGATCCGCGTGCCCATCACGTGCGTCGAATTGACGTTGCCGTAGATGTCCACCTCGATCATGCCGTTCATGCCGATGCAGCCCAGGCGGCGCACCAGTTCGGGGTGGTTGGAGATTTCCTGCGTGCGCATGATGATGCGCTCGCGGTAGAAATCGATGTTCTCCTTGAACGTCTCGTTGGCCTGCGGGCTCAGCGCGAAGCCGGTGCACGAGGCATAGCTCAGCACGCCATCGCGCAGCAGGTCGAGCATGCCGTCCTGGATCACTTCAGTGAACGCGGCCAGGTCGCGGAAACCGCTCTTGGCCAGGCCGGCCAGCACCGCGTTGGGGATGTTGCCCACGCCCGACTGCAGCGGCAGCAGGTTCGGCGGCAGGCGGCCCTTCTTCACCTCGTGCTTGAGGAACTCGATCAGGTGCGAGGCGATCTGTTCGCTGGTTGCATCGATCGGGCTGAACGGGCTGTTGCGGTCCGGGCCGTTGGTGCGCACCACCGCCACGATCTTGTCCGGGTCGCAGCGCAGCGCGGTGTCGCCGATGCGGTCGTTGGCGTTCACCAGCGGAATCGGCTTGCGGTGCGGCGGCAGCGCGGTGCCGTAGTAGATGTCATGCATGCCGTCGACGCCGGCCGGCTGCCATTCGTTGACCTCGACGATCACCTTCTTCGCCAGGTCCAACCAGGTCTTGTTGTTGCCGACCGAGGTGGAGGGCACCAGCGAGCCATCTTCGCGGATGGCCGAGACTTCGATCACCGCAGTATCGATCTCGCCGTAGAAGCCGAACCACACGTGCTGGGCAACGTGGCTGAGGTGGATGTCGATGTAATCCAGCTTGCCCTCGTTGATGCGGTTGCGCGCATCCGGGTCGCTCTGGAACGGCATGCGCATGGCGATGCCATCAGCCTTGGCCAGCGCGCCATCGAGTTCCGGCGCGGTGGAGGCGCCGGTCATCAGGCTGATCTGGAAGGGCTGGCCCTGGGCATGCATCGCTTCGATGCGGCGGGCCAGTTCCACGGGAACGGCCTTGGGATACCCGGAGCCGGTAAAGCCGCTCATGGCCACGGTTTCACCGGGCTGGATCAGCGCGGCTGCGGCCTCTGCGGAGACCACGCGGTCACGGAGACGCGCGTTGGCGATGCGATCAACAGACATGACGACAAGTGTTGCTGGGGGGAATTCCGATTATCGGCCATCCTCATCCGTACGGGGGGTTCTACCTTCGTGGAATGGCTTTTCCCCGGAGGGCTCACCCATACCCGCCGGTTTTGTTTTGCAGTGCAGCGTGCAAAGTGCTTTCGCAGCCCGCACGATGGCCCTGCATCCCGACGTGGGGGAGGGAGCAGAGCCCGCTGGCAGTTCGCTGCAAGCGGGCTTTTTTACTGCCTGTCGCCCAGTATGAATGCGCGGCCTCCATTATCGGTAGTGCCGGCCGCTGGCCGGCAACTGCAGCAACCTTCGGCAGGATCATGGGATCTGCCGGCCAGCGGCCGGCACTACCGGGTCCGTCGCGTCCCGACCGGGTCGATACAATCCGCCCATGACCCTCGCCCCCGCTGACCTGCCCGCCCCGCTGCAGCCCCTTGTCGACCGCGCCCTGGCGCGCCTGGCCCAGGTCCTGCCCGAGCCCGTTCCTGCCGAGCTGCTGCCGCTGCTGACCCGGCTGGCGGTGACCAGTGACTTCGCGCTGGACACCCTCGTGCGGCAACCGGCGCTGCTGGCGCAGCTGGCCGCGCCCGGTTGCCCGCCGATCCCGGCGCCGGTGCTCGATCCGCTACAGCCCAGCGACTGGCCGGCGCAGATACGGCGCTGGCGCACCGCCATGTCCACGCGGCTGATCTGGCGCGACCTGGTCGGCCTCGACGACGTGCCGCAGACCCTCGCCGGCGCCACCGCTTTGGCCGAAGACTGCCTGCGGCTGGCACTGGACGCCCTGCAGCAGGAATTCGCCCAACGCCACGGCGTGGTCCGCGATGGCGAAGGCACCCCACAGCAGCTGGTGGTGTTCGGCCTCGGCAAGCTCGGCGGCGGCGAGCTCAACTTCAGTTCCGATGTGGACCTGGTCTACGCCTACCCGCACGGCGGCGAATCCGACGGCGCGCGCGCGCTGGCCGCCGAAGAGTATTTCGCACGCCTCGGCCAGCGCCTGGCCAAGCTGCTGGACGAAACCACGGTCGATGGCTTCAGCCACCGCGTCGACCTGCGCCTGCGCCCGTTCGGCAGCGCCGGCCGCGTCGCGCTGTCGTTCGCGGCGATGGACCAGTATTTCCAGCGCGAAGGCCGCGACTGGGAGCGCTACGCATGGCTGAAGGCGCGCGCGGTAGCCGGCGACATCGCCGCCGGTGAGGCGTGGCTGCAGACCCTGCGCCCGTTCGTGTACCGCCGCTACCTCGATTTCACCGCGCTCGACGGCCTGCGCGAGATGAAGGCGGCGATCACCGCCGAAGTCGCGCGCCGCGAGCTGCACGAAGACATCAAGCGCGGCGCCGGTGGCATCCGCGAGATCGAGTTCCTGTGCCAGGCGCTGCAGCTGATCCGCGGTGGCCGCGAACCTGCGCTGCGCGAGCGCCGCCTGCTGGTGGCGCTGGACGCGCTGGTGGCTGCGGGGCAGATCGCGCCCGAGGACGGCAGTGCGCTGCGCGAGGCCTACCTGTTCCTGCGCCGGCTTGAGAACCGCCTGCAGATGCTGCGCGATGCGCAGACCCACGTGCTGCCCAGCGATGCACTGGACCGCGAGCGCATCGCCGTCGGCCTCGGCTACCCGGACTGGGACGTGCTGCGCGCGGCATTGGCCGAACAGCAGCAGCGGGTCAGTACTGAATTCGCCGCGCTGCTGGCGCCGCGCAAGGGCCAGGCTGCGCCCGACGCGCTGGCCAACTACTGGCGCAGCCTGCCCGAGGGCAGCGACGCGCCGTTGCTGGCGGAAGCCGGTTTCCTCGATGCCAATGGCGCCGATCAGTCGCTGCGCGATTTCGCCCAGGGCACCGGCGTGAAGTCCCTGTCCGACGCCGCACGTGCACGGCTGGATCGCGTACTGCCGGCGCTGCTGCATGCGGCCACGCGCTCGCCGCAACCCGATGCCGCGCTCAAGCGCGTGCTTGGCCTGCTGCAGGCGGTGCTGCGCCGGACCAGCTATCTCGCGCTGCTGGACGAACAACCGAGCGCGTTGGCGCGGCTGGTGGATGTGCTGGCGCGCAGCGCGCTGCTGGCCGAGCGGCTGGCCGCGTACCCGCTGCTGCTGGACGAACTGCTGGACGTGCGCGTGTCCGGGCCGATGCCCGATGCGGCCGGCATGCTGGCCGAGTGCCAGCAGGTGCTGGCGGTGGAAGACCCCGAATTCGCACTGCGCTGGCTCAACGAGACGCGGCTGGCGCTCAGCTTCCGCATGGCGATGGCCACGCTGGACGGTCGCCAGGGCGCAGTGGACAGCACGCGGCAACTGGCCGAGCTGGCCCAGGCGGTGGTCACCACCGTGCTGGCGATGGCCGAAGCGGACATGCGCGCGGCACACGGCGTGATTCCTGGTGGGCGCTTCGCGATCATCGGCTACGGCAGCCTCGGAGGGCTTGAGCTGGGCTTCGGTTCCGACCTGGACCTGGTATTCCTGCACGACAATCCGGCCGGCGTGGAGGCCAGCGATGGCGCACGTCCGCTGGAACCGGGGCGCTGGTATGCGCGGCTGGCGCAGAAGGTGATGGCGCTGCTCGGTGCGGTCACCGCCGCCGGCCGTCTGTACGACATCGACGTGCGCCTGCGCCCGGATGGCGGCAAGGGTTCACTGGTGTCTTCGTTGGCCAGCTACACCGAATACCAGCGCGAACGCGCGTGGACATGGGAACACCAGGCCTTGGTACGTGCACGCGGCGTGGCCGGTGATGCCAGCCTGCTGGCCGATTTCGAACAGGTGCGTGCGCAGACGCTGGGCCGCGAACGCGATCCGGCCACGCTGTATGCCGATGTGTTGAAGATGCGTGGCCGCATGCGCACCGAACTGGACCGCAGCGATGCTGCGCGACTGGACCTGAAGCAGGGTGCCGGTGGCGTGGTGGACCTGGAGTTCCTGCTGCAGACCGGCGTGCTGGCGCGTAGTGCGCAGCATCCCGCGCTGCTGCAGCCGCGCGATACACCGTCGTTGATAGATGCGCTGGCGGTTGCGGGCTTCCTGCCCGGTGCCACCGCGCAGGCACTGCATACCGCGCATGCCACGCTGCTCGACGTAGGCCTGGCCTGCACGCTGGACCGGCGCCCGCGACTGGCACCGACCACGCCCGCGATTGAAGACGCGTGTGCGGCGATTACGGCGGCGTGCAGAGCGGCGGCATTGCCGTTCGGGTGAGTGGGTGCACCCATTAGAGCAATTGCCCGGGGATGATCCGCTGTTGGTAGGTGCCGACCGTTGGTCGGCACAATCTGTCAGCGGTGATGAACTCTGATGGAGCGTGCCGACCAACGGTCGGCACCTACCGTGCTCATGTGCCATCCAAGGTTGGCACCTACCAGGGCAATGGCGGTCAGCTGGTGGCGCGCAGCGGCGCCATCTTCCACAGCAGCGCGCGGAACGGGGCCAGCAGGCACACGCCGATCGCCAGCTTCACTGCCAGGTCGCCGGCGGCCCAGCTCACCCACGGTAGCGCGGAGCCGGCAAACGCGATCGACCAGAAAATGGTGGTATCCACCGTCGCACTGCAGGTCGTGGCCACCATCGGTGCGCGCCACCAGCTGCCGCGGCGCAGGCGGTCGAACACGGTGATGTCCAGCAGCTGGGCCACGATGAAGGCCGAGCAGGAGGCAATGGCGATGCGCGGGGTGGCCACCCAGATCGACAACAACACCGCCACCGCGAAGCCGATCCACGCCACGCGGCGCGCCGGGCCCGGGCCGAAGCGGCGGTTGATCAGGTTGCTGACCAGGAACGCGACCGGATAGCTGAAGGCACCCCAGGTCAGCCAATCGTTGATCGGGTACTGCACCAGCACGTTGGACAGCAGCACCACCGCGCCCATCGCCAGTACCGCCAGCACCAGGGCGCGCGGGGTCAGCGGGGCAAACAGAGGGGCAGGACGCACGGACATGGCGAGCCAGGGGGAGAAAGGGGATCACCCATTATCCGCCCGGGCCGTGGCAAAACCAAAAACGGTCGTTCAGCTTTACAGCGCTTCACTCATCACGTCACCGGCGGCGTAGGCGGTGGGGACGTAAGCCAGGGCCTGGCCCTGCGCGCTCTTCACGGTCCAGCCGGCACCGGCCTCGGTGGGCTCGAAATGCACCCGCTGGCCGACCACGAAGGCCGCCGTCTGGTCTTCATGTACGCGCGCCGGCCAGCGCAGGGTGGCGGTCTGATCGGCCTTGTCGGGCACCTGCAGCTGTACCTGGCGCTCGCCCTCCGGCGTGGTCTCCACCTTCTTCACCTCCATCGGCGGCAGCGGCACTGCCTTGGTGCGCGTGGCCCGGCCGTTGCGTTCGCTGGCCTTGAACGGCGCCTTGGACAGTTCGGACAGGCCCGCCGATGCAGCGAGCGGCACCGAGACCACGATCAGTGAGGTGATCAGCACGCTGGCCTCGCTGCTGTTCAACTGCGGCGCGGCGCCGGCATGGACGGTGGGCACCAGCAGCGCGGAGAGCAGCAATGCAGAAGCGGGAACGCGCAGGCAACGGAACATGGAGACCTCCTGGTCAGGGGGGGAGACGGCGGCTCAGCGCCGGGTATCGAAGATATCGCGCGGGCCGGTGGCCTCGGGCAGGTACTCCAGCGGGCGGCCCTGGTTGTCCTTCAGCTGCCAGCCCTGGTCGTTGCCGGTTGGCTCGAAATTCACGGTCTGGCCCACGGTGAACTGCACGGCCGGGTCGCCGACGCCGCGCGGATACTGCATCGATGCGGTGTTCTGCGGATCGTTGGCATCACGCAGCAGCACTTCGCGGCGGCCATCCACGGTAGTGGAGATGGCACTCACCTCCATCTGCGGCAGCTTGATCTGCTGCGGGCGGGCCAGCGGCCGGCCGGCGTCGGCCGCATCCTGCGCTTCCTTGGCCGCTGCAGCGCGGGCCGAGGCCACCATCTGCGTGGACATTTCCAGGCTTGGTCCCTGCGGGCCCGGGTCGTGGATGATCACGATGCGGCGTTCGGCGTGGGCAGCCGTGGACCAGGCCAGGCCGGTGACGATCACCATCGACAACACAGAGGTAAGCAGCGGACGCATGTCGTTCTCCTTGCTGGATTCAGGGCGTGGCGGCGGCAGCACCGGCCACCGGCACATGGGGGATCACCAGTTCCTGCTGCAGTTGGCTGCGCTGGTGCAGGAAGTCGAATACCGATTCCACCGTCACCACCGAATAGTTGCCGGAGATGCGTTCGCCGGCCGGATGGTCGGTGGTGGTGGCGTTGGCCACGAACAGGCGCGCACCCACGCGCTTGCCCAGGCCGATATGCAGCACGCTGGGCTGGTACTTCTGCTGGCGCAGCCACTGCTGGGCCTGTTCGCGCTTGACGATGGCCGGCGCGCCTTCGGCCTGCGCCATTGCCGCGGTCAGCACCTCCAGCATCCACTGGTTGGAGTTCTGGTAGTCGGTGGCGAACGGGTAGGCGACCACGTTGTACCTGGTTTCGTGCAGCGCCTTGGGCTGGATCGAGGGCGACACCAGCATCGCCTTCAACGCGGCACGCAGCGGCGCCGCCGGCACGCCGATGCGCAGGTCGGTATGGCCGCCGCTCTCGCCGACGAAGTTGCCCAGCCCTTCGTGGTACAGCTGCGAGCTGTCGGTCTTGCAGCGGTTGAGCAGGTGCATCGCGCGCCAGCGGCCATCGTCCTCGCGCAGCAGGAAGGCCAGGTGGCTGTGTCGCAGGCCGTAGTGGCTCAGATCCTGGCCACCGCGTGCGGCGACCACCACGTCCACATCGGGCAGCGCATCCAGGCGCTCGGCGGTGGTCCAGGCCACGTCCAGCATCGCCGCCTGCGACGCCACGCTCGGGTAGCGCTCGCGGCAGGCGGTGCTGTCGGCCCAGGCCGGTGCGGTCGCCAGCAGGCTGGCGATCAGCAGCGCGGCACGGGGCAGGCGGGCAAAACGATCCATGTCGGTACCTTCAGCGGCGGGCAGGCCCGCGCGCCGATCATACGCTGCTCAGCGCAGCGGGCGATCCACGCCCTTGCGCTGGAGTTCCCTGTCGCAGGCATCGCTGATCGGGGCGATCGGCAGCGGCGGGCGCTCGCCCGTCTTCGGATCGCGCAGCGCCGGCTGCTCGCGGTACGCGTCCAGCTGCTGCTGGCACTGATAGGAGATCGGGTCCAGCTCGGTGGGCGCGGTCGAACACGCGGCGAGCAGGGCCAGGGGCAGCAGGAGCAGGGTGCGCATGAAGGCATTCGGTCCGGTGGGGGGCACCGGACTCTAACGGTATGGGCAGATTGAAATGTTCAGAAATCGCTGTGCATCCCGGTAGTGCCGGCCACTGGCCGGCATCGGCGGTGTTCGGTAATGCGCACAGCGTTGCCGGCCAGCGGCCGGCACTACCCCAATGCCAGGCGCTGCTTCACTTCCGCCGCTACCCGAGCGGTCTCGCGCAGCGGCTCGATGCGGTCGTACTGCCAGTCCAGCCAGTGCGCCTGCAACCGCCCGCGCTCGCGCAGCTGCTGCTGGAAGCGCGCCAGCCGACCCTGCGCGGTATCGGCCAGCGCCACCATCACCGGCATGCGCGTGGCGCAGGCTTCAGACAGCAGGTTCACCGAATCGGGCGACACCACCACGCGGTTGGCCCATCCGAGCAGGCCGCCATAGGGATTGGTGCCGTCGCCGCCGTCGCCCCAGATCACGTGCGGCAGGTCCGCGAAGGTCGCGCGCAGGATCTCGGCCAAGGCGGGCGGCGTGCGTCGCGAGGTGGTGGCCAGCAGGCTGCCGCCCTCGCTGTGGATCTGGTCGGCCAGCGCGCGGAACACACCGACCATCGACGTTTCATCCCACGGCGCCAGCGGCGTCGGTCCACCCACCAGCAGCGCGGTGCGCGGGCCGGGCAGGGTGCTGAAGCCGGCGAACGCGGCGCGGCCCCAGGCCAGCCAGTCATCGTCCACCGGGTTGAGGCTGCCGAGCAGGGTCAGCACGTTGCTGCCGCGCAGGGCGTCGTGTTCGGGCACCACCACCACATCCCAATAGCGAGCGTTGATGCGCGGGTCGAGGATCTGCACCACCTGGCTGCCGCGTGCGCGCAGCACGCGCAGGGCACCGGCGGCCTGGCGGCCACAGCCGATCGCCAGCGCCGGGGCCTCGGCAGCCAGTGTCGCGAAGGCCTCGCCATAGCCATTCACATCGCCGGGCAGGCGCCGCGGCGACAGCCAGCGCCAGGGTGCGCGCGGTTGCAGGAGCAGCGGTCGGTGGGTGCCCTGGCGCAGTGCCGAGGCCAGCGCGACCGCCTGGCGGACATTGCCCGCACGGCCGTCGGTGACCGTCCATGGCGCGCTCGATCGTTTCACCATTGGCATTAATTCGTTTCAGCCCTGCTGGGTGTTGCAACAGTCGCGACACTCTACACTGCGGCTCGTCGTTTCGCCCCGCGCCGCCCGCGGGCACTGACTTCCTTTCGCCGCCCTGGAGATCCACCGATGTCCCACGCGCTCGACGCCGCCGCCCTTGATCAGCTGTTCCGTACGGCCCGCACCCAGAACGCCTTCCTCGACAAGCCGGTCCCCGAGAGCCTGCTGAAGGAACTGTACGACCTGGTGAAGTGGGGCCCCACCGCGGCCAACACCACGCCGGCGCGCTTCGTCTTCGTCACCTCGAAGGAGGCCAAGGACAAGCTGGCCCCGGCGCTGTCCGAAGGCAACCTGGCCAAGACCATGGCCGCGCCGGTCACCGTCATCATCGGTTTCGACCTGGACTTCCACGAGAAGCTGCCGTACCTGTTCCCGCACACCGATGCCAAGGCCTGGTTCGACGGCCCGCAGGAAGGCCGCCACGAAGCCGCCATCCGCAACGGCAGCCTGCAGGGTGCCTACCTGATCCTGGCTGCGCGCGCGCTGGGCCTGGATGCCGGCCCGATGTCCGGCTTCGACCCGGCCAAGGTCGACGAAGCCTTCTTCGCCGGCACCTCCATCAAGTCGAATTTCCTGGTCAACCTGGGTTACGGTGATCCGGCGGGCCTGTTCCCGCGCCTGCCGCGCCTGTCGTTCGACGAAGCGGCGCGCATCGCGTAAGTCGCTGTATCGGTTTCGGGCCCGCTGTTCCGCGGCGGGCCATTGCTGCACCGTGTACCCACCCTACGATCCGGAGAGTTCCTCAGATGAGCGCCACCCGTAAACTGCTGCTGCCGCTGGCCCTGACCCTGGCCATCGCCGCCTGCTCCAAGCCGGCCGACACCGCGGCCCCGGCTGCCGATGCCGCCGCCCCGGCCACCACCGAGCAGGCTGCCACCCCGGCTGCCGATGCCGCTGCTGCCGCGCCGGCTGCCGAAGCGATCAAGATCGCCTCGGGCACCTACAAGCTGGACCCGAGCCACACCGACGTGCTGGCGCAGTGGAGCCACTTCGGCTTCTCCAACCCGAGCGCGCACTTCGGCAACGTCGAAGGCACCCTGGTGTACAACGCCGAAGACGTGACCAAGTCCACCGTGGAAGTGAAGCTGCCGCTGAGCGGCCTGAACAGCTTCACCGCCAAGTTCGACGAGCACCTGAAGAGCGCCGACTTCTTCGACGCCGCCAAGTTCGCCGATGCCACCTTCAAGAGCACCAAGGTGGAAGCGGCCGGCACCAACAAGCTGACCGTCACCGGCGACCTGACCATCAAGGGCATCACCAAGCCGGTCACCCTGGACGTCACCGTCAACGGCGGCGGCGAGCACCCGATGGCCAAGGTTCCGGCGGCTGGCTTCGATGCCACCACCACCCTGAAGCGCAGCGATTTCGGCGTCGGCGCCTACGCCCCGAACGTCAGCGATGAAGTGAAGATCCGCATCACCACCGAAGCCACCGGCGAAAAGCCGGCGGCCTGATGCACCCCACTCACTCGTCGTGAGAAGGCAGAAGGCCCGCTGAAAAGCGGGCCTTCTTTTTGGGCTCTGCATGCGAGGTGCCCGATGCCGATGGGGTTGCCGGCCAGCGGCCGGCACTACCCGGTAGGTGCCAACCGGCATCTGGTGGGTGCGGACCGTTGGTCCGCACGATCCCTCAGCGCAACGCGCCCAACCATGCCACGCACGCTTCGCTCGGGCTCTGCTTGGCCTTCACCGCCAGCCCGCTCACCCGCACGAACGTCTGCGCGGCCTGCGCCACCACCTGGCGGGCGATCAACGCCGCCTGCTTGGTGGCAGCCTGCTGCTTGCGCAGCTGCACGATGTTGATCGAAGGCCGGCCCACCGGTGCGTACTTCTGGTCGCGGCGCAGCACGTCGGCCACCTGCGCCACTTCGAATTCGGCCTGCAGGTAGCGGTGCTGTGCTTCCACCAGTTCGCGCAGCGGCGTGCGCAGTGCAGCGGTATCGGCGAAGGCGGCCAGGGCCGCATCGCAGGCAGCGTCATCAGCGAAGCGGGCACGCAGCGCATCCACGCTGGCCAGGGTCAGTTTGGCCATGTGGGCCTCGTTGCTGCAGGAAAGGAGCGCGATTGTCGCATTGCTTGGCGGCTGATGCGTTGAACCGGGCGGCGGATTACCTGTAGAGCCGAGCCCACGCTCGGCTCATCGCGCGCAGCTCGAGGGTTCGCCGATCGCGGAACGAAGAGCAGCCGAGCATGGGCTCGGCTCTACACAGTCAAAGGCGTGCGGACCAACGGTCCGCACCCACCAGGGAATGTGCATGGCCGCCGATGACCCCTGTAGAGCCGAGCCCACGCTCGGCTTATCGCGCGCAGCGCGAGGGTTTCCGATGGCGGAGCGGAGAGCAGCCGAGCGTGGGCTCGGCTCTACATGGTCAAGGGCGTGCGGACCAACGGTCCGCACCCACCCAGGAAGGTGCGTCAAAGGTGTGCGGACCAACGGTCCGCACCCACCAAGCAGGGCCCGCACCCACCGGCTGCCCGGTCAATCGCCGTCGGTTTCGTCCGGGTGCGCCTTCCAGTAGCCGGTGGAACGAATCCAGTCGCGCGGCACGCCCAGGTGGCCTTCGATGAACTTGCGCATCATCCGCGCGCGGCGCGATTCGGTGGCGATCCAGTAGAAGACATCGCCGTCCGGGGCCTCGAAGTCGGTCAGCATGTCTTCCAGCAGCGTACTGCTGGCCGCCGGGAAGCCGTTGCGCTCCAGCCAGTGGATGCGCACGTTCTCGTACTGCGGCAGGTCCTGGCGCTCGTCCTCGTCGCGCACTTCAATGAAGGCCTGCACCTCGGCACCGTCCGGCAGCACGTCCAGCCAGCGGGCGATGGCCGGCAGCGCGGTTTCATCGCCGATCAGCACATAGGCGTCGTAGCTGTCGGCCACCACGAACGAGCCGCGCGGGCCGCCGATCACCAGCGTATCGCCGGGCTGTGCGCGCTCGGCCCACGGCCCGGCCACGCCCTGGTCGTGCAGCACGAAGTCGATGGCCAGCTCGCCGGCTTCATGGTCCCACCAGCGCGGGGTGTAGTCGCGCGAGGGCGAAGGCACCTTGCCGTCCGGGTAGCTGCGGCCTTCGGCGGTCAGCACCGGCAGCACCATCTCGCCCGCAGCGTTGGGGAAGAACAGCTTGATGTGGTCGTCGGCGCCGGGCGAATCGAAACCGGCCAGCTCTGCGCCACCCAGCACGATGCGGCGCATGTGCGGGGTGACCTCTTCAGTGCGCAGCACGGTCAATTCACGGAAGCGCACATCCAGGCGCAGGCGCGTGTTGTTGTGTTCGGTCATGGGGGTTACCTGTAAAGGTGTCGCGCGGGGGCGCGCGGCATGGGGAGACCTGGCTGGATTCAGTCTGGCTGGGTCGTTGAAATCGGTGGTTGCTCGCTACCGGCGGTACCGTTGAGCAGGGCCGAGGCCCGCGTCAGCAGCGCCGCCACTTCGTCCGCCTCACCCTCGGCCCAGCGGCCGTGGTGATGCACCAGCGCCCGCTTGAACTCGCGCAGGGCAGTGGCCAGCGGCGGCGGCAGCGAAGCCTTGGTGATCTCGCGGGCACGGTCGAAGGCACGCCGCTGCGCCAGGCGTACCTGGGTGCGCTGCACCTTCAGCTCGAACTCGCCAGCAGCGGTGATGCGGAAGATCCGCTTGCCGTCCACTTCCTCGGCCTCGATCCAGCCGGCCTGCTCGAAGCTGGCCAGCAGCGGGTACATGGTGCCGGCGCTGGGCGTATAGGCCTGCATGAACTGGTTGCTGATCAGCTGCATCAGCTCGTAGCCATGGCGCGGCTGCTCGCCGATCAGGGCCAGCACCAGCAGGCGCAGGTCACCGCGGCTCAGCACGCGTGGCTGGCCGTTGCGGCGGGGCACCGCCGGATCGGTGGAACGGGCTCGGGGAGAAGGGGGACGGCTCATTTCGATATATCGGTAAACGAGTGTGCAAACGATATATCGATATGTCGAACGCGACAACACTCGATCCGGCCACAAGCGGGTCTGTTTTGGGCCACGGCGGGCGGCGCGCGTAGAAACGGGGCGCCCTTTGCAGGGCGCCCCGGCAGCAACTGTGGAAGGGAGCGGGGCCTTGGGGCCAGCACTCGGTCTCTACCCTGCGGCCGCCAGCGGCGCACTTCCAGTGCCGGATGCGGCATGTTGCCGCTGGTTCAGTGCCCGGCGCCGGAAGCGGCCGCCCCCGACACCCAACCTGCCCCAGAAGCGTCATCGGCAGTAGTAACACTGCGTCCTGCGCATGGACGCAGCGGGCCTGATGCGACAGCGGGGCGCCGGCCGCAAGAGGCCGTAGCGGCCGGAAACAGGGGCCTGTCCTGCTGCTGGACAGGGCGGGACATGCCTTGCGGACACTGGCCGCATGCATCCATACGCCAGCGTAGCCAAGTGACGAAAGCCCTTGGTGCGCTACACTTTGCGGTCTAGAAATCTATACAACAGTCGCGCGCGTGCGTGCGGTTATGGGAGCGCTAATGAACTGGTTGAACGAGGTGCTGAACAACGACCCGAATCCTGTGGAAACCCAGGAGTGGATCGAGTCGTTGAAGGCCGTTATTGATGTCGAGGGCTCCGAGCGCGCGCATCAGCTGCTGGAAGGCATGGTGGAACTGACCCGTCGTTCGGGCGCCTACCTGCCGTTCTCTCCCACCACCGAGTACGTCAACACCATCGAGCCGCAGCTCGAGGCCAAGAGCCCGGGCAATGCCGAGCTGGAATGGCGCATCCGTTCGATCATCCGCTGGAACGCGATGGCCACCGTGGTGCGCGCCAACCGCAAGCCGGGTGACCTGGGCGGCCACATCGCCTCGTTCGCCTCCGGCGCCACCCTGTACGACGTGGGCTTCAACCACTTCTGGCGCGCCCCCAGCGAGAACCACCCGGGCGACCTGCTGTTCATCCAGGGCCACAGCGCCCCGGGCATCTACGCGCGTTCCTTCCTGGAAGGCCGCATCAGCGAAGAGCAGCTGGACAAGTTCCGCATGGAAGTGGACGGCGGTGGCCTGTCCTCGTACCCGCACCCGTGGCTGATGCCGGACTATTGGCAGACCCCGACCGTGTCGATGGGCCTGGGCCCGCTGGCCGCCATCTACCAGGCGCAGTTCATGCGCTACCTGGAAAACCGTGGCCTGATCGAGAAGTCCGACCGCAAGGTCTGGTGCTTCATCGGCGACGGCGAGAGCGACGAGCCGGAAACCCTGGGTGCCATCGCCCTGGCCGGCCGTGAAGGCCTGGACAACCTGATCTTCGTGGTGAACTGCAACCTGCAGCGCCTGGACGGCCCGGTGCGCGGCAATGGCAAGATCATCCAGGAACTGGAAGGCGTGTTCCGTGGCGGCGGCTGGAACGTGATCAAGCTGCTGTGGGGCGGTTACTGGGATGCCCTGCTGGCCAAGGACACCAACGGCGTCCTGAAGAAGCTGATGATGGAAACCGTCGACGGCGAATACCAGAACTGCAAGGCCTTCGGCGGCGCGTATACCCGCGAGCATTTCTTCGGCAAGTACCCGGAAACCGCTGCGATGGTGGCCGGCCTGAGCGACGACGACATCTGGCGCCTGAACCGTGGTGGCCACGACCCGCACAAGGTGTACGCCGCCTACCACCAGGCCGTGAACACCAAGGGCATGCCGACCGTCATCCTGGCCAAGACCGTGAAGGGCTACGGCATGGGCAGCGCCGGTGAGGCACTGAACCCGACCCACCAGACCAAGAAGCTGGACGACGAAGCGGTGCGCCACTTCCGCGACCGCTTCAACATTCCGGTGACCGACGCGCAGCTGGCCGACGGCCAGGTGCCGTTCTACCACCCGGGCCCGGATTCGCCGGAAGTGCAGTACCTGCAGGAACGCCGTGCTGCCCTGGGCGGTTACCTGCCGCAGCGCCGCCGCAAGGCCGACAAGACCTTCGTGGCGCCGAAGCTGGAAGCCTACGAGCGCCTGCTGAAGAGCAGCGGCGAGCGCAGCTACTCCACCACCATGGCCTTCGTGCAGAGCCTGAACATCACCCTGCGTGACAAGGAACTGGGCCCGCACATCGTGCCGATCGTGGCCGACGAAGCCCGTACCTTTGGTATGGAAGGCCTGTTCCGCCAGATCGGCATCTACGCGCCGTTTGGCCAGAAGTACAAGCCGGTCGATGCCGACCAGCTGATGTTCTACCGTGAAGACCAGAGCGGCCAGGTGCTGCAGCAGGGCATCAGCGAGCCGGGTGCGATCAGCTCGTGGATGGCCGCCGGTACCAGCTACTCGGTCAGCAACGTGCCGATGCTGCCGTTCTACATCTACTACTCGATGTTCGGCTTCCAGCGCGTGGGCGACATCGCCTGGCAGGCCGCCGACATGCGTACCCGCGGCTTCCTGCTGGGTGGCACCGCCGGCCGCACCACGCTGAACGGTGAAGGCCTGCAGCACGAGGATGGCTTCAGCCATCTGGTGGCCGGTGGCATCCCGAACGTGCGTAGCTACGACCCGACCTTCGGCTTCGAAGTGACGGTGATCCTGCAGCACGGCACCAAGCGCATGATGGAAGACCAGGTGGACGAGTATTACTACGTCACCCTGATGAACGAGAACTACACCCACCCGGAAATGCCGGAAGGCGCGGCCGAAGGCATCGTCAAGGGCATGTACCTGCTGACCGACGCCGGCAAGCCGAAGAAGGGCGAGCTGCGCGTGCAGCTTCTGGGCTCCGGCACCATCCTGCGCGAAGCCATTGCTGCCGCCGAGCTGCTGGACAAGGACTTCGGCGTGACCGCCGATATCTGGAGCTGCCCGAGCTTCAACGAACTGCGTCGCGATGGTTTCGACGTGGAACGTGCCAACCGCCTGCATCCGGAAGGTGAGCAGCGCAAGGCCTACGTGACCGAACTGCTGGAAGGCCGCCAGGGCCCGGCAATTGCCGCCACCGACTACGTGCGTGCGTATGCGGACCAGATCCGTGCGTTCGTGCCGATGTCGTACACCGTGCTTGGTACGGATGGGTTTGGTCGTTCGGATACGCGTGCGAACCTGCGCCGGTTCTTTGAGGTTGACCGGTACTACATCGCGCATGCCGCGATTGCGGCGTTGGCGAAGGAAGGGAAGATGACCGCGAAGGATGTGGCCCGGGCGATCAAGCAGTACAAGATTGATCCGGAGAAGGCTAATCCTGTTGGGGTTTGATTAGGTAGTTATCTTTCATTAAATGGGCGACCCGTGGGTCGCCCATTTTTTAGGGCTTGAATATGGATATTGAAGGCTATCTGACCGATCTATTCAAAGAGAAGACATCCGGAGCTTTTCTGTTCCTTGGCTCCGGTTTTTCCAGGCGCTACATCGGCTTGGAAGACTGGAAGGGGCTTTTGCAGCGCTTCTGTGCTCCAGGGAAGAAGTTCGAATACTATCTTTCCCGAGTTGATGGCGACTATCCAGAAGCGGCAAAGCTCCTGTCTGTCGATTTTAACGAAAGATGGTGGTCCGATCCCGAGTTTGAGGAAAGTCGCGCTCATTATGGTCAGAGCGTATCTACCAGTTCATCAGCCCTAAGGGTTGAGATCTGCAGATATCTGTCCTCACTTACTGATAAATTCCCGGATGGTGTGCTTCTTGGTGAAGAGGTTGAGATAGTTCGCAGGCTCAATGTCGATGGTGTTATTACCACTAATTGGGATTGTTTTGCCGAGCATCTTTTCCCTGATTATAAGGTCTACGTAGGACAGGGGGACTTGCTGTTCGCTAACCCGCAAGAGGTTGGTGAGATATATAAAATCCACGGCGGGTGCTCGGATCCTGAATCGCTGGTCCTGACCTCTGACGACTACGCACTATTCGCAAGCCGGAATCCGTACTTGGCTGCCAAGCTAATTACGGTATTTGTTGAACATCCCGTCGTGTTTATTGGGTATTCGCTATCTGATCCGAATATTCAGTCGATACTTAGATCTATTAGCTCATGCATAGGCAGTAAGAATGTTAGCAAGTTGAGAAAGAACTTAATATTCTTGCAGAGGCCTGAGGAAGAAGAGGGTGATTCAATTTCGGAATCCTATTACGCTTTGGATGCAGAGCAGATTCCAATTGTTCTCGTAAAAACACAAGATTTCTCGAAGGTTTATGCTGCGCTTGAGAAAACCAAGAGAAAAGTTCCTGCCCGTATATTGCGTTTTTGTAAGGATCAGATGTATGAAATTGTCAAGAGCGGTGACCCGGATAAGAAAATAAGCGTCATCGACATCGAGAACATCACTAAAACGGATGATGTTGAATTCTTGGTAGGCGTTGGAGTAATTGCTAAGGGCCTCTCCGCGGTCGGTTATGAGTCGATCCAGTTAGTGGATTTGCTCTCTGATCTGGTAATTCAGGATCGTCAGTACAGCGCTGATATGATACTCAAGAGTGTCATTAAGAGTGTCGGAAGAAATACCAGTAATGTTCCGGTTTTCAAGTATTTGAATGCTGCCGGAATTACGACAAAGGCTGATTTTAACAAGTCGGAGTATGATCTTAAGAAATGGGTTGAGCGGAGGATCGATGAGTTCCGTTCCAACGTTTACAAGAAGTCTTTCGCTAAGAAGTGTAAGGATATGGATATTCAGGATGTGATCGATGAATTTACCCCGGAGGTCGCGGCCGCATACATTCCATTCCTTTCTGCCGACAAGATCGATCTCGAAGTTCTTCGAGGTTTTCTTGAAGACAATTTTGATATTTTCAAGGCGGGATCGACTGGCTACGTGAGCTACTATAGAAAGCTTGCCTGCTTCTATGATCGGCTTCGATGGGGCTGGCGTTTTTGACGACGCCTTTTCTCCCAATCGCATGCGATCTTCCTTGCGTTTTCTTTCGAATTGGGCTGAATGACGAGCGAGAAGGATCTCGTGGTACGCGGATTCATTGAGGTATTACAAGAGAGGAGTCGATGACTCTCCTGGAATGTTCTGGTCTGAGGGACTGTGAGGCTTGATTGTCTCTACGTGAGAGCAGTCAAGCTGCCAACCGCTACTTGGTGACGTAATTGGCATTGTTCCATTAGGATTAGTACTGGGCCAATTTTTATGAGTCATGCATGGGACGCATCAACTCACCGATCGGACTGGATGGGTTTCGGATCGGTTCCGAGTACTCTCGTCAAGATGTCGCACATCTGGGCGGATTGCCTGTTCCAACGGAAATTTATGGCACTGCCTGGGCCGACGGCATCCTAGAACTCGAGAACGCTGTGTTGCTGTTCGTAACACTCGAGAAGGAAGGGGAAGCCGACTACCTCGACGTTTTCGACGGCACCGACTTCTACTGGGAAAGCCAGAATAGGAACAGTCAAAGCTCCCCGATCATCCGCAGGATCTCAGGCGGTTCGCCCACCTATCTGTTCGCGCGGATGAGGGCAAAGTTTCGCGGCGCCTCCAATGCGGTCCCATTCATCTACTGCGGCAAGCTCGACTTCGTGGCGATGGACGGGGAGCACCCTGTTACGTGCCTGTTCGATGCGGTCGACATTGGAACCGGTCATAGCGACAGCCTGGCTGAGATCCTGCAGTGGCGTCCTAGCGTCTCCCCAACCGAGTTCTCTGCGCGCCAGCTGCGACTGAAGGGTGACGGAAAGATTCTGCCGCCAGCAAACACAAAGTCCTTCGCTACTCCTACGCCCGCTGTGGCGAGTGGCCCGTTGATCTGGGAAGTCGTGCTCACCGATGGCGCCATACGCAACGGCTACATCTCAGTTGACCCCAGTTGGTCAGGCTTCGATGCAGCCATGCTGGGCCTTCCAGACGTAGCGTCAGGAAGAGAAGCTACCTTTACGTTCCCGAATGGCTATCAGATCACCTCCGATTTGCGGCCCAATGGACCAGGCTCAGCTCGCATCCGCGCACGTGTTGCGCCCGCGTTTAGGCGCCTTGGGGTAACAGCGGGCGATTCGCTGCTCATCATTCAAGAGACAAACGGGCAGTATCGAATTGAGGCACGCAAGGGCAGCCGAGACACGTTTGAGCTCGGCTACGTACGTCTGCGCGAACGCTTCCTCGCACGATTCCCCGGATTCACCGGCTTCTCTAAAGATCAGCGCTTGTTGCGGGAAACCAGCTACAAGCGGCAGTTGGTAGAGCAGTACCCCGCGATCATGCGTCCGGCGCTCAGGAGCGGACAGCCAGAGGAAATTTGGTCTGCGCTGCTCAAGCTGCTTAAGGTTCGCGTTGGCGTAGAGAACGTGCAACCTCAGAACATTGTTGGTTGGCGAATTGTCGCGCAATTGGCCGAGTTGCCAGAGGACGATCGAGTAGCGCTGGGTAGGGCGGTCCTCTCACTGCTTAGGAGGCGGGACGACAACGTTGCACTTGAGGCCTTCAATGAGTCCTTGTACAAGCTGAGCGCACCGCTACAGCCTGCCGGCCAACGGTCGCTTTCAAGCCTTCTGCTTACTCTAAAAGATCCGACTCGCTACTTTTTCATCAAGACCGGCCAGATGCGCCGTGCCTTGGGTCTGCTCGACCCGACCTTCGACTTCCGCAAGGGCGGCATGACCGTCGAAGAATGGGAGCGCATTCGTGCGCTCTCGAGCCGCCTCGCCGATCGACTGTCAGATGACGGCTGGCCGCCCTCAGACATGATCGACGTTCAGTCCTTCCTCTGGGTGGCCATCGCCTATGAGCAGGGCGACGGTGCAGAGGCTGAGGAGCAAGAAGATGAAGCTGTGGAACAGGATGACGATATGCAGGTGATGCACGCTCCCTCCAACACCATCCTCTATGGCCCACCCGGTACCGGCAAGACCTATGGTGTGGTGGATAAGGCTCTGGAGATCCTCGATCCGGAGTTGCTGGCCGCCATCAAGGGTCAGGGGGCTGGTGCGCGAGCCGTGCTCAAGCAACGCTTCGATGCGCTGCATGAAGAAGGACGCATCCGCTTCGTCACCTTCCACCAGAGCTTCGCTTATGAGGACTTCGTGGAGGGCCTGAAGGCTCGTGCAGGTGCAAGCGGTGCGCTCGAGTATGGCGTTGAGAACGGTGTCTTCCTCGAGCTTTGCATCGATGCGCAGCACAGCGACCTGCCATACGTACTCATCATCGACGAGATTAATCGGGGAAACATCGCCCGCATCTTCGGCGAGCTCATTACCCTCATTGAGCCCAGCAAGCGGCAGGGGATGGATGAAGCGTTGTCCGTTCGCTTGCCGTACTCCAAGCAAGATTTTGCGGTGCCAGCCAACTTGCACATCATTGGCACAATGAATACTGCGGACCGCTCGCTGGCTGCGATGGACGTAGCACTGCGCCGACGCTTCCGGTTCATCGAAATGCCGCCCCAGCCGGAGCTGCTTGATTGGGACGTCGACGGTATTCGCATGGGTGAACTGTTAAGCACCCTAAACAGTCGCATCGAAGTTCTGCTCGGCCGGGATCACCTCATCGGCCATGCGTACTTGATGGGCGCCAAAGATCTGCCTGGGCTGGCTGAGGCGTTCCGCCTGCGCATTCTGCCGTTGCTGCAGGAGTACTTCTTCGAAGACTGGCGTCGTATCGCTTGGGTGCTGAACGATGATGCTAAGCCGCAGGGTGAGCGCTTCTTGCGCCAGCGCGAGCTGCAGTTGAACCGCCTGTTTGCCCCGGAGGCACAGCTCGCACCTGACACCGCCAATTGGTATATCCATGAGTCAGCGTTCGAGCAGGCAGCCAGTTACAGGGGAATTCTCGTCGGCCAGGCAGACTGACCGATGGCTGTGCTGACTGTGCGCGAGTATGCGCGGATCGGCGTTTCAGAAGGCGGTCCGCAGCAGGAGGGGCTGGATGCCGCCTTCTTCCCGCAGGCGTCCTTTGACTGGCTCTGTGGTGAGTTCGAGCGCTTGCGCGCGGGCGGAGCGGCGCTCATGCAGCGCGATGGCGCACGCTGGCTGCGTCTGGACCAGTATGTAGGTGTAGTGGAATGTCCCGACGGCACCACATTGGAGGTGCTGCCGAAGCACGTTGCACATGTAGATGATGCGCTCGGCGCGAGGCGGTTGCTGCGCCGCATGCTATGCACCGTGCTAGACATCTCACCGAGGGAAGGTAGTCCTGCCGACGTGACTCTATTCGATACGCCATTAAATGAATGGGTCATGGGGCGATTCATCGGCGCGCTGGATGAACTACTAAAGCGCGGACTTCGCTTCGACTACACACGGGTCCGCGAGGAGCAGTTGTTCCTGCGTGGTCGCTTGGATATTTCGCGTCAGCTCCGTCAGTCGCCCACTCGTGCCCACGTCTTCAACATCGAGCACGATGTGTTTAGCGAGGACAGGCCTGAGAACCGGCTACTGCGCGTCGCCCTGGATCGCGTGTGTGCACGTACGCGCAACGCGGGAACCTGGAGACTTGCCCAGGAGTTGTCTACGCGTATGGCCAGCGTGCCACGAAGTACCCAGGTGGCTAACGATCTGCGCGCTTGGGGCAGCGACCGGCTGATGGCCCACTATCGTGAAGTCCGTCCGCTATGCGAGCTGATCTTGTCGGGCCAGAGCCCCTTGGCATTGGCGGGCGATTGGCGCAGCCCAAGCATGATGTTCCCCATGGAGCGGCTGTTTGAGCGCTACGTGGGCGCTTGCCTAGCGCGCCAGTTCGCGCCGGAGTGGCGGGTTGGCGGTGCAGCGTCGGAGTACCTGTGCAGCCATGGCGGGGCAAGCTGGTTCAATCTGATTCCAGATTTTCTGCTGCGACGAGGCGATGAGCTCCGCGTACTTGATACGAAGTGGAAGGTGCTGGATGCGACGGCCAGCGATGCGCGTGAGAAGTATGGGCTCAAACAATCCGACTTCTACCAGATGTTTGCCTACGGGCAGCGCTACCTGGGTGGAGCAGGGCAGTTGGCGCTGGTCTATCCGCAGCACGCGGGATTCACGCAGCCCCTTCCCGCATTTGATTTCAGCGCCGAACTACAGCTTTGGGTGTTGCCCTTTGATTTAGAGCGTGGATTGCTGGTGACGCCGGAACACTGGCGGCCGAATGGCAACATCCCTCCTCAAGTGAACCCACCCGCTGCGCATAGCAGCGAGCTCAGTAGCTGGGTTCCCTGAACTATCGGAGCCGGCCGCTCATGCACACGTGCTACTCCCGCACGTGCAACCGCTCACTCACCTGCGCAGTCAACGCCACACAAGCCATCTTCAACCCCTCCATCACCCGATCCCCCAGGTACTCCTCGGGCGCGCCGTTCTGCCGAGTCCGCTCCGCAGCCAGCATCAGCTCCGCCACCACGCGCAGCCCCGCCAGCGCGCAATCTGCATCTGCCAACTGAAGGCAGCGCCCAGGCAGTTGATGCCGCTCCGGCCACGGCTGGCCATCCGCCGCCGCACCGGTGCCGATGCGGTGCAGCGTGGCGACGAAGGAGTTTGGATCGGGTGAGGGTTCGCGCTCGGTCACGGCGTTGTCCGGATCGTAGTGCGCGTGCAGGGAACGGAAGTCCGATGTGTTCATGGCAATGCTCCGTACAGGACAGATAGCAGCGCCACCGATAAAGGTGGCGGACGGTGCGGGCTCGAAAACCGGTGAATACCCAAGCCGGCGGGCCCGAAGGCCCCCACGCACCGCCCGCCATGGAACGCGAACGGATTGCCAGCCGGCGCCATCCGAAGATGACGCCGACTGGCAAGCGTAAAGCACTGGGTATTCAGACGGGTTTTCGAGTCCCGCGCCACCCTTTTCCGGTGGCACGCCAAGAGATACCCGTACAGCTACCAAATGCCAAGAAACTGCAGAACCGGCGATTGCCAGTCCTGACGCTTTCGGCATTGTCGCACACGGTGTTAAGCCGGCAAGCGATTGCGCCGCAACGGTCTTGGAGGGCTTGGCGTTATTGGCCCCAAGTGCAGAACTGCTCGCAGTCTGGGCCATGGCGTAGGGCCAATCGCGACAGATTGAACCAGCGGTTCAGCCGGGCGGCGCCTCGGCCGGAGGCACGAAGCTCAAACGCACCCGAACCCGCGCATGCCGCGCGACGCCCTCAACCACGACCGGTTCGAAGCGCCACTGGTCCACTGCGGTAAAGGCCGCACGATCAAGCTCCCGCAGTCCGCTGGACCGCACCACCATCACGTTGGAAACCTGGCCCAGCTCATCCAGCTGAGCAACCAACAGCACCGCCATGGGCATCTGCAGCAAGGTATCGGGCGGGGTGGCAGGGGCCGTTGAATACACAACGGCAGGCGCCTGCTGCAGCTCGAAGGTGGGGTTGTCACCGCGCTCTACGAACACTTCAGTGGAAACCTGCGGGTCTGCCGCCATGGCCATGGCAGGTGTAGCGCCCAGCAGCATCAGAACGAGGTTCAGTGCCAGGGTGGTGTTCAAACGGGGCATACGTGGTTTCCATTCCGGTGCGCTGCCAGCATAGCGGCCATCCTCTGGCATGGCTTGCCTTGAATGCCGGCGCGCCGGACGGCTGCACGGTTCACACTGGCATGCCAGGCCGTGGCCACAGCGCATCGTCGCGCTCCAGGTCGTAGTCGTTGCCGAACGCCAGTGCGGCCTCGTGCGGAGGCAGATCTGCGTAGCAACCCAGCAGGTACTCATCCATGCCGGCATCGCGATGGTCGATGGCGAACAGGTGGAGGAGCTCGTTGTCGAAGGCTTCCAGCCATGTGGGGTCGATTCTGATCATGGGCATCCTCCAGTGAGAAGAGGAGTGTGGCTGCGATGGGTCTCACACGGCGGGACGCGCCGTCGGCGGTCCGAAAAATTTGATTGTGGTCCGATTGCGTACCAATGCATGCCAGAGTAAAAGAGGACCGTAGTTACCCATCGCAACACCCATAGGAAAGGAGACCCATGGCTGCCATCGAAGACAATGACGCGCTGTTCGATTCTCAGTTGATCATCGGTCCCACGATCGTTGCGGGAAGCAACCTGCTTCGCCATCTGCAGGCGGCGGGTGAGTTCGACATCAACTCTGCAAACAATTGGCTGTACCTGCCCATTGAGCAGGCGTTCGCAGATGAGCTGGGATGCTCGCGCTATGTGCAGGAGCCGATTGATGCCTACTCACAGGGCATGTTGCGGCAGTTGGCTACCATCGAGGCCTCGCCGGACGGGCAAGGGGCGCTTGAAGGCGACCTAGGTTCTATCGTTCGGGCAGTGGAGGCCGTGAGGGTGCTGCAGGACACGGTGAAGGTGGCGCTGATCAATGGGGATCTGGTGTTGGCCTAGCGGAGCTGAAGCTGGGGAGTGCCAGCTCTTGGAGCTTCGGTGCGTTGGGAACGTACGACAGCTATGTCACGCAGGGCAACGTGCGGCAGCGTGGCGCCAGCTTTCACTTAAATGAAAGGAGGTCACTTTCCTCTCCTTCAGGTTGGCTCTAGGCTAGCAATTAGGATTTTGTAAGGGATGAATATCATGGAGCAAATGGAGTCAACTCAGCCCAGACATGGGGAATTCTTCCTCTTGATGCCGGATACCACGCGAGGGGGAAAGGGGCACGGGGTAGTGTTCGAGAATATGAAGAAACTTCGCACACCTCCACGGTTGATCCTGCGTCCTGAAGGGGGGGGATTTCCACCTTTGGCAGAGAAACCACTGTTGGTTCACTCGCCCAAGAAGGGGGGGCTTCCGGAAGATCTTGAAGGAGGAATGAGCGGTTACTGGCTCGTCTCGGAGCGCTTGCGCAACGCGTTCGTCTCTGTCGATCCCAACGGATTCGAGTTTGCGGAGAGCGAATACCGCCTCGCCAATGGATCTGAAGGGCCGCGCTACTTCCTCTGCGATGTGACCCGAGTGATCGATGCGGTCGATGAAGCTGCGTCAAAGCTCCGCATTGTTCGCGACGAGGGCTATCCCGGAGGCAAGTTTTACGACCTCAGGGGTGGGAGTTCCTTGGCGTTCCGAAAGGATGTCATCAGCCAGGCGCACATATTCAGAACGCCTTACTCAGGGAACCTGGTTTTCTGTGACAGCGCTTTGCGCGATGCGGTTCTGGCCGCCGGCATCGGTGGTAGGGGCGAGTCGCGAGGACTATCGTTTACGGACGCAGCTGATATCTGAGTCCGCTGATTGAACTCAAGGAAGAGGTCGCTCTATGCCGCGCAACAGTCCGATTCTTCAGAAGCACCATGTGCTTGAGCAACAAACCTTCAATAACAACGATTTTCTGCAGGCATTGGTGGACGCAGAGCTCGTTGAGAAGGACGTGTTCGAGAACCTGCTCTACATGCCGGCAGACAAGAAGCTCGCTGCTGCCATGGGGGTGTCCCCTCATGGCGGGGGGCCGATCAAGGACTATCAGAACGGAATCACCTTTTCTCTGGAGCTGATCGAGGCATCACCAGACGGCCAAGCTGCGCTTCGCGGTGACGTGGCTGCGATGCAGCGCGTGGCAGCTCAGGTCAACGGCCTTCGCGACACAATGACGATTGGCCTGGTCAATGGTGATCTTTACACGAACGCCCCTCTTGGCATGGATTCAGATGCCATCAGGCCGCGAACGCAGGCATTCTTCGGGAGTGTCGATCACTACGCGCAGGTCCACTCCTTGCAGTACGGTGCGTTGACTGGCATGAGTCCAGACGAGCGAATGCATCTTCTAGTGACCAGGACTGAATCGCGCATTGTGGCTTTGCTGGATGTCCATGATCAGTTCGGCGCCAAGCTGACTAAAGGAAGTGATCTTGAGCTTCAGAAGAACAGCTTGTCGGCGGCAATCTCCGAAGCGCAACAGTCTGGTCGGATTGTCATGTCGGAGCCCGGCATCCTGAAAGTGGAGCGTGTGCTGGGTGAGGAGGCTGCCTATCGCATTCGTGCGCCTCGCTTGCAGCAAGGCGGCATCACCATGGACCTCCTCCTCGGCGAAGCCTCCACCAGCCAACTGATCCGATCCGGCGGCCTGCTCGCCTCTGGCGCCGACGCTGTCATCACCGCCCGTCGCACCTCGCAGCTGCTGGAAGAAGGCAACGGCGCCGCCGCCCAGTCCGAGCTCACCCACGCTCTGGCACGCAACGGCGGTGGCTGGGTCGGTGGCATGGCCACCGCGTCGGTGATCGGCACGTCCAGCTTCGTCCCTGCGGCCATCGTCGCGGGCGATGCGCTGCTGATGAGTAAGGCGTTCGACAAGGGCGCCGATCTGCTCGACAACCGCGCCATTTACCGGCAGACCGACAAGGCCGGCGTCACGTGGCAGTTCAATGGCCTGAACTGGCAGCGCCAGGCGGTCATGGACAGCGCAGGCGACGGCCTGGGCAATCCGGCTGAGCGCAGTGTGGGCGCCAGTTACGAGAAGGCCCGCGAGCTGGGTGCGTACGCCCACGTAAAAGCGGTAGAGCTGGCGCTGGGCAAGGCGCCGCCGCCGCAGGATCCTTTCAGCATCCCGGCGAAGGACGGCGAGGGCCGTCTGGACAATCCCAACTGGTACCGCGATGCGCAGACCGAGCAGTGGACGCGGCAGGTCAAGATTGGCGTGTCCGGCGCTAACGACCGGGGGGTGTACGAGACGCAGACCGCCACCCCCGAACGCGCCAACGAGTTGAATCGTGAGGCGGTGCAGCGCATCGAGAACAACATTGCCAACGGCAAAGCCGCCATTGCCGCCAGCTACCTGGAGACCTACGCCGCTACCCGCGCCAGCGACTTCGTGCCGCTGGTGCCGGAAGCGGTGGAGCAGGCGCGTGCCAGGCCCGACGCCATCCAGGGCTCGGACAACCAGCTTTACCAGCGCGATGACGCAGGACAATGGCACCACGCTGGCCAGATCGCGCAGGGCAATATGGCGCTGGAGTTGGAGCTGACCCGCATCATCCAGCAGCCGTCGCTCGATCAGTTCAACCAGACCATTGCTGCATTGGACGCGCGACCGTTGCCATCTGCGGCGGAAGTGAACCAGAACGAGCTGCGCCACACCTACTACGCTGCGGGCGTCGCGCTGTCACCGGCGTGGGAGCAGGCCATTGCCCTGGCCACGGCACGCACGCGCGAGCAGCACGGCATTACGGGTCCCACGCTGCAGGAACTGGGGCCTGTAGCCGAGGGCAACGCGGGCGCGTCTCGGCCCATCACCCATTACCAGGTGGGTCAGGATGGCGTGGCGCGCGCCTTCGCGACCACCAGCACGCAGGAGCTGCAGGCCGCATGGAATGAGGTGCGCGCGCGTGCCAATGAGCAGGCGCCGTTGCCCGACTCGCCCGAGCTGCGCATTGCTGCGCTGTCGGCGGGTGAGCAGGAGGCGTACCGGCAGGCACTGCAGGAAGCCAATCGGCTGGGTGCTGCGCAGGTAGATGCAGGACAGGCTGCACGAGCAGCCGCGCAGGTGGCACATGGCGACAAGCCATCCGAGCAGGATGGAAACGTGGAAGTGCGGCCTGAAGAGCCGGCGACTGCGCAACCCATCGCGCCTGCGGCGGTTGTGGCAGCGCCGCCCGCGGTAGCGGTCACGCCACCACCTACGCCCGCGGCACAGGACAAGCCCGCGCCTCAACGGCACGCCGAGCAGCGCGATCCGCCGCGGCGTGAGGCGGAGCCGCAACCTCAGCCCCATCCAAACAGCGAAGCGCCCACCGAGAACCGTACCGCCTCACAGACGCCGGAGCCCGCTGGGCCGATGCAGGCGCACCCGGCCGCACCTGAGCGCGCGACGCCACATGTCGCCGCGCCCTTGGATGCGGCAACGCAGATGATGCCCACGCAGCGCACAGAGCAGGCATCGGAGCCGGAGCGGATCGCCCCGGTGCCTGCGGTTGCTCCCACTCCAACGCAGGACATGGCAGTGCAGGAGGTGGAACCGGTGCCCTTCAAGGAGCCGCTGCCTGCTGAGCCTGCGCGCGATCCATGGCCTTTGGAGCAGGAAGCGGCACGACACGTGCCAGAGCCCGAACCGGCTCCATTGGATGAACCCCAGCCTGTCACTGCGGCTGTCACCGTTCCTGCCGAGCCCACGATAGCGCCAAGCCCTGAGCCAGCCGCGCCCGCACCGGATGAGGCATCGGGCCCGAACCTGGCGCTGCACGACCCTACGCAGCCCGGCCACCCCGATCACGCGCTGTATCAGCAGATCCGCGAGGGCGTGGAAGCGCTGGATGCCAAGCACGGCCGCAGCTTCGATGAAGTCAGCGAGCGGATGACGGCCAGCCTTCTGGTACTGGCCAAGGACAACGACCTGGAACGGGTGGACCATGTGCTGGTGAGCAACGCCACGCACGAACACCCGGCCGGGCACACGCTGTTCGTGGTGCAGGGCGAGCCCAGCAATCCGGCGCATCAGCGTGCTGCAATGCCGACCGAGATGGCGGCGCAGACATCAGTTGAAGAGTCACTGCAACAGTTCGACTCTGTCAGCCGTGAAGCGCATCAGCGTGCGCTTGCGAATCAGATGGATCAGCAGCTGGAAGATCAGCGTGTGCAGCACGACATCCAGATTCGTGCGGCCAGCGGGGGATGATCAACGTGTGAGCTGCACTGGGCGACCTGCGAAAAGGACCGAAGATGAAGCCACAAGGAAAGCGCCGGATCTGCATGCTCGCTGGACTGCTCGTTCTTCTGGCTACGGGGTGCCGACCCGAGGCGGCTCGCGACGCAGGCTCGTTCGCAGATGCCCATCGTCCGGATCTGGTGCCGCTTGTGCGCGCCATGCCCACCTCGCCAATGGATGAACCATTGGCGGTGGAATTCGATGTGGATGTTCCCAGCAGGAATTCCTCTCCGACGCTCATGATCGGTATTCGGGTCAATCGTACGGACGACGTCCCGGCACTGGAGGCACTGGTCGATGTTCAGGCATCCGGGCTCCAGGCCAACGTCTCCATGGCGCGCCTGGAATCGGGTGGATGGAAGGACGTGCCGTTGCTCCGGCTGGAGTCGATCATCGGGGAACCTGCCCAGACGATTCCCATCCCCACCGATGGTCGAGTAACCAGCGCGTGGCTGGACGATGCTGACGTACTGGCGCTGCAGAATGCTGGGCTGGAACGACCCGGTGATACCTACGCACAGCTGGCCTTCGCATGGGCACGCAATCCCTCGCCGGGCCGATACCGGGTTGAAGTGCAACTGCATTCGCCCTTGCCGCAGCTTGAGCCGTTCCACCCGGAACTGCTGGTTGCTTACCTGCGCAGGCCCAAGTAGCGAAGCAGTCAGCTTCTTGGATTGCTGGCTGGTTCACACATTCAGCATGCCAGTCGTGGCCCCAACTTTGTCCTCCACCTACCCCCCATCCCACCTATGCCATCATCCGGCCAGGACCGCAGCACCCATCAAGGCTGAACAGGCATGGAGCAGGCAACACGCTACACCGCAACGCTGTACCTGGCCGCCCCCGGCACCCCGCTGAAGAGTGGGGGCACCTCGCCGCGCGGCCATATGTACCTGCAGGTGGCCGCAGGCGACGAGGCCCACAGCTACGGCTTCGCACCGCCGCGCTACGCGCCGGGTGAAGCCCCCACCGGCGTGCAGTACGCGCAGGTGCGTCACGACGATGCCGACGAGCATCTGGACCCGTACTACAGCCGCACCCTGGAAATCACCGAAGAGCATTACGGCTGCCTGCGCGACTTCGCCGAGGAACCGGCCGAGTTCGAATTCGATGTGGATCGCCCGGCCACCATCAACCGCTGCAGCGATTTCGTCTGGGCGGCGCTGCACTACGCCTGCCTGCATCCGCTACCGGCCCCGCTGGACGGAAGCAGCAACCTGGGCGAGTTCGCGGTGCTGTTCAACCTGCCGGAAATCCAGTGCATTGCCGCGCCGTTCCCGGGCAGCGATCTGAATGCCGAAACCCACCACGCGATGCCCGAGCGCGAGGCCGAACATCATCGCCAGGGCGACCGCGCGATCGATGAACCGCCACCGACGCCGATCGAAGTGGCCGGCACGCTGCTGGACCCCTCACATCCGGACCATCGCCTGTTCTCGCAGCTGATCCAGAAAGTGGCCGAACTGGATGCCGCGCACGGCCGCCCGTTCGATGCGGCCAGCCAGCGCATCAGCGCCAGCCTGCTGGTGCTGGCCAAGCAGAACAATCTCTCGCGCGTGGACCACGTGCTGCTCAGCAGGCCGACCCAAAGCAGCCATGCGGCGGAGAGCATCTTCATCGTGCAGGGGGACCGCAACGACCCGGGGCACCGCCGCGCCAGCATCGCCACCGAGGTGGCGGCCAAGACCGATGTGGCCGATTCGCTGCGGTTGAAGGAGCAATGATGCGGCCACTGCGGCGGGGGCTGGTGGTACTGGCGGTGCTGGGCGCGCTGGCGGCATGCCGTGCGTCACCAGCGCCGGAGGTTGCGCCGCCCCTGCTGACGCGCGCACAGGCCGAGGCGCGCACGGTTGTGCCGTTCACGCGGGCCGTGCAGTTGCAGAAGGCCGGTCGGATTGCCGAGGTCACGTTTGATTTGCCGGCGCCCCAGAAGCCGGCCATTCCGATCCTGAACATCGGGTTGCGGCTGCAGGATACCGATGCGCGACGGCTGCTGGATGCTTCGGAGAAGATCACGCTGGGACGGCTGCCAACGCGGCTGCGCCTGGAGCGTATTGATGGCGGTGCACCTGGTCCTGTGCAGCTCTGGCAGCGTACTCGCGATGGACGCGATTCTCAGAAAATCGGGGAGGATGGCGTGGTAACAGACCTGACGACGGGGAGCGTGGACATCAACAGCTTGGCCGAGGCCGGGTTGTACTCTGAAGACGTGCTCTATCGCACGCTGCAGTTGGCGCAGGTCGGAGGCATTGCACCCGGGCGCTACGTTCTGCGGGTCGACCTTGTGGAGGATCGACCCCGGCTGAATGGCCTGAAAGCAGAACTGATCGTTGGCTACCAATCACTAGGAAAGTAGACATGCACAAGGACGATGCCGAACGCTACAGCGTAACCATCCATCTGGCGGCCCCCGGCACGCCGCGCTACGGCCGTGATGCTGAGGGGAACAGGTTTCTGCTGGAGCCCTCGTTCGCGGGCCACATGTTCCTGTCGCTGCGCCGTTCGGGTGAACCCTTGCCGGAGAGCATGGGTTTCACCCACGCAGGCACCAAGGACGAGCCGAACAGGGGCAAAGTCGATGACATGGACGTGTGGGTCTACGACAAGCCCCGCTTCGAGCGCACGATCGAGATCAGCAAGGAGCAGTACGACCGCATCCTCGAGTTCTCGGCAGACCCGAAGAAGCACGGCTTCGACATGAACTACGACTTCTTCTCCAACGCCTGCACCGATTTCGCGTGGGGTGCCCTGAACCACGCAGGGCTGCGCCCGGTGGGGCTGGCCGGGGAGATCACCAACTACGAGGGCGCTACCAGGGTCCTGGACAACATCCGCGCCGTCAATGCCATTCCGCAGCAGGTGAAGGGCAGCGAACTGGACAAGGTGCAGTGGAACCCGATGCCGAAGCAGACCTTCCGCGAGTGGATGTTCACCGAGAACGGCGAGCAGTGGCGCGACAACAGTGCACTCGCGGCAAGCGGCACGCCCGCAGACCCGGCGCACGACGATCATGCCCGCCTCAACCAGATCCACCAGCAGGTGGCCGACCTCGGCGCTTTCGGTGTACGCAACGGCAATGTCAGTGCCAGCCTGCTCGCGCTGTCGAAGGAGCAGCAATTCTCGCGCGTGGACGAGGTGGTGCTGGGCGAGCAGCGCGGTGATACCGCACCGACGCTGTTCATCGTGCAGGGTGACCGCAGTGACCCGGCACACCAGCGCGCCAGCATGCCGGCGGAGGTGGCTGCGCAGGCACCGGTGGAGGCCTCGTTCGATCGCGTCGCGCAGTTGCAGCAGAACGAGCCGCAGCGAGACGCGCAGCGCCTGCAGGAGGAGCAGCAGCTTCAGCAGAGCCACGGTCCACGGATGGCATAGCCGCGGGCGCAGCATCGAGGTCGAGCGTCGGCCATGCCCGCGCCGGCGCACGTCACGCCCCCCACCTGCTACCATTCCCCCGCAACCCCAGCCAGCCCACCCGCGCAGACAGATGCGGGGCGGGCCGTCGCAGTACGGCCCAGCGAGCCAGGACACCCTCCCGTGCCCATTCAAGGACGCTCGCATGTTCCGTACTCCTCTCTTCCGCTCGGCCGCCCTGGCCGTTGCCGTTTCGCTCAGCCTCGGCGCGCCCTCCGCGTTCGCCGACAACGCACCCGCTGCCAGTGCTACCACCGCCGCTGTGCAGCGCCAGGCCGTGGCCAAGGGCCTGTACGAGCTGGCCTACAGCCCGAAGCAGAACGCCGTGTTCGTGGCCTCCTCCGGCGGTTTCGGCGATGACGCCGGCCCGGCCCAGGTGCTGCGCCTGAACCCGGCCACGCTGGCCGTGGAAACCCGCATTCCGCTGGAGCGCAAAGCCTTCGGCGTGGTGCTGGACGACGCCCACAACCGCCTGTACGTGGGCAACACCGTGGACCTGTCGGTGACCGTGGTCGACACCGCGCAGAACAAGGCCGTGGGCACCATCCAGTTGATGGAGAAGAAGACCGGCAAGGACGGCAAGGCCGCCTACACCCACGACCTGCGCGAGCTGGTGGTCGACAGCGCCGCCAACCGCCTGTACGTGACCGGCCACAGCAGCCAGCCGGACGTGAGCAGCGTGCTGTTCGTGATCGATACCACCACGCTGAAGGTGATCAACACCATCGACGGCCTGGGCAATGCCAAGGCGCCGGGCCTGGCGCTGGATGCGGCCAACAAGCGCGTCTACACCAGCAACCTGCTGGCCGACCTGGTGGTGGTGGGCACCGAGTCGAACAAGGTGGTGGCGCAGCACAGGATCGCTGCCGAGCAGCCGATGAACATCGCGCTGGACCCGGCCGGCAAGCGCCTGTTCGTGACCGACCAGGGCTCGGAATTCCTGCGTGGCTACCAGGCCAAGAGCAGCGGCCTGGTCAGCAAGCATCCGGGCCAGCGCGTGCTGGTGCTGGACCGCAGTACCGGCAAGGAACTGGCCAGCATCCCGACCGATGCCGGCCCGCTGGGCATCCTGCTGGATGCACCGCGCAAGCGCCTGTACGTGACCAACCGCGAAGCCGGTACGGTGACCGCCTACAACAGTGACAGCTACCAGAAGGTGGCCACCTACACCGTGCCGACCCACCCGAACAGCTTGGCGCTGGATGCGAAGAACAACGTGTTGTTCGTGAGCATCAAGAACGGCGAGAAGGATGACAAGGGCGCTGACGAGAGCGTGGCACGGATTCAGCTGTAATGGGGTGACGCCGGGTCCCGCCCGGCGACGCGCCGCGTGAAGAAGGCAGGGTGCAGGCCCTGCCTTTTTCTTTGCCTGGTTGCAGTGCCCAGCGCCAACCCGCTAGGGTTGAAGCCCATGGCAGGGAGCCAAAGGATCTGAATCGTGCTGGATATCCACCGCTGGCTGCGCGTCGGCCTGATCTTCACGCTGGCGGGCGCACTCGGCGCCTGCAGCAGCCGCGTACCGGATGCGCCGGAGCCACTGGATCTGGTCAAGCCAATTATCGTTGCCGAGCCTGGCCAGGCGGTGCGGTTCGAGTTCGAGACGAATGCCCGCAACTTCCAGCCGGGTCGCACGTATGCGCTGGAGCTGGAGTTGCAGCGCCAAGGGACACGAAGGCCGGACGAGCCTGACGTGGGCACATCAAGGGTCCCGTTCGAGGTGACCCTGCAGCAATGGGGCACTGATGCCTGGAAGGATGTTCCCACCTACGACAGCTATCAGGCCAGGGTGCTCAATGCAGGTGAACAGCTTCCGGAATGGCATGCATCCAGCGAATGGCGGTATACGTCGCCGCACATGGGCAGTGACGGCCAGTACACGATGAGCCTGGTTGCTCTGCCAGTGGAAATTGACTCCCGCTACCGCGTGGACGTGCGCACGGTGCAGAGGACAGAGGCACTGCAGGGCTACTCGGCCCGTTTTCGGATCCATGCCGCCCGACCCGCTGGAAAGTAATCAATCGCCTGGTTGCGACGCCGTTGGTCACCCGCTAGGGTTGAGGCCTATGGCAGGGAGCCAAAGGATCTGAATCATGCTGGGTATCCACCGCTGGCTGCGCGCCGGCCTGATCTTCACGCTGGCGGGCGCACTCGGCGCCTGTAGCAGCCGCGTACCGGATGCGCCGGAGCCGCTGGATCTGGTCAAGCCGATCGACGTGGCCGGGTCCGGCCAAGCGGTGCGGTTCGAGTTCGAGACGAATGCCCGCAACTTCTATCCGGGTCGTCCCTATGTTCTGGATCTTGAAGTGCAGCGACATGGACCCGGGCCTGACAGTGAGCCTGACATGGACAATGTTCATGTTCCCTTTCAGCTGTCCCTGCAGCGCTGGGTCGCAGGTGCCTGGCAGGACGTTGCAACGTCTGATGTCTATCAGGCACGGGCGCGCAATCTGGGTGAGCCGCTCCCCGAATGGCATGAGTCGGCAGACTGGCGTTACGCGCAGCAGGTATCGATGGACGCCAGCCGATACAGGTTGAGCATCGTCACGCTGCCGATAGAAATGGGTGCCCGCTACCGCTTGGATGTGCGCACGGTGCAGCCCACCGCTGCGCTCCAGCATTACCCGGCGCAGCTGCGGGTTCATGCCGACCCACTCTCTGGAAAATAGACGTCATCCCACTGCTGGAAGGAACTGAAGGATTTTTCTTATGGATAAGCCGCGCTACACCGTAGAAATCGTCATTGCCGCACCTGGTACGCCGTTGGTGGACGAGAGAGGTGTACAGAAAGTTGTGGACGGGGTTCCGCAGACATCCGGGCCCGGACACATGTTCTACGTGCTCCATGGGCCGGACAAGACCACGCGGAGTTTCGGCTTCGCGCCTACGGAGCATGGAAGCATGAACGGGCCGGGCGAGGTCATGAAGACCGATGCGGTCGAGTACAGGAACCCGCATTACAGCCGCACGCTCGAGATCAGCGAGCAACAGTACAGAAAGCTTGAGGCCTTCGGTGCGCACCCGGATAAGTACGGCTTCGATCTTCAATACAAGGACGTGCGCAACAACTGCGTGGACTTCACCTGGGAAGCCTTGAACCACGCAGGCATCCAGCGGAAAAGTAGCATCGACGTGAACGCGTTGGGAGGTCCCGCTGGCCAGCTTCTTCCGGATGTTCGCATTCCTCTTGACATCAAGGGGGCGGGCAAGGACGCATTCCGACCGCTGCGCAACATCCACGGTGTGGATAGCATTGATCCGCCGTTTCCGGACAGCGAGCTCAACCAGAGGAAAACCAATCCCCTGCCGGAGCGCAGTCTCAAGCAACACATGCTGAGTGATGCCGAGGGCATGGGCGAACGAAGCGGTGATCTTTTGGCCCGGCACAGCAACGACCCGCTGCTTTCACAGATCCACCAGGGCGTGGCCCGGCTCGATGCAGAGCGGGGCCGTGCCTTCGATGCCACCAGCGAGAACATCAGTGCCAGCCTGTACGCGCTGGCCAAAGCCAATGGCCTGACCCAGGTTGACCATGTGCTGTTGAGCGATCGCACCGCGCAGCCCGACGCTGCGCAGAACATCTTCATCGTGCAGGGCGAGCGCAACGATCCGGCACAGCTGCGCGCCAGCATGCCAACAGCGGTGGCTGCGCAGACACCGGCAGAAACTTCGTTCGAGCGTGCCGAGCAGCTGTCGCAGTCTGCACAGGTGCGCACGCAGGATGAGCTGCAGCAACGCCAGGTGCAGGAGCAGTCCGGTCCGCGCATGGCCTAGCGCAGCAAGCGCCACGGCGAGCCGCCGTACTCGCGGTGGGCCGCCAGTAACGCTGGAGGCGGCTCAGCCCAGGCGGTGTGCTGGGTTCTGCTGTTGTTCCTGCTCACGGGCCTGCTGTTCGGGCAGCTGCCCCATGGCCGGCTGCTGCGGGGCAATGCCGAGCTTCTGCATCGACTGCTCCACCGGCGTCTGCGCGGCCACTGCGGTCGGCATCATCGCCCGCAGGTGCGCCGGATTGGCCGGGTCGCCCTGTACCACGAAGATGTTGTGTCCTGCCGGATGGTTGGCCGTGGCGTTGCTGACCAGCACATGGTCGACCTGCTGCAGGCCCTGCTCGCGGGCCAGCACAGTCAGGCTGGCGGTCAGGCGTTCGCTGGTCTGGTCGAACGCACGGCCATGCTGGGCATCCAGAGCGGCCACGCCTTGGCGGACCTGCTGGTTGAGGCCGTAGTCGGGGTGGTTGGGGGTGAGTTCTGCCATGGCGATCGAACGGTAGCGGTGGGTCGGGGTGAACCCCTCCAGTATAAATCCGGCCGGTGAAGGGCGCCGGAAAGGTCAGTCCGCCGGCCGATGGTCGTAGCTGATCACCCGTTCGGCCAACCAGCGCCCGTCCACGCGGCGCCAGACCTGGATGAAGCGGGCCTGGCCGGTCCAGCGTTCCACGCCATCCTTGCCGCGTTCATGGAAGCGGTGGTTGCCGATTTCGAGCGCCCGCTCATCGTGCAGCGGGAAGACCTGCAGCGAAGATTCCACCAGCTCGCGGCGCAGCTGCCAGCCACCCTTGCGCGCGCTGCTGCACAGGGTGGCCACGCTGCGACGGAAGTCCTCGCGGCTGCTGGCCGACTTGCCGTCCTTGTCATGGAAGAACTCCATGTCGTCGGTCGTCATCGCGGCGGCCCTGTCGGCATTGCAGGCCTCGAAGGCGGCGGCGAACAGCTGGGTGTCGGCCTGGCGGATCTGCTCGCGCAGGGAGTCGGCGGGCGCTGGCGCGGCAACGAGGCCGGCGGCCAGCAAGGGCAGGGTGGGCAGCAGCATGGTGAGGCTCCAGGGAGGGTTCACGCAGGCTCGCATGGCGTTTGGGCCACTGCAGCCGGCGTCCGACGAAACGGCCCTTCCACGGAGTGAACGCCCGCATTGGCGGCCCGGCGCCAGCGCCGGGGCCCTGGCTGTGCAGGCGATGTCATGAGCGGCCGGGATTCCCTCACGGCCGCCACAGGGCACGGCCACTAGCCTGAACGCCTCCCTTTCCACAGGAGCGCCCATGCCTGCTTCCCGCATCCGCCTGCACGTTGAAGACACAGGGGGCCACGGCCGCCCGGTCATCCTGATCCACGGCTGGCCGCTGTCCGCCGATGCCTGGAGGACGCAGGTGACGATTCTGCGCGACGCGCAGCACCGGGTGATCAGCTACGACCGGCGCGGCTTCGGCCGCTCCGACAAGCCGGCCGAAGGTTATGACTACGACACGCTGGCGGCGGACCTGGCGGGGTTGATCGAGGAACGTGACCTGCGCGACGCCACCCTGGTCGGCTTCTCGATGGGCGGCGGTGAGGTGGCGCGCTATGTGGCCAACCACGGGCAGGAGCGCCTGCACAGCGTGGTGTTTGCTGCCGCCGTGCCGCCGTACCTGCTGCGCAGTGATGACAACCCGGAAGGCCCGCTGACCCAGGACAAGGCTGACGAAATGCGCAGTGGTCTGGAGAAGGATCGCGAAGCGTTCTTCGACGGCTTCACCCGCGATTTCTTCAGCGCCAACGGCAAGCTGATGGTCACCGAGGAAGCGCGCCAGGCGGCGATCGCGCTGTGTCATCAGTCCGACCAGACGGCAGCGCTGGGCTGCATGAAAGCGTTTGCCACCACGGACTTCCGCGATGATCTGAAGAAGATCACAGTGCCCACCCTGATCCTGCACGGCGACAGCGATGCCATCGTGCCGTTTGAAGGCTCGGGCCAGCGCACGCACCAGGCCATTCCGGGCAGCGAAGTGGTGATCCTTGAAGGCGCGCCGCACGGCTGCAACACCAGCCATGCGGACCACTTCAATCTGGCGCTGCTGAACTTCCTGAAGCGGTAAGCTGCGGCCATGCGCCAGACCAAGACACCCCCGTGGAAGAAGCCCAACCCCAAGGGCCAGACCTCGCAGCCGCTGTCGCCTGCGCAGAAAGAGGCGGCGCGACAGCGGGCGGAAGAGAATGGTCGGCGCTATCCGAATCTGGTGGACAACATGTGGGCGGCGAAGCTACCGCGGGGATCCTGATCTGTAGAGCCGAGCCATGCTCGGCTTACGCGCCCAGCGCGTGCCTTTGGTCGGCGGGCAACAGCAGCCGAGCGTAGGCTCGGCTCTACAGGTCGGCCAGCGGCTTCCAGGCGGGTTCCAGCCAGGGCGCGATCTTGTTCTGGCCGACGGTGATGGCCTCAACTGGTACCCCAGCCAGGCGCGCAAGCTCCGCACGCAGCAGCTCGGAATCCACCGGCACGGCCGTAGCCACCTGCAGCCGATCACCCTGATGTCTCACCTGTACCGGTAGCGTGGCACGCGCGTCCTGCTGGCCGCCGGTGCGCCCGATCGGGTAGCGCATTGTTACCGGCCGTGAGAGCTGCGCCAGTGCGGGCTGCCACGCCTGCAGCACGAGGGGCTGCCCGGCAGCGGGAACATGTACTTCAGCAATCGTGGCTGGGTAGCCGGTGAGGCTCTCGACCATGACCTGGAAGCGCGCGCCATCTGGTACGGCCAGCACGGCGGCGATCAATACGCACAGCGAAACGAATACCGCCGCCAGGATCCAGCTGCGCGGCGCGGTGGCGGGTCGAGTCGCGTTGCGCAGCCCCGGTTTGCGCCGCAGCTTGCGCGCGTAGATACGTCGGTCCTTCCTGCGCGGGCTGCTGCTGTGCTCAGGCAGGTTCAAGGGAACGCGCGGAAGGCGCGCCACGCGGGCCTGGATCAGGCGCGAGAGCAGCATCCACGCGATCACGAACGCCAGCAGCGGGAGCAGGGTTCGCACCCACAGATACAGCGTGACCATCCACAACACCTCTACAGACGACCATCCATGCTCGTCTACATCCTACCGGGACCACGCGGTGGTTGTCGTATACGCCAGCCGACAGGCACAGGATGCTTGGTTAGGATGGTCCTTTGTTGTCATGGATGAACCGATGGTCTCTGCCGCTGCCCGCTTCTGTCGCATCTGTGGTCCCGGCCCGATCCTGCTGGCGCTGCAGGTGGTGGCGTTGCTGGCGGTAGGCCTTGCAGCCGGCTTCTTCCACTACCGTGTGGGACTGCTGCTGGAGCCGGTGGATGACGCATGCGGTGGGCCCGACGCGGCCGCACGCATACAGGTGGCCGAACAGCTGCTGGCGCGATCCACTGCGCTTGCACCGTGGCAACCGTTGCAGTGGATTCCGATGGCGGGCGTGGTGCTGGCGCTGCTGGGCGCGATGTCGATCAGCGTCTATCGGCTGGGGCGGTTGTCCGGACGGCTGCGGCGGGCCAACCGGGTCTTGATGATGCTGCATGGCGCGTTGCTGGTGCTGGCGGTGCGGGCATTGCATCTGTACGACATGGCATGGACCAGTGTGGCCAAGCTGGCGCCGACAACCTGCCTGATGGAACTGGGGGAACAGGGCGGTTTGCCGCTGGCACAGGCGCAGGAGGTGGTGTTCGAGATCCTCACCCACGAGCATGCCCCTCTGCTGCGCAATCCCGATGATCTGGCCCTGGTGCTGGTCGCAGTGATGCTGATGGCGATGGCTGCAGGATTCATGTTGTGGCGGGCGATCGTGCGCGAGCGGGAGGTGCAGTCGCCCAGCCCATAGCAGCTGCATGCCCGACCAGGCGTTCTCAATCACGCTAAAGTCCGTACTTCGCCCCTGCAAGGAAGTGCTGATGCGTTGGTTGCTTCGCGCTGTACCGCTACTGCTCTGTTCGTTGGCGGTACACGCCGCTGAAGTAGATCGCCGGATTGCGGTGACCATCGACGACCTGCCCTGGGCGCGGGTGGATGAGATCGTTCCGCCGGACCTGCAGGCGCGGCATGAAGCGCTGATGGACCAGCTGCGCGAGGCAGGCGTGCCAGTGGTCGGCTTCGTCAACGAGAACAAGCTTGAGATCGACGGGCAGATGCAGCCGGCGCGGGTGCAGATGCTGCGCGACTGGCTGGACGCCGGCTACATGCTGGGCAATCACACCTACTCGCACATGGACCTGAACGCCAAGGGCGTGCCTGCGTTCCAGCGGGATTTCCTGCGTGGCGAGACGGTGCTGCGGCCGTTGCTGGCCGAGCGCGGGCTGAAGCCGCAGTGGATGCGTCACCCCTATCTGCGTGCCGGGCGCACGCCGGAAGAACGCGCGGAGATGGACGCGTTCTTCAAGCAGCATGGCTACCGCGTGGCACCGGTGACGGTCGACAACGGCGAGTGGGTGTGGGCGTTCGCCTACGCCAACGTGATGAACGAGCAGCCGGATTCACCGGCGCGCGAGGCGACGCTGGCACAGCTGCGCAAGGGCTACGTGCCGTACATGCTGAACAAGCTGGACTACTACGAGACGCAGTCGCAGGCACTGCTGGGCTACGCGCTGCCACAGGTCTGGCTGATGCACGCCAACGAACTCAATGCAGCCACGTTTGCCGAACTGGTGGCGGCGACGAAGCGCCGCGGCTATCGCTTCATCTCACTGGATGAAGCGATGCGTGACCCGGCCTATGCACGTGGTGCCGAAGGCTACAGCGGCCGTTACGGCCCGAGTTGGTTGCACCGCTGGGCGATGGCGGAGAAGAAACCGAAGGAGTTCTACGCCGGTGAACCCGAGGTGCCGGCGTGGGTGATGAAGCTGGCCAAGGTGGATTCGGAGTGAGGCTCAGCGCTTGACGGCCAGCACACCGTCAAGCGCCAGCTCGGCCTTGAAGCCGGCCTTTTCCAGACGATTGGCCACTTCACGTGGCACGTCGCGGCCGCTGGTCAGCTTGTTCGGCGCGCCGGTGTAATGGAACAGCCGGCCGCCCTTGCGGATGACGCGGGCGAGGTGGTCGTAGAACACCTGTGAATACAGTTCGCCGGCGATACCAAAACGCGGCGGGTCGTGCAGGATCGCGTCGACACTGTTGCTGGCCACCTGTTCGATCTGCTGCGAGACATCGCCGTGGCTGAACTGCAGGCGGCCACCGGCCGCAGCCGAGTCCGGATCCGGTGACCACGGGTTGAGCGTGCGCAGCCACATCACGTCGGCATTCTTCTCGAACGAGCGGATCTGGCCGACACCGGCCTCCAACGCGCAGGCGGCGAAATAGCCCAGGCCACCACAGGTATCGAGGATCACCTTGCCGGCCGGGGCGACCAGCTCGACCTTGCGGCGCGCATCCTCGAAGGGTGACAGCTTGGAGGTCGGCAGCATCTTGATGCCGTCGATCTCGAAGGTCGGTGCGCCCCATTCGGTCGGCACCAGCTTGATCAGCGAACCGCTGTAACGCGAGATCGGCGCGAATTCCTCGCCGTCCCAGTAGTACAGCGTGCGGTCCTTAAGCTTGCCCGGCCACGGGTAGGGCTGGCCTCGGAAGCGGAAGCCGTCGGCATCCAGCGGCACGCTGTCCTCGCTGCGGCCGAGGTCGAGCGAGCCCTGCCAGTCGGCAGCGCCCTTGTCATAGGCACGGCGCAGGGTGTCAGCGCTGTCGCGGGTCAGCAGGGGGCCGGTGTAATGGGGCACGGCGGGTACCGGGGCGGTTCGGGGGAGGGCATGGTACCGCAGCTGTTGTAGAGCCAAGCCGATGTCAAAGTAGGTCCACGCCATGCGTGGATGCAGGCAGGGAGGAGTCGGGCGTGGGCCCGACGCTAGCGCTGGTGCAGCTGTAACCGTGTGTGGTCCCTTCCCCCGCGATCATGCCGACGCCACGCGACGGCTGCATGCCCTGCCGCGCGCACGATCGACGATGGGCCTCCTGGGTTTGCGGTGGCTGCCGATCAAAGTCGTAGCGCAGGCTGCCGTCTTCCTGCAGCAGCCAGTGAACGGTAACGCGCTCGTGGCGGCCATCACCGAGATCCCAGTCCAGGGTGCGCATGATCAGGGTCTGGCCATCGGGCAGCTGCCGGACTTCGTCATAGGCACCCTGCGTCTTCGGCGCGCTTACTGCAAGCAGCAGAAACAGCAGCATTGGCATCGCTCCTCAAAGAAGACAGGATGTACCCATATTGCCCTGAGCCGCCATCAGAATCATTGCGTCCTACGGGCAATTCACTGCATACACCGGCCCGGCCCCGATCAGCATCAGCGCCATGTAGTCACTATCACTGGCCTTGCCCTTCAGCGTCGCGTCCTTGTTGAAGTGGAAGATGCCGAAGCCACCGGCCATGCGGATCAATGCGCTGTCGATCTGCTCGGCGTCATCGCGGAAGTAGCGGCTGATCTCGCTGCGGGTGGCCTTGTGCAGCGCATTGGGCTCGCGCTGCCACTGGTCGCCGCGGCTGAAGGAGACGAAGTACTGGCCGCCTTCCTTGTCGATGCGGAAATCGGCCGGTTTGCGCGCGCCGGTGGCGAAGCAGCCCTGCAACGGGTCGGCGCTGAAAGGAAGCCCGGCATCACCACCGCAGGCGGTGAGCAGCAGGAGAGCACCGGGCAGCAGCAGGCGGAGCATGCGCATGGGATGTCCCTACGGGGCAGGTGCGGCTAGTGTAGGCAGCATGCGGGCACGGCCCGTACAGAAATTCGGCAAGAACAAAGGGGTTTTCGGATGGCGCAGGGCAAGGCACCGTGGTGCGGCATGGCCAGTTGGCTGGGGATCGCTGTGGGTTGGGGCGCGGGCACGTTGGCTGCGCAGGCGGCGGTGGCCGCAGGCGGCAATGGCATGGCCGCCGGGCTGGGCGTGGGCGTGCTGGGTGCGGCACTGGTGGGCGGCGGTCTGGCGGTGGCTTCGCGCGTGCGCGGTGAGCGTTGGCCGTGGATCGGCATCGGTGGTGCGGTGCTGAGTGCGCTGCCGCTGCTGATGTACCTGCTGCGGATGATGCTGAAGCTCTGACTGTAGAGCCGAGCCCGTGCTCGGCTGATGGCCTGCGACAGCCGAGCATGGCTCGGCGCTGCAAAGGCAACGGCAAGCCGAGCATGGGCTCGGCTCTACAGATTCGACCGCAGTCGCGCAGGATCAGCTGCGGTGGATCTCCACCGTTACATGCACCAGCTCCTCATGGATCGCCAGCGCGTTGCGCACGGTATCGGCATCCAGACCTGCGTCGCTGGTGACCACGCTGGCACTGACCGCGTACTTGCCGCGGCCGACCTGCCAGACGTGCAGGTCGGCCAGGCGCGCCGGCCAGGGACCCTGTTCGATCACTTCGCGAACTTCGGCCACCACCGGTGCGTCCATCTGCGCGTCGAGCAGGATGCGGCCGCTGTCGCGTAGCAGGCCTACAGCCCACACCGTGACCAGCGCGGCGCCGACCAGCCCCATCACCGGGTCCAGCCAGGTCAGGCCCAGCAGCTTGCCGCCGAGCAGGGCGACGATGGCCAGCACCGAGGTGGCGGCGTCGGCCAGCACGTGCACGTAGGCCGAGCGCAGATTGAGGTCGTGACCGTGCGCATGGCCGTGATCGTGGTGTGCGTGGTCATGCCCGTGATGATGGCCATGGTCATGCCCGTGGTGGTGATGCGCGTGGCCCGGGCTGTCGTGCAGCCACCATGCGCAGAGCAGGTTCACGCCCAGGCCTACCGCAGCGATGGCGATGGCTTCGTTGTAGTGGATCGGCGCCGGTACCCACAGCCGCTGCAGTGACTGCACGGCCATCAGCGCGGCGACGCCGAGCAGGGCGATGGCGCTGGTGTAGCCGGCCAGGATCTCGATCTTCCAGGTGCCGAAGGCGAAGCGCGGGTCGTGCGCGTAGCGGCGCGCGCAGCGGTAGGCGAACACCGCCAGGCCCAGCGCCAGCGCGTGCGAACTCATGTGCCAGCCATCGGCGAGCACGGCCATGGAGTTGAACCACCAGCCTCCTACGATCTCCACCAGCATCATGCCGACGGTGAGCCACAGGGCGCGGCGGGTATTGCGTTCGGCCAGCGGGTTGCCGTCGTCGAAGCGGTGTTCGTGGCGGCGGGCGGCGGCGAGGGCGTCCAGGTGCATGGGGGGACCAAGGGGGTGGAGTGGATACCCCCATAGGGTATATGATCCAGTCATGGCCCATGTACACAAGAATCGAAAGCAGCTGCTGACCCGGGTGCGCCGCATCGCGGGTCAGGTGGCGGCGTTGGAGCAGGCGCTGGACAAGCCCGAGGGCGAGGCGGGCGACTGCGCGGACGTGCTGGTGCAGGTCGCCGCCGTGCGCGGTGCAGCCCACAGCCTGTTGATGGAGCTGCTGCACGAGCACCTGCAGGAACATGTGGTGGCTGCCGACGACCCGCAGCAGCGGGCGGACGAGGCCGCGGTGCTGGTCGAGCTGCTGCGCCGCTACGGCAAATAGGCCGAGGGGCGGTAGAGTCGACTGTTAGTCGACTGCTCTTCGCCCAGGCGGCATGAGATCCCGCGCTTCGCGCGAGAGTCGACTAACAGTCGACTCTACCCCGCGTGCCGGTGCCGTGCGTTCCAGATGTGCGTGGCGGCCAGCAGCAGGCTGCCGGTGACGGTCATCGGCGTTTCCCAGTCATGCGAGGGCAGCGCCAACGCGCCGGCCAGCAACAGGCCCAGACCGGCGCCGGCGGTGGCCCAGGCCAGCACCGGCAGCGGGTGACGGCGCTCGGCCCGCCACAGCGCGTAGCCGGTCAGCGGCAGGGCGATGGCCACGAACAGCAGATGCACCCATTCCGCTTCGGCCCAGGTGCCGAACAGGGGGAGCGCGGCGGCCAGCAGGGGCAGCGCCAGGCAGTGCAGCAGGCACAGGCTGGACAGGGCGACCGCGCCGGCATCGAGCAGGGCGGCAGAAGGCGACTTCATCGGGGGAGGTTCCTTGCGCAACAATTGTTATACAGTAACATTTCCCGTTCCGCAGCCAACCCGCTCCGACATGAACACTGTTTCCCGCGCCGACCGTCGCCTTCCGGTCACCGTGCTGTCCGGCTTCCTGGGGGCCGGCAAGACCACCCTGCTCAACCAGATCCTGCGCAACCGCGAGGGTCTGCGTGTAGCGGTCATCGTCAACGACATGAGCGAGGTCAACATCGATGCGCAGCTGGTGCGCGAAGGTGGGGCCGAACTGCGCCGCACCGAAGAGACGCTGGTGGAGTTCAGCAACGGCTGCATCTGCTGCACGCTGCGCGATGACCTGCTGCAGGAAGTGCGCCGTCTGGCCGATGCGGGCCGCTATGACTATCTGCTGATCGAATCGACGGGCATCGGCGAGCCGATGCCGGTGGCGGCCACCTTCGCGGTGCGCGACGAGCACGGCTTCAGCCTGAGTGACATCGCGCGGCTGGACACGATGGTGACGGTGGTCGACGGCAGCGCGTTCCTTGCCGACTTCGGCTCGACGTCGCGACTGGCCGAGCGCGGCCAGCAGGCCGGCCCGGAGGACGATCGCGGCGTGGTTGACCTGCTGTGCGAGCAGGTGGAGTTTGCCGACGTGATCGTGGTCAGCAAGGTGGACCAGGTGGATGACGAAGTGCTGCAGGACACGCTGGCCGTGCTGCGTGGCCTGAACCGCGACGCGAAGCTGCTGCTGTCCAGCTTCGGCAATGTGCCGCTGGCCGAGCTGCTGGATACCGGTCGCTTCGACATGGAGCGTGCGCAACGTGCGCCGGGCTGGGTGAAGGAACTGCGGGGCGAGCACACACCGGAAACCGAGGAGTACGGCATCGGTAGCTTCGTCTACCGCTCGCGACGTCCGTTCCACCCCGCGCGATTCGCCCGCGCGCTGCAGTCGGGCATGCCCGGCGTGATCCGCAGCAAAGGCTGGTTCTGGCTGGCCAACAGGATGGACTGGGTGGGCGAGCTGAACACCGTGGGGGCCGCGACGCGGACGCAGGCGGCGGGCTTCTGGTACGCCGCGCGCGATCGCGTGCGTGCGGGCATCGAGGACACCACACCGCTGTTGCCGCCGACACCGCTGCCGTACAGCGACCTCGGATGGGCGCGCCAGCAGGCCGACTGCTGGAGCGCGCCGTTGCCGGGGCTTGAGGAATTTCCGGACTCGGCCGCGTACACGGCGATGCAGCGGCTGTGGCACCCGTTGTGGGGGGATCGCCGCCAGGAACTGGTGGTGATTGGGGTGCACATGGATGAGCGTGCGGTGCGCGCAGAGCTGGATGCGTGCCTGCTCAACGACCAGGAGCTGCGTGCGGGACCGCTGCTGTGGCAGCAGATGCCGCAGGCATTCCCGGTGTGGAAGCGCTGAGCTAACGGCTCCTGTAGATCCACGCCATGCGTGGATGGCGGTTCAACCGGTCTTTGCCCGCCTTGTAGAGCCGAGCCCACGCTCGGCTGCAATTGCAGTGGTTCCACGCCATGCGTGATGCGTCAGCCGAGCGTGGGCTCGGCTCTACAGAATCGAACCCACGCATGGCGTGGATCTACAAGGCGTCGCGCCATTGCCAAGCGTCGGAGGTGACTCGCAGTACCTGCGTCGGTCGCAATGCCTGCAGCAGGTGCCGGTCGTGGCTGACCATCACCAGCGCGCCCGGCCACGCCGCAAGCAGTTCCTCCAGCGCCTGCAATGCGCTCAGATCCAGCGCATTACCGGGTTCGTCCAGCAGCAACAGTTGGGGCGCGGGATCGGCATACAGCACGCTGGCCAGCGCACCCTTCACCCGCTCGCCATCACTGAGGCTGTGGGCCGCCCGCTGGATGCGCTGTGCATCCAGCCCGAGCAGGGCCAGCCGCGTGCGCAGCTCGCCTGGGTCCGCGCGCGGGTTGGCGGCCTGCACGGTGTCAAGGATGCTGCGCGCGCCGGACAGCCCCAGCAACTGCTGGTCGAGCAGGGCCAGTGGTGCATGCCGTTGCACGGTGCCACTGCATGCAGGCAGCTGGCCGGCCAACACACGCAGCAGGGTCGATTTGCCGCTGCCGTTGTCACCGACCACGGCGATGCGCTGCCCCCGGCGGATCTCCAGCTGCAGCGGGGCGCTGCAGCCATGTGGCAGCACCAGCGCCTCGGCCTCCAGCAGACGCGCGCTGCCACGCTCGCCCGCACCGGCAAACAGCGCCAGTTCCGGCGCCGCATGCACCGCGGATGCCGCTGCGCGCAGCTGCTCTGCGCTGGCCTGCAGGCGCTCGGCCTGCACCTGCTGTGCGCGGCCGTGGCTGGCCTCGGCGCGCTGCTTCTGCCGGCCGAGCAGGATCGGGGCCTGGTTGGCCTGCTTCGCATCACGGTTGCCACGTGCCTGGCGCTGCTGCTGGCGTTCGTGTTGTTCGCGCGCGCTGCGTTGCTGCTGCCGGTGCTGTGCACGTGCATGGTCAAGCTGGGCGGCGGCGGCTTCACGTTCGGAGGCGCGCGCGTCGGCGTAGTGCTGCCACGGTCCGCCATAGCGATGCAGCCCGCGCGCGTCGAGCTCGACGATCTGCTGCATGTGCGCCAGCAGTTCGCGATCATGACTGATCACCAGCAGGCCGCCGCGCCACTGCTGCAACTGTTCATACAACTGTTGGCGATGGCGTGCGTCGAGGTGGTTGCTGGGTTCGTCCAGGATCAGCCAGTCGGCACCGCTGGCCCAGGCACCGGACAGCGCGACCTGCATGGCCTGGCCACCACTGAGGCGCGCGGCCGGCTGGGCCGGATCGAGGTCGTCGGGTAGCTGCAGCGTACGCCATTGCTGCTGCAGGCGTTCGCGCAGATCCCAGCGGTCGCCGACGCGGGCGAAGTCGGCCTCGTCCACGCTGCCGGCTTCGATGCGTTGCAGTGCGGCCAGTTCCGCGCCGACACCGGCCAGTTCACCGACCGTGCCGGCGGGTGGATAGCCGGGCGTCGGCAACAGGAACACGCGGCCACTGCCGCGAACCTGGCCGTTGTCGGGCAGCAGCCGGCCGGCCAGCAGGCGTGCGAGCACGCTCTTGCCGGCGCCATTGGCACCGACGAGGCCGGTGGCGACCGGTTCGAAGGAAAACGTCAGATCGGAAAACAGCGGGCGGCCGTCGGCCAATCGATACGACACGCGATCGAGCGTGAGGGAATGCGGGGTCATGCGACCTCCATGGATGCCGGGTTCTCCCCTGCGCGCAGGGGCGGGAAGAGTCAGGCCGTCTAGTGGGAAGACGGCGGCATCAATGGCGCATTGGTCGCGAGCCTCTTGGAGGAATGAGCGGCCAGTATAGCGGCAGTGGCTGAATGGTCGGGTGCGCGGCCGCCGGGCATGGCCCGGCGCTACCGATGATCGGGCGGTTCTGTAGAGCCGAGCCGATGCTCGGCTTCCTTTCGCCGCGAGAAGCATCCACGCATGGCGTGGATCTACTGTGGGCCGGGCATGGGTGGATTGCTCGCGGCTACGGCACGGTACCCAGGCGGGCGCCGACGAAGTCGATGAACACCCGCAACTTCGGCAGTACGTGTCGGCCCGACGGCCACAGCAGATGGAAGGTGCCGCAGGAATGCACGTGTTCGTCCAGCACCGTGACCAGGCGGCCGTCGGCCAGGGCATCGCGCACCGAGTGCACCGGCACGAAGGCCAGGCCGATATCGCGCAGTGCGAGCGCTACCCGCGCTTCGATGGTGTTGGCCACCATGTGCACCGGAAGCTCCTGCGGCGTTTCATCGTCGGGCCAGTGGATCGGCCACGGTTCCAGCTTGCCGGTGGTGGGGAAGCGATAGTGCAGCAGCGTGTGCTGCATCAAGCCTGCCGGCGTGCGCGGAACACCGCAGCGCTGCAGGTAGCCCGGCGAGGCAACGACACGCCGCGGGAATACCCCCAGCCGGCGTGCGTTCATCCGCGAGTCGCTGGGTTCGCCGACGCGCAGCACCGCATCGAAGCCCTCCTCGATGACATCAACCAGGCGGTCACTGAAGTCCAGGTCCAGGCGGATATCCGGATACGCCGCCATGAACTCGGCCATCAACGGCAGGGTGAGGTCGCCCACCAGCGGCAGGCTGATGCGCAGCGTACCGCGGGGCGTGGCGTGCGGCTGTGCCAGCTCGGTGCGTGCGGCATCGCGCTCGTCGAGGATGCGCCGGCAACGCGCCAGGAACAGCTGACCCTCGGCGGTGAGCGTGATGCTGCGCGTGCTGCGGTGGAACAGGCGCACGCCCAGTGCGTGCTCCAGCCGCGCCACGCACTTGCCCGCTGCCGAGGCGGATATGCCCTGCAGGCGCCCGGTCTCGACAAAGCTGCGGGTGTCGGCGGCATGCACGAAGGTCTGCAGGTTGGCGAGGTTGTCCAGGACTGACATGGGCGTGCGGGCAATGAAAGCGGCAGGGTAGGCCGGCGCGGCTGTAGCGGGCGGCTCCGCCATCGCAACACTGTGGTGCGGGGTGGCGTGGAGACCGTTGCGGCCTTGCGGTTCCGGCCATCATGCCGATTGCGGACTACACGGTCCATGATGCCCGGAGCGGCAACCGGCTTTTTGCGCGGACGCCCGCTGCCTAACGTGGCGGCCTCTCCCCACGGATCACCGCGATGAATGCTGCTCCTTCCTTCGAACCCGCGCCGACACTGCCTTCGGTGCAGCGGCTGCTGCAGCAGGTCCACCCGCAGCGCCTGGTCGGTGCGGTGGTGCTGGTGCGCGAGCACGGCGTACTGCGCCATGCCAGCGCGACCGGGCTGGCCGATCGTGAATCGGTCACGCCGATGCAGCGCGACCAGCTGTTCCGGCTGGCGTCGGTGAGCAAGCCGCTGCTGAGCACGGTGATCCTGGGCCTGGTGGCCGAGGGCGTGCTCGACCTGGATGCACCGGTGCAGCGCTGGCTGCGGGACTTCCGCCCGGCGCTGGCTGATGGCAGCACGCCAGCGATCAGCCTGCGCCAGCTGCTCAGCCACAGCAGCGGGCTGGGCTATCGCTTTCTCGAAGCCGATGCGAAGGGTCCCTACGCACGCGCTGGCGTCAGCGATGGCATGGACGCGAACCCGCTCTCTCTGGCCGACAACGTGCGCCGCATCGCGCAGGCACCCCTGCTGTTCGCGCCGGGCAGCCAGTGGCTGTACTCGCTGGGCGTGGACGTTGCCGGTGCCGTGGCTGAAGCAGCGACCGGTGAATCCCTGCAGGCACTGTTCGAGCGCTTGCTGGCCGCACCCCTGGGCCTGCGTGACACCGCCTTCGCTGCGCGCAACGCGGCACGGCTGGCCACGCCCTATGTGAGCGACACACCGCAGCCGCACCGCCTGCGCGAAGGCGAGGTGGTCGCTCCGTTCGAGGGTACTGTCGGTATCGAGTACAGCCTCGCGCGCGCCACCGATGCCAGCCGTTTCCCTTCGGCCGGGGCAGGCCTGGTCGGTAGCGCCGATGAAGTGATGGCGGTGCTGGAGGCCTTGCGTGATGTGCAGCGTTCAGGCCTGTTGCCGCCGGCACTGGCAGCGGAGATGGCCAGCCCGCAGGTGGGCGAACAAGGGCCGCCGGAACCGGCCGGCTGGGGCTTCGGCCTTGGCTTTGCGGTGCTGCGCGATGCGGCCGCCAGCGGTACGCCGCAGAGCGCAGGCACATGGCGTTGGGGCGGCGCCTACGGGCACAGCTGGTTTGTCGATCCTGCGCGTGGGCTCAGCGTGGTGGCGCTGACCAACACCCTGTACGAAGGCATGGACGGTGCCTTCGTCGATGAGCTGCGCGATGCGGTCTATGCCGATCTGGAGACCGCGCGATGAGCGGCCATGCCATCGATGCGGCTGGCCCGGCCGGTAAAGCCACGCGCCTGCCGTGGGCGGGACTGCTGGCGCTGGCCGGTGGCGGCTTCATCACTCTGCTGACCGAGACCCTGCCGGCCGGCGTCCTGCGGCCGATGGGCGAAAGCCTCGGTGTGAGCGACGCGGCGGTTGGCCAGCTGGTCAGCGTGTATGCGCTTGGCTCGGTGATGGCCGCACTGCCGATGACCGCACTGACCCAGCGCCTGCCGCGACGTCCCTTGCTGCTCGCCGCCATTGCCGGCTTCGTGGTGGTCAATACGCTGACCGCATTGAGCAGCAGCTACCCGCTGATCCTGGCCGCGCGCTTCCTGGCCGGCGTGTGTGGTGGCCTGCTGTGGTCGCTGGTGGCCGGCTACGCCGCGCGCATGGTGGTGCCCTCGCTGCAGGGCCGGGCGATTGCGGTGGCGATGGTCGGATCGCCGCTGGCACTGTCGCTGGGCGTACCGGCCGGCACGTTGCTGGGCCAGCAGATCGGCTGGCGCTGGGCATTCGCGCTGATGAGCGTGCTGGCAGTCGTGCTGCTGGCCTACGCGCGCTGGGCATTGCCCGCGTTGCCGGCGGCGGCGGCCGGTCAGCGTACGTCGTTGGCTACGGTGTGGCGCATGCCGGGCGTGCGCAGTGCGTTGGCGGTGATGGTGCTGTACGTGCTGGCGCACAACGTGCTCTACACCTACATCGAACCGCTGGCGGTGGAGGCCGGTGCCGGCCCGTGGCTGGACCGCCTGCTGCTGGCCTTCGGCCTGGCCGCCATCGCCGGCATCGTCATTGCCGGCTGGGGTGTGGACCGTCATCTGCGCACGCTGGTGTGGGCCGCGGTGATCGGCTTCATCGTGCCGGTGCTGACCCTGCTGTTGTGGCCGGGCGACGCGATCGCGCTGCTGCTGGCGACGATCCTGTGGGGCGTTGCCTTTGGCGCGGTACCTACGTTGTTCCAGACCGCATTGGCGCGGCGTGCCGGTGCCGCCGCGGATCTGGCGCAGTCGATGCTGGTGACCGGCTGGAACCTGGCCATTGCTGCCGGTGGCGTTGCAGGGGGTTTGCTGTTGCAGGCGGGCGGCCCGAACCAGTTGGGATGGCTGCCGTTGCTGCTGCTGGCGGTGAGCGTGGCGTGGCTGTTGGCACGGCCGAAGGCCTGGGCGTAGGCGGCGAGTCAGTGATGGCGCGGTGCCGGCCAGCGGCCGGCACTACCGTGGTCCACGCCATCCACGCATGGCGTGGATCCACCGAGCACAGCGACCCGCGTTTGCCTTTGCTTTTGCTTTCTTCTGTTGATTCCGTGGTGGGACGCCGCCGCAATGTGTCCGTGGCCGGGTAGGTGGGTTGCGCAGGGGCGTGAGCCGCATGGGCCCGAGGCATGCCTCGGGCGGGTTGGGCAGGACGCCCAACCCCGGTCTTGCCGTGTGCGCAGGACAGCGCACACGAGCAGGCGGCGACCGAGCTTACATGGGTGAGGGCGCTTTGCTTGCGAAGCACTGCTTCGCGAGCGACCGAACGCACAGCCGCTAGCGGCTGGGCTGGGCCCCGGAGGGGGACTTGCAGCGCCCCCTGCGCGACCCATCCACCCGGCCCCAACTGATGGATTCACCGGGCACGACCCACCACGAGGGGCTTTGCCGTTCGCCGCCCTACTCCACGCCCTCACGCTCGATCGGCACGCTGCGCGGATTCTGCATGTGCTCCCGCGCCGCGCCATAGCGCTGCTGCCGCTTGTGGTGGAACACCACGAACTCGTCCCGTGGCAGCGGCCGCGAGAACAGCCAGCCCTGCGCGAACTCGACCTTGCGCGCATGCAGATATGCCAACTGCGCCTCGGTCTCCACGCCCTCGGCCACCACCCACAGGCCCAGCTCCTTGGCCATGTCGATGATGTGCGGCGTCACCGGGCTCGTCGCGCTCTCGGTGTCGATCGCATCGATGAACGACTTGTCGATCTTCAGCGCGTCCAGCGGCAGCTGCTCCAGGTACTGCAGGCTGGAGAAGCCGACTCCGAAATCATCGATGGCCACGCTGTGGCCGGCGCGACGTGCCTGCGCCAGCATCGTGCGGGCGCGGTCCAGATCGAGGAAGCCGCGCTCGGTGGCTTCCATCCAGATCTGCTGCGGCAGGATGCCGCTGCCGGTCATGTGCTTGGAGATCATCTTCAGCGCACGGCCGCTGCTGATGTCTTCGGCGGCCAGGTTGATCGCGATGTGTGCGCTGCGGTCGGCGACCAACAGATCGCGCATGTCGCGCACGACGTTCTCGATCACCAGATCGGTGATCGCGCCGATCATGCCGGCCTCTTCGGCCAGCGGAATGAACAGGTCCGGCCGTACCTGCGTGCCATCCGGGCGCTGCCAGCGCACCAAGGCCTCGGCGCCGACGCAGATGCCGGTATCCAGCTCGATGATCGGCTGGTAGTGCAGGTACAGCTCGCGGCGGCGGATCGCCGTGGCCAGTTCGCCGCGCAGGGACAGGCGGCGACGCGACAGCCACACCACCAGGCCGGCACCGGCAGCGGCCAGCAGAACACCGATCGGCACGAACAGCCACGCCTGCTGGCGGAAGGTTGCAGCCAGCGCGGTACGCGGCGTGGTTGCGATCGCCAGCCACTCTTCATTGCGGGCGGTGGCGTACAGGGTGTTGTGGTCCAGGCCTTCCTCGGGCGCACGCAGCAGGGTCTCCAGCAACGCGGGATCCATGCCGCTCTGCCTGGCCAGGAGGCGGCCATCCGGGCTGGCCAGGGCAAGGCGCACGTTCGGGTCGGCGATGACATCGACAAACCGGCGCGGATCGACCAGGACGTCGTAGTTGCCATACAGGATCGACAGCACCTGGCGCCGTCCGCTTGCCTCGGGGCGCACATCCACGGCAATGCCGGCGCCATCACTGGTGACGTGGTCGGCCCTGGGCTGGTTCACGTCGGACAGAAACGGCCCCCACGACGTGCAGCGCAGCTTGCCACCCTCGAAGTAGCCCATCTGGTCAACCGACGGCGAGGTCATCACCAGCGTCTGCATGCGCCGGATATGGTCCGGCCCGCAGGCGTCCTGGGCGCCGGCCTCGGCCGACTGCAGCGCCGCCAGTGCTTCCCGGTAGGACTGGTCGGCACGGCGCAGGGTACGACCGGCGATATCGCGCAGGCGCTGCTGCTCGACACTGACGGCCCGGTCCCAGGTGGCATAGGCCATCACCGCGATCGGCACGGCTGCGGCCAGAATCGCCAGCGCCGTGCCACCGATGATCACGCGCAGCCGGCTCATGGCCGGGGCTCCAGCGGGGTGGGCAGGGCAGGGCACATGGGCGGGCCGATCCTTGGGCAGGAACGGCTATCTGAGCATGGCGCAGGGCCGGGCGGAATGGGATCAATCCGGTATTCGGTCACATTGTGATGAAAGCGGCCAAATTTGACGTGATTGACCCGTATGATGCTGGCGCTCCGGGCGCTGGAGGACTACCGTCGAACGCTTCGCCGCCCTCTTGCCCGCGCCCATGACCGAGCCCGCAACGCCCCCCGAGCACCTGCGCCGCAGCCTTTCCAACCGCCACCTGCAACTGATCGCCATCGGCGGTGCCATCGGCACCGGCCTGTTCATGGGCTCGGGCAAGACCATCAGCCTGGCCGGACCCTCCATCGTCTTCGTCTACCTGATCATCGGCGCGATGCTGTTCTTCGTGATGCGCGCGATGGGCGAGCTGCTGCTGTCGAATCTGCAGTACAAGTCCTTCATCGATTTCTCCACGGATCTGCTCGGCCCATGGGCCGGGTTCTTCTGTGGATGGACATACTGGTTCTGCTGGATCGTGACCGCCATCGCCGATGTGATCGCCATTGCCGCCTATGCGCAGTTCTGGTTCCCCGGGCTGGATGCGTGGATACCGGCGCTGGCCTGCGTGCTGCTGTTGCTGGCACTGAACCTGGTGACCGTGAAGCTGTTCGGCGAGATGGAGTTCTGGTTTGCGCTGATCAAGATCGTGGCGATCTGCGCGCTGATCATCACCGGTGCCGGGCTGGTGGCCTGGGGCTTCACCTCGCCCAGTGGCCACACCGCGTCGCTGTCGAACCTGTGGAATGACGGCGGCCTGTTCCCGATGGGCCTGGTCGGCTTCTTCGCCGGTTTCCAGATTGCGGTGTTCGCCTTCGTCGGCATCGAGCTGGTCGGCACCACCGCCGCCGAGACCGCCGATCCCGAGCGCAACCTGCCCAAGGCGATCAACTCGATTCCGGTACGCATCATCATCTTCTACGTGCTGGCGCTGATTGCGATCATGGCCGTCACCCCGTGGCGCCAGGTGGTGCCGGACAAGAGCCCGTTCGTGCAGTTGTTCGTGCTGGCCGGTATTCCGGCCGCGGCCAGCCTGATCAACTTCGTGGTGCTGACCTCTGCCACGTCCTCGGCCAACAGCGGCATCTTCTCCACCAGCCGCATGCTGTACGGCCTGGCCGAAGAGGGCCACGCCCCGCGCGGGTTGTCGAAACTGTCACGCGCCGCCGTGCCGGCCCGTGGCCTGTTGTTCTCGTGCCTGTGCCTGCTCGGTGGCACGCTGCTGATCTACCTGATTCCGAACCTGGTGACCGCCTTCACCCTGGTCACGACGCTGGCGACGGTGCTGTTCATCTTCGTGTGGTCGCTGATCCTGGTGGCCTACATGGCCTATCGCCGCTGCTACCCGGAACGCCACGCTGCGTCGATCTTCAAGATGCCCGGCGGGGTTGCCATGTGCTGGGCCTGCCTGGTGTTCTTCGCCGCCGTGCTGGTGCTGCTGAGCCTGCAGCCCGACACCCGCCAGGCATTGATCGCCAGCCCGGTGTGGTTCGTGCTGCTGGGCGTGGGGTATTGGGTGCGTCGGAAGACCGCGAAGTGATCCAACGTCTTCGTTCCATCCATTGACCCATCGTCTCCAGAGAGCTTCATCCACGCATGGCGTGGATCTACCGCCCGCTGCTGGGAACTGTCGAAGGCGGGGTGGGTCCGGTTGTGGGGGCGTGAGCCGCATGAGCCCGAGGCATGCCTCGGGCGGGTTGGGCAGGACGCCCAACCCCGGTCTTGCCGTGTGCGCAGGATTGCGCACACGAGCAAGCGGCGACCGAGCTTACATGGGTGAGGGCGCTTTGCTTGCGAAGCACCGCTTCGCAAGCGCCCGAACGCACAGCCGCCAGCGGCTGGGCCGGGCCCCGGAGGGGGACTTGCAGCGTCCCCCACAGCCGGACCCACCCCGCCATCCTTCAACTGCTGTTGCTCTTGATCTGGCCTCTGCAGGTGCAGGGCGCAGCCCTGCCGGCCCCCATTCACCCAACATTAGCGGGCGCGGCCGGATGATCCGGCCGCCATGTCCCGTCGCCCTCTCCTGCTAGCGCTGTTGCTGCTGCCCAGCCTGTGGCCCGGGCTGGCTGCCGCGCGCACCGTCTACCGCTGCGTGCAGGGCAACACCGTCAGCCTGGCCACCGCGCCGGAACCGGGTTCGCGCTGTAGCCCGAAGGAAATCGACGACAACGCCATCCAGACCCCGAACCTGTGGGGCAACATGGGCGTGTTCAGCGGCGTACTGTACGAGCGCGAGCAGGATGGCGTGCTTGTCTACTCCACCCGCAACCTGCCCGGCTCGCGGGTATTCCTGAAGTTCACCGTGGCCACGCCGCCGGGCGAGCCTGCCCACGAAGGCCTGGGCAAGGTGGGCAAGCCGCAGCTGGCGCAGCACGCCAGGCAGTTCAAGGCCGCGGCCAAGGCCACGGGCGTCGACGATGCCTGGCTGCGCGCAATCGCCCATGCCGAAAGCAATTTCGATCCGCTGGCGGTGTCCAGCAAGGGCGCACAGGGCGTGATGCAGTTGATGCCGGAGACCGCACAGGAATATGGCGTGCGCGATCCGTTTTCGCCGCAGCAGTCGATCGAGGGCGGCGCGCGCTACATGCGCGCGCTGCTGCGCCGTTACAACGGCGATCGCCCGTTGGCGGCGGCTGCCTACAACGCGGGCATCGGTGCAGTCACCCGCTACAAGGGCGTGCCGCCCTACGCCGAAACCCTGGCCTATGTGGACAAGGTGATGGCGCTGTACGCGCGCTACCGCGAAGCGATGGGCATCCGCACCGAAGTGCCAGCCCGCTAGGCGGGAGGTGTAGTGCCGAGCCCACGCTCGGCTCCACAGGAAATCGGCTCAGCGCGAGGTGGACGTGCTGACCAGGTCGTAGCGCTCGATGCGGCCGACGCGTGCCACCTCGGCCTGCACGTCGGCACGCTGCTTGAGTGCACGCCACGCGGCATCGATCTTCACGTCGCCGGGCAGCGACGGATAGGTGCGCATGTCCTGCAGGGAGGCCAGTGCCTCGCCGCGCTCAACCGGTGAGCGCAGCTGTTCGATCAGCACCGCAGCGGCCGCGTCCAGATTGCCTTCCTCCAGCAGCATCTCGCGCTGGAACAGGCGCGCGTCATCGCCCTGGGCCAGGATGGCTGCGCGCGCGGCCTGTTCGGTCTTGGCATCGCCACGTTCACGGGCGGCAACGAACTGCAGCAGTGCCTGGGCCGCCTTGCCGTAACCGGCCAGGCCCGGCATGTCATTCACCGCGACAGCAGCGTCCTGCATGCGGCCCAGCGAACTGAGCAAGAAGCCGACGTTGAACTGGTGCTCGGCACCATCCGGGCCCAGCGCACCGATGCGTGCGGCCAGCCTGGCTGTGGCCAGCGCATCATCGTTACGGCCCAACCGGCGCAGCGCCATAAGCCGGCTGTTGAGCAGCCACGCCACCCATTCGGCTTCCGTCGCCGAGGGCGACTCACCTTCGGCCGCCACACCGGCCATGCCATCGGTCAGCGCAAGCACTTCCTCGTTGCGGTCCAGCATCAGCAGCGTGCTGCTGAACTCGGCCATGCGTGCGTCCAGCGCCCGGTCGAGCAGGCCGGAAACCCGCAGTTCGTCGAGGTGCTTCTGTGCAGCCTGCACTGGGTCGAAGCGGGCATCGTCGCGGTCGACATAGCGATCAAACCGCTTGTCACTGCGCAGGCGGATGATCTCGGCGGGGCCGGTGATGCGCGCCAACGTGGCCGGGATGTCGTCGCCCCGGCCATTGTCGGCCTGCAGTGTTGCCAGTGCCAGCCACAGTCCGGTGGGTTCCAGGCCGCCGCTCTTCCAGCCGTTGTCAAACAGCGCCTGCAGCAGTTCCATGCGCTGCTGGGGCTGGTCCCGCAGGCGGAACTGCAGGTAGTTGATCGCGTGGTGGTCCACCGGCAACGGCGCGTCGGCATGCTTCAGTGCCTGCACCAGGTGCTTCGTGGCGGGCGCTGGTTGGTTCTCGGACAGTTCCACCGAGACCAGGGTCAGCAGGATCTGCGCATCGTCCGGCAGTGCTTCCTGAGCGCGCTGCAGGTAGCGGCGGGCCTGGTCGGGCTTCTTCTGCACCATCGCGGTCCAGCCGGCCACCTGCGCGGCGCGGCCGCGATGTTCGGCATCGAAGTCATCCAGCATCGGATCTTCCATCAGCCGTTCCATCGCGATCAGCGCGCCCAGCGTGTTGCCACTGCGTGACTGCTGGATGGCCTCATCCCAGCGCGTGGCATAGGCCATGTGCATCACATCGGCGGTGATTGACGGCTTCTGCGGCGCCACCGTGATCGAAGCGGTGGCGGATGTGCTGGCCAATGCGGCGGCCAGCAGGGCAGCAAGGGGGAGGATGCGGGGCATGGAGGATCTCCATCCGTGGGAACCGCATTGAACCTGCTGGGGCTGGTGAGAACAAGCGTGGTGCATGGAACTCTGGTATCCGGCAGTACGATTGGCCTTGGCGCATGCGGTGCCCAGCGTCTATTGTCGGTGCCTCTTCAGGCAGCAGGCAGGCAGCGCAGCGCGATGGCACGGTGGCAATGGATGGCGGCAGGTGTGGCGTTGGCAACGGCAGTGGCACTGGCCGCGACCTGGTGGGAGACACCGCTGCACACGTTGGCTGAACCGGCGGGCCCGGCTCCAACGCCACTGGCGTGGACCGCACAGATCGAGCCGCTGGCCGGCGATGGCCACCCCGGTGACCGCGACGGCGCGTCCGCGCAGGCACGCTTCGCCGATCCCTATGCGTTGCTGCGCAGTGCCGATGGCAGTGTCTATTTCACTGATGCCGGTGATAACAACCGGATCCGTCGCCGCCTGCCCGATGGCCGCGTCGAAACGGTGGCCGGGCAGGGCGAGGGGCGCGTTGAAGGCCCGGCACTGCAGGCCAGTTTCAATACGCCCTCGGGCATTGCCGCCGACGCGCAGGGCAACCTGTATGTGGCCGACACCGGCAACCATGCGATCCGCCGTATCGGCACCGATGGCCAGGTGACCACGCTGGCGGGTGGCGAACAGGGCCACGTTGATGGACCTGCCGCGCAGGCACGCTTCGATGCGCCGATGGGCATCGCGGTGGACGCGCAGGGCCAGGTCTACGTGGCCGATACCTACAACGACCGCATCCGGGTGATCGGTACTGATGGCAACGTGCGCACCCTTGCCGGCGGTGAGCGCCCGGGAATGGCCGATGGCGTGGGCGCTGCGGCGCGCTTCGATACGCCGGTGGCACTGGCCTTCGATGCGCAGGGCGCGCTGCTGGTGGCCGATCTGTTCAACAACGCGGTACGCCGCATAGGCGCTGATGGCACGGTCAGCACCGTGGTCGCCGCCGGTGGCGTGATCAATGGGCCGCTGTCGCTGGCCACCACCCACGATGGCGTGCTGTACGTGGGCGATATGGATGGCCGCATCGTGCAGGTGACGCCGCAGGGCCACCAGATCGCGCTGGTCGGCAACGGTCGACTGCCACGCCTGGCCCGCCCCAGTGGCTTGGCGATGGACGCCGACGGCAACGTGCTGGTGGCCGACGCCGCAGGCTACCGTCTGCATCGTCTGCGGCCGCTGCCGGTGGGCGAACTGCCTGCGCCGGCACTGGTCGGCCCGGCCGCCGACGCGGCGCTGCCGAAGACGGGCGGCCGGTGGCCGCTGGCGCCGCAGGACGGTTGGCACGAAGTGGTCGGCACGCTGGGAGAGGTGCGCGGCAACTTCAGCGGCGAGAGCCGCCATCACCTGCATGGGGGCTTCGACGTGCGCGGTGATGTGGGCCAGACCGTGCTGGCGATCGCCGATGGCAAGATCAGCAGCCCGATGGCGGCCTGGAGCCTGGGCGAGCAGGCCGAGGGCCTGGCCGTGGATCGCCTCAAGTACATCCACATGCGGGTGGGCCGCACCCCACGCAATGAACCGTTCGATGCGCGCTGGCAGGCGCTGTACGACGAGCAGGGCAAGCTGGAGCGGATGCGCGTGCGGCGCGGCATGCGCATCCACGTCGGCGATCGCCTGGGCAGCATCAACAACCAGGCGCATGTGCACCTGGCCGTGGGTACTGGTGGCTTCGAGACCAATGCCGTGGCGCTGGGCTTCCAGAACTACGCCGACCACTTCGCACCGCGCATCACCGATGTGGCGCTGCTGGACGACACCGACCAGCCCATGGCCGCCGGCAGCGACGGCGTGGTGATGGTGGCGCGGCAGGGGCGTGGCGTGCAGATCGTGATCGAGGCCTGGGACCAGGTCGACAACAACCTGCCGCGTCGACGCCTGGGCATGTACCAGGTGGGCTACCAGATCCTCGATGCGGCTGGGCAGCCGCTGCAGGGTTACGAGCAGCCGCGCTGGAACATCGTGTTCAACCGCATGCCGCCGCAGAAGGAAGCGGTGCGCGTGGCCTACGCCCCCGACAGTGGGATCACCGTGCATGGCAGCGCGGTGACCCGTTTCCGTTATCTGGCCACCAACACCGTGCGTGACGGCCTGATGGAAACCGGGCGTTGGCAGCCATCGGCGCTGCCAACGGGTGAGTACATCGTACGCGCCAGCGTGCGCGACTACAGCGGCAACGACGGCATCGGCCTGCGCGAGGTCAGGGTACGGCTGCTGCCATAGCGGCAGCCGGGGCGCCGCAGCGTTCGCGCTCGGCGTCCATGTCTTCCAGCGGCCGCACTTCGATGCTGCCGAAGCGTGCCCAAGGGAAGTCGCGGGCGATGCGCATGGCTTCGTCGCGGTCGCGGGCGACGATCAGGTTGAAGCCGGCCAGCAGTTCACGGGTTTCGGCGAACGGGCCATCCAGTACGCGGCTGTGGCCATCACGCACGCGCAGGGTCTGCGCGGTGTCGACCGGCTGCAGCTTCCGCGCGGCCAGCAGCGTGCCTTCGGCCTGCAGCTTGTCGGCATGGGCCAGGCAGTCGCGCATCAGCGCGTTGAATTCTTCGATGGGCAGGGCCTGCAGCAGGGCAGGCTCGATGTAGATCAGAAGCAGGTACTGCTGCATGGCGCGGTCCTGGCGGGGGCGGGGTGCCCATGATGGCGCAGGTCTGCGCGTGGGCATGTTGCAGCGCGGGAGGCGCGCCTTCGGCGGGGATCGGCGAACGGCGGAGCCCCTCCGTGGTGGGTTGGGTTGGTCGCTGAAAGCTGGCTTCCTGCGGGTGGGCCGGGCGGGTGGGATTGGCGGGGACGCCGTGAATCCATCCCTGGAGGCTTAGCCGCGCCATCCATGGCGCGGATACCCCGCCAACCCCACCCGCCCGGCCCCAGACAGATTCCGGTTGCCGATCCACCACGGGAAATCACAAGCAAGAGCAAAAGCGGGTCGCTTCGCTCGCAAAGCCGAGGCCGCCAGCCAACCGCCGTTGCTGTTGCCTTTGCTTCTGCCTTTTCTCTTGATCTTCCCGTGGTGTGCGACGGTGACAGGAAACTGTCAAAGGCCGGGTGGGTAGGCGGGGCGGGGGTGTCCGCGGCATGGGCCCGAGGCAAGCCTCGGGCGGGTTGGGCACGATGCCCAACCCCGGTCTTGCCGTGTGCGCAGGACAGCGCACACGAGCAAGCCGCGGTCAAGCCCCCAGGGACGGGTTTACGGCGTCCCCCGACCCGTCTACCCACCCGGCCAAGCCCATGAACCCAGCTTTCAGCGACCAACCCGACCCACCACGGAGGGGCTCCGCCGTTCGCCGACCCTCGCCGAAGGCGCGCTTTCCGCGCAAGAAAAAAATTTCCAACAGACGTGTCGATTCCCAGGCCCCTGGTTCGTTGTACCCAGTGAAGGGCACGCACCACGCGTCCCCACGGGAGACCGCAATGAAAGTGATGGTGATCGTGAAGGCCAACGCCGACTCCGAAGCCGGCCGCATGCCCAGCGAACAGGAATTGTCCGAAATGGGCGCCTTCAACGAACAACTCGTGGCCGCCGGCATCATGCTGGCCGGTGAAGGCCTGCACGCCACCCAGCGCGGCAGACGCATTCACTTCGGCAGCGGCACACCCAAGGTCGAGGCCGGTCCGTTCGGTCCTGCCAGCGAACAGATCGCCGGCTTCTGGCTGTGGGACGTGCGGTCGCTGGACGAGGCCGTCGAGTGGGCCAGCCGTGCGCCGTTCGGCAGTGGCGGCACGCTGGAACTGCGTCCCCTGATCTCCGCAGAAGACTTTGGTGAAGCCTTCACCCCCGAATTACAGCAGCAGGAACAGCGTCTGCGTGCACAGCTGGAAGGTTGACCCGATTCATCTCCCTGCCGGGCAGGACCCGGCACTACTGCCCTGAACCGCACAACGGAGTATTGCCATGAAACTGATTCCCTTCCTCGGCTTCAGCGGCCAGGCCCATGAGGCGATGGCGTTCTACGCCAAGGCACTCGGTGGCCAGGTCACGTCGGAAATGAAGTACCGCGACATGCCGCCCTCCGATGGCTCGCCAGGCTGCAACGAGATGCCGCCGGAAACCCTCGACCACGTCGCGCACAGCCAGCTGGAAATCGGCAGCGCCATCGTGATGGCGGCCGATGGCCCCGGCGGTGGCGAGGGCGGCTCGACCACCATCAATGTCGATGTCGACAGCATCGAAGAAGCCGAACGCGTGTTCGCGGCGCTGGCCGAAGGTGGCCAGGTGCAGATGCCGATCGCCGAAACGTTCTGGGCGCACCGCTGGGGCATGCTGATTGATCGCTACGGCAAGCCGTGGATGGTCAATTGCATGAAGCAGCCCTGATCCCTCCCTCTTTCCTCTTCATCCACAAGGAGCGTTACCAATGAGTGCACCACAACCGCAGATGATCTTCGTCAACCTGCCCGTGCAGGATCTGGAGAAGTCCAAGGCGTTCTTCACCGCGCTGGGCTACAGCTTCAATCCAACCTATACCAATGACGATGCGGCTGGCATGGTCATCAGCGAGAGCATCTACGTGATGCTGCTGACCCAACCTTTTTTCCAGCAGTTCACCAACAAGCCGATTGCCGATGCGCGCACCCACACGGAAGTGATCAATGCGCTCTCGGCGCCCAGTCGCGAGGCCGTTGATGTGCTGGTGGACAAGGCACTGGCCGCCGGCGCCAGCGAGCCGCAGCCGGCGCGCGACCTGGGCTTCATGTACCAGCGTGCCTTCCAGGACCTGGATGGCCATCTCTGGGAAATCGCACACATGGACGGCGAGCCGGGCTGACGGCCGCCGCAAGGGAGAACCCTCATGGCTTACGTGGATGCTTACGTGCTGCCGTGCCCGCAGGACAAGGTGGCGGCCTACCGCCGCCTTGCCCGCAAGGCCGGCGCGGTGTGGAAGGACCATGGCGCGCTGCAGTACATGGAGTGCGTGGCCGACGACGTGGAACCGGGCAAAAGCACGTCATTCCCGCGCGCGGTGAAAGCCAGGCCCGGTGAAACGGTGATCGTCGCCTTCGTGGTGTTCCGCTCGCGTGCGGCACGCGACCGCATCAACGCCAGAGTGATGGCCGACCCGCGGCTGGCGTCGCTGGGCCCGAAGGACATGCCGTTCGATACCAAGCGCATGTTCTGGGGCGGCTTCAAGCCCATCGTCGAAGCGTGAGCCATGGCGCTTGTGCGGGCCGGGCGTGCGTGCTGTGATCGGCGCATGCTCGATCCCGCACTGACGCAGCGTCTGGAAACCCTCTGGCGGATGGAGTCGCCGGTGTTGATCGCGCGCCTGGCGCGGCTGCTCGGGGGCGATGTCGGCCGTGCCGAGGAGCTGGCCCAGGACACCTGGCTGGCCGCGCTGGAGCGCTGGCCGGAGCAGGGCATCCCGGACAATCCCGGAGCCTGGCTGATGACCACTGCGCGCAACCGTGCCATCGATGTGCTGCGCCAGCACCAGCGCGTGGCGCAGCAGCATGCGCAATGGGGTGAGGAACTGCATCCGGCACCCCTGCCAGCGCCGGATGACAGCCAGGCGCTGGAAGATGACCTGGGGGACGACCTGCTGCGCCTGATGTTCGTGGCCTGCCACCCGGTGTTGCCGGCCGATGCGCGGGTGGCACTGACCCTGCGCCTGCTCGGTGGCCTGACCACGACCGAGATCGCCCGCGCCTTCCTGCAGCCCGAGCCGACCATCGCCCAACGCATCGTGCGCGCCAAACGCACCCTGGCGCAGAAGCAGGTGCCCTATGAAGTGCCGCGCGCGGAGGCGATGCCCGAGCGGCTGGCTTCAGTGCTGGAGGCGATCTACCTGGTCTTCAACGAAGGCTATGCGGCCAGTGCCGGTGACGACTGGATGCGTCCGGCGCTGTGCGACGAGGCACTGCGACTCGCGCGCATTCTGGCGCACCGGCTGCCGGTGCCGCCGGTGCTGGGCCTGCTGGCGCTGATGGAGCTGCAGGCCTCGCGTGCCGCAGCACGGACCGATGCACAGGGCGTGCCGGTGCTGCTGGACCAACAGAACCGCGCGCGCTGGGACTGGCTGCAGATTGAACGCGGGCAGCAGGTGCTGGCGCGCGCGCTGGCCGCCGGTGGCGGCGACGATCCCTATGTGCTGCAGGCGCGCATCGCAGCGTGCCATGCGGCGGCGCGGCGTCCCGAAGATACCGACTGGCCGCGCATCGCAACGCTCTATACGCAGCTGTTGCAGGTGCAGCCCTCGCCAGTTGTCGCATTGAACCGCGTGGTGGCGATACTGCGCAGCGACGGTGCCTTCGCGGCCTGGGCGCAGCTGCAGCCGTTGCTGGTGGACGCGCGACTGCGCGAGTACGCGCCGCTGCAGGTGGTGCACGGGGAACTACTACAGGCGTTGGGACGCGACTTGGACGCACGTCACGCTTTTGCGGAAGCCGCCAGACTCAGCCAGAACCAGGCAGAGCGCGGCCTGCTGCGGCAACGGGCTGGTCTGCCTCCCGCGGAGTGACCCCGACGAAGGCAGCACTTGTCGGCAGCCCCGCGAGCCGTTATGTTTCGCGCCCAGCGGACGCGTCAGCGTCCACTTTCCATGCGTATTGACCGAGGAGCGGTTGGATGTATTCAAGGACGAAGAGCGCATCGCGCGCTTTTGCGCGCCTGCTTGCCTGTGCCCTGTGCCTGGCCGTATGGCCGATGGCCGTGCAGGCGGCAGACAAATCACAGCAGGCCTATTGGGCCGGTTTTGCCTACACCGCTGATGCCGCCGCCGTGCAGGCGACCACGCCGCATGCGCATGCGGTGCTGGAACAGCGCGGCCTGATTCCGTTGAACCAGGCGCTGGCACAGTCGCTCAAGCGCCGCGCCCCGGCCCACCTGCAGCTGATTGACCAGCCGGTGGCGATGCTCGACGGCACGACCAGCGCGACCGTGCTGGCCGCGGCACTGGACCGCGAACTGGTCTCGGTCGAGCCGATCGGTGACCAGTACAAGGTGCTGGTGGAAGTGGCGCTGCAGGCGCTGTTCTTCGACTTCCGCGAGCGCCAGGTGATCGCGTCCTATCCGCTGACCCTGCAGCGCATCGATGTGCAGGATTACCGGCCGGACAACGACGATATCGACGCGATCGTTGCCGATCTCCTGTACGGCAGTGCCGATACCAGCCTGTCGCAGGTGCTGGCCGCCAGCCTCGCCCAGGCCAAGCTGCCCGATGCCGCCGTGCGTCGCCTGCAGGTCGGTGGCGTAACCCTGTCCGACGCGGTCCGCGCCAAGCTGCCCGACCCGAAGTGGGACGCCCCGCTGCGTGCCACGCTGGCCCACGAACTGTCCAAGACGCTGTCGTCCAATACCGGCGTCGGCCTGCTGCCGCCGGCCTCGGGCCAGGCGATCGGTGGTGCGATGGCGGCGCGCTTTGCCGACGGCAAGGTCTACCAGCTGAAGATTCCCGAGCCGGACTACGTCATCAACCTGCAGGTGGATGCGTTGAAGAACGGCGTGATCGAAGAAACCCCGGCGATGAAGACGATGCTGTTCGGCGCGTTCTTCACCGCCAAGGTGACCGAGCCGTTCTCCGGCAAGGTCTATTTCGAACAGCCGCTGCGCAAGGGGGCCACCAAGGTGGTGCCGGTCACGCAGTGGCAGGTCGACCAGTGGTCGGCCAGCTACGAAACCCTGCTGGCGGGCCTCGATGCCTTCGCCGGCGCCGCCGCCAAGCGCGCCGATTCGCGCGGCTGGCTGGACGAACAGAAGCCGGGCGGCCGCCCGTTGCAGCAGCAGACCCAAGCCCTCCAGGAGTTGATCAAGTCATGTCGTTGATGCGTACCATCCTGCTCATCCTCATCGCCCTGGTGGTGGCCTCGCCGGTCGCTGCGCAGACCGCCAGTTCGCGCGGTACTGGTTCGGCCAGCTACGGCCTGCGCCTGAGTGCCGACACCCGTGCCCAGGCCCTGAACAAGGCCAAGGTCAATGCACTGGAGGCGTACATCGCCGAAACCGGTGCGGCCAAGCTGCGCCTGTTCGAAGCGCGCCGCGCCGAGTTCATCGGCGAGATCGACCGCTACGTGCTCAGTGCCGTGCAGCTGTCGGACACCGAAGACAAGAAGGCCAAGACCTACACCGTCACCGTCCGCGCCGAGATCAACACCACCCTGCTGCAGACCAAGCTGGATGCAGGTTCGGCCGTGGCCGGTGCCACCGCCGCCCAGCGTTCGCTGCTGACCTTCCTGTTCATGGCGCGCTCGCAGGACACCGTGCAGTCGTTCCAGGACAAGGAATACCGCCGCGTCGACGCCAGCAGCAGCTACAACGAGAACACCCGCGAGGGCGACAGCTTCCGCGGCAACTCGGTCAGCACCAACGGCAGCATCAACCAGAACGGTTCGATGTCGGTCACCAGCGGTGGCAGCACCACCCAGCGCAGCGACAACATCAGCTGGAAGGTGGCCAACGCGGCCGAAGTGAACACCGCGATGACCGGCGCCTTCAGCGCCGCCGGCTACGAAGTGGTCGAAGCCGAATACGTGGAAGGCGAGTCGCGCGGCCTGCTCAGCATCGAGCGCATCCGCAAGGACTTCAGCACCGGCAACGACCTGGCTCCGGCCACCCTGCGTGATACCGCCAACGGCATTCGTGCGGCCAACATTCCGTACATCGCCGTCGGCACCCTCGACGTCGGCATGCGCGACCGCGATTCGGCCAGCGGCAACACCCGCGTGTTCGTCACGGTCACCGGCAAGGTGCTGGACGTGACCGGTCGTTTCCCGCGCACCGTGTCGTCGGTGGGCCCGGTGCAGTTCTCCGGTACCGGTCCGAACGAAACCGTCGCCCGTACCAATGCGCTGCAGCTGGCGGCTGAAAAGGCTGCCCAGCAGATGATCAACGAACTGAACGTCAAGGCGGTCCGCTGATCCGCCACCCCGGTGGGTGCCGAGCCCGCTCGGCATCACCCTGGATTACCGATTCCCACGTGCCGCTTCGCGGCCGTCTCTCCCAAAGGACACTCATATGATCCGCAATACCGCTCTTGTCGTGGCCATCGCTGCCGCCACCCTGTCGATGCCGGCCCACGCTGGCCTGGGCAAGCTGAAGGACCTGGCCGGTGCCGCCACCGGCACCTCCAGCAGCAGCGCCTCCAGCGCCGCCGCTCCGGACGAAGCCGCGCAGGAAGCGCTGGTGCGTCGTTTCGTTACCTCGCAGTCGCACTCGCTGCAGGCCCAGACCTCGTTCGCCCGCGCCTTCGGCCTGGCCGAGCAGGTGCAGCTGCTGGAAGCCGAGCGCCAGGCGCTGTCGTCGGGTTCGGTCAGCGTCGATGCGATGAAGAAGTCGGTGTCGGTCAGCGAAGCGGCGCAGGCGGCGATCAACGAGCGCCAGGCCGCACAGCCGGAACTGAACGCTGAATCCAAGCAGCACTACGCCGAAGGCCTGGTCTCGCTGCTGTCCTCGGCGGCCGAAGCACAGAAGCTGGGCGGCGAAGCCAGCAACTTCACCGCCGGCATGAAGAACCTGGGCGCGACCCAGCTGGCCACCGTCGGCCGCAAGCTGGCGGCAGGTGCATGGGTGGCCAAGGAATCGCCGGGCTTCATCCAGGGCCTGTACGGCTCGACCAAGTCGGCCGTGACCTTCGCCAGGAAGAGCAAGGTGAAGGTGCCGTCCAACGCCGATTCGATGCTCGACAAGCTCTGATCCGAGGCGAATCTCCATGCGTATGACCTACCGTTTGATCGGCCTGGGCCTGGCTGCCACGCTGCTTGCAGCCTGTGGCAAGCAGGACACCCCGGCCGCCGCGCCCGCCAAGGACAAGGCAACCAGTGCACTGGCCAGCAATGCGCCCGTGGAAGCAGCGCCCCTGCGTGGCACGCCGGATTTCGGCGGCACCACCCAGGTCGCGCGCGAAGCCGACGGCATCGGCAGCACCCCGGAACTGGCGGTGCTGGCGGCATTGCAGTCGGCGGTGGCGCAGGTCAACGGCGTACGCGTGGCCAGCCAGATGCAGAGCCTGCGTGCAGGCCTGCATGTGGATGTGGATGACGAACACGTCGGCGATATCCGCGCCGACGCGTTCACCCAGCAGATGATCGCCGGCTCGCAGGGCGCGGTGCTGGGCTATGAAATCCTGTCGCAGGACGAAGTGCGGCAGCTGGACGAGGAGACGATCGCCCGTGTGCGCGCCAGCGACGAAGGCTGGAGCTTCAAGGGCTCGGCGTCGGCCAGTGCGTCCGGCGAAGCCTCGGCCAAGGGCGGTTCGGCCTCGGCCAGTGTCAAGCAAAGCTACGACGAGAAGGTGAGTGTTGATGCCAAGCGTGGCGCCAGCTCCTACGATTCCGATGTGACCCATCGCAGCATGCGCAGCTACTGGAAGGTGCGCGTGCGCGCACAGATCGCCCAGTACCGTGCACCGGACGAGCAGGGCAAGCCGAAGATCGTGGTTGCACTGCCGCGCACCAAGGCCGGCAGCTACGCCGTGGGCGACGGCCGCGTGGACGCGGACGAAGTGGCCGACGCGATCCGCGCACGCCTGTCCGACACGCTGACCCAGACCCAGCGCTTCATCGTGCTGGACCGCGAGTTTGGTGACGAGCTGCAGGCCGAGATCGACCACATCAACAGCGGCAACGTGCGCCTGCAGGACACCGCACGCGTGGGCCAGCAGCTGGCGACCGACCTGATCCTGATCCCGACCATCGAGCGTTTCGAGTACCCGCGCAGCGTGCGCAACCTGCGCATGTCCGACCGCCAGGTGACCTCGTACTCCGGTGGCGGGCGCATCACGCTGCGCCTGATCAACGCCACCACCGGCCAGGTGGTGATGTCCGACAGCTTCGACCACCAGCTGGCCTCGACCGGCCCCAGCACCCTGCCGCGCGTGGTCAACGGTCGCAACATGGCGGCGGCGATGATGGAGTCGCTGTCCGGCCAGATCGGCACCACCATCGTCACCACGCTGTTCCCGGTGTCGGTGGTCTCGGTGGACGGCGACCAGGTGGTACTGAGTCAGGGCGGCGAAACGCTGCAGGCTGGCCAGCGCTGGCAGGCCGTGCGCCTGGGCGAAGAACTGAAGGACCCGCAGACCGGCCGCTCGCTGGGCCGCAGCGAACACCCGTGCTGCACCATCCGCATCGATCGCGTGGCTGCACAGACGTCCTACGGCACCATCGAAGACGGCGTAGACGCGATGCGCGGCGGCTTCCGCCCGGGCCAGATCGAACTGCGCCAGAAGCTGGGCAGCAAGCCGGCAACGGCCGCCGCAGGCGCGACCGCCTCGGCCGCTCCCGCAGCTGCCGCACGCCCGGCCGCCAAGCCGAAGCCCAAGGCCGCGGCGGCCCCGGCCGAAGACCCGAACTGGTAACAGGCTCAAGCAACACACAGATGGGGTCAGAGCCCTTTCCCGCAGGGAAAGGACTCTGACCCCTTCTTGTTTCCGTCCGTGTCGACCAAGGTCGACACCTACCAACAGCGGCGTGTCGACCAAGGTTGACGCCCACCAACAGCAGCAGAAATGTGTCGAAGGCGGGGTGGGTCCGGTTGCGGGGGTGTCCGCGGCATGGATGCCGCGGCCAAGCCCCCAGGGGTGAGGGCGCTTTGCTTGCGAAGCACTGCTTCGCAAGCGCCTGAACGCACAGCCGCCAGCGGCTGGGCCGGTCTGGGGGTTTACGGCGTCCCCCGCAACCGGACCCACCCCGCCATCCCACCGAATGCCTGCTTCTGCTGTTGCTGTTGCTCCAGCTGTTGCTGCTGCCCTGGCTTCGGCAGGTGCAGGGCGCAGCCCTGCCGAATCCCATTACACTCCAGAGAGATTTCCCTGCTGGAGAGAGCAATGAAGCGAGTAGCACTGGGCGTGCTGGCCCTGTCAGTGTCGAGCGCACTGATGGCCGCCACCCCGAAATTCGACGGCGCGCGGATCTCCGCCGACGTCAAGGAACTGGCCTCCGACGCCTACGAAGGCCGCTCCCCGGCCACCGCCGGCGAAGAGAAGACCATCGCCTTCCTCAGCAAGCAGTTCGCCGATGCCGGCCTGCAGCCGGGCGGTGACCTCAAGGATGGCAAGCGCCTGTGGACCCAGGCCGTGCCGCTGCGCAAGGGCGACATCGTCGGCGCACCGCAGCTGGCGCTGCACCAGGGCGGCAAGACCGTTGCGCTGGAGCAGGGCAAGCAGATCGCCGTGCGCGCCGCCATGAACGGCGCCAGCAACGTCGATATCAGCAAGGCGCCGCTGGTGTTCCTCGGCTACGGCGTGAAGGCCCCGGAGCGCAACTGGGACGACTTCAAGGGCGTGGACCTGAAGGGCAAGATCGCCGTCGTGCTGATCAACGATCCGGACTTCGAGACCGGCCAGGGCGACTTCGACGGCAAGGGCATGACCTACTACGGCCGTTGGACCTACAAGTACGAAGAAGGTGCCCGCCAGGGCGCGCTGGGCGTGCTGATCGTGCACGAGACCGCACCGGCGTCGTACGGCTGGGCCACCGTGGCCGGCTCCAACACCAACACTATGTTCGATGTGGTGCGCGACAACCCGGCGGAAAGCCACCCGCTGCTGGAAGGCTGGATCCAGCGCGACCTTGCCGTGGAGCTGTTCCGCTCGGCCGGGCAGGACTTCGAAGCGCTGAAGAAGAAGGCGCAGCAGCGCGACTTCACCCCGGTGCCGCTGACCGGCGCCAGTCTGGACGCGAAGTACGCGGTGAAGACCGAAGTGATCACCTCGCACAACATGGCCGCACGCCTGGAAGGCAGCCGCCACCCGGACGAGACCATCGTCTACAGCGCGCACTGGGACCACATCGGCGTGGGCGAGCCGGACGCGCGCGGTGATCGCATCTTCAACGGTGCGCTGGACAATGCCAGCGGTACTGCCTCGCTGATCGAGCTGGCCCGTGGTTTCGCCAAGGCCAAGCGCCCGGAGAGGTCAGTGCTGTTCCTGGCAGTCACCGCCGAGGAAAAGGGCCTGCTGGGTTCGGAGTACTACGCCACCCATCCGCTGTACCCGCTGGAAAAGACCGTGGCGGTGATCAACATGGATGGCATGGCGCCGTTCGGTCCGTCGCGCGATTTCGGCATCTACGGCGCCGCGCGCTTCGAGCTGCTGGACCAGCTGAAGGACGTGGCCAAGGGCTGGGATATCCGCTACACGCCGGACCCGAAGCCGGAAGCGGGCCTGTTCTTCCGCTCCGATCACTTCCCGTTCGCCAAGCGTGGCGTGCCGGCACTGTCGTGGTCGGCCGGCCAGGACTGGGTGGACGGTGGCGTGGCTGCGGGCAAGAAGGCCTCGGAAGACTACACCGCCAAGCGCTACCACCAGCAGGGCGACGAATGGCAGCCGGACTGGGTGTTCGCCGGTGCCGCCCGCGACCTGGAAGTGCTGTACACGCTGGGCAACCAGCTGGCCAATTCGCGCAGCTGGCCGAACTGGAGCAGGGACGAGTCGTTCCGCGCCGTGCGTGACGCCAGCGCCGACCAGCGCAAATAACGGCGTTCGGTAGTGCCGGCCGCTGGCCGGCATTGCCCCCGCCCGGAAACGCCGGGCCATGCCCGGCGTTTCAGTAACGGCTTCCATCCCCGGATTCCGGCCCTTCGTCGCAGCCCGCTTGTTTGCCCGGCGGGCCGCCCTATGCTCGGCTCACCCCCTTCCTCCAAGGCGCCGCCGTGTTCGTCAGCCTCTCTCTCCTGCTTCGTCACCTGCTGGCCTGGGCTGCGGCGCTGTTCGTCGCCGGCATGGTCTGGAGCGGCATCTTCAGTGGCATGAACGATGGCCCGGGCTGGATCTTCGGCCTGCTGGCGATGTTCCTGATGATTTCCGCGCTGGGCAGCGCGATTACCCATGTACGCCGCGTCTGGCTGGTCGCCGGCCGGCTGGATTCGACCACGCTCTCCGGCCGCCAGCGCCGCCAGGTGGAACTGCCGATGGATGCCGGCCAGGCATTCTCGGTGGTGGAAGCGGCCATCGCCGAACTGCCGCGCGTTGAAGACGTGGAAAGTTCGGCCGGCAGCCTGCAGGTACGGGCCTACGTGCGCCGCGTGGATGCCTGGAACGGCCGCCAGCCGTCGCGCTGGAATCTGCCGGCTCGGCTGGCGATCAAGCGCAACAGCGTGCTGGCGACGGTCACGCCGGGGCAGGGCACCAGTACCGTCACCCTGCTGTTTGAACCGGATGCCGGCTGGTGGGCCGACCTGCTGGCGCTGGATGAGGGCAGCAACTTCGAGAACGCCGAAGCGGTCACCCGCGCGATCAGCCGCCGTGTTGCCGACCAACGTCGCGACGAGCAGGCCGCGGCCGAGCAGACCCAGGTGGAAAAGGAACTGTCGGTGGCCCGGTTGAATCTGCTGCATGCGCAGGTGGAACCGCACTTCCTCTACAACACGCTGGCCAACGCGCAGGTGCTGACCCGCACCGACCCGGCACGTGCCGACCAGATGCTGGGCCACCTGATCCAGTACCTGCGCAGCTCGTTGCCACAGGTGGACGAATCGCTGTCCACGCTGGGCGTGGAGCTGGAGCGCACCCGTGCCTACCTGGAGATCCTGCGTATCCGCATGGGCGCACGGCTGGGGGTGGAGGTGCAGGTGCCGAACGAGCTGCATGGCGTGCAGCTGCCGGCGATGGCGCTGCAGACGCTGGTGGAGAACGCGATCAAGCATGGCCTGGAACCCAAGCCCGGCGGTGGCACGATCTGGATCCTGGCGCGTGGCTTCGATGACCATGTGACGGTGACGGTGGCCGATGATGGCCTCGGCTTCGGCCAGGGCACCAGCGGTACCGGCATCGGCCTGAAGAACCTGCGCGAGCGCCTGCGCCTGACCTGCGGTGAGCAGGCCGGCGTGGCGATCGTCGCCAACTTCCCCAGCGGCGTGGCCGCAACCATGACCCTGCCGCAGTCGAGCAAGGAGCGCAGCCATGCCGCTTGAGGCGCTCATTGCCGAAGACGAGGAACTGCTGCGGCAGTCGCTGGTCGAGCAGCTGGGCCGGTTGTGGCCGGACCTGAAGCTGGTGGCCGAGTGCGAGGATGGCGCCAGTGCACTGGAGCAGCTGGCCGAGAAGCAGCCGGACATCGCCTTCCTCGATATTCGCATGCCCGGCATCAGTGGCATTGAAGTAGCCCGTTCGCTGTCCGAGCTGAGCCCGCGCACCCAGGTGGTGTTCGTCACCGCCTACGACCAGTACGCCATCGACGCGTTCGAGCAGGGCGCGATGGATTACCTGCTGAAGCCGGTCAGCGACGAGCGCCTGCTGGCCACCCGTGAACGCATCCTGTCGCGGCTGCCATCAACGCGCCAGGACGATGCCGTACTCGAGCGCCTGCTGCGGCGCCTGGGGCCATCGCAGGGTGCGGCAGAGCGCCCGCCATTGGCCTGGATCACCGCCAGCAACGGCCGCGAGACGCAGCTGATCATGCTGGAAGACGTGGCCTACTTCCGTGCCGACAACAAGTACACCACCGTGGTGACCGCTGCCGGCGAGAGCCTGTTGCGCACGCCGCTGCGCGAACTGCTGGAAGTGCTCGACCCGCAGCATTTCCGCCAGATCCATCGCTCGACCATCGTCAACATGAAGGCGGTGGCGGCGGTCAACCGCGACGATACCGGGCGCGGCGTGCTGCGCCTGCGTGGGCGCACGGAGACGCTGGTGGTCAGCCAGCCGTTCATGAGCCTGTTCCGCGGCATGTAGCCGCATCCTGGAGGCACCATGCGCCTGTTCCTGTTTGCCTGCATCGCTGCGTTGTCGTTGGCTGGCTGTGAGAAATCCAGCAATACTTCGATCACCCGCACCAGTGCCAACGGCGTGGACACGCTTTACAGCAAGGGCAGCGTGGTCGACGGCGAGGCACGGTTCCAGTGCATCGCCAGCAGTAGTGGCCAATGCCACTACCTGGTGCTGGACCCAGCGTGCAGTACCGACGCCGCGTGTGCGACGCCACCATTGCGCCGGTTTGCCGTGGCGGTGGGGAAGACCGAGGCGATGCGTGACCTGCCCAAGGGCTTCCACCAGTGCGTCAGCCAGGACCGGATAGAACACTGCCACCGTGAGTGATCACGGTGGCAGTGTGGGTCCCCCCGCTTCCCTGAAGGGTCAGTAGGCAGGCTGCAGTGTCAGGTCGTGGTGGTGCTCGTTCTCGCCCACATGGTTCAGGCGGCCGACCAGTTCGGAGTGCTGCTTCATGCGCCCGATCTCGGTCATGATGCGGATGTCCTCGTGGCGCAGCTCGCGCTTGGTGGTGACCGCCTGCTTGTAGTCCAGCACTTCCGGGTAGTGCTCGGCCAGGTCCAGCGCCTCGGCCACGTGCTCCACGCTGTCGGCCTTGGAACTGATGCGGGCGCGGCTGTTGAACGCCTTCATCCAGCGCTCGAAGCCGGCCTGCTGATCGAACATGTTGGCCATGAACCAGATCACGAACAGGATCGACACCCACGAGCCGAACACGATTACCACGCGGGTGAAGGTGATATGGAAGTCGTCGCGCCACAGGTAGTTGGCGATCAGGCCCAGGATGAGCAGCGAGGCCGCCTGCCAGCCGACGATCGAGGCGATCAGCCACTGGCACTTGGCCTGGGCCAGCACAGCCACTTCATCGCGGATCTGCTGCTCGCTGAGGTTGCGCCAGTGCGCCACCTGTTTGTCGAACGGGCTGCTGTAGAGCTCGTTGTCGCGAAGCAGAATTCCCAAACCCTTGAACAAGGCAATCATGGCTGGCTCCTTGTGGAACGTGCGTCGATCAGCATTGGACGGTGTGGCGGATCCAGTTCTAGCACTTCCAGCGAGCCGTGCAATGGGGGCAATGCCAAGCGGCGCAAGGGTTTGACCGGTGGGAGTGAAAATTGATGCGATGCAGCATGGCAGTCACGGCCTGCGACAGGATGTCGCAGGGTGAAACGTGCTGCGACCGCACATGAAACCGTCGCTGAGCGGGGAGGCTCGCCGCCGGAGGCGTGATCGCCGAGAATCGGAGCCAACCGCGCAAGACGCGACTGTTCTTCCGCCTCTCCTGGACCTGTGATGCCGGCTTTGCTGCAGCGACTCTCCCGCCCCGTCACGGCGCCGATCCGACGCTGGGTACTGGACGCCTTCCCGCGCGGCCAGAGTGGTATCGACTACGACCATCCGCAGGGCGATCCGGGCTGGTTCGGCCCGGACAGCGTCACCTGGCGGCTGCACGCCGAATTTCCCTCGATGCTCGCCGGTGGCCTGTGCGCGCTGATGCTGCAGACCCTGCACCCACGCGCGCTGGCCGGGGTCTATGACCACTCCAATTTCCGCCAGGACCTGGTGGGACGCCTGCGCCGCACCACCGCCTTCGTTGCCGGCACCAGCTACGCGCCCACTGGCGAAGTGGAGGCGCTGGTGGCCAAGGTGCGCCGTATTCATGCACGGATCCGCGGCCAGACCGCGCAGGGCGAGCCCTACGCCGCCGACGATCCGCAGTTGCTGACCTGGGTGCACGTGACCGAAGCCTTCGGGTTCCTGCAGGGTTTCCGCCGCTACGGGCGCGAGGTGACGGGGGACATCGCCGACCGCTACTACGATGAGTACCGCCGTGTGGCCGAGGCGCTGGGTGCAGTGGATGTGCCGTGCAGCGAAGCCGAGGTGGCGGCGTACTTCTGCGCGCGGCAACCGGAGCTGCGTGTGGACGAGCGCTCGCGTGAAGTGCTGGAGGTGTTGTCCGGCGTGCGCCTGCCGGTACCGGTGCCGGGGCTGTCGCGCGAGGTGTTCCTGGGTGCAGGCGCGGCGCTGCTGCCGGACTGGGCCGAGGGCATGCTCGAGCGCAGTGGACGCCAGCGTGCGCAGGCGGCAGCTTCAGCGAAGTTGATGCAGGGCATGGCGCCGCTGTTCCGCCGCGCGCTGCCCGATGGCCTGGCCAGCCGCGCCTGCGCGCGGATGGGCGTGCCGGTGGAGATCCTGCGCGAGTGGCCCGTGGTTGCCTGGTAGGTGCCAACCTTGGTTGGCACGCTTTTCGCGGTGCCGCGGAAGCGCCAACCAAGGTTGGCAGCTACCCGCAAGTGAAACGGGCGCCTTGCGGCGCCCGTTCCGGTTACATCACCACACCTTGACCCGCTTGTCCGGCGCCAGGTACAGCTTCTGGCCTTCCTTCACCTCGAACGCCGGGTACCAGGCGTCGATGTTGCGCACGGTCAGTGCGCGGAACTGGCCCGGTGCATGCACATCGGTCAGCAGCGAGTTGCGCAGCGCCTGTTCGCGGCTCTTGCTGCGCCACGCCTGGGCGAAGCCGAGGAAGAAGCGCTGGTCCGGGGTGAAGCCCTCCAGGGTCTGGCCCGGCTTGCCCTGCAGCGACAGCTGGTAGGCGTCGTAGGCGGTACCCAGGCCGGCCACGTCGGCGATGTTCTCGCCCAGGGTCAGCTTGCCGTTCACATGCACGCCCGGGAACGGCTCGTAGCTGCTGAACTGCGCGGCCAGCGCATCGCCGGCGGCGTTGAACTGCTTCAGGTCCTCGGCGGTCCACCAGTTGTGCAGCTTGCCGGTTTCATCGAACAGTGCGCCCGCGTTGTCGAAACCGTGGCTGATCTCGTGGCCGATCACGGCGCCGATCGCACCATAGTTCACCGCGTCGTCGGCGGCGCCGTCGAAGAACGGCGGCTGCAGGATCGCGGCCGGGAACACCAGGCGGTTTTCCAGCGGCACATTCATCGCGTTGATGGTCTGCGGCAGCATCGCCCACTCGCCGTGGTCGACCGGCTTGCCCAGCTTGGCGATGTTGCGCTGGTACTCGAACAGCTCGGCGCGCTGTGCATTGCCCAGCGCGTCATCACGGCGGATCTCCAGGCCGGTGTAGTCGCGCCACTTTTCCGGATAGCCCATGCCCACGGTCAGGCCGGCCACCTTCGCCTTGGCGCTCGCCTTGGTCTGCGGCGACATCCACGCCAGCGCGTCGATGCGCTTGGCGAAGGCGGCAATGATGTTCTTGGCCATCTCGTCCGCGCGTTCCTTGGTCTTCGCGTCGAAGTGCTTTTCGACGTAACGCTTGCCGATCGCTTCGCCCACTGCGTGGTTGGCGTCGTCCACCGCGCGCTTCCAGCGATCGCTCTGCTGCGGGGTGCCGCTCAGCGCGGTGCCGTGGAAGGCGAAGCGGGCATCGGCGAATTTCTTCGGCAGGTAGGCGGCGGCACGGTCCAGCGCGTGGAAGGCCAGGTAGTCCTTCCACACCTCCAGTGGCTCGGTGGCGACCAGCCTGGACAGGCCGGCCACGGCCTTGGGCTGCCAGACGATGAAGTCCTGCTGCTTGCCCAGCGCGGCCGCGTCGAGGAAGGCGTTCCAGTCCATGCCGGGCGCCTTGGCATTGAAGTCGGCCTGGGTCCAGGGATTGGCACCCTTGGTCACATCATTGGTTTCTTCCTGGGTGGCATGTGCCTGCGCGATCTTCGTCTCCAGCGCGAGAATGCGTTGTGCCTTGCCGGCCGGATCGGCGACGCCGGCCAGCTGCAGCATCTGTGCGATGTAGGCCTGGTACTGCTTGCGCAGTTCGGCCATGCGGCCGCCGCCCAGGTAGAAATCGCGGTCGGGCATGCCCAGGCCGCCCTGCACCAGGTACGGCGCATTGCGGTCGGGCTGCAGCAGGTCCACCGACACCCACAGGCCGAACAGGCGGTCGGTGTAGAAGTTGGTCGCATTGAGCAGGTCGACGTCGGCGCGCACATCGCCGCCCAGGGCACGTGCCAGGCCGGCCTTGTCGGTGATGGCATCGATCGCCTTCAGCTGCGGTTCCACGGGTGCAACGCCGCGCTGCTCGATGCCGGCCTCGTCCATGTAAGCGGCGTAGTAATCGCCGATCAGCTTGTCGTCACCGCTGGCCTGGGTGTTGCCGGCGGCCCCTTCGAGAATGGCGCGGGTGTCGGCCAGGGTCTTCTCGGCAATGACGTTGAAGCTGCCGAAGCGCGACCGGTCGGCCGGAATCTCGGTGTTCTTGACCCAGGTGCCGTTGGCGAAGCCAAAGAAGTCATCGCCGGCGGCAATGCTACGGTCCATACCGCTGGCATCGAAGCCGAAGCTGCCCAGCATCGGCTTGGCCGCAGCGGGGGTGGCATCGGCCGGCGCGGTGGCCGTGGCGGCCGGCTCGGCCGGGCGGTCACAGGCGGCCAGGGACAGGCTGGCAACGATGGCCAGCGCCAGGGTGGGACGGCGCAGCTTGGACATGGACTTCTCTTGCGGCGGAAAACGCCAAGTCTAATCTGCGCCGGCCCGCCTGGCGGCCCTGTGCTGCGTCCTGTGCTGTGCAGGATCTGGCTGAACACGTGGAACCGACCTTCACGCCGTGAGCGACGTGGTGCATGCTGGACCCTGGAACCCTGCGCGGACACGGGGAGGTGGCCATGCGGGGGCGGGTCAGGCGTCAAGAATGGCGTCCACCGGCCGTTGAGGTCGGGGACGTGGAGGATTCGTTCGCGCATGAAGCCAGCCGACTGCACAAGGAACACCCGCCGATGCCCGCGCTGAAACGCGCGTTGGCCCGGCCGCTGCGCGCCATTACCTGGGGCGGAGTGCTGCTGGGCGTGCTGCTGGTCACCGGGCTGACCCTCATGCTGGTCAATGACTACCACCGCCGCCTGGAAGCGGCGCAGCGCCAGAGCCGCGCGCTGGCGGTGGGCAGCGAGCGCCTGCTGGCGCTGGAACTGCGCAACCTGGAGCGGGCCATGTCCGGCATCGCCGCCGACGCCGCCGAGCTGTTCCGCAGCGTGCCGGCGCAGGCGCCGGCCCTGCTGGATGCATCCATCGGCGGGGTGCTGGGCCGGCATGCCGAACTGCACAGCATCGCCGTGCTCGACCGCCATGGCCGACCGCTGACGGCCGGCGAGGGCGACCTGCAGCTGCCGCTGTGGACCGACCCGCAGCGTCGTGGCCAGGGCAGCGCCCTGTACATCGGCCCGCCGCAGCGGGCCAGCGATGGCGGTTGGGTGGTCCCGCTGGCGCTGCCGATGGCCGGCGAACGCTGGCTGCTGGCACGGCTGCGCTGCGGCGAACTGCAACGCATCGTCGGCGGCCTCGATGTCGGCCCCAACGGACTGGTCTCGATCAGCGATGCCGAGGGTTACATGCTGGCCCGCGTGCCTGATCCGCACGGCACGGTGGGCCGCCGCTACGGCCTGCCGCGCCGTGACCTGCTCGGCACGCAGGCGGTGGTCGAGCTGGGCAGCGTGCCGGGTGTGGTCGACGGCGTACCGCGCATCATGACCATCAGCACGCTGGAACACAGCCCGCTGGCGGTGCAGGTCGGCCTGGCCGACGAAGACGTACTGGCGCCGTGGTGGCCCTACCTGCAGGCATCGGTGGCAATCGTACTGGCCTACATCGTGGTGCTGCTGGTGCTGCTGTACGCCGTGCGGCGCAGCACCCGCAGCCAGCAGGCGATGGCCGAGGAGCTGAAAACAGGCCACGCCGAGCTGCGTCTTGCGCACCAGGTCGGTCGTGTCTGTACCTGGTACGTGGATGAGGACGCCGCATTGCTGCGCTGGTCGCCGCTGGCGCGCGAGATCTTTGGCGTGCAGACCGATGCGCTGCCGGTGGCCGATTTCTTCGCACGCGTGCACCGCGACGATGCCGCGCGCCTGCAGCATGCCTTTGACCAGGCATTCGCCGGCGGCGCCGTGCTCGACCAGGTGTTCCGCCTGGTATTGCCCGGGGGCGAGGTGCGCTGGGTGGGCGCGCGTGGGCAGCGGGTGGAAGTGGCCGACAGCGAGCGGCGCATGATCGGCGCGCTGACCGACCTGAGCGAGCGTTACCAGGCGCGCGAGCAGGTGAGCGAAGTGGAACGGCGCTTCCGGCTGCTGTTCGACCGCAATCCTGCACCGTTCTGGGTGTTCGACCCGGATACGCTGCGCTTCATCGAGGTCAACGACGCTGCGGTGCGCCAGTACGGCTACAGCCGCGACGAGTTCCTGGCGATGAGCATCCTCGACATCCGCCCGCGCGAGGGCTGGGACGAGGTGCGTGGTGCCATCCAGCGCGCACAGGTGGGCGATCCTCCGGACGCGACCGTGCGCCTGCACCGGCGCAAGGACGGCAGCGTGTTCGAGGTGCGCGCACACCTGTCCAAACTCGATTTCGACGGACAGCCGGCCTGCCTGGTGCTGGCCGAGGATGTGAGCGAACGGCTGGCCTACGAGCGCGACCTGGCCTACCAGGCGCGGCACAACCCGGCCACGGGCCTGCTCAACGTGCGTGCGTTGACCGAACAGCTGGATGAGCAGGAACAGGGTTACACCATCGCCTTCGTGCAGCTGCGCGGCCTGCAGCTGGTGGCCGATACGCTTGGCCGCGAGATCGGCGATGCGGTACTGCAGTCGATGGCGACCCGGCTCGGGGGCCTGGGCGCGCGCTATGGCACGCTGGCGTTCCAGCCGGCCGAAGATTTCGTCTTGGCCATTGGTGCCGGGCACGATACCCAGCGCGTGCTGGACGACCTGCTGCAGATCGTGTCGGCGCCGATGCGCGGCAAGGACTCGCTGCACCAGTTCGAGCCGCGTATCGGCGTGGCCGTGCATGTCGCCGGTGACGGCCATGGCGCCGAACAGGTGATCGGCATGGCTGCGCAGGCCGCGCACGCGGCGCGTGCCGAGGGCAACGTGGTGGTCTGGTTCGATGCGGCGGTGACCACGCGGCTGGCCGATCGGTTGCGCCTGGCCGGGCGCATCCATGCCGCCATCGACAACGAGTTCCAGCTGTACTTCCAGCCGATCCGGCATGCCGGTGATGGCAGCCCGGCCGCGCTGGAGGCCCTGCTGCGCTGGCCGCAGGCCGATGGCAGCTTCATCCCGCCCAACGAGTTCATCCAGCTGTGCGAGGACACCGGGTTGATCCTGGCGCTGGGCCGCTGGGTGATCCGCGCCGCGGCGAAGGCGCAGCGCCGTCTGGTCGACGCCGGGTGGGGCGAGCTGCCGATCGCGGTCAACGTGTCTGCGGTGCAGTTCTTCAACAGCGACCTGGTGGCCGAGTTCACCCGCGCCCAGCAGGAATTCGGCCTGGCCCGCGGTGCGCTGCACGTGGAGCTGACCGAGAGCAGCCTGATGCGCAAGCCGGCGCAGGCGATGCAGACCATGCAGCGCCTGCATGAGCAGGGCATCAGCGTGTCGCTGGATGATTTCGGCACCGGCTATTCCAGCATGTCCTACCTGCAGCACCTGCCGCTGGACATCCTGAAGATCGACCGCAGCTTCGTGGCGGACGTGGAAACCAATCCACGCAACGCCTCGATCTGTCGCGCGCTGCTGTCGCTGGGCCACAGCATGGGCCTGACCATCATTGCCGAAGGCGTGGAAACACCGGGGCAGCTGGACTGGCTGGCCGCGCACGGCTGTGACCAGGTGCAGGGTTACCTGCTGGGGCGGCCGGCACCGCTGGAGCGGATCATCGACGCGTTGGATGAAGTCCCCGCCTGATCGGGTTCGTATTGGCCGGCCAGCGGCCGGCACTACCCGGCCGAAGCATGACGGTAGTGCCGGCCGCAGGCCGGCAAGCACCAGGTTCGGCTACACCCCGGCTTCGACCAGATGGTCGATGAAACTGCGCACCTTCGGTGCCAGGTGGCTGCGGCTGGTATAGACCGCGAAGATGCCGATCGGGGCGGCCTCCCATTCGGGCAGCACGCGCACCAGCCGGCCATCGGCCAACGCGTCTTCCAGCAGGAAATCCGGCTGCAGGATCACGCCCATGCCGGCAATCGCCGCTTCGCGCAGCACGTCGCCGTTGTTGGCGTGCAGCAGGCTGTTCACCGCGACCTTTACTTCGCCTGCGGGCCCCTGCAACGGCCAGTGGTCGCCAGCGGCCCAGTAGCTGTAGCCCAGGCACGCGTGCGCCTGCAGGTCCTGCGGGGTCTGCGGGGCGCCGCGTGCGGCCAGGTAGGCCGGCGCGGCGCACAGGCTCACCCGCGATTCGCCCAGGCGGCGGGCGATCAGGGTGGGGCCCGGCTCGCGGGTGATGCGGATGGCCACGTCGTAGCCTTCCTCGACCATGTCCACCAGGCGGTCGGACAGGGCCAGGTCCAGTTCCACCTGCGGGAAGCGTTCGCGGTAGCTGGCCAGCAACGGACCGAGGCGGGCAATGCCCCAGCTGACCGGCGCGTTGATGCGCAGCGTGCCGGAGGGCTCCAGCGCCTGCGCGCCGATGCTGGCCTCCAGCGCGTCGAACTCGGCCAGCAGGCGCACGCATTGGGCGTAGTAGGCGGCGCCGGTGCTGGTGGGGCTGACCCGCCGCGTGGTGCGATGGAGCAGGCGGGTGGACAAGCGCTTTTCCAGCGCGGCGACCTGGCGGGTAACGCCGGCGGTGGACATGTCCAGGGCCTGGGCGGCGGCGCTGAAGCCGTTGCGCTCGACCACCGCCACGAACACGCGCATCGCCTCGAGGGTGTCCATTGTTGCGCCTTCTGAAATAAATACGGTCAATCGATCGTATTTATCGGCCCGTGAAGGCGCAATAACCTGAGCCCACTCCCTTCAAGGTGCTTTCCGATGCACGCCACGACCGCTCCTGATTCGCCGCTGGCCCCGTATGGCGCCGCCCTGCTGCGCCTGGCCCTGGGCGTGCTGTTCCTGGTCCATGCGCTGACCAAGCTGCTGGTATTCACCCCGGCCGGCACGGCAGCGTTCTTCGAGTCGCTGGGCCTGCCCGGCGTGCTCGGCTACCTCACCATCGGCGTCGAGCTGGTGATCACTGTCGCGCTGCTGCTGGGCATCTATGCGCGCTGGGTGGGCCTGGTCGGCGTGCCGCTGCTGCTGGGCACCATCGTCACCGTGCACGGCGCCAACGGCTTCGGTTTCGCCAATGCCGGCGGCGGCTGGGAATACCCGGCGTTCTGGGCGCTGGCGCTGGTGGTGCTGTTCCTGGTCGGCGATGGCAAGTGGACCCTGCGTTCGCGCTGATCGCCGCCTGATCCTGCAACTGGAGAATTCCATGTCCCGCCTGCCTTCGCTGTACATCTCCCATGGTTCGCCGATGACTGCCCTGCATCCGGGCCAGGTTGGTGTGCGCCTGGCCGAGCTGGCGCGCGACCTGCCCACGCCGCGCGCCATCGTGATGGCCTCGGCGCACTGGCTGGGCCGGCAGCCGCTGGTCGGGGCGCATCCGCAGCCGCCAACCATCCACGATTTCGGCGGCTTCCCGCGCGCGCTGTTCGAACTGCAGTACCCGGCGCCGGGTGACCCGGCACTGGCCGAAGAAGTGGCCGGCCGCATCGCCGCCGCAGGACTGCCAGTGGCCATCGACCCGCAGCGTGGCCTCGACCACGGCGCGTGGGTACCGCTGCGGCTGTTGCGCCCGCAGGCCGACATCCCGGTGGTGCCGGTGTCGATCCAGCCGCTGCTCGGCCCCGAGCATCAGTTCGCGCTGGGCCGCGCGCTGGCACCACTGCGCGAACAAGGCGTGCTGCTGGTCGGCTCGGGCAGCATCACCCACAACCTGCACGACTGGGGCGACTACCAGGACGGCAAGGAAGCGCCATACGTGCGGCCCTTCATCGAGTGGGTGGAGCAGCGCCTGGCCGCCGATGATCGCCAGGCCCTGTTCGACTACCGCCGGCAGGCGCCGTTCGCCGAACGCGCGCACCCGACCGACGAGCACCTGCTGCCGCTGTTCTTCGCGATGGGCGCAGCCGGCGAGGACAGCTTCGGTGCGCGGCGCATCGATGCCGGCATCGACGCCGGCTTCCTCGCCATGGACCTGTACCGCTTCGACGGGGCATGAGCCGGGGCTGACGCGCGACCGCCCCGGCCGTCGCGCTCATGGCCGCATGTGGTAGTTTTTTCCGGGTTTCCGGCGCTGGCCTTCGAGCCTCCCCGCGCGCCGCTTCCTGGAAGAAGCATGCATACCATTGAAGTCGTCCTGGCGATGCTGGTGGCCGTTGTCGCCAGCGGCTACCTGGTTCGCGTCCTGCCGTTCTCGTTGCCGCTGCCGCTGGTGCAGATCGGCCTGGGCGCGGTCATCGCCGGGGTGTTCAACCGCGGCCACGCGCTGGAGCCGGAAGTGTTCTTCCTGCTGTTCCTGCCGCCGCTGCTGTTCCTTGATGGCTGGCGCATCCCCAAGCAGGGCCTGTTCCGCGACAAGGGCGCGATCCTCGAACTGGCGTTCGGCCTGGTGGTGTTCACCGTCATCGGCGCAGGCTTCCTGATCCACTGGCTGATTCCGGTGATGCCGCTGGCGGTGTGCTTCGCGCTGGCGGCGATCGTGTCGCCGACCGATCCTGTGGCAGTGGGGGCGATCGCCTCCAAGGCGCCGATTCCCAAGCGCCTGATGCACATCCTGGAAGGCGAGTCGCTGCTCAACGATGCATCGGGCCTGGTCTGCTTCCGCTTCGCGGTGGCTGCGGTGATGACCGGCACGTTCTCGCTGGCCACGGCCTCGCTGACCTTCGTGTGGGTGGCCGTGGCCGGCCTTGCGGTGGGCGTGGCGGTCACCCTTGGTGTGTCGACCTTCCAGCGCTGGCTGTGGCGCCGCTTCGGCGAGGAGCCGGGCGCGGCGATGCTGGTCAACCTGCTCATTCCGTTCGCGGCCTACCTGCTGGCCGAAGAGATCCACGCCTCCGGCATCCTCGCCGCGGTCGCCGCCGGTATCGCGATGAGCTACGTCGAGCTGACCGGCCGCGTCTCCGGCAGCATGCGCGTGCAGCGTGCCGGGGTCTGGAACATGCTGCAGTTCAGCTTCAACGGCATCATGTTCGTGCTGCTGGGCGAGCAGCTGCCCGGTATTGTCGAACGTGCCACCACCACCATGAACGAGACCGGCCACCAGAGCGCGTGGTGGCTGCTGGTGTACGTAGTGGTGATCAACCTGGCGCTGGTCGTGCTGCGCCTGCTGTGGGTGTGGCTGTCGCTGCGCTGGAACCTGCTGCGCGCGCGTCGCCGCGGACTGGAGCGGGGCGAAGCGCCGAACTGGCGCATCGTGGTGGCGACCTCGGTGGCCGGCGTGCGTGGTGCGATCACCCTGGCCGGCGTGTTGACCCTGCCGCTGTTCCTGCCTGATGGCAGTGCGTTCCCGGCACGTGACCTGGTGATCTTCCTGGCCGCCTCGGTGATCCTGTTCTCGCTGCTCGGCGCCAGCATCGCGCTGCCGCAGCTGCTGAAGGGCCTGCAGCTGCCGGCCGATTCGGGTGAACGCAAGGAAGAGGACCTGGCGCGCCGGCTGTCGTCGAAGGCGGCGCTGGCCGGGGTCGAGCGCATGCGCCAGCAGCTGGTGATGAACCAGAACACCGAGAACGTGCAGCTGTACAACGATGCCGCCTCGCGGGTGAGCCTGCTGTACCAGCGGCACCTGGAGAAGGACAACGACGGGCCCGACGTAGACCCGGAGAAGGTGCGGCGCATGGAGCTGGGCTACCGCCAGCTGCGCAGCGCCGGCCTCAACGCCGAGCGCGAGGAACTGTTCCGGCTGACCCGGCGCGGGGTGATCTCCGATGAGATCTCGCGGCGCCTGATCCGCAACCTGGACCTGCTGGAATCGCGCAAGCGCGAATGATGCCTGGGACCGGGCGTTGCTGACGCTGACGCGGATTCCGCCCTGGCATGTAGAGCCGAGCCCATGCTCGGCTACGCTTGCTTCAGGCGTCATGAACCCGGAACGAAAAGCAGCCGAGCACAGGCTCGGCTCTACATGCCGGTGCCGGTTATTCCGGTTTCTGGTCCAGGAAATACACCTCGACCTTGCCCTTGACCTTGATCGTCATCGGGTTGCCGCGGCGGTCACGGGCCTTGCCGGCCTGCACGCGGATCCAGCCTTCGCTGACCGAGTATTCCTCGACGTTGTCGCGCTCGATGTCGTTGAAACGCACGCCAACGCCGCGCTCCAGCGCCTGCGCATCATGGAAGGGGCTGGCCGGGTTGATCGCCAGGTGGTCGGGAGGGGTATCGCTCATCGCTTCATTCACAGTGACGGCCACCAAGGCCGGCTTCAGCGGCACAGGATAAACCGTAGAATGCCGACCTGCCCCAGAGGACGTTCCGCCATGCCCGACAACAGCGACTATTTCGACTTCGAGGAAGACATCCACGACTTCGACGAGGAGGGCTTCGAGGCGCGGGTCTGGAACCTGCTGGTGCTGATCAACCCGGGTGACGAAGAGTTGGCCCTGCAGCAGTTCAACCGCTGGCGCGAGCACCTGGCCGAGGACGGTCAGCCGCTGGAAGCGGACAGCGACTGGCTGCCGGCGCTGTTCACCGCCATCGCCTGGCAGTCCGGTTTCGATGTGGAGCGTGAGGACCTGGAGTCGCTGCAGTCGGCGGTGAACGAGCTTTCGGCGCGCTTCAACCTGCAGCTGGACTGGGGTGGCGACCTGGACGACGAGGACTTTGCCGAAGGCCTGGACGGCGTGCAGCTGATGGCCACCGCCTTCGACCGCCTGCGCGAGCACAACTACACGCTGTGGAGCGTGGATGCCGGCAGTGATGGCTTTACCGGGGTGATGGCGCTGACCCGCGACGATGACGCGATGCTTGCGCTGTGCTCGCTGCTGAACGTGGAAATCCGGCTGGGCAGCGACCCGTTCTGATCGGGCCTGTAGAGCCGAGCCCACGCTTGGCTGCATTTCGCGTAGAGCAGCCGAGCATCGGCTCGGCACTACAGGAGGCACACGGCAGCCGAGCCTACGGCCGGTACTGCGCCCGGGCGTTGGCAATCACCGCCTTGACCAGCTCGCGGTCGGTGTGCCGTGAGATCGCCCGGGCGCCGAGCGCGATGGCCTGTGCGCGCAGCCCGGCAGTGACATCGTAGTGGGCGCCGCTGGCCTTGTTCTGGAAGGCGCGCGGTGGGATGCCGAGCTGCGCGGCCATTGCGTGCAGCTCGGCCAGGGTGTCGGCCATCAGGTGCGCCCAGCGCTGTCCGCGCCAGGGATGCACCGCGTCATCGACGTAGACCGTCACCGCCGCGGCCGGTTCAGGCCTGCGGCTTGCTGTCGCTGTCAGCGGCCGGGGCGGCCTCGGCAGCGGCTTCTTCGGCCGCGTCGCCCTCGACGGCTTCGCCTTCTTCGCCTTCAGCAGCGTCGACGCCTTCGAACTCGGACACCAGCTTGTCCAGGTATTCGTCGGCGGTCTGCTCGGATTCGGCCGCCAGGGTGTCCAGCAGCTTCTGCAGCAGTTCGGAGTACTCCAGGTTGACCTTGCGGCCTTCCTTCTCCTGCACGTTGGCCAGGTGCTTGAGCATGGCCAGCATCGGCACCGGGTTCTCGGCGTTGCCCATGGTCTGGCCGCCGATGGCCAGCAGCCACTCACGGCCCTGCAGGCCGATTGCCGCCACCACCTGGCCGTCTTCGTTGGTCAGCACGGCATGGTTCTGCACCTGCTGCTGCGCGTTCAGGCGGAGGAACGGGCGCTTGCCCTGCTGCTTCTTGCGCTTGTCGCGCTTGGCCTTGGAGTTCTGGGACATGGGGGTGAAATCACCTGGAAACGGAAAGACCGCCATTGTAGCGGGTGCGGCGTGGTGCGCTCGCCCGGCATGGCCCTGTGGATTCGGACCAAGGCGCGCACCCACAGCTTATTCCGCTTGCCCCTGCGCGGCCTGCACGTCCGGGTCGGCGGTGGGCGCCGACAGCCCCACCTGGGGGCCGGCACCCGCCAGCGCTGCCTCCTCGGCGGCCTTGGTCATCACCACGATGCTGATGCGGCGGTTGATCGGGTTCTGCGGGTCGGCTTTATCGAACAGCACCGATGAAGACAGGCCGACCACGCGGGTGATCTTGCTGTCCTCCAGGCCGCCGTCCACCAGTGCACGGCGTGCAGCGTTGGCGCGGTCGGCGCTCAGTTCCCAGTTGCCGTAGCCGCGTGCGGCCGAATAGGCGGTGATGTCGGTGTGGCCGGTCAGGCTGATCCGGTTCGGCACGTGGTTCAGGTAGTTGGCCAGCTCGTGCAGGATCTGTTGCGTGTACGGCTTCAGCGTAGCGCTGCCGAGGTCGAACATCGGCCGGTTCTGCTTGTCCACGATCTGGATGCGCAGGCCTTCCGGAGTCAGGTCCAGCAGCAGCTGGTCCTTGAAGGGTTCCAGTGCCTGGCTCCGGCTGATCGCTTCCTGCAGCTCCTTCATCAGTGCTTCCAGCTGCTGCTTGTCGCGCTGCTGTTGGTCCACCGGTTGCGGCACTGCTTCCTTCTGGTTCTGGAAGGGATCGTTGCTGCTGCCCCGCGAGATGTCGGTGGCGCCGCCCAGCTTGATCATCGATGTGCTGGCGCCGCCCGGGCCGGCCATGCCGGGTGCCGGCGTGGCACTCTGCCCGCTCAGCGGGCTCGGGTTGCGGAAGTACTCGGAAATGGCCGCACGGTCGTTCTTGTTGGTGGTGGCCATCAGCCACAGCACCAGGAAGAAGGCCATCATCGCGGTCACGAAGTCGGCATAGGCCACCTTCCACGACCCTCCGTGGTGAGCGGCGTGGCCGGCCTTCCTGACCCGGCGGACGATGACGGTGGGCTTGTTCTCGGCCATGGCTTACTTGACCGTCTTCAGGTGCTGCTCGAAATCGGAGAAGGCCGGGCGCACGTTCGACGGCAGCGTCTTGCGGGCAAATTCCAGCGCGATCTTCGGGTTGTAGCCGCGCAGGCAGGCCAGCAGGGCGGTCTTGACCGATTCGTAGATACGGCTGTCCTGCTCGGCGCGCGCTTCCATGGCGGCGGCCATCGGGCCGACGAAGCCATAGCCCAGCAGGATGCCGAGGAAGGTGCCGACCAGCGCACCGGCCACGTGGCCACCGACCTCGACGATGTCGCCGCCGATCGAACCCATGGTGATGACGATGCCCAGCACCGCAGCCACGATGCCGAAACCGGGCAGTCCGTCGGCGACCTTGGTCAGCACCTGCGACGGCGCCATGGCTTCAGCGTGGTGCTTTTCCAGCTCCAGTTCCAGCAGCGGTTCCAGCTCGTGCGGCTCGATGTTGCTGCCGATCATCAGGCGCAGGCAGTCGGTGATGAAGTCGATCAGGTGGTGGTCGGCCTGCACCTTGGGGTAATTGCTGAACAAGGCGCTCTCGGCCGGGCGTTCGACATGGTCTTCCAGTGCCATGAAGCCTTCGCGGCGCGCCTTGTTGAGCAGTTCATAGAGCAGGCTGAGGACATCGATGTAATCCTGCTGCTTGTAGCGCGGGCCCTTGAACACGCCGACCATGGCCTGCAGGGTCTGCTTGACCGTCTTGGCCGGGGTACCGACCAGGAACGCGCCGAGCGCGGCGCCGCCGATGATGACCAGCTCGTAGGGCTGCCAGAGGGCACCCAGGCGGCCGTGGGCACCGAGGTAGCCCCCGATCACGCTGATGATGACGACCAGGAATCCAACGATGATGAGCATGGGGCGACGCAGGGAGAGGGGATATCTCCTTGTCGGCCCGTCGCCCGGGTTTCTGAAGAGGGAATTCTGTGAAATCGGTCAGCGGGGTGTTTCAGCCGGCCACGCCGCTTTCCGCGCCGCCACGCTGCAACGGATCGGGCCAGGGCTCGCCATTGCCGACGAAGGAAAGTGAGACGGAGTTCAGGCAGTGGCGCTCGTAGGTGGGCGGCGGACCGTCGGGGAACACGTGGCCCAGATGGCTGCCGCAGCGCGCGCAGGTGATCTCGGTGCGGACCATGCCGTGGCTGGTGTCGCGGATCTCGCGCACGTGCGCCGGGTCGAACGGGGCGAAGAAGCTGGGCCAGCCGGTGCCGGAATCGAACTTGGTGCTGGAGCGGAACAGCGGCAGCGCGCACAGCCGGCAGCAGTAGACGCCCTCGCGCTTGTTGTCGAGGAACACGCCGCAGAACGGCGCTTCGGTGCCGTGCTGCAACAGCACGCGGCGTTCCTCGCTGCTGAGGCCGGCGACCAGCGCCTCGGTCTGGGTGGCAGTGGGGGGCGTCAGATCGAAGGCGGTCATGGCGGCGCTCCGTGGGTCGATGGCCTGGGGATGCCGGAAAACGTGGGGGTGCCGGCGCGCGCTTGCAAGTGTGATGGCCGTTCATGGGTGGCACACGGGTGCGGGAGCAAGGTGGGTGTCATAGACGCCGGAGCGTGCCATGAAGCCGACCCTTCCCCTGCTGTTGATCGCCCTGTTGCCGGCACTGGCGCTGGCCCAGGTGCCCACCCCCGACCCCACGGCCACCCGCAGCGGGACCACCGTGGCGCCGCAGCCGGTGGCGCCACCGCCACAGGCGGCCCGGCCGCAGCCGCAGTTGCTGCCTACGCCGCAACCGGCGCAACCAATCAAGTCCACCGGTCCGGCCCAGGTCGCGCCGCCGTCAGCACCGAGGCCGGCCGACAAGGTCTATGACCGCAATGGCCGCATCGTACCCGGCGTGCGACCGGCCGGCCCGAACCGCGTGTTCGACTCGCGCACCGGCCGCTACTACGACAGCGTGCCGGCCGGCGATGGCCAGCAGATCAAGCGCTGAACCCTGGTGCCACCAAGGTTGGCTGCTGGCTGGCGCTGAGCGGGCTGAACGCGCGAAAACAGCGTCCAGCCGATCACTGCTTTTTCGCCTGCGATTAACCGTTCCGGGGCCACCGTGGCCCTGCGCCGGCATCCCGCCGCCGCATGTCCTTCGTCCACTGGATCGCGACCATGAAAAACCAGCAGAACCGTCATCCCGGCAAGGAACCGCAGGGCCGCAACCCGCAGCAGCAACAGCAGCAGCAACAGCAGATGGAGCCGCAGCAGCACAAGGGCGGCAGGCAGCAGGAACAGCGCCCGCAGAAGCATCCGCAGCAGCGCTGACTGTCGCCATGATCGGGGTCAGACCCCGCTGTACGGGATCTGGCCCCACCCTGCAGCAGCCTCAGTCCGGAATCGGCAGGCTCAGTGTTTCCTTCACTTCTTCCATCACGATGTAGCTCTTCGACTCACGTACATGCGGCAGTGTCAGCAGCGTGCTGCCGAGCAGCTTGCGGTAGGAGGCCATCTCGCTGATCCGCGCCTTCAGCAGGTAATCGAAGTCGCCCGATACAAGATGGCATTCCAGTACGTTGGGCAGCTTCAGCGCGGCGCGCCGGAACTCCTCGAAGATGTCGCCGGATTTGTACGCCAGGCTGATCTCCACGAACACCAGCAGGCTCGCTTTAACTGCGGCCGGGTCGAGGTGGGCGTGGTAGCCGGTGATCACCCCTTCGCGCTCCAGCCGGCGCACGCGCTCTGTGCACGGGGTGGTCGACAGGCCCACCCGCTCGCCCAGTTCGGTGAAGGAGATGCGGCCCTCGGCCTGCAGGATGCGCAGGATCTTGCGGTCGATCTTGTCCAGTTCGCGGATCCGGGTGGCCATGACCGTCAACCTTCGGGAGTGAATTGAAGTGGAACATCCTGCCGGTTGATTTCAAAACAGGCAAATCAACTGGAAATGGCTGTCTATACTTCCCCAATTATGGTCCCTGTGCGCTCCAGTGCAGGGAATGATCGGGTTGGAGAAGTCCCATGCGAGTCCTAGTTCTCGGCAGCGGCGTGATCGGTACCACCAGTGCCTGGTACCTGCGACAGGCCGGGTTTGAAGTCACGGTCATCGACCGCCAACCCGGCCCGGCGCTGGAAACCAGCTTCGCCAATGCCGGCCAGCTGTCGTTCGGCTACACCTCGCCGTGGGCGGCCCCGGGCGTGCCGAAGAAGGCCATCGGCTGGCTGTTCGAGAAGCACGCGCCGCTGGCGATCCGCCCGGGCATGGACCTGGCCCAGTACCGCTGGCTGTGGCAGATGCTGCGCAACTGCACCCACGAGCGTTATGCGATCAACAAGGCGCGCATGGTGCGCATGTCCGAGTACAGCCGCGACTGCCTGAACGAGCTGCGCGCGCAGATCGGCATCGAATTCGAAGGCCGCGACCTTGGCACCACCCAGCTGTTCCGCACCCAGCAGCAGCTGGATGCTTCGGCGCAGGACATCGAGATCCTGGCCCAGTACGGCGTGCCGTACGAGGTGCTGGACCGCGCCGGCATCATCCAGGCCGAACCGGCCCTGGCCCATGTCGATGGCCTGGTCGGCGCGCTGCGCCTGCCGCGTGACCAGACCGGCGACTGCCAGTTGTTCACCCGCCGGCTGTCGCAGTTGTGCATGGATGCCGGCGTTGAATTCCGTTTCGACCAGGACATCACCGGCCTGGAGTTCGATGGCGACCGCATCACCGGCGTGCGCATCGACGGCAAGCTGGAAACCGCCGACCGCTTCGTGGTCGCGCTTGGCAGCCACTCGCCAGCGCTGGTCGCACCGCTGGGGATGCGCCTGCCGGTGTACCCGCTGAAGGGCTATTCGCTGACCCTGCCGATCACCGACCCGGCGATGGCACCGACCTCGACCATCCTCGATGAGAGCTACAAGGTGGCGGTGACCCGCTTCGACGACCGCATCCGTGTCGGTGGCATGGCCGAAGTGGCCGGCTTCGACCTGTCGCTGTCGCAGCGCCGCCGCGAGACCCTGGAACTTGTGGTCAGGGATCTCTATCCGAAGGGCGGCGACCTGTCGCGCGCGCAGTTCTGGACCGGCCTGCGCCCGGCTACGCCGGACGGTACGCCGGTGATCGGCGCCACGCCGTTCCGCAACCTGTACCTCAACACCGGACACGGCACGCTGGGCTGGACCATGGCCTGCGGCTCGGGCCGCTACCTGGCCGACCTGATGAGCGCGCGACAGCCGCAGATCAGCACCGAAGGGCTGGATATTTTCCGCTACGGCCAGTACGGTCACGCGCCGCAACACGAGAACCGCACATGCGTCCTGCCCGCGCGCTGATCGATCTGGGCGCCCTGCGCAGCAACTACCGCCTCGCCCGTGAACTGGGCGGTGGCAAGGCGCTGGCGATCATCAAGGCCGATGCCTATGGGCATGGCGCGGTGCGCTGTGCGCAGGCGCTGGAAGGCGAGGCCGATGGCTTCGGCGTGGCCACCATCGAAGAGGCATTGGAGCTGCGCCAGGCCGGCATCCGTGCGCCGATCCTGCTGCTGGAAGGCATCTTCGAGCCGAGCGACATGACGCTGGTGGCCGAGCATGACTTCTGGTTCGCCGTCGGTTCACCGTGGCAAGTGGAGGCACTGGCGGCGTTCGACAGCCCGCGCCCGTTGACGGTGTGGCTGAAGCTGGACAGCGGCATGCACCGCCTCGGCCTGGACGTGGACAGCTTCCGCGCGGCGCACGCGCGCCTGTCGGCGCTGCCGCACGTCGAACGCGTCGTGCTGATGACCCACCTGGCGCGTGCCGACGAGCTGGACAGCGAACGCACCCACGAACAGGCGGCGACCTTCGCCCGCGCCATTGATGGACTGGCAGGCGAGACCAGCGTGTGCAACTCGCCTGCGCTGCTGGGCTGGCCGGATGTGCGCAGTGATTGGGTGCGCCCGGGCCTGATGCTGTACGGCGCCAACCCGCTGCCGGACAACACCGTGTTGACCGAGCGGCTGCGCCCGGTGATGACGATGCAGTCGAAGGTGATTGCCGAGCGCTGGATCGAAGCCGGTGAACCGGTGGGGTATGGCGCGCGTTTCGTGGCCAAGGCGCGCACCCGCGTGGGTGTGGTTGCACTCGGCTATGCCGACGGTTATCCGCAGTTCGCTCCAAACGGCACTCCGGTGCTGATCGACGGCCAGCCCGGTGCGCTGATCGGGCGCGTGTCGATGGACATGCTGACGGTGGACCTGACCGCGCATGCGCAGGCCGGCATCGGCAGCGTGGTGGAACTGTGGGGTTCTGCGCCGACCCTGTCGGAGCTGGCGCCGCGCTGTGGCGTGAGCGCCTACCAGCTGCCGTGCGCGGTCAAGCGCGTGGCGAAGGTGTACGTGTAGCGCCGAGCCCGCGCTCGGCACCGGTAGCGGCCGACCTCGATCGGCGCCGTGAATGCGTGTCGACCAAGGTCGACACCTGCCGGGGGACCTAACGCGCGGCGGTCGCCTGACTGGCCAGCTGGCGCTTCACCCAGTCATCGATCAGGCGCTTCTCGTAGCGCAGTGGATCGCTGTCGCTCTTCAGTCCCACGTTGTGCAGGTAGCCGGTATCGCTGAGACGCGCATCGCCCTCGCTGACAATACGGCCGCTGGCATCCTTCAGCGTGTACTGCAGGGTGATCCGTGGCGGGTAGATGTCGCGCATGATCCGGATGTCGCGGCCACGCGGACCGTGCCAAGGCTCGTAGTCACCGGCACGCTTGATGTCGACGAGGGTCACATCGAGGGTCTGTCCAGGCTGCAGCGGCTTGGCTGCGGTGGTCTGCAGGTAGCGGGCCAGCTGCTGCACCCAGTCACCGCGTTCGGCCTCGAAGCGGTTGCTGCTCTGGCGTATTTCGGTGAACTTGGCCGGATCTTCCCATTTCACGCTGACCGGTCCATCGGCCTGCAACGCACGCGGCGCGTCTGCGTCGGTCACGGTGCGTGGCGCAGCATTGGCGCCACCGGCCGCCAGGGCGCCTGCCAGCAGGGCAATCGCGAGTGAGCGTTTCATGACGGTCTCCTGCGTCCCCGCGCTGGGGGGGGGTGTTGATCACGGATCGAGTGTGAGCCTGCTGCCGGACGACCGCAATGGCCGATTGCGTCGTGGGCAAGAGCGGTTGCCGCCAATTCATCGACGTCAACCATGACTGACGGCGCTTGACGCTGTGAATACGCCCTTTGGAAGATGCTGTGCTCCCAACCTGGCCTGCAAAGACCCCCTTGTCCACACTGCCGCCCCTCGTGGAGCGCCCACCGATGCTGGTGCCGGCGCCAGAACCCGACCTGCATCGTGGCGTGCTTGAGCGCATCAACGCCGGCTTCTGCGTGATCCAGGTGCTGTTCGAGGGTGATCGTGCGGTCGACTATTGTTTCATCGAAGTCAACGACGCGTTCGAGCGCCACACTGGGCTGAAGGACGCGCGTGGCAAGTGCATGACTGCGCTGGAACCCAACCACGAGCAGGACTGGTTCCGTATCTATGGCGAAGTCGCACGCAGCGGCCGCCCCGCTCAGTTCGAGATGGAAGCCCGTGCGCTGGGCCGCTCGTTCGCGGTCGACGCGGTGCGGGTGGGGCGGCCGGGAGAAGACAAGGTCGGCATCCTGTTCTTCGACATCACCGCGCGCAAGCAGATGGAAGTGGAGCTGGGCGAAAGCGAAGCCCGTTTCAGCGCGCTGGCAGACGGCCTGCCGATGCCGGTGTGGGTGCTCGATGAGCGCGGCCATGCGCGTTTCGTCAACAGTGCCTTCAGCGAGTTCTTCGGTGGTGATGAAACGCGTGTGCCGGAAGATGTCTGGCGCGGTCTCGTGCATCCGGATGACGCGTCCGTGTTCGAATACGAACTGCAGGAAGCGCTGAAGGCGCAGCGTTCGATGCACGCGCTGGTGCGTGCGCGGCGCGCGGATGGCCAGTGGCGCTGGCTGGAGATGAACGCCCGCCCGCGTTTTTCGCGGATGGGCCGCTTCATCGGCCTGGCCGGCAGCAGTCCGGATGTCACCGAACGACGCGAAATTGAACTGGCCCGCGAGGAGCTGCTGCAGTCCGAGCGTGCCGCGCGCAGCGCTGCGGAGAACATGGCGCGGCTGAAGGACGAGTTCCTGGCCACGCTGTCGCATGAACTGCGTACGCCGCTGACCACCATCCTGGGCTGGAGCGAACTGCTGCTGCAGCGCGTGGACAACACCAGTCCGCTGTACAAGGGCCTGAACGTGATCGCCAACAGCGCCGGTGCGCAGAAGCGGCTGATCTCGGACATGCTCGACCTGAGCAGCATGCTGCTGGGCAAGGTGCAGCTGGAGGTGGAGATACTGGACCTGCGCGACCTGCTGAGCGAAGCCATCGGCGCGCAGGAGCTGGTCGCCGAAGGCAAGGCGCTGGATGTGAGCCTGCTGCTGCCGGAACAGCCGTGCCTGGTGCTGGGCGACGCCACCCGCCTGCAGCAGGTGTTGTGGAACCTGCTGTCGAATGCGATCAAGTTCACCCCGGCCGAAGGCCGCGTCGACCTGCAGCTGCAGGCCGATGGCAACCACTGGGTGATCACCGTGCGCGACACCGGCGACGGCATCGCGCCCGAATTCCTCAACCATCTGTTCAGCCGCTTCCGGCAGGCTGATGGCACCACCACGCGCCGTCATGGCGGTCTCGGCCTGGGCCTGGCGATCGTGCAACAGCTGGTCGAACTGCATGGCGGCACGGTCACTGCCGCCAGCGAAGGGCATGGCCACGGCGCCACCTTCACCGTGCGCCTGCCCCAGCACCTGCCGGATGCAGAGCGCCGACCGCTGCGCGAAGTGATCAGTGGGCCGATCCTGGAGCCGGTGGTCGTCGAACCCTATCCGCTGCGCGGCATGCACGTGCTGGCGGTGGAGGATCAGCCGGAAGTGCTGGAATACCTGCGCCGCATGCTGGAAGAGCAGGGCGCCACCGTATCGGCGGCCAGCTCGGCCGGCGAAGCGCTGGCACTGCTGGCCGACACCGGCCACCTGCAGTACCACGTGCTGCTGACCGACATCGGCATGCCGGGCATGGATGGCTATGGGCTGGTGCGCACCTTGCGCGAGGACATGGGCGTGGACGCGGCGACCTTGCCTGCGGTGGCGGTGACTGCACTGGCGCGTGCCGACGACCGCCGCCGCGCGCTGGCCTCGGGCTTCCAGGAGCACGTCGCCAAGCCGTACTCGGTGGCGCAGCTGGTGGCTGCCGTGCGCAAGGTGCAGGTGGCGCGCGCGGACAGCGCGCTGCACTGAGCATTCACGGCCGATCGGCGACCCTGCAGTCAGGAGGTCGCCGATGTCCCGCATAGCTCCACGTATCCACACCGATCCGGCGCAGATCGCGCGCCTGGAAGCCCTGCTGCCGCAGCTGGATGGCGAAACGCAGGTGGAACTGATTCTGCACGATGGCCGCCGCCTGCTCGGCACGGTGGCCGTGAGGCCAACTGTGCAGCAATACCGCAACGCCGCGGGTGATGAAGGCAGCAACGGCCAGTTGCGCCTGGATGACTACGACACGCCGGTGCAGCAGCACCATGTGTGGCTGGATGAGATCGCCAGTATCAACCGCCTGCCACCCAAGGCGCCTTGATCCGATGTAGAGCCGAGCCCACGCTCGGCTCTGCCGCCGCCCGAGCGTGGGCTCGGGCGCTACAGATGTGTCAGTGCTCGAACAGGGTCGGCGTCGCCTCGAACCGGCGTGCGTACGCCCGCTCCTCTGCAACCCTCGCCACCTCGTCATCGGCCAGGTCCGGTGCCCCATAGACGGCGTAGGCAACGCTGCCGTCGGCGCCATGACCGACCTGGTGGAGCCGGTAGCGCGAGTGGCCGCCGCCGGTGTCCTCGGGGTAATGCACGGGCGGATGGCTGCCTTCCAGGTCCATTTCACTGTTGTCGACCACGCCACCGACGAACAAGGCTCGCATGCAGGTTCTCCTGGGTTTCCGGGGGAGCCTCTACCCTGAACGTTTCAATGTTGCTGGCAGATCAAAGCCCCGTTCGGGTTTCGCAAAGCGGCTGCCGGGGCCGGCCCGGTCAAGCCGGTACAATGGACGGCCCTCACGCTTGAAGTACCCGCGCCGATGGCCTCCAGCGACGACGCCCCCCTGCAGACCCTGTTCCTGCCGTTTTCACAAGGTGCCCTGCGCTGGCCGGAAGGTCCGGTGGCCTTCCTGCGGGCCCGCGACGGCTGGCCGCTGCGCGAAGCGGCCGGCAACCGCGAGGTGCACTGTGAACAGAGCTTCGCCCCGTTCGCGCAGCCGCTGCAGCAGGCCGCCGGCTGGACCGTCAGCGGCCAGCTGGATGATGTGGCCGGCAAGGGCCGCTACCCGTTGGTGCTGGTGCTGCCGCCGCGCCAGCGCGAAGAGGCTCGTGCGTTGTTTGCGCGCGCGCTGGCGCTGGTCGCCGACGGTGGCCGCATCGTCGCCTGCCAGTCCAACAACGAAGGCGCGCGCTCCGGCGAAGGCGACCTCAAGCAGTTGGCCGGCCTCGGCGGCAGCCTGACCAAGAACCATTGCCGCGTGTACTGGACCGCCCCACTGCAGGGCCAGCACGACGCTGACCTGGCCAAGCGCTGGTCGGCACTGGACGCGGTGCGCCCGATCGTCGGCGGCCGTTTCCTCAGTCGTCCGGGCGTGTTCGCCTGGGATCGCATCGACCCGGCCTCGGCACTGTTGGCCGAGCACCTGCCGGCCGAGCTGGCCGGGCGTGCTGCCGACCTGGGCGCTGGCTACGGTTACCTGTCACGCGAACTGCTGGAGCGTTGCCCGAAGATCACCGCGCTGGACCTGTACGAAGCCGAGCAGCGCGCACTGGCGCTGGCCGAGCTGAACCTGGCGCCGCCGCCGCGCCCGCTGCCGCTGCGCTTCCTGTGGCGCGACGTCACCGCCGGCATCGAGCCGGGCTACGACGTCATCATCAGCAACCCGCCGTTCCACACCCCATCGCGTGCCGACCGCCCGGACATCGGCCAGCGCTTCATTGCCGTGGCTGCGCAGGCGCTGCGCCCGGGCGGGCGCCTGTACGTGGTGGCCAATCGCCACCTGCCGTACGAGCACACCCTCAACGACAGCTTCGGCGCGGTGCGCGTGGTCGCCGAGCGCGACGGCTTCAAGCTGGTTGAAGCGGTGAAGGGGAAAGGCAAGTGAAACTGGTCAAGCACATTGCCAATCTGGGCTATGGCAGCCGCAAGCAGGTGCAGTGGATGTTCCGCGAAGGCCGCATCACCGACGCCGACGGCGAGGTACTGTACGCCGACGACCAGGTGCCGCACGAGGTGATCCGGGTTGATGGCGAGCCGCTGGACCCGCCGGTGGGCCTGTCGATCGCGCTGCACAAGCCGGCTGGCTACACCTGTTCGACCAAGGATACCGGCCGCCTGATCTACGACCTGTTGCCGCCGCGCTTCCGCGACCGCGATCCGGTGCTGTCCACGGTGGGCCGCCTCGACCGCGAGACCAGCGGCCTGCTGCTGCTGACCGACGATGGCAGCCTGCTGCACCGGATCATCTCGCCGAAGTCGAAGCTGCCGAAAGTCTATGAGGTCGAATTGAGCGAGGACCTGCGCGGCGACGAGGTGGCGCTGTTCGCCAGCGGCACGCTGATGCTGGAGTCCGAGAAGACGCCCCTGCTGCCGGCTGAACTGGAAGTGCTGGATGCGCGTCGCGCGCGCCTGGTGCTGCACGAAGGCCGCTACCATCAGGTACGCCGCATGTTCGCCGCCACCGGCAACCACGTGCAGGCCCTGCACCGCAGTCGTGTTGGCGGGCTGGACCTGCAGGGACTGGACGAGGGGCAATGGCGGCAGCTCACTTCCACCGACCTGGATACGCTGTTCGCTCCATGACCACCATTGCTGCGCTGCCGTTCCTCCCCGACGCCGTCATCTTCGACATGGACGGCCTGATGATCGACAGCGAGCGCGTCTCGCTGGCCTGCTGGAGCGTGGCCGCCGACGAATTCGCACTGGGCCTGGACGAGGCAGTGTTCCTGCGCATGGTCGGCCTCGGCGACCGGGATTCGCACGCGCTGCTGCGTACGCAGGGTATCGAGGACAGCGTGATCGAGGCGGTCGCTGCACGCTGCCACGAACTGTACGAAGGACGCACACAGACCGGCCTGCCGTTGCGTCCGGGCATCCTGGAACTGCTGGAGCTGCTGAAGGCGCACGCGGTACCGCGCGCGGTGGCCACCACCACGCGGCAGCCGCGTGCCAACCGCAAGCTGGCGGCGGCCGGACTGCTGCCGTATTTCGACGCGGTGATCACCAGTGGCGACGTGGCGCGGCCGAAACCGGCGCCGGACATCTACCTGCTGGCCGCGCAGCGACTGGGCCAGGTGCCTGGGCGCTGCCTGGCGCTGGAAGACTCACCCGCTGGCACGCGCGCGGCATTGGCCGCTGGCATGACCGTGATCCAGGTACCGGACCTGGTGCATCCTGACGAAGAGCTGCGCGCGCTTGGCCATCGCATTGTCGGTTCGCTGGTGGATGCGCACGCGTTGCTGCTGCCGCTGCTGCCGAAGTAGCGGTGGGTGCCGACCGCCCCTGACGGTGGGTGCCGACCGTTGGTCGGCACGCCTGCCCCCATCACACCCGCCCGAACACCAGCGCGGCGTTGGTGCCACCGAAGCCGAAGCTGTTGGACATCACCGTGTCCAGCGTCTGCGCGCGGCTTTCGCGCAGGATCGGGAAGCTCTCCACCTTCGGGTCCAGTTCGCCGATGTTGGCCGAACCGGCAACGAAGCCATCGCGCATCATCAGCAGGCAGTAGATCGCCTCGTGCACGCTGGCCGCACCCAGCGAATGGCCGGACAGCGCCTTGGTCGAGGACAGCGGCGGCACCGCATCGCCGAACACTTCGCGGATGGCGTTGAGCTCGGTGACGTCGCCCAGCGGCGTGGAGGTGCCGTGGGTGTTGAGGTAATCCAGCGGGCGATCGACGCCCTGCAGTGCCATCTTCATGCAGCGCACCGCGCCTTCACCGGACGGGGCGACCATGTCGGCGCCGTCGGAGGTCACGCCATAGCCGATCAGTTCGGCATGGATGCGCGCGCCGCGCGCAACGGCGTGGTCGTAGTCCTCCAGCACCAGCATGCCACCACCGCCGGCGATGACGAAGCCGTCGCGGTCCTTGTCGTACGGGCGCGAGGCGCTGGCCGGGGTCTCGTTGAAGCTGGTCGACAGCGCGCCCATCGCATCGAACATCACGCTCATCGACCAGTGCAGGTCTTCGCCGCCACCGGCGAACATGATGTCCTGCGCGCCATGGCGGATCATGTCCGCGGCGGCGCCGATGCAGTGCGCCGAGGTCGCGCAGGCGGCCGACAACGAATAGCTGACGCCCTTGATCTGGTAGGCGGTGGCCAGGCAGGCCGAGACCGTCGAGCACATCGTGCGCGGCACCATGTACGGGCCGACCTTGCGCACACCACGTTCGCGCAGCAGGTCGACCGCGCCGATCTGCCATTCGCTGGAGCCGCCACCGGAACCGGCGATCAGGCCGGTGCGCAGGCTGCTGACCTGCTCGGCGCTGAGCCCGGCATCGGCGATGGCATCGCGCATGGCCAGGTAGGCGAAGGCCGCCGCGTCGCTCATGAAGCGCTTCTGCTTGCGGTCGATCAGCGCCTCCAGATCGAGGTCGACACGACCGCCGACCTGGCTGCGCAGGCCCGCTTCGGCGTGGTCGGCCAGGGCGGTGATGCCCGAGCGCCCTTCGCGCAGCGCGGCCGAAACGGTATCCAGATCATTGCCGAGGCAGGAGGTGATGCCCATGCCGGTGATGACGACGCGACGCATCAGAAGCTCCCGGTTTCGGTGAACAGGCCGACGCGCAGGTCGCGGGCGCTGTAGATTTCGCGATCATCCACGTACATGCGGGCATCGGACTGGGCCATCACCAGCTTGCGGTTGATGACCCGGCTGATGTCGATCTCGTAGCGTACGAGCTTGGCGTCCGGCAGTACCTGGCCGGTGAACTTCACCTCGCCACAGCCCAGCGCGCGGCCCTTGCCGGGGGCGCCCAGCCAGGTCAGGAAGAAGCCGGTCAGCTGCCACATGGCATCCAGGCCCAGGCAGCCGGGCATCACCGGGTCGCCGATGAAGTGGCAGCCGAAGAACCACAGGTCCGGGCGGATATCCAGCTCGGCGCGTACCATGCCCTTGCCGTGCGGTCCGCCGTCCTCGTGGATGTCGGTGATGCGGTCGAACATCAGCATCGGATCGTTGGGCAAACGGCCGGCGGCGGTGCCGAACAGTTCACCGCGTGCGCTGGCCAGCAGCTGTTCGCGGTTGAACGCGTGGAGACGGGTCATGAAGCACAATCCTGGAAGCGGGGAAACAGGGAAACAAGCGTTCGAGGATGCCCGTGGAAACTGCGCCGATCAAACATTTCAACCGTACGCAACCGTAGTGTTTTCAATGGAATACGCGCATCCTGTTGATGTGCAACGACCATACTTCGGCGTGTGGCCCGTTCGGCACGCCCCCGCCCTTTCCGCCTGACATGACCGGACTGCGCAAGATCATCCACGTCGACATGGACGCGTTCTACGCGTCGGTGGAGCAGCGCGACGATCCGTCACTGCGCGGCAAGCCGGTGGTTGTGGCATGGCGCGGCGCGCGCTCGGTGGTGTGTGCGGCGTCCTACGAGGCACGCGTGTTCGGCGTGCGTTCGGCGATGCCGGCGCTGCGCGCCGAACGCCTGTGTCCGGACGCGATCTTCGTGCCGCCTGACTTTGCACGTTACAAGGCGGTGTCACGCCAGGTGCGCGAGATCTTCCTGCGCCACACCGACCTGGTCGAGCCGTTGTCGCTGGACGAGGCCTACCTGGACGTGACCGAGCCGAAGAGCGGCATCGAACTGGCCACCGACATCGCCCGCACCATCCGTGCGCAGATCCGTGAGGAGACGAACCTGACCGCTTCAGCCGGGATCGCGCCGAACAAGTTCCTGGCCAAGATCGCTTCGGACTGGCGCAAGCCCGATGGCCAGTTCGTGATTCCACCGCAGCGGGTGGACGCGTTCCTGCTGCCGCTGCCGGTGAACCGGGTGCCCGGCGTCGGCAAGGTGATGGAAGGCAAACTTGCCGCGCGTGGCATTGTCACCTGCGGCGACCTGCGGCAGTGGTCCCTGGTCGACCTGGAAGAGGCGTTCGGCAGTTTCGGCCGCAGCCTGTACAACCGTGCACGCGGCGTCGACGAGCGGCCGGTGGAACCGGACCAGCAGGTACAGTCGATCTCCTCGGAGGACACCTTTGCCGAGGACCTGCTGCTGGAAGACCTGGGCGAGGCGATCGTGCAACTGGCGGAGAAGACCTGGAATGCCACGCGCAAGACCGAGCGCGTCGGCCACACCGTGGTGCTGAAGCTGAAGACCGCGCAGTTCCGCATCCTCACCCGCAGCTTCACCCCGGAGCGCCCGCCGGAATCGATGGAAGAACTGCGCGACATCGCGCTGGCCCTGCGCGCCCGCGTCGACCTGCCGGCGGAGACCCGTTACCGCCTGGTCGGCGTCGGCTTGGGTGGCTTCCGCGAAAAGGAACCGGTGGTGCAGGGGGAATTGTTCGAGCACTGATCATTGCCGTGCCGACCAACGGTCGGCACCCACCAACAGCAGCAGGTTCCATCAGCAGCAGGAAACTGTCGAAGGCGGGGTGGGGCCGGTTGCGGGGGCGTGAGCCGCATGGATGCGGCGACCGAGCTTACATGGACGTACTTGCAGCGTCCCCCGCAACCGGACCCACCTCGCCATCCCACGGATAGCCAGCTGTTGCTGTTGCTTCGGCTGTTGCCGTTGCATTGAGCAGGTGCAGGGCGCAGCCCTGCAAAAGAAAACTCCCTACCTCATGGCCACTGCATCTCGCCCTTGGCCACCTTCGCGCTCAGCTCCAGCGATGCGACGCCATCCAGCTTCGGGTAGCGCGACTGCATTGCCTGCACCAGCGCCGCACTGTCCTTCGCCTTTGCCGCTTCGATATCGAACGTGCGGATGTAGTCCGCAGTGAAGCGCAGTGCACTGGCATCCAGCGCCGCACCTGGCGCGTAGTGCCCCGGCACCACCACCTTCGGCTTCAGCGCCTGCAGCTGCTGCAGGGTCTGCAGCCAGTCGGCATGTGACTTCGGCGTCTGCGTGTCGGCCATCCACACGTGCTCGCCCGCCACCACCGGAATGCCACCGACGATCGCGCGCAGCGACGGCACCCACAGCACGGTGCGGTCCGGGGTCGGTCCGTCCAGGCCGATCAGCGGCAGGCGCTGGCCTTCCAGTTGCAGGGCATCGCCCTCCAGCACCTGCGGCAGCACGATGCGCGCGGGCACGTCGGCAGCCATCTTCGGGCCCCAGTAGGCCAGCTTGCCGGCCTGTGTCTGCTGGATGTGGGCAACGGTCTGCGCGGTAGCGACGATGCGCGCCTGCGGGAACGCATCCTGCAGCGTGGCCAGGCCGAAGTAGTAGTCCGGATCGCCGTGGCTGATATAGATCGTGGTCAACTGCTTGCCGCTGGCGCGGATCAGCTCGACCAGTTTGCGCGCGTCGCTGGCACCGAACTGCGCATTGACCAGGATCGCGTCGTGGCGGCCTTCGATCAGCACCGAGGACACCGGGAACATTGCCTGCGGGCCGGGATGGAAGGTCTGCAGGTGCAGTTGGGATTTCGTCGCGGTGGTCGGCGCCGCGGTGGCCGGTGCGGCCAGCAGCGGCGCACTGGTGAAAGTGGCGGCCAGGGCGAGGGGAAGCAGCAGGGCAGCGGTACGCATGGGAATTCCTTGTCTAGAGCCGGGCCAATGCCCGGCTGCATGTTCGCGTAGAGCCGAGCGCGGGCTATGCCGGGCGTCCTTGCCCGGCCCCCTACGGGCCGTCGCAAGCGATGTTGGCAACGGCTCCTGCCGTTGCCTTCGGCTCTACAGGGAGGTAGCGCCGGGCCATGCCCGGCGGACGGCATGATCAATACGCTGCCGTGATGATCTGCTTCGGGTACTTGTGCGCTTCCAGCTCGGCGACGAACGCGGCGCCGTAGTCGGCATAACTGATGCGGCTGTGGCCGCTGGCGTCGGCCAGGAAGGCCCTGGGCTGCACGCGGTAATGGCCACGCTCTTCGCCCGGGCCGATTTCGGCGGCCGGCGAGAAGAAGGTCCAGTCCAGGTCGTCCACCACCTGCAGTCGATTGAAGGCTTCTCGATGGGCCAGCGCGTATGGCTTGTAGGCCTCCGGGAAGGTGGGGGTATCGACCAGCTGCACGCCGGGTGCGACTTCCAGGCTGCCGGCACCGCCGACCACCACCAGGCGCGGTACACCTGCCTTGCGCGCGGCCGCGGCCAGCTGTGCGGCCACCTCGCCGACGCGGCCGATGTCATCGCCCGGGCGTGGGCCGTAGGCGCTGGCCAGCACGTCGTGGCCGGCGATGGCGGCGACCAGCGCGTCCTGGTCATTCAGCGAGGCGACCACCGGATGGGCGCCGGCCAGTTCGGCCGGAAGATCCTGCGCGCTGCGCACGATGACAGTGAGTTCGTGGCCGTTCGCCAGCGCGTGGCGGGCGATCTGGCGGCCGATGTTGCCGGTGGAACCGACGAGGGCGATCTTCATGGCAGGACTCCGTGGGGCGGTGTGGGGGGACGCGGCCACTGTAGGCCGCTGCAGTCGCTCGAAAAACAGCGTATAACGCGCTTGTTTGTTGCATGGAGCGAGCATATGGACCGATTGACCGCCATGACCGTGTTCGTCGAGGTGGCCGAGCGCGGCAGCCTGACCGCAGCGGCAGAGGTGCTGGACATGTCACGGGCGATGGTCAGCCGTTACCTGGCCGAGGTCGAGGGTTGGCTGGGCGCGCGCCTGCTGCACCGGACCACACGGCGGGTCAGCCTGACCGGCCCCGGCGAAGCGGCGCTGGCGCGCTTCCGGCAGATGCTGGCGATAAGTGAGGAACTGCAGGGCGAGCTGGCCAGCGATGATCCCGAACCGCACGGCACGCTGCGGGTGACCGCCAGCGTGTCGTTCGGGCAGAGCCACCTGGCACGAGCGGTGGCCGGTTTCGTCGCGCGCCATCCTGCCGCGCGCATCGAACTGCTGCTGGTCGACCGCACCGTGAACCTGGTGGAAGAACGGGTGGACCTGGCCGTGCGCATCGCGCGCCAGATCGATCCCAGCCTGATCGCACGGCGGCTGGCGACCTGCCGCTCGGTGCTGTGCGCGACGCCGTCCTACCTGGAGGCGCGCGGTACGCCAACCGCTCCCGAACACCTGGCCGCGCACAACTGCCTGACCCACCACTACGTCGGCAAGAGCCTGTGGCAGCTGCACCGCGATGGCCGTTCGCTGTCGGTGGCTGTGGGCGGCAACATCAGTGCCAACGAGGCATCGCTGCTGCTGGAGGCGGTGCGGGCCGGTGCCGGTATCGCCATGCTGCCGACCTACCAGGTGGCGCCGATGCTGCGCAGTGGCGAACTGGTCGAACTGCTGCCCGAATTCAGTCTGGACGAGCTCGGCATTCATGCCGTGTACGCATCACGGCGACAGCAGCCCGCTATCATGCGGCGATTCCTGGACTTCCTGGGCGAGTGCTTCGCCGGCCCGGCCTTCCAGGATCTGGATTGGCGCCCGCCGGGCACGGAGGACACATGAACCATGGACAGGCCTTGATCGACCACAACCGTGCTGCCTGGGACCGCCAGGCCAGTGAAGCGCGCGAATGGTCGCGCCCGGTGGAAAGCTCAACGATTGCTGCCGCGCGCGCAGGCCGCTGGCAGGTGCACTTGACGCCGCGCGCGTTGCCGCTGGACTGGATGGGCGACGTGCGCGGCCGTCGCATCCTGTGCCTGGCCTCGGGTGGTGGCCAACAGGCACCGGTGCTTGCTGCCGCTGGCGCCGATGTCACCGTGTTCGACCTCTCCGACGGGCAGCTTGAACAGGACCGCGCGGTCGCCGCGCGCGATGGCCTGCAGCTGCGCACCGTGCAGGGTGACATGCGCGACCTGCACGTGTTTGCCAATGACAGTTTCGATGTGGTGTTCCACCCGATCTCGAACCTCTACGTCCCTGACGTGCGCCCGGTATGGACTGAATGCCGCCGCGTGCTGGCGCGCGATGGCATGCTGATGGCCAGTTTCTACAATCCGGTGCTGTTCGTGGGTGCGCGCGATCCGCAGCTGGATGCACAGGGCCTGATCCGTCCGCAGTACGCCATTCCCTATTCGGACCTGGAAGACCTGCCGCAAGCCGAACGCGAGGCGAAGCTGGCCCGTGGCGACGCATTGACCTTTGGCCACAGCCTGACCGAGCTGATTGGTGGCCAGCTGGATGCCGGCTTCGTCATCGATCGCTTCATGGAAGACTGGCAGCCGCGGCCGCGCTTCCTGATCGACCGTTATCTTCCCACCTTCCTGGCCACCCGAGCGCGCCGGATCGGTTGAGGCGAATCGGCGCGGAAACCAGCGGCGTACAATGGGGGGCCCACGTCGTGCAGGTGCCGTTCCTTGTCGTATCCCTATCCACTGGTCGTGTTCGACCTTGATGGCACGCTGGTCGACAGCGCAGCTGATATCGCCGAAGCGCTGAACCGCACGCTGGAGGACATAGGCATGGCACGCGTGCCGGAAGCCACCGTGCTCGGCTGGATCGGCGACGGTGTGCGCCGCCTGGTCGAACAGGCCGTGCATGCGGCAGGCCGCGAGGTCGACCTGGCCGAAGTGATGCCGGTGTTCATGGTTCACTACCGTGAATGCCTGCTGCGCAGCCCGCGCCTGTTCGATGGCGTGGCCGACGCACTGGCGCAGCTGCGCGCGCGCGACGTGCCACTGGCGATCTGCACCAACAAGCCCGAAGCACTGGTGCCGCCGCTGCTGCAGCACCTGGGCATTGGTGATGCGTTCGCGCTGATACTGGGCGGTGATTCGCTGCCGCAGCGCAAGCCCAGTGGCGAACCGCTGCGGCACATCGCCGCGCATTTCGCGCTGCCGGTGGAGGCGTGCCTGATGGTGGGAGATTCGTTGACCGACTACCGCGCCGCCGAAGATGCGGGCATGCCGATCGCGCTGGTGCGCTACGGCTATCCGCGCGGCCTGGACCTGGGCAGCGCGCACGCGGTGGCAGTGATCGACGACCTGCGTGAGTTGCCGGGGTTGGCCGCGGGCGTTCGGGCGTAGAGCCGAGCCCACGCTCGGCTGCTTCATTGCGTGAGCCGAGCATGGGCTCGGCTCTACAGTAGATCGACGCCATGCGTCGATGGCATCAGGAGGCGCCGGGCGATGCCCGGCGCGCGCCTTCATTTCGGCTGGTAACGCACGCTCAGCTGGTACTCGCGGCCGGGCTGGTTGAACCACGCCACGGTCTCGTAGCGGCGATCGAACACATTGGCGGCACGCGCCAGCAGCGTCCACGACGGCGTCAGCGCGTACTCGGCGCGCAGGTCCAGCGTACCGTAACCGCCGACCTTTATCGTGTTGGCCGCATTGTCATAACGCTTGCCTGAACCCTGAACCGTCAGGCCGGCGCGGAAGTCGCCGAAGCGGCGGTCGATGTCCAGGCGTGCGGTCTGCTGCGCGCGGCGCGGCAGCCAGTTGTCGAACTGGCTGCTGCCATGGGTACGGTTGCGCGGGTCGGTGTAGCTGAGCTGTGCGTTGATGTCGAAGCCGGCCAGCAACACGCCACCGGTCAGTTCGGCGCCGCGGATGCGGGCCTTCTCCACTTGCTGCATCCTGAAGGTCGCCGCATCGTAGGTAATCAGATCATCGATGCGGGTTTCATATACGTCCAGGCCCCAGTGCCAGCCCTGTCCCTGCTGCGAAACGCCCAGGTTGGCGCTCTTGGACTTCTCCGGGTTCAACGTCGGCACGCCGCTCCACGGGTCGTACAGATCGCTGAAGGTCGGCGCCTTGAACGCGGTGCCATAGCTGGCGTTGAGGCGCAGGCCGTGGCCCAGTTCCATCGCCCAGCCGGCGCTGCCGGTGGCGTGGTTGCCGAACTGCTGGTTGTCGTCGTTGCGTGCGCTGACCTGCAGCTGGTGGCGGCCGAAGCGGCCCTGGTACTGCACGAACACGCCGGTGTTGCGACGGCTGTCGACGAGGTACCCGGCGCTGCTGCCATCCAGGTTGTCTTCGCTCCAGTCCACGCCGGTGCTCAGCAGCTGGCCTTCGGCCATGCCGAAGTCGCCCTGCAGCGAGGCACTGTCACGATGGGTCTGGGCGCTGCCACGGGCATCGAAGTCGCCGAAGTTGTCCGACTCGTTGTCACTGCGGCCGACATTGGCGGTGAACGCCAGGCGTTCGGACGGGGTGTAGCGCAGCTTGCCGGACAGCACCTGCTGGCGGGTTTCCGAATAGTTGTAGTAGCCGTCGTAATGGTTCTTTCCGTCGGCACGCAATGCACTGCCTTCCACGTTCCATTGGTCGTTGAAGGTGTAGCCACCGCGCAGGCTCTTGGACAGGTTGCGGTAGCCGTCGCGGTCATGCTCGTCGGCAAAGCAGCCCGCGGTGAACACCGAGGAGGAGCCGCGGCAGGCATCGATGCCATCGGAATGCTGGTAGGCGATGTCAGCGCCGAACCAGCCGCGTTCGGTGCCGCCGCCGATGCCGCCACTGGCCTCGCGCAGTCCATTGCTGCCGCCACCGAGCTGGAAATGCGGGGCGAAGTCACCCTGGCTGCGGCGGGTGAAGATCTGGATCACGCCACCGATGGCGTCCGCGCCGTACAGGCTGGACTGCGGGCCACGCACGATCTCCACGCGCTCGATCTGTGCCAGCGGCAGGTCCTGGTACATCGCCAGGCCGAGGTCGGCGCTGTTGATGCGCACGCCATCGACCAGCACCACGGTGTGGCCGGAGTTGGTGCCGCGCAGGAACAGCGAGCTCTGCTTGCCCAAGCCGCCGGCATTGGTCAGGTTGATGCCGGCGCGGCCGCGCAGCAGTTCCTGCAGCGAGGTGGCCTGGCTGGATTCGATCTGCGCGCGGTCGATCACCTGGGCCGGCGCGATGCTGTCCTGCAGGGCGATCGGGGTGCGGGTCGCAGTGACCAGGATCTGGTCGAGCGCGGTGGTGTCATTGGCGGCCTGGGCCAGCGCGGGCAGGGCGGCCAGCACGGCCAGGGACAACATTCGGGACTGCAGCTTCATGGGGGACTCCAGGTGCCACGCACGCCCGCGTGGCGAAGGGGAGGAGCCGCGAAGGCAGGCGCGCGCCGATGCCGCAGCGCACGCCACGGTCATCCAGCGCCATGCCCACCGCATCGCGACTTGAGGCTTCCGGGCCGGTCTCCGGGCTTGCCGCCGGGCGGCGCGAGGCCACCGTCCAGGCGCCTTCCCATGCCTGAGGCACAGTGGCAGTGTTGCCCGGAACTGACGTGCTTACCGTTGCGGGGGCAGCGCCGGCCTGGCGTGGAATCACGCGTCACCGGCTTCCCGTTTCAACCTGCCGGCCGTGGCCGCAGGTCACCTGGAAGTGCGCGCAGTCTACGGCATCGCAGGCAGTCCCGTTGCGTCGCGCCTGCTCGACTGCCTTTGCTGTCACTTAGAATGGTCCCTCGATCCCGTGGTGCCGTTGCCGATGTCCGCCCGTTTTCCGCTGTCCCCGCGTTGCCTGTACGGAACGCACGCATGATCCTCGACCTGGTCCGCCATGCCGGCAACGGTCGCGATGAGTTCCTCGATGGCCGCAGCGACCCGCCGCAGCTGGCCCGCCTGCCGCAGGAACTGGTCGACGCCTACGCCGCGCAGCCCTGGGAGCGGGTGATCAGTTCGCCGCGGCTGCGCGCGCTGCACACGGCAATGGCGCTGGCCACGCCGCGTGGGCTGGACGTGGAAGCGGACGAGGAATGGGAAGAACTGGATTTCGGCGATTGGGACGGGCAGTCGCTGTTCGACCTGCCGGAGGATGCACTGGCTGCCTTCCATGCTGACCCGCATGCGTTCCCGCCGCCGAACGGCGAAAGCTGGGGCCACTTCGAGCGGCGCATCGCGCGCGCGCTGGATCGCCTGCTCGATGATGACGATCCGGTGCCGACGCTGGTGGTCAGCCATGGCGGCCCGCTGCGCATGGTGCTGTCGAAGGTCTGCGGCCTGCCGATGTCGCTGTGCTGGGCGCTGCGCATCGACCATGGCACGCGCCTGCGTGTGTGGCTGGAGCGCGGTGAGGTCGGGCTGGTGGGCGAATTGCTGGAGCTGCAGCAGCCCTGATCTGCTCTTGTAGAGCCGAGCCATGCTCGGCTGCACTTCGATCAGAAAAGCCAGCCGAGCGTGGGCTCGGCTCTACAGAAGGGCGCGGCTCAATCCTCGTCCGCGCCCTCGGCAACGCTGTCAGCGTCATCGTCGGCATCGAAGCGCTGCTCATGCACCGGGCCCGACGCCGGGCCGGCCGCCTTCAGCGGATGCGCGGCGATGCGCGCTTCATAGTCCTGTACCAGCGCATCGCGCTGCGGCTCGCTCAGTTCCTGCCAGTGGCAGTCCAGCAACGCACCTTCCAGCGAGTACAGCAGGTTCAGGCTGGGCTTGAAGCCGGCACGCTTGACCTTGACGAAGGCACCGACCGCTCCGATCGCGACCAGGTCGTCGCGGCTGCGCAGGCCGACCTGGCGCAGCCAGGCCGCGCTCTTGGGGCCGATGTTGCGCAGCTTGGGTGCGTTCATCCCAGCGCCTCGACGAACACGCGCGCAATGGCTTCCAGGCCGGCCTGGTCGTCGGCATCGAAGCGGCCCACCTTCGGGCTGTCGATGTCGAACACGCCGATCAGTTCATCGCCGCGCAGCAGCGGCACCACCAGCTCCGAACGCGAGGCCGAATCACAGGCGATGTGGCCGGGGAAGGCGTCGACATCCTCCACGCGCTGGGTGACCCGCTGGCTGGCGGCGGCACCGCACACGCCCTTGTCCAGCGGGATGCGCACGCAGGCCGGCAGGCCCTGGAACGGGCCGACCACCAGTTCCTTGCCATCGTACAGGTAGAAACCCACCCAGTTCAGGTCGGGCAGGGCGTGGTAGACCAGTGCGGAGAGGTTGGCCGCGTTGGCGATGCGGTCGGACTCGGCGTAGACCAGGCCACGGGCCTGTTCCAGCAGCTGGGCGTATTGTTCCGGCTTGCTGCCGGTGAGCGAGGCATTGGCGAACATGCCCGCAGTCTAGCAAGCGCGACGGGCCGGCGATAATGCACGCTCTGTTGCCCTGTTGGAGCCAATCGATGCCGTTGCCTGCCACGCTGCCGCCCGCCCTGTTCGTTACCGGCACCGACACCGAAATCGGCAAGACCGCGGCCAGCACTGCGCTGCTGCATGCGCTGCGCCGGCGCGGCCTGCGTGCAGTCGGCATGAAGCCGGTGGCCAGTGGCAGCGAAGACCTGGGGCAGGGCCTGCGCAACGAGGACGCGCTGGCACTGCAGGCGGCCAGCTGGCCGGTGCCGGACTATGCCGACCTGAACCCATATGCGCTGCGGCAGCCGCTGGCACCGGAGCTGGCGGCGGCCGAGGACGGCGTGCAGGTGGAACTGGCGCCGATCGTGGCCGCGTTCGCGCGACTGCGCGCGCAGGCCGATATCGTGGTGGTGGAGGGGGTTGGCGGTTGGCTGGCGCCGGTTTCGGCCACGCTGGACCAGCTCGACCTGGTGCGTGCGCTGCAGCTGCCGGTGCTGCTGGTGGTGGGCATGCGACTTGGCTGCGTCAACCATGCGCGGTTGACTGCGCAATCACTGCAGGCCAGCGGCGTGGACCGCCTGGGCTGGATCGGCAACCACATTGATCGTGCGATGCAGCGCCAGGACGAGAACATCGCCACGCTGCAGCAGCGCCTGCCGATGCCGTGCTGGGGACGGCTGCCGCATCTGCCGGGGGCGGATGGTCAGATCCTGAGTACGCACCTGCTCGACTGACCTGCTTCCTGTAGAGCCGAGCCCATGCTCGGCTCAGCGGGGACCGTCAGCGAAGGGCAGCCGAGCGTAGGCTCGGCTCTACAGGAGCTGGCGCACTGCCAGCTCCCGTGCGATCGCACCCAGCCGCTCCACCGCACCGATGAAGCGCGCATCCAGGCTCTGGCAGCACGACAGCCGCAGGCAGTGGCGGTAGCGTGCGCCGCGCGAGTACACCTGGCCCGGCATGAACACGATGTCCTCCAGCAGCGCTCGCTCGAACAGCTCGCGCGTGTCCACGCCCGGCAGTTCCAGCCACAGCAGGAAGCCGCCCTGCGGTTCGGTGGCGCGGGTGCCGGCCGGGAAGTGTTCGGCCACCAGCTGGCGCAGCCGCCCGACCTGTTCGCGGTACAGGCGGCGCATGCGGTGCAGATGGTGCTCGTAGCTGCCTGCTTCCAGATACGCGGCCACCGCATCGCCGAGCAGCTGCGGCTCGCCGCCGGTGGACTGGAACTTCAGCAGTGCGATGCGCTCTGCGAAGCGGCCGCCATCCAGCCAGCCGATGCGGTAATCCGGCGCCAGTGTCTTTGAGAAGCCACCGACCACCATCACCCAGCCATCGCGATCGAAGGCTTTCAGCAAGGGTGCCGGCGGTTCGCAGAACTGCAGCTCGGCGTACACCGCATCCTCGATCAGCGGCAGCTGCCGTGCGTTGACCAGCTCGGCCAGGTGTTGTTTGGCGGCGGTCGGCATGGTGCAGCCGAGCGGGTTGTGCACGGTCGGCATCACCACCAGTGCGGCCAGCGGCCTGTGCTCCAGCAGCGCATCCAGTGCATCCACGTCCAGTCCGTGCTGCGGGTGGGTGGGCAACTCGATGGCCTGCAGGCCGAGGTTGGCCAGCAACGGATACAGGTTGAAGTAGGACGGCGCCTCGATGCCCACCGCGTCACCGGGCTGGGTGACCGCGCGCAACGCCAGCTGCAGGGCTTCCATCGCACCATGGGTCAGCAGGAGTCGCTCGGCGTGGGTGTGCAGTCCCATGCGCGGACTGCGGCGCACGATCTGTGCCAGCAGCCGGGGGGAGCCGTTGGGTCTCGCATAGGTCTCCACCGTCTGCTGGCCGTGGCGCAGCACCTGCGCGGTATGCCGGGCCAGCTGCGCGCCGGGATAGAACTGGCGACCACGTGGGCCGGCGAAGGCCAGATCGACCACACCCGGGCGGCGCTGTGCTTCCAGTACCCGGGCCATCAGCACCTGCTGCAGCGGCGCGGTGGGCGCGGATGGGGTGTCGCGCAGCGAACGCTCCGGCACCGACAGCCGCGGCGCGACTTCGAAGCCCGCCTTCGGCCGCGGAATCACCAGTCCGGCATCTTCGAGCTGGCGATAGGCGGCAATCACCGTGTTCAGGCTGAGCCTGCGCTGCAGGGCCATCTGCCGCAGCGAAGGCAGGCGGCTGCCGACCGGAAGGCGGCCACCATGAATGGCTTCGGCCAACTCATCCGACAGCCGTTGATAGCGGGGGGGAATCATCGAGGCCTGGTCATCTGTATCCATCGAATATCCCGCCATCTGGTGCTGTACCCATGATGATGGCGAGCCTAGCATGTCGTTGTCGGCCTGGCCTGATCGGGGCACGGCCGATACTTCCCAAACGCACGGCTGGATGGCCGTGCGTCTTTTTTTGTGTGTAGAGCCGAGCCCATGCTCGGCTGCACTTCCGCCAACAGCAGCCGAGCGTGGGCTCGGCTCTACAGAGAGCACCGCCGAGCGTCGGTCAGCCCAAGGGGGAATGCCGGCTACCGCATCGGCACCAGCGCCGCCTCGCGCCGGTACAGCGCCGGGAACTGCTTGCCCAGCGCCGCAAGCTTCGGTGCGTCGTAGTAGCGGATGTAGGCGGCCTGCGGGTAGTTCGCCATGTAATTCTGGTGGTAGCTTTCGGCCGGGTAGAAGCGCTGGCCGCTGACCAGCTGGGTGACGATCGGTGCGCGGTAGCTGCCGGCCTGGCCGAGCTGGGCGATGTAGGCGCGGCTGGCTGCCCGTTGGCGGGCGTCATCGGTGAAGATTGCCGATCGATACTGGCTGCCGTGGTCCGGCCCCTGGCGGTTGAGCTGGGTCGGGTCGTGTGCCACCGAGAAGAACACCTGCATCAACTGCCCGTAGCTGACCTGGCGCGGGTCGTAGTCAATCTTCACTGCTTCGGCGTGGCCGGTCTGGCCGCTGCTGACCCGCTCGTAACGCGCGTCGGCGGCGCTGCCGCCGATGTAGCCGGACACCGCATTGCTCACGCCCTTGACGTGCTGGAACACGCCCTGCACGCCCCAGAAGCAACCGCCGGCGAACACCACGCTGGCGTGGGTCGCGTCATCGCGGAACGCCGCATCGCCCGTGGGTGCCGGTACTGCCTGGGTCTGCGCGCTGGCTTCGACCGGCGCCGCAGCCGCGCCGTGGTCGACCAGCAGCACACCGGCGATCAATGCGGTGGCCACCAGTCCGGCGACACCGGCGGCGATGCCCTGTTCAAAGGAGAGTTTCATCATGTCCTCCCGTTTCAACCAAAAGTGAAGGCATAGGCCTGCACGCCCGCATCGAGGAATTCGATCTCGAAGCGGTGCGGACCGACCGTGCCGCGCTGGCGCACCAGCTGGTACAGGCGGTGCTCGTCGACCACGCCACTGCCATCGGCATCGACATCGCTGCCGGCATCGGCGGCGGGCAGCGGCTTGCCGTCCAGCCAGACGCGAAAGCGCACCGGCGTGCCGTCGCGGGTCGGTGCCAGCACCAGGTGCAGGTCGCGCGCATGGAACTGGAAGGCAATGCGGCCACCGGCCCGCTGCAGCTCTGCGGTCTCGTCGGTAATGGTCCAGTGGCCGGACAGTCCCCACTGGTTCAACGCCAGGGTGGTCGGCAGCGTGTAGTCGAACGCGCTGTCGCTGCGCTGTCCGCCGGGTGAGGCGAACTGCTCGGCACGGGCGTGGCCGAGGTAGGTTTCCGGCGAGCGCAGGTTGCCCATGTCGGCCTGCACGGCCACGCCCTTCAGGTCGGCGGCAGCGGGATCGGCGGGTGGCGGCAGGTTCGTCTGCCCGGCTTCGGCCAGCAGGCGACGGATCACCTGTTCCGAGCGCGCGTAGTTGCCTTCGCCGAACTGGTGGCCGCGGATGTTGCCCTGCACATCGACGAAGTACTGCGCCGGCCAGTAGCGGTTGTTGAACGCGCGCCAGATCGTGTACTGGTTGTCGAGCGCCACCGGGTACTCGACCTTCAGCTGCTGCACCGCCTTCATCACGTTGCGTGGGTCACGCTCGAAGGCGAACTCCGGCGTGTGCACGCCGACCACCACCAGGCCGTGGTCACGGTAGCGGCGTTCCCATTCGTGCACGAACGGCATCGCGCGCAGGCAGTTGATGCAGGAGTACGTCCAGAAATCGACCAGTACCACCTTGCCGCGCAGCTGCTGGGCCGTCAGCGGTGGGCTGTTGAGCCAGCCGGTGGCGCCGTCCAGCGCGGGCAGGGTGCCTTCCACCGGTAGCGGTGCATCGGCTGCGGCGTTGGCACCGGCCATCATCATCATCGGCGGTGCCGCCGGCTGCGCACCGGGTACCGCATCCAGCAGGCCCTGCTCGATGCGTGCGGTGCTGACCGTCGAAAGACGGGTGAGCAGGCCGGTATCCCAGCCCAGACCAATCGCCACCACCGCCAGCAGCGCGGCCACGCCCAGCACCTTGCGCAGTACGTCGCCCAGCCCAAGCCGCGCCTGCAGCGCGCGGAACACGCGGCCACCTACCCATACCGCCAGCGCCAGCGCGCTGATCGCACCCAGCGCATACGCGAGCAGCAGCGCACTGGTACCGGCACTGGCGCCATGCAGGGCGGCACCGGTCAGCACCAGGCCGAGGATCGGCCCCGCGCAGGGCGCCCACAGCAGGCCGGTGGCGACGCCGATCAGCAGCGAGGTCCACGCGCCGCCGTGCCCCGCGGCATCCGCCGCATCGGCACGCGCGCTCAGCCGTGCGCCGACGCGCTGGAATGGCGCCAGCAGATGGTCGGCCAGTCGCGGCCACAACAGTGCCAGCGCGAACAGCGCCATCAGCAGCAGGGCGACCCAGCGTCCGACCTGGTTGGCCTGGGCCACCCATTGGCTGCCCACCGCAGCCAGGCTGGCGACCACGGTGAAGGTGAGCGCCATGCCCAGCAGCAACGGCAGCGTGCTGCGCAGGAAGGGGCGGTCGGCACGCGCGAACACGAACGGCAGCACCGGCAGGATGCACGGGCTGAGCAGGGTCAGCGCGCCGCCGAGGTAGGCAAGCAGCAACAGCAGCATCGTCAGGCTCCGGAAGCAGGGGAAGAACCGACCGGCACCCGCCAGCCGTCGGCGGTACCGTCCGTGGCGCCGGGAACGAACACCATCGCCGCACCGTTCATGCAGTAGCGCAGCCCCGTCGGGCGCGGGCCGTCGTTGAACACGTGGCCAAGGTGGCCACCACAGCGGCGGCAGTGCACCTCTACCCGCAGCATCCCAAAGGTCACGTCGCGGTCTTCGCCGATGGCGTTGTGCAGCGGTGCCCAGAAGCTGGGCCAGCCGGTGCCGCTCTCGAACTTGGTGGAGGAGGAGAACAGCGGCAGTGCACAGCCGGCGCAGGCGAAGGTGCCTTGCCGGTGTTCATTGTTGAGCGGGCTGCTCCAGGGGCGTTCGGTGCCCTGCTGGCGCAGCACCGCGTACTGCGCCGGGGTCAACCGCTGGCGCCATTGCGCATCGCTGTGCATGACCTCGAACTGTCGCGGCGGGCGCGCTTCAGCGGCCGCCGGGGCGGCGCGGCTGCAGGCCCCCAGACCGAGCAGGCCGGCAGCGGTGGCAACACCACCCAGGCCCAGCAGATGGCGGCGGGACAGGGACATGGCGGACTCCGGGAAGGGGCGACGGGGCCATGCTGCGCCCGCCCGGGTCAACGAATCCTCACGCAGGATTCAATTTTTCGTGAGGTATCGGCGGCCGCCCCGCGCCACAATGCTGCCAGCCTCCCCACTGGCCCCGAGCTGCCGATGTCGACCAAACGCGTGCTGATCGTTGAAGACGATGCCCACATCGCCGACCTGCTGCGCATGCACCTGGGCGATGAGGGCTACGACGTGGCCCATGCCGCCAGCGGCGATGCCGGCCTGCGCCTGCTGGAGCAGGAAGGTCCGTGGGATGCATTGGTGCTGGACGTGATGCTGCCCGGCGTGGATGGCCTGCAGGTCTGCCAGCGTGCACGCGCGATGGCGCGCTATGTGCCGATCATCATCATCAGCGCGCGCGGCAGCGAAACCCAGCGCATCGTCGGCCTGGAACTGGGCGCGGACGATTATCTGGCAAAGCCCTTCTCGATGCCGGAACTGGTAGCGCGGGTGCGCGCATTGCTGCGCCGCGCCGAGGCGATGGCGCAGAGCGCACGCATCGATGCCGGCGCGATCGAACTGGGCGGCCTGCAGCTGGATCCGGTCGCGCGCACCGCCTCGGTGGATGGCAACGCGCTGGAGCTGACCCCGCGCGAGTTCGACCTGCTGCTGTTCTTCGCCCGTCATCCGGACCAGGTGTTCGCGCGCATGGAACTGCTCAACCAGGTCTGGGGCTACCAGCACGATGGCTACGAACACACGGTCAACACCCATATCAATCGCCTGCGCAGCAAGATCGAGCCGGACCCGGCCAACCCGCGGCGGTTGCTGACGGTGTGGGGCCGTGGCTACAAGCTGGTCGATCCGGCCGGGGCGGCGGCATGATCAAGCCGAACCTGTGGCAGAAGCTGGCGGTGGTGACCGCTGCGCTGATGCTGGCGTGCTGCATGGCGCTGCTTGCACTGCAGATGCGGGCCAACACCCGCCACGAGCAGGAGGTGGTACAGCGGCTGTCGCTGGGCCTGGCCGAGCACATTGCCCAGCGCAGCGAGCTGATGGATACCAGCGGCATGCGCGATGCCGCCGTGCGCGCGCTGTTCGGCCAGCTGATGGCGGTCAACCCCAGCGTCGAGGTCTACCTGCTGGACGACCAGGGCCGCATCCTTGGCCACGATGCGCCCAGTGGGCACCTGGTGCGCACCCGGGTGGACGTGGCGCCGCTGCGCCGCCTGCTGGCGGGAGCACCGTTGCCGATCCTCGGTGATGATCCGCGCAGCGCCGATGGCCGCAAGGTGTTCAGTGCTGCACCGTTGATCGTGCAGGGCCGCCAGGCCGGCTATGTGTACGTGGTGCTGGTGGGCGAGCACCGGCAGATGCTGGCCGACGACCTCGCCGCCGGCAGCCAGTGGAACACTACGCTGTGGTCGGTGGCACTCGTTGGTGGCCTCGGCCTGCTGGCCGGGCTGGTGGCCTTCTACTGGGTGACACGCCCGCTGCGGCGGCTGACCCGGCGCATCCAGGCCTTCGACATCGATGCACCCACGCGACTGCCGCCGGCGGAGCCGCTGCGCCCGGGTGAGCGCGATGAACTGGTGATCCTCGAACATGCGCATGCGCAGATGGCGCAACGGTTGGGCGAGCAGTGGCAGCAGCTGCGCCAGCAGGATCTGCAGCGCCGCGAGCTGGTCGCCAACATCTCGCATGACCTGCGTACGCCGTTGTCGTCGCTGCATGGCTACCTGGAAACACTGGCGTTGAAGGACGCCACGCTGTCGCCGGACGAGCGGCGCCGTTATCTCGGCATCGCGCTGGCACAGAGTGCCAAGGTCGGCCGGCTGGCACGCGCGCTGTTCGAGCTGGCGCGGCTGGAACATGGCGAAGTGCGCCTGGAGTGGGAAGTGTTCGCGCTGCCGGAACTGCTGCAGGATGTGCTGCAGAAATTCGAGCTGGCGGCGCAGGCGCGCAACCAGCACCTGCACGCAGAGTTCCCGCCCGGCCTGCCGCTGGTGCGTGCCGATCTGGGCCTGGTCGAGCGGGTGCTGACCAACCTGCTCGACAACGCGCTGCGGCATGCACCCGAGGGTGGGCAGATCGAGGTGCGCCTGCGCGCAACCGATGACAGCGTGGAGGTGAGCGTGGCCGACGACGGCCCCGGGGTTGCGCCAGCGCTGCGCACCCAGCTGTTCCAGGCACCGGCTGCGCTGGGGGCACGGCGCGGCGAGAACGGCGGGCTGGGCCTGCTGATCGTGCAGCGCATCGTGCAGCTGCATGGGCGCAGGATCGAACTGCGTGACAGCGCGAGCGGCGCGTTGTTCGTGTTTGCCCTGCCACGCGCCGAACCGGCGGCCTAGCAGGCCGGGTCGCCCGTCACCGCACCGCCGCTTTCCAGCGGCAGTTTCAGGCGGATGCACGCACCTCCCAGTTCGGAGTCGGTCACTTCAACGTGGCCGCCATGCTTGTCGGCCACCACCTGCACCAGCGCCAGGCCGAGGCCGAAGCCGGGGCTGCCCGGATCCAGCCGCACATAGGGTTGCAGTACCTGGCCGCGCAGTTCGGGTGCGATGCCGGGGCCGTCGTCCTCCACCTGCAGGCACAGCCAGCCGTCATTGACGGTGCTGGCAATACGGATCTGCCGGCGCGCGTAACGCAGTGCATTGCCGAGCAGGTTGCGCAGTGCCAGCTCCAGCATGTGCCGGTTGACGTTGACCAGGCCCACCGGCGACAGCGCCTGCTGCACCGGCACCGGCAGCGGCGCGAACTGGGCGACCACGCCGCGCGCCAGCGCCGCCAGCTGCAGGCGCTGGCGGGTCAGCTGATGGCAGCGACCCAGTGCGGCGTACTCGACGCCGGCGTCGGTCAGGTGCTGCAGCCGATCCACATCGGTGCGCAGGCCGCCCAGCGCATCGCGCTGCACGTCGTCGAGTGCGCTGTCTTCCAGCTCGGCCAGGCCGAAACGCATCCGTGCCAATGGCGTGCGGACTTCGTGCGCCACCGCCTGCGCGAGCACCCGCTGGCTTTCCAGCAGTTGCTGCAGCTGCTCGGCCATGTGGTTGAAGGCATTGGCCAGCGGCCGCACCAGTGCGGTGCCGGCGCGCGGCGCACGCGTGTCCAGCTGGCCGTCGCGCATCCGCCGCGCCGCCTGGGCCAGCTGCGAGACGTCGCGCCACAGCCGGTAGACCATCACGTACATCGGCAGTGCCACCGCCACCATCAGGATCAGCAGCAGGATCGCCACGCCGGAGACTTCGCTGTCCTGCCAGCTTTCGTCAGGCAGCGCTTCGTCCAGCGGCCCCAGCATCAGCGCGTAGCCGCTGTCACCGATGCGCTGCAGGCTGCGCATGTGCTCCAGGTCGATCTGCACCCGGCCGTTGTTGAATGGCGGTCGCTGGCTGGACTGCAGCGCCTTCACCGCCTCGGCCAAAGGAACCAGGCGTAGGGCATAGGCGAAATCAGCGTCGAGTTCGCGGGCCAGCGCCGGCCACTGTTCACGCGGGGTTTCGGCGAAGCGATGCTGCAGCAGCGCGTGCGTGCCGCGCATCTCGGCCTGCAGGCCGGCTTCGGTGCGGTCTTCCAGCAGGGCATCCCAGGCCCACAGGCCCAGCACGATCAGCAACAGATGGGCGAGCAGGAAGCCGATGCCGTAGCGCAGGAAGTGGAAGGCGTGGCCGCGCATCGCCGACGGCGTGCGCGTCATCCCCATGCCGAGCGGCTGAACAGGTAGCCGCGGCCGCGAACGGTCTTGATCCGTTCTGGCTGCTCCGGGTTGTCGCCCAGCTTGCGGCGCAGGCGCGAGATGCGGGCATCGATCGAGCGGTCCAGGCCGTCGAAGGCGATCCCGCGCAGGCCGCGCAGCAGCGCATCGCGGTCCAGGATCTGGCCGGCGTTGCTGGCCAGCAGGAACAGCAGGTCGAACTCGGCCGTGGTGAGCTCCAGCAGGCCGCCCTGCAGGTGTACGTTGCGGGTGGAAGGGTCGATGTTCAGCTCGCCGAAGCGCAGGCTGCCGTCACGTGGCTCGACCCGGCGATGGCGGCGCAGGTGGGCACGCAGCCGGGCCAGCAGCACCCTCGGTTCGATCGGTTTGCCGATGTAATCGTCGGCCCCCAGTTCCAGGCCCAGCACCTGGTCGATGTTGTCGGTGCGGGCGGTCAGCACGCAGATGATGCCGTCATAGTGGGGCCGGATCTGCCGACACACTTCGAAACCATCCTGGTCGGGCAGGCCGACATCGAGCAGGACCAGCGCCGGCTTTTCCGCCAGGATCCGGGCCACTGCCCGCTCGCCGCTGCGTTCATGGGCGACCTGGTAGCCATGCCGCTGCAGGTAGTCACTGACCATCGTTCCCAGGCGGGCATCGTCTTCGACCAGTACGATATCCAGCATTTCCAAGGCCTCCGTGGACGCAAACGTACCGCCACGGCACGAGCGCGGCGATGCTATCCCAGCCTGCGGGCCGCCCGGGTCCAGCGGGTGGGCGCCATTCAGCCGGGGTTGCTGGCGCTGGGGCCGCACTCCAGGCCTGGCAACAGCTTGGCGTTGAGCATAGCCTGAGGTTGTTACAAAGCGTTACCTTCGTGATACGTCTGGTGACCATCGCTGACAGCAACGCGACTGACGCGGGGCCGTCAGGGCGCAGAGCATGGAGTCTCCTCCGCTCCGCGTGCCGTTCCCATGTCGCCCGCCCTCTACCTGCTGAACCCGTCCCGCCGCTGCCGCTGCAGAGGTGCCCGATGAGTGGCGTGGTCGGGGCCTGGCTGCCACCTGCCGAGGACGAACACCTGCTGCAGCGCCTGGCACCGATGCTGCGCGCCCTGCAGCAGCGCGGCCGGGGCCGCATTGGCTACTGGACCGACGCCGGGGCCGGCCTGGCACTGGGCCACTGCCGGGCGCCCACCGATACGCCGTTACAGCCGCTGAGCTCGGACTGCGGTCGCTACGTGCTGTGCCTGGACGGCCGCCTGTACAACCGCAGTGACCTGCAGGCGCAGCTGCGCGACCTGCCACGCAGTTGCAGCGATGCGCGGCTGCTGCTGCAGGCGATCGTCGAATGGGGCGTGGAGCGGGCGCTGTCGCGCATCGAGGGCGCGTTCGGTTTCAGTGTGTGGGACCGGGAGGCGCGCGAACTGTGGCTGGCCCGCGACCGGGTCGGCGAGCGGCCGCTGTACTACGGTTGGTACCAGGGCCAGTTCCTGTTTGCCTCGGAGTTGAAGGCGCTTCAGGCCTTCGCCGGATTTGCCCCTGGCATCGACCAGGATGCGCTGAGCCTGCTGCTGCGCCATGACTATGTGCCGGCACCACACACCATCTACCGCGGTATCCACAAGCTGGTGGCCGGCGCGATGCTGCGCATCGATCTGAATGACCATGCGGCTGGCGGTTCCAGCCAGGCCGCCCAGGGCGGCTCACGCTACTGGTGCGCACGCGATGCGATGCACAGCGCACTGCAGGAATCCCTGCAGCCGGCACCCAGCCTGGAACAGGCTACCGACCAGCTGGAGACGGTACTGCAGAAGGCCATTGCCGCACGCATGCATTCGCCACTGGCCTGCGGCGCGTTCCTGTCCGGTGGCACCGACTCGTCGCTGGTGACCGCGATGATGCAGGCGCAGTCGACCCTCCCGATCGAGGCATGGACGGTCGGTTTCGATGATCCCGGCCATGATGAGAGCGACTGGGCCTCGCAGGTCGCGCGGCATCTCGGCGTGCAGCACCACCTGCACCGGATGGACGCGCGCCAGGGACTGGACCTGCTTCAGCGGCTGCCGCAGGTCTGGTGCGAGCCGTTCGCCGACGCCTCGCAGCTGCCGACGTTGCTGGCCAGTGAACTGCTGGGGGCGCGCAAGCCGGTCGCGCTGACCGGTGACGGCGGCGATGAGCTGTTCTTCGGTCACCCCAGCTACGGCCGCGCGCTGCGCAATGCACGCCTGTGCGGCGGCCTGCCGGACTGGGTGCGTGACCTGGCACGGCGCAGCGGCAACCGGATGAACGTGGAGCGAGGCCGCCTCGGCGGCTGGCGTGCGCTGGTGGCGGAAGTCGCCGCCAACGACGTGGAAGGCCACTACCTGCAGCGCGTGACGCGCTGGCGGCAGCCGGCGCAGGTGGTGCTGGGTGCACGCGAGCCGATGACGATCTTCCAGCAGCAGGACACCGCGCTGCCGGCCGAGGCGCGCATCCAGCTGCTGGATTTCCGCATGGACCTGGCCGAGGGCATCCTTGCCAAGGTTGATCGCGCGGGCATGGCGGCGGGCGTTGAAACCCGTGCGCCATTGCTGGACATGGAGGTGGTGCGCCTGGCCTGGCGCCTGCCGCAGCACCTGAAGTACCACGATGGCGAACACAAACTCATTCTGAAGAATCTGTTGGCACGCTACCTGCCCGAGCCGCTGGTGTACCGTCCCAAGCGTGGCTTTGGCCCGCCCATGGCGCGCTGGCTGGCCGGTCCGTTGCGCGATTGGGCGGAGGCGCTGCTGGACCCGCAGCTGCTTCGCAACCAGGGCTGCTTCGATGCGGCACGCGTGCGCGGCATCTGGGAAGCGTTCCTGCGCGGCGAGCGCAAGTGGCACACGCACCTGTGGAACGTGCTGATGTTCCAGGCGTGGCACCAGCATTGGCATGGTGGTCGCGGGCGCTGAGGTTCCTTCGCGGGTTGTCCTGCGCGGCGCAGGGCGGAGGCCCTTGCGTACGAATGTCCTCCGGCGCCGGCCGTTGGCCGTCACCTCCCCCTTTACTTCGTACGCAAGGGCATCCGCTCTGCGTTCGGAGTTCGTCGGCGCCTCGTTGAAAGGCGCCACGAGCGCTGCGCTTTACCTGCCGTAAGCCGAGCCTCGTCGGGGCGGGCGGGGGGCTGGGCAAAGTAAAGGAGGAGGTGGCGGCCAACGGCCGGCGCCGGGGGACATTTGCCCAGGCCCCTGCCTGTCCCGGCGGGGCCCCTCAGTTCGCAGAGACATCGGACGAAGACGCACTCCGGAATCCGGACGCCAGGCAAAAAAAGACCCGGCAGAGGGAGGGATCTGCCGGGTCCGGATTGCATGGGGGGAGGGACCCACGCAATGAGCGTTGCGTCGCGTCAGTGGTTGCTCGCGTCCGCCGTTGATTCGTTGTAACCCTGCACCAGTTCGGACCACGCCTTGCTGGCCACCAGGCCGAGACCGACCACGTCCTGCTGGGCCTGGCCCAGCCGCTGCAGGTTGTCCTGCCACAGCTGTGCGCCCTTGTTGAGCATCCCGGCCGCGTCGTCGCTGCGGGCCAGTTCGCCCAGCCAGCCGCCGGTCGCGGTCAGGTTGCGCTCCATCACCTTCAACTGCACGCCGAACATGCTTTCCGCGTTCTCCAACGCCAATCGGTTTGCGCGCGTTGCGGCGGCGGCGAACTGGCGGGTGGCATCACTGAAGCGATCGCTGAAGGCGGCAGCCATAGGGGGCATCAGGGAGTGGCTTGATGCATTGCAGCATACGCCGTTGATGCGGCAATGCAACAAAAATAACCAAGGCGCTCAGGGCGCCTTTGAAAAGCCTTTCAGATCAATGGGTTGATCAGGCCGTCGGGCCGCGGTAGCGACAGCCGGAGGTGCAGGTTTCGTGCACGGTGATCTCGCTCAGCGCCGGCAGGCTGGGCTTGAGTTCGTTCCAGATCCACACCGCCAGGTTCTCGCTGGTCGGGTTCTCCAGGCCGGGGATGTCGTTGAGGTAGTGATGGTCCAGGCGGTCATAGATCGGCTGGAAAGCCGCCTTCACGTCGCCGAAGTCCATGATCCAGCCGGTCTGCGCGCCGGGCTCGCCCTCGACCTTCAGTTCCACCCGGAACGAGTGGCCATGCAGGCGCGCGCACTTGTGCCCCGGCGGCACGTTGGGGAGGCGGTGCGCCGCCTCGAGCATGAAGACTTTGAAGATTTCCATGGCGCGATTGTACGCCGCAGGTGGCCGGCCATCCTGAGCGGTTGTTGGACTTTCGTGAGGTAATTCTTTCCATCCGGATGAAGAGATGATAGTTTCTCTTATATCCGTATGAAGAGATGTTATTGGCCGGGCCCCGGCCAGGCATGGACTACTGCGGAACTACGTCGCCCTTTCCACCTCCCCACATCGTCATGCCCAAGCACACCCTGCTCGTGGCGGCCCTGGCCGTCGCTCTGGCCGCGCCTTTGTCCGCCGCCGCCGAAACCTCCGCCGACGCCAGTGGCGAAGCCAGCACCCTGGCCGCCGTGCGCGTCACCGGTTCCAACATCAAGCGCACCGATACCGAGGCCTCCAACCCGGTGCAGGTGATCGGCCGCCAGCAGTTGGAACAGACCGGCAAGGCCACCGTCGCCGACGTGCTGCGCTCGATCTCGGCCAACACCGGCAACGCTGCCAACGAAACCACCAATAACGGCTGGGCGTCCGGCTCGGCCGGCATCGGCCTGCGTGGCCTGTCGCAGAAGAACACGCTGGTGCTGCTCAATGGCCGCCGGCTGGCCAACTACGGCTTCCCGGCCGGTGGCCTGTCCGACACCTTCGTCGATCTCAATGCGCTGCCGCTGGTCGCGGTCGAGCGCATTGAGGTGCTCAAGGACGGCGCCTCGGCGGTGTACGGCTCCGACGCCGTGGCCGGCGTGGTCAACATCATCACCCGGCAGAACTTCGAAGGCGCCGAGATCGGCGGCAGCTTCGGCGGTGCCGACCAGGGCGGCCTGCACGAGCAGAACCTGAAGTTCGTCGGCGGCCTCGGTGATCTGGACACCGATGGCTACAACATCCTCTTCAGCCTGCAGGGGTACAACCGTGAGCGCCTGGACCAGGACGAACGCAACCTGACCAGGAGCGGCATCTACACCGACAAGCCGGGTGGCCGCTGGAACGGCTGGTCGGCCAAGGGCGCGCGCTACCTGGTCAACGGCGTCTCGGTGCCGATGCTCGATGCCAACGGCAACTGCCCGGCCGGCACCACCCGCGTTGCCAGCGCGCCGATCGATGGCCTGTCCGGTGATACCTGCGGCTTCAACCAGGCGCCGTTCACCACGCTGATTCCCTCGACCAAGCGCTACCAGGCCTATGCCAACGGTACCTTCCGCCTGAACGACAACGTCGAGGCCTTTGGCGAAGTGCTGTACAGCCAGATCAAGAGCGCCGCCTGGTTCGGCAGCAGCCCGTTCTTCACCCTGGAAAGCGGCCGCTTCGCGTTGAACGCCAACAGCGGCCTGGCCGAGCCGGTGTCGTCGCTGCTGCCGGCCAACAATCCGTACAACCCGTACGGCCGCGCGATCCCGATCGAGTACACCTTCTTCGACCTCGGCGGCACGATCAAGACCAACCGTTCCACCGCCTACCGCGGCGTGTTCGGCCTGCGTGGCACCACCGCGTCGTGGGATTGGGAAGTGGCCGCGTTCGGCGCACGCAGCAGCGAGCGCGAGAGCGTGTCCGGCGGCTTCGCCAATCGCTGGGCGCTGGCCGACGCGCTGGCCACCGGCAGCTACAACCTGCTCAACCCGGCGGCCACGCCGCAGTCGGTGCGCGATTCGATCAACATCGCCACGCTGCGTCCGGCCGAATCCAAGCTGCAGGGTATCGATGCGAAGATTTCCGGCAGCCTGGGCCATACCTGGGCGGGTGAGATCGGCTTCGCGGCCGGTGCCGAGTGGCGCCGCGAAAAGCTCGACTCCAACAACCCGTGGCAGATCGATGCCGGCCTGCAGGTGCGCCCGGCCATTGCCGAAGTACACGGCAAGCGCCAGGTCAGTGCGGCCTACGCCGAAGTGAACGTGCCGCTGGCCTCGACGCTGGAGCTGTCCGCCGCCGCGCGCGCCGACCACTACGACGATTTCGGCGATGCGTTCTCGCCGAAGATCGGCCTGCGCTGGCAGCCCCTGGATGTCCTGCTGGTGCGTGCGTCCGCTTCCAAGGGCTTCCGCGCACCGTCGCTGTCGGAAAACTCCAACAGCACCAGCATCGCCTACGGCAGCGTGGTTGATCCGCGTGATCCGGACGTGCCGGGCTCGCGCCAGAACCCGACCTTCTTCACCGTCGGTAACAACGCACTGAAGCCGGAGCGAACCAAGAGCGTGAACTTCGGCGTGGTGCTGTCACCGTGGGCCAACACCAACCTGAGCGTGGACTATTACCGCATCCAGCTGGACAACCTGGTCGGCACCAACAATACCCAGACCCTGGTCAACGACAACGTGGCTGGCGCGGTGCAGCGCGATGAGCGCGGCAAGCTGCAGGCGGTCTACAACCGCTACCAGAACCTGAGCGAGCTGAAGACCTCGGGTATCGACGTCGAACTGCGCCAGCGCATCCCGACCGCGGCGCTGGGTGACTTCACCGTGTCCTCGGCCTATACCCACGTGCGCGACTACCGTCGCCCGACCGTGGTCGGTGGCCCGCTGGTGGACTACGCCGGCAGCAACCTGGGCGCGACCCTGCCCAAGGACAAGGCCACCACCACGCTGGACTGGAAGTACGGTGATTTCAACGCCGCAGTAACCTGGTACTACACCAGCAGCTACCGCCAGGAAGCCAGCACCGCAGCCAAGGCCGTGCAGCAGCGCGTCGGCAGCTATAGCCAGTACGACCTGTACCTGGGCTACACCGGCATCGACAAGCTGACGCTGTATGCCAAGGTGCAGAACCTGGCTGACAAGACGCCGCCGTACGACGCTTCGTTCCCGGGCATCCGCGCGCCATACGACTTCAGCCAGTACGACCTGCGCGGCCGCTACTTCACGCTGGGCTTCGATTACCGCTTCTGATCCATCCGCTGCGGCCGGTTTCTTCAGGGAGCCGGCCGCGCGACCGTCTGCCGTTGTGTCCTGGGGAGTCACCGTGTCCTTGCATCGTCGTGCCGTTCTTCCGTTGCTGATCGCCGCCGCCACCGCACTGTCCTGCCCGCAGCCAGCGCAGGCACAGAGTGCGTACTTCTTCCCGCAGGCCGTCGACGCGGCCGCGTTCGATACGTCCATTCCCACACCCGAGCAGTTCCTCGGCTACCCGATCGGCAGCCGTTACACCCGGCACGACCAGCTGGTGGCGTACTTCCAGGAACTGGCGAAACGCTCGGACAAGATCAGCGTGCGCGAGATCGGCCGCAGTTACGAGGGCCGCCCGTTGCTGATCGCCACGGTAACCGCTGCCGGCAACCACGCGCGGTTGGAACAGCTGCGCCAGCAGCACGCGACCCTGGTCGATCCGGCGCAGCCGCGCAGTGCGGCGGGCGACAGCCCGGTGGTGGTGTGGCTGGGTTACAGCGTGCATGGCAACGAGACCTCCAGCGCCGAGGCGGCGATGCTGACCGCCTACTACCTGGTGGCCAACCGCAGTGCCGAGACCCAGCAATGGCTGCAGCAGGCGGTGGTGCTGTTCGACCCGGCGCAGAATCCGGACGGTCGCGATCGCGCCGCCAACTGGCACAACGCGTGGGCCTCCGATCCGGCTTCGGCCGACCCGGCTGACAAGGAGCACGTCGAGCCGTTCCCGCAGGGCCGCACCAACCACTACTTCACCGATCTCAACCGCGACTGGCTGGCCCTGACCCAGCAGGACTCGCGGCCGAAGGTGGAGGTGTTCCACCAGTGGTACCCGAACGTGCAGATCGACTTCCACGAAATGGGCAAGGACAGCACGTACTACTTCGAGCCTTCGCCGAAGAGCATGCACAGCCCGTTGATTCCGGCGCCGTCGTACGAGTTCAACAAGACCCTGGCCAAGTACCACGCGCAGGCGCTGGATGCCTTGGGTTCGCTGTACTACACCGGCGAGAATTTCGACAACTTCTCGCCGGTGTACGGCTCGACCTATCCGGACTTCCACGGCGCGGTCGGCGTCACCGTCGAGCAGGCCAGTTCGCGTGGCCGCGTGCAGGAATCGGTCAATGGCCTGCTGACCTTCCCGTTCACCATCCGCAACCAGGTCGCCACCGGGCTGGGCACGGTGCGTGGTGCAGTGGCCGAGCGTAGTGGCCTGTTCGACCTGCAGAAGCAGTTCTTCCAGAGCGCGCTGAAGCAGGCCGCACAGCAGCCGGTGAAGAGCTTCGTGTTCGGCGACGCGCACGATCCGGCACTGACCCGCCGCCTGCTGGAACTGTTGCTGCTGCATCGCATCGAGGTACGTGCGCTGGAGCGTGCAGTCACCGTCGATGGGCAGCGCTTCGATGCCGGCAGCACCTACGTGGTGCAGGTGCAGCAGGCGCAGTTCCGCCTGGTGCATTCGATCTTTGCCGAGACGCCGCCGATCAAGGGCGACGTGTTCTACGGCAGCACCAGCTATGCAATCGCACCGGCCTACGGCGTGGCCTTCGCCGGTAGCCGCAGCCGTATCGAAGGCGGCGCGCGGGTGACTGCGTTGCCGGCGCAGCAGGGCGCGGTGCTGGGTGGCCAGGCCGGGTTCGCCTACGCGATCGACTGGCGCGACTACAACGCCGGGCGCGCGCTGGCCGCGCTGCAGGGCAAGGGCGTGAGCGCACGTGCGGCATTCCAGCCGTTCACCACCGCGACCGCGCAGGGCGACGTCAGCTTCGCCGCCGGCAGCCTGGTGATTCCGGTTGCCGGGCAAGCGCTGCAGGGCGCGGCGCTGCTTGAGGCTGTGACATCGGCCGCGCGCGAGGCAGGTGTGCAGGTGCACGCGCTGTCCAGTGGCCGCAGCCGCGAAGGCATCGATCTGGGCAGTGACGGCGTCAAGGCACTGCGCAAACCCGCGGTTGCGCTGGTGATGGGTGAGGGCGTGGCCGCCACCGAGATCGGCTCGGCCTGGTTCCTGCTCGACCAGCAGTTGCATTTGCCTGCCAGCAAGCTGGACCCGCAGCAGCTGGGCAAAGTGTCCCTGGACCGCTACACCACGATCGTGCTGTCCGGGGGGACCTACACCGGCGTCGATACCACAGCGGTGGCTGCGCTGAAGCGCTGGGTGCAGGCGGGTGGCTCGCTGGTTACCTACGGCAGTGCATCGAAGTGGGCGATCGAGCAGAAGTTGGCCGACGGCGAGAAGCTCGGCAAGGAAGAAGAGACTGCCGACGAGAGCCGCCGTGCATTCGGTGACCAGCGCGACATCGCCGCGATCGAGCGGGTCAGCGGCAACATCCTGAGCGCCGATGTGGACACCAGTCATCCGCTGGCGTTTGGCGTGCCGCGCCGGCAACTGGCGATCAACAAGGAGAGCACGGTGACGCTGCAGCCGAGCACGAATCCGTTCTCGACGGTGGTACGCATCGACACACCGCCGCGGGTGAATGGCTATCTTTCCGAGCGCAACCGTGCGCGGGTGGCGGGCAGCGCGTGGGTGCTGGTGTCGGCGCAGGGGCAGGGCAACGTGGTGCTGTTTGCCGATGACCCGGCGCACCGCAAGTACTGGCACGGGACGGATCGGCTGCTGATCAACGCGATCTTCTTCGGGAATCTGGTGAATCCGAGTAAAGCGCGGGGTTGAGGCGTTTGGCGCCGAGTCGTTGTTGTGCTTGGGAGGCAGGGGGCCTCAGCCAGGACACGCCGTGAACCCATCCATGGGGGCTCGATGGCGCCACCCTTGGCGCCAACGGTCCTGGCTGAGGCCCCCTGCCTCCCATGACAGTTTCCTGCGGGCGCGGACGCATCAGACCCCAAGGCGGGAGCAAGGGCAAAAGCAAAAGCAAAGGCAAAGGCAAAGCTAGGAATTGCGGCTTCGGCTTTTGACTTTGAATTTGACTTTGAATTTGAATTTGATCTTTCTTCTCCCGGCTACCCGGCGGGAGAAGAAGGCGCGGGCAATGCTTGAAGCGGATGGGCGTGGGGCCAGCGCAAAACCGTGAGGCGCATGGATGCGCCGACCGAGCCCCCATGGATGGGTTTACGGCGTGTTTTGCGCTGGCCCCACGCCCATCCGCCCTCAGCGCAGCACACCGCCGGCTTCTACTCACGGTAGCCAACAACAAAAAAGGACGGCGCGTCAGCGCCGTCCTTCGATAGCCCCCCGCGCAGCGGGAAGCACCCTCCATGTCAGCTGGGATCAGCCAGCGCGACCACCGCCGCCACCCTGGCCACGACCACGGCCGCCACCATTGCCACCACCGCCACGGCGCTGGCCCTGGCCGGCACCTGCACGCTGCTGGCCATTTCCACCGCCTTCGCGGCGGCCACCGCCGGCCTTCTTCGGGCCGGCATGCGCATGGCGCGGCGCATCACCGTGCGGACGGCGCGCGTGGCTCTTGCGCGGTGCGCGCTCACCGGTATCGTGCTCGGCCTTGCCCGGCGCACTGTTGCCCCAGCGGATCGGAACCTGCAGTTCGAAGCCCGGTACATCGCGGATGTCCATGTCGCGGCCCAGCAGGCGCACGATCGCGCGCAGCAGCTTCACTTCATCCTGCGCCACCAGCGAAATCGCCTGGCCGGTCGCGCCGTTGCGGCCGGTACGACCGATGCGGTGCACGTAGTCCTCGGCCACCATCGGCAGGTCGAAGTTGATCACCTTCGGCAGCTCGTTGATGTCGATGCCGCGCGCAGCGATGTCGGTGGCCACCAGCACGGTCACGCGGCCGGCCTTGAAGTCGCCCAGCGCACGCAGGCGCTGGCCCTGGCTCTTGTTGCCATGGATCGCCGCAGTCTTGATGCCCGACTTTTCCAGGAACGTGGCCAGTTTGTCGCTGCCGTGCTTGGTACGGGCGAACACCAGGGTCTGCTCGCGGCTGTCCTGCGCCAGCAGGTGCAGCAGCAGGTCGCGCTTGCGGCCGGCATCGACCGGGTGCACGCGGTGGGTGATGGTTTCGGCCACGGTGTTCTTCGGCGTCACCTGGATCTGTTCCGGGTTGCGCATGAACTCCAGCGCCAGCTGGCGGATGTTGTCCTCGAAGGTGGCCGAGAACAGCAGGGTCTGGCGGTTCTGCTTCGGCAGCTTGGCCAGGATGCGCTTGATCGACGGCAGGAAGCCCATGTCGAGCATGCGGTCGGCTTCGTCCAGCACCAGCAGTTCAATGCCGGACAGGTCGACGCTGCGACGCTCCAGGTGGTCGATCAGGCGGCCCGGGCAGGCCACCAGCAGGTCCACGCCACGGCGCAGGATGTCCAGCTGGTTGCCCATGCCGACACCGCCGTAGATGCAGGCGCTGGGAATGCGCAGGTACTTGCTGTAGCCGCGCAGGCTGTCATGCACCTGGGTGGCCAGTTCGCGGGTCGGGGCCAGGATCAGCGCACGCGGCTTGCGCGGGCCGGCACGCACTTCCTGCGAGGCGGTGCCCAGGTGCTGCAGCAACGGCAGGCCGAATGCGGCAGTTTTGCCGGTACCGGTCTGTGCGCCGGCCAGCAGGTCGCGACCGGCCAGCGCCAGCGGGATCGCCTGCTGCTGGATCGGGGTCGGGTTTTCGTAGCCCTGCTCGGCAAGCGCACGCAGCAGGAAGGGCGCCAGGCCCAGCGATTCAAAAGACATTGAGATTGCTCCAGGTACAAGAAACGCCTGTCCGAACGGACAGACGGGGGCAGATCAAAGTGATCGGCTGACTCGGAGCGTTCCCGTGAACCGCGCTGCGAGAAGTTGGGTGCAGCCGGCACGAAGCGCCGGCTGGAATGCGTGACGAACGGCGTCGGAGTGGGGGCGGGCGAAGAGGGCGGACCCTGGTCGCCGGCGGTCCCGGAGGGAAACGGACGGCCGCTGCAGACCTGCCTAGTCTAACCGATGGCTGAGACCTCGCGCAAAAAGGCCTGTTCAGGTAAGGGGTTCTCTCTGCAGGGCTGCGCCCTGCACCCGCAGAGGCCAAAGCGACGTCAACGTCAAAAGCGGGTTTCCTGAGGGATGGCGGGGTGGGTCCGGTGGCGGGAGACGCCGTAAACCCGTCCATGGGGGCTTGGCCGCGGCATCCATGCCGCGGACACTCCCGCCACCGGGCCCACCCCGCCTTCGACAGTTTCCCGCGAGCTGCTGGGACGTCTCTTGGTGTCAGATCCGCTTTCCTTTGGAAAACGGATCTGTCCCCCGGAATTCCATTCGATATCTGACCAATGTGTCGACCAAGGTCGACATCCACCAGCAGTCGCCGGAATGTGTCGAGGGCGGGCGGTGTCGGATTGCGGGGTGTCCGCGGCATGGATGCCGCGGCCAAGCCTACAGGGACGTACTTGCGGCGTCCCCGCAATCCGACACCGCCCCGGCAACCCACGGAAAGCCAGCTGTTGCCGTTGCCGTTGCATTGAGCAGGTGCAGGGCTGCAAGCCCTGCCGAAGCCCCCACTACGGTAGGGTGGGCCGATGCCGCGCTGCAGCTTGGCGTCGTCGCAGATTTGATTACACTTGAAACTTGTTTGCCCACGACTCCGGACACCCACCATGAAGCTTGGTTCCTTGAAGGAAGGCGGCCGCGACGGCACCCTTATCGTCGTCTCGCGTGACCTGCGCCACGGCGTGCGCGCCACCGGCATTGCCGCCACCCTGCAGCAGGCCCTGGAGGACTGGAGCCACATCGCGCCGCGCCTGAACGCCCTGTACGAATCGCTCAACGCTGGCTACGCCGATGGCGTGTTCGACCTCGATCCGCAGGCGCTGGCCGCACCGATGCCGCGTGCCTATGAGTTCGTCGATGGCAGCGCCTACCTGCCGCACGTCGAGCGCGTGCGCCGCGCCCGCGGTGCCGAGGTGCCCGAGAGCTTCTACACCGACCCGCTGATGTACCAGGCCACCAGTGCGGGCTTCTACGGTCCGCGCGATGCGGTCAAGGTGGTCAGCGAGGACTACGGCATCGACCTGGAAGCGGAGATCGTGGTGATCACCGACGACGTGCCGATGGCGGCCACCCCGGAACAGGCCGCCAGCCACATCCAGCTGGTCGGCCTGGTCAACGATGTCTCGCTGCGCAACCTGATCCCGGGCGAGCTGGCCAAGGGCTTCGGCTTCCTGCAGTCCAAGCCGCGTTCGGCGCTGTCGCCGGTGTTCGTCACCCCCGATGAGCTGGGTGCTGCGTGGCAGGACAGCAAGGTGCACCTGCCGCTGCTGACCCACATCAACGGCCAGTGGTTCGGTGCGCCGGAGGCGGGCGTGGACATGCAGTTCAACTTCGCCCAGCTGGTCGCGCATGCGGCCAAGACCCGTCCGCTGGGTGCCGGCACCATTGTCGGTTCGGGCACCATCGCCAACGAAGACACCAGCAAGGGCGCCTCGTGCTTTGCCGAGCAGCGCGTGGTCGAGACCCTGCGCGGCGGCAAGCCGAGCACGCCCTTCATGTCCTTCGGCGACGTGGTCCGCATCGAGATGCTTGATGCTGCCGGCAACAGCATCTTCGGTGCGATCGAGCAGCGCATCGAACAGGCGGCCAGGCCCTGAGCATGGAGGCGGCCATGGAGATCCCGGTCGACGACGGCATCGTGCTGTACACCTACTGGCGATCCAGCGCCGCCTACCGCGTGCGCATCGGCCTGGAGCTGAAGGGCCTGGCCTGGGAGGCGCGGCCGGTGCATCTGGTGCGCGACGGTGGCGAGCAGCACCGGGATGCCTATCGCGCGCTCAATCCGCAGCAGCAGGTGCCGACGCTGCTGCATGAGGGGCATGTGCTGACCCAGTCGCTGGCGATCCTCGAATACCTGGACGAGCGCTTTCCGCAGGTACCGCTGCTGCCGGCCGACGCCGCCGGCCGTGCGCGGGTGCGGGCGCTGGCCCAGTTGGTGGCCTGTGATATCCACCCGATCAACAACCTGCGGGTGATGCAGTACCTGGAGCGCACGCTGCAGGTGCCTGCCGACGCACGCACGCAGTGGACGCTGCACTGGATCGCCGAGGGCTTTGCGGCGATGGAAACGCTGTTGGCCAACAGCCGCGACACCGGCACCTTCTGCCACGGCGACCGTCCCGGCCTGGCCGACATCTGCCTGCTGCCGCAGCTGTACAACGCCCACCGCTTCGGCCTGGACCTGGCGCCGTACCCGACCTTGCGCCGCATCGAGGCGGCCTGCCAGGCAGTGGATGCCTTCGACCGCGCGCGTCCGGAACACCAGCCCGACGCCGCCTGACGGGCCGCTTCGCTCGCCGGGCGCGGCCCGGCGCTACCGGTCCCCGGCCCGTGGTAGCGCCGGGCCATGCCCGGCGGATGCCCCATCCCCTCGCAACATCTGCCGAAGGTCTTCCCGGAACAGCCGATAGCCGGCCTCGCGGCGTGCATCGTCGGTCTGCCGCAACACCCACGCCGGGTGCACCGTGGCGTAGCCGCGCGTGCCATCTTCGAGGGTGTGCCAGCGTCCGCGGTCGCGTGAGAGGTCGAAGTCACGACCGAATACCGAGGCTGCCGCTGTCGCGCCCAGGCATACGATCACCTGGGGCCGCACGCGTGCGATCTCACCCATCAGCCAGGGGCGGCAGGCCTGGATGTGGCGGCTTTCCGGCCGCTTGTGCAGCCGCACCTTGCCGCGCCGCTCATGGTGGAAGTGCTTCACCGCGTTGGTGAGGTACAGCTGGGCGCGATCGATTCCCAGTTCCGCCAGTGCGCGGTCCAGCACCTGGCCGGCAGGTCCTGCGAACGGCTGCCCGCGCAGATCCTCGGTATCACCGGGCTGCTCGCCGATCACCATCACCCGCGCATCGGCAGGCCCCTGCCCGAACACGGTCTGCGTGGCCTGCTCCCATAGCGGGCACTGGCGGCAGGCACTGGCCTGTCCGCGCAGATTGTCCAGGCTGCTGGCATCGGCTGCCGGCGTCGCAGCGTTCGCACGCGGGGGAATCCTGCGTTGCGGTGCCTGTGCCGGCCGGTCATGCATTTCCTGCACGCGGTCGGCCGCGTCGCGCACCAGGCGTGGCAGCAACCGGGCTTCAGGCAGGTGGCGCCAGTACTTGGCCGGCATTTCCTGCATCATCATCCGTGTGTTGAGCCGCGCCGGATTGAAGATGCTGGCGTAGTAGGTCTGCCACAGCGACTCGCGTGCATCCTCGGCCGGGGCATCTTCGCGCCGTGCACCGGGGCCAAAGGCAAGCGCCTGCCCATCCCAGGCGACGCTGCGTTGGGGCGTGAGGATGGCCCAGCGCATGCCGGTGAAGCGGCGCGCGAAGAACGGCGCTACCCGGTCGACGATGTGGTGCTGTGGCTCGAACCAGGCGATGAACGCGTCAGGTTGGCCGGGCACTTCCCGGAAGCGCACGAACGCCTTCATCTTGTGCGTGTCACGGCGGACGGCCTGGGCCAGAGCCGTTGCGCGCAGCACATCGGCGTCGGCGGGGTTGCCCAGCACCGCACGCTCGCCATGGGCGATGCGCCACAGCAGGCGATACAGCAAGGCCAGGCGCTGGGGATCGCGATGGCACAGGCAGGTGGCCGCCAGCTCCAGGAAGTCACGTGGAACGTTGGGTGCACCGGCCTCGGCAAGCATCGGCGCCTGCTGCACGGCCGGTGCATCCAGCAGCGACGTTTCGCTCCCTTCCAGCCAGTCCAGCTGCGGCGGGGCAACGCCGCGCAGCAACGCTTCGCGCGCAGCATCGCGCCAGGCCTGCAGCGACCACGGCGGATCCACCCGCAGCGACCAGCGCTGCGCGTCAGGCCGCGGACGGGGCATCGAACAGCGAACCCTGGCGCGGCGGCGGGGCCAGCTGCGCGCGCAGCGCCGCCGGATCATCCAGTGCTTTGCGCGGGTGATGGTCGGCCAGCAGCACGAACGGCAGCAGCTTGCTCATCGGTGCTTTCAGGCGCGCGATGTCGGCCACGCGCAGCCGCCCGTGACGGCGCGCCATCAGCACGCGCTTGACGTTGCGCACGCCGAGGCCGGGCACGCGCAGCAGCATTTCCTTCGGTGCCCGGTTCAGATCGACCGGAAAGCGCTCGGGATGGCGGATCGCCCAGGCCATCTTCGGGTCGATATCCAGGTCGAGCATGCCGTCCTGGGTGGTATCGGTAATCTCATCCACGCCGTAGCCGTAGAAGCGCAGCAGCCAGTCGGCCTGGTAAAGGCGATGTTCGCGCTGCAGCGGTGGCGGCTGCAGTGGCAGCTGCCGGCTGGCGTCCGGAATCGGGCTGAACGCGGAGTAGTAGACCCGGCGCATCCGGTAACTGCCGTACAGGCTGTCGGCGCTGGCCAGGATCTGCTGGTCGTTGGCCCCGTCCGCGCCGACGATCATCTGCGTGCTCTGCCCGGCCGGGGCGAAACGGGGAGGGCGCGGGCGTGCGCTGCGGCTGGCCGTCGGGGCCACCGCTGCGGGGGCCTTGCGCGCCTCCTTGGCTTCCTCGATGCGCCAACGCAGTTCGCCCATCGCGCCACGGATGGAATGAACCGTCTTCTCCGGCGCCAAGGCGCTCAGGCCGGCTTCGGTCGGCAGTTCCACGTTGATGGACAGGCGGTCGGCATAGCGCCCGGCACTGGCCAGCAGGTCCGGCGAGGCCTCGGGAATGGTCTTGAGGTGGATGTAGCCGGCGTAGCGGTGTTCTTCGCGCAGTTGCCGGGCTACTTCCACCATCTGTTCCATGGTGTAGTCCGCATTGCGGATGATGCCGCTGGACAGGAACAGGCCCTCGATGTAGTTGCGCTTGTAGAAGTCCAGGGTGAGCGTGACCACCTCATCCACGCTGAAACGTGCACGGGGCACGTTGCTGGAGACCCGGTTCACGCAGTAGGCGCAGTCGTAGACGCAGAAGTTGGTCAGCAGGATCTTCAGCAACGAAACACAGCGGCCATCGGGCGTGTAGCTGTGGCAGATGCCCATGCCCTCGGTGCTGCCGATACCGCCACTGGCGCGCGAATCGCGCTTGCCCGAGCCGCTGGAGGCGCAGGAGGCATCGTACTTGGCGGCATCAGCCAGAATGGCCAGCTTGCGGATGGTTTCCATTGAGGAAACCTACGGATGAGGGGTCTCATTGGATGAGATGGCCCCTGAACTCTTCAGAAAAGGGACGGAGGGGATCAAGTCGCAAGTGCACAAACGACTTAATCCCCTCCGTCCCCTTTTTCGTGCGATCAGAAGCCGTGGGTGATGCTGGGCGCGCCCGCCGAGAAATCGGCGTACGGGTCATGCTCGCCACTGCTACCTTCGGACAGGCGGAACTTCAGGGCCAGGCCATCGCGCGAGTCGGCCGCGCGCAGCGCTTCTTCGTGCTCGATGATGCCGGCCTTGGCCAGCCGGAACAGGCACTGGTCAAAGCTCTCCATGCCTTCCTCCAGCGAGGCTTCCATCGCCGCCTTGATTTCGTGCACCTGGCCGCGGCGCAGCAGGTCGCGGATCATCGGCGTGTTGATCAGCACCTCGGTGGCCGGCAGGCGTCGGCCCTCCTTGTTCTTCACCAGGCGCTGGCTGATCACCGCGCGCAAGTTCAGCGCCAGGTTCATCAGCACGTTCTTGTGCGCGCTTTCCGGGAAGAAGTTGAGGATGCGCTCGATGGTCTGGTCGGCGTTGTTGGAGTGCAGGGTGGCCAGGCACAGGTGGCCGGTCTCGGCGAAGGCGATCGCCGCCTCCATCGTTTCCGCATCCAGGATCTCGCCGATCAGGATCACGTCCGGCGCTTCACGCATCGCGTTCTTCAGCGCGTTGTGGAAGGCATGGGTGTCCAGGCCGACCTCGCGCTGGTTGACGATCGACATCTTGTGCTTGTGCAGGTACTCGATCGGGTCCTCGATGGTGAGGATGTGACCGGTGGTGGTGCTGTTGCGGTGGTCGATCATCGACGCCAGCGAGGTGGACTTGCCGGAGCCGGTGGACCCCACCACCAGCACCAGCCCGCGCGGGGTCATGATGACGTCCTTCAGCACCTGCGGAAGGTTCAGCTCCTCGATGCTCGGGATGCGGCTGCGGATGGCGCGGATGACCATGCCGACCTCACCCCGCTGCTTGAACACGTTGACGCGGAAGCGCCCGGCGTCGGGCAGGGCGATGGCCATGTTGAGCTCGAGTTCGCGCTCGAACTGCGGCACCTGGCCCTCGTCCATCAGCGAGTAGGCAATCTTCTTCACCATGCCCGGCGGCAGGCCGGTGTTGCCCAGCGGATAGAGCTTCCCCTCGATCTTGATGTAGACCGGTGCCCCGGTGGTCAAAAACATGTCCGAAGCGTTCTTTTCGGTCATCAGCTTCAGGAAGTAGCCGATATCCATTGCGAATTTTCCCCAACGAAACGGCCGACGCCCGTTGCCAGCACGGTGTCGGCTTGACGACAATGGCCGTGAACCGACAACCGGTACGGCCTCCCCAATGAAACGACTTAGCTTCGCACGAATGCGCCATGGCCTGTATGTGATGGCGTTTGCATTCGCACTGTCTGCCCCCGCCTGGGCGCAGGACGCCGCCTTGGAACTGGCGCAGGCCCGGCAGGCGGTCGACAAGGCCACCCAGGCCGATGCCGACCAGTACGCCCCGGACCTGATCGGGCTGGCCCGGCAGGGGCTGGAGCAGGCCCAGCGCGCCGCAGGCGACCGCCGCGAGCGCAAGAATGCGCCGGCAATGGCCCTGCGCGCCGCCGCCGATGCCGACCTGGCCCGCGTCCGCAGCGAGGAAGCCACCGTCAGCGCGCAGCTGCAGCTGCGCCGCAACGAGGTCAACCAGCTGCAACGCCAGCTGTCGACCGGGGAGGACCGCCGGTGAAGCCGATGACCGCCGCAACCCTGGCCGCGCTGCTGGCGCTGCCGACCCTGGCCATGGCCGCCGACAACCCGATGGTGGCGCAGCTGAGCCAGCGCCTGATGGCCATCCAGGCCAACCCGGATACCGCTGAGCTGGGCGCGTTCGAGCGCATGCAGGCCCAGCAGGCCATCGCCACCCTGGACAAGGCCAAGCGCCGCGATCAGGAGCTGGCCACCTACCTGGCCGAGCGCCGGGTCGAGATCGCCGAGACCGCCGTGCGCACCGCACTGGCCGCGCGCGAGGTGGACCGCCTGGATCGGACCCGCAGCGACCTGCTGATCGAGGCCAGCCGCCGCGATGCGGCCCGTGCCCGCCAGGAAGCCGAGCAGCTGCGCATGCAGGCGCAGATGCAGGCCGAGGAGGCCGAACGGTTGCGCCAGGCCGCCGAAGCCGAGACCCTGGCCCGCCAGGACGCCGAGAACGCCCTGACCAGCGTGGCCGGCAAGCAGCAGCAGCGTCTGAGCGCCGCACAGCAGAACGCCGCCAAGCTGGCCCGCGAGGAAGCCGAACTGGTGTCCGGGCAGAAACTGCCGGGCTCGAAGTTCGATGGCCGTGGCGAAGTTTTCACCTTCGCTGGTGACGCATTCGCCGTCGGCGCGTCAAGCCTGTCCAGTGGGGCCCGCAATCAGGCCAAGGCCCTGGCCGAGTACCTGAACATCGGCAAGAAGGGCCGCCTGCGCATCGAGGCCTACGACAGTGCCAACGGCGTGGGCCAAAAGCGTGCCGAAGCGCTGCGCGACGCCCTGGTCGCGGGTGGTGTCGCCAGCAACCGCATCCAGGTCAGCGGCAAGAAGGCTGCGTCCACCCGGGCGCGCTCGGCCGAGGTCATCATTGCCCCGTAATGCATTGATATTGTTTGTTTTTCGTTGTGATGAGCATTCAGCCTGAACCCCGCCTCGGCGGGGTTCGGTCTTTTTGACGCAGGGGTCTTGTACCCCGCCTTGAGCAGGCGTAGGGTCAATCGTCCGGGACGCAATGCCGCGGACCGGACGATGGGAGGGCCGGGCCGATGCAAGCAGGGCGCGAACCGCAGCAGATCGACGTGCGCAGGCCAGTGCCGCAGGTCGTTGCAGGCGTCCAGGTGGCCATCGACCGGCGCTCCTCCATGAACAACGCCCCGTGCCTTTCGGCCGGGGCGTTCGTGTATCTGTCGAAGGAGGTCCATCATGTTTGAAGATCAGCCCCAGAGCGAGATCGACGCACGTCGCGCGCGTGATCCGGAGTTCAGGGCACTCCATGACCAGCACCGCAAGTTGAACAAGAAGTGCATGGACGCGGAGTTGGGTGTACTCCCGATCGATGATGTCACCCTGGGTCGCATGAAGCGCGAGAAGCTGCTGGCCAAGCAACGTCTTCTGCGAATGTACGAAACACCGCTCCCAACGACGTCCCCCACGCTTTGACGCACATCGTCGCGCCCGGAACGGCGTGACCCGGCCATCGATGGCCCTGCCGGGGGCTCCTGCCCTGGCATCGCGGCCGCGCCGATGAGGCGGCCGCGCCAAGGCACCACAGGCGGTGGTGCCTTGGCCTTCAGGCACAACTCACCGATGCGGGCGGCACCGGTCTCCTCGTCGATCCGGGGCCGTCCGCATCCCTTTTTTGCGGGCTTCCGGCCCCGCGGCGCAACGACCTGACATTCATCGCCATCCGACGGATAATCATCGGTCCGGCCCTGCGCGGCGCGAATCGAAAGTCCTCCGAATGCCCATTCATTCTTCCGTCCTCGAACTCATCGGCCAGACCCCGATCGTCAAGGCCCAGCGCCTGGACACCGGCGTCTGCGAGCTCTACCTGAAGCTGGAGAGCGCCAACCCGGGCGGATCGATCAAGGATCGCATCGGCCTGTCGATGATCGAGGCGGCGGAGCAGCGTGGCGACCTGAAGCCGGGCGCGACCCTGGTTGAAGGTACCGCCGGCAACACCGGCCTGGGCCTGGCGCTGGTGGCACAGCAGAAGGGCTACAAGCTGATCCTCGTCGTTCCCGACAAGATGAGCCGCGAGAAGATCTTCAACCTGAAGGCGATGGGCGCCGAAGTCCGCCTGACCCGCTCGGACGTGGCCAAGGGCCATCCGGAGTACTACCAGGACCTGGCCAAGACCATCGCCGAGCAGACCCCGGGCGCCTACTTCATCAACCAGTTCGGCAACCCGGACAATCCGGCAGCGCACGAATTCGGTACCGGCCCGGAGATCCTGGAGCAGATGGGGGGTGACCTCGACGCCATCGTGTTCGGCTGCGGCAGCTCCGGCACCATGACCGGCCTGTCGCGAGCGTTCGCCAAGCTGTCGCCCAAGACCGAGCTGGTGCTGGCCGATCCGGTCGGCTCGATCCTGGCCGAATACATCAACGACGGCGTGCTCAACGACAAGTCGGGCAGCTGGCTGGTGGAGGGCATCGGCGAGGACTTCCTGCCGTCGATCTCCGATTTCAGCCGTGTCAAGAAAGCCTATGCAATCAGCGACGCCGAGAGCTTCCACACCGCGCGCGAGCTGCTGGGCAAGGAAGGCATCCTCGGCGGTTCGTCCACCGGCACCCTGCTGGCCGCAGCGCTGAAGTACTGCAAGGAGCAGACCACGCCGAAGAAGGTGCTCGTACTGGTCTGCGATACCGGCAACAAGTACCTGTCGAAGATGTACAACGACTACTGGATGCTGGACAACGGCTTCCTGCAGCGCCCGCAGCACGGCGACCTGCGCGACCTGATCCTGCGTCCGTACGGCCAGCGCGACACTGTCGTTATTGGCCCGAACGACCTGCTGACCACCGCCTACCAGCGCATGAAGCTGTATGACGTGTCGCAGCTGCCGGTGATGGACGGTGACCAGCTGGTCGGCATCGTCGATGAAAGCGACGTCCTGCTGCATGTCTATGGCGACGAAGCGCGCTTCCGCGACACGGTTGCCACGGCGATGGTCAGCAAGCTGGACCGGCTGGACGTGAAGTCGCCGATCGAGGCCCTGCTGCCGGTGTTCGACCGCGGCCAGGTGGCGATCGTGATGGACGGCGATGCTTTCCTGGGCCTGATCACCCGTATCGACCTGCTGAACTATCTGCGCCGTCGCGTGCAGTAAGCCGCCGATCACGGCAGTTCACCGCTGAATTCCGGTTTATTCGCGTCAAAGCTCGTTAAGGCTGCGCTGATAGACTCCCGATCCTTTGACGGCGCCGCACGTCGGCGCCATTCAGGAAACGACATGTCCAACTCCTCTTCGCCCGACCGTGCGCTGGCCCTGGCCACGCTGGCCATCCACGGTGGCCAGTCGCCCGACCCCAGTACCGGTGCGGTGATGCCGCCGATCTACGCCACCTCGACCTACGCCCAGTCCAGCCCGGGCGAGCACCAGGGCTTCGAGTACTCGCGCACGCACAACCCGACCCGTTTCGCCTATGAGCGTTGCGTGGCGTCGCTGGAAGGCGGTACCCGTGGCTTTGCGTTCGCTTCGGGCATGGCGGCCAGCTCGACGGTGATCGAGCTGCTGGACGCCGGCAGCCACGTGGTGGCGATGGACGATATCTACGGCGGCAGCTTCCGCCTGTTCGAGCGCGTGCGTCGCCGCACCGCCGGGCTGGATTTCAGTTTCGTCGACCTGACCGATCTGGCGGCGTTCGAAGCCTCGATCACGCCGAAGACGAAGATGGTGTGGATCGAGACCCCGACCAACCCGATGCTGAAGATCGTGGACATCGCCGCGGTCGCTGCCATCGCCAAGCGCCATGGCCTGATCGTGGTGGTCGACAACACCTTCGCCTCGCCGATGCTGCAGCGCCCGCTGGAACTGGGCGCGGACCTGGTCCTGCATTCGGCCACCAAGTACCTCAACGGTCACTCGGACATGGTCGGCGGCATGGTGGTGGTTGGCGACAACGCCGAACTGGCCGAGCAGATGGCGTTCCTGCAGAACTCGGTGGGTGGCGTGCAGGGCCCGTTTGACAGCTTCCTGGCCCTGCGCGGCCTGAAGACCCTGCCGCTGCGCATGAGGGCACATTGCGCCAACGCGCTGGCCCTGGCCCAGTGGCTGGAAAAGCACCCGGCGGTGGAGAAGGTGATCTACCCCGGCCTGGCCTCGCACCCGCAGCATGAGCTGGCCGGCAAGCAGATGGCCGGCTACGGCGGCATCGTCTCGATCGTACTCAAGGGTGGGTTCGAGGCGGCCAAGCGCTTCTGCGAGAAGACCGAGCTGTTCACCCTGGCCGAGTCGCTGGGCGGTGTGGAAAGCCTGGTCAACCACCCGGCGGTGATGACGCATGCCTCGATCCCGGTCGCACGCCGGGAGCAGCTGGGAATCAGCGATGCGCTGGTGCGGCTGAGCGTGGGTGTTGAGGAGTTGGGGGATCTGCAGGTGGATCTGGAGCGGGCATTGGTGCAGCAGGCTGGCTGATGGGAATTCTCTCGGTTATCGGCAAGCATCGTTCGCTGACGTTCGAACTGAGCCAGCGCGAAGTCCTGGGCCGCTACCGCGGGGCCAGTTTCGGGCTGCTGTGGTCGTTGATCAGTCCGTTCCTGATGCTGCTGGTGTACACCCTTGCCTTCGGCTTCGTGATGAAAGGCCGCTGGCCGGGATCGACAGGATCGACCACCGACTTTGCCCTGATCCTGTTCGCGGGCCTGACCGTGCACGGGTTCTTCGCTGAGTGCTTCACCCGCGCCCCACAGCTGATCGTAGCCAACACCGGCTTCGTCAAGCGGGTGGTGTTCCCGCTGGATATCCTGGTGTGGAGCATGACCTTCTCGGCGCTGTTTCACCTGCTGATGAACATGGTGGTACTGCTTCTGTTGCAGTTGGCGATCAAGGGCAGCATTCCGGCCACGGCCATCCTGCTGCCGGTGGTGATCATCCCGCTGGTGATCCTCACAGCGGGCGTGGGCTGGATCGTCTCGTCGCTGGGCGTGTACCTGCGTGACATCGGCCAGATTGCCGGCGTGATGGCGGCGGCGATGCTGTTCCTGTCCTCTGCCATCGTGCCGGTCGAATCGGTACCGGAAAGCTATCGCATCGTGTTCGAGTTGAACCCGCTGACCTTCATCATCGACCAGGTACGCGAAGTGGTGATCTGGGGCCGGCTGCCCGACTGGGCCGGCCTGGGTCTCTACACCCTGATCGCCTGTGCGGTGGCTCTGCTGGGCCATCGGATGTTCAACAAGTTGCGCGTGGGGTTTGCCGATGTCCTCTGAGCTGACCGACGGCGACATCGTCATCGATGTGCAGGGCGTGGGCAAGGCGTACCACATGTACGAACGCCCCTCGCACCGGCTGTTGCAGGCCCTGGCCGGCAAGCGCAAATCCTTCTACAAGGATTTCTGGGCGCTGCGCGGCGTCAGTTTCTCGATCCGCCGCGGGCAGACGGTGGGTATTGTCGGCCGCAACGGCTCGGGCAAGTCCACCCTGCTGCAGATGATCGCCGGTACCCTCAACCCGACCGAAGGCCATATTACGGTCAAGGGGCGGGTGGCGGCGCTGCTGGAACTGGGTAGTGGCTTCAACCCGGAATTCACGGGGCGCGAGAACGTCTACCTCAACGCTACGATCCTGGGATTGAACCGGCCCCAGATCGAGGCGCGCATGGAGAGCATCCTGGCCTTCGCCGACATCGGTGAGTTCATCGACCAACCGGTACGCAGCTACTCCAGTGGCATGTCTGTACGGTTGGCCTTCGCGGTGATTGCCCATGTCGATGCCGACATCCTGATCATCGACGAGGCGTTGGCCGTAGGCGACGCCTTCTTCTCGCAAAAGTGCATGCGTTTCCTGCGCGAGTTCCAGAAGAACGGAACGCTGCTGTTCGTCAGTCATGATGCAGCGGCGGTGACCAACCTCTGCGAAAGTGCGGTATGGCTCCAGAATGGCCAGATGCGCCTGTCCGGTACCTCGCAGGAGGTGATCGAAGCGTATATGACGGAGCAGCATGTGGTCGGTCGCCGCGAAGCTGGTGTCGAAGACGTCAAGGTGGAAAGGAAGTCGCGCAGGCTGGCGTCCGACGGTCCGGACTTCCGCCACGATGCCCTGCGCGAAGCGGGCGTCAGAAACCGGATCGCCCTGTTCGAATTCGACCCGGAGAATGTGGGCCAGGAGTTCGGTGCGCAAGGTGCGAGAATTGTCGATGTCGCACTGACCGACCAGGACGGCTCGCCGCTGGGCATGGCCGAAGGCGGCGAGCTGGTCCGGCTGCGCGTCCGGGTTGAGCTCATGCAGTCGCTGGACAGCCTGATCGTCGGCTTCTGCGTGAAGGATCGACTGGGCCAGAGGTTGTTTGGCGACAACAGCTATTTCGCCTGCAAGGACGCGCCGGTGGGCGGGCGCGCCGGCGAGTCTGTCGTGGCTTCGTTTCTGTTCCGCATGCCGGTGATGCCGTCCGGCTCTTACATGATCGATGCAGCGGTTGCCTCCGGCGACCAGCACGACCACACCCAGCAGCATTGGATCCATGACGCGCTGGAGTTCCGCGCGATCGACGAGACCATGCGGTTTGGCCTGGTGGGACTGCCCATGCTTGCCATCGAAGTCACCAAGGAATCCTGATGATCGAGTTCACCGGCGAACGTTTCGTCCCTACCGAACACGGTGTCATCCGCCAGGAACATCTGCATCGCTATGCGTGGTGCCTGCCCCTGGTGGAAGGCAAGGACGTGCTCGACGTGGCCAGTGGTGAAGGCTACGGCAGCGCGATGCTTGCCGGGCGCGCGCGTTCTGTCCGCGGTGTCGACATCTCGCAGGATGCCGTTGGGCATGCGCGGGAGCGCTATGCCGGCGTAGCGAATCTGCAATACCTGCAGGGTTCGGCCGCGGCAATTCCACTTCCAGACGACAGCGTCGATGTGGTGGTCTCCTTCGAGACCATCGAACACCTGTACGAGCAGGAGGAGATGATGTCCGAAATCCGTCGCGTACTGCGGCCGGATGGCGTGATGATCATGTCCTCGCCCAACAAGGAGGTCTACTCCGATCGCGCCGGCTACCACAACGAATACCATGTCAAGGAACTCTACCTGGAAGAGTTCCGCACGCTTGTGGAGCGGTATTTCCCGGCGATGTACCTGTGCGGCCACCGCATGTCGGTCTGTTCGACCATCACAGGGCTGGATGGAGGACCGGCGCAGCCTGTCTACCAGGCGCTGACCGATACTGGCGAGGGCGTGCAGGAGCGTGCCGCAGTCATTCCCGACGCTGTCTATTTCGTAGTGGTGGCCGCGGCGGACCCATTGCTGCTGCCGCAGCTGCCAGCGTCGGTGCTGTACACCGAGGCGGAGGATCTGTACGCCCATCACCATGAAGTCGCGCGCTGGGCCCAGGCGCAGGACGCGGAGATCGGTTCGCTGCGAGGCCATGTGGTACGCGAGCAGAGCGTGGTGGCAGAGCTGCATCGTCAGCTTGAGCAGGCCGGGCTGGCCGCCGCCGAACGGCTGCAGCAGTTGGAGCAGGATCAGCGCGCGACGGTCGCACGCCTCCAGCAGCAACTGGAGCATGAGAAGGCGCGGGCCCAGCACCTCGAGTCGGCGATGGCCGAGGTATGGGAGGTCCGCAGCCAGCTGCAGGCACAGATGACCGCAGTGTCCGGCCTGACCAGTGCGGCACGCGCCGAATTGCGCAAGCGCCACGAGCAGATCGATCAGCTCCTCCACCAGTCAGGTGTCAGCCTGCCGGGTAGGCAGCTGGCGGAGGAGAGCGATGGCAGCGAGGTATCGGCGCTTCTGGCGTCCTATCGCGAGGAACTGCAGTCGTTGCAGGATCTGACCGGCTCGCTGATCGGTTCACGTTCCTGGCGCATCACCAAGCCTCTGCGTTTCGCTGGTCGCGTGCTACGCGGCGAGTGGCGTGTGGTTCTGCAATCGCTGCGTGCGTCCGGGCTGGCGCGGCATCCACTGCTCAAGCCGATGGTGCCGATGGCAAAGCGGATGCTGCTGAAGCAGGACGAATCCGCGCCGGCTGCGCTGGACGGACTGTTGCTGGAGGACGTCAGGAACGACCCGCAGGCCATCCTGGAGAGCGTACGCTTCGCCGAGGTGGCGGAGCCGTTGGTCAGCATTGTCATCCCGACTTACGGTAATTTCGAGCAGAGCCTGGCGTGCGTGGCATCCATTGCCCGTGCCGGTGCGCGTGTACCGTTCGAGGTGTTGGTGCTGGAGGATGCCTCCGGCGATACGCGGATCGGCGGCCTGGCAGCAATTCCGGGGCTGCGCTATCACGCCAATCCGAAGAATCTGGGTTTCCTGCGTTCCTGCAACCAGGCTTTGACCTTGGCCCAGGGCCGCTACGTGTATCTCCTCAACAACGACACCGAGGTCCGGCCGGGCTGGCTGGATGCCCTTGTCGCGGTGTTCCAGTCGCATCCGGATGCCGGCTTGGTCGGCTCCAAGCTCGTTTACCCCGATGGCCGGCTGCAGGAAGCGGGCGGTATCGTATGGGCCGATGGCAGCGCCTGGAACTTCGGGCGGCTTGAGGATCCCTCGCGCCCCGCCTACAGCTATCTCAAGGAAGCCGACTATGTGTCCGGCGCATCGATCATGTTGCCGTTGGACCTGTTCCGCGAACTTGGCGGGTTCGACGAACATTTCGCTCCGGCCTACTACGAAGACACGGACATTGCCTTCCGGGTGCGTGCACGCGGCCTCAAGGTGTACATGCAGCCGGATTCGGTGGTCGTGCATTACGAGGGCGTCTCCAGCGGTACCGATGAGAGCAGTGGCGTAAAGGCGTGGCAGGCGGTCAACCGCGACAAGTTCCTTGAGCGCTGGGGCCCGACGTTGCAGGAAACGCAGTTCGCCAATGCCGAGAATGTCTTTCTCGCCCGCGATCGTTCGCGCAGCAAGCGCCACGTGCTTGTGGTCGATCATTACGTTCCGCAACCGGACCGTGACGCGGGATCACGTGCGACCTGCCAGGTGCTGCAGACGCTGGTGCAGGAAGGATGCCAGGTCACGTTCTGGCCAGCCAACGCTTACTACGACGCCGAGTACGCACCGCCGCTGCAGCGATCGGGCATCGAGGTGATGCATGGAGCCGCATGCGTGGGCACGGACGGCTTTGACGCCTGGATGGAGGCCAACGGTCGCTACCTGGATGTGGTGATCCTCAATCGTCCGCATATTTCCATCGAGCTGGTGGCCAGCGTCCGCCGGCACAGCAAGGCAACGCTGGTGTACTACGGGCACGACATCCATCATCTGCGCATGCAGCAGCAGCTTCACGTGAAGCCCGACGATGAACTGAAGCGGGAAACCGAGCGCTACCGCCAGTTCGAGCATGCACTCTGGCAGCAGGCCGACGTCGTGCTCTATCCATCGGAGGATGAAACGCGCCACGTGCGGCAGTGGTTGGCCGAACACGCGCCGGCCGCGACCAGCCGCGCTGCAACCATCCCGCTGTATGCTTTCGAACAGTCGGAACTGGTGCCATCACCGCAGGGCCGACAGGACATCCTGCTGGTGGCCGGCTTTGCCCATGCGCCCAACGTTGATGCTGCTCTGTGGTTCGTCAGCGAGGTGCTGCCGCTGGTCGAGCGCGAAGTGCCCGGGGTTCGGGTGAGCCTGGTGGGATCCAACCCCCGTCCGGAGGTACAGGCTCTGGCGTCCGAGCGGATCGAGGTGACCGGCTATGTCAGCGATGCGCGTCTGGAAACCTTCTATGCCCGCGCGCGGGTTGCCGTCGCACCGCTGCGATTCGGCGGCGGCGTGAAAGGCAAGGTGCTCGAAGCGCTGCGTCACGGTGTTCCATGCGTGACCACGTCAGTGGGCATGCAGGGCCTGAGCGGCGCCAGCGCGTTCATGCTTGTGGCGGACGAACCACAGGCGATGGCGGCACATATTGTCTCGTTGCTGCGCGATGACGCGCTCTGGCAGCGCGTGTCGATGGCGGAGCAGGCATTCATCGATCAGGAATACTCGCGTGAGGCGCTGTGGCGTGTGTTGTCGTCATCAATGCAGCGCGATGAGCAGGCAGCATGAGGCAGCCGATGAGGGGACACGCAGCACAGCGTCCGACTGCCGGCGCAGGCACCAGCGGTGCACAGGTACTCCCTTGGCGCAGTGTTGCCCTGGTATTGGCCGTGGTGGCGGTGTTCGCGGCCATCCATCAGGTCATCCTCAACCGCGCGCACCCCGACGCGCTGTACATGGATTCGCTGCGCCTGCTGTTCCAGCTTGACCAATGGCAGGCGGGCCAGCTGTCCACGTTCGAGTTCTGGGGCGGATCCTCGCACCGCGGATTCGTCAACCAACTGTTCCTGTGGGCGAATGTCAGCCTTTTCGACCTTGACGTGCTGCTGGCTAATCGGTTGACCGGCGCGGTGATCTCCACGGTCGCGGTGTGCTTGTGCATCGCTTGGCTGGCCGACATGCGACGCCAGCCCGGCGCGCAGCGCCCGTGGCTGAATGTGGTGGTGATGGTGACCTTGGCGGCCCTGTGCTTCAGCTGGGCCGGCTATGAATTGTTGACTCTGGATCTGGGCCTGCCGCTGTGGACGAAGAACCTGGCCTTCGTGGCGTTCTTCTGTGGCCATGCCCACCTGCTGTCAGGGCGTTCACGCCGACCGGCGCTGTGGGTGGTGGCACTGGTGCTTGCCGCGCCGCTGATCGTGCTGGTCTGTGGCATGGGCTGGAACTACGCCTTCGTCGGCGCCGTGGTGATCGTGCAGGTGTTTTCGTTCCTGCCGCGCTGGCGGGCCGAGGGGCGCTGGACCGGCATCCTGCCGAGCGCGGCGGTCGCGCTGTCGATGGTTGTGTATCTGCTCAGCGGCTCGGTCACCGACGCGTCTACCCGCAACGGCCTGAATATCGGGTTGGATCTGCCGGCGCTGCTGCTGTACGCGGTGGGCTCCACGATGGGGTATCCCGAAGCCGTGCTGATGGGCGGAAGGCTGCCGCTGGAGGCCATTGCGGTGGTTGGTGGCATCCTGCTTCTGGTCGGCGTGGTCGCTGCTGTCGCCTGGCTGCGCCGCGGCGCTCCCGGGTCGCGGTTGCCACTGCTGCTGGCGCTCTATGGTGTTCTGATCGCCGCTTCGCTGACACTGGCACGCGGTGCTGAGGGGCCGTTCGCGGTGATGGCGTCGCGCTACTACATGGACCTTGTGCTCGGACTGGCGGGTGTGATCTGGCTGGCGGCCCGCGAGCTGCAGGCCGCGCCCCGGGCATCAGGGTGGAACGCGCTGGTGGGTGGCCTGCTGTCGGCCGTGATGCTGACCCAGCTGCTCACCTATGTCCACGAGTGGAGAGCCAGTCCTTTCCGCGAAGCCATCTTCGCGTCCATGAACAAGGCATTGTTGCGGGCCGTGCCCGACGAGGCTGCCGCAGGGTTGCTGCAGGCGCAGCTGGATTATGCGCGCAAAGGCGCCAACGTCATGCGGGAGCGCCGTCTGGCGCTGTACGCCGACAGCACGGCCAGCGATTGTTCCACGCGCAGGATCGGGTATACCCAGGGCTGGCATCCGCCCGAAGGCGCCGTGCGCTGGAGTGGCGCGCACGCGTCACTCGCGCTTCCTCCCTGTGGTTGCGCGTACTTCGCCGAGCTGTACGTGCCGCCCGGGCAATCCGAGCGCCACGTGCGCATCAACACCGGCGGGGGCAACGAGGATGTGCTGACCGTGCGGCCAGGTCAGGCCGCGCGCGCGCGCGTGGGCAATGAGCATGCCGAACTGACAGTCAGTCCGGTGAGCATCCCCAGCCGTGACCAGCCCGGCAGCAGCGATGCCCGAGAACTGGGTGTACTGCTTACCGGTTTCTCGGTGAGCTGCGAGGTACCGTGAGCATGACCAGGAAGGACAACGACGCGTTGCCGCGCTCCGGCCCGCCCGGTCCGCTGCAGCGCCTGATCAAGGACCAGCGCGTCCTGTTCCTGCTGGTCGGTGGCGCCAACACCGCCTTCAGTACGGCATTGTTCGCCGGGCTGGTGCTGCTGCTGGGCCCCAAGGTGCCGTCGGTCGTGAGCCTGGGCATCGCCTGGGTGGTCTCGCTGGTGCTGGTGTTCTTCATCTACCGACGGCTGGTGTTCCGGGTCAGCGGCAATGGCTGGCGCGATTTCCTGCGCTTCACCAGCGTCAATGTCGGCAGCCTGCTGTTGAACATGGGGGCACTGGCCCTGCTGGCCGACGTGCTCGGCCTTCCGGCCATTCCGACGCAGATCGTCATTACCGTTCTGGTGGTGATCTTCAATTATGTTGGCCACAAGCATTTCTCTTTCCGGCGACGACCGGAACCACCTACCGCGGAGAAAAAGGAATGAACCCACGTGTCTCGGTCGTGGTGCCGGCCTACAGGAACGTCGAGTACCTTGCGCAGACGCTCGATTCGATCCTCGCGCAGGACTACGATGATTTCGAGCTGGTCGTGGCTGATCATTCCTCCAACGACGGCACCACTGAACTGCTGGCCCGCTATGCCGGTCATCCCAAGGTCCGGGTACTCGACCCGACACCCGCCGGCGGCGGTGCCAAGGCCAATTGGGACCGGGTCAGCATTGCAGCCCACGGCGAGCTGCTAAAGCTGGTCTGCGGCGATGATCTGATCGCACCCGATGCCCTCAGCCGGCAGGTCGCGGCGCTGGATGCACACCCCTCGGCAGTACTGGTGGCCAGCAAGCGTGACCTCGTGGATGCGCACGGCAAGGTGGTGATCGCCGGCCGTGGCCTGGGTCCGCTGAAGGGGCTGGTAAGGGGGCGCGATGCGGTACGGGCATCGGTGCTTGCCGGCACCAACCTTTTCGGTGAGCCGGGCTGCGTGATGTTCCGACGCGAGCTGCTGGTGCAGGCGGGGGGCTGGGACAACTCCCACCCCTACCTTATCGACCAGGCCAGCTATTCGGCGATCATGCTGCAGGGCGACATGGTCGCGCTGCGCGAGAGCCTGGCCAGTTTCCGCATCAACGCAGGGCAGTGGAGCGTGAGGCTGATGAACGACCAGGCGCAGCAGGCCATCGATTTCCATAACGCCTTGGCCGCAGCGCATCCGCAGCTGCTGTCGCCGATGACCTTGCGCGTGGGCAACCTCAAGGCCCGCCTGATGGCGCAGGCGCGGCGCCTGACCTACCTCTGGCTCGGGCGCCGGATGGGCGCGGCCTGAGGCCGCAGCCAAGGAACTCAGGGGCGATCGTCTTCGTCCCGGCCTGCCACGTTGGTGGTACGCCCGATGATGTACTGCGGGCGGTTGTTGATGTTCAGCAGAACGCGGCCGGTGTATTCGCCGATGACACCGAGTGCCAGCAGCTGCAGGCCGCCCATGAACAGGATGGTAATGATCAGTGACGGCCAGCCGACCGCCATCTGCGGGCTGTGCAGTTTCTGCCAGAGCACCACCACCGCCATCACGAATGCCACGCATGAGGCCAATACCCCGGCCAGCGAGACGAAGCGCAGCGGCACGATCGAGAAGCTGGTGGCCATCTGCAGCCAGAGTGAAATCGATTTGCTCAGGCTGTAGCCCGAGCGGCCATCGCTGCGCGCGTGGTGCTGGCCGGAGATGGTCGCGATGCGCTTGGGGCTGGTGCTCTGTACCAGCAGTCCGTCGAGATACACAAACGGGCCTTGGTAGCGCCGGGCTTCCTCACCCAGTTCACGCACGAAACCGCGGAAGGGCGAAAGGTACAGACCCTCGGGCTTCTTCAGCAGGCGTGCGGCCACCATATCGTTGAAGCGGCTGCCGGCGCGCTTCCACAGTGCATGCTTGCGGCCTTCGAACTGCACGTAGCACAGGTCGGCACCGTCGCGCAGCGTCTGCAGGATGCGAGGGATGTCGGCCGGGTCGTGCTGCAGATCATCGTCCATCGTGACGATATAGCGGCCCCGCGCAAAGCCGAGGCCGGCCATGATTGCATTGTGCTGGCCGGCATTGCGGCGCAGGTCCACGCCAACCAGCCACGGCCGCGTGCGAGCCTCACCGCGGATGACTTCCCAGGCATTGTCCGGGCCGGAATCGTGCACCAGTACGACCTCGAAGCCATCAGCGCCCAGCGCCGGCACCAGCACTTCCTCCAGGCGGCGGACAAGGTTGGGCAGGATCGAGGCGCTGCCGTAGACGGGAATGACGACGGAGAGTTCAGGCTTCATGGCGGGGGCCATAGTATTTCTGGATCACACGGAGTGGATAGTCTGGCCCAAAATCCACCCCGATGTCGCGAGCGACCTGCTCGGAGAGGCTGCTGTCGATGGCCATCGCTTCTCCACGTTCCATCAGCACGCGATGCGCACGGCGGCCGAGCACCTGCTCGAACAGGTCGACGATACGGGGCATCGGCAGTGACCAAGGTGAAGCGATGGCCACCACCGACGGCGCTGCACCGCCCTCGAGAATGCGGGTAGCGATGGCTGCGACATCGTCGATGTCGATCAGATTGCGTTGTGCGCGTGTCCACAAGGTCAACTGCCGTTCCTGCAGGATGCAGTCGCGCAGGAAGTTGGTGAGGGTATTGGGGTTGCGTGTACGCCCTACCACCTGCGGCAGACGCAGCACAGTGCCACGGCCAGAGCCGATCACCAGCGCTTCCATGGCGCGCTTGTGCTGGAAATAGGCCGAGTGCTCTTTGGCATTGACTACGTTGCAGCTGCCGAAATAGACCAGCCGCTGCTGGCCTTCGGCCAAATACCCGGTGAGCATGGAGCGTTCGCGGGCGAACGCTTCCGGGTCGGTTTCGTTCGAGTTGGAGACACCCGAAGCGAAAATGATGGTCGAATCGTCCTCGGCATAGCGCTGCGCGAAAGCGCGCGCCACCAGTCCGGAACCGACAATCATCGGGAAGGGGCCGAAGGACGACGGGGCAGGAAGCTTGTGTACATGTCTATGGCGCGTCCATGAGGTTCAGGCCCACGGGGCCAGTGGCAGGAAAGCATACGCCAGCTGGCGCATTGGCTGAGGAGAGGATGGACCGGAGCGGCCCAGCCGCTCCGATCACATCGCCGGGCATCAGGCCAAGGCCTTTTCCAGATCCGGCAGGATCGCGAACAGATCCCCAACCAAGCCGATATCGGCAATCTCAAAGATCGGCGAATCCGGATCCTTGTTGATCGCCACGATCGTACCGGCGTCCTTGATGCCGGTCAGATGCTGGATCGCACCGCTGATGCCCACCGCCACATACAGCTCCGGGGCGATGATCTTGCCGGTCTGGCCCACCTGCAGGTCGCTGGGCACGTAGCCGGCATCGACCGCGGCGCGCGAGGCACCGACGGCGGCGCCGAGCTTGTCGGCCAGCTGGAAGATGACCTTGAAGTTCTCTTCCGAACCGACGCCGCGGCCACCGGAGACCACGCGCTTGGCGCTCTGCAGGTCCGGGCGGTCGCTGGCACCGGCGGCCAGGCCGATGAAGCGGGTGTGGCTCGGCAGGGCAGCATCGACGCTGGCCGCTTCAATGGTGGCACTGCCGCCCTGGGCGGCTTCCGGCCATGACGCGGCGCGTACGGTGGCGACCACGATCTGGTCGGCGGGGGCTTCCACGGTGATGATCGCGTTGCCGGCGTAGATCGGGCGCTTGAAGGTGTGGCTGCCTTCGACGGTCATCAGGTCGGAGACCTGGTTGACGCCCAGCAGGGCGGCCACGCAGGGCATCAGGTCCTTGCCGAAGGTGGTGGACGGGCCGAACACGTGGGTGTAGCCCTTGGCCAGCTGCGCGATCTGCGGCGCCAGCACCTGGGCGATGGCCTGCGCGTTGGCAGCGTTGGCCACGGTCAGAACCTTGGCGACGCCAGCGATCTTCGCGGCCTCAGCGGCAACGGCGGCCGGGTCGGCGGCCAGCACCAGCACGTCGATGCTGGCACCGCTGATGGCGGCAGCAGCGCTTACGGTCTTGGCGGTGGCGGCGTTGAGCTTGCCGTCGTGGTGTTCGGCGATGACGAGAATCCTGCTCATTACAGCAACCCCTTCTGCTTGAGTGCGGCCACCAGTTCAGCCGCGTCCTTGACCATCACACCCTTGCTGCGCTTGGACGGCGCGGCATACTGGGTGGTCTTGAAGGTATCGGCGGCTTCAACGCCCAGATCGGCCAGCTGCAGGGTCTCCAGCGGCTTGGCCTTGGCCTTCATGATGTCCGGCAGCTTGATGAAGCGCGGCTCGTTCAGGCGCAGATCGGTGGTGACCACCGCCGGCAGGTCCACTTCCAGCGTTTCCAGGCCGGCGTCGACTTCGCGGGTCACCGTGGCCTTGCCATCAGCAATCTCCAGCTTGCTGGCGAAGGTCGCCTGCGGGCGGCCCCACAGCGTGGCCAGCATCTGGCCAGTCTGGTTGGCGTCGTCGTCGATGGCCTGCTTGCCCAGGATCACCAGGTCCGGCTGTTCCTTCTCGATCAGCTTGAGCAGGGTGCGTGCGGCTGTCAGCGGCTGGATGGCCTGGTCGGTAACGACGTGGATGGCACGGTTGGCGCCCATGGCCAGGCCGTTGCGCAGGTGCGCCTGGGCATCGGCCGGGGCAATGGTGGCGACCACCACTTCGCTGGCAATGCCCTTGTCGCGCAGGCGCAGGGCTTCTTCCAGGGCGATTTCATCGAAGGGATTGGGTGACAGCTTGACGCCGTCGGTGACCACGCCGGAACCGTCCGGCTTGACCTGAATGCGGACGTTGTAGTCCACCACGCGCTTGTACGCGACGAGGATTTTCATCTGGTACGGGGTCCTTCAATAACTGGGGAGAACGTCCGGTCCTCGCACAGCAACCGGTTCGGGGGTGGGATCCCGATTCTAGCTGGCTTGGGACGACCATGCGAACGCGTATGGTCATGTTGCGATGCGGCATGGCTCGCGTGAGTATCGTGCGTCGTTCACGTCACGCAGGCAGTCGTGAAGACGAACCACATGTATCCTGTGCCGCTGTGTCGGGCGCTTCATAGCGCCCCTTGGATGAATTTCGATCAGGAGAACAGGTAGTGCCCACATGGCTTGTCACCGGCGGCGCCGGATTCATTGGCGGTAACTTCGTTCTCGAGGCCGTCGCGCGCGGCGTCAAAGTCATCAACCTCGATGCGCTGACCTACGCCGGCAATCTGAAGACCCTGTCCAGCCTGGACGGCAACCCGAATCACGTGTTCGTGCAGGGCGACATCGGCGATCAGGCGCTGGTCACCCGCCTGCTGGCCGAGCACCGGCCGGACGCCGTGCTCAACTTTGCTGCCGAGAGCCACGTGGATCGCTCCATCGACGGTCCTGGCGCCTTCATCCAGACCAACGTGGTGGGCACCCTGGGCCTGCTGGAGGCGGTCCGTGACTACTGGAAGGCGCTGCCGGCCGAGCAGGGCGCGGCCTTCCGCTTCCTGCACGTATCCACTGACGAGGTGTACGGCACCCTGGGTGAGACCGGCAAGTTCAGCGAAACCACGCCGTATGCTCCGAATTCCCCGTACTCGGCGTCGAAGGCCGCCTCGGACCACCTGGTGCGTGCGTTCCACCACACCTACGGGCTGCCGGTGCTGACCACCAACTGCTCCAACAACTATGGCCCGTACCACTTCCCGGAGAAGCTTATCCCGCTGGTGATCGCCAAGGCGCTGGCCGGCGAGCCGCTGCCGGTGTACGGCGATGGCAAGCAGGTGCGCGACTGGCTGTTCGTCTCCGACCACTGCGAGGCGATCCGCACCGTGCTGGCCAAGGGCCAGGTCGGCGAGACCTACAACGTGGGCGGCAACTCGGAAAAGCAGAACATCGAAGTGGTGCAGGCCATCTGCGCACTGCTGGACCAGCGCCGCCCGCGTGCGGACGGCCAGCCGCGCAGCAGCCAGATCACCTACGTCGCCGACCGCCCCGGCCATGACCGCCGCTATGCGATCGATGCCTCCAAGCTGAAGAACGACCTGGGCTGGGAACCGGCCTACACCTTCGAGCAGGGCATCACCTTCACCGTCGACTGGTACCTGGACAACCAGGAATGGGTCAACGGCGTGCTGGACGGCAGCTACCGCCTGCAGCGCATCGGCACCGCAGCCTGAACCCGGGAGACACCATGACGCAGCGCAAGGGCATCATCCTCGCCGGCGGCTCCGGCACCCGGCTGTATCCGATCACCAAGGGCGTCAGCAAGCAGCTGCTGCCGGTGTACGACAAGCCGATGATCTACTACCCGCTCAGCGTGCTGATGCTGGCGGGCATCCGCGAGGTGCTGATCATCAACACCCCGCACGAGCAGGCCCTGTTCCAGCAGCTGCTGGGCGATGGTTCGCAGTGGGGCATGGACATCCAGTACGCGGTGCAGCCCAGCCCCGATGGCCTGGCCCAGGCCTACCTGATCGGCCGCGACTTCGTGGCCGGCAAACCGAGCTGCCTGGTGCTGGGTGACAACATCTTCCACGGCCACGGCCTGCGCGACGTGCTCAAGCGCGCCGATGAGCGCACCGACGGTGCCACCGTGTTCGGCTACTGGGTGAATGATCCGGAGCGCTATGGCGTGGCCGAGTTCGACAAGAGCGGCAAGGTCATCGATCTGGTGGAGAAGCCGGAAAACCCGCGTTCGAACTATGCGGTGACTGGCCTGTACTTCTATGACGGCAAGGCAAGCGATTACGCGTCCGAGCTGAAGCCGTCGCCGCGCGGCGAGCTGGAGATCACCGATCTCAACAAGCGCTATCTGGGCGAGAGAAACCTGCACCTGGAAGCGCTCGGCCGTGGCTATGCCTGGCTCGATACCGGCACCCACCAGTCGCTGCTGGAAGCCTCCAACTTCATCGAGACCATCCAGACCCGGCAGGGCCTGCAGGTCTGCTGCCCGGAAGAAATCTCGTTTGGCCAGGGCTGGATCACCGCCGAACAGCTGGAGGCACTCGCCGCGCCGCTGATCAAGAATGGCTACGGCCAGTACCTGCACAAGCTCGCCCTGCGTGGAGTTGTTCCGTGAAAGTGATTGAAACCAAGTTGCCTGGCTGCGTGGTGATCGAGCCGGCGGTGTTCGGCGACGCACGCGGCTACTTCTTCGAAACCTGGAACGCCGAACGCTTTGCCACACTGGGCTTGCCGGACCGCTTCGTGCAGAGCAATGTCTCCACCTCGGCGCAGGGCGTGCTGCGTGGCCTGCATTACCAGTGGCCGCGGCCGCAGGGCAAGCTGGTCAGCGTGCTGGAAGGCGAGGTCTATGACGTGGCCGTCGACATCCGTCGGGGTTCGCCGACCTTCGGCCAGTGGGAAGCGGTGGTGCTGAGCGCGGAGAACAAGAAGCAGTTCTGGATTCCGGAAGGCTTCGCCCACGGTTTCGCCGTCCTGTCCGAGCGCGCGGTGTTCAGCTATCTGTGCACCGAGGTCTACCTGAAGGACTTCGATGCCGGCGTGCGCTGGAACGATGCGGATATCGCCGTGGACTGGCCAGTCAGTGCACCGACGTTGTCGGCCAAGGACGAGAACGCGCCGTTCCTGAAGGACATCGCCGAAGACCGCCTGCCGGTCTACACCGCCGCCCAGGGCGCGCCATGACCGTGCTGGTGTTCGGTGGCAACGGCCAGGTCGGCCAGGAGCTGCTGCGCGCGCTGGCGCCGCTGGGCAAGGTGGTCGCGACCACCCGCAGCGGCACTCTGCCGGATGGCAGCGCCTGCGAAACCGCCGATTTCGGCCAACCTGAAAGCCTGCCGGCCCTGCTGGACCGTCTTCAGCCGTCGGTGGTGGTGAATGCTGCGGCCTATACCGCCGTTGATCGTGCCGAGCAGGATGTGGAAGCTGCGTTTGCGGCCAACGCGCAGGCGCCTGGCATGATCGCGCGTTGGTGTGCGGCCCATGGCGTGCCGTTCGTGCATTACTCCACCGACTACGTGTTCGATGGCCAGGGCACCGCGCCGTACCGCGAGGACGAGCCGACCGCGCCGCTGGGTGTGTATGGCACCAGCAAGCGCGATGGTGAGGATGCGGTACGCGCGGCCGGCGGTCGCCACCTGATCTTCCGCACGGCCTGGGTGTATGCCTCGCATGGGGCAAATTTCCTGCGCACCATGTTGCGCGTCGGCGCCGAGCGCGACCAGCTGCGTGTGGTGGCCGACCAGGTCGGTACGCCGACGCCGGCCGCGCTGATCGCTGATGTTACTGCGCAGGCGCTGCGGCATCCGGGCCAACTGTCCGGTACCTGGCACCTGACCGCCAGCGGCCAGACCAGCTGGCATGGGTTCGCCGAAGCGATCTTCGCCGAAGCGCTGGTTACCGGCGTGTTGGCGAAGGTGCCGGCGGTCGAGGCGATTCCCAGTTCCGAGTATCCGACCCCGGCCAAGCGCCCGGCCTGGTCGGTGCTGGACAACCGCAAGCTGCAGCAGGATTTCAGTATCGTACTGCCGAGTTGGCAGGATGGCCTGAAGCGGGTGATGGCGGAGATTGCCTGACCCGGCAGGCGGCGTGCCGACCAACGGTCGGCACCCACCCCGACCAACGGTCGGCACCCACCCCAACCAACGGTCGGTCGCCTCCAGCGGGCGCCGGGTCAGCTGCGCCCGTAGGTATCCTCGAAGCGCACGATGTCGTCCTCGCCAAGGTAGCTGCCGGACTGCACTTCGATCAGTTCCAGCGGCAGCTTGCCCGGGTTGCGCAGGCGATGGGTCACTCCCAGCGGGATGTACGTGCTCTGGTTTTCGCTGAGCAGGATCACTTCGTCGCCGCGGGTCACTTCTGCGGTGCCGCTGACCACGATCCAGTGCTCGGCGCGGTGATGATGCATCTGCAGGCTGAGTGTGCCGCCGGGCTTGACCGTGATGCGCTTGACCTGGAAGCGTGCACCATTGTCGATTGAATCGTACGCGCCCCACGGGCGGTAGACCTTGCGATGCCACGTGGCCTCGCTGCGGCCTTCGGACTTCAGCTGACCGACAACGGTCTTGACCTCCTGCATGCGGTCGGCCCTGCCGACCAGCACCGCGTCGTCGGTCTCGACGACAATCACGTCATCCAGGCCGACCAGTGCCACCAGGCGCTGTGCATAGGCATAGGTGTTGCGGCAGTCGATGGCGATCACATCGCCCTGGTGGGCGTTGCCATCGCCGTCCTGCTGCGAGACATCGCGCAGGGCTGTCCACGAGCCGACATCGTTCCAGCCGGCGTCCAACGGAATCACCACGGCGTCGGCGGTTTTTTCCATCACGGCATAGTCGATGGAATCAGAGGGAACGGCGGCGAAGGCGTCCTTGTCCAGGCGGGTGAAATCCGAATCGCGGCGGGCCTGCTGCCAGGCCTGGCGGCTGCCGGCCAGCATGCCGGGCTGGAAGCGCTCCAGTTCCTGCAGGTAGCGCGAGGCCTTGAACAGGAACATGCCGCTGTTCCAGTAATACTGGCCGCTGCTGACGTAACCGCTGGCGGTCTCGAGGTCGGGCTTTTCGACAAAGCGCTCGACCGCACGCAGGCCCTGCCCATCGGCGGCCTTGATATAGCCGTAGCCGGTTTCCGGGCCGGTCGGCACGATGCCGAAGGTCACCAGCTTGCCGGTTTCGGCGGCACTGGCGGCGGCCTGCACGGCGCTGCGGAAGGCGGCTTCGTCGGTGATCACATGGTCCGAGGGCAGCACCAGCAGCAGCGCATCGGCGCCGTCGCGGGTGGCTTCCAGGGCTGCGACCGCGATTGCCGGCGCCGTGTTGCGGCCAACCGGTTCCAGGATGATGGCCGCCGGCTCGGCGCCGACCTGCTGCAGCTGCTCGGCAGCGACAAAGCGGTGCTCCTCGTTGGCGATCACCAGCGGGCCATGCGCGGCGATCGGCGCCACCCGCTTCCAAGTGGCCTGCAGCATCGTCAGCTCGCTGGCCAAGGGTAGAAACTGCTTGGGGTAGGACTCGCGCGACAGCGGCCACAGGCGGGTGCCGGAGCCACCGGACAGAATGACGGGCTGGATGATGCTCATGGTCGTCCTTGATTACTGCTGGATTAGGCGGGAAATTTCGTCGGTACGCGCCTGCATCAGCGCGGCGTCACCACGGGCTTCGACATTCAGGCGCAGCAGCGGTTCGGTGTTGGAGCTGCGCAGGTTGAAGCGCCAGCCGCCGAAGTCGGCACTGATGCCGTCGGTGTGATCCAGTACCGGTGATTGCGCCGCGAAGTGCTCCATCACGCGGGCCACGGCAGCCTTGGCATCGGCCACCTTGAAGTTGATCTCGCCACTGCACGGATAGGCCGCCATGCGGTCTTCGACCCACTCGGCCAGTGAGCGGCCGCTCTCGGAGATCAGCTGCGCGATCAGCAGCCACGGGATCATGCCGGAGTCGGCATAGGCGAACTCGCGGAAATAGTGGTGGGCGCTCATCTCGCCACCGTACACGGCGTCTTCGGCGCGCATCTTTTCCTTGATGAAGGCGTGGCCGCTCTTGCACTGCACCGGCACACCGCCCGCCTGTTCGACCATATCCACGGTGTTCCAGACCAGGCGCGGGTCATGCACGACCTTGCCGCCGGGATTGCGTGCCAGGATCGCCTTGGCCAGCAGACCGACCAGGTAGTAGCCCTCGATGAAGCGGCCGGTGTGGTCGAAGAAGAAGCAGCGGTCGAAGTCACCGTCCCAGGCAATGCCGAAATCGGCACCGTGTTCACGCACCGCATCGGCGGTGGCGGCGCGGTTCTCCGGCAGCAGCGGGTTGGGAATGCCGTTGGGGAAGCTGCCGTCCGGTTCGTGGCAGATGCGGATGAACTCGAACGGCAGGTGCGGGGCCAGCAGGTCGACGATCGCGCCCGCGCCGCCGTTACCGGCATTCACCACCAGCTTCAGCGGCTTGAGCCTGCTGGCATCGACATAGCTGAGCAGGTGCTGGATGTAGGCGCTCTTGTCGTGCTGGGCAACCTGCCCGGCACGCGGCGGCTGGGCCTCGGACGTATCGGCGGAAACCGCGTCGGAGATTGCGAACAGGCCGGTATCGGAGCTGATCGGCCGGGCATTCTCCTTGACCAGCTTCATGCCGTTGTAATCCATCGGGTTGTGGCTGGCGGTGACCATCACGCCGCCGGCCGCGCCCAGATGGTCGGTCTGGAAATAGACTTCTTCCGTGCCGCACAGGCCGATGTCGATCACCTCGCGCCCGGTACCACGCAGGCCGGTGGCCAGTGCATCCTGCAGCGCCGGGCTGGTCAGGCGCACATCGTGGCCGAGGACCACTGGACCGGGAGCGAGCTGCGCGGCCAAGGCGACGCCGATGCGGCGGGCCAGGTCTTCGTTCAGTTCTTCCGGCACACGGCCGCGGATATCGTAGGCCTTGAAGGCGGGCAGGGGCATCGATCAGTTCCTTTGTGAGCTCAGTCCCCAATTGTAGTCCCAGTCATGTATGGGAATCGTTTCCATCGGGGAACGCCACCTGACTGGCGTCCGGAGGTCAGCTTCGCGTCGACCGCTTGCCCGCTTTGCGCAAACGCTTGCCGGGCAGGCCCGGCAACGGCGCCAGCAGCGCCTGCACGTCTTCTTCGCTGAAGCGTGGCCCCGTAGCGCCGCCGCTTTCGAGAATGGCGTCGGCCAGCGTGGCCTTGCGCTCCTGCAGCTCGGCAATCCGTTCTTCGATGCTGCCTGCGGCGATCAGCCGGTAAACGAACACCGGCTGCTGCTGGCCGATGCGATGGGCGCGATCGCTGGCCTGGTTTTCGGCCGCCGGATTCCACCACGGGTCGAAGTGGATGACGGTATCGGCGGCGGTCAGGTTCAACCCGACGCCACCTGCCTTCAGGCTGATCAGGAATACCGGCACCTCGCCCTGCATGAAGCGCTGCACCGGCGTGGCCCGGTCCTGGGTGTCGCCGGTCAGGGTCACATAGGCCAAGCCCAACTGATCCAGTGCCTGCGCGATCAGCGCGAGCATGCCGGTGAACTGCGAGAACAACAGGATGCGCCGGCCCTCCTCGACCATCGACGGAAGCATCTCGCGCAGCAGCTCGAGCTTTGCCGAACCGGCATTGCGGGCGGGGATGTCGCCCGGCAGCAGGCGCGGATCGCAGCAGACCTGGCGCAGCTTCAGCAACGCATCCAGTACCACGATGTGGCTGCGCGCCAGCCCGCTGCCGCTGATGGCTTCGCGCACCTGCTTTTCCATCGCTGCGCGCACGGTTTCATAGAGATCACGCTGGCCGCCTTCCATTTCCACCGCGCGGGTAATGACGGTCTTGGGCGGAAGCTCTGAAGCCACCTGGTCCTTGCGCCGGCGCAGTATGAACGGACGCAGCCGTTGCGCCAGCAAGGTGGCGCGGCGGTGGTCGCTGCCACGTTCGATCGGATGGCGCCAATGCTGGTTGAACTGTTTCTCGCTGCCTATCAGGCCGGGCAGCAGGAAGTCGAACTGCGTCCACAGCTCGCCCAGGTGGTTTTCCAGCGGCGTGCCGGTCAGGCACAGCCGGTGGCGCGCCTGCAGCGTGCGCAGGGCGATGGCCGCGCGTGACTTCGGATTCTTCACCTGCTGGGCTTCATCCAGAATCAGCAGATGGTAGGTATGTGCCTGCAGCGCCTGCTCGTCGCGCCACAGCAGAGGGTAGGTGGTCAGTACAAGGTCGTGCCCGGGAATCGCCTCGAACAGCGTTTCACGTGCCGGCCCGTGCAGGGTCAGCACGCGCAGGCCCGGGGTGAAGCGTGCCGCTTCGCTCTGCCAGTTGTGCAGCAGCGAAGTGGGCACCACCAGCAGCGCCGGACGGTCCAGGCGACCGGCTTCCTTCTCGACCAGCACATGCGCCAGCGTCTGCACGGTTTTGCCCAGGCCCATGTCATCGGCCAGCACGCCCCCCAGGCCCTGCTGGCGCAGGTACTGCAGCCACGACAGGCCTTCGCGCTGATAGGGACGCAGCGTTGCCACCAGCCCTGCCGGCGGCGGCACTTCGCCCAATGCGGGTGCCTGCATCAGCCGCTGCACCAGTGCCTGGGTGTCCTTGCGCCCGCGGAACTGCAGGCGCGCCGTGTCCTGCAGCGCCTGCAGGCGGCCACGGTCAAGCACAGACAGGCGCAGCGGCGCGCCACGCTGGGCGAACAGGTCCGTCAACAGGGCCATGATCGGTTTCAGTCGTGCGGCCCGCAATGCCAGGCGCGTGTTGTCGCCCGCCGTCAACAGAATGTTCTCATCATCGCCGATGGCGTCCAGCTGGCCACGCATCCAGCGGGGATCGGACTGCAGCACCTGCTGCAGCAGCGGAACCATCGACACGTTGCGGCCTTCCACCTGGATGTCCAGGCCCAGGTTGAACCAGCCCGCATCCGCCGGGTCCGCCTGGATGTCCAGGTCGATCTCATCCACCCGGGTGATGCGATGGCGGAAATCGTCGTCGGTCTCTACCTTCCAGCCCAAGGCTTCCAGGCGCGGTACGTCGTCCAGCAGGAACCGTGTCCAGTCATGGGTGCGCAGCTGGAACTGAGGTCCTGCGCCCTCCAATGGCGCCCGCGGCGCCGTGTCGCGATGCAGTCCCACCGTGCGCAGCTCGGCCTCGCGCCGTGATTCCTCGGCCAGGTCGCGGGGCAGCAGCGCAAGCTGGCCCTCCGGATCGTGGGCGAACAGGCTCGGATCATCCAGGAACCGCACGTGCTCGTCGTATTCGAAGGCCACGGTGGCGATATCGGCCCATTGCGAAGCGTCGCGGTGGCCAAGCCATGCCGGGCGGAACTCGATCGTATGCAGGCGCAGCACGGGGGTCATGGCGCTGATCTGCAGCGTAGGCAGTGTGTCGCCTGCACCGGGGCGCGGCAGCGCGGGGTCGATCTGTTGCAGCAGTTGCGCCACGATCGGTTCCTCATCGGGGAGCAGGTGGGGAAGGGCGAGGAACGCGTCCGCGTCCTCTGGCTTGACGTCCAGCAGGAGAAGGCCGACTTCACCGGAGACCGGATCCAGGTAACCGGCACTAGATCCCAGTACGAGGCCTTCCGCATCGCCTTCCACGCTCAGTGCCGGCGCCAGCAGCAACCTGCCGTGAGTCGTCTCTGCGCTCCACCCCAACGTACCGCGACGTGGTGTGCCGGGCCTGGCTGGCACGCGATCATGCATGCCACATGACACCCAGCCATGCCCGCTGGACACGATCGACTGCAGGATCGTGCCGACGTCGAACCACTCCGGCGGTTTCACCGACTGATGCAGGGCCCACAGCTGCGCCACCGCGGCCAGGTCGGCCTGCGTCAGGTAGGCGGGCGGTTCCAGCAACAGCTGAGGGGTGATTTCCTGCCACTTGTCGAACTCGATCGTGTCGTCGAGGGCGTACTTGACGCGACGGAGCAGGATGGAAGGCCGGTGATTGAACGTGGACAGCTCGAAGATGATGCCGTTTCTACGTGACCGGGGAGGCTGGGCTCTGACGGACTGCCAGCGTGACAGCTGTTCCAGCAGTTCGCGGCGTGGCGACTGGACCGGTTCGTGCTCCGACGCTGGATCGTCATCGCCCAGGTCTGCTGCATCCAGCATGTGGGCGATCAGCACGGCCGCCACGTGCTTGCAGTGATGGCCGACAGGGCACGAGCATTCACTTTGCAGGCGGCTGCGAGGATGGCGCAGGCTGGCTTCCAGATCGATTTCCACCCTGTAGGGATATCTGGCCGAGCCTTTCACTTCGGCGATGAGCATTCCACTGGTCAGATGCATGTTGCGGACGCCGGACAGGCAACGTTCGCTCTTTTCCAGTGTCCACGCGTCCATCCAGCGGAGCAGGTCTTCTTCGGTGTAGGTATGGGCCATCAACGAGGGTGGGCCGGGCATGGGGCCGGCCATTGGCAGGGGAACCAAGCATTCTACGGAACCCAGTGCGATGCCCGTGCAATGCTGCGGCGCATCCAGGCCCTTCGCCGCCCTCCAGCTAGAATGCGGTCATCCTCAACGTGCAGGGTAGTACAGCAATGCAGCAATCGACTTCCACCGGCAAGCGCAGCAAGCGTTTCGCCAGTGCGGCGGAGGCCCTGCAAGGGGTGGTCGCCGATGGCCAGACGCTGGCCGTGGGCGGCTTCGGCCTGTGTGGCATTCCCGAGGCCCTGATCGCCGCGCTGCGCGACAGTGGCGCCAAGGGCCTGACCGTGATCTCCAACAATGCCGGGGTCGATGGTTTCGGTCTGGGCCAGCTGCTGGAAACCCGGCAGATCAAGAAGATGATTTCGTCCTATGTGGGCGAGAACAAGGAGTTCGAGCGGCAGTTCCTGGCCGGCGAGCTCGAGCTGGAATTCAACCCGCAGGGCACCCTGGCCGAACGCCTGCGTGCTGGCGGCGCAGGCATTCCGGCGTTCTTCACCGCCACCGGCTATGGCACAGTGGTGGCCGAAGGCAAGGAAACCCGCGAGTTCGATGGCAAGCACTACGTGATGGAAACCGCGCTGCGCGCCGATGTGGCACTGGTCAAGGCCTGGAAGGCCGACGAGGCTGGCAACCTGGTGTTCCGCAAGACCGCGCGCAACTTCAACCCGGCCTGCGCGATGGCCGGCAAGGTCTGCATCGTGGAAGTGGAAGAGGTGGTGCCGGTCGGTGCGATTGATCCGGACCAGGTTCACTTGCCGGGCATCTATGTGCACCGCATCGTGCACAACGCGCATCCTGAGAAGCGAATCGAACAGCGCACCATCCGCGCGGAGGGCAACTGACATGGCGTGGACCCGCGATGAAATGGCGGCCCGTGCCGCCCAGGAACTGACCGATGGCGCCTACGTGAACCTTGGCATCGGCCTGCCGACCCTGGTCGCCAACCACATTCCCGACGGCGTGGATGTGTGGCTGCAGTCGGAGAACGGCCTGCTCGGCATTGGCCCGTTCCCGACCGACGCCGAGGTCGACGCCGACCTGATCAACGCCGGCAAGCAGACGGTCACCGCACGTGCGGGCGCCAGCTACTTCGGCAGCCACGACAGCTTCGCGATGATCCGTGGTGGCCACGTCAACCTGGCCATCCTCGGCGCCATGCAGGTCACCGACAAGGGCGACCTGGCCAACTGGATGGTGCCCGGCAAGATGGTCAAGGGCATGGGCGGCGCGATGGACCTGGTGGCCGGCGTGCAGCGCGTGGTGGTACTGATGGAGCACACCGCCAAGAACGGCGAGCACAAGATCCTGGCCGAATGCACGCTGCCGCTGACCGGCGTGGGCGTGGTCGACCGCATCATCACCGACCTGGCGGTGTTCGACGTGACTGACAAGGGCCTGCTGCTGGTGGAGGCCGCGCCGGGTGTCAGTGATGACGAACTGAAGGAAAAAACGGGCGTGGCGTTCGCGCGCCGCTGACGTTCCGGGGCGGCCTTCGGTCGCCCCCCCTTTCCCTTGGGGCGCCCATGCTGTTCCCCCACGACCTTCCCGATGCCGACGTCCGCCACCTCCCGGCCTGGCTGTCTCCCGCCGAGGCCGATGCCTTGCAGCGCGATCTGCAAGCCGGCGTGCCGTGGGAGGTGCATCGCATCCGCATGTTCGGCAGCTGGGTGGATTCGCCACGGTTGAGCTGCTGGATAGGTGATCCGCAGGCGCGCTATCGCTACTCGGGGGCAGAATTCGTGCCGCACCCGTGGCCGCCGTCCCTGCAGGGCATGCGCGAGCGCCTGCAGGACGATGGCTTCGGCCGCTTCAACAGCGTGCTGCTGAACCGCTATCGCGGCGGCGGCGACTACATGGGATGGCACAGCGATGACGAGCCGGAGTTGGGTCCGGCCCCGGTGATTGCGTCGCTGAGTCTGGGCGCATCGCGTCGATTCCTGCTGCGCCGGCGCGATGATCCGGCGCGCAAGGCCGAGTACCTGCTCGGCCATGGCGATCTGCTGGTAATGGCGGGGCAGACGCAGAGGTTCTACCAGCACGCGCTTCCGAAGATGGCGCGGGTGCAGGGTGAGCGGATCAACCTGACGTTCCGCTGGATTGCGCCGCGCTGATCGATCAGCGCGCGACGTTAGGCTGGTCGGCCTGCCCGCTCACCAGTGTCCACCCCACCACATCCTGCGCCAGCTGCTGCAGGCCACGTTCGAACGCCGCGGTCACCGCCGGTACGTCGGTGCTGCCGACCGGCTGCGCCTGGCGGAACGTACGGTCGGCCACCACGCGCTGGTCGGCGACGTGGATCAGCTTGGCGTTGACCTCGATCACCACGGTCGGCGTGGCCTGGCCCTGGTAATCCGATTCGAAGCGGCGCACGTCGGTGGACAGCTTGTAGTCGGCACGGATGCCGGCGGTGCTGCGCGCCACGCCGCGGATGCGCCCGGAATCCTCGAAGCCGCGCAGCAGGGTGTCCTCGATCATGTCGGTGGCCGGCTGTGCCCAGCTGGCGCCCTTGTAGATTTCCATCTGCGAAGGCGTCGGCCGCACATTGATGCGCGGGCTGTCGACCAGGCGCGCGGCGCTCGGCTTGGCCAGTACCAGCTGCCAGCTGGCCTGCGGCCACGCCGGGTCGGCCTTCACCTGCACGGCGGGCGAGTACAGCGTCACTGCGGTTTTCTCGCTGCTGCCAAGGATGGAGCAGCCGCCCAGCAGGGTGACCAGCGAAGCGGCCAGCAGCAGGCGCGGAAGGGGCATCGGGCTCATTTGGGTTCGAACTCCTTCGGTGCGTCGCGGCCCAGCAGGTAGCGCGCGGGGTTGTTCTCGAGGCGGTCGCTGACCCGGCGCAGGTCGCGGATCAGGCCGCGCAGTTCGGTCAGCGTCGGGCCGAGCTGGCCGAGGCCATCATTGGCGAAGCTGTTGATCGCGGCGCGGTTCTCGCCAAGGATCGAATCGGCGTTGCCGGCGGCCGAGTCGAGCTTGGCCAGGGTGGCATCGAGCTTGTCGATGATGCCCGGCAGCTGCTGCACCAGGTTCCTGTCCAGGCGCTCGATGGTGCCGTTGGTGGTCTTCAGCGTGGTGTCCAGGCTGCGGGCGGCATCGCGCGCGCTGAGCAGCAGCGCCTGGGTACCCTGGTCGCGGTCGGCCAGGCCACCGCTGATGGTCTCCAGGTTGGCCAGCGTGGCGTTGATCGAGGCTACATTGCGGTCGCTGAGGATCTGGTCCATGCGCTCGACGATGCGGTTGGCAACATCAGTGATGTTCTGCAGCGCCGACGGCGTGGTCGGTATGATCGGTGCCGGATCCTTGTTGACCGTGGTCAGCGCCGGCGACTGCGGCGTACCGCCGCTGAGCTGGATGATCGACGGGCCGGTGAGGCTGGTGATCGCCAGCTTGGCGCGGGTATCGGTCTTGACCGGCGTGGTCGAGTTCAGGCGGATGCGTGCGACCACCTGGCGCGGGTCGTCCGGCACCAGGTTCAGTTCGACGATCGACCCGACCGCGATGCCGTTGTACTGCACCGGGCTGCCCACCGACAGGCCGGTCACCGCCTCGCGGAACACCACGCGGTATTCCTGCCAGGTGCGGTCGGAAGAGTACTTGGCCGCCCACAGGCCGAACGCCAGCAGGGCCAGGCCGGTGATCAGGGTGAACGCGCCGATCAGCACGTAGTTGGCTTTGGTTTCCATGGCTTAGGCACTCTCGATCTGTTCGCCACGCGCGGCGCGCGCGCGGGGTCCGTGGAAGTATTCCTGGATCCACGGATGATCCAGTTTCTCGATTTCCGGGAGGGGGGCGTTGGCAACGACCCTGCGGTCGGCCAGCACGGCCACGCGGTCGCAGATGGCGTACAGGGTGTCCAGGTCGTGGGTGATCAGGAACACGGTCAGCCCCAGCGCTTCCTGCAGGGTCTTGATCAGTCGGTCGAACGCGGCCGCGCCGATCGGGTCGAGGCCGGCGGTGGGTTCGTCCAGGAACAGCAGCGGCGGGTCCAGCGCCAGCGCCCGGGCCAGGCCGGCGCGCTTGCGCATGCCGCCGGACAGCTGCGAGGGCAGCTTGTTGATCGCGTCGGCGGGCAGGCCGGCCAGCTTCACCTTCAGCAGTGCCAGCTCGTAATGCCAGCGCTCGGGCAGTTCGCGGTAGTGTTCCTTCAGCGGCACCTGCACGTTCTCGCCCACGGTCAGTGACGAAAACAGTGCGCCGTCCTGGAACAGCACGCCGGTGTTGCGTTCGATGTGCAGGCGGCTCTCGGCGTCGTCGGCACGCGCGTCGCGGCCCAGCACTTCGATCTGGCCTTCGTCGGGCGTGCGCAGGCCCAGGATGGAGCGCATCAGCACCGACTTGCCGGTGCCGGAGCCACCGACCACGCCCAGGATCTCGCCGCGACGCACGTCCAGGTCCAGGTCTTCGTGCACGGTCTGGCTGCCGAAACGGTTGACCAGGCCGCGCACGCGGATGGCCAGCTCGTGGCCGTCGTCGTCCTGCATGGGAATGTCTTCGGGCGTCGGATGCGTGCTCATGTCACCAGCCCATGTGCATGAACCACAACGCCGCGAAGGCGTCGATGATGATCACCAGCGAGATCGTCTGCACCACGCTGGAAGTAGTGCGTTCGCCTACCGACTGTGCCGTGCCTTCGACCTTCAGGCCTTCCAGGCAGCCGATCAGGCCGATCACCAGCGCGAACACCGGCGCCTTCGACAGGCCGACCAGCATGTGCCGCACCTCCATGGTCTCGTGCATGCGCGCGATGTACATCTGCGGCGGGATGTCGAGGTCGAACGCACCGACGGTGACGCCGCCGGCCAGGCCGGCGATCATCGCGATGAAGGTCAGCAGGGGCAGGGTGACCAGCAACGCCAGCAAGCGAGGCAGCACCAGCAGGTCGACCGGGTCCAGGCCCAGCGTGCGCATCGCATCGATTTCCTCGCGCGCCTTCATCGCGCCGATCTGTGCGGTGAAGGCGCTGGCGGTACGGCCGGCCAGCACGATCGCGGTCAGCAGCACCGCGAACTCGCGCAGGAAGGCGATGTTGACCAGTTCGACCACGTAGATCTCGGCGCCGAAGTCGCGCAGGATGGTCGAGCCGAGGAAGGCGATCACCGCACCGACCAGGTAGGACAGCAGTGCCACCAGCGGCACCGCATCCAGCCCGACCTGCTCCATCTGGTGCACGGTGGCGGTAAGGCGGAAGCGGCGCGGTTCCTTGACCAGGCGGGCCGCCTTGACCAGGTTCTCGCCGAGGAAACTGCACAGCGCCTTGATGTTGTGGCCTGTGGCATGGACGCTGACACCCAGCCGCTCCAGTGCCGCCAGCACGCCGAAGTCGCGCTTGGGCTTGGGCCGGTCGTCGGCGACTTCCTCGATGGTGCACACCAGCGCCTGGTGATCCGCGCGGAACTTCAGTGCGTCTTCGCCGAGGTCGGCGCGATGGGCCACGCGCAGCACCTGCAGCACGCCGGCCGAATCCATCTTCTCGATGGCGGTGGCATCGATGCCGGTCAGCGTGTCAGGAACGCCACGCAGGACCTCGGCCGCGGCCAGCGCGGTCTTCAAGGTCCAGGTGCCGGACAGGCGGATCACGCCCGGATCATGGGCGTCCTGTTCGAGCTGGGGGGCGTGGTTCGGGGTCACTTGGGCCATTCCGGTCGCAGCATAACCGTTCTGTATTGGCCATCGCGTCGAACTCGGATGAATTTCTCCGGTCAGGCCCCGCCTAGGTAATACTACGGCGCATGTCCGCAGATGCTCACACGATCCCCACGCCCCAGGCCACCTACGCGCAGCGGGTGGCCTTCGTTTCCGAGATCGCCGGACGCCTGCACAGCTATGGCACCACGGCCCAGCGCCTGGAAACGGCGGTGGTGGCACTGGCTCGCCAGCTCGACCTGGATTGTGAACCGTGGTCGAACCCCACCGGCATCATCCTCAGCTTCAGCGATCCGGCGCAGGCGATCGGCTCCAGTGACATCACCCGGGTGATCCGCCTGGCGCCCGGCGAGAACGACCTGCACAAGCTCAGCGTCGCCGACCATATTGCCGAAGAAGTGGCCAACGGCCGGATGAGCATCGCCCAGGGCCACACCGCGCTGCGCCAGCTGGACAAGGATCCGGGCCGGCGCGGCAAGCTGCGCACGATCCTCTCGTTCACCCTTGGCGCGGCCGGCGTGGCCGGCATGTGGAAGCTGCCGTGGCTGGACATTGCGACCGCCGGTGTCATCGGCCTGATGATCGGCCTGCTCGGCATGGTCACCGACCGTCGCCCGGCCACCCGGGAAGCCGCCGAGGCACTGGCCGCGCTGTTGGCCGGCCTGGTCGCCACGCTGGTTGCGTCCTTTATTGGTGCGCTCAACCTCAACACGGTGATCATCGCCTCGCTGGTAGTGCTGCTGCCCGGCATGTCGCTGACCAATGCGGTCAACGAACTGGCCAGCCAGCACTGGGTATCGGGCACCGCGCGCTTTGCCGGCGCGCTGACCACCATCATGAAGCTCAGCGTCGGCGCGATGATCGCGGTGACCCTGGCCGACGTGCTCGGCCTGGACCCGGTGATCCGCGCGGCTCGGCCGCAGGGGCCGTGGGTGGAGTGGGGCTCGCTGCTGACCGCGGCATTCGCGTTCGCGATGCTGTTCAAGGCCAATCGTCGCGACTATCCGTGGGTGATTGCCGCCTCGGTGGCCGGTTATGCGATCTCCAAGTTTGGCGGCCACGCCTGGGGCGCGCCGGCCGGCATCTTCCTGTCGGCGATGCTGCTGACGGCCGGTGGCAATCTGTTCGGTCGTCTGGTCGGGCGTCCGGGCGCGATCATCCGCCTGCCCGGCATCATCATGATGGTGCCCGGCAGCACCAGCCTGCGCGGCGTGCTGACCCTGGTCCAGCAGCAGGACGTGGGCGCCGGCCAGAGCGTGTTCCTTACCGTGCTCAACGTGGTGATGGCACTGGTGGCCGGCCTGCTGTTCGGCAATCTGCTGATGCCCGCCCGCAAGACTCTGTAGAGCCGAGCCCATGCTCGGCTTCGGATATGGATAGCCGAGCGTGGGCTCGGCTCTACAAACAAAAAACGCCGGCTTTCGCCGGCGTTTTCCATTGCATCCCGATCCGGCCTCAGGCCTTCTTGATCAGGAAATCTTCCGGCTTCTTGTTGCCCTTGGCAGTCAGCTCAGCCATCCAGCGCGGCTGCTTGCCACGGCCGGTCCAGGTTTCCTTGGGGTTGGCCGGGTTGCGGTACTTCGGGGCAACCTTGCCCAGCTTGCGGCCGGCGGTCTTCGACGGGGCCTTGGCGGCCGGAGCGGCCTTGCGGGCACGCGTGGCCGGGGCGCTGCCGAACAGTTCTTCGATGGTGTAACCCTCGGTCTTGGCCAGCTTGGTCAGCTGGGCCCGGACCTTGGTGATCGGCCGGCGCTTGGCGACGATGGTCTGCTGCTTCTTGGCGGTACGGATCAGGGCGCCCAGCTCGCGTGCTGACAGGCCGGTCAGGTCAATGCTCATTTACGGTTACTCCGGAAACTAATGTGTGGACGGGACAAGCCAGTCCATGGCGTCGGCGGACAGAATAGAGATGAATTAATCACAGCACAAATGCAGGCGGGTCATGGCGTGGCGGCATGCAGGCGCCGTCGCGGTGATTTTGACCGGATTATGTCCGCTGCAATATCGGGGAAGACCGCGGCAGAAAAAAAAGACCGGGGCAGGGCCCGGTCTTTTTCCTGATCAGCCCTGCAGACGCTGCAGCAGGGAGGCCTTGTCCAGGCTTTCTGCTTCGCTGGCGCGGCGCGAGCGGTATTCGTAGGTACCGGCGGCCAGGCCGCGTTCGCTGACCACCACGCGGTGCGGGATGCCGATCAGTTCCATGTCGGCGAACATCGCGCCCGGGCGCAGGCCGCGATCGTCAAGCGCCGCGTCCAGGCCGGCATCGCGCAGTTCCTGCAACAGGTTGGCCGCAGCGTCGGCCACGGCAGCATCGCCCTTCGGGTTGATCACGCACACCACCACCTGCCACGGCGCCATCGCGTCCGGCCAGATGATGCCGGCATCGTCATGGTTCTGTTCGATCGCGGCAGCTACCACGCGCGAGATACCGATGCCATAGCAGCCCATCGCCATCACCGCCGCCTTGCCGTTTTCATCCAGCACGGTGGCATCCAGCGCTTCGGCGTACTTGCGACCGAGCTGGAACACGTGGCCGACTTCGATGCCACGGGCGATCTTCAGTTCGCCACCGTCCACTGCGCGGTCACCGGCACGCACGTTGCGGATGTCCGCCACTTCCGGTTCCGGCAGGTCGCGGCCCCAGTTGACGCCGGCCAGGTGGAAGCCGGTTTCGTTGGCGCCGACGACGAAGTCCGACATCGCCGCCACTTCGCGATCGGCGACCACGCGGATGGGCTTGGCCGGGGCGACCGGGCCGAGGAAGCCCGGCACGCTGCCCAGATGCTCGGCGATCTCCGCCTCGCTGGCGAAGCGCTGTTCGTCCAGGCCGGCAACCTTGGCCAGCTTGATCTCGTTGACTTCATGGTCACCGCGCACCAGTACCAGCACGAACTGCTGTGCCTTTCCTTCACCCGCGATCAGCGCCACCGACTTCACCGTGCGCTGCAGGTCGATGCCGAGCAGGGCCGCGACCTCCTCGCAGGTCTTCTGGCTGGGGGTGTCGACCTTGCGCATGGCTTCGCTGGCGGCCGCACGCGGCGCCGGATCGGCGGCAATCGCCGCTTCCATGTTGGCCGCGTAGTCCGAGCCGGTGGAGAACACCAGCGCGTCTTCACCGGAATCGGCGATCACGTGGAATTCCTGCGACGCATCGCCGCCGATTGCGCCGGAGTCGGCCTGCACCATGCGGAAGTCCAGGCCGAGGCGGGTGAAGATGCGGCTGTAGGCCGACTTCATGTTCTCGTATTCGCGCACCAGGCACTCGTCGTGCAGGTGGAACGAATAGGCGTCCTTCATCAGGAACTCGCGCGAACGCATCACGCCGAAACGCGGGCGGATCTCGTCGCGGAACTTGGTCTGTACCTGGTAGAAGTTCACCGGCAATTGCTTGTAGCTGGACAGCTCGCTGCGCGCGAAGTCGCAGGCTGCTTCCTCGGCGGTCGGGCTGTAGCAGAACACCTGGTCCTTGCGGTCCTTGATCTTCAGCAGCTGCGGGCCGAACTTCTGCCAGCGCCCGGTCTGCTCCCACAGTTCCTTCGGCTGGATGGTCGGGATCTGGAATTCCACGGCACCGGCGCGGTCCATTTCCTCGCGCACGATGCGCTCGACCTTGCGCAGCACGCGCAGGCCCAGCGGCGACCAGGTGTACAGGCCCGATGCCAGCTTGCGGATCATGCCCGCGCGCAGCATCAGCCGGTGGCTGGTGAGCTCGGCGTCGCTGGGGGTTTCCTTGGTGGTGTGCAGGTGGAACTGGGAGAGGCGCATCGTCGGCTTCGGATAACGGCAGAGACGCCTATTCTGCCAGCCCGGCCGGGGGGAGGGGTATCGGCAGGGCTGCGCCCTGCACCCGCCTCAAGCAACGTCAGCTGCAACAGCAACAGCAACAGCAACAGCGGGCTTCCCGTGGGATGGCGGGGTGGGTCAGGTTGCGGGAGACGCCGTAAACCCATCCCTGGGGGCTTGGCCGCGGCATCCATGCGGCTGACACCCCGCAAACGGACCCACCCCGCCTTCGACAGTTTCCTGCAAGCTGTCGGAATGGCTCCTGGGGTCAGATCCGTTTTCCGCAGGAAAACGGATCTGACCCCGGATTCAATTCGAGATCCGACAGATTTCATCCACGCATGGCGTGGATCTATTGGCCACCGGGAATCTGTCGGGGGTGGGGCGGTGTCGGATTGCGGGGTGTCAGCCGCATGGATGCCGCGGCCAGGCCTACATGGACGTACTTGCGGCGTCCCCGCAATCCGACACCGCCCCGCCATTCCACGGAATGCCCGCTTTTGACGTTGCCGTTGCCGTTGCATGCAGCCTCTGCAGGTGCAGGGCGCAGCCCTGCCGACCCCCTTAACTTGCCGGTGGGCAGTACGCCTTGATCGCGGCCTCCGCCAGCCCCTTCTGCGCGGTGCGCTGCTCCGGGCTCAACGGGGTATCGGCCTTGCCATCACCATCGGTGTCCTGCATCACCTGGCCGCCACCATCCAGCAAGGCCAGGTTGGCACGGGCGGTGCTGCACTGCTCGGGCACCGGTGCAGCCGGAGTCTGGGTGCTGGCTGCAGTCTGCGGGCTGCGCGCCTGCTCCCGGGTCTCGTACTTTTTGCCCGCCGGCGGGGTCTCCGAGTACTGGGTCACGCCATGGGCGTCCTTCCATTTATAGACCGGGCCAGCCACGGCGCTGGCACTGGCCAGCAGCAGCAGGCATCCAAGGCAGGACAGGGCACGCATGGCAAACTCCGCGGAATGGGCGTAGAACGCCGATTGCAGCATTGGCGCCGAGCACTGGCAAGTCGATTAAACTGGATTCCATGGACCCGATCACACCGCCGCCGCGTTCGCGCACGATTTACCTGCTGCCCAACCTGTTCACCACTGCCGGACTGTTCGCCGGCTTCTACGCGATCATCGCCGCGGCCAATGGGGATTTCGTCAACGCCAGCATCGCCGTGTTCGTGGCGGCGGTGATGGATGGGCTGGATGGGCGCGTGGCGCGCCTGACCGGCACCAGCAGCGAATTCGGCGTGCAGTACGACTCGCTGGCCGACCTGGTCAGCTTCGGCATGGCTCCGGCGCTGGTGATGTATCACTGGTCGCTGTCGTGGCTGAAGTTCGACGATCCGCTGCTCGGCCGCGTTGGCTGGGCCGTAGCGTTCCTGTACGCGGCCTGCGCGGCACTGCGCCTGGCCCGCTTCAATACCCAGGTGGCGGTGGTCGACAAACGCTGGTTCGTCGGCCTGGCCAGCCCGGCTGCGGCCGGCCTGATGATGTCCTTCGTCTGGGCGTTCGCAGATGGCAACCTGGGCTGGGACGGCAACCAGCTGCGCTACGTGGCGCTGGCGGTGACGATCATCGCGGCGCTGCTGATGGTCAGCCGCATCCGCTTCTGGAGCTTCAAGGGCGGCGGCGCCAAGGGTACCCGTTCCGACCGCGTGCCGTTCCTGGTGCTGGCCCTGGTGCCGGTGGCCATCGCCATCGCGGTCATCGATCTGCCGCGCGTGCTGTTCGCGGTGGGCATCCTGTACGCCCTGTCCGGCCCGGTGATGTGGGCCGTGCAGCGCCTGCGCAAGAAGCCCGAGGCCGCGTGAGCCAGGACCTGCCCGTGCTGTGGTCACCGGCCCAGCAGGCCTGGCTGCAGGCCATGGGCTACACCGTCTATCACGACGGCCAGCTGGCCGCCGAGCTGGACGCCGCGCTGCAGCTGAGCGTGGCCGAAGCCGAGGCGGCTGCCGCGCCAGCGGTGGAGCAGGCGCGGGCACCCACCGCGCCCGCGCGCGAACCTCTGGCTGCGCCAACACCGGTTTCCCGGCAGGAACGCCAGGCGCCACCACGTCGCCAGACCCCAGTCAACGCACCGAATACCGCGCCGGCGGCGGCCCGCCCGCTGCCCGGCGGCAATGCCCGGCAGCCGGTGGTGCGGCTGCCGGATCGCCTGCAGATCGCCTTGCTGCGCGCGTCCGGCTGCAATCCCAATGATCCGGCCACGCAGGCGCTGATGGACAGCTGGCCGTTGGACCAGCTGCGCCAGGATCCCGCCGCCAAGCGCGCGCTGTGGCCGCAGCTGCGTGCCCTGCGCAAGCGGGGCGCACCGTGAGTGCGGTCAGCCAGCCTGGTCCGGTCAGCCTGCGCGCGCTGCGCGAGAGTGACCTCAACGCGGTGATGGCGATTGAAGTACGCGGGTATCCGTTTCCGTGGACCCGCGGCATCTTCGTCGATTGCCTGCGTGCGGGCTATCCCGGCCTGGCCATGGAGCGCGATGGTCAGTTGATCGGCTATGGGGTGCTCAGCATCGCGGCCGATGAGGCACATGTATTGAACATCTGCATCGATCCGCTGGCGCAGTCGCGTGGGCTGGGTCGTCAACTGCTGCGCGCGCTGGTACAGCTGGCTGGCGACCGGGGGGCACAGCGTGTGTTCCTCGAAGTGCGTCCGTCCAATACGCCGGCGCTGGCGCTGTACCACAGCGAAGGCTTCAACGAGATCGGCCGCCGCCCGCGCTACTACCCGGCCGCACAGGGCCGCGAGGACGCGGTGGTGATGGCGATCGAGCTGGTCGATGGTGACCTGCAGGCGATGCCGCCGTTGTGACGGAGAAGGGTGCCGGCCAGCGGCCGGCACTACCGCTAGCCGCCAACCTTGGTTGGCACGCTTCTCTCACGCCATCCGCAGTGCGAGCACGCCACCCACAATCAACGCCGCTGCCAGCCAGCGCGCACGCGGAATCCGCTCGCGCAGCACGAATACCGAGATCAGCAACGCGAACAGGATCGAGGATTCGCGCAGCGCCGAGACCATCGCCACCGGTGCCTGGGTCATGGCCCACAACGCCATCGCGTAGGAGGCGGTGGTGCCGACGCCACCGGCCAGGCCCAGTGGCCAATGCTGCCGCGCATAGTCCAATACCGCGCCGCCGCGGGTGTACAACGCCCACAGCGGCAGCGGAATGCCCGACAGCAGGAACAACCACAGCGTGTAGCTGAGCGCGCTGCCGGACTCGCGCGCGCCGTGCGCATCGACCAGGGTGTAGGTGGCGATCATCGCCGCAGTCAGCAGCGGCAGGCGCAGCTGGCCGCCACGTGCACCCAGTGCCATGCACAGGATGCCGGTGCTCACCAGCACCACGCCCAGCCACGCCGCCGGGGGCAGTTGCTCGCCCAGCAGGGAGCCCGCCAGTGCAACCAGGATCGGCGCGCTGCCACGCATCAGCGGATAGGCCAGGCTCATGTCGACCCGCTGGTAGCAGCGTGCGACCAGCCCGTAGTAGGTCACCTGCAGCAGTACGGATGCAGCCAGCCAGGGCCAGCTTTGCGCGGCCGGGAACGGCAGGAAGGGCAGGGCCGCCGCCGACAGCAGCGCAGCGCTGCCGGTCACCAGCACGGTGCCGAGGAACTTGTCCGGCCCGCGTTTGACGATCGCATTCCAGCTGGCATGCAGTGCCGCAGCGGCGAGGACCAGCAGGAAGATGGAAAGCGGCATCCGGTGATGATGCCATGCCGGGAAAATGTTCCGGGTTTGGTGGGTGCCAACCTTGGTTGGCACCCACCAGGGCGAGGTGTTACAGCTTCGCGCGCTGTTCGCGCAGGCCGGCCAGCTGGGTGTTCCAGTCGGCCAATCGCACGCGCTCCTGCTCGACCACCGCCGGTGGAACCTTGTCGGTGAACCTGGCCAGCTTGGTTTCGCTCTTTTCCTGCTCGCCTTCCACGCGCTTGATCTCCTTGTCCAGGCGTGCGCGCTCGGCGTCCAGATCGACCAGGCCTTCCAGCGGCACCAGCAGCTTCAGCTCGCCCACGATCGCGGCGGCCGCCGGCGGTGCGCTTTCGCCTTCGGCCAGCCACTGGACGCTGTCCAGCTTCAGCAGGAACGACAGCGAGGCGCTGAAGCGTTCAATACGCACGCGGTCCTGCGCCAGGCCGGCCTGCAGGCGGAGCGGCACCAGCTTGGACGGCGCGACGTTCAGCTCACTGCGCACGCGGCGCACGGCACTGATCACCGCCTTCAGCCATTCCACGTCGGCCTCGGCCTGGGCGAAATCGCCTTCGAACTCGGCGGCGGTCGGGTACGGGCGCAGCGACAGCGTGGTTTCGGTCAGGCCCAGGCGCGGGGCCAGCTGCTGCCACAGCTGTTCGGTGATGAACGGCGTGAGCGGGTGCAGCAGGCGCAGCAGCGCTTCCAGCACGTACAGCAGGGTGTGGCGGGTGCTTTCGGCGTCGGCGGCGTCTGCACCGTTCAGTGCCGGCTTGCTCAGTTCCAGGAACCAGTCGCAGAACGCGTTCCAGGCGAACTCGTACAGGCACTGCGCCAGCAGGTCGAAGCGGTAGGCGGCGAAATGGCCCTGCGCTTCGGCGGTGGTGGCGGCCAGGCGCGCGAGGATCCAGCGCTCGGCATCGGTACGCGGCTTCGGCACGCCGGTGAACGCAGCGCCTTCGGTGTTCATCAGGGCGAAGCGGCTGGCGTTCCACAGCTTGTTGCAGAAGTTCTTGTAGCCCTCGGCGCGGTTCATGTCGAACTTGATGTCGCGGCCGTGGGTGGCCAGCGCGGCGATGGTGAAGCGCAGCGCATCGGCACCGTGGGCAGCAATGCCGTCCGGGAATTCCTTGCGGGTGGCCTTTTCGATCTTCTCCACCATCTTCGGCTGCATCAGGCCGCCGGTACGCTTGGCGACCAGGTCGTCGATGGTGATGCCGTCGATGATGTCCAGCGGGTCGAGCACGTTGCCCTTGCTCTTGGACATCTTCTGGCCCTGGCCGTCGCGGATCAGGCCGGTGAAGTAGACGTCCTTGAACGGGATCTTTCCGACCAGGTTGTCGGTGGCCATGATCATGCGCGCCACCCAGAAGAAGATGATGTCGAAGCCGGTGATCAGCACCGACGATGGCAGGTAGCGGTCGAAGCCGCGCTCGGCCATGGCCTGCTCATTCGGCCAGCCCAGGGTGGAGAACGGCCACAGCTGCGAGGAGAACCAGGTCTCCAGCACGTCGCTTTCCTGGTTCAGCACCACGTCGCTGCCGAGGTTGTTCTTGGCGCGCACTTCCTCTTCGCTGCGACCGACATAGCAGCTGCCGGTGGCGGCATCGAACCACGCCGGGATGCGGTGGCCCCACCACAGCTGGCGGCTGATGCACCAGTCCTGGATGTTGTTCATCCAGTGGCGGTAGGTGTTGATCCAGTTCGGCGGCACGAAGGAGATCGAACCGTCCTCGACCAGTTCCAGGCCACGCTTGGCCAGGTCGTCCATCTTCACGAACCACTGGTCGGTCAGGTACGGCTCGATCACCTGGCCGGTACGGTCACCGCGCGGCACCTGCAGCTTGTGCGCCTTTGTCTCGATCAGGATGCCCAGGTCTTCCAGTTCGGCCAGCACGGCCTTGCGCGCTTCATAGCGGTCCAGGCCCTGGAAGCGTTCCGGCGCGTTTTCGTTCAGCGCTGCCACCGGCGTGAACAGGTTGATCATCGGCAGGCTGTGGCGCACGCCCACTTCGTAGTCGTTGAAATCATGCGCCGGGGTGACCTTGACCACGCCGGTGCCGAACGCGCGGTCCACGTAATCATCGGCGATCACCGGCACGCGGCGGCCGGTCAAAGGCAGCACCACGTTTCTGCCGATCAGGTGCGCGTAGCGTTCGTCTTCCGGGTGCACCATCACTGCGGTATCGCCCAGCAGGGTTTCCGGACGGGTGGTGGCGACGACCAGGTAGTCGCGGATTTCGCGCAGGGTTTCCACGCCATCGGCATCGCGCTCGACGTGCTCGTAGCTCAGGCCTTCATCCAACGTGTAGGCGATCGACCACAGGAAGCCGTCTTCCTCGGCACTCTCCACTTCCAGGTCGGAAATGGCGGTCTTCAGCACCGGGTCCCAGTTCACCAGGCGCTGGCCACGGTAGATCAGGCCCTGCTCGTACCAGCGCACGAAGGCTTCGTTGACCGCCGCCGACGGCTGCGGGTCCATGGTGAAGGTGCTGCGCGACCAGTCGGCAGAAGTGCCAAGTCGGCGCATCTGGCGCTCGATGGTGTCGCCGGACTGCTGCTTCCACTCCCAGACCTTGCCGATGAAGCCTTCGCGGCCCAGCGAATCGCGCGTCTCGCCCTTGCCCTCCAGCGCCAGATTGCGGCTGACCACCATTTCGGTCGCTATGCCGGCGTGGTCGGTACCGACCTGCCACAGCGTGTCGTAGCCGCGCATGCGGTGGTAGCGCACCAGCGCGTCCATCAGGGTCTGCTGGAACGCGTGGCCCATGTGCAGGGTGCCGGTCACGTTCGGCGGCGGCAGCAGGATGGTGTAGGGCTCGCCCTTGCCGGACGGCTTGAAGTGGCCGGCCTTCTCCCAGGCCTCGTAGAGGTCGGTCTCGAAGGACGTCGGGTCGTAGCTGGAGGCGAGTTGGGTCATGCGGGGGAACCAGGAGGTAATCGTTGAAGGATCAGGGCGCGGCGGCGGCCCATCAAGGGACCGGGGCGCGCTTACATGTCGTGCTTGTTCAGGTCGTAACCGGCGGCCTTGTACTGGCGCCAGCGTTCGCGCAGCGGTTCGCGCGCTTCCGGATCGGCCGGAACCACTTCCAGCACGCGCTCGCACTGGCCCAGCCAGGGCTCGTCGCGCAGGTTGATCACCAGCGGACGCACCGGTGCCTCGGTGCCGGGCACGGCGATCAGCACCAGGGCTTCTTCCTCGTCCATGTCTTCGCCGGCAATCTGGTGCGGGATGTAGGCATCGTTGTCGAACGCCCACAGCAGTTCGTCCAGCTCCTCGGCCTGGGCCTGGTCGCGGGCCAGTACCAGGGTGAACAGCCCGGCATCGTTGGCCTTGCGCGCCAGCTCGCAGACCAGGCGCAGGGGCTCGGTCAGGAAACGGGGCTTGGCGATCAGGTAGAAGTCGGCGCGGGGCATGGCAGGGTCCGGGTCAGGCAGGGTTCCGGCGGTGCCGGGCGAGGCCCGGGCCGGCGTCTGCCGGCCAGGGTCGGGTACGGCATCAGGCGCGGGCGGCCTGGTCCAGCAGCCACTGGCTCAGCAGGCCCACCGGGCGGCCGGTGGCCATGCCGCGCTTGCCTTCATCGCTGGCCACGCCGGCGATGTCCAGGTGGGCCCAGCGCTGGCCTTCGGCGAAGCGCGACAGGAAGCAGCCGGCGGTGATCGCACCGGCCCAGCGGCCGCCGATGTTGTAGACGTCGGCGAAGGTCGAATCCAGCATCGGCTGGTATTCGTCCCACAGCGGCAGGCGCCAGGCGCGGTCGAATACCTGCTCGCCGGCGGCCAGCAACTCGTTGGCCAAGTCGTCGTGCTTGCTCATCAGGCCGGCGGTCTGGTGGCCCAGGGCGACCATGCAGGCACCGGTCAGGGTGGCGACATCGACCAGCGCCGCCGGTTCGAAGCGCTGCGCGTAGGTCAGCGCATCGCACAGGATCAGGCGGCCTTCGGCGTCGGTGTTGCCCACTTCAATGGTTTTGCCCGACATCGAGGTGATCACGTCGGACGGGCGGTAGGCATTGCCGTCAATGGCGTTTTCCACCGCCGGCACCACCACCACCAGGTTCAGCGGCAGCTTGGCCTTGACCGCTGCGACGAAGGTGCCGATGACGTTTGCGCCACCGCACATGTCGTACTTCATCTCTTCAATGCCGCCCTGGGTCTTCAGGTTGACGCCACCGGTATCGAAGGTGATGCCCTTGCCGACCAGCACGTAGGGCTTGGCGTCGCCGCCATTGTTCCACTTCAGCACGACCAGGCGCGGGCGGTTGGCCGAGCCACGGGCCACGGCCAGCAGCGAGCCCATGCCCAGCGCTTCCATCTGGTGCTCGTCGAGGATCTCGGCTTCGGCACCGTCATGCTCGCCGGCGAACTTCACGCCCACCTCGGCCAGGTAGGCCGGGGTGCAGTAGTTCGGCGGCAGGTTGCCCAGCTCGCGGGCGAACTCGACACCGGCGGCGATGGCCTGGCCCTGGGCCAGGGCCTGCGCGTCGTCACCGGCGATGGCCAGCTGGGCCAGGCCGGCGTCGTCGGCCTTCTTCTTGCCCAGGGTGGCGGTGTAGCGGTAGGCGGCGTGATCGGCGGCGATCACCGCCTGGCGGATCGCCCAGGCCGCGTCGCGGTCCTTCACTGCCACTTCGGACAGGGTGAACAGTGCGCTGCGGGCAGCGCCGGCCTTCAAAGCACGCACGGCGTCGCCCACGGCCTTCAGGTACTGCGGCACGCCGAAGCGGGCGGCGTCGCCGAGGCCGACCACCAGCACGCGCGGCGCGCTCACGCCCGGCAGGTCGTGCAGCAGGGTGGTGGCGCCGGTCTTGCCGGACAGGTCGCCACGCTGGGCCAGGGCGGCCAGGCGGCCACCGCTGGCGGCATCCAGCGCCTGCGCGGCCGGGGTCAGGGTATGGTCGGCATACGCGCCGACCACCAGGCAATCAACGGTGGCGGCGACCGGAGCAACGTGGTTCAGGGTGAATTCGAGGGCCATTGAGCAGATTCCATTGGCGAGTCCGTACAATCGCAGGCCGTTTACGCCCAGACAGTAGACTGGGCGGCACCGCGAACGAACCCCAGAGTTTAAACCACCGCCCCATGCTGAAGCTCGACCGATACCTGCTGGGCGATTTCGTCCAGAGTTTCCTGGCTACCCTGATCGTCCTGCTGGTGGTCAGCGTGGGCGGCGTGCTGGTGGACATCCTCGGCAACATCGCCGACGGGCGCCTGCCGGCCAAGCTGCTGTTCTCGCAGCTGGGCCTGCAGTTCATCGCCTACCTGCCTCTGATCCTGCCGCTGGCGCTGATGCTGGGCCTGTTGCTGGCCATCGCCCGCCTGTACCGCGACTCGGAGATGGCGGTCATCACCGCGATCGGGGTAGGCCCAAAGCGGCTGCTGCGGCCGCTGCTGATGCTGGTGGTGCCGGTGGTGCTGCTGGTCGGCGCCTGCTCGCTGTGGCTGGGCCCGTGGGCCGGCCGGGTGGCAGAGCAGATGGTCATCGAGGCCAACCGCAGCGTGCTGATGGCCGGCCTGGAGCCGGGCCGTTTCACGCCGCTGCCCAACGGCGGCGTGGTCTACCTGTCCTCGATCTCGCCCGACGGCACCCAGCTGGGCAAGGTGTTCCTGCAGCGGCAGAAGGATGATCGCCTGGAAGTGGTGTCGGCCAACAGTGGCCGCATGTACTTCGAGGGCACCCGCCAGCGCTTCCTGGAACTGGATGATGGCCACCAGGTGGAAGGGCCCGTGGCCGGTGGGCTCGACTACCGGCTGGCGACCTTCGCCCGCAATGACGTGGCCCTGCCCGACGGCGCACAGACCCGCACCGAGGACGACCCGGAACTGATGCCGACCCTGAAGCTGATCGGCGATGCGCGCCCGCAGGCGCAGGCGCAGCTGCACCGTCGCATCGCACCGCCGCTGATCGCGCTGGCGTTCGCCCTGCTGACCGTGCCGCTGGGCCGCAGTTCGCCGCGGCAGCAGCGCTATGGCCGCATGATGCTGGCCCTGATGGCCTACATGGTGGGTACCAACCTGATGTTCATCGGCAGTGGCTGGATTGCCAACGGCAAGATTCCGGCCGCGCTGGGCCTGTGGTGGTTGACGGTGCCGCTGCTGGCGCTGGCGATCTGGATGTATGCACGTGATGGCCGCCTGGGCCACCCGAAGGGAGCCCGCGCATGAGGCTGCGCCCGATGCGTTTCGATCTGTACCTGGGCCGGTCGGTGTTCACCACGGTGCTGCTGACCTGGGCGGTGCTGGTCGGCCTGGACGTGGTGATGGCCTTCTCCGGCGAGTTCAAGGACATCGGCAAGAACGGCTATACGCTTGGCCATGCCGCCGCCTGGGTGCTGTACACGGTGCCGCGCCGCGCCTACACCATGTTCCCCACGGCCGCGGTGATCGGCGCACTGATGGGCCTGGGCCAGCTGGCAGCGACCTCTGAACTGACCGCGCTGCGTGCACTGGGCCTGTCGCGCAAGCGCCTGAGCGTTTCGGTGGCGATCGCGCTGTCGCTGCTGACCGCGGTGATGGTGCTCAGCGCCGAGACGCTGGGCCCCTGGGGCCAGGACCGCGCCGATGCGCTGAAGTCCAGCGCCAAGTGGGGCCGGGATATCGCGACCAGCCGCTACTCCGGCCTGTGGGCACGCGAAGGCGATACCTTCCTCAACGCGCAGAGCGGCGAGGAGCAGCTGGTCGGTGACAAGGGCACCCGCCTGATCCTGCGCGACGTGCGTCTCTACCGCATTGCCGGGAACGGAGGGATCGCCTCGTTGACCCATGCCGCCACCGCCGAGCACGACAAGGACGGCTGGGTGCTGACCGGGGTGCGTCGCGACACCTTCGGCGAGCGTTCGGCGACCCGCCAGGAAGTGGCGCGCGAGCCGTGGAACTCGAATCTCGATGCGGCGGCACTGGCTACCGGCATCGCCAAGCCGCGCAACCTGAGCGTTGCCGAGCTGAGCACCAGCATTGCCTACCGCCAGCGCAACGGGCTGGATGCGCGCGATTTCGAGGATGTCTACTGGAGCCGCTGGTTCTACCCGGTGAACGTGCTGGCACTATGCCTGGCGGCGGTGCCGTTCGCGTTTGGTTCGCTGCGCAGCGGCGGCATGGGCAAGCGCCTGTTCCTGGGCATCCTGTTCGCGCTGGGCTTCTGGCTGCTGCAGCTGTTCTTCGGGCGCATGGCCGGCGCGTTGAAGTTCGACTACCGCATTGCCTATGCGTTGCCGCCGATCGTGATGCTGGCGGTGTCCGGACTGTTGTTCCGGCGCAAGTCGGGCTGATTCTGGTAGCGCGGGGCCATGCCCGGCGCTACCGGAGCAATCCACCGCTTCGGCATCCGTGCCAGGACCACCAGCATCCCGGCCCAGCGTGCTGGATTCTGTAGAGCCGAGCCCATGCTCGGCTGCTTTTTGCGCACCGCCTGCCAGCCGAGCATGGGCTCGGCTCTACAGGTCGTGCATCACCGTTTCGGCATGCGCACCAGACGGGTGCCGCTGGCGCGGTCGTGCCAGGTCAGGCGTTGACGGTCGACCCACGCCCACCAGAATCCCAGCCCGCCCAGCAGCAGTGACAGCGTACCTACCGCAAAGCGCAGCCACAGCTGGTTGCGCCGCAGTGGCGTGCCATCGCTCGATTGCACTTTAAGCCGCCATGGACGCATGCCCAGCGTCTGTCCGCCGCGGCGCCAGCTGGCCGTGGCGTACCACCCCGTGATCGCCCAGCACACCGCCCACAGCAGCCACTGCCAGGCACTGAATGGCGCGATGTTCTCGCGTTGCGCGTGGCCGCTGAGGGTGTAGGCGAGGGTGAACAGCGTGCCGGCGAGCATCCACAGTGCCAGCACCGGCAGTGCGTCGTAGACCATTGCCAGCATGCGCCACAGCAACAATGCGCGCGGATGGGGCATTTCGGTAGCAGCGGCAGAGGCCGTGTCGGTGGCAGGCTGGGACATGCGTCGAGCATACGCAAAGCTGGCCGTGCCCGCAGTGGCCCCCGTATCCTGCACGCATGGCCCATGTTTCCACCCCCGCCGAACGCCGCAAGCTGGTCCAGCAACTGCCCGAACTGCGCGCCGACGACAGCGCGCGCATCCAGCGCTTCCTTGATGCGATCTGGGCCGAGAACGGCTTGGCCCGCGCCACCCTCGACAGCTACCGGCGCGATCTGGAAGGGCTGGCGCGCTGGATGGATGGGCGCGACGGTGGCCTGGCCGGCATCGAGCGCCCCGGACTGTTCGAGTATCTGGCCTGGCGCACCCGGCATGGCTGGTCGCCGCGCAGCAATGCGCGCCTGCTGTCGGCGTTGCGGGCGTTCTTCGCCGATGGCGTGCGCCGCGGCGAACGCAGCGAGGATCCCAGCGCGCTGCTCGACCCGCCGAAGTTGCCACGGCTGCTGCCCAAGGCGCTGGCCGAAAGCCAGATCGACGCGCTGCTGGCAGCGCCCGATACCGACAGCGCATTGGGCCTGCGCGATCGCGCCATGCTGGAACTGATGTACGCCGCCGGCCTGCGCGTGAGCGAGCTGGTGCTGCTGCCCGCGACTGCGGTCAACCTGCGCCAGGGCGTGCTGCGGGTCACCGGCAAGGGCAGCAAGGAACGGCTGGTGCCGTTGGGCGAGGAATCCCAGCACTGGCTGGAGCGCTACCTGCAGCACTCGCGGCCGCAGCTGGTCGGGAAGGGCAAGGTGCAGGCGCTGGCCGATGGGCAGACGCCGTTGTTCATCGAGCCGTCGCTGCATGCGCTGACCCGGCAGGCGTTCTGGCACCTGGTCAAGCGCCATGCGCAGGTGGCCGGCATCGACCCGGCGCGGATCAGCCCGCACGGCCTGCGCCACAGCTTCGCCACCCATCTGCTCAACCGTGGTGCCGACCTGCGCGCGTTGCAGATGCTGCTCGGCCACAGCTCGCTGTCCACCACCCAGATCTACACCCTGGTAGCGCGCGAGCACCTGCAGAAGCTGCACGCCCGCCACCATCCGCGCGGCTGAGCAGGCCCCTGAATCCCGGCCACAAACCATGGGCGGTGCCGCTGTCCGGTACCGCTGGCTGTGTCAGAATCCAGGGTCTTCTTCTGTCGCGGATCGTTCCATGCTCCGATTTGCCATCGCCGCCGTGTTCGGTGCGCTCAGCCTGACCGCCTGCGCCCAGCCGGCCCCGCCGGCCGCCAAGGCGCCTGCTGCTGCCGCTGCGGCCAAGGCCGCCCCCGCCGCCAACGCGTCGGCCGACCAGGCGGTACGTGCCGCGTTGACCGCGCTCAATCCCGGTTTCCAGGTGGATTACATCGGTGCCGCACCGTTCCCGGGCTTCCGTGAAGTGGTGGTCTCCGGCCAGCTCCTGTACGTGTCCGATGATGGCCGTTACCTGTTCCAGTCGCAGCCTTACGACACCCGTGCCAAGGGCCCGGCCAACAGCGAAGGCCTGCTCGGCTACCGCCGCGATCTGCTGGCCAAGGCCAACCATGGCGACCGCATCGTGTTTGCCGCACCGAACGCCAAGTACACCATCAGCGTGTTCACCGACATCGAATGCGGCTACTGCCGCAAGCTGCACCAGGACATCGCCGAGCTCAACCGCAACGGCATCTCCGTCGAGTACCTGGCATTCCCGCGCATGGGCCTCGGCAGCAAGGACTACACCGACATGATCTCGGTCTGGTGTGCGGCTGATCGCCGCCAGGCACTGACCAACGCCAAGCGCGGTGGCAGCGTGCCGGCAAAGAACTGCACCAACCCGGTGGCGATGCAGTACGCACTGGGCCAGCAGCTGGGCGTGAACGGCACGCCGGCGATCTTCGCGCCGGACGGCACCCAGCTGGGGGGCTACCTGCCGCCGGCACAGCTGCGTGCGGCGCTGGAAAAGCTGTCGGCCAAGCGCTGACGCGACCGACCTTGTTTCTGTAGAGCCGAGCCCATGCTCGGCTGATGTTTCCGCAGCCGAGCATGGGCTTGGCTCTACAGGTAGGAAGCCGGGGGCGCGCAGCACCCCCGGCTTTTTTCTTACTTCAGGCCATCACTGACCGCCTTGGTCAGCGTGCCCTGCGCATCGTCACCACTGAACTCCCAGACGAACGCGCCGCCCAGGCCCTGGGTCTTCACGTAGCCCATCTTGCGGGTGATGTTGGCCGGGGTGTCGAAGCTCCACAGCGTGCTGCCGTTGTAGATCCAGGTGGCACCTGCGGTGTTGTCGGTGTAGCCCGGCCACGCCAGGTTCTTCAGCACCTTCCAGTCTTCGATGCCGGCTTCATACGTGCCCGGGGCAGCGCCGGTCGCGGTCTGGTACAGGCCGTTGTTGGCGTTGGCCACACCGGTCCAGCCACGCCCGTAGTAGCCGATGCCCAGGTTGAGCTTGGCCGCGGGCACGCCGCGGCTGATGAAGGCCTCGATGGCGTCGTTGCTGTTGTACAGCTTCTGGTCGCCGGTGGACGGATCATTGGGCGAATCGAACAGCGCCGACTGGTGATTGGTCTTCGCATCCCACGCGCCGTGGAAGTCGTAGGTCATCACGTTGATGTAGTCCAGGTACGGGTGGTACGCGGCCGGATCGGTGACGCGGATCTTGTCGATGCCGGCGCCCACCGCCACCGTCAGCAACAGGCCCGGACGCACCGCATCGAGCTGGCGGCGGAACTCGGCCATCAGCGCGGTGAAGTTGGCGTTGTCTTCCGGCTTGCCGCATTCGATGCCGCAGGCCACCGGGTATTCCCAGTCGATGTCGATGCCGTCGAACACACCCAGCGCGGCACCGGCACCACCGGCACCGTCGGTCACTGGCAGATTGCCCTTGATGTACGCGTCGATGCACGAGGCGACGAAGGCCTGGCGGTTCTCCGGGCGCGCTGCGCTGGAGAAGCCGCGCGACCAGGTCCAGCCACCCAGCGAGATCAGTACCTTCAGGTTCGGGTACTTGGCCTTGAGCTGCTTGAGCTGGTTCCAGTTGCCGCGCAGCGGCTGGTCCCAGGTGTCGGCGCTGCCGCTGACACTCTCGGCGGCACTGAAGGCCTTGGTGTAGTCGGCGAAAGCATCGCCACCGGCACCGCTGTTCGGATCCGAGGGTTGGGTGACGCCCACTTCGCAACGGTTGTTGCGCACGTTGCCGAACGCGTAGTTGATGTGGGTCAGGCGCGCGGCCGAACCGCTGCTGTCGATGTTCTTGACCCGGTAGTTGCGGCCGTAGATGCCCCACTGGGTGAAGTAACCGATGACCCGCTTGCCGGTGGTTCCGCCGTCGCCGGCCAGCGTGGTGGCGCTGATCTCGGTGCCCTGCGCTGAGGCATTGCCGGCATTGTCGCGGGCGCGTACGCGGTAGCGGTAGGTGGTGGATGCAGTCAACCCGCCATCGACGTAGCTGGCACTGGACGGTGAACCGACCAGGCTGCCGTTGCGGTACACGTCATAGCCGGCCACGCCGCTGCCACCGGTGTTGTCGGTGGACGGGCTCCAGCTGAGCGCGATGCTGTTGGCGGTACGGGTGCCGACCGCCAGCCCGCCCGGCACGCTCGGCGCGGTGGTGTCGCCGCTGGCGGCGTTGACGGTGATGGTGATGGTCGCCGTGCTGGTGGTGGCGTTGTTGTTGTCGGTGGCCACCGCGCGCAGGGTGTGGCTGCCGGCGCTGGCGTTGGCCCAGCTGGCCGCATACGGCGCACTGGTGGCCACGCCGAGCGTGCTGCCATCGCGGAAGAACTCGACCTTGGCGACGCTGCCGTCTGGATCACTGGCGGTGGCGGTCACGTTCACCGTGCTGCCGGCACTGAAGGTGGCACCGTTGGCCGGCGAGGTCAGGCTGACCACCGGCGGCTGGTTGGCGCCGCCGCCATCGCAGGCGCCGAGGTTGGTGTAGTAGGGCGCGCCGGCCGGATGGTCCGGCGGCGCGTTCCAGATGTCCTGGTTCGCCCGATAGAGGACGCCTCCTTTCTGCAGGGTATCGCCGGCCCGGTAGATCTTGGCCTGGTCCCATTCGGCCACCCCGGCACAGCTGGCGGCCTGCGCCAGGCCGGGCAGGACGGCGGCACCGGCGGCCAAGGCAAGCAGCCAGGCCAGGCGGCGGGGACGACAGCTTCGGGTCGAACGTTCGGCACTGCGCACAATCGGGTCGTACATGGGTAAGTCTCCGATCAAAGGGCGCGCGGGCCCCGATGGCGCCGCGCGTGACGCAGGTCCGGGCATCGCCGGGGAAGGCGACGGAGGGGCCGGACGGAGGGCACCTGGGAGGCCGGGGAGAGAGTCCGGCACCAGGTGGGGACAACGTTGTCATCAATTGCGTGGTCAATCCGTGAGCAAGCGCATGGTTCGGGGAATCGGGCGGAGAGCGCGCTGCGCGCGGTCGGCGGCCATCGGCGGGGCCCCTCGTGGCTGGGGCTTTCCGCGAACAGCGGATTTCTGGGGGTTGGCCGGGCGGGTGGGCTGCGCAGGGGACGCTGCAAGTACGTCCATGTAAGCTCGGTCGCCGCATCCATGCGGCTCACGCCCCTGCGCAGCCCACCCGCCCGGCCACGGACAGGTTCCTGCGCGGCCAGCCACGAAAGACAGAAGAAAAAACAAAGGCAAAAGCCGGTCGCTGCGCTCTTCAGTGCCTGATTTCTGACATTTCCTGGGTGCCGGCCAGCGGCCGGCACTACCGGGGAGCATTCACGCATGGCCGCAGATCGCGGAAATCTGTCGGGGGCGGGGTGGTGGGGGCCAGCAGGACCGTTGGCGCCATGGATGGCGCCATCGAGCCCCCATGGATGGGTTTACGGCGTGTCCTGCTGGCCCCCACCGCCCCGCCAGCCCACAGGAAGCCAGCTCTTGCTGTTGCTGTTGCCGTTGCCCTGGCCTCGGCGGGTGCCGGGCGCCGCCCGGCCAGAGCCCTTCCCCCGCTTCCGGTACAATGTCGGGCCCGTTTCCCAACTACGGTTCCCCGGACATGATGGTCCTCGAGGGCGCGCCCGCCCTGTCGCCGTTCCGCCGCGAACGTCTTGAATCCCGCCTGCAGTCCATCGCTCCCTCCCTGCGCATCAGCGGTGCCTGGCACGTCTACTTCGTGCAGCCCGAAGGCAGCGCCGCCCCCGACCTGACCACGCTGTGCCGCATCCTCGAAGCGGCGCCGCAGGCCGAAGCCGTGGCCGAAGGCGCAGTCAGCCGCATCGTGGTGCCGCGCCTGGGCACGCTGTCGCCGTGGTCGAGCAAGGCCACCGAACTGGTCCGAGGTGCCGGCCAGCCGGTCAGCCGGGTCGAGCGTGGCCTGCGCATCGACGTGCAGGGTTGGCCGGCCGGTGCCGCTGCCCAGCAGGCGCTGGTCAAGGCGCTGCACGACCCGATGACGCAGTCTGTGCTGGAGACCGTGGAACAGGGCCAGGCGCTGTTCTCGGCACCGGCCCGGGGTGAACTGGAGCGCGTGCCGGTGGACCAGCTGGAGGCCGCCAACCAGCGCCTCGGCCTGGCCATGGCCCAGGACGAGATCGACTACCTGCGCGAGCGTTTCACTGCGTTGGGCCGGTCGCCGTCGGACGTGGAACTGATGATGTTCGCGCAGGCCAATTCCGAGCACTGCCGCCACAAGATCTTCAACGCCAGCTGGACCATCGACGGCCAGGAGCAGGACCGCTCGCTGTTCCGGATGATCAAGAACACGCACCAGCAGACCCCGCAGCACACGCTCAGCGCGTACAGCGACAACGCCGCGGTGATTGAAGGCCATCCGGCGTCGCGTTACCGCCCGGATCCGGCCAGCGGCGAGTACCGCCGCGAGCCGCAGGTGCCCAGCGCGTTCCAGATCAAGGTGGAAACGCACAACCACCCGACCGCGATCGCGCCATTCCCGGGCGCCTCGACCGGTGCCGGTGGCGAGATCCGCGACGAAGGCGCGACCGGCCGCGGCGGCAAGCCCAAGGCCGGCCTGACCGGCTTCTCGGTCTCGCACCTGCGCATTCCGGAATTACCGCAGCCGTGGGAGGCGCCGCGCGCGCTGAACCCGCGCATGGCACCGGCGCTGGAAATCATGACCGACGGCCCGCTCGGCGGCGCCGCGTTCAACAACGAGTTCGGCCGCCCGAACCTGCTCGGCTACTTCCGCAGCTTCGAGCTGCCGGAAGGCGCCGATCTGGTGCGCGCGTACGACAAGCCGATCATGCTGGCCGGTGGCCTCGGCGCGATCGACCGCGTGCAGGTCGACAAGATCCCGCTGCAGGCCGGTGATGCGGTGATCGTGCTGGGTGGCCCGGCGATGCTGATCGGCCTGGGCGGCGGTGCCGCCAGTTCGGTGGCCTCCGGTGAAAGCGCCGAGGACCTGGACTTCGCCAGCGTGCAGCGCGACAACCCGGAAATGGAACGCCGCTGCCAGGAGGTCATCGACCGCTGCGTGGCGATGGGCGCCGACAACCCGATCAAGTTCTTCCACGATGTCGGCGCCGGTGGCCTGTCCAATGCCATCCCCGAACTGCTGCACGACTCCAGGGTCGGCGGCGTGATCGATCTGGGCAAGGTGCCCACCGATGATCCGTCGCTGTCGCCGATGCAGCTGTGGTGCAACGAATCGCAGGAACGCTACGTGCTGGGCGTGGCCCAGGAGCGCCTGGCCGAGTTCGCCGCGCTGTGTGCTCGTGAGCGCTGCCCGTTCGCTGCAGTTGGCGTGGCGACCGCCGAGGAACATCTGGTGGTGGCCTATGGCGCCGTGCCGGGCCACACCCCGGCCGACGCACCGATCGACCTGCCGATGGACGTGCTGTTCGGCAAGCCGCCGAAGATGCACCGCGACACTGCGCACCCGCCGACACCGCGCTGGCCGGCGCTGAAGACCGGTGGCCTGGATCTGCAGGAAGCAGGCCTGCGCGTGCTCGCGCACCCGACGGTCGCCTCGAAGAACTTCCTGGTCACCATCGGTGATCGCAGCGTCGGTGGCCTGACCGCACGCGAACAGATGGTCGGTCCGTGGCAGCTGCCGGTGGCCGACGTGGCGATCACCCTGGCCGACTTCGACGGCGTCGCCGGCGAAGCGATGTCGATCGGCGAGCGCACCCCACTGGCCCTGCTCGATGCGGCTGCTTCGGCACGCATGGCGGTGGGCGAAGCGCTGACCAACCTGTGCGCGGCGCCGGTCGATGCGCTGGATGAGATCAAGCTGTCGGCGAACTGGATGGCCGCGGCCGGCCACCCGGGCGAAGACGCACTGCTGTACGACGCTGTGAAGGCAGTGGGCATGGAACTGTGCCCGCAGCTGGACATCAGCATCCCGGTGGGCAAGGACTCGTTGTCGATGCAGGCGCAGTGGCACGACCAGGGTGAGGCGCACAAGAGCGTGTCGCCGGTGTCGCTGGTGATCTCGGCGTTCGCGCCGGTGGCCGACGTGCGCCAGCAGTTGACCCCGCTGCTCGACCGGGAGGTGGACAGCGAGCTGTGGCTGATCGGCCTGGGGGCCGGCAAGCAACGCCTGGGTGGTTCGATCCTGGCCCAGGTGCATGCCGACCACAGCGAACTGCCGGCCTTTGCCGGTGCCGCCCCGGACCTGGACGATCCGCAGCGCCTGCGGGGTTTCTTCGAACTGATCCGCGATGCGCGCCAGTCCGGCCTGCTGCTGGCCTATCACGACCGCAGCGACGGCGGTGCCTTCGCCGCGTTGTGCGAAATGGCCTTCACCTCGCGCCTGGGCCTGGACATCACCCTCGATGCCTGGGGTGACGATCCGTTCCGCAGCTTGTTCAACGAAGAACTGGGTGCGGTGGTGCAGATCGCACGCGAAGACCGCGCCGCGTTTGCCGACCTTGTCGAACGCCATGCATTGACCGAATGCGCGCAGCGCATCGCCAAGCCGACCACCGCACCGGTGGTGCGCGTGTCGCTGGGTGGCGAGAACCTGGCCGAATGGCGCTGGGAAGCGTTGTTCGACGCGTGGTGGTCGGTTACCCACGCGATGCAGAAGCGCCGCGACAATCCGGCCAATGCCGACGCAGAGCGCGAGGTGGCACGTGCCTTCAACGCACCGGGCCTGAAGCCGAAGCTCAGCTTCGATCTCAACGAAGACGTGGCCGCACCGTTCATCAGCAGCGGTGCGCGCCCGCGCGTGGCCGTGCTGCGCGAGCAGGGCGTCAATGGCCAGATCGAAATGGCCAACGCCTTCGAACGCGCCGGCTTCCGCGCCTTCGACGTGCACATGAGCGACCTGATCGAAGGCCGCGTGGCGCTGCAGGACTTCACCGGCCTGGTGGCCTGTGGTGGCTTCAGCTATGGCGACGTGCTCGGTGCCGGCCGTGGCTGGGCTACCTCGATCCTGGAGCGCAGCGCACTGCGTGATGCCTTCGCCGCGTTCTTCGCACGCGAAGACAGCTTCGCGCTGGGCGTGTGCAATGGCTGCCAGATGATGAGCCAGCTGAAGAACATCATTCCGGGTGCCGAGCACTGGCCGCAGTTCCGCCGCAATGCCAGCGAGCAGTTCGAAGCCCGTACCGCACTGCTGGAAGTGGTGGAGTCGCCGTCGATCCTGCTGCGTGGCATGGCCGGCTCGCGCCTGCCGGTGGCGGTGGCGCATGGTGAAGGCCAGGCAGTGTTCGACACGGCCGTCGACCAGGCCGCGGCCCGCGTCTCGCTGCGTTACATTGATGGCCATGGCAACGTTGCCAGCCAGTATCCGCTGAATCCGAATGGTTCGCCGGATGGCATCACCGGCCTCACCAGCAGCGACGGCCGGGTCACCATCATGATGCCGCACCCCGAGCGCACCCCGCGCGCGCTCAACATGAGCTGGGCGCCGGCCGAATGGCAGGGTGATTCGCCGTGGATGCGCATGTTCCGCAACGCACGGGTGTGGTGCGGCTGATCGCAGCATTGCGCGCACGGCGCAATGCCATCGCGTATGGAAAACCCGCCGCGTTGCCGGCGGGTTTTTCTTTGCGCGCGCGAAACCCTTGTCGCGCCCGCTAGTTACATCGATTTTCATGCGCCAGCAGCTCGTCACGTGTGCATAACGAAGTTCTTTTATAAACACGCGAAATGGTGAACTGCTTCACGGCAATAGGATTTGCCGTGTCAAAGTCTTGACGATCTGCAAAGTTGCCGTTAACACTTGAAGCCCGTTTCAGAATCATTCATTTCGCAGTAACCGCTTGGCGCATGCGCTCGGGTTTCTGTCGCTGCGCGCCGTTCGGCATTACCCGCAGTAAATCACGCGAATAGACGCCCCCAGGGGACGCTGGGCCAGAAGGCTCGGCGATGGCGTCGCTTTGCCCAAAACCAGTCCAATCAGGAGCCGTACCGATGAATCGGATTTATCGCAAGGTCTGGAACAAAGCATTGGGTCAGTTGGTGGTGGCCTCGGAGCTGGCCTCCTCCGACAGCAGCGGTGGTGTTGTCGACCAGCGCCGCGATACGACACAGGCCACGCCCGCGCTGTTGGCGGTGGCACTGGGCCTGGTATTGGGATTGGGCATGAGCAGTTCCGCCGCTGCACAGTCGGTGCAGATCGGTGGCAGCGCCACCTGTGTGGCACTCAGCGGCAAGCTGCTGGAAAAGTGCCTGGTTGAAGGCACGGCCAGTGCCAAGGGCAGCAACGCGGTGGCGATCGGTGGCAACAGCAGCGCCAGTGCAGCCAACAGCGTTGCGCTGGGCGCAGGCTCCAAGGCTACGCGCGCCAACACGGTGTCTGTCGGCGATGCCGGCAAGGAACGGCAGATCACCAACGTGGCCGCCGGTACCCAGGCCACCGATGCGGTGAACAAGGGGCAGCTGGATGCGCAGGCGCGCGCCACGCAGGCCGCGCTGGCGGATGTCGCCGCAGCTGGGGACCGCTACTTCAAGGCTGACGGCGCAGGTGATGACAGCGACGCGGCCAAGATCGACGGGCAAGGCGCGGTAGCCGCCGGTGCCGGCGCCCAGTCCTTGGCCAATGCCACCACCGCCATCGGCACCCAGGCCATTGCCGCCGGTCTCGGCGCCAGTGCGTTCGGACAAGGCGCATTGGCGATCGGCGATGCCAGCGTGGTGGTCGGGCAGAGCGCCGCAGCGTTCGGTCTCGGTGACACCGCCGTTGGCGCCAGCGCCTATGCCGCCAGCGAGAACGGCGCGGCCACCGCGCTGGGTGCGTTGTCCGAAGCAAGCGCCGACGGCGCCACTGCCGTAGGTGGTGGCGCTGTGGCGATGGGCCCAGGCAGTTCCGCACTGGGTCGAGGCGCCACTGCCGCAAACGAAGCCTCGATTGCGGTGGGTGCATTCAGTACCGCCGTGGGCGAATACAGCACCGCACTGGGCTCCAATTCGGCGGCGGTTGCCACCGGCAGCGTGGCGCTGGGCGCAGGCTCGCTGGCCGACCGTGTCGATACGGTGTCCGTCGGTGCGACCGAGTACGGCCTGACCCGGCAGATCACCAGCGTTGCGGCAGGTACTGAAGATACCGACGCGGTCAATGTCGGCCAGCTGAAGGACGTGGCTACCGTGGCCGATGCCACCGCCAAGCGGTTCCAGGCTACTGGCAGCAGCAACAGCGATGCCGGCGCGCTGGCCGAAGGTGACGAGGCACTGGCGGCCGGCGAGGCGGCCAACGCCATCGGCAACGGCGCCACCGCTGTGGGCGCGGGCGCCAACGCCATTGCGCAGAACGCGACCGCCGTGGGCAACAACGCACTGGCCTCGGGCCAGAACAGTGCCGCGTTCGGCAACAACGCACAGGCCAACGGCCCGGGCAGCGTCGCCGTCGGTGGTGCCGCTGTTGATGCCGATGGCAATCCGCTGATCACCAGTGGCGGCGTACCGGTGGAAACCGGCGCCACCAGTGCCGGTGTCGGTGGCACCGCGGTGGGCGCCAGTGCCGAAGCCAGCGGCTTTGCGGCGTCGTCCTACGGGGTAGGTGCCTATGCCGCCGGCGCGCAGGCATCCGCGTTCGGTGCGGTCGCCAACGCCATCGGTGATTACTCCACGGCGCTGGGTACGCAGAGCAACGCCACCGGCACCAGCAGCGTGGCCATCGGTGGCCCGGCCGACCTGATTCCCGGCCTGGGTTTCTTCGTGCAGACCCAGGCCGGCGGCGAAGCGGCGACAGCCGTCGGTGCCGGTGCCATCGCAAGCGGTGACCGCGCGGTGGCCAACGGCAGCCTGACCGAAGCCTCCGGCGCGGAATCCACCGCCGTCGGCTACTTCGCTTACGCCCCGGGTGAGAATGCCAGCGCACTCGGCGCGCAGACCTGGGCCAGCGGCGCACAGAGCACGGCCGTCGGGTACTACGCCACCGCGCGTGGCGCCAACAGCGTCGCGCTTGGCGCGAATTCCGAAGCGGTGCGCGCCAACAGCGTGGCCGTCGGCAGTGCCGGCAACGAACGGCAGATCACCAGCGTCGCTGCCGGCAGCGAAGCCACCGATGCAGTGAACAAGGCGCAGCTGGACGCCGTGGCCAGCACCGCCGACAGCACCGCGCGCTTCTTCCAGGCGCAGCCGGAAGCGGGCAGTGATGCCGGTGCGCTGGCCGAGGGGGAAGGCGCGGTCGCGGCCGGTTCGTCGAGCAATGCGATCGGCGCCGGCGCGGTTGCACATGGCGCTGCCGCGTCGGCGATCGGTGATGACAGCGTGGCGGTGGGTCGCAACAGCAGCGCCACCGGCAACGGCGGTGTTGCCATCGGTGGCCTCGGCCAGGCCTACGACGAGTACAACCAGCCGATCATCGGTGCCGACGGCACGGCGCAGCAGGTAGGCACCACCGCCGTCGCCAACGCCACCGCAGTGGGCAGCGGCGCACAGGCCACCGGCGCCGCCAGCAGCGCCTTCGGCAATGCGGCCAAGGCCAGCGGGGACAACAGCTTCGCTGCTGGCGGCACGTCGCGTGCAACCGGCAGCTATGCGGTCGCGGTTGGTGACAGCGCCTTCGCCAGCAGCGATGACAGCACCGCGGTAGGGGGTTACAGCTGGGCGACGGCCAGTGGCGCAGCAGCGTTCGGTTCGGGTGCGTGGGCCACCGCCACCAACGCGTCGGCCTTTGGCAACGCGGCCTGGGCCAGTGGCAGCGGCGCAACCTCCATCGGCTACAACAGCTGGGCCAATGGGGCCAGTTCCACTGCGGTCGGCCGCGGTGCATTCGGCTATGGCGACAACAGCGTGGCACTGGGCTTCCAGGCGCTGGGCAACAGCATCAACAGCATCGCCATCGGTACCAATACGGTGGCCGGCGGCGAAAGTGCGATCGCATTGGGCGCCGGCAGCAACGCCAGCGCCAGCAATGCTGTCGCGCTCGGTGCCGGTTCGGTTGCCAGCCGTGCACGCACGGTGTCGGTGGGCAGCAGCGGCAACGAACGCCAGGTCACCAACGTCGCTGCCGGTACCCAAGCCACGGACGCGGTGAACAAGGCACAGCTGGATGCAGTGGCGACCACCGCCACGACCACCAGCCGCTTCTTCCAGGCCAGCGGCAACGGCGACGACGTGACTGGTGCCCTGGTGGACGGTGACAACGCGCTGGCCGCCGGTGATGCGGCCAACGCCATCGGCAACGGCGCCACCGCGCTCGGCAGTGGTGCCAATGCGCTGGCCAGCAACGCGCAGGCGATCGGCTTCAACGCGCTGGCCAGCGCCGCCAACGCCAGCGCCGTCGGTGCCAACGCGCAGGCCACCGGTGAGTACGCCACCGCACAGGGCGCGGAAAGCGAAGCCAGCGGCGAGCAGAGCGCGGCGTTCGGTGCCGCCAGCATCGCCAGTGGTGCCGGCAGTACCGCCAACGGTGTGTTGTCCGAAGCCTCCGGCGAGGAAGCCGTGGCGGTGGGCTACTTCAGCAATGCCAGCGGCGATGCGGCCACCGCTGTCGGCAGCGAGAGCGTGGCCAGCGGCACCGCGTCGGCAGCGTTCGGCATCGGTGCAGAAGCGACCGGTGGCTACAGCACCGCCATCGGTGGCTATGCGCAGGCCTCGGCGTTCAACGCCACCGCCTTCGGCAACTTCGCCAATGCCTCCGGTTCCAACAGTGTGGCAGTGGGTGGCGATGCGGAAGCCTCCGGTGCCTACAGCACGGCCACCGGCCAGGGCAGCCTGGCCACCGGCACCAACAGTGTTGCCGTCGGCGGTTCGCTGTTCGGCGTGCTGGCCACCGAAGCATCGGGCAACTACTCCACCGCCGTCGGTGGTGGCGCCTGGTCCGGTGGCATCAACAGCACCGCACTGGGCAACGCCGCCGAATCGCGCGCGGCCAACAGCGTGGCGCTGGGTGCCGATTCGATCGCCGACCGCGACAACACCGTGTCGGTGGGCGGTGGTGGCAATACCCGCCAGATCACCAACGTGGCTGCTGGCACGCAGGGCACTGATGCGGTCAACAAGAACCAGCTCGACGCCGTAGCCGCTGCAGCGGAAAAGACCAGCAGGCAGTTCCAGGCCAGTGGCAACGCCGATGGTGAAACCGGCGCCCTGGTTGAGGGCGACAACGCGTTGGCCGCCGGTGATGCGGCCAACGCCATCGGCAACGGCGCCACCGCACTCGGCAGCGGCGCCAATGCACTGGCGGCCAACGCCACGGCGGTGGGCCTCGATGCGCTGGCCACCGGCGACAACGCCGCAGCGTTGGGCAGTGCCGCACAGGCCACCGGCGAAGACAGCCTTGCGCTCGGCACCGGCGCCAGCGCCAGCGAGCTGGGTGCCAGTGCCGTGGGTGCGCGTGCACAGGCCAGTGGTGCATACAGTACCGCGACCGGCACTGAATCCAACGCCAGCGGCACGCAGGCACTGGCCAGCGGCTTCCGCAGCGCCGCCTCGGCCGATGGCACCACCGCCGTCGGTGGCTATGCCGAAGCAAGCGGACGCCTCGGCACCGCGTTGGGCTATGGCTCGGCGGCAAGTGGTGCCAACACCACGGCAGTCGGCTTCGGCGCTGCCGCGGCCGGTACCGGTGCCGTGGCCGTAGGTCAGTCCAGCGAGGCCAGTGGCGAGGAGAGTGTGGCCATTGGTGGCAGCACCTTCTTCGGCTTGATCCCGTCGCGTGCCAGCGGCACTGGTGCAGCGGCATTCGGTGCGGGTGCGTGGGCGACCGAAGACTACGCGACCGCGATCGGCTGGAACTCGTGGGCGGATGCGGCGGATGCCACTGCGCTGGGTGCCGGTGCCACCGCCAGTGGGTTGAACAGCGTGGCGCTGGGCGCCGGCTCCAAGGCCGAGCGCGACAATACCGTGGCTGTGGGAACCGCGGGCGGTGAGCGCCAGGTGACCCATGTTGCAGCCGGCACTGAAGCCACCGATGCGGTGAACAAGGGCCAGCTGGACGCGGTGGCCAGCGTTGCCGACAAGACCAGCCGCCAGTTCCAGGCCAGCGGCAATGCCGATGGCGAAGCAGGCGCACTGGTGGAGGGTGACAACGCGCTCGCCGCTGGCAATGCGGCCAATGCAATTGGCAACGGCGCTACCGCGTTGGGCAGCGGCGCAACGGTGGTCGCTGCCAATGCCACGGCGGTCGGCGTCGACGCACTGGCCACGGCCGAGCAGAGCGTGGCCATCGGCAGCGGTGCCAGCAGCACCGCAGACAGTGCCGTTGCGCTGGGTGCACAGAGCAGCAGCGGCGGCGCCGCCAGCATTGCGATCGGCGCGCAGTCGCAGTCGCAGGGCATCGGGGCGACCGCTGTCGGCGGCATGGCCGAGGCCGCCGGCCTTGCGGCTACCGCAGTGGGCTACGGCGCGATCGCCGATGGCCGCGAAACGACCGCAGTCGGCAACTTCGCGCAGGCCAGCGGCTGGCGCGCCACGGCGTTTGGTGCAGGTGCCAGCGCCGGCTTCTTCGGCACCGCCGTAGGCAGTGCTGCGCAGGCCGCCGATGTTTCCACGGCGGTGGGCCAGGGCACCATCGCGCAGATCGCCGGCGCCGGCTTCGGCGTGCAGGCAAAGGCTGGCGAGTACGGCACCGCTCTGGGCAACAACGCCGCCACCGGGTTGAACGGCGTGGCGGTCGGCTTCAACGCACTGGCCGGACAGGATGCCGCCAGCGCCAGCGCCGGCCAGTTCACTACCGCCATCGGCAGTGAAGCGTGGGCCACCGAAGATGGCGCCACCGTGGTCGGTTACAACAGCTATGCGCAGGCCAGCAACGCGACGGTGCTCGGCAGCAACACCTGGACCACCAAGGACGCCGGTAACAGCGTCGCGTTGGGCGCGGGCTCGCTGGCCGACCGCGCCAACACGGTGTCGGTGGGTGCTGCGCAGGAGTGGGTCGATGCCGCCGGCGTCACCCACAGCGCGATCAACCGCCAGCTCACCAATGTCGCGGCGGGTACGCAGGCCACCGATGCGGTGAACAAGGGCCAGCTCGATGCAGTGGCCGCCACCGCCGATGCGGTCGGCCAACGCTTCAAGGCCAACGGTTCGGGTACCGCCAGTGCCACCGGCACCGATGCCGTGGCCATTGGCGGCAACGCCAACGCCAGTGGCGGCCGCAGCAATGCGTTGGGCAGCGGTGCCGCGGCCATCGGCAATGCGACGCTGGCACTGGGTGCCAACAGCGGCGCCAGCGGCAACAACTCGGTGGCATTGGGTGCCGGTTCGCGCGCGCTGGAGGCCAACGTGGTCTCGGTCGGCGGTGGCAACGGCACCGCCGGTCCGGCCACGCGGCGCATCGTCAACGTCGCCGACGGCCGCATCGCTGCCGGCAGCACCGATGCGATCACCGGCTCCCAGCTCAACGTCACCAACCAGCGGGTGGGAGCAGTGGAAACCCGCGTGGGTGACTTCGACTCGCGCATCGCGACGGTCGAGACCACGGCGGCCAGTGCGGTCGGCTACGACGACGCCAGCCGTGACCGACTGACCCTGTCCGGTTTCCAGGGCACCACCATCGACAACGTCGGTGCCGGCAGCATCGCCGCCGGTAGCCGCCAGGTGATCACCGGCGGGCAGCTGTTCCAGTCGCTAAGTGATGCCGCCAGCTTCCTCGGCGGTGGCGCCAGCGTTGGCATGCAGGGCGTGTTCGTGGCGCCGAACTACGTGATCCAGGGCGCCACCTACAGCAACGTCGGCGATGCGCTGGGCGCGCTGGACCGCAAGGTCAGCGAGATCGACCGTCGCACCGCCGGTGGCACGCGTGCCGGAACCGCCAGCCTGCGCGCGATGAGTGCCTCGCTGGATGACAGCCCGCTGGCCAGCGCCGCGGATGCGCGTGCAACAGCCGATGCAGCACCGGCCGGCACCGCGCGGGTGCAGGGTACGCCGACGGCCGCCGCGGCGGGTGCTGGCATTCCGGTCGGGACCCCGGCGACCGGCGCCAATGCGGTGGCCATGGGCGAGGGCGCCGTCGCCAGCGGCGCGTCGTCCACCGCCGTCGGCCAGGGTGCCAGTGCCACGGCTGCCAACGCCGTGGCACTGGGCCAGGGTTCGGTCGCCGATCGTGCCAACACCGTGTCGGTCGGCAGCGAAGGCAACGAACGCCAGGTCACCAACGTCGCCGCCGGCACCACCGCCACCGACGCCGTCAACAAGGGCCAGCTGGACCGTGGCGTGGCCACGGCGAACAGCTACACCGACAGCCGCGTCCAGGCCGTCGCCGACAGCTTCGATGTGTTCAAGGGTGAAATCGATGGACGCCTGCGCCACATGGACCGCCGCATCGACCGCCAGGGTGCGATGAGTGCGGCGATGCTCAACATGGCCACCAGTGCCGCCGGTATCCGCACCCAGAACCGGGTCGGCGTCGGCATCGGTTTCCAGGGCGGCGAGTCGGCGTTGTCGCTGGGCTACCAGCGTGCGATCAGCGATCGCGCCACGGTTACCTTCGGCGGTGCCTTCAGCAGTGACGACAGCTCGGTTGGCGTCGGTGCCGGCTTCGGCTGGTAAGCCAAACCACTGCGCCGGCGGCCACCCACGCCGGCGCCAAACCTGCAAACAGGGCCTGGGGGGAGGTCACGGCAATCCCGGCTGGGCCGGCCGGGAGTCGTCAAGGAATGATGGCCGCAGTGTTGGTTCGATCCATGACCCAGAAGAGGAATTCGACGTGATCAAGAAGCAGAACCTTCGCATCAATGTGCTTGCCGCCGCCGTGCTGTCGATGACCGCCGTCGGTGCCGTCCACGCCGCCGGGTTGCCGACCCGTGAACCGGTGCGCCAGGCCAGCACCGCCGAGCCCGGCACCCAGCGCATCATCGTCAAGTACCGTGCCGGCACCACTGCGGCGGGCGACCGGTCGGCCAAGCTGTCCACCGTGCAGTCCGCGCTGACCCGCGCCAGCCTGTCCGGTGGCACTACCCGCGCCAGCGCGCTCGGCCCGCAGGTCGTGCGCAGGCTGGGCGTCGGTGCCGACCTGATCCGCCTGCAGGGGCGCCTGGCGCCTGCCGAACTGCAGCGCGTGCTGAAGGAACTGAAGGCCGATCCGTCCGTGCAGTACGCCGAGGCCGATGTGAAGCTGCGCCGTACCGAGCTGCGTGCCGGTGACGTGCAGCCGGCGCTGGCGCCGAATGATCCCTACTACCAGCAGTACCAGTGGCACCTGCACAACGCCACCGGCGGCATCAACGCACCGTCGGCGTGGGATGTATCGCAGGGCGAAGGCGTGGTGGTGGCGGTACTCGACACCGGCATCCTGCCGCAGCACCCGGACCTGGTCGGCAACCTGCTGGAAGGCTACGACTTCATCAGCGATGCCGAGACGTCGCGCCGTGCCACCAACGATCGCGTGCCAGGTGCGCAGGACTATGGTGACTGGGTCGAGAACGACAACGAGTGCTACACCGGTTCCGTCGCGGAGGACAGCTCCTGGCACGGTACCCACGTGGCTGGCACCGTGGCCGAGCAGACCAACAACGGCGTCGGCATGGCCGGTGTCGCGCACAAGGCCAAGGTGCTGCCGGTCCGCGTGCTCGGCAAGTGCGGTGGCTACCTTTCCGATATCGCCGACGCCATCACCTGGGCCTCCGGCGGCACGGTGGCGGGCGTGCCCGCCAATGCCAACCCGGCCGAGATCATCAACATGAGCCTGGGTGGAAGCGGCAGCTGTGACGGAACCTACCAGGATGCGATCAATGGCGCGATCTCGCGTGGCACCACCGTGGTCGTGGCGGCCGGCAACGAGACCGACAACGCCTCCAAATACCGTCCAGCCAGTTGCGACGGCGTGGTGACCGTCGGCGCCACCCGCATTACCGGCGGCATCACCTACTACTCCAACTACGGCACCCGCGTGGACCTGTCCGGTCCGGGTGGTGGTGGCAGCGTCGACGGCAATCCCGGCGGCTACGTCTGGCAGTCCGGTTCCGATGCGGCCACCACGCCGGAGTCGGGCAGCTACAGCTACATGGGCATGGGCGGCACGTCGATGGCCTCGCCGCACGTGGCTGCCGTCGCTGCACTGGTGCAGAGCGCGCTGATCGCCAAGGGCAAGGATCCGCTGGCCCCCGCCGCGATGCGCACCCTGCTGAAGGAAACCGCGCGTCCGTTCCCGGTCAGCATCCCGACCGCCACTCCGATCGGCACCGGCATCGTCGATGCCAAGGCGGCGCTGGCCAAGGCGCTGGAAGAGCCGTGCACCGAGAACTGTGGACCGGTGGCGACGCCGCTGACCAACAAGGCCGCCGTGGGGGGGCTGAACGGCACGGCCGGCAGCAGCCGCCTGTACAGCTTCGAGGCAGCCGCTGGCAAGCAGCTCAGCGTGATCACCTACGGTGGCACCGGCAACGTGTCCGTCTACATCGCCCAGGGTCGCGAGCCGAGCGCCAGCGACAACGATGGCAAGTCGACCCGTCCCGGCACGTCCGAAACGGTACGGGTGAACAAGCCGGTGGCAGGCACCTACTACATCAAGGTAGTGGGCGAAGCGGCCTATAACGGCGTGAGCATCCTCGCCACGCAGTAAGCCTGACGTGTCGTAGTTGAACGGCCGAGGCCCGTCATCCTGTGTGACGGGCTTCGTCTTTTTACGAAAGCTGGCCGCAGGGCGGCGGAAATCATGGCTTAACTGCTAAAGTCGGTCCGATTGACAGGAGAGTCACGTGAACGCGCTCGCTGCAACCGTTACCGACGATGCCGAAGGCCGCATCCTGGATGCGCTGCTGGCACGCGGCCGGCTCAAGGAAGGAGACCTGGCGCGCGCGCGGCCGTTGCACGCCGAGGCCGGCGGCAGCCTGCTGGGCCTGCTGGTGCGCCTGGGCCTGGTGTCTGAACGCGACCAGGCACAGACCAGCGCGGAGGTGCTGGGCCTGCCGCTGCTGGAGGGCAGGCAGGTGCCGGAGGCCCCGCCACAGGCACTGGCCGAGGGCATGCCACTGTCGCTGCGCTTCCTGAAGCAGTTCCATGTGTGCCCGCTGGAGTTGAATGAACACAGGGTGCGTCTGTGGCTGGCCGATGCCCACGATGCCTATCCGCAGCAGGCCGTGCAGTTGGCGCTGGGGGTTCCGGTGACACCGGTGCTGGGCATGCGCGCGGAGATCGATGACCTGGTCGAGCGCTGGTTCGGCCAGGGCCGCAGCGCGATGGGCGCGATCGTGGAGACCGCAGACGGCGAGGGCGGCGCGGTCGACGATATCGAGCACCTGCGCGACCTGGCCTCGGAAGCGCCGGTGATCCGCCTGGTCAACCTGGTGATCCAGCGTGCGGTGGAACTGCGCGCGTCGGACATCCATGTCGAACCGTTCGAGAGCCGCCTGAAGGTCCGCTACCGTGTCGATGGCGTGCTGGTGGAGGGCGAAAGCCCGCCGGCCAACCTCACCGCAGCGGTGATCAGCCGCATCAAGATCATGGCCCGGCTCAACATTGCCGAGCGCCGCCTGCCGCAGGACGGCCGCATCATGCTGCGCGTGCAGGGCAAGGAGCTGGACCTGCGCGTGAGCACCGTGCCGACCGCGCACGGCGAAAGCGTGGTGATGCGCCTGCTCGACCGCGAGACAGTGGTGTTTGATTTCCACCGGCTGGGGTTCACCGATGCGTTCCTGCCGCAGTTCCGCAAGGTGCTGGAACAGCCGCACGGCATCCTGCTGGTGACCGGCCCGACCGGCTCGGGCAAGACCACCACGCTGTACACCGCGCTGAGCCAGCTCAATACCGCCGACGTCAAGATCATCACGGTCGAGGACCCGGTCGAGTACCAGATCGAGGGCATCAACCAGATCCAGGCCAAGCCGCAGATCGGCCTGGACTTCGCCAACGCGCTGCGCAGCATCGTGCGCCAGGATCCGGACATCATCATGATCGGCGAAATGCGCGATCTGGAAACTGCGCGCATCGCGATCCAGTCGGCACTGACCGGCCATCTGGTGCTGTCCACCCTGCACACCAACAATGCCGCCGGTGGTATCACCCGCCTGCTCGACATGGGCGTGGAAGACTACCTGCTCACCTCCACCATCAACGGGATTCTGGCCCAGCGCCTGGTGCGCCGGCTGGAACCGACCCACGCCGAGCGCTACGAGGCTTCGCCGGAGGAAATCAAACGCTTCGAGCTGCGCCGCCTGCAGCCGGAGGGGCCGATCCATCTGTTCCGCCCCAGGCCCTCGGCGCTGGCGCCGACCGGTTACCTCGGTCGTACCACCATCATGGAATTCCTGGTGATGAACGATGCGCTGCGGCGTGCGGTGATGCGCCGCGACGGCATGGGCGAGATCGAACGCATTGCCCGCGAAGCCGGCATGCGCACGATGTACGAAGACGGCCTGTCCAAGGCCCTCAGTGGGCAGACGACCATCGAGGAAGTCCTGCGTGTCACCGAGGAAAGCTGATGCGCGCAGGACGACGGGGCTGACATGCCGACCTACCGTTACAAGGCACTGAATCCGCACGGCGAGATCTTCGACGGGCAGATGGAAGCGGCCAGCGAGGCCGAGCTGGTCGCGCGCCTGCAGGACCAGGGCCATCTGCCGATGGAGACACAGCTGGCCGATGGCGGTGCGATCGGTGGCGGTACCTGGCGCAACCTGTTCCGCCAACGGCCGCTGCAGGGCGCGGCATTGCTGCAGTTCACCCAGCAGCTGGCGACACTGCTCGGTGCGGGCCAGCCGCTGGACCGCGCGCTGTCGATCCTGCTCGGGTTGCCCGAAGACGATCGTTCGCGTCGCGCGATCGCCGACATCCGCGATGTGGTGCGCGGTGGCGCGCCGCTGTCGACCGCACTGGAACGCCAGCACGGGTTGTTCTCGCGCCTGTACGTGAACATGGTGCGTGCCGGTGAGGCCGGCGGCAGCCTGCACGAAACCCTGCAGCGCCTGGCCGACTACCTCGAACGCAGCCGGGCCCTGCAAGGCAAGGTGATCAACGCGCTGGTGTACCCGGCCATCCTGCTGGTGGTGGTGGGTGGTGCGCTGCTGTTCCTGCTTGGCTACGTGGTGCCGCAGTTCGCGCAGATGTACGAGAGCCTGGATGTGGCGCTGCCGTGGTTCACCAACGCAGTGCTGCAGCTGGGCCTGTTCGTGCGTGACTGGTGGGTGCTGCTGCTGGTGGTGCCGGCGCTGGTGGCGCTGTTCTTCGAACGCAAGGCGCGGCAGCCGGCCTTCCGGTTGGCGCTGGATGGTTGGCTGCTGCAGCGTCGCGGCATCGGCCGCCTGCTGGGTGAACTGGAGACTGCCCGGCTGGCGCGCACGCTGGGTACCCTGCTGCGCAATGGCGTACCGCTGCTGGGTGCCCTGGGCATCGCCCGCAACGTGCTGGGCAACCGCGCGCTGGCTGCCGATGTGGAAACCGCCGCCGATGAAGTGAAGAACGGTGCCGGCCTGTCGCTGGCACTGTCGCGAGGCAGGCGTTTCCCGCGCCTGGCCTTGCAGATGATCCAGGTTGGCGAGGAGTCCGGCGCGCTCGATACCATGCTGTTGAAAGCGGCTGACACCTTCGAACAGGACAGCGCCCGCCGCATCGACCGCCTGTTGGCGGCGATGGTGCCGGCGATCACCCTGGTGCTGGCCTCGGTGGTGGGTGCGGTGATCGTTGCCGTGCTGGTGCCGCTGTACGACCTGACCAATGCCATCGGTTGACGATGGATCCCTACGCAACCCCGACACTCCGCAACTGAAAGGACCGACCATGATTGCTTCCCGTCGACCGATCCGCCTTTCCTTCATCGCAGCGCGCAACCAGTCGGGCATGAGCCTGCTGGAGATCATCATCGTCATCGTGCTGATCGGCGCGGTGCTGACCCTGGTCGCCAGCCGCGTGCTGGGTGGCGCCGACCGCGGCAAGGCCAACATTGCCAAGGCACAGGTGCAGACCGTCGCATCCAAGGTCGACAACTACCAGATCGATACCGGCAAGCTGCCCGGCTCGCTCAATGATCTGGTGACTGCACCGGCTGGCGTGGCTGGCTGGCTGGGGCCCTATGCCAAGCCGGCCGATCTGAACGATCCGTGGGGCCATGCGCTGGAATACCGCACGCCGGGCGAGGGCCAGCCGTATGAGCTGATCAGCCTGGGCAAGGACGGCAAGGCCGGTGGCAGCAGTGTCGACGCCGACATCCGCTACCAGCCGTAACCGGGCATGTCGCGTTTCCTGCCGCGCCGGTTGCAACGCCCGCGCCTGCCCGGCAGGCGCGCAGCGGGCCTGTCGCTGCTGGAAATGCTGCTGGTGATCGCGCTGATCGCCGCGATCGGCCTGATCACCGCTGCCGGCCTGTCACGCGGTTTCGCTGGCATGCAGCTGCGCAGCGCCGGCAAGGACATCGCCAACCAGCTGCGCATGGTGCGCGCGCAGGCGATCACCCGCGGCGAGCCGCAGCGCTTTGTCATCGAGCCGGCCAAGCGGCGCTGGGAAGGCGCCAACCAGCGCCACGGTGACGTGCCGGCACAGCTGCAGGTGCAGTTCGAAGGCGCCGCGCAGCTGGCCACCGCGCCGGGGCAGGGCGTGATCGAGTTCCACCCCGATGGCGGCTCCAGCGGTGGCCGCATCCGGCTGCAGCGTGACGACGCCGAATGGCGCATCGACGTGGGCTGGCTGACCGGTGAGGTCCGCTCTGGCCCTTGGCGGGCGCAATGAAGCGGCGCGCCCGCGGCTTCACCCTGCTGGAAGTGATCATCGCCTTCGCCCTGCTGGGCCTGGCGCTGACGCTGCTGCTGGGCAGCCTGTCCGGCGGCGCAAAACAGGTGCGCGATGCCGAGCTGCGCACGCGCGCGGTGCTGCATGCGCAGTCGCTGCTGGCCGAAACCGGCGTCGCCTCGCCGCTGCAGGCAGGCAGGCAGCAGGGAGACTGGGAGCAGGGGCGCTACCACTGGGAATTGCAGGTCCAGCCATGGGCGGAGCCGCGCGCAGGCAATGTCGCGCAGGCAACGTCACCGGGAACCCCCTGGCTGGCCGAACTGCAGCTGCAGGTGCGCTGGGGTGACAGCGAGCGCGAACAGCTGCGCTGGCGCAGCCTGCGCCTGTTGCCGCCCGACCTGGAGAATGCGCGGTGAAGCCCCGCGCCGCAGGGTTCACCCTGGTCGAAGTAATGCTGGCCACCGTGCTGCTGGCCGGCGGCCTGGCATTGGCCTTTGCCAGCGTACGCTCGGCGATGGCGGTCAGCCAGCGCGGCGAACAGATCGCCGCCGAAAGTGAACGCATGCGGGCGGTCGAGTCTCTGCTGCGCAGGCAGCTGGCCGGCGCACTGCGCACCCCGCTGGAGGTCCCGGACCCCACCCGCGAACCGGTGTTCTTCCAGGGCGAAGAACAGCGCATGCTGTTCGCCGCCGACCTGCCCGGCTACCTCGGCCGTGGCGGCTCCTACCTGCACGCGCTGCAGGTGGACGGACGCGAGGGGCAACAGCGCCTGCTGCTGGACCTGGTGTTGCTGCAGGAAGGCGAGCGCATCGCCGAGAATCCGCCACGCCCGCCGGAGGTGTTGGTTGAGAACCTGAAGTCGGTGCAGCTGCGCTATCGCGGCATCGATGCGGGCACCGGTCAGATGAGTGACTGGATGCCGCGCTGGGACGATACCCGGCGGCTGCCGATGCTGGTGGAGATCAGGATCGTGCCCGCCAAGGGCGCGCCCTGGCCATTGCTGGTGGTGGCACCGCGCGCCGGTGGCAGTGGAGGTTCGCGATGAACCGGCAACACGGTGCGGCGCTGGTGCTGGTGCTGTGGCTGATCGCATTGATGACCGCGCTGGTCGGTGCGTTCGCGCTGAGCGCACGGGTCGAGCATCTGCAGCAGCGGGTACTGGATGACGATGCACGCGGGCAGGAACGTGCGCGCGCCGGCCTGGAGTACGCGCTGCTGCGCCTGTCCGCTGATCCGCTGCGGGCGCCCTGGCGTGCCGATGGCCGCACCTACCGCTGGCAGTTCGATGACGCCAGCATCGAGATCAAGGTGCTGGACGAGAATGGCAAGATCAACCTCAACCTGGCCGACGTGACCCTGCTGACGGCGTTCCTCAAGGCACTCGGTGAAGACGAAGGCGCTGCCCGGCAGATGGCCGGCGCCATTGTTGACTGGCGTGATGAAGACAGCCTGCTGCAGCCCGGTGGCGGTGCCGAAGCGCCGGACTACGCGGCGGCCGGGTTGCCGTATGGCCCGCGCAACAAGCGCTTTGAGACACTCGGCGAACTGCAGCGGGTGCTGGGCATGCGCGGCCCGCTGTACAAGGCCATGCTGCCCCACCTGACCCTGTACAGCCGCCAGGCGCGCCCGGATCCCCAGTTCGCCAGCGCGCCGGTGCTGACCGCACTGGGGCTGGATGCGGATACCGTGCTGGCGCAGCGCGCCCAGCAGGAGCGTGACGCAGATACCGCTGGCGGTGCGACAACGCTTGCCAGCAGCAGCGGCACCTATAGTATCGAGTCCCGTGCAACCGACAGCAGTGGACGCCGGTCGGTGTTGCAGGCAGTGGTACGCAATGGCTCGGGCGGGGTTCCCGGGCGGTCCTACACAGTGCTTCGCTGGGAGCAGGGAATGACAGCAAGATGACGGCATGGCAGGACAGTGTGCGGCAGGTGCAGGGCCGGATCGGCCCGGGCGCCGGCCGTTTCCTGCGCTGGTGGCGGCAATCGCTGCTGGCGTGGGTGCCGGCCCGTTGGCAGTGGGCGCTGGGCTGGGCACAGGCGCGCCTGCTGCTGCAGCGCCAGGGTGACCAGCTGCAGGTCTGGCGTGAGGCCGGTGAACGCCGCGAAGCGGTTGCCAGCGTGCCATGGCCGCTGTCGCCGGTGGAACTGGACCGCGTGCTGGAACCGCGGCTGCGCAGCCTGCCACGGGTGTGGCTGCTGCCTGCCAGCGAGGTACTGCGTCGTCATCTGCGCTTGCCCGCGGCTGCGGCCGACCGCCTGCGCGCCGTGGTCGGTTTCGAGATCGACCGCCAGACGCCGTTCGAATCGAGCCAGGTCAGCTTTGACGTCCGTGAGCTGGGGGGCGCAGCCGAGGGCCAGCTGCAGGTCGAACTGATCGCCTGGCCGCTGCGCCAGCTGGAAGCGTGGCGGGCCAGCGTGGGCGAGTGGGCCGATGCACTGGCCGGTGTCGATGCCGTCGACAGCGAGGGTGAGCCTCTGCAGGTGAACCTGCTGCCACCGGCGCAGCGCCAGTTGCGCGCGGATCCCATGCGGCGCTGGAACGTGCTGTTGGCCGTGGCCGCGCTGGTGATGCTGGTGCTGGCCGCCGTGCAGCTGCTCGACAACCGCCGTGACGCTGCCGATGCGCTGCGTGCGCAGGTCGAGCGCAGTGCACGCAGTGCGCGTGGTGTCGCCAGCGAACGCGCGCAGCTGCAGGCGCTGATCGATGGTGCCGCATTCCTGGAAAAGCAGCGCAGCCAGCGTGCCGGAACGGTGGAAATCTGGAATGAACTGACCCGGCGCCTGCCGGAGGGCACCTATCTGGAAAAGCTGGCCATCGAGAACAACAACCTGCAGCTGATCGGCCTGAGCCGCGAGGCGTCGCAGCTGGTGCAGCTGCTGCAGGACGCACCGCAGTGGCGCAAGGTCAATCTGACCGGCGTACTGCAGGCCGATGGTGCTGCCAGCGGCCGTGACCGTTTCACCATGACTGCCGAACTGCAGCCGTTGCCGGCTGCAGCCCCGGCCCGGGAGGCGGCCGATGCCGATGCCAAGCGCACGCCGTGACCGCTGGCTGGCACTGGCGCTGCTGCTGGCAGTGCTGGGCCTGGCCTACCTGCTGCTGGTGCACCCCTGGTTCACCCGGCCACTGCGTGAAATCGACGCCGACGTGGCCGCCCTGCGCGAACGCGAGCAGCGCGTGCAGGCGCAGCTGCAGCAGCAGCCGCAGATCGAACAACGGCTGCGCGCCACCCGCGAGGCATTGCAGCAGCGGCCTGGTTTCCTGCGTGAGGCCACGGCCGAAGCTGCGGCCGCTGCGCTTGGCGCCAGGCTGCAGGATGCGGTGGCGATGGCCAGCCCGGGCAACCGCAGTTGCACCATCAGCAACCGCACGCCACTGGCCGACAACCGTCGTGACGCCGAATTCGTGCGAGTGGCCATGCAGGTGCGCCTGCGCTGTGGCGTGGCCGAGCTGGCCACGGTGCTGCACAGCCTGGAAACCGGCAGCCCACGCCTGTTCGTCGACAACCTCAACCTGATCGCGCAGCGCTTCCAGCAGTCGCCGAATGAATCCGGGCTCGGCCTGGACGTGTCGTTCGAACTGGCCGGTTACCTGCTGCCCGGTGCCGCTGCCGATGGCGCTGCGGCGGCACCGGCAGCCGAGCCAGGCGCGGCGCCGCAACCGCCTTCGGCTGCACCGGCACCCTCACCGGCTGCGCCGGAAGAGGGGCAGGAGGTGGCCGATGAAGCTTGAGCAGATCAGCCTGCGCACCGGTTTCCTGCTGGCACTGGCCGGCTGGGCGGCAGCGGTCTGGCTGGCCACCGGCTTCGGGCTGGGCAGCCAGCTGCCAGCTGCCGGCGGCAATGCCGACGCGGTGCCCTCGTTGCCGGTGCTGCCGCCGTTGGCTGCAGAACGCATGCCCAGCGCCGACAGCTACAGCGCAATCAGCGAACGGCCGCTGTTCGCCGAGGACCGCAGGCCCAAGCCCTACCTGCTCGGTGGCAGCGAGCCCGCCGCCAGTGCCGCGCTGCGCCTGACCGGCGTGCTGCTGACCGGCAACTTCGGGATGGCCACTTTCACCACCGAACAGAACCGCTCGCTGCGCCTGCGCCTCAACGGTGAAGCTGTCGACGGCTGGCAGCTGGTGGCGCTGCAGCCGCGCCAGGCCACCGTGATCGGCCCCGGTGGCAACCAGGTGCTGGAACTGGCGGTATTCAACGGGCAGGGCGGTGAACCGCCGACCGTACTGCGCGGCGCCAATGGTGTGCCGCCGGCAGGTGCGATCGTTGTGCCGCCCCCGGCAGGCGCTCCGCCGGCACCGCCGCCGGTTGCGGCAACCCCATCGCCGTCGCCTGCTGGCAGTGCGCCAGCGCCCTCGGCTGCGGCATCCGCCCCTGCCACCAACAACGGCCCCAGCGAAGCGCAGATGCAGGCCATCCGCGAACGCATCCAGGCCCGTCGCCGCCAGCTGCAGCAACAACAGCAGCAACAACCGTCGCCGCCCCCGGGCGATGGCACCAACCGATAGAGTGAATGCATGAGCCTGCGTTTCCTTCCCTGGTCCTTTGCCCTCGCGCTGCTGGTCGGCTGCAGCACCGTGTCCGCGCCGCACGTGCAGCGCAAGGGCAATCTGTCGCCCACCTCCGAGGCTGGCCGGGCGGCCGATGTCACCGCTGACGCCGCCCGTGACGCCCAGGGCGCGCCGCAGGCGGTGATCCGCCGTGGCACGGGCACCATGATCAACCGCGAAGCAGCCCGCGCACCGGCACCGGCGCTGCATGGCGCCAGCACCGGCGAGGCTACCTTCAACTTCGAAGGCGAATCGTTGCATGCGGTGGTCAAGGCCATCCTCGGCGACATGCTGGGCCAGAACTACGTGATCGCACCGGGGGTGCAGGGCACGGTCACCCTGGCCACCCCCAAGCCCGTGTCGCCGGCACAGGCGCTGAACCTGCTGGAGATGGTGCTGGGCTGGAACAACGCACGCATGGTCTACAGCGGTGGGCGCTACAACATCGTTGCCGCCGACCAGGCGCTGGCCGGTACGGTTGCGCCGAGCACGGCGCCAGCCGCCAGCGCGCGTGGCTTCGAGGTCCGCGTGGTCCCGCTGCAGTTCATCTCCGCCACCGAGATGAAGAAGGTGCTGGAGCCTTATGCGCGGCCCAATGCGATCGTCAACGTCGACAGCGGCCGCAACGTTATCACCCTGGGCGGTACCCGCGCCGAGCTGGAAAACTACATGCGCACCGTCGAGATCTTCGACGTCGACTGGCTGTCGGGCATGTCGGTGGGCGTGTTCCCGATCCAGTCGGGCAAGGCCGAGCAGGTCGCTGCCGACCTGGAGAAAGTATTCGGCGAGGAGAGCAAGACGCCCAGTGCCGGCATGTTCCGCTTCCTGCCGCTGGAAAACGCCAACGCGGTGCTGGTGATCACCCCGCAGGTGCGTTACCTGGACCAGATCCAGCAGTGGCTGGACCGCATCGATACCGCCGGTGGCAGTGCCCGCCTGTTTTCCTACGAGCTGCGCTACATCAAGGCGCGTGACCTGGCCGAACGGCTCAGTGAAGCATTTGCCAGCAGTGGCAACCGCGGCGGTTCCAGTCCGGCCTCGCTGGCCCCGGGGGCGATGCCGTCGCAGCTGGGCAGCGACTCCGATCGTGGCATGGACAGCACCAACAACAACAGCAGCAGCTTCGGCTCGGTCCCCGGCAGCAGCTCCAGTGGCGGTGGCAACGGCAGCATGAACCTGCCGCAGCGCCAGTCCGGCAACGTCAGTGTCAGCCTGGAAGTGGAAGGCGACCGCGTGGGCGTGTCGGCGGTGGAGGAAACCAACACCCTGCTGGTGCGTTCGACCCCGCAGGCCTGGCGGTCGATCCGCGAGGTGATCGAGAAGCTGGACGTGATGCCCCTGCAGGTGCACATCGAAGCCCAGGTGGCCGAGGTCTCGCTCGATGGCGACCTGAAGTACGGCGTGAACTGGTTCTTCGACAACGCCGTGGCCGGGCGTGCCCTGACGGGCGCATTGGGCGGCGTGACCCTGCCGGCAGCAGCGGGTGGCTCCTGGAGCAGCTTCGCCGGTGCCGCGACCGGTGGCGAAGGCCTGGGCTGGGCGTTCACCGGCCACAACGGCGCAGCGGTGGTGAGCGCGCTGGACAAGGTCACCGATGTGCGCCTGCTGCAGACCCCTTCGGTGTTCGTGCGCAACAATGCCGAGGCCACGCTCAACGTGGGCGACAAGGTGCCGATCAACACGACTACGGTGAACACCGGCATCGGCACCAGCAGCTACAGCTCGGTGCAGTACATCGACACCGGCGTGATCCTGAAGGTGCGCCCGCGCGTGACCCGCGACGGCACGGTGTTCCTCGACATCGTGCAGGAAGTGAGCAGCGCCTCGAACGTACCGGAGAACTGCAACCCGCAGGAGCGCAACTGCAACCCGCGCATTTCCACCAAGAAGCTGTCGACCGAAGCGGCGGTGCAGAGTGGCGACACCATCATGCTGGCCGGCCTGATCACCGATTCGGGCACCGATGGCAGCAGCGGCATTCCCGGCCTGAGCCGGATTCCGGTGGTGGGCGCGCTGTTCGGGCAGAAGAGCCGCACCAGCCGCCGTTCGGAGGTGATCGTGCTGTTGACCCCGAGCATCGTGCGCAACAGCCAGGAAGCGCGCAATCTGACCGACGAGTACAGCCAGCGCTTCCGCGCGATGGAACCGCTGAACCAGCCGCGCGCAAAGAAGTAAGGGGTTTGCGGCCGGGCTGCGCCCGGCACCCGCCGAGGCCGGAGCAACAGCAACAGCGGGTTTACTGAGGGATGGCGGGGGCACTGTGGGTTTGCGGGGACGCCGTGAATACGTCCATGTAGGCTTGGTCGCCGCATCCATGCGGCTCACACCCCGCAAACCCACAGTGCCCCGCCTTCGACGGTTTCCTGCTTGCTGTTGGTAGGTGTCGACCTTGGTCGACACGATCCACGCCATGCGTGGATGACTCTCCATCGAAATCGAATATTTCGATATCTGTGAGATCTGAGCCGAGCACGGCTCGGCTCTACAGAAGAGCAGGCAGGTCGCGGAAAACTGTCGACGGTGGGGTGGGTCCGGTTGTGGGGGCGTGAGCCGCATGGATGCGGCGACCGACCTACATGGACGTACTTGCAGCGTCCCCCGCAACCGGACCCACCCCGCCAACCCCAGGAACCCAGCCCTTGCTTCGGCTGTTGCTGTTGCCCTGGCCTGAAGCGGGTGCCGGGCGCAACCCGGCCGATACCCTCCCGGTGCTAGGCTGTGGCCACCGACAACCACGGAGGCGGGATGGGGGCGATCGTGTTGTTGCCGCTGTGCGTGGACGATGCCGCGCTCGACCGCTGCCTGGCCGCACTGGATGCGGGCACCGCGCCGGGCACCGCAGTCTGGCTGGCCGACGATGCGCAGACCGGGCCGCGTGCGCAGGCGGTGGTGGAACACTGGCTGGCACATACGCCACTACAGGCCGAGTACACCCGGCGCGCGCGGCCACTGGGCGAGGTCGCCCATCTGGACGAGATGCTGCGCGCCTGCGATGGCCTGGACGTGGCCGTGCTGGGACCGGACAGCGTGCCTGCGCCGGGTTGGCTGCAACAACTGCAGGACGCCTTCGCCCGCGATGCCGCCATCGCGACCGCAACCCCGTGGTGCAATGCCGGCGAAACCGCAGCGTGGCCACGGTTGGGCGAGATCAATCCCGAGCCCGAGGATGCGGCGCTGCTGGCACAGACCTGCGCCGCCTTGCCGGCGCTGCACCCGGAACTGCCATCGGCGGTCACCCATGCGGTTCTGGTGCGTGGCAATGCGCGCCGCCGCGCCGGTGGCCTGGATGTGGACAGCTACGCTGGCTGGAACGCGGCCCTGGTCGACCTCAGCCTGCGCATGGCCGGCCTGGGCTGGCGCAACGTACTGTGCGAGACCGCCTTTGTGAGCCGGGCGGGCGAGGCGGCCAGCCGCGATGGCGACCTTGAGGCGCTGGCTGCGCGTTGGCCTGGCTGGGTGCCGCGCCTGGCCGATTTCCTGATGCACGATCCATTGCACGGGCTGCGCGCCGACCTGCAGCAGCGCATGCGGCAGGCGATAATGCCGAAGGAACAGGGCGACCTGTTCGTTCCTTCCGCGCCGGAGTCACTCGCTTGAATGTTGCCATCGCCGCCATCGTCGTGACCTACCAGAGTGCCAGCACCATCGATGCCTGCCTCTCGCGCCTTCGCCAGGCGCAGGACGTGGCCGAGATCCGGGTGATCGACAATGGCTCGATGGATGGCACGCTGGACATCGTGCAGCGCCATGCCAGCCACGATCCGCGCGTGCGTTTCGTCGGCAACCCGGACAATCCCGGCTTCGCCGCTGCCAACAACCAGGGCGTGGCCGATTCGCGCAGCCCCTGGTTGGCCTTCATCAACCCGGACCTGATGGTCGAGCCGGAGACGTTGGCCGCACTGCGCAGCCGGGCGGAAGCACTGGGCGATTGCCTGCTCGGTGTCGAGCAGGTGGACGAGCAGGGCCATGCCGACGAAGCCGTGCGCCGCCGCGACCCGGATTTCCTGATGATGCTGCGCTCGCCGGGAAAGGGCTCGAAGCTGGCGCTGCCGCGTGACCCGCAGCAGGTGCTGCAGCGGGTGCCGGCACTGTCTGGCGCACTGCTGATGATGCCGCGTGCATTGTTCGACCGGATCGGAGGCTGGGACGCCGGGTATCGTCTGCACGCCGAAGACCTGGACCTGTGCCGGCGTGCACGCGAAGCCGGGGCCGTGGTGGCGATTGCAAACGACCTGCAGGTCACCCATGTACGTGGCGTCTCGAGCCGATCGCGGCCGTTCTTCGTTGAATGGCACAAGCACAGGGGCCTGTGGCGCTACTTTCAGAAGTTCGAGGCCAGGCAGCGTTCGCTGCCGGTGCGCGTGGCGGTGTGGGCCGCGATCTGGGGGCACGCCCTGATGCTGGTACCGCGCCTGTTGCGCAGGTCGTTGTAGGGCCGAACCTGCATCCACGCATGGCGCGGATCTACCCACGCGGAGAGCCGAGCGTGCCCGCGGCCACCCCGGTTCACCCGTCCGGGCGCATAATCCGCCTCATGCCTATCATCCAGTCCCTGCTCGACACCGATCTGTACAAGTTCACCATGATGCAGGCGGTGCTCCACCAGCACCCCGGTGCCCAGGTGCAGTACCGGTTCAAGTGCCGCACGCCCGGCATCGACCTGGCCCACTACATCGACCAGATCGACGAAGAGATCGACCACCTGTGCAGCCTGCGCTTCAGCGACGCGGAGCTGGACTACATGCGTGGCCTGCGCTTCGTGAAGCCGGATTTCGCCGATTTCCTCGGCCTGTTCCACCTCGACCGCAAGTACATCCAGCTACGCGCGTCGACGGCCGTGCCCGGTGAGATCGAACTGGACATCACCGGCCCGTGGCTGCACACCATCCTGTTCGAAGTCCCGCTGCTGGCGATCATCAACGAAGTCTGGTTCCGCAACACCACCACCGCCGACTTTGCCGAGGGCGAGCGTCGGCTGCAGGCCAAGGCCGCGCTGCTGCGTGATACTCCCGGTTTCGAACAGTGCCGCATTGCCGACTACGGCAGCCGCCGCCGTTATTCGCGTGACTGGCATGCGCGCCTGCTGCCGCTGCTGCGCGATGCGCTCGGCCCGCAACTGGTCGGCACCAGCAACGTGCACTTCGCCCGCCTGTACGGCATGACCCCGCACGGCACCATGGCCCATGAGTACCTGCAGGCATTCCAGGCACTTGGCCCGCGCCTGCGTGATTCGCAGGTGGCGGCACTGGAATCGTGGGCACGCGAGTACCGCGGCGACCTCGGCATCGCGCTGTCCGACGTGGTCGGCCTGGATGCGTTCCTGCGCGATTTCGACATGTATTTCTGCAAGCTGTTCGACGGTGTCCGCCACGACTCGGGCGATCCGTTCGACTGGGGCGACCGCATGCTGGCGCATTTCCAGCAGCGCCGGGTGGATCCGCGCAGCAAGGTGCTGGTGTTCAGCGATGGGCTCGACATCGCCAAGGTGATGCGCCTGTACGACTACTTCCGTGGTCGCTGCCAGGTCGCCTTCGGCGTCGGCACCCACCTGACCAATGATCTGGGGCCAACGCCGCTCAACATCGTCATCAAGATGGTCCGCTGCAATGGCCAGCCGGTGGCCAAGCTCAGCGATTCGCCAGGCAAGAGCATGTGCGACGACCCGGGCTACCTGGCCTACCTGCGCCAGGTCTTCGAGCTGCCGCCGGCGTAAGCGTGCCGGCTTACAGGTAGTCGACCACCACCAGATAGGCGCCCTGCAGCGGCTGCTGCGTCGAAGCCTGCACGCTGTAACGCTCGGAGAAGGCGATATCGCCGGCGCGCAGCGCGCTGGCCGACACCGACAGCTTCTGGCCCTGGCGCTTGCCGTCGCGCAGCGTCGCGGCCTGGCCGTTGGCCAGCGCCGTCACTTCCACCGTCGAGCCCTTGGCCGACGGCGGGCAGGCGGCCAGGCTCAGCTCGCCCTGGGACAGATTCGTCGTGCAGCCCGGCTCGGCGATGCGGCCACTGAAACGGATGCTGCCGCTGCTGGCCTGGGCCAGCGCACTGACGGACATCAGGGCCACGCACAGCAGAATGGAATTCCTCATGACACGTTCTCTGGTTCGGTGTGTCCTAGTTAGCGACAGCTTCGATCAGCCTTTAATAGGACGATTCCGAATCTGCTAGGGCCATCACCAAGAAAGAGTGATGCGCATCAAAGAAGCCGATTTCCGCCGGGAAAAGGTTTGTTTCCGTGCATGCCGAACGCGCCACCCGAAGCGTCATCCAAGGTCGCTTCTGACCTGATCCGGCGACCGTCGGGTTCCCGAACCCCCGTGGGTCCTGATTTCGGCTATCACGTCACATTTCCAGCGTCAATGAATTGACGTTCAGAAAAATAATGAGACTTTCATCACACTTGCACCTATACTTGCGTCACGGATTCAGGGAAAGCTACGTCCGAGTCCGGCCACAGGTGAGACGCAAGGATGGGTCTTGTTAGCCCGGCAGTGCTCCTTGCTTCCTCCTCTACTTCTCATCTCTTCAGTAGGGTTAGGTAAAAGCGAATGCACAAGATCAATATCATCGCCGCTCTGATGCTGGCCGCCGCTCCGCTGGCCGCCAACGCCGCCGACGGCACCATCACCTTCAATGGCAAGGTGACCGACAAGACCTGCACCATCTCGACCCCGGGCGGCAAGGACTTCGCCGTGACGCTGCCGACCGTGTCCAAGAACACCCTGGCCACCGCCGGCGCCGTTGCGGGCCGTACTCCGTTCGCCATCAACCTGACCAAGTGCAGCGCCGGCAACGTCGCCACCTACTTCGAGCCGGGTTCGACCGTCGACTTCAACAGTGGCCGCCTGGTCAACCAGGCCTCGGCCAACGCTGCCACCAACGTGCAGCTGCAGCTGCTGGGCTCGAACAACCAGTTCCTGCCGATCAAGGCGGCTGGTGCTGGCCTGGCCCAGACCAACTCGCAGTGGGTCACCGTCGGCACCGACGGCTCGGCCGACCTGAACTACTACGCTGAGTACTACGCCACTGCCGCCGCCACCCCGGGCGACGTCACCAGCAGCGTCAAGTACACGATCATCTACAACTGATCGCAGTCATGCCCCCACTGGCCGGCGTTCGCGCCGGCCGGTGTTCCGCGGCCGCTGGCCACACCCCTCGAGCGTAGTACTTCCGATGAAAGCATTCTTTCCCCGGGCGCTGCTGCTGGCAGCGTTCACGCTGCCCTTCTGCCAGAACGCACTGGCCGGCGTGGTGGTCAATGGCACGCGAGTGATCTATCCGGCGCAGGCGCGCGAAGTCACCGTGCAGGTCGACAACGTGGGCGATTCGCCGGCGCTGGTGCAGGCCTGGATCGACAGCGGCGACGCCAACCAGACCGCCGATACCAGCGATGCCCCGTTCGTGCTTACACCGCCGATCGCGCGTGTCGAGCCGGGCCGCAGCCAGGCGCTGCGACTGATCTTCTCCGGCGCGCAGCTGCCGACCGACCGTGAGTCGGTGTTCTGGCTCAACGTGCTGGATGTGCCGCCGTCCCCGGACAACGCCGAAAGCGGCGAACAGAATTACCTGCAGGTCGCGTTCCGTTCGCGCCTGAAGCTTTTCTACCGGCCGCAGGGCCTGAAGGGCGTCGCCAACGACGCGCCGGCAGCGCTGCGCTGGACCCGCAATGGCGACCGCCTGCGGGTGGAAAACCCGAGCCCCTTCCACGTCACTCTGGCCGAAGTACATGCCGTGACCGGCAGCAGTGAAAAGGCCGTCGAGGACAAGGGCGCGATGGTCGCGCCGAAGCAGAGCCTGGAGTTCGCCGCACCGGCGGGCACCGGCCAGGTCCGCTTCATCACCATCAACGACTACGGCGGCCGGGTGGAACACACCATCCGCCTCGGCAGCACCGGGGGCTGAACGCGCCGCGCTGGCCCTTGGCCTGCGCATCCCGCCACCGCCGCTGTGCGGCGAATTGAAGGAATGTCAGTGTGATCGGAAACAGATTGACATTGTCGATCCATCAGGCGCTTTGCCTGCTGGTTGCTGGCGTGGCCTGCCCAGGATGGGCGCTGGCTGCCCCGGCCAATCTCGGCGAACAGGCGCTGATGGCGCAGAGTGGTGCGGCCAATGCGCGTGCACCGGAGTCGGCCCAGTTCAATTCCAGCTTCCTGTCTGGCCAGGCCAAGCAGGTCGACCTGGCGGCCTTCAGCAACGGCAACCCGATGGTGGCCGGCAACTATCGTGTCGACGTCTACGTCAACGGTGCCTGGCAGGGCCGTCGCGATCTGCAGTTCAAGGCCGATGCGCAGGGCCGTGTCGACGCCTGCCTGCCGCTGCCGATGCTGGAAGAAATGGGCGTGGACAGCGAAGCCGTGCTGCTGCAGCAGGATCCGTCCGTGCCGACCGACAAGACCAGCTGCGTGCCGGTCCAGCAGCGCATGGCCAATGCCTATGGTGTCTATGACAGCGGCAACCTGCGCTACGACCTGAGCATCCCGCAGGTATTCCTGCGCCGTGAGGCACGCGGCTACGTCAACCCGGCGCTGTGGGACCGCGGCATCAATGCCGGCTTCGTTGGCTACAGCTTCAATGCCATCGACAGCGACAGCCGTGTCGAAGGTGGCCAGCGCAACCGCAGTGCCTACCTCGGCCTCAACGCCGGCATGAACCTGGGTGGCTGGCAGTTCCGCCACGATTCGAACCTGACCTGGTCCGAGGGCGATGGCCGCCATTGGCAGAGCATCGCCACCTATGCGCAGCGCGGCATTCCGCAGGTGCGCGGCATGCTCACCATCGGTGAGGCCTACACCACCGGTGAACTGTTCGACTCGATCGGTTACCGCGGTGCCAGCCTGGCCAGCGACGACCGCATGCTGCCCGATTCGCTGCGCGGCTACGCGCCGGTCGTGCGCGGCATCGCCGAGACCAATGCACGCATCGAAGTGCGCCAGAACGAGCAGCTGATCTACTCCTCCACCGTGTCGCCGGGCAGCTTCGTCATCGACGACCTGTACCCGACCGGCTACGGCGGCGATCTGGAAGTGAGCGTGATCGAGGCCGATGGCCGCCGCCGCGAATTCAAGGTGCCGTTCGGCTCGGTGCCGCAGATGCTGCGCGAAGGCGTGTCGCGTTACTCGCTGACCGCCGGCCAGGTGCGCAACAAGCTGCTGGCCGATGAGCCGTGGCTGGTGCAGGGCACCTACCAGCGCGGTATCGGCAACCAGTTGACCCTGTACGGCGGCAGTGCACTGAGCGACGGCTACCTGTCGCTGCTGTACGGCGTCGGCCTGTCCACGCCGGTTGGCGCGTTCGCCGCCGACGTCACCCACGCACGTACGACGTTCGACCACTACGGCAACCACACCGGTGCCAGCGTGCGCTTGAGCTACAGCAACATGATCGGCGAGACCGGGACCAACCTGACCCTGGCCGCCTACCGCTATTCGACCGAAGGTTTCTACAGCCTGCAGGATGCGCTGTACGGCCGTGATTCGGACACGCGCGGAATCGATCCGACCACCCGTGGCCGTCAGCGCAGCCAGTTCCAGATAACGCTGAACCAGCCGCTGGGACGTCGCGGCGGCGCGCTGTACGTGACCGGTTCGGTGCGTGACTTCTACGACCGTTCCGGCACCTCCAAGCAGTACCAGGTGGGCTACAACAACGCCTGGCGCTCGGTGAACTACGGCTTCTCGGCGCTGCGCACCGAAGAGGGCGTGCTCGGCCGTTCCGATACCCAGTACCTGCTGTCGATGAGCGTGCCGCTGGGCCGGGGTACCCACCCGGTGTCGTTCAGCGCCGATCTGGGCATGCGCGATCGTGGTGGCTACGACAACAGCCGCGTCGGCATCACCGGTTCGGCCGGCGTCGACAACAACTTCAGCTACGGCGTGGCCCTGTCCGATTCCCGCGAGGGGGGCACCACGGCGGTCGGCAACGCCGAGTACCGCAGCCGCTACTCCGCGTTGAACGCGACCTACAGCCACTCGCGCGATTTCCGCCAGGCCTCGGTCGGTGCCAACGGCAGCGTGGTCGTGCATCCGGGCGGCTTCACCTTCACCCCGCAGCGGGGCGACACCATGGTGCTGGTGGAAGCGCCGGGTGCGCGCGATGCGATCGTCAGCAACGCCCCGGGCCTGCGCGTAGATAGCCGTGGATATGCAGTGGTTCCGTACGTATCGCCGTACCGCCTCAACACCGTCACCCTTGACCCGCAGGGCATGGCCCATGACGTCGAGCTGGAAAGCACCAGCCAGTCGATCGCGCCGTTCGCCGGTGCCATCAGCTACCTGCGCTTCGATACCCGCAAAGGCAATGCGCTGCTGATCCAGGTACGCAATGCCGATGGCCGCAGCATGCCGTTCGGTGCGCAGGTCAAGGATGACCAGGGCCAGCCGGTGGGCATGGTCAGCCAGGGCGGCCGCCTGTACGTGCGCAGTGAAAAGAGCCAGGGCCGCCTGCTGGTGGAGTGGGGCGCCGGTGCAGACCAGCGCTGCACCATCGATTACCAGGTTCCGGCGGGCGCCGATGCGTCCAAGACCGGCTTCATTCCGCTGGAGGCAGCATGCCGATGATTTCTTCCCGCAGCCGCACGCTGCTTGCCGCCATGGCCGTGATGGGGGGTATCGCCGTGGCCAGCCCGGCGTTGGCGACCTGCTATATCACCCAGCAGGGCTTTGTCGCGCAGGACGTGCAGATGGACATGGGGCAGATCGTGATCCTGCCCAGCCTGCCCGTCGGTGGTGTGATCAAGGAGTTGATCGTGCCGATCAACCAGCGCGACAGCATCGGTTACTGCGATCGCTGGGGCGGTAGTGCCAACGGGCGTTTCGTCAACGCCGCACAGCAAAACGCAGTCCCGGGTTTCAGCAACGTCTATGCGACCGATGTAGCGGGAGTGGGTATCCGTGTCTATCGTGATTCGGGCACCATCCAGACCTACTACCCGCACACGCTGCAATTGGGGGGCAACCGGACGTTGACCCTCAATGGTGGCCGCTTCCGCGTGGAGCTGATCAAGACCGCCGCGCAGACGGGCTCGGGCATCATCGCGCCCAACGGCCGCTTCACCACCTACTATCTCGACGGCGACGGTCCTGGCCGTCCGGAGCTGACCTCGACGTTCAAGGGCTCGGGTACCACCGTGGTCAGCCCCACCTGCGAAGTGCAGGCCGGCAGCCGCAACATCGCCGTCGATTTCGGCAGCGTGCCCAACACCACCTTCACCGGTGTCGGCTCCAAGGCCGCTGATCGCGATTTCGAGATCCGCCTGAACTGCCAGGGCAGCAACGTGGCCGCCTACCAGAGCAAGATCGGCATCCGCCTCGACGCCGACCAGGACAGCTCGAACATGCCGGGCGTGCTCAAGCTCAGCGCGACCAGCAACAGCGCCACGCGCATCGGCATCCAGATGGTCCAGCGCGACGGCAGCACCGAGCGAGAAGTGCGCTTCGGCCAGACCATCAACGTCGGCACTACGGCGCCGGGTACCAGCGTCATGGCGCTGCCGTTGCGCGCGCGCTATGTGCAGACCCAGGCAGGTACCGTCGGTGCGGGCACCGCCAACGGGCAGGCAACGTTCACCATCCAGTACGAATAGCGCAGGTCTCCCATTGCTGAGTTTGGAGCCTCACCCCCCCCGCTCCGCGGGGGGCGTTGACTGCGTCTTGATCCCGCAGACGTGAAGATCAGGGCTATCATTGCCGTACAGACACATGAATGTGATGTGCGTCATGGAAATGATCCCCTCTCCACTGCAGCGCCCCCGCTGCCGGGCCGTCGGCCTGGGTGAGGGGCAATGAAAGGATCCGGCGTGCCAGCAACACACCTTGCCATTGCCGGACTGCCCACCGAACTGGTGGAGATGCGCAGCGGGGGCCTGTATTGGGTCGTTGCCGCGGGCAGCGCGCCGACGGATCTGCTCGGTGCCGGTGTGCTGGCCACGGCCGACGCACTGGATGAGGCCGTGCTGGTCACGCTGGGGCGGGGGGCCGAATCGATGCTGACGCTGCTGCCGGCCGATCAGGGGCCGGCCCGCCTGCGGCTGTTCCAGCGGTCGCATCACGGCATGCAGCAGGCGCTGCGCGGGCTGACCGGCGATCTGCCGCGCACCGCCTCGGTGCGCACCCGGCTCAGCGTGGTGCAGTTCCCGGTGGCGGCGCTGGACGGCTGGGATGATGCCCGGCTGGCGCGCTGGTGCCAGCAGCTGCAGGACTGGGCCGGCCAGGCGCAGCAGGTGCTGCTGTTGCTGTGCCATGGCGAAGTGGCGACCCTGGCCCCGCGCCTGTTGTCATTGAACCGGAGCTGCGCCGGTGTGGCCCAGCTGCATCCGCATCGTGGTGCCCTGCAGCTGCTGCTGCACTACTGGTCCAACAGCCATGGCGTGGTGGCCCAGCGATCGTTCGGCGTCGAGCAGGAAAGCCGCGGGCTGCGCCATCTGGCCGAGGCCGATGCCGCCGGGACTGGGGTCGATGCCACCAGTGGCAGTGATCGCGATGTCTTCCTGGCCCAGACCGAAGTACTGGACGGTGCGCCGCCACTGTCGGCAGCCTGGCACCTGTATGACGGCTGGGCTGGATTGTTGCCGGCCGCGCTTCAGGCGCGCGAGGCCACCGTAGTGCTGGCCATCGACGAGAACGCCAAGGTGGATGCACTGGCCCGACTGCTGCACCGCCTGCGCCGGGAACGTGGCAATGCACTGAAACTGGTGGTGCGCGAGCTGCAGCCCTGCCTGCGCTACGCTGATGAGCGGCTGCTGATGCAGTGCGGCTGCAGCCTGGTAGTGCCGTCAGCCACGCCGTTGCCGCGCCTGCTGACCCTGCTGGAAACCGTGCAGCGTCAGCGTTGGCAGGGCCAGCTGGCTGACGATCCGGAGCCGCTGATCCGTGCGCATCGGCCGCCACCGGTAAGCGGCCTGGTCAACGCCGCACGCTTCCGCCAGATCGCCGGCGAACGCATCGACCAGGACGGCAGCGCGGTGGAAAGCGCCGTGCTGGCGTTGCAGCCGGTGGCCGGCCTGCGCGCCGAGCAGACGTTGCAGCAGCTGCGCATCCGCCGCCAGGGCGATCTGGCCTGTGTCTACCGCGGGCAGGTGCGCCTGTTCCTGTTCGGGTGCCGGCGTGATGCGGTCGAACAGGCCCTGGGCAATCTGTTCCGCCTACCCTGGCGGGAGCTGTTCGATGGCTACCAGCGTCTGGCCGAATACGACATTGCAGCGATGAACGCCGGCAGCAGCGATCCGGAGGCCGAGGTCCTGCCCGAAGCCCCCGCCGTCCTGCCGCCGGTGGCCCCGGCGCTGGAGGCGCCTGTTTTCACTGTCCCGAAGCCGCTGCGACTGGGAGATCGCGCATGACCACCGACCAGCAACTCTGGACCCTGATCGTCGCCTGTGCGCTCGTGATGATTCCCTTCGGTGCCATGCTCGGTACGCTGTGGCGTGCGCTGCGCCGCCGTGCCGCGCGCTGGCTGCCCCCTCGCCACCTGCGCCGCGCCGGTGTACGCCTGCGTGCGCCGCGGGGGGCTGCATGAGTCCGCAGGTGGCTCCCGCATCGCCCTTCGCCTGGGCCGACCTGCGCGGCTGGAACCTGTATTTCCTGTCCAAGGTGGTACTGGCCTGGATGGGCGCGCTGGATCTGAAGATCCTGCCCAACCTGCTGTTCCTGGGCGCGCTGCTGGTTCCACTGCGCTGGCGCTGGGCACGCATTGCGCGTACTGTCGCTGCGGTACCGGTGGGCGTGGCGCTGTACTACCAGGACACCTGGTGGCCGCCGTTCCGGCGCCTGTTGGTGCAACCTGGCGTGCTGGACTTCTCGGCTGATTACTGGCTCGAGCTGGCCCAGCGCTTCATCAACTGGCAGATGGTGGCGGTACTGGCGATGCTGGTGCTGGCCTACGTACTGCTCAAGCCGTGGCTGCGCATCACCACTCTGAGCGTGCTGGGCATGCTTGGCCTGGCTGTGATGGCGATACCGATGCCGGCGGGTTGGAACTGGGGGCAGGGTACCGCCACCGCGGCCACCACCAGCGTCGCAGGCACTTCAGGTGGCGGCCTGCCGCCGGCCAACAACGAGACGCTCAACGCATGGCTGGCCGGCTTCTACCAGCAGCAGGCCAGCCTCAAGACCAGCTTCCCGGCACCGGGCAGCGGCGCGCCGTTCGACGTCATCATCCTCAACATCTGCTCGCTGGCATGGAGCGATCTGGATGAAGTGGGGCTGCGCCAGAACAATCTGCTCGACCACATGGACGTGGTGTTCGACGACTTCAACTCGGCAACCGCCTACAGCGGCCCGGCGGCGATCCGCCTGCTGCGCGCCAGCTGTGGCCAGACCTCGCATACCGGGCTGTTCGATCCGGTGCCGGCCGAGTGCCAGCTGTTCTCGAACCTGCAGCGTCTGGGCTTCCAGAGCGAGCTGGCGATGAACCACGACGGTCACTTCGACGACTTCATCGGTGAACTGCACCAGTACGGCGGGCTGCAGGCACAGCCGATGGATATCAGCGCGTTTCCTAAAGCGCTGGTGGCGTTCGACAAGTCGCCGCTGCGCCGCGATGGCGATGTGCTGATGGCGTGGTGGAAACAGCGGCTGGCCGGGTCCAGCCAGCAGGTGGCGCTGTTCTACAACACGATTTCGCTGCACGATGGCAACCGCATCGTCGGCGCCGATGGCCGTTCGAATGCCGCCGACTACAAGGCACGTGCGGAAATGGTGTTGGGCGACATGGCCGGTTTCGTCGATGCGGTGGAGAAGAGTGGCCGCCGCGCGATGATCGTGGTGGTACCCGAGCATGGCGCGGCCCTGCATGGCGACCGCATGCAGATTCCGGGCATGCGCGAGATTCCCAGCCCGTCGATCACCCACGTGCCGGTGGGCGTGAAGCTGATCGGCATGGGCGCGCCGGCGGCCGGCGGCCCGCGTCATGTTCCCGAACCGAGCAGCTACCTGGCCGTGTCCGAGCTGGTTTCGCGCGTGTACGCGCTCAATGCCCAGTCGCCGCCGAGCGAGCGCAACTGGGACAGCCTGCTGAAGGGGCTGCCGCAGACACCGTCGGTGTCGGAAAACGAAGGCGCCAAGGTCATCGAGTACGCCGGCAAGCCCTGGCTGCAGCTGCAGGGCAGCCAGGCCTGGAGCCCCTACCCCGAGGAGGCACGCTGATGCCTGCCGACATCCTTGCCGTACCGGTCACGCTGTCCGTGGAAGAGGACGATATCGACCTGCTGCGCCGCAGCCTGGGCATGCCGGGGCTGCCCTACGTGGACTTCTCTGCCCAGCATGAGCGTGCCCAGGCGCTGGCGCGCTGGCAGTTGCTGGCCGAACTGGAGCCGCGCCGATGAGCACCGTGCTGTCGCTGCAGGGCATCCATGGCGGAACCGGTGTCACCACGGTCCTGGCCGCACTCGGCCAGGGCTTGCACGCGCAGGGCCAGCGCGTCCTGCTGGTCGAATGCAGTCCGGACCAGATGCTCGGCCTGCACCTGGGGCTGCCTGCCGACGTGGACAACGGTTGGGGGCGCGCGCAGCTGGACGGCACGGACTGGCGTGATGCCGCCTACGCCGTTGCAGCAGGACTTGCGGTGCTGCCCTATGGTCGCGTCGATAGCGAGGCCGCAATGCGCATCGAACAGCAGCTGCAACAGGCACCGGGCACCTGGGCCGAACGCATTCCGCTGCTGGAGACCCAGTTCGACTGGATCCTGTTCGACCTGCCGCAGCGCCTGCCGGCGCATGCAGCGGCCATCAACCAGCACGTGCGCTGCACGCTGCCGCTGCGCCTGGCCTGTGTCGATCCGGTCAGCCACGTGTTCCTGCAGCGGCAGCCGGAGGACACACGCCTGTTGCTGGCCAACCGCTATGACCCGGTCATCCCGGTGCAGCGCGATCTGATGCAGCTGTGGCTTCACGCGCACGGCCCGCGGCTGGTGCCGCAGCCGCTGCACGAGGATGCGCGGGTGCCCTCCGCGCTGGCCAGCAAGCAGCCACTGGGGCGCTATGCGACCGATTCGCTGGCCGCTGCCGATGTCGATGGCCTGGTGCTGTGGTGCCTGGCCGAGGCCGCACGGCGCCTGCCCGTTGCGGGGACACGCTGATGGGCGCCCGCGTCTACTACCTGGACTGGGGGCGCCTGCGCGAACGCGTGCATGCGCCTTGGCCAACCCGCTCGCTGCTGTGGCTGCTGCAGTGCGTGGGCTGGGCGTTCCTGCGCCTGGAAGGGCCGGCATGGCAGGCACAGGCCGCGCGCCTGCGCAACGCCTTCCCGCAGATCCAGGGCGACCGCCGCTGGCGCCCGGGCGATCCACTGCGGTTGTTGATCCAGGCCATGTGGCTGTCGGTGGTGCGGTTGGTACCGCAGCCCTCGCTGAGGCGGCAACGGTTGGCCCGGGCCCGGCGCGAACGCATTGCCGAACTGCGCGGTGCGGCCGGTCGCGGCCGCCTGCGCTACCTGCGCGCCATGCGCGATGCGCCCAGTGAATTCTGGAACAGCCGCGTGGCGGCATGGTTCGGCCGGAAGATGGGCAGCCTGTCGCCGCGTTCGCGGCACCTGCTGACCCTGCTGGTCGGGTTGGCCACGCTGGGGCTGGCGGCGCTGTGCATCACCCAGCCGTTCACCTATCTGGCGCAGTTCGTGTTCGTGGTGCTGCTGTGGGCCATCGCGCTGCTGGTGCGGCGCATGCAGGGGCGCTATGCGACGCTGGTGCTGGTCGTGCTGTCGATCACCGTGTCCTGCCGGTACCTGTGGTGGCGCTATACGGCCACGTTGAACTGGAACAGCACCTTCGACCTGGTCTGTGGCGTGGTGCTGCTGGCGGCGGAAACCTACTCGTGGCTCGTGCTGATGCTCGGTTACGTGCAGGTGGCCTGGCCGCTGCGGCGCCGCCCGGCGCCGTTGCCGGCCGATATCCGCCAGTGGCCGACGGTGGATGTGCTGATCCCCACCTACAACGAAGACCTGGCGCTGGTGCGGCACACCGTGTACGCGGCGATGGGCCTGGACTGGCCGGCCGACAAGCTGCGCATCCACATCCTTGATGATGGCAAGCGCGAAGAATTCCGCGCATTCGCCGAGCGCACCGGGGTCAACTACATCACCCGTGCCGACAACCGCCATGCCAAGGCCGGCAACCTCAACCATGCGTTGACCCTGATCGATGGCGAGCTGGTGGCCATCTTCGACAGCGACCACCTGCCGGTGCGGTCGTTCCTGCAGATCACCTGCGGCTGGTTCCTGCGCGATCCCAAACTGGCGCTGGTGCAGACCCCGCACCACTTCTTCTCGGCCGATCCATTCGAACGCAACCTGCAGGTGTTCCGCAGCGATCCCAACGAAGGCGAGCTGTTCTACGGCCTGGTGCAGGACGGCAACGACCTGTGGAACGCGGCGTTCTTCTGCGGCTCCTGCGCGGTGCTGCGGCGCGAAGCCATCGATGCCATCGGCGGGTTTGCCACCGAGACCGTCACCGAGGATGCGCACACCGCGCTGCGGCTGCACCGCAAGGGCTGGAACTCGGCCTACCTGCGCATTCCGCAGGCGGCCGGCCTGGCCACCGACAGCCTCGGCGCGCACGTCAACCAGCGCATCCGCTGGGCGCGTGGCATGGTGCAGATCTTCCGCATCGACAACCCGTTGCTGGGCAAGGGCCTGAGCCTGTTCCAGCGCTTCTGCTATGCCAACGCGATGCTGCATTTCCTGGCTGGCATTCCGCGCCTGGTGTTCCTCACTGCGCCGCTGGCGTTCCTGCTGCTGCATGTGTACATCATCTACGCACCGGCGCTGGCCATCCTGTTGTTCGTGGTACCGCATATGGCCCACGCCAGCCTGACCAACGCACGCATCCAGGGCAAGTACCGGCGTCCGTTCTGGGGTGAGGTGTACGAGACGGTGCTGGCCTGGTACATCGCACGGCCCACCACCGTGGCGCTGTTCAGTCCGGGCCGCGGCAAGTTCAACGTCACCGACAAGGGCGGTACCCAGGCCGGCGATCGTTTCGACTGGCGCGTGGCGCAGCCCTACCTGGTGCTGGCGCTGCTGAACGTGCTGGGCCTGTGCTTTGCCGTGTGGCGCTTCGTGCACGGCCCACTTGACGAACGTGGCACGGTGATCGTGAGTTCGCTGTGGGTGCTGTACAACCTGCTGATCATCGGCGGTGCGCTGGCGGTGGCGGCCGAAGTGCAGCAGGTGCGACGCACGCATCGCGTCACCACCCGTCTGCCGATGGCGCTGCAGGTGCCCGATGGCCGCCGCCTGCGCGGCGTGCTGCAGGATTACTCCAACGATGGCGTGGGCGTCGAACTCGGCGAAGACGCACAGCTGGCCGAAGGCCAGCGCGTGCAGGTGCTGCTGGGGCGGGGTCGCCGCGAGTTCGCATTCCCGGCGCGCGTGCAACGCACGGTCGGCCAGCGACTGGGCCTGCTGCTGCTGTTCGAGGACGAGCGCCAGCGCGTCGAGTTCGCCCAATGCACCTTCGCCCGCGCCGATGCCTGGCTTGACTGGCACGCCGGTTACCAGCCCAAGAGCCTGCCGCGCAGCCTGTGGAGCGTGCTGGTCCTGGGCTGGCGCGGCTACCGGCGGATGGGTGATTTCGCACCGTTCGACCTCGACCGCCCCGCACATTGGAACCGTCGCCTGCTGCGATGGCTGGCCAGTTTTGCTCCGCAACGTCCGCTTCCTTCCCACCCGGCTGACCCAGCCGCTGATCCAGGGCTTCGTCCATGACCCGTCCGTCCTCTCTGCGTTGGCTGCTGCTGCCCCTGCTGGCCCTGCCCGTGGCGTCAGGCAACAGCGCGCCTGCCCCGGCGCCGGTTGTCCCTCCCACTACCGCGCCTGCCGCTCCGCCGGCGCCGGGGGTGCCGGCCGCGCCAGCCACCACGCCTGCCACCGGTACCGAGCCCGCGCTTGCGCAGACCTGGGCGGGCAGCGCCTGGCCCTGGCAGCGGCAGAACACCTTCGCGCAGCTGGGGCGCCGCCAGGACACGCTGCTGTCGGGCGTGCGCAATGCCACCACCTTCGAGTTCCAGGTCCGCCGTGACCGCCTGGTCCGCGATGCCGAGCTGGATCTGAGCTTCACGCCTTCACCGTCGCTGCTGCCGACCCTGTCGCACCTGCGGGTCTATCTCAACGACGCGATGATGGGCGTGGTGCCGATCAGCAACGAGCAGCTGGGCCGCCCGGTGCAGGCCAAGCTACCGCTGGACGCGCGCCTGATTGCGGATTTCAACCAGGTCCGCCTGGAGTTCGTCGGCCACTACACCGACATCTGCGAAGAGCCGACGCACAGCTCGCTGTGGGTCAATCTCTCTAGCAACAGCACGCTGCGCCTGGGCGGCCAGCCGCTGGCGATGCAGGACGACCTGGCCAACTTCCCGCTGCCGTTCTTCGATCCGCGTGATACAGCACGGCTGGAACTGCCAGTGGTGTTCGCCGCTGCGCCGAGCCTGGCACAGCAGCGGGCGGCGGCGGTGATGTCCTCGTACTTCGGCAGCCTGTCCGGCTGGTGGCGCCAGGCACGTTTCCCGGTCAGCTTCGGCACGTTGCCGGACAAGGGCCACGCGGTGGTGCTGGCGGTCAACGGCAGGTTCCCGCCGGTGATCGCCAACCATGCTCCGGTGAAGGGCCCGATGATCGAACTGATGTCGCTGCCGGAGGATCCGCAGCGGAAGCTGCTGCTGGTGCTGGGCCGCAACGATGACGACCTGCAGAAGGCCGTCGCTGCGATGGCGGCCGGCAACGTGCTGTTCCGCGGCCGCCAGGTCAGTGTCGATGAGGTCAAGCCACTGGCCCCGCGCAAGCCGTACGACGCACCGAACTGGGTGCGCACCGACCGCGCCGTCCGCTTGGCTGAACTGCTCGACTATCCGCAACAACTGCACGCCAACGGCGTGTCGCCGCAGCCGATCACGGTCAACCTCAACCTGCCGCCGGATCTGTTCATCTGGCGCAACCAGGGTATTCCGCTGAACCTGCGCTACCGCTACACGCCGCCGTTTGGCAGCGATGAGTCGCGGCTGGGCGTGGCGATCAACGACCAGTTCATCTCCAGCTTCCCGCTGGTGCGCCGCAACGGCAAGCAGGGCCTGGAGGAAATCCGCTTGCCGGTGCTGGCCGGCGATGCCGGTGCCGATGACGGTCGCCTGCTGATTCCGGCGCTCAAACTGGGCGACCGCAACCAGCTGCGTTTCGATTTCAACTTTGCCAGCGTGATGGGCAGTGCGCAGCGCGATCATTGCCAGACCGTGCTGCCGCCCAACTTGCAGGCAGCGATCGAAGACGACTCGACCATCGACTTCTCCGGATTCCATCACTACATGGGCCTGCCGGACCTGTCCGCGTTCGCGCTCAGTGGATTCCCCTTCACCCGCATGGCCGATCTGTCGGAGACTGTCGTGCTGGTGCCACCCCAAGCCAACGAGGCACAGGTCAGCCTGCTGCTGAACCTGATCGGTGGGCTGGGTGTGCAGAGCGGCTATCCGGCCTATGGGCTGCGCCTGTCCGATGACTGGAAGCAGGCCAGCGCGCTGGATGCGGACCTGCTGATGCTGGGCGCCCTGCCGGCCGAACTGCGCGGTAGCCAGCAGCTGTCGCTGCTGATCGACGACCAGCGCACGCGCCTGCTCAATGGCCAGTCTCCGTCGCCGCAGCAGGCGATGGAACAGGCCCGCCGTGGCAGCCGCGATGGCGATCCAGCGGTGACCGAAGTGGCAGTGAGCGCGCAGGCACCGTTTGCCGCGATCATCGGCATGCAGTCACCGACGCATGCGCAGCGCAGCATCGTTTCGCTGGCCGCCAGCAATGCCGCCGACTACGGCCTGCTCCACGATGCACTCAGCGATACCGGCAAGCGCGAAGCCATTGCCGGCTCGGTGGCGATCCTGCGTACCTCGGGCATTCACAGCCAGTTCGTCGGTGATCACTACTACGTTGGCGCGCTGCCGTGGTGGCTGCTGCTGTGGTACCACCTGGCCGACCACCCGGCGCTGCTGGCGGTGCTGGCCACGCTGGTGGTGCTGATGGTCGCCTTCCTGCTGTGGCGCGCGCTGCGCTGGGTCGCGGCCAAGCGCCTGGACCCGGGGCACTGATGGCACGTACGCGGCATCCGCTGGTCACCGCGTCCGGCCTCGTCCTGTTGGGACTGGCCGGTGCCGGGCCCTGCGCGGCGCAGGCCTTGCCCGATACGCCGGGCGGAACCGTCGCCGAGCAGCGCCAGTGGCTGTTGCAGCAGGTGCGCATCGGTGAGGCCACCGGTCGCCAGAGCCTGATCGAAGACGCCCTGGCGCGGCTGCGCATGCTGGCACCGGATGATCGCGGCACCTTGGTGGCGATCCTGGAAGTGCAGCTCTCGCAACAGAAGCTGCAGGATGCCGAGGCGACCCTGAAGCGCCTGCGCGAGATCGGTACAGGTACCCGTGAACTGGCCGCCGGCGAACGCCTCTGGAGGGCCTACCGCGGTGATCTGCAGCAGGATCTGCAGCAGGCGCGCCTGTTCGCTGCCGGTGGTCGCAGCGCCGAAGCGCTGGCGATCTACCGCCGCCTGTTCAACGATGATCCACCCGGCCTGCAGCTGGGCCTGGAGTACTGGCGCCTGCGCGGCGGCCAGGCGGATGGGCGTGCACAGGCGATCCGTGCGCTGGGCGAACTGGACCGCAGTTATCCGGGCAATGTGCCATTGCTGCAGGCGCTGTCGCAGATGCTGTTCGCTGCCGGCCGCGATGCAGAGGCGCTCGCCGCGCTGCAGCGCATGGGGCGTAATCCGGAGGCCCGCGGCATGGCGGCGGACGCCGAATGGGCCTACCTGAAGGATCAGCCGGCCGACGACCGCAGCGTGCGCCGGCTGCAGGACTTCATCACCCGCAACCCAGCGTTTGCCGACATCGCGTTGGTGCGCGAGCGCTACACCGACCAGCACAAGCGGGTCAGCGACCCGGCGTGGCGCGCCGGCCTGCGCGGCCAGCAGCTGCTCGACGCAGGCCGCAATGCAGAGGCCGAGCGCGCTTTCCTGCAGGCGTTGCGCGGCTATCCGCGCGAGCCCGACCTGTTGGGGGGGCTGGGCATGGCCCTGATGCGCCAGGGCCGCCGCGAGCAGGCCATCAGCTATTTCCAGCGTGCGGTGCAGGCCACCCCGGCCGGCGACAGCAACGACAAGTGGCGCGACCTGATCGCCAGCACCCGCTACTGGCTGCAGCTGGACCAGGCCGATGCGGCGCTGGCGGCCGGCCGGCTGGACGAGGCCGAGCGCCTCTATGCGCAGGCGCATCGCCAGCAGCCCCGCGACGTCAATGCTGCACTGGGCCTGGTCGACGTGGCCGTGGCCCGCGGTGACGACGCCGCAGCCGAACGCCAGCTGCAGGTTGCGCGGCGGATGGCGCCCAACGATGCCAACGTGATCCGCAAGCTGGTGCAGCTGTACGGCCGCACCGACCCGCAGCGGCTGGAAGCCTTCATCAACGCATTGCCCGCTGCGCAACGCAGGTTGTATGCCGAAGACCTGCGCCAGCTCCAGATCAGCCGCCTGCGTGAGCGTCGCGAGCAGGCGCTGGCTGCCGGTGATGCGACCACCGCGATCACGCTGGGACAGAAGCTGCGCCGCGAACTGCCGGGCGATGCATGGCTGGCCTATGCGCTGGCCAACGAGCTGCGCGCCGCTGGCCGGCAGGACGAGGCCGACGCGGCGATGGCCGACATGGCCACGCATAACGACAGCGCCGAAGCGCGCTACGCGCAGGCGCTCTACCTGTCGGGATCCGATCGGATGCCGCAAGCGCTGGCGGTACTCGACGCGCTGCCGCAGGCGAAGTGGAACGACGACATCCGCGCGCTGTCGGCGCGCCTGCAGCGGCAGCAGCTGGTCGATCATCTGTGGGATCTGCGTGCGCAGGGCAGGGAGGCCGAAGCCATCGCGCTGCTGCAGCAGCAACCGCCCAGCACCGACAATGATCTGCTGATGGCCGAGTGGGCGCGCCTGCGCGGCGATCACGTGCAGGCGCTGCACTACTACCAGCGCGTGCTTGCCGCACAGCCGGACAATGTGGATGCGCAGCTGGGCCAGGTCCAGGCCTGGATTGGCACCGGCGATCTGGCCAGCGCACGCCGCCAGATGCACGACGCACCGCCGGCAGTGGACGATGACGAGATCGGCCAGCAGCGTCAGCTCGCCACCATCTGGACCGACCTGCGCGAGGACACGAAGGCCCTGGCGATCCTGCGCGCGTTGCTTGCGCGCAAGACCGGGCCCGACGCACAGTCCTGGCGTGATGCGGCACGGCTGGTGCGCCGCGATGATCCGCAGCAGGCGCTGGACATGTACGCGCAGGCGATGGCCGACAACGGCGTGTTGGCTCCCGGCCAGGTCACGCCGCGCGACAACCGCGCGTTGACCCTGGCCAGCCGCGAGACAGCCGGCGATGACTGGTTGCGGCGCAGCCTGCGCAGCGATGTGGAAACCCTGTACCAGCAGGAGAATCCCACCCTGACGGTGATGCAGGACACCGGTCGCCGCAGCGATGGCACGCCGGGCATTTCGCGGCTGTCGCGCGATACCCGCATCGCGCATCTGGACGCGCCATTCGCCGGTGGCCTGGGCTGGGCGCGCATCGAGCAGGCCAGCTTCGATGCGGGCCGCTTCCAGACCGATGAGAGCGGCGCCTACGACGAGGATTTCGGCAGCTGTGACCTGGATCTGCTGCAGGCCGACGACAGCCGCCTGCGCGCACCGGGCTGCACCCGCTTCGTGCACCAGCGGCGCACCTCCGGTGCCGGCTTCGCCGTCGGCTGGCGCACCCTGGATGACCGCTGGAACGTCGATATCGGCCACACCCCGTCCAACTACGTGGTCGGCAACTGGCTTGGCGGTGTCACCCTCAATGGCGACCTCGGGCGCTTCGGCTGGGGCGCCACGCTGTCGCGGCGGCCGATGACCAATTCGCTGCTGTCGCAGGCCGGTGCGGTTGATCCGCGCAGCGGCATCAGCTGGGGCGGCGTCACCGCCAACGGCGTGACCTTCAGCCTCGGCTACGACCAGGGCGGCCGCGATGGCGTGTGGTCGAACTGGAGCTGGCATCGGCTGACCGGGCACAACGTGGTCGACAACACCCGCGCACGCGCGATGGTGGGCTGGTACCACAAGCTGATCCAGCGCCCCGACATGCGGCTGGATGTGGGTACCACCGCGATGTACTGGCGCTACCAGAAGGACCTGGGCGGCTACTCGCTGGGCCAGGGCGGCTACTACAGCCCGCAGCGCTATGCATCGCTGAGCCTGCCGGTCAGCTTTGCCTGGCGCAACGACGTGTGGTCGGTGCGCCTGGATGGCTCGGTCAGTGTGTCCAGTGCGCGTACCTCGTCGATCAGCCGTTTCCCCGACCAGGCCTTGATCGAGCGCGTGATTGCACAGCTTGAGCCGCAGTACGGCCCGCTGCGGCTGGACGAGGCCGGCCTGTACACCGGTGACAGCAGCAGCACGGGCACCGGGTACCGCCTGTACGGCGCGGTGGAGCGCCGCCTCGGCGACCACTTCGTGCTGGGCGCTGCCGGCACCCTCCAGCGCAGCCGCGATTTCTCGCCGAATTCGTTCCAGCTCTACCTGCGCTACACCTTCAAGCCCTGGCAGGGAAACCTGCCGCTGCCCGTATCACCACTGGTGCCGTATGGCGAATTCCGCTGACCTGCGGCGACGGCGCCTGCTGCAGGCGGTCGCCACGCTGCCGCTGCTCGGCGTGTGCCGTGTGCAGGCCGCGCCCGCCCCGCGCTGGCCGGCGTGGAAGGTACTGCTCGACAGCAGCCTGAGCCGCGACGGGCGCATGATCGATCGCAGCCAGGACGATCAGCGCAGCACCTCCGAAGGCCAGTCCTATGCCTTGTTCTTCGCCCTGGTCGACAACGACCAGGCGCTGTTCGACCGCATCCTGGGCTGGACCCAGGACAACCTTGCCGGTGGCGACATGGGCAAGCGCCTGCCGGCCTGGCTGTGGGGACGCGATGACGCCGGCGCCTGGCGGGTGCTGGACGACAACCCGGCCTCGGACTCCGATCTCTGGCTGGCCTACGCGCTGCTGGAAGGCGCGCGGCTGTGGCGCCGTCCGGCGCTGAAGGCCATCGCGGAGGGCATGCTGGTGCAGGTGCGGGCGCGCGAGATCGTGGATCTGCCCGGGCTCGGCCCAATGCTGTTGCCAGGCCCACAGGGGTTCATTGAAGGGGACGCCACGCGGGTCAACCCCAGCTATCTGCCACTGCCGCTGCTGCGCCGCTTTGCGGCGGAGGATCGCAGCGGGCCGTGGCAGGCGCTGGCGCGCAACAGCGTGCAGTTGCTGCAGCAGAGCAGCCCGCACGGGTTCGCACCGGACTGGGCGGCGTGGAAAGGCGATCGCTTCGTCGTCGATCCGGTGCGCGGTGCGGTCGGCGGCTACGACGCCATCCGCTGCTACACCTGGGCAGGCATGACCGCATCGCGCGATCCGTTGTTCCGCGCGCAGCTGGCGGCGCTGTCCGGACCGCTGCAGCGCCTGCGCAGTGGTGCACCGATGTGGGAAAAGATCGACACCCGCAGTGGCCAGGGGCAGGGCGAAGGCAACTACGGATTCCGCGCGGCCCTGCTGCCCTATCTGATCGCGCAGGGCGAAGCGGAGCGAGCGCAGTCGCTGCGGGCCAGCCTGCCCAGCGCCGAGCAGCAACGCGCCGATGCACCGGCCTATTACTCGCAGATGCTGGCCCTGTTCGGCGTGGGTTGGGCCGAAGGACGCTGGCGCTTCGCCACCGACGGCCGCCTGCAGCCGCGCTGGTAGCTGCAGCGCTGCGGGGTCAGGTACCTACGCAGCGCAGTGGGCTCCGACCGACCCTCAGCCAGGCATCATTCCAGCGCGTAGCGCAGGGTGAACAGCACCGCCACCAGCCACACCGCCGGATGCACTTCGCGCCAGCGGCCGGTGCCCGCCTTGAGCGCGGCATAGGCGATGAAGCCGAAGGCCAGGCCGTTGGCAATGGAGTAGGTGAACGGCATTGCCAGCGCACACAGCGCGGCCGGCACCGATTCGGTCAGGTCGCTCCAGTCCACCTCCACCAGTTCGCGCAGCATCAGGCCGGCCACGAACAGCAGCGCCGGTGCGGTGGCATAGCTGGGCACCATCGACGCCAGCGGCGAGAACAGCAGCGCGGCCAGGAACAGTGCCGACACCACCAATGCGGTCAGGCCGGTGCGGCCGCCCACCTGCACGCCCGAGGCGCTTTCGGCAAAGGCCGTGGTGCTGCTGGTGCCGAGCACCGAACCGGCCACGATGGCGGTGCTGTCGGCCAGCAGCGCGCGGCCGAAACGCTTCTGCGCGCCGGGCAGCTTCAGCAGGCCGGCGCGACCGACCACGCCGTACAACGTGCCGGTGGCATCGAACACTTCCACCAGCACGAACACCAGCACCACCTGCAGCAATACGGCGATCGGCGCACCACCGTCATGGTGCAGCAGGCCCGGCAGGTCCAGCTGCAGGAAGGTCGGCGCCAGGCTCGGCGGCAGCGAAACCAGGCCCTGGTACTGCACATCGCCCAATGCCCAGCCGGCGCCGGTCACCGCCAGGATGCCGATCAGGATCGCACCACGCACGCGGCGCGCTTCCAGCACCGCGATCAGCAGGAAGCCGGCCAGTGCCAGCAGCGGCGGCGCCGTGTTCAACGGTCCCAGTGCCACCAGCGTATCTTCATTGCCGACAATCACGCCGGATTTCTGCAGCGCGATGATCGCCAGGAACAGGCCGATGCCGGCCACGATGGCCGAGCGCAGCGACGAAGGAATGCCCGATACCAGCCATGCCCGAACGCCGGTCAGTGACAGCACCAGGAACACCAGGCCGGAGATGAACACCGCCGCCAGCGCCTGCTGCCACGGCAGGCCGGCAGCACCAACCACGGTGAAGGCGAAGAACGCGTTCAGGCCCATGCCCGGTGCCATGCCGACCGGGAAGTTGGCGGCCAGCGCCATCACCGCCGAACCCAGTGCAGCAGCCAGGCAGGTGGCCACGAACACCGCGCCGGCGTCCATGCCGGTGGTGCCGAGGATCTCGGGGTTCACGAAGACGATGTAAGACATCGTCAGGAAGGTGGTGACACCGGCCAGCAGCTCGGTGCGCACGGTGGTGCCGTGCTGCTGCAGCTGGAACAGGCGCTCGAACAGGGACATCGCAGATCTCTCATGCCTGCGCGCCCTGCCGCCCCGGGGGACCTGCGGGTACGTCGCCAGGCGGTTAGAAGTGGTAGTTCAACTTCAGCGTAACGCTGCTGTAGTCGGTATGGAAGCTGCGACGCGCCGCAGCGGGGTAGTTGGGGTCTTCCAGGGTCACCGGGCTGGAACCCAGGTGGGTGTAGCGGTATTCGGCACCGGCCGAGAGGCGCTCGTTGAAGCGGTACAGCACGCCTGCGGTGGCGTGGGCGCCGGTGGAAAGGTGCGAGGCGCGGGTCTCGAACTCGGCCACGCGGCAGCCGTTGGTGGCCTCCACCAGCGACTTGTCGCAGCCCAGCGTGAATTCCTGCTGGGCCACGGTCACGCCCGCGCCGACATAAGGCAGCCAGCGGCCCATCGCACGGCCCAGCGTTACATCGAGGGTGCCAGAACGGGTCAGCGCGTCTTCGCCGTAGTACGGGCTGTACTGGTGCTGTTCGCGATCCTTCCAGTCACGGGTGACGTTGCCGAACGACAGCGTGCCTTCAACGCCGACCACGATGCTGTTGTCGAACTGCCAGCGACGGCCGCCCTGCACGCCGCCGGTGAAGCCGCGCACGCTCTTTTCCGAGGCGTTGGCATTGCTGCGGTCCTTGCTGTGCCCCTCGCCATGCGAGGCCTGGGCACCCAGGTAGAAGCCGTCCCAGTCGGTGGTCGCGGCCGTGGCGGTGCCCGACAGCATCACGGCTGCCGTGGTGATGATCAGTGCTTTCATTGGAATTTCCTACGTTGGGGGATGAATCGGGGCGTAGGAAAACCGATGTGGGCGCGCGGAAACATACAACGAATTGCAAAGTCCGATTACGACAGGGATTCAAGCCCGCTTGAGGCGCCCGCGTTCATCAACGGTTGAATCGCGGCCAGCGAAAACGCCCGGAAGGCGGGCGTCAGGAACGCCTGAAAGACGAAAGGCCGCGCGAGCGCGGCCTTTCGTTTTCTGCGGCGGGGCTTACTTCAGCGCCTTGAAGCGCAGGCGCTTCGGCGCAGCGTCGTCGCCCATGCGGCGCTTCTTGTCTTCCTCGTACTCGCGGTAGTTGCCCTGGAAGAACTCCACGTGCGAGTCGCCTTCGAAAGCGATGATGTGCGTGGCAATGCGGTCCAGGAACCAGCGGTCGTGCGAAATCACGAAGGTGTTGCCCGGGAACTCCAGCAGCGCATCTTCCAGCGCACGCAGCGTTTCGATGTCCAGGTCGTTGGACGGTTCGTCCAGCAGCAGCACATTGCCACCCTGCAGCAGGGTCTTGGCCATGTGCAGGCGGCCACGCTCACCACCGGACAGCGAACCGACCATCTTCTGCTGGTCCTGGCCCTTGAAGTTGAAGCGGCCGATGTAGGCGCGCGACTGGATCTCGATGCCGTTGATGTTGAGGATGTCCAGGCCGCCGGCGATTTCCTGGAAGACGTTGTGGTTGCCTTCCAGCTTGTCGCGGCTCTGGTCCACGTAGGACAGCTGCACGGTCGGGCCGATCACGATCTCGCCCGAATCCGGCTTTTCCTGGCCGGTGATCATCTTGAACAGGGTCGACTTGCCGGCGCCGTTCGGGCCGATGATGCCGACGATCGCGCCCGGCGGAATCAGCATCGAGAGGTTGTCGATCAGCAGGCGGTCGCCGAACTTCTTGGAGACGTTCTTGAACTCCATCACCATGTTGCCCAGGCGCTCGCCCGGCGGAATGAAGATTTCGTTGGTCTCGTTGCGCTTCTGGTAATCCTGCGACTGCAGCTCTTCCAGGCGGGCCAGACGGGCCTTGCCCTTGGAACGGCCGCCCTTGGCGTTCTGGCGCGACCACTCCAGTTCCTTCTGGATCGCCTTCTGGCGGGCCTTTTCCTGGTTTTCTTCCTGCTTCAGGCGCTCATCCTTCTGCACCAGCCATTCGGTGTAGTTGCCCTTCCACGGAATGCCGCGGCCGCGGTCCAGTTCCAGGATCCACTCGGCGGCGTTGTCCAGGAAGTAGCGATCGTGGGTAACGGCCACCACGGTGCCGGTGTAGCGCGCCAGGAACTGTTCCAGCCATTCCACCGACTCGGCGTCGAGGTGGTTGGTCGGTTCGTCCAGCAGCAGCATGTCCGGCTTCTGCAGCAGCAGGCGGCACAGCGCCACGCGGCGCTTTTCACCACCGGACAGGTTGGCGATCTTGGCATCCCACGGCGGCAGGCGGAGCGCATCGGCGGCCACGTCCAGCTGGTTTTCCAGGGTATGCGCATCACCGGCGGCCAGGATCGCCTCCAGGCGCTCCTGCTCCTTGGCCAGCGCGTCGAAGTCGGCACCTTCCTCGGCGTAGGCGGCATACACCGCTTCCAGCGCAGCCTGCGCCTGCAGCACTTCGCCCACGCCTTCCTCGACCGACTCGCGCACGGTCTTGTTCGGGTCCAGTTCCGGTTCCTGCGCCAGGTAGCCGACCTTGATGCCCGGCTGCGGGCGGGCCTCGCCCTCGAAATCGGTGTCCACGCCGGCCATGATCTTCAGCACGGTGGACTTGCCGGCGCCGTTCAGGCCCAGCAGGCCGATCTTGGCACCCGGGAAGAAGGACAGCGAGATGTCCTTGATGATCTGCCGCTTGGGCGGGACCACCTTGGACACGCGGTTCATGGTGTAGATGTATTGCGACGACATGAGGTCTCCGTAGGCGCGGCCCTGCACCCGACCCGTCACGGGAACATCCCGTTGCGGCAGCGGGCACAGACTGGAATGGAATGCCGCCAATTATAGCCGGAACCGGTTCCGGGCCGCGCCCGGCGCAGGGGCGCCGGCTGGCCGTGGCCTGAATACTCCGTCACAGTCCTGCAGCGGGAAGCGTTTCCAGCCGGAAACGGTTCAGATCGGTTGCGCAATATGGGCTCACCACCACCCAAACAGAGGTCTGACATGCGCATCAATCGAGTAATGGCCAGCGCCGTGGCCTCTGTGCTGGCGCTCGGTGCCGTGGCTCCCGCCTTCGCCGACAACGACCACCGCCGCGGCCACGACCGCCGCGAGTGGCGCGAGGACCGCCGCGAGTGGCGACAGGACCGCCGTGACTGGGAACGCGACCGCCGCGAGGCCCGGCGCGACTGGGAACGCGACCGCCGCGACTGGCACCGCGACCATGACCGCTACTACCGCCCGGCACCGCCGCCGCGCGTGGTCTATCGACCGGCCTATGGCCCGGGCTACGGCTGGAAGGTCGGCCACCGCTACCGCGACTACTACCGTGGCCCGATCTACGTGGTGAACGACTACCCGCGCTACCACCTGCGCCGCCCGCCGCATGGGCACCACTGGATCCGCGATGACCGCGGCAACATGCTGCTGGTGGCGGTGGCGACCGGCATCATCGCCGACTACATCATCAACAGTCGCTGAGGATCGCGGCCGGGGTCGGATCCCTTTCCAACGGAAAGGGCCCTGATCCCACAACATCCCTGGAAACCATACGGGGCCGGATTCCTTCGGGAGTGCCGGCCCCGGCCTTTTCGGCCCCGGCAGGCCGGGGCGGGGCTACAATCAGGGGCTGAGCCGTACCCCTTTCCCTGCCTGCTGGAGTACCCGATGTTCCCGCGTGACGTCCGCATCGAAACCTACGATCCCGAACTGGCCAAGGCCATCGCCGCTGAGACCCAGCGCCAGGAAGACCACGTCGAGCTGATCGCCAGCGAGAACTACACCAGCCCGGCGGTGATGGAAGCCCAGGGCAGCCAGCTGACCAACAAGTACGCCGAAGGCTACCCGGGCAAGCGCTACTACGGCGGCTGCGAATACGTGGACATTGCCGAGCAGCTGGCGATCGACCGCCTCAAGCAGCTGTTTGGTGCCGACTACGCCAACGTGCAGCCGCACAGCGGCTCGCAGGCCAACCAGGCCGTGTACTTCGCCCTGCTGCAGCCGGGTGACACCATCCTCGGCATGAGCCTGGCCCACGGCGGCCACCTCACCCACGGTGCCAAGGTGAATGCCTCGGGCAAGCTGTTCAACGCCGTGCAGTACGGCGTGAACGACCAGGGCCTGATCGATTACGACGAAGTCGAGCGCCTAGCCCTGGAGCACAAGCCGAAGATGGTCGTTGCCGGCTTCTCGGCCTATTCGCAGGTGATCGACTGGGCGCGCTTCCGCGCCATCGCCGACAAGGTCGGTGCCTACCTGTTCGTCGACATGGCCCACGTGGCCGGCCTGGTCGCCGCTGGCGTCTACCCGAGCCCGCTCGAGCACGCCCACGTGGTGACCTCCACCACCCACAAGACCCTGCGCGGCCCGCGTGGCGGCATCATCATCGCCAAGGGCGCCGACGAAGACCTGGTGAAGAAGCTGCAGTCGATCGTGTTCCCGGGCATCCAGGGCGGTCCGCTCATGCACGTCATCGCCGGCAAGGCCGTGGCCTTCAAGGAAGCGCTGGAACCGGCCTTCAGGACCTACCAGCAGCAGGTGGTGAAGAACGCCCAGGCGATGGCCAATACGCTCATCGCGCGCGGCTACAAGATCGTCTCCGGCGGCACCCAGAACCACCTCATGCTGGTGGACATGATCGGCAAGGACGTGTCCGGCAAGGACGCGGAAGCCGCGCTGGGCAAGGCCCACATCACCGTCAACAAGAACTCGGTGCCGAACGACCCGCGTTCGCCGTTCGTGACCTCGGGCCTGCGCCTGGGTACCCCGGCGGTGACCACCCGTGGTTACGTCGAACAGGACTGCGTGGACCTGGCCAACTGGATTGCCGACGTGCTCGATGCACCGAACGACGACGCCGTCATCGCCCGCGTGCGCGACGCCGTCAGCGCGCAGTGCCGCAAGTACCCGGTCTACGGCTGATCGGGTTGGGGTCGGACCTCTTCCCGCAGGGAAGGGCTCTGACCCCGGCATTGCAGCGATCGCGCATGGATGAGCGCCGCCTCAGATACCTGTACGCCACCCTGGCCGTGCTGTTCGGCCTGCCCAGCCTGGTGGCCGGCGGCGTTGCGGCACTGATGCTGCTGCTGACGGGGCTGGGCCAGTTCGGCCATGGCACGCTGTCTGCGGTGACCGTGATGCCGCTGTGGGGCCTGGCCGGCATTGCCGGCTGCCTGGCTTGGTTGTGGCTCAGCGCCGGGTATCTGCTGCAGGGGCGTGCCGGGCTGCAGGTGCATCGCCTCTGGTGGTGGATGCTGCTGGCCGGCGGTCTTGCCGCCGTGCCCCCGCTGGGGCTGGCGCTGTGGTGGAGCAGCACCGTCCACGCCGAAGGCATCGCCCTGCTGCTGTTCGGCCCGTCGATGCTGGTGCCGGCTGCGATGCTGGTGTGGATCAAGCGCCGGGCATGACGTGGCCCATGGAAGGACATCGAACGCATGGATGAGCGCCTGCACAAGCGCTGGATGGCGATCGCCGGCCTGCTGGTGGGCCTGCCCACCGTGGCGGCAGGCGGCACGGGTGCCGTGCTGGGGCTGATGGCCGTATGGGACGGCAAGTACCTGACGGGCGACGAGTACACGCTGTTGCTGCTGTGGTCGTCGGCCGGCATCATCGGCCTGCTGTCGTGGCTGTGGCTGAGCGGGCTGTTCCTGTGGCGCGGTGTTGCCGGCCTTCGCCAATCACCGGTCATGGCCTGGGTCGGCCTGGCGTTGGGTGGCTTGGCCGCGTCGGGCGTGGTCGTCGCCACGCTGTACTCCACGATCAGCAATGGCGAGATCTCGACATTGGGCTTCCTCGGGTTTGGCCCGCCGCTACTGGTGATGTCCGGGCACTTGGCGTGGCTGCGCCGGGGCGCGACCGACGCTGTGTGACTGGTGGTTGGAAGTTTCAGAGAAATTGCATGGTGTGCTGCAGGCGTCAGAACTAGGGTCTTCCGAACTACTGAAAGGAGCCCCCGATGCAACCCTGGCGCCGCCGACACGGCCTCTACCTGCTTCTCCACAGCCTTCTTTTTTCCATTCCCTGCGCGTTGGCTGGCCTGTTGGGTTCGCTGCTGTTGCTGCTAGGGGTATGGGCGCGTGGCGGTGACAACAGCGCAGTTCTTGGATTGCTTGCGATGTGGGGTCTGCTCTCCGTGACGGCGATCCCGCCTGTTTACCAGCTCACAAACACGTGGCAGATGCACGGACCGGATGGATTGAAGCCCGCCGCGCCAGTGCTGGGAACGCTGTTTCTAGTTTCAGCTGCTCAGGCTGTGTCCGCGTTGGTGATAACAGTTTCAAGTCTTGGAGTGCATCCGATACTGCTGATATTGGCAATCGGTTGGGGGGCTCCCTGGATCAGCCTTGCCTGCCACTTCCGATGGCTGTCGAAAGCCAGCGGACAAGTGAAGTGAAGCCGAGTTTGCTGGTCGGGCCCTTCTCAAGTGCTGTTGCGACTCAGTCATGACCGTGCCAGCAGGTATTCCCCTGAGCCAGGCGTGCCGATTCGCCTTCGGCATGGTCGCCGCCACGTTGTAGATCACCGTCAAGCAATGAGAGATATCGACGCTGGAGTTGCTCGGGCATGGGCCGCGATTGCTTGTGATGGAGGGGCGGCTGGTGTGGCTGCGCAGGGAGCACGAACGTCGACTCTCCCACGCAGCTGACTTTCAGACAAATTGCATGGTGTGCGGAAAACCTGCCGCTCAACCTTTCCGCAGTCTTCATTCCGGGGTAGCCCATGAACACGCCGGGTCGCCAGAAGCCTGTTGGTTTGCTTCTGCATCTCCTGCTGTTTTCCATTCCATGTGCTCTGGCGGGGGCATTGATCGCGTTGGTGCTTCTGATGGCATGGCTCAGCCGCCAGCCATCGGAAGTGTTTCTGATGGCCGCCGCAAGTTGGGCGCTCATGTCGGTATGGAGTGCCTACACAGCGCCGATGCTGGCGAACACCTGGCGGACTGCAGGTTCCCAGGGGCTGTGTTCCAAAGCTGCCTGGTTGGAGGCTTTGCCCATTGTTTCTGCAGTCCAGGCGGCGGCAGTTGCGGCGATGCTCTTTGCGGCGATTGGGTGGGACCCCGGACTATTGCTGGTTATGCCTTTCCTGATCGTCTTCGGTGCGCCTTGGGCCAGCCTGAGCTTGCACTTGCGATGGCTGGCAAAGCTGGAGAAATGAGTTGCCCGGTGTGCGCGCCGCCGGTATCTCCGCCCCGAACGGCCATTCTCCGACGAGCCGCGATGGGGCGTTGGGTCTACGGTCTACGCATCACGGTGGTAGTGCTGGCGCCCGACACTCCCCGACCACGGCCGAGCGCTGCCCGGATTTGCTGCCGAACGCTTTCTCAGGTACCTTTGCGACGCTGCCATGACCGTGGCAATTGCTCCCTGAGCCAGGCGTTCCATGCATTGCCCCTTCTGCCAACATGCCGATACCCGGGTCATCGACTCGCGCGTCTCTGAAGACGGCGCGACGATTCGCCGTCGGCGGGAATGCGAAGCCTGCGGCGAGCGCTTCAGCACCCTGGAAACGGTCGAGCTGAAGCTGCCGGCCATCGTCAAGAGCGATGGCACCCGTGAAGCGTTCGACCAGCGCAAGGTCCGCGCGGGGTTCGATCGCGCGCTGCAGAAGCGCGCGGTGCCCGAAGAAAAGATCGAAGCAGCGGTACGTGCGGTGGTGCACCAGCTGCGTATCAGCGGCGAGCGCGAAGTGCCCTCGATCAAGGTTGGCGAGTTCGTCATGAACGAACTGCGCAAGCTCGACCACGTGGGCTACGTGCGCTTCGCTTCGGTGTACCGCAGCTTCGAGGACGTGGCCGATTTCCGCGAGGAGATCGAGAAGCTCGAGCGCGAGCTGCCGGCCAGTACCGAACAGCTGCAGCTGCTGGGCGATGTGATTGCCCTGACCAAGAAAAAGAAAGGCTGACTGCCTCTGCCTTGGGGGTGCCAACCTTGGTGGGCACCGGTGGCCGCATTCACTGGTGGGTGCCAACCGTTGGTTGGCACTGACGGCATGGATCCACACCGGCGGCGTTACCATGGCCGCATGACCACCCCGTTCTCCGTCCTCGACCACCTGCACATGGCCAACGCACTTCGCCTGGCCGAGCGTGCCGCCTACACCACCCGTCCCAATCCGATGGTCGGCTGCGTCATCGCCCATGGCGAACGCGTGGTCGGGCAGGGCTGGCACCAGCGCGCCGGTGGCCCGCATGCTGAAGTGTTCGCGCTGCGCGAGGCCGTCAGCGACGCCCGTGGCGCCACCGCCTACGTCACCCTGGAACCCTGCGCGCACTACGGGCGCACGCCACCGTGTGCGCTGGCACTGATCGAAGCGGGCGTGTCGCGTGTGGTCGCGGCGATGCGCGATCCGTTCCCCAAGGTCGATGGCAGTGGCTTCGATCTGCTGCGCAATGCAGGCATCGAGGTCGCCGAAGGGCTGATGGCGGCGCAGGCGCGCGAGCTCAACAAGGGTTACCTGTCGCGCGTGGAGCGCAACCGCCCGTGGCTGCGGGTGAAGCTGGCCGCCAGCCTGGATGGCCGTACCGCGATGGCCGATGGCAGCTCCAAGTGGATTACCGGTCCGGCCGCGCGCGAAGACGTGCAGCACTGGCGCGCACGTGCGGGTGCGATCCTGACCGGCGCCGACACCGTGCTGGCCGACGATCCGATGCTGACCGTGCGCCTGGCCGATACCGAGGTGATGCCACCGCTGCGCGTGGTGCTCGATTCACGCCTGCGTTCGCTGGAATGCAGCCGTGTGCGCGAGGGTGGGGCGCCGACGTTGTACCTGCATGGCGCAGCAGTAAGCGCACCGGATGCGGCCGACGCCGAGTTTGCCAGCGTGCCCTGTGTTGATGGGCGGTTGGACCTGGGCGCGGTACTGGCGCTGCTGGCCGAACGTGGCATCAACGAAGTGCATACCGAAGCCGGCGCGACGCTGGCCGGTGCCTTGCTGCGCGGCGGCTGGGTGGACGAACTGCTGCTGTATCAGGCGCCCACGCTGCTGGGCGATAACGGTCGTCCGCTGCTGGCCGGCCTCGGCATCGAGGCGATGGACCAGCAGCGGCGGCTGCACGTGGTGGATCAGCGGCAGGTGGGTGAGGACATCCGCTTGTTGCTGCGGTCGTAGCGCAATGACATGCGCCGGGCATTGTCCGGCGCATGTCGTGGGATGGAACCGCCGGGCATGGCCCGGCGCTACCGCTTACCACCTCACGCGCATTCGTCGGTCCACATCATCTCGGCGATCGGCCGCAGTGCCTTGCACTCCTGCGTCATCTCCTCGGCCGACTGCACCTGCGCCTTGGCCTTCAGTTCCTCGGCCATCGCATCCACGCCGCTGATCTGCTCCGGCGCGATCTTCGCCACGCAGGCGCGGTGCTGCTGCAGCAGCAGGTCGCAGCCCGGTACGCCGGTTACTTTCGGCGCGCTGGCGGCCTGTGCATCCTGCATCCAGTCCTCGAACGGCGCCAGCGCACCGGCTACGGTGCCCACCAGATCATCGAAATTACCGCTGTACCAGTAGCCGTTGTCCTTGGCCGGGTACAGGGTGAAGGTGCCGCTGACCGGCACGCGCACGCCACTCTGCAGTGCCTGGGTGTAGGCATCGGTGAACTGCTTGCGCGCGGCCGGGCTGGCGTCAGACGCGAGGCTGGCGGCAAAGAGCGGGCGGACCTTGCCCAGGTCGGGCAGCTGGCAGCTGTAGGTGATCCGCGCCAGCTTCTGGTCTTCAACGTATTCGTTGTCTTCGACCACGCTCTTGGTCGCGCGGCACTTCGAATCACGCAGCGCCTTGGCATACAGCGCTTCGGTGGCCGCAGCGTCGGACTTGTCACCGGCGCTGGCCAGCACGGTCTGCCAGGGTTCGGCCAATGCCTTGGCCAGCGCACCCGGGTTGGGGGTCACGGCGTCCTGGCCTTCGAAGGCCGGCTTCAGTGCGTCGTTGAGCGTGCGCGTGGCGGCCGCGTCGTCTTCCAGCAACACGCGTGCGTACAGGTCGAAGGCCTGCTCGGGCGTCAGCTGGGCCGGTGCAGCGCTGGCAAACAGCGGGGCGCACAGCAGCACGCTGGCCAGAAGGGTACGGGTGGGGGTCTTCATGACGGTGTTTTCCTGTTCCAGAGGCGCGCAAGCCTAGCGCATCCAGCGCTACTTTCGATGGCGGCCAGAGGTCACATGGCGGTGTACCCCGGCCAAAAAAACGGGCCCCTTGCGGGGCCCGTTCGATCGCACGACGAGGAGCGATCGTTGGATCAGAAGCTGGCGCGCACGCCGGCCGAGTACTGGGTGACGTCACGGTAGCCGGAGATCTCGCCCACCAGACCCCAGGTCCTGGTGAAGTTGATCTGGCCGCCGACGGTGCCGACCCAGGTGCCCTTGAAGTTGTTGCCGCCGTCCATGTAACCGGCCTTGACCCAACCTTCGGTCATGCGCGACGGCTTGCCACGGATGCCCATGGTGACGCGGCCCAGGTTGGTGTGGTCCTTGTTGCGCAGGCGACCGTAGAAATCGGAGTTGACGGTGATTTCGGCCTGCTGGCGGACCCAGGCGGCGTCAGCGGTAAAGTCGACGCGGTCGGTCCACGGCATGTGGTAGCCGATGCCCAGCTCCGGCTGGTTCAGCTTCAGCTTGTAGGAGCCGTAGTCGTAGTTGTACGACTTGCTGGCGTAGGTCCAACCACCGAACACATGGACCTGTTCGGCGATCGCCACGGAACCACGCAGGTAGCCGCCGTCGACCTTCGGGTCGTCCAGTGCGTTGTCGTCAACCTTGACCTGCGTCCAACCGCCTTCGACGTAGGTGTAGCTCAGGGCGTCGGCCGAAGCCGAGAGCGGGGCGGCGGCCAGCAGGGCGGCCACGATCAGCATCTTGCGCATGGGAATTCCTGTGAATTTCAGTCCATTGGCGGGCCAGCCCTCTCGGCTACCCGTGGGCGACCTCATGTCGTCCGCTGCGAATTTTAATGAAAGTTTTACAAATTGCGAGCGACGGCCGTCACAGCTGTGGCATCCAGCCCCGTTCAGCCCGGGCTGGTACACTGGCCACGCCGGTTCGCCGGTACACAAACGTCTTCAGGGCGGGGTGCAACTCCCCACCGGCGGTAGGTGCGCAAGCACGAGCCCGCGAGCGCCCCGGCCCACGGCCGGGGGTCAGCAGATCCGGTCCAATGCCGGAGCCGACGGTCATAGTCCGGATGAAAGAAGACGGTGCCACAGGGCTCATGCCCTGCGCCCGCCTGTTTGCCTTGCGGCGTTTTTCGCTCACATTCCGCGGAGAACGTTTCTTGTTTACTGGAATCATCGAAGGCGTCGGCCGTCTGGCCGCACGCGAATCCATCGGCGGCGATGTCCGCTTCACCTTCAATGTCGGAAACCTGCCGTTCGACAACGTGCAGATGGGCGAGAGCATTGCCATCAACGGCGTCTGCCTCACCGTCATCGCATTCGACGCCAGCAGCTTCCAAGCCGATGCCTCCACCGAAACCCTGGGCCTGACCACGCTGGGCCAGCTGGGCGAAGGGGCGGTCATCAACCTGGAGCGCGCCATGCGGCCGACCGACCGCCTCGGCGGCCATCTGGTCAGCGGCCACGTCGACGGCCTTGGCCAGGTCCTGTCCATCCACGAAGACGCGCGTGCCCAGCGTTGGCGTTTCGCCGCGCCGGCCTCGCTGCGCCGCTACATAGCCAGGAAGGGCTCGATCTGCGTGGACGGCGTCAGCCTCACCGTCAACGAAGTGGACGATGAGGGTTTTGAAGTCGCCCTGATCCCCCACACGGTAGCCAACACCGCCTTCTCCGCCACCGGCGTGGGCAGCGCGGTGAACCTGGAAATCGATCTGGTCGCCCGTTACGTGGAGCGGCTGATCAGCGTGCCGACCAACGGTCAACACCCCCAGGGAGACGTCGCATGAATTTCGCCCCGATCCCGGAAATCCTGGAAGACATCCGCCAGGGCCGCATGGTGGTCATCGTCGATGACGAAGACCGCGAGAACGAAGGCGACCTGATCATGGCCGCCGAGCTGGTCAAGGCAAGTGACATCAACTTCATGGTCACCCACGGCCGTGGCCTGGTGTGCCTGCCGCTGACCCGCACCCGCGCCGCCGACCTCGGCCTGGCGCCGATGGTGCAGGCCAATACCGCCCAGTTCCAGACCAACTTCACGGTCAGCATCGAGGCTGCCGAGGGCGTCACCACCGGCATTTCGGCGCATGACCGCGCGCACACCATCCGCACCGCGGTGAAGCCCAATGCCAAGCCGTCGGACCTGCACCAGCCGGGCCACATCTTCCCGCTGATCGCCCAGCCGGGCGGCGTGCTGACCCGCGCCGGCCATACCGAAGCCGGCGTCGACCTGGCCATGCTGGCCGGGCTGGAACCGGCCGGCGTGCTGGTGGAGATCCTGAACCCGGATGGCAGCATGGCGCGCCGCCCGGAACTGGAAGTGTTCGCCCGCGAGCACGGCCTGAAGATGGGCTCCATCGCCGACCTGATCGCCTACCGCCTGGCCACTGAAAAGACCGTCGAACGCGTGGACGAGCGCGAGATCGACACCGAATTCGGCCCGTTCAAGCTGGTCACCTACCGCGACCGCATCGCCCACGACCTGCATTTCGCCCTGGTCCGTGGCACGCCGGATGCCGACACCCCCACCCTGGTACGGGTGCAGGTGGAAAACCCGCTGGCCGACCTGCTGCACTGGCGCCGCGACGATTTCGGCGTGGCCGCCACCGATGCCCTGCGTGCGATCGATGCTGAAGGCAGTGGCGTGATGGTGGTGCTGCAGGCCCCGCGTGATAGCGAGGCCCTGCTGGCCCGCCTGCGCCAGCAGCCGGCGCCGGTGGTGCCGGGCAAGGACAAGGACGTGAGCCAATGGCGCCGCAACGGTGCCGGCGCGCAGATCCTGTCCGACCTGGGCCTGGGCAAGCTGCGCGTGCTGGGCACCCCGCGCCGCCAGATCGGCCTGGCCGGGTACGGCCTGGAAGTGGTGGAGACGGTTACCCCGTAACGCGCCCGCTGCGCTCGCCGGGCATGGCCCGGCGCTACCCCGGCGCCCCCTAATCCGGTAGCGCCGGGCCATGCCCGGCGGGTTCCCCAGGCCCCCGCCAGCCACGGCCGGGGCCCATCCACGCTAGAATTACCCCCTTATCGAGTCCCCCAAGCCGCATATGAGCCACTACGAAGGCGATCTTCGCACTCCCGAATCGGCGCGCTTCGCCATCCTGGCCAGCCGCTGGAACGCCCGCATCACCGATACGCTGGTCGCTGGCGCCCGCCAGAGCCTGGCCGGCAACGGCATCACCGAAGCCAACATCGACGTGATCCGCGTGCCGGGTGCCTGGGAGCTGCCGCTGGTGGCCGCGCGCCTGGCCGCGGCCCATGAACACGCCGCCATCCTCACCCTGGGCTGCGTGATCCGTGGCGATACCCGCCACTACGAACACGTGGCCGACCGCTGCGCCGAAGGCCTGATGCGCGTGCAGCTGGACTTCGGCGTGCCGGTGCTGAACGGCGTGCTGGCGGTGGAACGCGTTGAAGACGCCGAGGCCCGCGCAGGCGGCAGCCACGGCAACAAGGGCGAGGAAGTCGCACTCGCCGCATTGGAAATGGTCAATCTTCTGGAGCAGCTGCCATGAACAAGAACACCCAGGGCAAGCCCTCCGGTAAACCCGTCCGCCGCGATGGCGTCGATCCGGTGCTGCGCTCGCGCGCCCGCCGTCGTGCCGTGCAGGCCATCTACGCCTGGCAGATCTCCGGTGGCAACGCGCAGTCGCTGATCGCCCAGTTCGCCCACGAGCAGGCCCGCGAAATCGCCGACCTGGCGTATTTCGAGGCGCTGCTGCACGGCGTGCTCGACAACCGTCGCGACATCGACGAAGCGCTCGGCCCGTACCTGGACCGTGGCATCGAGGAAGTGGACGCGATCGAACGCGCGGTGCTGCGCCTGGCCGCCTACGAACTGCGCTACCGCCTGGATGTGCCGTACCGCGTGGTGATCAACGAAGCCATCGAATCGGCCAAGCGCTTCGGTTCCGAACACGGCCACACCTACGTCAACGGCGTGCTGGATCGTGCCGCCGTGGAATGGCGCAAGGTCGAATCGGGTCACTGACCCGGTTCTGCTCGTCCTGGACGGGTCGTGACCTGCTGGGTCGATACCGGCCCTGACTCCGCTTCTGGTGGGTGCCAACCCTGGTTGGCACCGATGCCCGATATCGCCGCCACCCCCACGGGAACGCCCCATGTCCCTGGCTGAATTCGCCCTCATCGACCGCATCCGCGCCCGCACCGCCGAGCGCGACGACATCGTGCTCGGTATTGGCGACGACGCCGCACTGCTGCAGCCACGCCCGAACGAACAGCTGGTGGTCACCGCCGATACGCTCAACAGCGGCGTGCACTTCCCGGCCGAAACGCCGGCGTTCGATATCGGCTGGAAGACGCTGGCCGTCAACCTGTCCGACCTCGCCGCGATGGGCGCGCGCCCGGCGTGGTGCACGCTGGCGCTGTCGTTGCCGGAAGCCAGCGAAGACTGGATCGAGGCCTTCGCCGACGGTTTCTTCGCACTGGCCGACCAGCACGACATCGCCCTGATTGGTGGCGACACCACGCGTGGCCCGCTGTCGCTGTCGGTCACTGCGATGGGGCAGGTGTCGCGCGGCCAGGCGCTGCGTCGTGATCGCGCACAGATTGGCGATGACATCTGGGTCAGCGGCACCCTCGGCGACGCTGCCGGTGCGCTGCGGTTGTGGCAGCAGGGGGCGCTGAACGTGGCCACCGCCACGCTGCTGGCCGATTACGAAAGCCTGCGCCTGCGCCTGCTGCGGCCGACCCCGCGCGTCACCCTCGGCCTGCGCCTGCGTGCGTTCGCGCATGCGGCCGTGGATATCTCCGATGGGTTGCTGGCCGACCTTGGCCACATCGCGGCACGCAGCGGTGTGCGTGCCGAAGTCGATGCCGATGCGTTGCCGATGTCTGCGGCGCTGCGCGAACTGCTGGGCCGCGATGCTGCCCGTGAGTGCGCGCTGCACGGCGGCGACGATTACGAACTGTGCTTCACGGCAGCTGCCGACCAGCGCGACGCGCTGCATTACCTCGCCGAATCGCTGGATCTGCCGATCACCCGCATCGGCCGCATCATGGAAGGGCAGGGCGTGCATACCGAAGGCCACGACGGCCCGAGCGGATACGAGCACTTCGCCGGCTGAGTGCGCGGGCTCATGCCTACTGTTGCGCGGCAACCTGGCGTTCGATGCTCGCCGCAATCAATGCGACAGCCTCAATGACTGTCGCCTTTGACGCCGTATCTGTCACACCGGCGCTGCGCAGGGCCTGCTCGGCCTGTTGGCAGCTGCGCGCCGCCTGGGTCTCTCCCAGAAATGCCAACGCGCCGGCAAAGCTGTGCAGTAGATCGATCATGGCCGGTGCATCGGCGCTGTCCAGCGCTTGGCTCAACAGCGCGTAATCACGATGCGCGGTCTGCAGGAATGCCTCGCGCATCTGCCGCTGAACCGCCTCGCTCACCACCGGGGGTAACGGTGGCCGGGCCGAGCGATCAAGGTCGAATCCATGCAGCGCGGCCTCCAGCGAGGCCAGGTCGAGCGGCTTCAGCAGCAGCGTGGACATGCCGGCCTCGCGTACGCGCTGCGCGTCCTCGGGCATCGCATTGGCGGTGAGCGCGACGATGGGGATGGAGGGGTCATCCGCACGCAGTTTCCGGGCCAGCCCGTATCCGTCCAGGTGCGGCATGTTCAGATCGGTCAGCACGATGTCGAACCGGCCCTCGCGCCAGCGTTGCCACGCCTCCTCGCCGTCGGCCGCGAGGGTGACCTGCCAACCCAACGCATGCAGTTGCCCCAGCGTCACGTCGCGGCTGATCACGCTGTCATCCACCAGCAAGGCGTGGCCACGCGGGGAATGCGCGCGCTCTACAGGCGCCGGCCGTGGCGGCGTGCCTGCCACGGCGGTGGTCCGGCGTGCCGGAATGTCCAGGCGGAAAACGCTGCCGGTGCCCGGGGTGCTGCGCACGCCGAGGGTGCCGCCGAGCAGTTCGGCGAAGCGTTGGCACAAGGCCAGCCCCAGGCCGCTGCCGCCGTGCTGCCGTGCCGAGCCGGCACCGACCTGCACGAACGGTTTGAACAACACGGCCTGTGCTTCGGCATCGATGCCCGGGCCGGTATCGCGCACCTCCACGTGCAGCCACTCGGTGCCATCGGGCCGCAGCGAGGCATCAACGCTGACCGCCACCGTTCCCGATGCCGTGAACTTCACCGCATTGCCCACCAGGTTGTTGATCACCTGCGCCACGCGGCCTGCGTCGGCCACGTAGGCTGGCCCCAGCGCATCGCCGGTGTGCAGCTCCAGGCGCAGGCCTTTCGCGGTGGCCTGTGGCTCGAACAGTGTCGCGGTCTGCTGCAGCAGCGCACGCGGATCGAAAGGCGCCGGTTCCAGCGTCATCAGCCCGGCTTCGATACGGGAAAGGTCGAGGGTGTCGTTCACCAGCCCCTGCAGCACATCGGCCGCGCTGCGCGCGCGCGTGACATGCCTATGCGCCGCCGCCGGCATGGTCTGGCGGGCAAGCAGTTCAAGGTGGCCGAGCACGCCGCTCAAAGGGGTGCGTATTTCATGGCTGATCATTGCCACGAAGGCGGTCTTGGCCTGGTCCGCAGCCTCGGCATCGTGCTGGGCCTGTTCGGCATGACGCCGTGCATCCAGCAGGCGCTGCTGGGTTTCGGTCTGTGCGGTCACATCGGTCACCGCGCAGACCCAGATCGCCCGCCGCTGGTAGCGCGCGGCGGCCACGATGGATTGCAGGTAGCGCGATGGACCGTGCTCGTCCGCGGACGGCGCCTCGAACCACTGCCCGTGTACCTGGCCGTCAACGCGTTGCACCAGGCGGCCGACCAGTGCGTCCAACAGGTTGCCGGTGGTGTCGCCGATCAGCTGCTCCAGTGCCTGGTTGTGCAGGATCAACTGTCCGCTCTGCTGGTCGAGCAGGCACAGGCCGACCGGCGACGTTTCGATCAAGGTGCGGCTCAACGCTTCGCTTTCATGCACCCGTGCGGCTTCTTCCAGCGCCGGCCGCAGCACGCGCCGGTCCACCAGCAGCAACAGCGTCCACAGCGCGGCCAGCAGGGCGGCCAGGGCCAGCCCACCGCCGAGCAGATAGGTCTGCTGCGCCGTCCAGATGTCGGTCCAGCGGTAGAGCCGCAGCAGCGTCCAGTCGATGCCCTGCAAGGGTGCGGACATCACGAAGGCACGGCCGGCAGGCAGTGCCAATAGCGTAGGCCGGGGCGATGGCGCGGCGCGCAGCGCAGGCCCGGAAATCGCAGCGTCCGCAGCACTGCGCAGAACATCGTTTCCCTGCCGGTCCAGCACCACCCACATCCCCGGGCTGGCCTCCTCCAACCGCTCGCGCAGGCCTTGAAGCGGTTCAAACGTCAGCCGGTTGATGAAGGGGGTGCCATTGCTGCGCAGGCGCATCTGGGTGACCAGTGCATCCTCGCCGGTGAACGGATTGCGGCCGAAGTAGGCGCGCAGCCGGCCACTGTCCAGTTGAAGCTCGGAGTCCGCACCCGCTGACTGCCAGCCGGCATCGGCGGTCTGTGCCAGCGCGGCCAGTGCCTGTTCACGGGTAGGCACCTTCATGAGTTGCAGCAGCTGCGCTTCATCATGCAGCCCGGCGATCGCAAACAGGCGCCCTTCCGGTTCGAAGGCGAAGGAGATCAAGGAAGTGGGCGAATCCTGCGCCGCTACGGTGGCGGCCATGTACGCCGAATAGGTCTGCACCATGCCCAGGTACGCCGCCTCCGCCTGTGGCGGAAGACGGCCCTCGCGCGGGGACAGCGCCAGCCAGGGGACGGACAGGGCGCCCGGTGCCACCACGCCGGCCTGGCCATCCTGTGCTGAAAAGCGGGCCGCAACAGGCAGGCCACCGGCCACCAGTGCGGTTTGCTGGGTAGCCCAGAGCATGGCGTTGGTGTTCAAGCTGGCCACGTAGGCCCGCCTGCGCTCGCCAATGTAGCGATCCACCGTCTGCTGGCCGCGCTGCAGCGCCTCGCGCTCGTTGAGGTGCACCGTTTCCAACCGCAGCCACAGCGCCGCGCAGCCGGCGGCCAGGAGAAGCAGGGTCAAGACGGCACCGCCGCCGAACAGCAGCCGGCGCTGCAGGCCTTGCAGGGTGGCAAGCACGGAGCCCAAGGGTGACGCCATGGTGCGAACCTGGGTTGTGAGGCTGTGGCGTGCAGCGTGACGCGTCTGCCACCCTCAGTGCAAGTCATTGCCGGTGCACTGCGGAAGCCCGATCTACGTTTACCGATCAACGCGCGCCTCGGCCTCACGGGGCGTGCCGTAATCATCCAGCCATTTGAACGCCACCGTTGCCGGCATGGCTGCACCTTCCGGCAGCGCATAGCGCACCTGTGCCCCCGGCGCGATCATATCCACGTCCACGCGGCGGCCATCGGCCAGCGTCAATGAACTCAACGAGACGTGGTACGCGCTCGGGTTGCGTACCTGCAGGGCATCACCATCGGCAGACCATTGCAGCGTGGCCGCCGCGTCGCGTGCACTGCCCAGCAGCCCGGCCGGGCGATGGAACAGCTTCACCCGCGTACGCACCGCGAACTGCAGCAGGTTCTTGCCACTGGCATCGCTGGGCTTGGGCGGGATATCCAGAAGATTGAAATAGAACACCGATTCGCGGTCGGTCGGCAGCGGTGCCTCCGACGGGCGCGGTGCGTAGGTGACGCGATATGCCTGGCCCTGCTTCGGCTGCAGCAGGCGTGGCTCGGCCGGTGTCAGCCGGAACGGCGTGCGTACGTTCTCCGGGCGCGACTGGCTGTCGCCGTCGTCGATCCACACCTGGGTCATCGCGGGCAACTCGCCCACGTTGCTGGCCCTGACCGTTACGTCGCGGCCCTTGCTGGCATCGTGCACGATGCGCGTGCCCTGCAGCGTCACCGCAGCCGATGCCGGGAGGGCTACCGAAACAGACAGCAGCGTGCATATCCACGTCCTGGCGCGGAGTTTCATGGTCAACCTCATTCAGGGATGCAGGCCAGCGCCGCGTGGCTCTGGCCTGCCGGAAGCGGATTACTTGTAGAGCACCACGAAGTCGCCCGAAGCGTTAGCGGTGCCTGCCTGCGCGTTCCGCGCCGGCGAGGCGTACCACGCGCTGTAGTCCAGCTGGCCGCTGCCACCGGCGGCGATCGTCACCCACACCGCCGGATCTTCACCGATCTTCTGCTGGTTGCCCGCAGCGTCGTACAGGGCCACGCCAACATTGGCTGCAGAAGACGCCGCGGTCAGTGCCAGGTTGCCGGTGCTGCCATCGGGCGTGCCGCCGAAGCGCACACCTACATCCTGTGATGCACCCGAACCCGAGCAGTCCAGGGCGATGGTGAAGTTCTTCTGGCCGGCACGGGTGCTGGCGTTGACCGAGGCCAGATCCACCTTGCCCATCGGTACGGTGATGGTGCCACCGGTGGAGCCCACCGAGCAGGTGGAGTTCATCAGTTCGCCGGTGATTTCCAGCGTTTCGGCAGACACCGACGGCGCGGCGACCGCGAGGGCGGAAAGCGACAGGAGGCGGAGTGTGAGTGGCATGACAGTTCTCAGTTGTGGAATGAAGGCACGCAGTGGCCGCCCACGGCAGCCAGCGCGGCCAGTTTCGACGCGCGCGCCAGGCCACGGAATGCAACAAGTTGCAAATGTGCGTTGACGTTCGCGAACTGCAATTAATCCGATAGAAAGCGGTAGCCGCGCTGCCTAGACTGCGCGGCCTCGATTGGTTGCCGGAAGAATTGCCGTGTGCGCTCCCGCCCTACTTCCCGTCGCTACGTGGCGCAGATCGCGTGCGCCCGGGTTGCTGGTGCTATTGATGGCTGCTGCGATGGCGCTGCAGTCACAGCAGGCCGATGCGAGCTGTGTGAGGTTGAATCCGGGTGATCAGGATCTGACGGCGTCGTTCACCATGCCGAATGTAGACCGGCCGGATACGCGTTACAGAGTAGTCAATGTTGGACGGATCTCTGGCGGCTTCGAATGCACCGCAGGACAAACGGCATTCAACATTGATGCACCTCTCACGGGTCTCACCTATGTGCGGGATGTCCAGCTGGACAGCTACCTCTACAAGGTCTACAGCACAGGACCAAGATCGCCACTGATTGGCTTCAGCTTCAGCGTAAAGAAGGCGAGTGACACGACCTACGGAGGCCCGCCCATCGAGCTCGGGGTTCGTAACCGACACCCCGGAGAGCCTCTGACTCAAACCGAGCCGATGAACGTGGGTGTCTACATGGTGATCTTCTTCCGCGGCGGCGCGATGGAGAGCATTCCCATGACCGACATGGGCAGCATCACCTCGTCGGTGGAGGGCGATCCCAGCCAAACGATGCAGCACCACGTGCGGCTGGAAATCATCGTCCCTCCCGTCACCTGCACGCTCGCCAATGCGTCCCACACCCTTGACGACGTGCTCGCCAACGAACTCGCCGCCAGCGGCAGCAACGCGAAGGAATCCAGCTTCGACGTCGCGATGAACTGCCCGATGGACAACATCGACGTGCAGCTGTCGTTGGCCGATGCCAATGATCCTGGCAGCAGCAACGGCCAGCTCGCACCTGCCCCCGGCACCACCGCCGGCGGCGTGCAGGTGCAGCTGCTACGCGGTGGCCAGCCAGTGCAGTTCGGCCAGGCGTGGTCGCATGGCTGGTCCAGCAAGGGCCAGCAGGCCATCCCGTTCAGTGCGCGCTATCTGCGTACAGCCGATCCGCTGGTGCCCGGCGACGTCAAAGGCGAGGCGGTGCTGACCGCCGACTACCGATGATGGCCGTTGGCCATGCCCGTGCCGCCACGCGTTCGCTCTGCACTGCCATCGGTGCGGTGTTGTCGACGGGGCTGGCGTTCGATGCCGCCGCTGCGCCGGTTGAGTTCAGCGAAGGCTTCCTGATCGGCGGCGAAGCCATCGACATGGCGCGATACGCCAACGGCAATCCGTTGCCGGCTGGCGATTACGCGGTGGACGTGCATGTGAACGGCCAGTTCCTGCGCAGCCAGGACATCCGCTTCGTCATCCAGGACGACCCGCAGATTGCGGTGCCATGCCTGTCACCGGCGCTGGTACGCGGGCTGCCGTTGAAGCCTGCGTTCCTGGAGGCACTGCCCGCCGAAGACAGCACCTGCGTGAATCTGCCAGCGCTGGTGGAGGGCGCCAACAGCACCTTTGACAGTGGCGAGCTGAAGTTGTCCCTCAGCATTCCGCAGGCGGCACAGGCCATCGCCGCGCGTGGCTTCGTGGCACCGGAACTGCGCGACGACGGCATCACCGCTGCCTTCATCGATTACAGCGCCAACCACTACCGCAGCCAAGGCAGCGACAGCAGTTACCTTGGGTTGCGGGCAGGCGTGAACCTGGGCGCATGGCGGCTTCGCCACCGCGTATCGTTCACCCATGGCAGACAGGGCACCCGGCACGAGGTCATCAGCAGTCATCTGCAACGCGACATTCCACGCTGGAACAGCCAGCTGCTGCTGGGCCAGGGCAACACCGGTGGCGAGCTGTTCGAAAGCGTGCCGTTTACCGGCGTGCGCGTAGCCAGCGACGAGCGCATGCTGCCCGATTCGCTGCGTGGCTATGCGCCGGTGGTGCAGGGCATTGCCGAAGGCAATGCGGTGGTCACCATCCGCCAGAACGGCAGCATCATCCACGAAAGCAATGTGGCGCCCGGTCCATTCACCATCGAGGATCTTTATCCCACCAACTTCGGCGGCGATCTGGACGTCAGCGTTACCGAAGCCGATGGCCGCGTGCAGCGTTTCAGCGTCAACTTCTCGGCCGTTCCGCAGGCGCTTCGCGCGGGTGCGTCGCGCTTCGCGGTCACTGCCGGTGAACTGCGCGACTCCGGCAACACGCTGCAGACGCTGCGCTTCACCGAAGGGACCTATGCCCGCGGCGTGAACAACCGGCTTACCGTGCTGGGCGGCACGCAGCTGGGTGAGGACTATCGCGCGCTGCTCGCTGGTGCTGCGGTCAACACGGCCATCGGTGCATTCGGTGCCGATGTCACCCATTCGCGTGCCCGCCTGCGCGGCAACGACACCGCCACCGGCAACAGCTTCCGCGTGAATTACCAACGTTACGTGGCGCGCACCGGTACCAACTTCGGCCTGGCCGCGTATCGCTACAGTACGCGCGGCTTCCTTAGCCTCAACGATGTGGCACGCGCGCAGAGCGACGACTGGGGTTACGGCCAGCGCGCCCGCCAGCGCTACCAGGTGAACTTCTCGCAGAAGGTCGGCCAGCGCAGCAACCTGTATCTCAGCGGCGGCCATGTGTCTTACTGGGACAGCGCCCGACGCCGCAACGATTTCCAGGTGGGCTTCCAGAGCACGCTGGGGCGGGTCAACTACGGTGTGTCCGCGCTGCGCTTCCGCGTGGGCGATGGCCGCCAGGACACGCGCTATGCGTTCACCCTCAGCGTGCCGCTGGGCCGTAGTGCCAACGCACCGCGTGCCAGCACCCAGCTCAGCCAGGCCGATAGTGGCAGGCAGTCGCAGCTGGGCATCACCGGCAGCCTAGGTGAGTCACGTGCGCTGAGCTACAGCCTGTCCAGCGCACAAGGCAATGGACAGAACAGCCATAGTGCTTATGCCGCGTGGCAAGGCAGCCGTGGCAATCTCAATGCCGGCTACAGCCGCAGTGGCGACTACCGCAGCCTGTCGCTTGGTGCATCGGGCAGCGTGGCGCTGCACAGCGGTGGCCTGAACCTGGGTGCTCCCGTGGGCGACGGCTTCGCGCTGGTGCAGGCGCCGGGTGCGCAGGGCGCACGCATCGGCAGCAGTACCGACCTGCGGGTGGCCAGTAACGGTTATGCGCTGCTGCCGCACATCAGCCCCTATCGCTGGAACACCATTGACCTGGATCCGTCCGGCCTGCCGATCGAGGTGGAGCTGCTGCAGACCTCGCAACGTGTGGCGCCCACCGCCGGTGGCATCGTGCGCGTGCCGTTCCAGGTGTGCCGCGAGCGCACGCTGTTCATCGACGCCACCGATGCCCTGGGTCAGCCGCTGCCGTTTGCGGCGGTGGTGCAGAGCGAAGACGGCGCGCCGGTCGGCGCGGTGGGGCAGGGCGGGGTGATCCAGCTGCGCGGTGCGCAGGACAGTGGCAGTTTGATCGTCGACCCCGATGGCAAGCGACGCTGCCGCATCGACTACCGCATGCCCGACGCGCCGGATGCCTACGGGCTGTCGTGGAACCAGGCCGTGTGCGTACCGCAGCCGTTGCCGCCGGAGAGCCTGCAGGCGGGCACGCCGGAGCAGGAAGAGGGCACCGCCCCATGAGTTTCGTCTTTCCTTTCAACGTTCACAGGGGTTCAACCATGTCCCGTTTCCTTCTTCAGGTGATCGCGGTGCCGATGCTGTGCCTGATCGCGTCGGCCGTAGGTGCCCAAACCACACTCACCATCAGCGGTCGCGTGCTGCCGGGCACCTGCACGCTGGCAGCGCCCACCATCGCACTGGATCCGGTGAAGGCCGATGAGATGACGCCAGGTGCCGCCAACAGCGTGAAGGCAGGTGCGTTGAACTTCACCGGCTGCGTGGGCGTCAGCCGCGCGCGCCTGTCGTTCGATGGCACGGCCGCCGACGGTGATCCGGAGCGCTGGAAGAACACCGCAGCCACCACGCCAGCAACGGGTGTGACGGTCGCGCTGCTGGCTGGCGCGAGCGGCAACACGTACCTGAAGAAGGGCGACGCCGATATTCCGGTGGCTGTCTCTGGTGCGACGGCCTCTTATCCGCTGCGCGCGGGTTACTTCATTCCCAACACCAGTGGTATCAACGCCGGCAATATCTCCACCGAGATCGTGGTCACCGCCGCCTACGACTGAAAACCGGCGCGGCCCTGTAGAGCCGAGCCCACGCTCGGCTGCTCTTCGGTCAGGTTCCGGGCAAGCCGAGCATGGGCTCGGCTCTACAGAAGCCGCTAAGCTGCGTGCAGCTGCACATCCACATACTCGGCCAACCCCCGGCACGCCAGCAGCAACCCCTCGCGCGCGTCATCGTCCACCTGCTGACTGATCTCGCCATCCACGCGTACGCGCTCGGTGGCGTGCAGCAGTTCAAGTAGAAATGTCAGCCCGGCATTGGCGCGGTCGATGCGCGCCAGTGCCAGCCGCTGCCCCGGCGTGCGGCCTTTGCCCGGCCACGGCTGCCCATCGGCGGCGTCGCCCTGGCGGATGTGCTGCAGGCAGTGCAGCAGCGTAATGGTGCCGGACGCTTCGCCTTCCTGCAGTGTGGCGAAGGTGCTTTCCAGCGTGCGCGCCAGATCGTCGGGCAGGCGCGTGGCGGCCTCGCCCAAGGTGGCGAACAGGTGGGGATAGTGTGATGTGGTCATGGCGGCGTCCTTGTGTGCGAAGCAAGGGGCCACCCCGCTTAACAGCGAGGGTGGCGGACGGTGCGTGGTTGCAATACCGGAGGTTGATGTAAAAGCGCCAGCGGGCACGAGGCCCCCACGCACCGCCCGCCATGTAAACGCGGACGGAATGCCTGTCGACGTCGCCCGAGGGACGAGCGACGCCGACAGGCAAGCGTAACCAAACACATCAACCTAACGGGATTGCAAGCCCGTGCCACCCGTTGTCGGTGGCGGACACATGATGCGCACGAAGGTGCCGCTGTACCAATCAGAAAAGTTTCAAATTCAAAGTTGTTGCAATCTGCATGCGCGCGAAAGATCGCCGTGCAGAGTGAGGCGAATGCGTCAGCATTCGCGCAGCGTCCTTGTAGAGCCGAGCCATGCTCGGCTTGCCGCGCGAAGCGCGGCGCTTTCCGCAATCTGATCGGACAGCAGCCGAGCATGGCTCGGCTCTACAGAAAGCAGAACGGCGCCGGAGATGTCGGCGCCGTTCTATTCCCATTACCAGCTGTACGCCACCGACAGGTTGGCAGTCGCCTCGCGATACCCACTGTCACCACGCATCACCCCAAACCCGCCCCACGCACTGAAACCGGAACGGAATTCCACACGCGCACCTGCGCTCAGTTCATAGCGGTTGCGCGGAATGCCGGCCTTCAGCACTTCATCATCGAAGGCGATGCCATTACCCGCGCCATCGCGGTACCAGTTGGCCGCCAGATAGGGGCTAACCGAGGCACCCGCTGCCGAGCGCGATTCACCCTGCAGGCGCAGGCCGGCACGGCCGGAAAGGCCACTGTTACCCGCTGCACGCACCACGGTGCCATTGGTTTCGGTATGCACGTCGGTCTTCGCGTCGGTGTAGATCAGCTGCACCTCCGGCTGAAGGCTCAGCGCGGTGTTGCCGATCTGGCCGATGCCGAAGCGGTAGCCGGCTTCCACGGACGACTGCCAGATATCCGAGTCGTAACGCTCCTCGGCCAGGCCCTCGCCCTGCACACGGTTGCGGAACTGGCCGCGCTGCACGCTGGCATCCATATACATCGCATCGTTGGCCCAGTTGCCGTACACGCCCAGCGCGCCGCCTTCCACCTTGCCACGTGCACTGAAACCGGTCACGTCCGAACGCGAGGTAGCACTGCTGCGCGCGGCGGTGCCCATCACGCCGACGCGGCCACGGCCGTCATCGAATACGCCGATGTCCGCACCCAGCTGCAGGCGCGAGCGGTCCACGCGCAGGTCGAGCTGGTCATCCACTGCACCGAGCTTGCTCTGGGTGCCGTCCACGCGGGCCCAGCCACGGATGCCCTCCGCCGCCGCGGCGCCGCCCTGGCGATCGCGGTAGCTGTGGCGCAGCATCTGGTCGAGCGCGAACTGGTTGGCCAGGTAGGCGCCAGCTTCCGGGCGTAGCACCGGGATCGGGTTGATCGGGTCAATGGGGTCAACCGGATCAATGATCGGCTTGCACTGCGGCAGCGACGGGTCAGCCAGGCACGGGTCCGGCGTGGTTGCCAGTTCCGAGCGCAGGTACCAGTTGCCGTTGGCATCCTTCACCAGGAAATACTCGTACTGGCCACCCACGGCGCGGCCGACCAGATCGAACTGCGCGTTGGAGGCGCCGCCGATATCGATCAGTTCGATGCCGCGATCGGTCTTGGCACCAGCACCGCCGGCATTGAGCACGCGCACGTTGGCCTGGCCGTTGGCATCACCAGCAATCACCAGCGTGTCAGTCAGCGAGGTGTCGTCACCCAGCTGGGTGTTGAACAACAGGGTGCCGCCGTTGCCGGTGAACTCGTCCAGGCTGAGGGTGTTGAAGCTGCTGCCATTGCCCAGCGCCACAGTACCGCCGGCGCCCAGGGTGAGATGGCCCACGCTGCTGTCGCCGGTCATCAGCCAAGTGCTGTCGGTATCGATGGTGGCGCTGGTGACGTTGATGAAGCGGCCGTCGATCTGCGCCTTGTTGCGCAGGAAGACGTCCAGGCTGCCATCAACCGTTGCGGCATCGAAGCTGACATTGCCGATCAGGCGCGCGTCATCCACGTTGAAGCGCACATGGCTGGCCCCCGGCGTGCTGCTACCGGTAAGCGAGTCCACCTGCAGCAGGTTGCCATTCCCCCCGATCAACCGTGCACCGTTTGCCACGGTGATCTCGAAGTCGGCAGCCTCGTCGGCGCCCACGCGGATCGCCGCGCCGCGCCCGGAGCGAATAGTGGAACCGTCAATACCCAGACGTAGCGTGTCGGGCGTATGGATCGAGCCGTACATCAACACCCCCACGTTGTCGGCGTCGATTTCCGAGCCATTGACGATGTCTACCCGGCCGTTTTCCATGCGCACGCCCAGACCACTGGACACATCGCTACCGCTTGTCGTGTCCTCCACGCGCACATAGGTGGAATCCAGAATGGACCAAGCGCCGGGCAAGGGAATGCCGCCGGGGGTGCTGCCCAGCGTCAGGCCGATGCTGAGTGGATTGCCTGGCAACAGGCCGTCGGCAGCGGTGACAAGAATGCGGCTGCCGATCAGGTGCGCCGACGACGAACCCTGCACCAGGATGCCGCCGCCTCGGATCGTACTGAACTCTGATTCGAAGCGTGCCGTCCCGTCCAGTTCCACTGCACGCTGGTGGGAGCCGCTGCGGTTGATGGTGGCATTCCATATGGTCACGCGTGAATCAACGGCACGGATGTTGTTGGTCTGGCCACCCGTCACGTTCAATATCGCGTCGTTGCGCAGCGTCCATTCCTCAATCGGGTCGCCGTCGTTGACCGTTCCCACGGTACCGTCCAGATCACCGGCCCAGGCGCCGGCCAGCGGCAGCATGCAGAGTGCGAGGACGATGCCACGCGCCAGCGGGCGTTGATGAGGATGAGCAGTGCGGGTGCGATGACGGTTCATGGTCTTGTCCTTTCTGGGAAAGAGTCGACACAGGGAGTCGTTCAGGCGCTCGTTCACGTATGTGGCCTTTTCGACCTCTTCGCGTGAAGCGCGCGTGATGAGCCTAAGCAGGCAACCTGTGTCTTGATCGGCACGAATTCTGGCCGCGGGCACAGCTCCGGCCCATGCAATTAGTTGCAAAGCGCTGGCCGTCTGGACGCTCGGGTCGGCCGATGTTCAGCACAGTGAATCCGGTCCGTACTTGGGCGCGACAGGACGACGCAGCGGCTGCGGTATGCAACCAATTCGATAGGCGCCATTGCGGCCGCTTCCTACGGTATGGGCCCTTCCATTGGAGCGTCCCCCGCATGCGTCGTGTACTTCCCCGCCTCCATCTGCTTGCCGTGGGGTTGTCCGCCGCCCTGGCGTCGTCGGTCGCCATGGCACAGCAGGTCATCGCCGATGGCGACGAACAGAACCCGGCTGCGGGCGATTACCACACCACTGACCCGGTGGAGCCGGGCGATCCGGGTGGGCATGCGTTCCTTGCCATCAACGGTGGCAGCCTCATTCCAACTGGACCGGTCAATTTGATTACCGAAGGGCTGCGTGCTGCCGCTGCACGCGCCGAGGGTGCGGGAAGTCGTATCGAACTGCAGGCGGGCAGCGTCTTGACCTCCGGCTATGGTGCTGCCGGCCTTTCCGCCGCCAATGGCGGCCAGGTTCACGCCAGCGGAACGCATATCGAAACGCGCGGCACGGCAGCGTCGGGGGCGGAAGCGCTGTCCGGTGCGCTGTCACTGGACAACGTGCGGATCACTACCCGTGGCGGGTTGGCCCATGGCATCAGCGTGCAGCAGGGGCAGGCAGTAGTGCGCGACAGCGCGATCGAGATTCTTGGCGACCAGTCCAATGGGGTGGACGTGCGTGATGGAGCACTGCTGGCCGAACGTCTGCACATCGCTGTGGCGGGGGCAGGCCATGGGGTGTGGGCGCAGGGTGGCAGCGATGTCACCCTGCGCTCGGCGCGGATAGATGGCAGCGGCGCCGGTGCATCGGGCGTGCTGGCGGGGCTGGGCAGCAAGGTGGTGTTGGAAGATGTCGACATCGATCTGACCCACGAGCGCTCCGGAATGGGATTGTTCGTCGGCGGTGAGCTTGAGATGCGCGGAGGCAGCGTGCATGCACGTGGCGACAACGCCACCGCGGTCAGCTTCGCCACCGGTGGCGGCGGCGTGCTGCGCCTGGATGGGGTGGAGCTGTCCGGTCACTTCGGCATCCATATGACCGAAGGCGCGGACCTTACCCTGCACGGCAGCCGGCTCGACAGCGTGTCGATCGGCATCGACATGAACCAGCGCGATGTGGTTGCGCGTGTGACCGATTCGTTCATCACCACTCGCAATGGCGTTGGCATTCGAGTGACGAATGGCGATCTGGTAGTCGACGGATCGACCATTACGGCCAATGGCACCTATTGGCAGGCGATATCGGTGCTGGGAGGTGCCGCGCAGGTTACCGGCAGCCGATTGCGGACCCTTGGCCAGAATGGTCATGGGTTGTATGCCGAAGGCGGTGTATCTGCTGCACCACTAGCGAACGGCAACATGATCGATATTCTTACCGAAGGCGACGGCGCCATTGGTGCGATCGCCCGCCTTGGCGGCACCGTACACCTTGCCGACAGCGTGGTGCGCACCACCGGCATCAATTCATACGGTGTGCTGTCGGGGGGCAGGGGCGAAATGACGCTGGCCAACACCCATGTGCGCACTGAAGGCGAAGGTGCCTGGGCGGCGGTGATCAACGATAACGGCCAGATGAGCATCGACGGCGGCTCGCTGGTGAGTGCGCAGCACGGTGGCATCTGGTTGCGCAGCAGCCGTGATCCAGTGCTGACGTTGAGTAACGGTGTGGTGGTGTCCGGTGGCAACGGCATCGGCCTGGCACTGGATGCTGCCGTGGCCGGACGCCTCGACGTGGCGCTGGACGGTGGCTCGCAGTTGCACGGCGATATCGTCATCACGCCCGAGGACGAAGACGCCGGGCTTGTTCCGCAGTCCGAGGTGCATGTGCGTCTGGCGGATGGTGCGCTGTGGCAGGGGTCTTCCAATCTGGTGCAGACGCTTGCGCTTGAACGCGGCAGCCAATGGACGTTGACCGGCGATGCGACCGTGGGCGAGTTGCAGGCGCGCGACAGCGTGGTGGCGTTGTCCGATGGCAGCGGCCGCTTCAATACGCTCACGGTGGAGGGTGACCTGCACAGCGAGGGCGCCACCTTCCTGTTCCAGGGCGCGCTGGCTGGCGATGATTCGGCCATCGACCGCCTGCACGTGCGCGGTGATACTTCTGGTGGTGCCCTGATTGCGGTGAGGAACATCGGCGGTGTGGGGGCGCCCACTGTGGATGGCATCCAGCTGATCGAAGTGGACGGCACATCGCTGGCCAGCTATACGCTGACCGGGCGTGCGGTGGGCGGTTCGTACGAGTACTTCCTGTTCCAGGGCGGTCTGGCCGATCCCAGCGATGGTCATTGGTATTTGCGCTCGCAGTGGTTTGATGTCTGCGAAGACGACCCGGCGGCGCCGGGCTGCGTGGTGAACCCAGGCCCGGGTCCGGATCCGGGTGAAGGCGGGGGCGGCGGCGGAATCGTCGATCCGATCCGGCCGCCGCCGGTGCTGCGCCCGGAAGCCGGTGCCTATCTGGCGAACCAGTCCGCCGCAGTGAACATGTTCGCGCATCGTATGCATGATCGCACCGGCACCCTCACGGGTGAGCGCACTGCCTGGGCACGCGTGGGTCGTGGCAATGCGGACTTCACTGCGGTGGGTGGCCAGCTGTCGGTGGATGGCAATACGTCGGTGCTGCAGATCGGCAGTGACCTGCTGCGACGTGGCAATGCCACGTTCGGTGTGATGCTGGGCAATGGCCGTGCTGACAATCGTGTCGCCTCGGATCTGACCGGCTACACCGCCACCGGCCGCGTGCGTGGTACCGCCGTGGGTGTGTACGGCACCTGGATGCAGGATGCGGAAGGCACCGGCGGTGCCTATGTGGATGCGACCATGCAGTTCGGCCGCTTCGACAACCGTGTGCAGGGTATCGGTCTGGAGCCGGAGCACTATGATGCGCGTGTGGCCACTGCGTCACTGGAAGTGGGCCATACCTTCAATGTGTGGCAGGGGGCTGGCAGTGCACTTTACGTGCAGCCGCAGCTGCAGCTGACGTATGCAGGCTATCGCGCGGATCGCCACGTGGAGAGCAATGGCACGGTTGTCGACCATGCGGATGCCGGTGGCCTGAGCGGGCGCCTGGGCGTGCGCGTGTTCGGCCATGGCATTGCGGGTGGCAACACCGTGCAGCCGTACCTGGGCGTGAACTGGCTGCGCGGCAGCGGTACCAGCACGTTGCAGTTCAACGATGACACGCTGGGCGCGGATGTGCCGCGCAATCGCTATGAAATGCAGGCCGGTGCTGAGTTGAATCTGGGCCAGCGCTGGGGCGCATGGGGCGGGCTGAGTGTTCAGCGCGGTGACCATGGCTACCGCAACGTGGGTGGCCAGGTGGGCGTGCGCATGGCCTGGTAAGCGGCAATGCCGGGGTCGGCACGCGGACCCCTGTAGAGCCGAGCCCACGCTCGGCTCACCGCGCGAAGCGCGGGTGCATCGTGATCTGAACGAAGAGCAGCCGAGCGTGGGCTCGGCTCTACAGGTGCACGCCTTGGTAGCGCCGGTTCATGCCCGGCCAGCATCACACCGGCGGCAGCACCTTGCCCGGGTTGAGAATTCCATCCGGGTCCAGCGCGGTCTTGATCGCGCGCATCGTCACCAGCGTGGCCGGGCTGAACGCCTGCGCCATGAAATCGCGCTTGGCCAGACCAATGCCATGCTCACCGGACAACGTGCCGCCCAGGGACAGCGTCAGTTCGAAGATCTTCGGCAGCGCGGCATGCGCGCGTGCGTTCTCGTCGGCATCGTCCGGGTGGTAAAGAATGTTGACGTGCAGGTTGCCGTTGCCGGCATGACCGAAGGTGACGATGGTCAGCGTGTACTCGCGTGCCAATGCCTGCACGCCGGCCACCAGTTCCGGAATGCGCGACACCGGTACCACCACGTCTTCATTGATCTTGCCGGGCGCGACGGTCCGCAGTGCGGGTGACAGCGCCTTGCGTGCGGCCCACAACTGGTCGCGTGCGCGGCCTTCCATTGCCACGTCCAGTTCGATCATGCCGCCGCCTTCGGCGGCGCTGGCCAGTGCCTGCAACAGGTAGGGCAGGGTATCGTGGTCACCATCGGCTTCGACCAGCAGCATCGCGCCCGCCTCGGGCACCTCGGCACCATTGAGGCGCAGCAGCTCCAGGCTGCGGGCGTCCATGAATTCCAGGCGCGTGGGCACCACCGGCTGCGACATCAGGCGTGACACCGCAGCGGCCGCCGCATCGGCGTCGCGGTACAGCACGCGCAGGCCGGCCTGGCTGACCGGCAGTGGGGTCAGCTTGAGGGTGGCTTCCACGATCAGCGCCAGCGTGCCTTCGCTGCCCACCAGCAGGTGGGTGAGGTCGTAGCCTGTGGAGTCCTTGGTGTAGGCGCCACCGCAGCGGATCACCTCGCCGGTGCCGGTGACCGCGACCAGGCCCAGCACGTTGTCGCGGCTGGTGCCGTACTTCACCGCGCGCGGGCCACCGGCGTTGCAGGCCAGGTTGCCACCCACGCTGCAGATCTCCGCGCTGGATGGGTCCGGCGCCCAGAACAGGCCATGTGGCGCCAGCGCCTGCTGCAGCGTTCCATTGAGCACGCCGGGCTGCACCACGGCGCAGCGATCACCGGCACGGATCTCCACGATGCGGTCCATGCGGGTGAACGACAACACGATGCTGCCCGGCAACGGCACGGCTGCACCGGTGGTGCCGGTGCCCGCGCCGCGCGCAACCAGCGCCACGTGATGTGCACGGCAGGCGCGCACCAGTGCCTGTACCTGTTCGACGCTGGCGGGCAGCGCGACGGCAGCGGGGCGCTGGTGGCGCCACGAGTTGTCCTGCGCGTTCGCCTCCAGCGCGTTGTCATCCGTGCGCCAGCCCTCCGCGCCCAGCAGGGCAGACAGTTCGGCAACCAGGGCAGCGGGCAGGGCAGTACTCATGACGGATCTCGCGGGACGGCAGGGGCGGGTTGGATCAGTTTCCAGGCAACAACGGCGGCGGCCAGCGGCAGCCAGACCCAGCGCAGTTCAGAGAGCAGGGTGGCGATGCCGCGCGCGCTGAAGAACTGGGGCGCGAACGGTGACACGCGGATGGGGCGCCACGGCGCGAAGAAGCGGTGTTCACTCCACGGCCAAGCCAGCGCGACGCCGAGGCCGCCGGAGGTCATCGCATCCAGCAGCGGATGGCTGGCGGCGCAGACGAAGACGAATACAGCGGCTTGTACGGTAGATGCCAACCTTGGTTGGCACACATCCGCCGACCAAGGCCGGCGACTACCAAAGAACGCCCACACCGCGGCCAGCACCGCCAGCACGCAGGCAAACAACAACGAATGGCTGGCACCGCGATGGCCGAACGCATCGGCATAGGGAATGCGCAGGGCAAAGGCCAGCACGTCGGCGTCGGGCAGCATCGCGGCGACCACACCCGCAGCCAGCAGCCATGCCGGAATGCGGCCGCGATCGGCGGCGCACCACAGCGCCAGCGGTACAGCGGCATGGGTGATGATCGAAGGCATCAGTCACGCACCTAGGTAGTACCGGCCAGGCTGCGCGCTGGTAGGTGCCAACCTTGGTTGGCACAGAAGCGCCGACCAAGGTCGGCCTTTACCAGAGTGGACGGTACACATCAGCAATCATCCAGCCGGAACGCATCGCGCAGCCAGTTCAACTGCGGCGGCTCGCCCGTGGCTTCCACCACATCGAAACGGCAAGGCGCATCGGCAAGCGCAGGATGGTCCTGCAGGTACAACAACGCGGCATGCGCCAGGCGCCGGCACTTGCGCACATCCACCGAGGCAGCACCGCCACCGAAATCGGATCGCGCGCGGTAGCGCACTTCCACGAAGACCACGGTGCCGGCGTCGTCCATCACCAGGTCCAGTTCACCGCCGCGATAACGCACGTTGCGCGCACGCGGCTGCAGTCCGGCCTGCTGCAGATGCTCCTCGGCGGCGGCTTCCACCGCCGAGCCCCGTTGGCTGCGCTCAGCGACCACCGACGATCGGCATCGGCCGGCCGCCATTGAAGGTGGACCAGGCCGGCTGGCGCAGGATGTTGCCGTTGCTGTCCAGGAACAGGGTGCCGGTGGCGCCGTCCAGGCCGCCTTCGTTGGACAGCTTGTCCAGGTAGGCGGTGATCTTCCAGGCATCGGCGCCGAAGGCGAACAGGCGGCCGGCGGCACCGCGTGCGCTGGGCAGGGTGCTGGCGACCTGGCTGGCTGAGGGCAGGCCGGACACGCTGCGCACGTTCCAGGCTTCGTTCGGGTAGACGATGCCGTCCAGCGCCACGTCTTCTTCCACCTTGCCGCTGCCGACGGTCAGCTGCGAGGTGCCCACGCGGGTGGCGCCACCGGCACCGGCCAGCGCCAGCTGCGGCGCCAGCAGGCGGGCCTGCGGCGCGCGCACGGCGAGGAACACGGCATCGACCTGGCCGGCATTGCGCACCTGCGCGCCGACATCGCCAACCGCGTCGCTGACGCCGACGGTGGCCACCACCTGGCCACCACGCTGAGCGAAGCGCTGGGCGAAGGCGGCGGCGGCACGGCGGCCGGTATCGTCGGCGCTGTTGATCACCAACGCCTTGCCGCGCTCGCGGCCACGCAGGTATTCGGCAGCGACGATGCCGTCGTCTTCCGGTGCCAGCGAGAAGCCGGCGCTGCCGGCCGGCGGCGCGTCCTTGCCACGGTTCAGGGCCAGCACCGGCACCTGCAGCTGCTGGCGGCCATAGACCGCATCCACTTCGTCGCGGCCCAGCGGGCCGACCACGAAGTCGGCGCCGGAGGCGACGGCCTTGTCATAGGCGGCCAACGCACCGGCCGGGGTACCGGCGGTGTCGATGAAGTTGATGTCCGGGCGGCGGCGGGTCTCGCCGTAGTACGCGGCCAGCAGGCCATCACGCACCGGCTGCGCGGCGGTGGCCAGGCGGCCGCTGAGCGGCAGCAGCACGGCCAGCTTGGCCGGCGGACGGTAGCCGTCGCTCATGGCCGGCGGGCGCTTGCTGGTATCGAACTGGGCGGCGCCATCGCGGTCGAACGGGCGCGGCAGCGGCAGGCCGCGCGCGATCAGTGCGCGGCCGGCGAAGTTGTACAGCGGGTCGTTGGCCGGCAGCGCGGCGGCACGGCTGCGCAGGGTGGCGTCGTCAAGCGTACCGAGCAGACCGGCGATGGCGGCCTGGTTCTCGCTGCGTGCGCTGCCGGTCAGGCTGGCGTGGGCGCGGGCGCGCTCGGTGGCGGCACCGAAGGCATCGCCGGTGCCCTGCAGCGCGTTGGCGCGGGCTACGTGCCAGCGCGTGCGCAGCGCGGGGAAGACGTTGTCGCCCTGTTCCTTCAGCAGGGCCAGGGCCTGCGCCGGCTGCTTGTCGGCCAGTGCCAGCTCGGCGCCGGTCAGCTGGTAGCGCTGCAGGCTGGCGCCGGACAGCTGGCGGGCGGTGAGCTGGCCGAGCAGGCTGCGCGCGCGGGCACTGTCGCCGGCCAGGTGCCAGGCCCAGGCGGCATCGGCCAGGGCGTTGCTGCGGGCGCCACCTTTCAGGGTTGCGGCCAGCGCTTCCAGCTGCAGGGCGGCGTCGCGCGGTTTGCCTTGTTCGATCAGCGCCAACGCCTGGCTCTGGGCCGGCGATTCGGGCGCGCTGGTCAGGCTGGTGGTGGCACAGCCGGCCAGCAGCATCAGCGACAGCGACAGGGCGGAGATCCGTGCGGCGGGCTTGTTCATGATCGGGTCCATGCGATGAGGGCAGCGGCCTTGGCCGGGTACACGCTACGATTCTACCCTTGCCCCGTGAGTACCGCTGAAATGAGTGTCCCAACCCTGTACGTCGTCGCCACCCCGATCGGCAACCTGGCCGATCTGAGCCCGCGCGCGCAGGAGGTGCTGCGTTCGGTGGTGGCCATCTGTGCCGAGGACACCCGCCGCAGCGGCCAGTTGCTGTCCCATTTCGGCATCCAGCAGCCGCTGGTGGCCCTGCATGAACACAATGAAGAGGCCCTGGCGCAGCGCTTGGTGTCGCGCCTGCAGGCCGGTGAGTCGCTGGCGCTGGTCAGCGATGCCGGCACCCCGCTGGTCAGTGACCCCGGTTTCCGCCTGGTGCGTGCCGCGCGCGCGGCCGGCATCAAGGTCAGCCCGATTCCCGGGGCCTGTGCCGCCATCGCCGCGCTGAGCGTGGCCGGCCTGCCCAGCGACCGCTTCAGCTTCGAAGGTTTCCTGCCGGCCAAGGCCAGCGGCCGCCGCGACCGGCTACAGGCGCTGGCGGGTGAAGTGCGCACGATGGTGTTCTACGAATCCTCGCATCGCATCGCCGAGTCGCTGGCCGACATGGCCGCGATCTTCGGCGGCGAGCGCCCGGCGGTGCTGGCCCGCGAGCTGACCAAGCTGTTCGAGACCGTGCTCGACGGTGACCTGGCCGGCCTGTTGGCGAAGGTGGAAGCTGACGAGAACCAGCGCAAGGGCGAGTTCGTGGTGATGGTGCAGGGCGCCGGCGACGATGAGGAAGCGCAGCTGGCGCATGGCCGCCGCGTCTACGCCAAGCTGAGCGAGCATCTGCCGCCGTCGACCGCCGCGAAGCTGGCCGCGGAACTGACCGGTGCGCCGCGCAAGGCGTTGTACGGCAGTTGATGGATCGTGCGGACCAAGGTCCGCACCCACCAGATCGGAATCCGCACCCACCAGGGCAGCGGCATCGGTAGATCCACGCCACGCGTGGATGGATGAACCGGACGCCGCGATCGGCACGGCAGGAAAGGCGCGCGTACGCTAGAATGCGCGCTGGCGGAGTCGGCCAGACAGTCGCGTCATCCCTTCGGGGGTGCCGAGGAAAGTCCGGGCTCCATAGGGCAAGGTGCCAGGTAACGCCTGGGCGGCGCAAGCCGACGGAAAGTGCAACAGAAAGATACCGCCTACGTCTTCTTCGGAAGGCCGGTAAGGGTGAAATGGTGCGGTAAGAGCGCACCGCGAGTCTGGTAACAGACCGGCACGGCAAACCCCACCTGGAGCAAGACCAAATAGGGATCCTTTGGCGCGGCCCGCGTTGGATCCGGGTAGGTTGCTTGAGCGTTGCGGTGACGTAACGCCTAGAGGAATGACTGTCCACGACAGAACCCGGCTTATCGGCCGGCTCCGCCTCTTTCTTACGGTAGGCCGAGCATGGCTCGGCTCTACAGTAGAGCCGAGCCATGCTCGGCTGCTCTTCGCCCAGATGCTTGGGATGTTGTTCAACCCGGCGTGCGGTACTGCCCGGCGGAAATGAACTGCTCGAACCGTTCGCACCACACCACTACGGTGGTGTAATCGTCCACGTTGACGCTTTCAGGCACGTCCACCAGGAAACGGTTGAAGGTCTTCACCTCGCCGATGCGCTGGGCCTGTGCCTTGATCTTCAGGAAATCGGCCTTGTTGTCGACGAAGTCGCGCACGAGGTAGACCTTGTAGTCCGGCCCCGGGCCCATCTTGCCGTCGAACGCGACCTGGCGCGGGCTGACGCTGACCTTGCCGTCGGCCCAGTGCACGGCGTCGCTGCCCTTGAGGTCGCGACGGAAGGTGGTGTGGTAACGGGCGTCGCCCATCGCCGCCTGTACCTGCGCGACCGGCGGGTCGTCGGGAGCGATCAGGATCGGCAGCAGGTAGATGCCAAGGCCGAAGCCCAGGCCGAGGGCGAGCAGGTGGGTGACGACAAGTACGAGAACACGGCGCATCGATGACTCCCTGTGGATCGGTGAGGCGCGCGGCAGAACCGCGCCGGGTCATCGTGTGGCGTGCGTGCAGACATTTATAGACACAGGAAACAGGTACAGGGTCAGAAATCGACCTGGCTCTGGCCGAGGGCGACACCCTGAGGGCCGAAGCGACGCTCGTGGATCTGCCCGTGCCCTTCGGCATCGATCAGCAGCACCGTGCTGGCGCGGGTGCCATAGTCGTCGCCGCGGATGAAGGCCGGGCTCAGCCAGCGCTCGCGTTCCAGTCCGATGCCGGTGTCGGGCAGGTCGCTGTCGGTGGGGCGATGTTCGTCCGCCAGGGCGGCCCAGAGCGGGGTCAGGTCTGGGGTCAGATCCCTTTCGCGTTGCGAAAGGGATCTGACCCCGTCCGCTTCCAGCCATGCCGACAGCGCGGCCATCAGTCGTCGGGTCTTCGGCCAGGGTGCGTCCAGCGCGCCGTTGGACATGCCATGCACGCCCGGGCCAAGCGTCTGCCGTTCGGCGGGATGGTTGCCCAGGTACTCCAGGCTGTTGCTATCGGCCAGCAACAGATTGAACGGGGCGTAGGCGCCAGCCACGGTCGCCAAGCGATCAATATGCACGGTCGCCGGGTCGCGGCCGCGCAGGAAGTCGGCCACCAGTGCCCCGCGCGACGGACCGGTCTGGGCCGCCAGCGGGTCGCGGACGTTGGTGACCACCGCCATCCGGCCCGAGGCGCCGACGCCGGCCCAGCCACCGCCGGAGCGCAGGTCGCGTCCCCCGATGACGGAGGTCTCATCCTGCCAGGGGGCCAGCGCCGCGGTGGGGCGGGCGTGGAACTCATCACGGTTGCCGGTCATCACCAGCCGCCAGCGCGGGTGGTGCATCCAGCCAAGAGCGAGCAGGCACATGGGTTCATTGTGCATGGTTTGCGCAGTCCGGCGGCGTTTCCGGGCGCTCGCGGATGAATGCGCAGCAGGTGTTTCACGCCCTGTCCACAGCCCTGAACTTCCGTTCAATCTCAAAAATTGAGACGGATCAGCAACTTGTGGATAAGCCTTGAACAATTCTCTAAAGGTTGTTGCAAGCCATTGATGTGGCTGGCGATTTCCCCGCTGAAAAGTTGTTGACAACCCTTCGCCCGCTGCTAAGGTGGGCATCAGAGGGAAATCCGGGTGTTTTGTGGGTTTTCGTGGTTCAATGTTTCACCGGGCGAAGGATAGGTGCACGCGTCGTGTTCCAGGGCGAGACGGCCATCACAGTTGACGATAAAGGGCGCATGGCGGTTCCCACCGCTTACCGCGACCTCGTCGCGCGCGCCAGCAACAACCGTCTCGTGCTGACCTACAACCCGTTCGAAGCCGGCTGCCTGTGGCTGTATGCAGAGTCGGAATGGGAGCGGGTCCGCGACGACGTCATGTCCAAGCCCAACACCCAGCGCGTCGTGCGCCTGTTGCAGCAGAAGCTGGTCGGCTCGGCCGCCCATCTGGAGCTCGACGGCAACGGTCGCATCAGCATCCCCGCCAGCCACCGCGGTGCGGTGGGCATTGAGAAGAAGGCGGTATTGCTCGGTATGGGCGACAAGTTCGAATTGTGGAGCGAGCAGGCGCATCGGGCCCTGATCCAGCAGACGTTGTCTGACGAGGATCTGGGTGATGGGTTGCTCGACCTGAAGTTGTGAGCCGGGGTGCCCGGATGCGCCCAGAAGCGCAGGCCGGTCACCTTCCGGTGTCGCAGTCGCCGGCGGTGCACCTGCCGGTCCTGTACACCCAGGTCATCGAAGGCCTGAGGGTGATCGAAAACGGACGTTATCTGGATGGCACGTTCGGTCGTGGCGGTCATGCACGTGGCGTGCTCACCCAGCTTGGTCCCGAGGGGCGCCTGCTGGTCATGGACAAGGATCCGGAAGCCATTGCCGTTGCCGAGCGCGATTTCGCGCCGGACCCGCGCGTGTCCATCTTCCGTGGCAGCTTCGCCCAGCTGCTGCAGTGGGATGCGACGGCCGAAGGCCTGGACGGCGTGCTGTTCGACCTGGGCGTGTCGTCGCCGCAGCTGGACGTGGCCGAACGTGGCTTCAGCTTCGGCAAGGACGGCCCGCTGGACATGCGCATGGACCCGGACAGCGGCGAAAGCGCCGCGCAGTGGATCAACCGCGTGGAAGACCGCGAGATTGCCGACGTGCTGTGGACCTACGGCGAAGAGCGGCAGAGCCGCCGCATCGCCCGTGCCATCGTGGCCCGCCGCGAGAAGCAGCCGTTCACCCGCACCGCCGAACTGGCCGAGCTGATCGCCTCGGTGATGCCGCGTGGCAAGGACAAGATCCACCCGGCCACGCGCAGCTTCCAGGCCATCCGCATCCACATCAACCGCGAGCTGGCCGATCTGGAAGCCGGGCTCGATGCGGCGGTGGAACGGCTCAAGCCCGGTGGCCGCCTGGCGGTGATCAGCTTCCATTCGCTGGAAGACCGCATCGTCAAGCAGTACATGAACCGCCTGGCCAAGGCGCCGCCGGCCAACCGCCGCCTGCCCGAGGCGGTCGCGTTCGTGCCGACGCTGGACCTGATCGGCGGTGCCATCAAGGCCACCGACGAAGAGCTGGCCGCCAACCCGCGCGCCCGCAGCGCCGTGCTGCGCGTGGCCCAGAAGCGGGAGGCCGATGCATGAGCCGGCTGCTGCTGATCATCCTGCTGGCTTCCACCGTGGCCTCGGCGATCGGCGTCGTGTTCGTGCGTCACCGTCACCGGCAGACGTTCATCGAGTTGTCGCGCGCCGAGCGCAAGCGCGATGACATCAATCTGGAATTCGGCCGCCTGCAGCTGGAACAGGCCACCCTGGCCGAAGCCAACCGTGTCGATCGCATCGCCCGCGAGAAGCTCGGCATGAAGTTCCCCGAGGCCGCCGACATCGTGGTGGTGCGGCCATGAGCAAGACCGGCCGCAACCGCCCGCGCAACGCCTTCAACCTGCGCCAGCGCCTGCGCTGGGTGGCGCTGGCGCTCGGCCTGTGCTCGGTGTCGCTGGTCGGTCGTGCCGCCTACGTGCAGATCATCAACAGCGACTTCTACCAGCGCCAGGGCGAGGCCCGTTACCTGCGCGAGCTGCCGATCAAGACCTCGCGCGGCATGATCACCGACCGCAACGGCGAGCCGCTGGCGGTATCCACCCCGGTCGCCTCGATCTGGGTCAATCCGCAGGACCTGCTGCGTTCGCCCGAGCGCATTCCGGAGCTGGCCCAGGCGGTCGGCATGTCGGTGGACGAGCTGAGCAGCCGCCTGTCGCAGAAGTCGGACAAGGAATTCATGTACCTGCGCCGCCGGATCAATCCGGACGAGGCAGAAAAGGTGGTCGCGCTGAAGATTCCGGGCGTGGCCGCGCAGCGCGAGTTCCGCCGCTTCTACCCGCAGGGCGAAGCGATGGCGCACGTGCTGGGCTTCACCAACATTGACGACCGCGGCCAGGAAGGCCTGGAGCTGGCCTTCGACGAATGGCTGCGCGGCAAGGCCGGTGCGAAGCGGGTCATCCGCAACCGCAAGGGCGAAACCGTCGAGAGCGATCTGCTGCGCGCCGCCGAACCGGGCAAGGACCTGACCCTCAGCATCGACCGCCGCATCCAGTACCTGGCGTTCAAGGAACTGCGCAACGCGCTGGTGGCGAACAAGGCCGCCGGCGGTTCGATGGTGATCATGGACGTGAACACCGGCGAGATCCTGGCCATGGTCAACCTGCCCACCTACAACCCGAATTCGCTGACCGGCGCGCTGCCCGATGCGCGCCGCAACCGTGCGGTGACCGACCTGGTCGAGCCGGGTTCGACGATGAAGCCGTTGACGATTGCCACGGCGCTGCAGGCCGGTGCGGTGACCAAGGACACCATCATCGATACCAACCCGGGTTACATGCAGGTGGCCCGCTTCACCATCCGCGACGTGCCGCGCAACAACGGCGTGCTGAACGTAACCGGCGTGATCACCCGCAGTTCCAACATCGGCGCGGCCAAGGTCGCGGCAAAGATGCCGGACCAGGTGTTCTATGACGGCGTGCGCCGTTTCGGCTACGGCTCGGTGCCGCACAGCGGGTTCCCGGGTGAATCCGGTGGCGTGGTGCGGCGCCCGGCCAACTGGGACGGTGCCACCAAGACCACCATGTCCTACGGCTACGGCCTGAACGTGACACCGCTGCAGATCGCCACCGCCTACTCGGCGCTGGCCAATGGCGGCAAGTTGATCGCGCCGACCTTCGTCAAGGGCCAGCGCAACGAAGCGCATCAGATCATCGACGAGAGCGTCGCCAGGCAGGTGGTGGCGATGATGGAAACGGTGGTCACCCAGGGCGGCGCCAAGCAGGCAGCGGTGCTGGGTTACCGCGTAGCCGGCAAGACCGGTACCGCGCGCAAGACCGGCCCGGGTGGTTACGAGCGTGGCCATTACAACGCGCTGTTTGCCGGTGTGGTGCCGGCCACCAACCCGCGCTTCGCCACCGTCATCGTCATCAACGATCCGCAGGCCGGCAAGTTCTACGGCGGCCTGGTGTCGGCGCCGGTCTATCACAACGTGATGGAAGGCACACTGCGCCTGATGGACGTGCCGCTGGATGACCTGCAGTCGTGGCTGGCCGCACAGCAGTCCGGCAAGGTCGGCCACTCGGCCTCGATCCTGCCCGCGCCGCCGGCCGAGACCGCGCTGCCGGTGGATGCCGCCGCTGAATTCGATGCTGCGCTGCCGAGCGCGCACGCCCAGACGCCCCCCGTTACGGGAGGCACGCAATGAGTCCTTCGATGTTGCTTTCGCAGTTGCTTCCGGACGTGGCCCTGGCGGGCCATGATCCCGTTCTGACCGGGCTGGCGCTGGACAGCCGCGCCGTGCGTCCCGGCAATGCCTTCGTCGCCATCGCCGGTTTCGGCGCGCATGGCCTGAACTTTGTCGAGCAGGCCCGCGCGGCCGGTGCCAGCGCCATCCTGTTCGAGCCCCCGGCACCGGCCGAACTGCCGGCGCCAGCCGATGCGATCGCCGTGCCGGGCCTGCGCGCACGCATGGGTGCGATGGCCGACCAGTTCCATGGCGCGCCGTCGCGGGCGATGGCGATGGTGGGCGTGACCGGCACCAACGGCAAGACCTCCACCGTGCAGCTGCTGGCCCAGGCCTGGCACCTGCTCGGCACGCCCAGTGGCAGTATCGGCACGCTGGGCGCCGGACTTTATGGTGCAGTTGAACCGACCGGTTTCACCACGCCGCTGGTGCTGCAGATGCATGCGCTGCTTGCGCAGCTGCGCGACGAAGGTGCGCGCGCGGTGGCGATGGAAGTCAGCTCGCACGCGCTGGACCAGGGTCGCGTCGATGCCGTGCACTACGACGTGGCGGTGTTCACCAACCTCACCCGCGATCACCTGGATTACCACGGCGACATGGCCAGCTACGGCGCGGCCAAGGCGCGGCTGTTCCATCGCCCGGGCCTGAAGGCAGCGGTGATCAATCTGGACGACGCCTTCGGTCGCCAGCTGTTCGCCGGCCTGCCGGTGGGCATGCAGCCGATCGGCCTGAGTTCGCGTGGTGCCAGCGATGCCAGCGTGCGCGCCGAAGCGTTGCAGCTGGATGGTCGTGGCATTGCGTTTGAACTGGTCATCGACGGCCAGCGCGCGGCCGTGCATTCGCCGCTGCTGGGCCGCTTCAATGTGGACAACCTGCTGGCGGTGGCCGGTACCCTGCATGCGCAGGGCCAGCCGCTGCCGCGCATCGCCGAGGTGCTGTCGGCGTTGCAGCCGATCCGCGGCCGCATGAACCGCCTCGGCGGCGAGAATGGCCTGCCGACCGTGGTGGTCGACTATGCACATACCCCGGACGCGCTGGAACAAGCGCTGGGCAGCCTGCATGGTCACCTGCAGGGTACGCTGTTCTGCGTGTTCGGCTGCGGCGGCGAGCGTGACACCGGCAAGCGTCCGCAGATGGCCGCGATCGCCGAGCGCCTGGCCAACCAGGTCATCGTCACCGACGACAATCCGCGTGGCGAAGACGGTGACGTGATCGTCGCCGACATCCTGGCCGGCTTCCAGAATGCCGATGCCGTGACCGTGCAGCGCAGTCGCGCGCGTGCGATCGGCCTGGCGGTGAAGCGTGCCGGTGCCGGCGACATCATCCTGATTGCTGGCAAGGGCCACGAGCCGTACCAGGAAGTGAACGGTGTGCGCCATGACTTCGACGACACCGAGGTGGCTGCCGCTGCACTGGCGGCCAAGGCCGGTGTACTAGAGGCGCAGGCCGGGGAGGGTGCCGCGTGAAGCGCACTCTGCTTTCGCTGATCGCCCACTGGGCCGGCGGTGAGATCCACGGCGACGACGTGGCCATCGACGCGGTCAGCCATGACACCCGCAGCCTCGGTCCGGGCAGCCTGTATGTGGCGCTGCGCGGCGAGCGCTTCGACGGCCATGACTTTGCCGCCGACGCACAGGTGCGCGGTGCCAGCGCGCTGCTGGTCGAGCGCCTGCTGCCGGTCGAGCTGCCGCAGGTGCTGGTGGCCGACAGCGAGCTTGCACTGGCGAAGATCGCCACCGGCATGCAGCGTGACCGGGACACCGAGGTGTTCGCGATCACCGGCAGCAACGGCAAGACCAGCGTGAAGAGCCTGCTGCTGTCGATCCTTCAGCAGGTGGCCCAGCACGCCCACAAGGTGGTCTACGCCAACCCGGGCAACCGCAACAACGAGATCGGCCTGCCGCTGGCGGTGATCGATGCGCCGGAAGATGCCGACTACGCCGTCTACGAGATGGGCGCCGGCAAGCCGGGTGATATCGCCTACCTGACCGAAATCGCCCGCCCGCGCTATGCCCTGGTCAACAACATCGCCCCGGCACACCTGGAACGCATGGGCAGCCTGCTTGGCGTGGCCGTGACCAAGGGCGCAATCTATGCCGCACTGCCGGCCGATGGCGTGGCGGTGATCAACGCCGACGATGCCTACGGCCGCTGGTTCGAACAGCATTTCGTCGGTACCCCGGCACGCTGCCGCGTGCTGCGCTACGGCCTGGAACATACTGCTGATGTGACCGCGCGCGACATCCGCGCAGGTGCGCAGGGCAGCCAGTTCACCCTGGTCTCGCCGGCCGGCGAGGCTCGCGTGGTGCTCGGCCTGCCGGGTCGCCACAACGTCAGCAATGCGCTGGCTGCCGCCAGCCTGGCGCTGTCCGCCGGTGTCGATCTGTCGCTGATCGCGGCTGGCCTGGCCGAGGCGCAGCCGGTACCGGGCCGCCAGATTGCCCATCTGCTGCGCAATGGCGCGGTGCTGGTGGACGACAGCTACAACGCCAATCCCGGTTCGCTGGCCGCGGCCATCGACGCCCTGGCCGCCGCGCCGGAAGAGGGCTGGCTGGTGCTGGGCGACATGCGTGAGCTGGGTCCGGACGCCGGAGCGCTGCACGCGCAGGCCGGGCTCCGCGCGCGGTCGGCCGGCCTCAAGCGCCTGTATGCGCTGGGCCCGCTCAGCGCCGCTGCCGCTACCGCTTTCGGCGAAGGCGGCCGTCACTTTGCCACCCATGACGCGCTGTCGAAGGCGCTGAAGGACGAGCTGCACGCCGGCGTGCGCTGCCTGGTCAAGGGTTCCCGTGGCAGCGCCATGGACACGATTGTCAAAGCGCTGCTGGCGCAAGGAGAGGAATCCCCGCATGTTGTATGAACTGGCTCGATGGTTGCAGCAGTTGGAGAGCCTGTTCGGGCTGTTCAACTACCAGACGTTCCGCGCCATCCTTGCCGCGCTGACGGCCCTGTTCCTGTCGCTGTGGCTCGGCCCGGCGATGATCCGCAAGCTTGCCCAGTTCAAGGGCGGCCAGCCGATCCGCAAGGACGGTCCGCAGACCCATTTCTCCAAGGCCGGTACGCCGACCATGGGTGGCTCGCTGATCCTGCTGACCGTCACCCTGTCGGTGCTGATGTGGGCCGACCTGCGCAACCGCTACGTGTGGCTGGTGCTGGCAGTGATGCTGTGCTTCGGTGCCATCGGCTGGTATGACGACTGGATCAAGATCGTCCGCCGCGACCCGAACGGGCTGAAGTCGCGCTGGAAATACCTGTTGCAGTCGATCTTCGGCCTGGCTGCCGGCCTGTTCCTGTTCCATACAGCCGACGTGCCGGCAGCGCTGACCTTCTACATCCCGATGTTCAAGTCGGTGGCGCTGCCGCTGGCCGGCATCGGCTTCGTGGCGATCGCCTACTTCTGGATCGTCGGCTTCTCCAATGCGGTGAACCTGACCGACGGCCTGGACGGCCTGGCGATCATGCCGACCGTGCTGGTGGCCTGCGCGCTGGGTGTGTTCGCCTACGCCTCGGGCAACGTAGTGTTCGCCAACTACCTGCAGATCCCGCAGATCCCGGGCGCCGGCGAGCTGGTCATCATCTGCGCGGCCATCGCCGGTGCGGGCCTCGGCTTCCTGTGGTTCAACACCTATCCGGCCATGGTGTTCATGGGCGACATCGGTGCACTGGCGCTGGGTGCGGTGCTGGGCACGATCGCGGTGATCACCCGCCAGGAACTGGTGCTGGTGATCATGGGCGGCGTGTTCGTCATCGAGACGCTGTCGGTGATGATCCAGGTGGCCTCGTTCAAGCTGACCGGCAAGCGCGTGTTCCGCATGGCGCCGATCCACCACCATTTCGAACTGAAGGGCTGGCCGGAGCCGCGCGTGATCGTGCGCTTCTGGATCATCTCCGTCGTGCTCGTGCTGATCGGCCTGGCCACGTTGAAGGTGCGCTGAGATGAACGACCTGTCCCGCCAGGCAACACGCCTTGAAGCCATCGAAGGCAGCTACGACAAGTGGCTGCTGGGCGCGATCATCGCGCTCACCGGCATTGGCGTGGTGATGGTGGCGTCCAGCTCGATCGCGCTGATGAGCAGCCCGTTCTACTACCTCAACCGCCACCTGATCTTCCTGGCGGTGGGTATCGTGCTGGCGGTGCTTGCCGCCCGTACCGAGCTGAAGTCCATCGAGCAGTACAACCAGATGCTGCTGCTGGGCTGCTTCGTGCTGCTGCTGGCGGTGTTCGCGCCGGGCCTGGGCAGCACGGTCAACGGTGCGCGCCGCTGGATCAACCTGGGCATCTCCAAGTTCCAGACGGTCGAGGCGGTGAAAGTGCTCTACATCGTCTGGCTGTCCAGCTACCTGGTGCGCTTCCGCGACGAGGTCAACGCGACCTGGCCGGCGATGCTCAAGCCGCTGGGCGTGGCCGGTGCGCTGGTGGTGCTGTTGCTGCTGCAGCCGGACTTCGGCTCGTCCACCCTGCTGCTGGCGATCACCGCCGGCATGCTGGTATTGGGCGGGGTGAACATGCCGCGCATGTCGATGCCGGTGATCATCGGCCTGGTCGGCATGAGCGCGCTGGCGATCATCGAGCCTTACCGCATGCGCCGCATCACCTCCTTCCTGGACCCGTGGGCCGACCAGCAGGGCGACGGCTACCAGCTGTCCAACGCGCTGATGGCAGTGGGCCGTGGCGAGTGGACAGGCGTCGGCCTGGGCAACTCGGTGCAGAAGCTGTACTACCTGCCCGAAGCGCATACCGACTTCATCTTCTCGGTCACCGCCGAGGAATTCGGCTTCCTGGGCACCTGCGTGATCGTGGCCCTGTACGCGCTGCTGGTCGGCCGGACCTTCTGGCTGGGCATGCGCTGCGTGGAAATGAAGCGCCACTTCTCTGGCTACATCGCCTTCGGCATCGGCCTGTGGATCAGCATGCAGACCTTCGTCTCGATCGGCGTGAACCTGGGCATCCTGCCGACCAAGGGACTGACTCTGCCGCTGATTTCCTCCGGCGGTTCGTCGGTGCTGATGACCTGCGTTGCGATGGGCCTGTTGCTGCGCGTGTCCTATGAACTCAAGCGTGCCGAGCGCCGCCAGGCCGTGCGCATCGGTGGTGCCGAAGACGCAGCTGCTGAGCCGGTGGGCGAGCCAGCCGTGCAGGTGGCCGCCAGCGCGCCGATCAGCGCCGGGGCGACGGCCGCAGCCCCAGCTCCAGCAAACGCCGCGCGCGGCACCAGCCGCCTTCAGTCGCGTATCGAACCGACCTTCGGGAGGCTGTCATGAGCGCGGCCACCGATAGCGTGCGCCCGGTGATGATCCTGGCCGGTGGCACCGGCGGTCACATCTTTCCCGGCCTGGCTGTGGCCCGCGTGCTGCGCGAGCGCGGCGTGCCGGTGGCCTGGATGGGCGCCGACGGCGCGATGGAAACGCGACTGGTGCCGCAGCACGGCATTCCAATCGACACGCTGGCCATCACCGGCCTGCGCGGCAAGGGCAAGCTGGCCCTGCTGGGCGCGCCGTGGCGGCTGATGCGCGCGCTGCGCGCTGCCGGCATGATCATCCGCAAGCGCCAGCCGCGTGCGGTGGTCGCCTTCGGTGGCTTTGCCTCTGGCCCCGGTGGCATGGCCACCCGCCTGCACGGCCTCCCGCTGCTGGTGCACGAACAGAATCGCGCGCCCGGCATGACCAACCGCATCCTGTCGCGCTATGCGCGCCGCCTCCTCACCGGCTTCCCGGGTACCTTCGCCGAGCGTGAGGAGTTCGTCGGCAATCCGGTGCGCGCAGAGATCGCCGCCACCGCACCGCCGGAACAGCGCTTCGCCGACCGCCACGGACCGCTGCGCGTGCTGGTGGTTGGCGGCAGCCAGGGCGCGCGTGCACTGAACACCGGCGTGCCGCAGGCGATCGCCGCACTCGGCGCCGGCATTCCGGTACAGGTGCGCCACCAGAGTGGCGAGAAAATGCACGCCGAAGCGGTGGAGGCGTATGCAAAGGCCGGCGTGCTGGCCGACATCACGCCGTTCATCGCCGACATGGCCGAGGCCTTCGCCTGGGCCGACCTGGTGGTGTGCCGCGCGGGCGCTTCGACGCTGGCCGAGCTGTGCGCGGTCGGTGTCGGCAGTGTGCTGGTGCCATTCCCCGCTGCCGTCGACGATCACCAGACCCGCAATGCGGAGTATCTGGTCGAGCGCGGTGCTGCGGTTTTGCTGAAGCAGGACGGAACGCTGGCCGACGGCATTGCCGCACTGCTGCGCGATCTGTCCGAAAATCCCGCCCGCCGCATGCAGATGGCGCAAGCCGCGCGTGCCCTGGCCAAGGTCGATGCCGCCGAGCGCATCGCCGATATCATTCTTGAGGAAGCTGTATGAAGAAGGCATGCCACCGCGCCTGCCCTGCGCGAGGCCGCGCATGATCCGTCGCCTGCACGACACCAACGACCTGGTACGCGCGTTCCCGCGCGTGCATTTCGTCGGCATCGGCGGCACCGGCATGAGCGGTATCGCCGAAGTCATGCTGACGCTGGGCTATGAGGTGTCCGGCTCGGACAACGCCGACAACGTGGCAACCCGTCGGCTGGCCAGCCTGGGTGCGCGCATCATGCGCGGCCACTCGGCAGCCAACGTACTGGGCACCGACTGCGTGGTGGTCTCCAGTGCCATCCGCGAAGACAACCCGGAACTGATGGAAGCGCGCAGCCAGCGCATTCCGATCATGCCGCGTGCGGCGATGCTGGCCGAGCTGATGCGCTTCCGCCGCGGCATCGCCGTGGCCGGTACCCATGGCAAGACCACCACCACCAGCCTGACTGCTGCGGTGCTGAGCGAAGGTGGCCTGGACCCGACGTTCGTGATCGGTGGCCAGCTGCTGGCGGCCGGTGCCAACGCCAAGCTGGGCGGAGGCCAGTGGCTGGTGGCCGAGGCCGACGAAAGCGATGGCAGCTTCCTGCGCCTGAACCCGCTGATGTCGATCATCACCAACATTGATGCCGACCATCTGGAAAACTACGGCAACGACTTTGCCCGCGTGCAGGCGGCGTTCGCCGAATTCCTGCAGCGCCTGCCGTTCTACGGCCTGGCCGTGCTGTGCATCGATGACCCGGAAGTGGCCGCGCTGGCCGCCAAAACCCCGCGTCACGTGATGAGCTACGGCATGAGCCCGCAGGCCGACGTGCGCGCCGAGAACGTGGTGCAGGAAGGGCCGCGCATGCGCTTCACCCTGCGCCTGCCGCAGGGCACCAGCCAGGAAGTGGTGCTGGCGCTGCCGGGCAGGCACAACGTGCTCAACGCGCTGGCCGCCGCCGCAGTGGGCTGGCAGCTGGGCGTGGCGCCGGATGCCATCGCGCGTGCGTTGGAAAGCTTCGCCGGTGTCGGCCGTCGCTTCAACGATCTGGGCGAAGTGACCACCGCCAGTGGTGCCAAGGTCCGTATCATCGATGACTACGGCCATCACCCGAGCGAGCTGGAGGCCGTGTTCGCCGCGGCCCGCGGTGGCTGGGCTGACAAGCGCCTGGTGGTGGCCTTCCAGCCGCACCGCTACAGCCGCACCCGTGACCAGTTCGACAAGTTCGCTGCGGTGCTGTCCAGCGTCGACGCACTGGTACTGAGCGAGGTCTACCCGGCCGGTGAGGAACCGATTGCCGGTGCCGACTCGCATGCGCTGGCCCGCGCCATCCGCGCCCGCGGTCGCAGCGAGCCGGTGGTGGTGGGCAAGGCTGCCGAACTGGCCAGCGTGCTGCCGGACGTGCTGCAGGACGGTGACCTGCTGCTGATGATGGGGGCGGGCGACATCGGCGCCGTGGCCACCCACATCGCGGTGGAAGGCTTCAAGGGGGAGGGCGAGGCGTGAGCACGCTGACCTTCCCGCCGCTGCGCGTGACCGACCCAGCCGAGTTCGGCCGCGTCGCCGTGCTGCTCGGTGGCAGTTCCAGCGAACGCGAGGTGTCGCTGGACTCGGGCCGCAACGTGCTCGAAGCCCTGCGGTCGCGCGGCGTCGATGCGTTCGCCGTCGATGGCATCCCGGCGTTGGCCAAGGCGCTGGCCGCCGGTGGCATCGACCGTGTGTTCAACATCCTCCATGGCCACAACGGTGGCGGTGAGGACGGCATCGTGCAGGGCCTGATGGACGCCTTCGGCGTGCCGTACACCGGCTCGGACGTGCTGGGTTCGGCGCTGAGCATGGACAAGATCCGCACCAAGCAGGTGTGGCTGTCGCTGGGCCTGCCGACGCCGCAGTACCGGAAGGTCGACGCGTCCACGGTGCATGCACTGGCGGCAGAGCTGGGCCTGCCGGTGGTGGTCAAGCCGGCCAACGAAGGCTCCAGCGTGGGCATCAGCCGGGTCACCGACGAGGCTGGCCTGGACGAGGCCGTGACCCTGGCCGCGCGCTACGACGGCCAGCTGCTGATGGAGCAGATGGTGGTGGGCGATGAGCTGACCGTGGCCATCCTCGGCGACGTTGCCCTGCCGTCGATCCGCATCGTGCCCAAGGGCCAGTGGTACGACTACAACGCCAAGTACATCGCCGAGGACACCCAGTACCTCTGCCCGGGCCTGGAGGGTGGCGACGAAGCGGAAATCCGCCGCATCGCGCTGGCCGCGTTCCGCGCGGCCGGCTGCCGTGGCTGGGGCCGCGTGGACGTGATGCGCGACCGGAGCAGCGGCCGTTTCTTCCTGCTGGAGGTGAACACCGCGCCGGGCATGACCAGCCATTCGCTGGTACCCAAGGCGGCCCGCCAGGCCGGCATCGGTTTCGAGGAACTGGTGTGGCGCGTGCTGGAACAGACCCTGGAGGCTTCGCACGCATGAACGCGGTGCTGCGCATCTTCGTCTGGCTGTTGGCGCTGTCGGTGGTTGCACTGCCGGTGGTGGCCGTGGTCAATGGCTGGGTCGGCGCCGAGCGCTGGCCGCTGGCGAAGCTGCGCGTGCATGGCGAGTTCAAGCGGGTACCGGCCGAGCAGCTGCAGCAGGTGCTGCTGCCGTATGCGCGCGCCGGCTTCTTCGCGGTCAAGCTGCAGGACGCGCAGGACGCACTGGAAAAACTGCCGTGGGTGGAAAGCGCGCGGGTGCGCAAGCAGTGGCCGGACGTGCTGGAAGTGACCCTGGTCGAGCACAAGCCGTTCGCGCGCTGGGGCAACGACCGCCTGGTTTCCGAGCAGGGCAAGTTGTTCCCCACGCCGAAGAAGCTGGCCGACCTGGCGTTGCCCGAACTGGACGGGCCGGACAGCCAGACCGAAGAAGTGATGAAGCTGTACAGCGACTCGCGTGCATTGTTCGCACCGGCCGGCGTCGATGTGCGCCGGGTAACGATGGATGCACGCGGCAGCTGGTCGCTGGTGCTGAGCAACGGCACCGAAGTGGTGGTCGGCCGTGACGATGCGCGCTCGCGCCTGCAGCGCTTCGTCAAGGTACTGCCACAGCTCAACCGCCAGGACGCGCCGATCAAGCGCGCCGACCTCCGCTACACCAATGGTTTCACGCTGAGCTGGGGTACCCCGGCCACGCCGGCGAAAACGCCGGCGACCCCAGCCAGCAGGACGCAGGAAAGGACATGAATCGCAAGGGTGACAAATCACTGATCGTTGGCCTGGACATCGGCACCTCCAAGGTGGTGGCGCTGGTGGGCGAGTATTCGCCGGGAAACCCGATCGAAGTGATCGGCATCGGCTCGCACGAATCGCGCGGGTTGAAGCGCGGCGTGGTGGTGGACATCGAATCGACCGTGCAGTCGATCCAGCGCGCGGTGGAAGAAGCCGAGCTGATGGCCGGCTGCGAGATCCGCTCGGTGTACGCCTCGATCTCCGGCAACCACGTGCAGTGCAAGAACTCGCCCGGCATCGTGCCGATCCGCGACGGGGAAGTGACCTGGGGCGACCTGGATCGCGTGCTCGATGCGGCCAAGGCGGTGGCGATTCCGGCCGACCAGAAGATCCTGCACGCGATCCCGCGCGAGTACGTGCTGGACGATTCGCAGGAAGGCATCCGCAACCCGGTCGGCATGACCGGCGTGCGCCTGGAGGTGCATGCGCACCTGGTGGTGTGCGCGCAGTCGGCCGCAGCCAACATCAGCAAGTGCGTGCAGCGCTGTGGCCTGCAGGTGGACGACCTGGTGCTGTCCTCGCTCGCCTCCAGCGTTGCGGTGCTGACCGCTGACGAACGCGAGCTGGGCGTGGTGCTGGTCGACATGGGCGCCGGCACTACCGACATCGCGGTGTTCGTGCAGGGCGCGATCTGCCACACGGCCTCGCTGCCGATCGCCGGCGACCACGTCACCAACGATATCGCGCACATGCTGCGCACGCCCACCCCGGAAGCCGAGCAGATCAAGGTGCGCTACGCCTGCGCCCTGGCCCAGCTGGCCACCGCCGAGGAAAGCATCCAGGTGCCGTCGGTGGGCGACCGTCCACCGCGCCGCATGCCGCGCCATTCGCTGGCGCAGGCGGTGCAGGGCCGCTACGAGGAGATCTTCGAGATGGTGCAGGCCGAACTGCGCCGCTCCGGCTTCGAGGAACTGGTGCGCGCCGGCATGGTGCTGACCGGTGGCGCCTCGAAGATGGAGGGCGTGGTCGAACTGGCCGAGGAAATGCTGCAGATGCCGGTGCGCGTGGGCATCCCGCAGCACGTCACCGGCCTGGGCGAAGTGGTGGGCAACCCGGTGCACGCCACCGGCGTGGGCCTGCTGCTGATGGGCAGCCAGATCGAGCACCCGCGGCGGCCATCGCTGCCGACCGGGCGCGCTGGAAGCATGTTCAAGAAACTCAAGACCTGGTTCCGCGGCGAGTTCTGACGCGGAACCCGCAACTCCGGGCCCGGCCCGGCGCAACACCCGCAGTACCCGCATCACAACGCAACAACGCAATACACAACCCACACAGCCGCAACGGCAACATGACACGCGAAGGCAGGAGGCCCGACCGTCCATGCCACCGACAAGCGGATACAACGAGGACACGGACATGGCGCATTTTGAACTGATCGAAAAGATGGCACCCAATGCGGTGATCAAGGTGGTTGGCGTGGGCGGCGGCGGCGGCAATGCCGTGGCGCACATGGTCAACTCGGCGGTGGACGGCGTGGAATTCATCACCGCCAACACCGACTCGCAGGCCATCAAGAATTGTGGTGCCAAGCTGCAGCTGCAGCTGGGTACCAACGTGACCAAGGGCCTGGGCGCAGGCGCGAACCCGGAAGTCGGCCGCCAGGCCGCGCTGGAAGACCGTGAGCGCATCATGGACGCGCTGCAGGGCGCGGACATGGTGTTCATCACCGCCGGCATGGGCGGCGGCACCGGCACCGGCGCTGCGCCGGTGGTGGCACAGCTGGCCAAGGAAATGGGCATCCTGACCGTGGCCGTGGTCACCAAGCCGTTCCCGTTCGAAGGCCGTCGCCGCATGCAGGTGGCGCTGAAGGGCATCGAGGAACTGAGCCAGCACTGCGACTCGCTGATCACCATCCCGAACGAGAAGCTGATCACCGTGCTGGGCCGCAACGCGACCATGATCCAGGCCTTCCGTGCCGCCAACGACGTGCTGCAGGGCGCCGTGCAGGGCATCGCCGACCTGATCGTGCGTCCGGGCCTGATCAACGTCGACTTCGCCGACGTGCGCACCGTCATGTCCGAAATGGGCCTGGCGATGATGGGTACCGGCACCGCGCGTGGTGATGACCGCGCCCAGGCCGCCGCCGAAGCCGCGATCCAGAACCCGCTGCTGGACGATGTGAACCTGGCCGGTGCCAACGGCATCCTGGTCAACATCACCGCCGGTGCGGACTTCACCATGGCCGAGTTCGACGAGATCGGCCGCACCATCGATGGCTTCGCTTCCGAAGACGCCACCGTGGTGGTCGGTACCGTGCTGGATCCGGACATGCAGGACGAAGTGCGCGTGACCGTGGTCGCTACCGGCCTGAACCGCGTGTCGGCCAGCAAGACCCAGCGTCCGGGCGAGCGTGCGCCGATCAAGCTGGTCCGCAATGCCACCACCGGCCAGCCGGAATTCGGTGACTTCGACAACGGCGGCGACGCTGTGTCCAAGGCCGTCGGTGGCATGGGCCTGGGCCTGCGTCGTGCCAGCAGCGATACCGCAGCGGCTTCGGCCCCGTCGGCCCCGTCGGCTTCGGCACCGGCTGCGGCGGAACTGCCGAACGACTACCTGGACATCCCGGCGTTCCTGCGCCGCCAGGCGGACTGAGCGGGGCGGCCCGGGGTTGTCCTCCCCGGGTAGCGCCACCATGTCCTGAAAACGCGGGCGCCGGGCCAGGATGGGCCCGGCCGCCCTGCTTCACGCGCGTCCTGCCGGCGTTTCAGCCGGGGTAGGGGAGCGTGCGTGTTAATCTAATGTGTCACTTCCGGTCCATCCCCCATGATCCAGCAACGCACCCTCAAGAACACGATCCGCGCCACCGGCGTTGGCCTGCACAGCGGCGACAAGGTCTACATGACCCTGCGCCCGGCACCGGTCAACCATGGCATCGTGTTCCGCCGCGTGGACCTGGACCCGGTGGTGGAAGTGCCGGCCAAGGCCGAGCTGGTCACCGAAGTGACCCTGTGCACCGGCCTGACCTGCAACGACGCCAAGATCCAGACCGTCGAACACCTGATGTCGGCGCTGGCTGGCCTGGGTGTGGACAACATCATCGTCGAACTGTCCTCGGCCGAGCTGCCGATCATGGACGGTTCGGCCGGCCCGTTCGTGTTCCTGCTGCAGTCGGCAGGCATCGTGGAACAGGATGCGCCCAAGCGCTTCATCCGCGTGCTGAAGACCGTGGAAGTGACCGAGGGCGACAAGGTGGCCCGCTTCACCCCGTACGAGGGTTACAAACTGGGCTTCACCATCCAGTTCGACCACCCGATGATCCCGGCCAAGCAGTCGCGCCAGGAAATCGAGTTCTCGACGCTGGCCTACACCAAGGAAATCTCCCGCGCGCGCACCTTCGGTTTCATGCGCGACCTGGAATACATGCGCGAGCGCAACCTGGGCCTGGGCGGTTCGATGGACAACGCCATCGTGCTGGACGAGTTCCGCGTGCTCAACGAAGACGGCCTGCGCTACGCCGACGAATTCGTGCGCCACAAGATCCTCGATGCGATCGGCGACCTCTACCTGGCCGGTGGCCAGGTGCTGGGCGCTTACGAGGGCTTCAAATCCGGCCACGCGCTCAACAACAAGCTGGTGCGGGCGCTGATGGCCGACGCCACTGCCTGGGAATGGGTCAGCTTCGACTCGCCTGCCACCCCGGGTCCGGTCGAATACGCCACTCCGGCCTATGCCTGATTCCGTAGGTCGTTGAATTTAAAGATAAAAACGCCGCCATCCAAGGCGGCGTTGTTGTTTCCGGCGCAGACGACGCATTCAGTGTGCTTGAAAAGGCATCAAGGCCGGTTCGAGGTCACGGTTTTGTGAACCTGTTGGATCCGAAGCCTGAATTTAACGCCGTTTTAACAACAATCTAACGACAGGCCCCTGGATGGCCGCTAGGATGCGACCCGGCCCCCGAAATGTTTCACGCCGTGGTGACACGCGCGACGGGGAGCGGAGCCGGATGCTCCGTTGCCATCATGACCGTTTCTTCGGTTTGGAAGGAACGTCCTGCAGGCAAGCCAAGGCGTCGCGTAGCCCTTTGTGCGTGGCGGCTGAAACTGCGTGGGGTCCATTCCGGTTGTCGAGCGCTGGGGAGCGCGTGGGAGTGGGAGACGCAGTCTTGATGGTCACCTTGGTGGCCTTCAGCCCGATGGAACGGGCCGCGTCGAGCAACTGGGCTTCGGCAAGCCGCAACTTGGCATGCCAGACCGGGGATTCGACGAGAAAAACGAGGTGTTCCCCGTCCACATTGGCCAGCCGGCAGCGGCTGCGCAGAGGTGGCGGCAACTGGGGGCGCAACTGTCGGTCCAGCGCGTCGAGCCACAGGGCACGCCGCAGCGGGTTCCCGCTTTTGTCCGCCATTACCGCATCCAGCGCCGGTTTCGGTGCCGACGCGGGGCGAACGCTGGATTTCGGCTCAGACATGAAAACTCACTGATGGCATTCAAAAAGATCGTAATCAAAACGCGTGAAGGACAGGCCAAATCGTCGCCGATCACGCGTTTGCGGTTCTATTTCGAGGACCGCCCCCGCGCCCTGCTGGGCAGCGTGCTCGGGGTAGGCTGCATTATCGGCCTTGCTGGCGGCATTGGCGTCAGCGCGCTGAATGATTCCCGGCTGCAGGCCAAGGTCGAGCGCCAGGATGCGGAGCTGGCCAAGGTCAAGCGCGATGCGCAGACCCAGGTCAACGCGCTGGCGGCCCGTCTCGGCGAGCTGCAGGCCCAGGCCACCCGCCTCAACGCGCTCGGCGAACGGCTGACCCAGATGGGCAAGCTGGAGGATGGCGAGTTCGACTTCAACGAGACCCCCGGTCTCGGTGACGGTGACGCAGGCGGTCCGACCAGCGACATCCCGGTCAAGGACGTCAACGCCGACTTACAGGTGCTGGAGCAGCGCTTCGCTGCTTCAGGCCGCCAGTTGTCGGTGATGGAGTCGCTGATGTTCGACCACCAGCTGCAGCAGAACGCCGTGCCTTCGCGCATGCCGATCCGCAACAGCTACGTGACCTCCGGCTTCGGCACCCGTGCCGACCCGTTCGGCCGAGGCGCCGCCACCCACAAGGGCATGGACTTCCACGCCAAGGTCGGTGACCCGGTTATGGCCGTGGCCGAAGGCGTGGTCAGCTTCGCCGGCGTGAAGGGGGGCTACGGCAACGTGGTCGACGTCGACCACGGAAATGGCTACGTCACCCGCTACGCGCACAATTCCCGCCTGGTGGTGAAGGCCGGCGACCTGGTCCGTGCCGGCCAGGAAGTGGCCAAGGCCGGTTCCACCGGTCGTTCGACCGGCGCCCACGTGCACTTCGAGGTGTGGGAGAACGGCAACGTGGTCAACCCGCGCAAATTCCTCGGCGACGGCGGCAACACGCCGGTCGGCCGCGTCAGCCGCGGCTGATCCCGGGTCGGATCCCTTCCGCGCCGCGGGAGGGCTCTGACCCGATGCAGTTGATCTGGTAGTGCCGGCCGCTGGCCGGCAACCTCATGATCTTCGGCAGCATCGCGGATCACCGGCCAGCGGCCGGCACTACCCCCTCGGGGTTGAAACCTCAGCCGCCCGTCCCAAGCTACAATGGGTGTTGCCATCGACAGGGCGCCAGGCGCCCTGTTTCGTTTGCGGCGGACGGATCCCCAGGGGGAGGCCGGGCGTCGTGTCCATCCAACCCGGTTCCTTCAATGATCAACAGCCTGCTTACCCGCGTATTTGGCAGTCGTAACGAACGACAGCTGCGCCAGCTCAACCGCATCGTCGCCAAGATCAATGCGCTGGAGCCGGAGATCGAGAAGCTTTCCGACGAGCAGCTTCAGGCCAAGACGCCGGAGTTCAAGCAGCGCATTGCCGGTGGTGAAGCCCTGGACAAGGTGCTGCCGGAAGCGTTCGCGGTGTGCCGCGAAGCCGGCCGCCGCGTGCTGGGCATGCGCCATTACGATGTGCAGCTGATCGGCGGCATGGTGCTTCACCTGGGCAAGATCGCAGAAATGCGTACCGGTGAAGGCAAGACCCTGGTGGCGACCCTGCCGGTGTACCTCAACGCGCTGGAAGGCAAGGGCGTGCACGTGGTCACCGTGAACGACTACCTGGCCCGCCGCGACGCCGCGCAGATGGGCAAGCTGTACAACTGGCTGGGCCTGAGCGTGGGCGTGGTGTATCCGGGCATGCCGCACAGCGACAAGCGCGAAGCCTACGCTGCGGATATCACCTACGGCACCAACAACGAATTCGGTTTCGACTACCTGCGCGACAACATGGCGCTGTCCAAGGCCGACCGCTACCAGCGCGGCCTGCACTACGCCATCGTCGACGAAGTCGACTCCATCCTGATCGACGAAGCGCGTACCCCGCTGATCATCTCCGGTCCGGCCGACGATTCCCCGGAGCTGTACATCCGTGTCAACCGCGTCGTGCCGCACCTGGTCAAGCAGGAGAGCGAGGACGGCGAAGGTGATTTCTGGGTCGATGAGAAGGGCAAGCAGGTGCACCTGTCCGAAGCGGGCATGGAGCACGCCGAGCAGCTGCTGGTTGAAGCCGGCATCCTCAACGGCGAAACCGAAGGCCTGTACGCGGCGCAGAACCTGACCGTGGTCCACCATCTCAACGCCGCCCTGCGCGCGCACGCTATCTACCAGCGCGACGTTGACTACATCGTGCGCGACGGCGAAGTGGTCATCGTCGACGAGTTCACCGGTCGTACCCTGGCCGGCCGCCGCTGGTCCGATGGCCTGCACCAGGCGGTGGAAGCGAAGGAAGGCGTGCCGGTCCAGCGCGAGAACCAGACGCTGGCGAGCATCACCTTCCAGAACCTGTTCCGCATGTACAAGAAGCTGTCCGGCATGACCGGCACGGCCGATACCGAAGCCTTCGAGTTCCAGAGCATCTACGGCCTGGAAGTGGTGGTGATCCCGACCAACCGCCCGACCATCCGCAAGGACAGCCCGGACCAGGTGTTCCTCAACCGCAAGGGCAAGTTCAATGCGGTGCTGGCCGACATTGAAGAGTGCGCCAAGCGCGGCCAGCCGGTGCTGGTCGGTACCACCTCGATTGAAACTTCGGAAATGCTGTCCGAGCACCTGAGCAAGGCCGGTGTGAAGCACGAAGTGCTCAATGCCAAGCAGCACGACCGCGAAGCGACCATCGTCGCCAACGCCGGCCGTCCGGGCGCGGTGACCATCGCCACCAACATGGCCGGCCGTGGTACCGACATCGTGCTGGGCGGTTCGCTGGAAGCAGAGCTCCACGCGCTGGGCGAGGACGCGACCGACGAGCAGAAAGCCGCGGTCAAGGCCGACTGGCAGAAGCGCCACGAGGCAGTGAAGGCGGCGGGCGGCCTGCACATCGTCGGCACCGAGCGCCATGAGTCGCGCCGTATCGACAACCAGCTGCGTGGCCGTTCCGGCCGCCAGGGTGACCCGGGTTCGTCCCGCTTCTACCTGTCGCTGGAAGACAACCTGATGCGCATCTTCGCCTCCGACTGGGTGCAGAAGGCCATGCGCATGATGGGCATGAAGGAAGACGACGTCATCGAAGACCGCCTGGTCAGCCGCCAGATCGAGAAGGCGCAGCGCAAGGTCGAGGCCCACAACTTCGACATCCGCAAGAACCTGCTGGACTTCGACGACGTCAACAACGACCAGCGCAAGGTGATCTACGCCCAGCGCGACGAGCTGCTGGACGCCGAATCGGTGAAGGACAACGTCGACGGCATCCGCGACGACGTGATCTTCGACGTGGTGGCCCGCTTCGTGCCGCCGAACTCGATCGACGAGCAGTGGGACCTGCGAGGCCTGGAAGCGACCCTGGAGTCGGACTTCGGCCTGCAGATGTCGCTGACCGACCTGGTCAAGGAACACGAGGAGCTGGACGCCGAGGCGATTGCCGCCAAGGTGCAGGAACGCGTCAACCAGCACTTCGCCGAGAAGGAAGCCGGCGTGGGCGAAGAAACCATGCGCGCGCTGGAGAAGCACGTGATGCTGACCGTTCTGGACCAGAGCTGGAAGGAGCATCTGGCGCGCATGGATTACCTGCGCCAGGGCATCTACCTGCGCGGTTACGCGCAGAAGCAGCCGAAGCAGGAGTACAAGAAGGAAGCCTTCGAGCTGTTCTCGGACATGCTGGAAAACGTCAAGCGCGAAGTGGTGACCCTGCTGTCGCGCGTGCGCATCCGCAGCGACGAGGAAGTGCAGGCGCTGGAAGCGGCCGAACGGCAGCAGGCCGAAGCCCGCCTGAGCCAGTCGCAGTTCCAGCACCAGGACGCGGGCGGCTACAGCGCCGACGAAGAGGCTGCACAGGTGCAGGCTGCCCAGCAGGGCGTGGCGCAGATGCAGCGTGACGAGCCGAAGATCGGCCGCAACGATCCATGCCCGTGCGGCAGTGGCAAGAAGTACAAGCACTGCCACGGCCAGCTGAGCTGATGCCGAAGAGCCCCGCGAAAGCGGGGCTTTTCGTTTGTGGCAGGGGAGTTGCAGCGGATCCGTGATTGCGCCGGCCGCCCTGTTCTGGGCATGCTTCCCCCCATGCCTTCCCCCACCCGATCGATCCATGTCGTGGCCGCCGTCATCACCGACGCCCGTGGCCGCGTGCTGCTCAACCGCCGTACCGAGAACCGCGACATGGCCGGCCTGTGGGAGTTTCCCGGCGGCAAACGCGAATCCGGCGAGACCTCCGAACAGGCGCTGGTGCGCGAGCTGCGCGAGGAACTGGGCATCGAGGCCGATGTCGGCCAGTGGCTGATGGATGTGCCGCAGCGCTATCCGGACAAGCACCTGACCCTGGAGGTGCGCCACGTGCGCAGCTGGAAGGGGACACCGCGTGGGCGGGAGGGCCAGGCGATCACCTGGGTGGCGCCGGACAAGCTGGGCCGCTATTCAATGCCGCCGGCAGACCTGCCGGTGGTGGCCGCCCTGCGCCAGCCCGACAGCTACCTGATCACCCCGGCGCCGGCCGATGATGAGGGCGGCGTGCAGCATTGGCATGAACAGCTGCAGCGCGTGGTGGCTGCGGGCCAGCAGCGCATCCAACTGCGGTTGCCGACGGCCCATCCGCAGCGGCAGGCGATGGTCGAGCAGGTCGTGCGTGCGCATCGCCGCAGCGGCGTGCAATGGTTGCTCAACCGCGATATCGAACTGGCGCGTGCGTTGGGCGTGGGCGTGCACCTGGGCAGCGAACAGCTGCTGCAGCTGTCGCAGCGCCCGCTACCCCAAGGCCAGCTGGTGGCTGCATCCTGCCACGACCTGCAGCAACTGCAGGAGGCACAACAGTTGGGCTGCGACTTCGCTGTGCTGGGCCCGGTGCAGGCCACGCCCAGCCATCCAGATGCCGTGCCGCTGGGTTGGGATGCCTTCGCCGAGCTGCGCGCGCAGGTGTCACTGCCCATCTATGCGCTGGGCGGCATGCGCCGCAGTCACATTGCCGAAGCGCGCCGCCATGGCGGCCAGGGCATCGCCGCTATTCGCGGGCTGTGGCTGGCGTAAAGCCGCGTCGGTCGCCGGGCATCGCCCGGCGCTACCCTGTGGAATGGTAGCAGTAGATCCACGCCATGCGTGGATGGATGCCCGCGATCACAACGTGATCCAGAAACACCCGTACTGCCGCCGTAATCCCACCACCGTCGAGGCACGCGCCACGCTGCCTGGCAGGGTCTGCTCCAGGCGCAGGCCGACCGGATGGCGAACAGCCGTCGGCTCAGGGGCGGATCCCTGCGCAGCAGGGCCCTGGCCCTCGTCAGTCACTGCGTCCTGGCCCTGTCCTGGATACACCGGCACGACGTCCACCAGCGGCCGCCGCACCAGCGATTCCAGTTGACCGAGGATTCGCTGCGCGCCCGCATCGGAGACCGCGCCCCACAGGTACAGCGAGGACAGCCGGTTCACATCATTGCTGACGATGCCGTTGCGCAATGCGTCCACTAGTTCACTCAGCCGCCGCGGGCAGCGTGCCCCCAGGGTATCGCGCTGCAGAATGTTGCCGCTGGGCGCAGGCGGTGGCACCCGCGACCGCGCACCCACACTGTCGCAGGGTCGGTCGGTATACACGCTTTGGCCCTGCGCATCGGTGCAGCGGTTCAGGCGCGTGGACTGTGCGTGGGCGACGCTCGACAGCACGCACAGCGGCAGCAGCAACAGCAGGAAGGAAAGCCGGATCATCCTCGCAGGGTAGCGCCGATCCGGTCCGCATGGCGTGCTTTCAGCCTTGGAGCAGCTTCAGCACCGAGGTGGTCGGCTTGGCCAGGTTCAGCGTGTAGAAGTGCAGGCCGGGCGCGCCGCCTTCGATCAGGCGCTGGCACAGCCGGGCCACCACTTCCGTGCCGAATGCACGCACCGACTCCGCATCATCGCCATAGGCCTGCATCTTGCGACTGATCCAGCGCGGAATCTCCGCACCACACTGTTCGGAGAAGCGGCGCAGCTGGCTGAAGTTGGCGATCGGCATGATGCCCGGCGTGATCGGCACCTGCACGCCCAGCCGCCGCACTTCATCGACGAAATGGAAGTACGCGTCCGGATTGAAGAAATACTGGGTGATGGCCGCATCGGCACCGGCATCGATCTTGGCCTTGAAGTGCTTCAGGTCAGCCAGTGAATCGGAGGCCTGCGGATGCGTCTCCGGATACGCGCCCACTTCGATGTGGAACGCATCGCCGTGCTCGGCGCGGATGAAGGCGATCAGTTCGGCGGCATAGCGCATGTCGCCGGGAAAGCCCATGCCCGAGGGCAGGTCGCCACGCAGCGCGACCAGGCGGCGGCAGCCGATGGCGCGGTACAGCTTGAGCAGCTCGCGGATCTCCTGGCGGGTGCCGCCCACGCACGACAGGTGCGGCGCGGCATCGAACCCATGGTGCTGGTTGAGGTGGCGCACGGTCTCGGAGGTGTAGCTCAGGGTCGAGCCACCGGCGCCGAAGGTACACGACACGTATTCGGGGGCGTAGTCCTTCAGCTTGGCCGCAGCACGGTCCAGCTGGCTGCGCTGTTCGTCGGTCTTGGGCGGATAGAACTCGAAGCTGATGGCGGTCATGGCACGGGCGGTGGCGGCGGGTGCGAAACAGTATATCTCTTCATCAAGATGGATGCTTGAAGATTGGCTGAGGCCAGCCGTCCCCAACCCGCGACCGTTTGCCCCGCCGTGCGGCCGCTGCTCCGAAATCGCAACCGGGGTGCCTCCGCCAGGCCCACGCTGCTCCCATCCCGGCGCCACCCATCCCATGAAGGAGCAGACGATGAAGATCTTCCTGGCACTCTGGTACGCAATGAAGGCCGTGGCCCGGCTGGCGATGATCGGCATGGCGATGGCCGTGCTCGGTTCCGGCTCGGCGCATGCCGCCACTGCCGGCGCCCCGGGTGCGGGCAAGGTGCAGGTCGAGGTAGTCGGGAAGGGCCGTCCGCTGCTGACGATCCCCGGCCTGAACAGCAGCGCCGAGGTCTGGCGCGAGACCTGCCTGGCGCTGGAGGATGTGCAGTGCCACCTGGTGCAGCTGCCGGGCTTTGCCGACGCCGCGCCTGCCGACCCGCGCCCGGCCGAATTCCTGGCGGCCATGCGCGGGCAGCTGCTGGCCTACCTGCATGACCAACAGCTGGGCCCGGTGGTGGTGATCGGCCACAGTCTTGGCGGCCTGCTGGGGCTGCAGATGGCGCAGGCCGAGCCGAAGGCAGTCAGCGCGCTGGTGGTGGTCGATGCATTGCCGTTCCTGCCGGCGGCGCGTGACCCGAACGCCACCGCAGACAGCGTGCGGCCGATGGCCGACCAGCTGCGCAAGGGCATGCTCGCCGCCGATGCCGCGCAGTGGCAGGCGCAGCTGAAAGCCGGCCTGCCGGGCATGACCCGCGATCCGCAGCGGCAGGCCGAACTGGGGCGCTGGGGCGAAGCCAGCGACCGCCAGACCACCGCTGACGCCATGCATGCGGTGATGACCACCGACCTGCGTGACAGCATCGCCTCGATCACCGCACCGACGCTGGTGCTGGGCAGCTGGGCCGGCTACCAGCCGATGGGCGGCACCGAGGACAGCACGCGCGCGGTGTTCCAGGCGCAGTACGCGAAACTTCAGGGCGTGCAGATCGCGATGAGCGCGCAGGGGTTCCACTTCCTGATGTGGGATGATCCGCGCTGGCTGCGCGGTCAGGTGCAGGCCTTCCTCGACCACCACCACTGAGTTTCAACACGCCTCGGAATGGACATGCCGGATTCCTCCTCGACGGTACGCTTCTGGCTGCTCAATGCGCTGGTGTGGGTGCTCTATGGCGTTGCCGGAATCGGCCTGCGCCAGGCCTATTTCAGCGATGCCGGAAGCGCAGGCGTGTTGATCACGCTGGGCCTGGCGTTGGCCCTGTTCGGGTGCAGCGGTGCCATCCGTGCGCTGGCGCTGCGTGCCGACTGGTGGGCGCGCGGCACGGCCGGGCTGTTGCTGCGGCTGGCGCTGTCGGTGGCATTGGGCGCGGCAGTGGCGCAGCTGCTGGTGAACATCGCGCAGCACTCGGCGCTGGCCTGGAACTGGGTGAGCCTGGGGCGGAAGACGGCCGACTTCAGCCCCAAGGCGCTGCTGCTCTACTGGTACACCACTGCGGTGATGCTGGCCCTGTGGGCAGCGCTCTGGGCAGGCCTGCACAGCCTGCGCCGGATACGCAGTGCGGACCTGGCGCGCCTGCGTGCCGAGGCCGAGCGCAGCGCGCTGGAGCGCGATGCACTGCGTGCACGGCTCAACCCGCATTTCATGTTCAATGCGCTGAACAACCTGCGTGCGCTGATCCTGGAAGATCCTGAGCGTGCGCGCGACATGGTCACCCGCCTGTCGCGCACGCTGCGCCAGGCGCTGGCACACAACCGCAGCGAGCAGGTCACGCTGGCCGAGGAACTGGCGGTCGTGGACGACTACCTGGCCATCGAGGCAGTCCACTTCGAACAGCGCCTGCAGGTGAACCGGCAGATCGATGCCGACGCCCTGCAGGCACAGCTGCCGGCGATGGCGCTGCAGCTGCTGGTGGAAAACGCGATCAAGCATGGCATCGCCAGCCGCCCGGGCGGCGGCGGGATAGAGATTCGGGCCACGCTGGACAATGACGTACTGCGCCTGCAGGTGGACAATCCGCTGGGCGGCGCCAACGAGCCCACCCATGGCCATGGCGTCGGCCTTGCCTACCTGCGTGCGCAGCTTGGCACGCAGGGGAGTTTCATGTTGCAGCCGGTCGGCGACCGCATGCAGGCCCTGCTGGAGATTCCGCAATGAGTGGCGTGCTGCGTGTGTTGATCGTTGATGATGCACGGCTGGCGCGGCAGGAGCTGCGCACGCTGTTGTCGGCGCTGCCATGGGTGCAGTGCGTGGGCGAGGCCGACGATGTGCCCGCTGCACGCGAGGCGATCGCCACACTGGCGCCGGACCTGGTGCTGCTGGATGTGCAGATGCCCTCCGGCAGCGGCTTCGATGTGCTGGATGGGCTGGAGACGGTGCCGGCGGTGGTCTTCGTTACCGCCTACGACACCTACGCGGTGCGCGCCTTCCAGGCCAACGCGCTGGACTATCTGGTGAAGCCGGTCGAGGCGCCGCGCTTGCTGGAAGCGTTGCAGCGGGCGCGCCAGCGCGAGGTGGTGGCGGGCGAAACGCCGGAGCCGCGCAGCACGCTGGGCGCGCAGGACCAGGTGTTCGTGCGCGAGGGCGAACGCTGCTGGTTCGTCGCGGTCTCGGAGATCCGTCGGCTGCTGGTGGATGGCAACTACACACGGCTATGGTTCCGCGACCAGAACGCCCTGCTGACCCGCAGCCTGAGCGCGCTGGAAGCACGCCTGCCGCCGGAGTTGTTCTTCCGCGCCAACCGCAACACGCTGGTCAACCTGCGCCGCATTCGTGGCGTGACGCCCAGCATTGCAGATGGCTACGACCTGACGCTGGACGACGGCAGCGAGGTGGAGGTATCGCGGCGGCAGGCACGTGAACTGCGCGAGCGGATGGCGTTGTAGGGGCTGCCAGCAGTTACCCTGTGCAGCAGAACTCCTGATCACACCTGCGCCATGTCCATCGTCCTCACCGATTTCGCCCGTCCCCGCCTGTTCCCGCGCGTGCCGCGCGGCAACACCATCCAGGACTGCACTGCCGAGCAGTTCGAGGCACACCTCAATGCGCAGGCGCCGCTGAAGGTGCTCGACGGCTACGCCCCGTTCTGCAAGCTGTTCGTCTACGAGAACTGGACCAGCACGCGCTGCCTGACGGTGCCGGTCACCGAGGCCAACCGCCACCTGCTGCGCAGTGGTTACGAAGCGCGCAACCGCGAGGAATTGCCGGTGCTGGTGCGTTGGTTCGAGGGCGTGGAATCGCCGCGTGCGAACTACCTGGTGGTGATCCTGTACAGCGCCGAGCAGCTGGCCAGGGAAGGTTCGCCGATCGAGGCCGACTGGGGCATCGTCGGCTGCATCTACACCGCCGAACCGGAAGAGGTGCCAATGGCGCCGATCACGATGATGCGCAATGCGCTGGGCGTGGAGGAGGGCGGCTCCGGCGTGCCGCTGGACCGTGAGGCGTACCGGCGTTCTGTCGAGTTCTGGGAGAACAACGCGAACTGGCGGCCGTGAGCAATATTTGCCATCCACGCATCGCGTGAATGTGCGGGCCGCAGTAGAGCCACGCCATGCGTGGCTGCTTGGCCTTCAGGCAGCTTTCCATTCCCACCACGGGTAATGGTACTCGCGGTCGATGGCCTGCCAATGCTGGCCGCATTGCGTGCAGGCAATGGTGTGGCAATCGCCCCAACCCTCCTCGGCCTCCTGCAACGAGAGCAGCTGCATCTGCCCTTGTTCGATCAGGCGACGCGGATCGAAGAACGGGTAGCCGGGGTTGAGCGCACACAGGCATCCCTTACGCGCCTGCCAGTAGCGTAGCCGTTGCAGGCCCGCCTTGAGGTGTGCCTGGTTGCTGATCAGCATGCCGCCCAGGGCGATGCCCTCGCAGCTGCGTTCGATCAGGTCGACATGTGTGGCCAACGCGTCCAACGATGAGGCACTGAACAGCCGTGCGACGCTACGTGCGGCATCGGTGATGCGCGTTGCGTCGCGCGACAGCAGGTCCTGCAACAGCACATCGGCCTGTGCATCGTCGAGACGGGGTATCCGCGCTGCAGACCAGGGCCAGCGCATCAGCGAGACTTGCCGATGGCAGCGTAGTGGCCGGCGGTGAGGCGCAGCAGGTCAGCCGGCGCCAGTTCCACTTCCAGGCCGCGGCGACCGGCGCTGACATGCAGCGCGGGCAATGCCTGAGCGCTGGCATCCAGGAAGGTGCGCAGGCGCTTCTTCTGCCCAAGCGGGCTGATGCCACCGACCAGGTAACCCGTCGCGCGCTGTGCGGCGTCGGCGGCGGCCATCTCGCATTTCTTGCAGCCGGCCGCTTCGGCCAGAGCCTTCAGGTCCAGCTGGCTGGCCACCGGCACGATCGCCACCAGCAGTTCGTGTGCCTCGGTGCTGGCCAGCAGGGTCTTGAACACCTGGGCCGGATCGAGGCCAAGCTTGTCGACGGCTTCGCCGCCGTACGATTCGGCGTGGGCGTCGTGCACGTAGCTGCGCACCGTGTGGGCGATCTTCTCGCGCTTGAGCAGGTTGATGGCCGGGGTCATGGCTGCATCGTAGCGCGCGCTGGGCGCGTTGCCTTGACCGAGGCTACTGCGGGTGGATGCGCGGCGGTGGCGCGCCAACGCAGAACGGGCGCCCGAAGGCGCCCGTCCGTGTCGCATGCACCGGTAGTGCCGGCCGCTGTCCGGCACCCTGAAGGCATCAGTAGCGGTAGTGGTCCGGCTTGAACGGGCCTTCCACCGGCACGCCGATGTAGTCGGCCTGTTCCTGGGTCAGGGTGGTGAGCTTCACGCCGATCTTTTCCAGGTGCAGGCGCGCCACTTCCTCGTCCAGCTTCTTCGGCAGCAGGTAGACCTTCTTCTCGTAGCTGTCCTTGTTCGCCCACAGGTCGATCTGTGCCAGGGTCTGGTTGGCGAAGCTGTTGGACATCACGAAGCTCGGGTGGCCGGTGGCGCAGCCCAGGTTCACCAGGCGGCCTTCGGCCAGCAGGAAGATCGCGTTGCCGTTCGGGAAGATGTACTTGTCCACCTGCGGCTTGATGTTGACGTGCTTGATGCCCGGGTAGGACACCAGTGCGTCGACCTGGATCTCGTTGTCGAAGTGGCCGATGTTGCAGACGATGGCCTGGTCCTTCATCGCGCTCAGGTGCTCGATGCGGATGATGTCGCGGTTGCCGGTGGTGGTGACGTACAGGTCGGCACGGCCCAGGGTCGATTCGATGGTGTTGACTTCATAGCCTTCCATCGCCGCCTGCAGGGCGCAGATCGGGTCGATCTCGGTGACGATCACGCGCGCACCGTAGGCACGCAGCGAGGCCGCGCAGCCCTTGCCGACGTCGCCGTAGCCGCAGACCACGGCCACCTTGCCGGCCAGCATCACGTCCATCGCGCGCTTCAGGCCGTCGGCCAGCGACTCGCGGCAGCCGTACAGGTTGTCGAACTTGCTCTTGGTGACCGAGTCGTTGACGTTGATCGCCGGGATCAGCAGGGTGCCGGCCTGGGCCAGCTGGTACAGGCGATGCACGCCGGTGGTGGTCTCCTCGGAGACACCCTTCCAGTCCTTGACCACGCGGCCCCAGTAACCGGGGCGCTCCTTGGCCACGCGCTTGAGCAGGTTCTTGATGACCTGTTCTTCGTGCGAGGCGGAGGCGGTGTTGACCCAGTCGCTGCCGTTTTCCAGCTCGTAGCCCTTGTGGATCAGCAGGGTCACGTCACCGCCGTCGTCCACCACCAGCTCCGGGCCGGTCAGGGTGCCATCGGCCAGGGTGAAGGTCAGCGCGTCCAGGGTGCAGTCCCAGTACTCTTCCAGGGTCTCGCCCTTCCAGGCAAACACCGGGGTGCCGGTGGCGGCAATGGCGGCGGCCGCGTGGTCCTGGGTCGAGAAGATGTTGCACGAGGCCCAGCGCACGTCGGCGCCGATGTCCTTCAGGGTCTCGATCAGCACCGCGGTCTGGATGGTCATGTGCAGCGACCCGGTCACGCGCACGCCCTTCAGCGGCAGCTCGGCCTGGTACTTGCGGCGGATCGACATCAGGCCCGGCATTTCGTGCTCGGCGATGTCCAGTTCCTTGCGGCCCCAGTCGGCCAGCGTGATATCGCGGATCTTGTAGTCACCTTCGGTGGAGAAGGTCTTGGCAACAGCGTTCATTCGTGTGCTCCGGTTGTGGACGAGCGGATGCTCGAATCTAGCCGGGCGCCGTTGTTACAAAGCCACCTTACCGAGCCTGGCCGGGCCTCGTGGGATCCGGTCGCAGCGCCCCTCGGCAGGGGAGAACCCCATTATATCGCGGCCCCGGCATGACATCGGCATGACCCAACCATCGGCAGATGGGGCCGCTCGCACGGCCTGTTAAGGTCGGTGTTTTCACGCATCACACAGGTGGAACGATGAGCATGCACGCGCGCCGCACACGGCGCTGGACCGGCCTGGTCCTGTCGATGGGGCTGCTGGCGGTGGCCCCGCTGGCCTGGGCGGCCGCCTCGCAGCCAGCTCCGGCGCAGGCGCAGGGCGTCAATGGCTACGAACTGCCATCGGCCGCACTGCAGGCAGTGGTCGACGCCCCGCGCGCGCCGTCGCTGTTCCTGTCGCCGCGCCGCGACGTGGCCGCGATGATGCAGATGCCGTCGCTGCCTTCGATCCAGGTGGTGGCGCAGCCGGAACTGAAGCTGGCTGGCCTGCGCATCAACCCTCGCACGTTCTCCGACAGCCGCTTCAGCTTCGGCGAGAAGCTGTGGCTGATGAACGTGGCCGACGGCAAGGAGCGGCAGATCAGCGGCCTGCCGGCCAAGCTGTCGATCGCCAGTGTGATGTGGTCGCCGGACCAGAAGTGGCTTGCCTTCAACCAGGTCGACGCTGCCAGTGGCGCCAATGAACTGTGGCTGGTGGACGTGGCCGGCGGCAGTGCCCGTCGCCTGGTTGCCGGCCTGAACACGGTGATCGGCAGCGGCTACCAGTGGCTGCCGGACAGCCGCGGCCTGGTGGTGTTCACCCGCCCGGCCAACCTCGGTGCGGCCCCGCCCGCCGATGGCATTCCGACCGGCCCGGCCGTGCAGCAGACCAGCCAGGGCGGCGGCGTGGTGTCGATCCGTACCTACCAGGACCTGCTGAAGAACGAGGCCGACGCACGCCAGTTCGACTACTACGCCACTACCCAGCCAATGGAAGTCGGCCTGGATGGCAGCACCCGCGCGATCGGCGCGGCCGGCATCTTCATGGGCTTCTCGGTGTCGCCGGATGGCCGCTTCGTGCTGCGCCAGCCGGTGCAGCGCCCGTACTCCTACGTGGTGCCGGTGAGCAGTTTCCCGCGCCGCATCGAAGTGATCGACCGTGCCAGCGGCAAGCTGGTGCACACCGTCGCCGTTCGCCCGCTGGTGGAAGGGCTGCCGACCGGCAACGATGCCGAAGTGACCGGCGTGCGCGACATCAGCTGGCGCGGTGATGCCGACGCCACCCTGGTCTGGGCCGAAGCGCAGGACGGCGGCGACCCGAACAGGGACGCCAAGGTGCGCGATGCGGTGCTGATGCAGGCCGCGCCGTTCGACAAACCGCCGGTCACCCTGGCCCAGCTTGGCAGCCGCCTGGCCGGCATCAGCTGGGGCCGCGGTGACCTGGCCCTGCTGACCGAATCGTGGTGGAAGACCCGCAGGACCAAGACCTGGCTGATCGCCCCGGACAACGCCGGTGCCGAGCCGCGCCTGCTGTGGGATCGTGACGCGCAGGACCGCTATGCCGATCCGGGCCGGCCGCTGCTGGCCAGTGACGAGCGGGGTCGTTCGCTGCTGCAGACCAGCCCCGATGGCAGCAGCCTGTACCTGGCCGGTGCCGGTGCTTCGCCGGAAGGCGACCGTCCGTTCGTGGACCGCTTCGACATCGCCACGGGCAAGGCAACGCGCCTGTTCCACTCGCAGGCGCCGAGCTATTCGCTGCCGGTGGCGTTGCTGGACGACCAGGCCAGCTCGCTGCTGCTGAGCCGCGAGAGCCCGGATGAGCCGGCCAACTTCTACGTGCAGTCGCTGGCCGATGCCGGTGCTGCACCGCGCGCGCTGACCCATTTCGCGCACCCGCTGCCGCAGTTGAAGGGCGTGCAGAAGGAGCAGATCCGCTACAAGCGCAAGGATGGGGTCGACCTGACCGCGACCCTGCTGCTGCCGCCGGGCTACGACCCCAAGCGGGACGGCCCGCGGCCGCTGCTGATGTGGGCCTACCCGGGTGAGTTCAAGAGCGCGGCTGCGGCCAGCCAGGTGACCGATTCGCCGTACCGCTTCAACGCGGTCAGCTACTGGGGCCCGCAGGCGTTCCTGGCCAAGGGCTATGTGGTGCTGGCCAGCCCGTCGATGCCGATCATCGGTGAGGGCGACAAGGAGCCGAACGACACCTACATCGAACAGCTGGTGGCCAACGCGCAGGCAGCGGTGGATGAGGTGGTGCGCCGTGGCGTGACCGATCGCGATCACATCGCCATCGGCGGCCATTCCTACGGTGCGTTCATGACCGCCAACCTGCTGGCACACACCCGCCTGTTCAAGGCCGGCATCGCCCGCAGCGGCGCCTACAACCGCACGCTCACCCCGTTCGGCTTCCAGGCCGAGGAACGCAACTACTGGCAGGCAAAGGAGGTCTACCAGAAGATGGCGCCGTTCAACTACGCCGACAGGATCAAGGATCCGATCCTCTTCATCCACGGCGTGGACGACAACAACTCCGGCACCTTCCCGATCCAGAGCGAGCGCATGTTCGCCGCGGTGAAGGGCCTGGGTGGCACCGCGCGGCTGGTGATGCTGCCCAACGAATCGCATGCCTACCGCGCACGCGAATCGATCATGACCATGCTGGCCGAGAGCGAGCGCTGGCTGGAGCAGACCATTGGCCCGGCCGAGCAGGGCAAGGCGAAGAAGAAGCGCTGATACGTGCATGAGGGTGGCCGCTGCAACAGCGGCCGCCTGTGCGGCTGCGCCGCCGCCCGAGCATGGGCTCGGGCGCTACACGGTATAGCGCGTGATGATGTCTGTAGAGCCGAGCCCACGCTCGGCTGCTTCTGCTGCAGATACGTGCAGATGAAACCATTTCCGCATCGCAGCATCGTGCGCAATCTGGTTTAGGCTTGGGGTCTGGATCCGTTGACCGAGGCCTGTGCGTCGCCGATGAACGAGTACCGCAGCAGCATCGAGTTTGCTTCTCCCGATCTTCCGCTTCGCGATGACGTGCGCCGGCTCGGCGCGCTGGTCGGCGACCTGCTGGTTGAACAGGTCTCCGCCGCGTTTCTCGACGATGTCGAGGACGTGCGCACCCGCGCCATCGCCCGTCGCGAGAACCAGGCGGCGTTGTCCGAGCTGGCCGAAGGGCTGGCCGGGCGCACGCCGCAGCAGGCCGAGACCATGGTGCGGGCGTTCAGCACCTATTTCCAGGTGGTCAACATCGCCGAGCGCGTGCATCGCATCCGCCGCCGCCGTGACTACCAGCGTGCCGGTACCGCAGGGGCGCAGCCCGATGGCCTGCAGGATGCGCTGCAGCACCTGAAGGCGCAGGGCGTGACGCTGGACGAGCTGGCGCAATGGCTGCCGCGCATCGACATCGAACCGGTGTTTACCGCGCACCCGACCGAAGCGGTGCGCCGCGCGCTGCTGGAGAAAGAGCAGCTGATGGTGGCCAGCCTGGTCGACAACCTTGATGGCCAGCGCACGCCGGGGGAAGCGGCCGCCGATGCCGCGCGCTTCCGCATGGCGCTGACCGCTTCGTGGCAGACCACCGATTCCTCGCCGGTGCGGCCCACCGTGGATGACGAGCGCGAGCACGTCGGCTTTTATCTGGTACAGGTGCTGTACCGGGTGATCCCGGTGCTGTACGAATCGCTGCAGCAGGCGCTGCGCGATACCTTCGGCGAAGAACTGCCGCTGCCGCGCCTGCTGCGCTTCGGCACCTGGGTGGGCGGCGACATGGACGGCAACCCGAACGTGGATGCCACCACCATCCGCAACACGCTGGATGCACAGCGGCAGGCAGTGCTGGGGCGCTACCAGAAGGAACTGCTGCAGCTGGCCAGCCTGCTCAGCCAGTCTACCGAGCGAGTGGGCGTGAGTGATGCGTTGCAGGCACGCGTGGCGCAGTACCAGCAGCTGCTGCCGCAGGTGCAGTCGCGCCCGCGCCATGCCGACATGCCGTACCGCCTGCTCAACGACCGCATGCGCGCACGCCTGCAGGCCACGCTGGATGATGACAGCGGCGCCTACGCCGGCCCCGCCGAACTGATCGACGATCTGCAGCTGATCCTCGACAGCCTGCGCGCCAATCGCGGCGAACAGGCCGGCGGCTTTGCCGTGCAGCGTCTGCTGTGGCGGGTGAAGACGTTCGGCTTCCATCTGGCGAGGCTGGATGTGCGCCAGGAATCGAGCGTGCATGCGCGTGCGCTGGCCACGGTGCTGGGCAGTGACGTAGCGTGGGACGATCTCGATGCCGTGGGGCGTGCGCGCCTGCTGGCGCCGCATGCGAGTGGTGACACGCCGTTGCCGAAGGGCGACGACGAAGGCAACCAGCGGCTGGATGCGGTGTTTGCCGCGCTGGCTGATGCACGCGCACGCCATGGCGGCGATGCACTGGGCAGTTACATCATTTCGATGGCGCACGACCGCAGCGACGTGCTGGCGGTACTGGCGCTGGCGCGGCGTGGTGGCCTGGTCGACGCCGATGACACGGTGCCGCTGGACATCGCGCCGCTGTTTGAAACCGTGGATGACCTCAAGCGCGGCACCGCCACGCTGCGCGACCTGCTGGACGACCCGGTGTACCGCACCCATCTGCGCGCGCGCGGCGACGTGCAGATGGTGATGCTCGGCTACTCGGACAGCAGCAAGGACGGTGGCATCGCCGCCTCGCGCTGGGGCCTGCAGCGCGCGCAGGTGGAACTGCTGGAGGTGGCGGCCGAGGCGGGCATCCGCCTGACCTTCTTCCATGGCCGTGGCGGCTCGATCAGCCGTGGCGGTGGGAAGACCACGCACGCCGTGGATGCTTCACCGCGCGGCAGCATCGATGGCCGCCTGCGGGTGACCGAGCAGGGCGAAGTGATCCATCGCAAATATGGCATCCGCGCGCTGGCCCTGCGCTCGCTGGAACAGGCCACCGGTGCGGTGCTGCGCGCCAGCCTGCGCCCGCGTGCCGCCGAGCCGCGCGAGGATGCGTGGCGGCCGGTGATGGACGCGGTGTCATCGGCCAGCAGCGAGGTGTATCGCGCCTTCGTTGGCCAGGCCGGCTTCATGGACTACTTCCGTACCGCCACACCCATCGACGTGATCGAGCGGATGACGCTGGGCTCGCGTCCTTCGCGCCGTCTCGGCCAGGATGCGGCACTGGGCAACCTGCGTGCGATTCCCTGGGTGTTTGCCTGGAGCCAGGCGCGTGCCGTCATTCCCGGCTGGTACGGCGTGGGCAGCGGCCTGCAGGCGGCGGTGGACGCTGGCCATGAAGAGACCCTGCGCGAAATGGCGCGTGACTGGCCGTTCTTCCGCACCTTCCTGGACGACATCGCGATGGTGCTGTCCAAGGGTGATATCACCATCGCCGAGCAGTTCTCGCTGTTGTCAGGCGACCTGCACGGGCGCTTCTTCCCGCAGGTACAGCGCGAACTGGAACTTACCCGGCACTGGCTGCTGGCGCTGATGGACCAGAAGACGCTGCTGGACCATGATGCGCGGCTGGCGCTGTCGATCCGCCTGCGCAATCCCTACGTCGATCCGATCAGCGTGCTGCAGGTGGATCTGCTGCAGCGCTGGCGGGCCAGCGGGCGCGAGGATGACGAGCTGCTGCGCGCGCTGGTGGCGTGCGTGAACGGCGTTTCGCAGGGGGTGCAGAACACGGGTTGATGCGTATCCGCCGGGCATGGCCCGGCGCTACCTGCCTCGGTGGGTGCGGGGCGTGCCCCGCACGCCCTCACTCCTCCGGCGACGGAGGATTCGATGCCAGCAGTTCCAGGTGGCGCTGTTCCATTTCCTGGCGCAGTTGGCGGCGGATCAGCGCTGCGGCCTGGCGGCGCTTCTCGTCCGAGGTGACCGGCTGCAATGTTGGCACCGGCGTCGGCCGGCCTTCCTCATCCACGGCCACCATCGTGAAGAAACAGCTGTTGGCGTGGCGCACGCTGCGCTTGAGGATGTCTTCGGCCACCACCTTGATGCCGATCTCCATCGACGAGGTGCCGGTATGGTTCACCGAGGCCAGGAAGGTGACCAGCTCGCCCACCGCGATGGGCTGGCGGAACATCACCTGGTCCACCGACAGGGTGACCACATAGCTGCCGGCGTAGCGGCTGGCACAGGCGTAGGCCACCTGATCAAGCAGGCGCAGGATGGCGCCACCGTGGACCTTGCCGGAGAAATTGGCCATGTCCGGCGACATCAGCACGGTCATGGACAGCTGGTGGGTTTTCAGTTCGGTCGACATGGGCCGATTGTATCGGCGTGGCGTAGCTCTTGTAGAGCCGAGCCCATGCTCGGCTGCTCTTGTCGCAAGAAAAAGAAAGCCGAGCATGGGCTCGGCTCTACAGAACGCAGAAGGGCCGCGTGAGCGGCCCTTCGTGTTTCTTACTTCAGCTTCGCATCGGCGCGCAGGGCGGCGGCGCGGTCGGTCTTCTCCCAGGAGAAGGCCGTGGCGTTGACGGTCTCGCCTTCGCCGTTGAGGTAGCTGAACTCCTTCGGCTTGCGGCCGAAGTGGCCGTAGGCCGCAGTCTGCTGGTACATCGGGTGGATCAGGTCCAGCATCTTGATGATGCCGTACGGGCGCAGGTCGAAGTGCTTGCGGATCAGCTTCTCGATCTTGTCATCGCTGATCTTGCCGGTGCCGAAGGTGGTGACCGAGATCGAGGTCGGCTCGGCCACGCCGATGGCGTAGGAGACCTGCACTTCGCAGCGGTCGGCCAGGCCGGCAGCAACCACGTTCTTGGCGACGTAGCGGGCCGCGTAGGCAGCCGAACGGTCGACCTTGGACGGGTCCTTGCCGGAGAACGCGCCACCACCGTGACGGGCCCAGCCGCCGTAGGTGTCGACGATGATCTTGCGGCCGGTCAGGCCACAGTCGCCCACCGGGCCGCCGATCTCGAACTTGCCGGTCGGGTTGATGTGGAACTTGGTACCCTTGTGCAGCCACTTGGCCGGCAGCACCGGCTTGATGATTTCTTCGCGGACGGCCTCGATGAGGTCCTTCTGCTTGATGCCCGGGGCGTGCTGGGTCGACAGGACCACGGCGTCGATGGCCGAGACCACGCCGTTTTCATAGCGCAGGGTGACCTGGCTCTTGGCGTCCGGGCGCAGCCACGACAGCGGCGAGTTCTTCTTCTTGCGGATCTTGGCCTGCTGCTCGACCAGGCGGTGCGACAGGTGGATCGCGGCCGGCATGTAGCTGTCGGTCTCGTTGGTGGCATAGCCGAACATCAGGCCCTGGTCGCCAGCGCCCATTTCTTCCGGCTTCTTGCGGTCCACGCCCTGGGCGATGTGCGGCGACTGCTTGCCGATCAGGTTCAGCACGCCGCAGGTGGCGCCGTCGAAGCCGACGTCGGAGCTGTCGTAGCCGATGTCCGTGATGACCTTGCGGGTCAGCGCTTCCAGGTCGATCCAGGCGCTGGTGGTGATTTCACCGGCCACGATGGCAACGCCGGTCTTGACCATGGTCTCGCAGGCCACGCGGGCACGCTGGTCCTGGGTCAGGATCGCGTCCAGCACCGCATCGGAGATCTGGTCGGCAACCTTGTCCGGATGGCCTTCAGAGACCGACTCGGAGGTGAAGAGATAGCTGGACATCAGGCGTAATATCCCTTGATTCGGATGGAAAGATGGGCGCGCATGATACACGGGGTGCGCCGCCTGTGCATTGTGAACCGGTACCGGTTGCCGGTGGTTAAGCCCGCGTAGGCCTGGCAAGGGCCGTCGTGACGGGATTGGGGCCCGGCCTCGAGGCCCAGTGTTCCACCAGCGTGACGACGGACGGGGCTGTCCAACCCCGGACCACGCAGGCCGCGACCCTGCCGGGCCGGCCGTCATCGTTCTGCCCCGAAACCGCCATCTGGCTGCCGCCTGCCGGGCGCAGGCTGTCGGCCAATCCGGCCGCCGGGCATGAGTGGATCCGCCATGCAGGAACTCGAACAGCGTCTCCAGCAACGCTTCCCCGATTGGTTCCATGGCCGTCGTGGCCAGCTGGCACGGCCGCTGCTGCGCAGCGTCGGTCGCTGGTCGCGGTTGGACCAGATCGAGGCCTTCCTGAAGCGCAGTGCAGGGTTGCGCGGATTCGGCTTCGTCGCCGCCGCCCTGGAATTCGTCGATGGCCAGTACCAGGTGGATCCGGCCGCGCTGGCGAAGATCCCGGCCACCGGCCGCCTGCTGATTGTTGCCAATCATCCGTCCGGGGCGCTGGACGCGCTGGCGCTGCTGGACGCGGTCGGCCGCATCCGCCGTGACGTGCGGATCGTGGCGAACGATCTGTTGGGGGCTATCGCGCCACTGCAGGATCTGCTGTTGCCGGTGCGCATCCTTGGCGGCAAGGCCCAGCGCGGCAGTCTGCACGCGGTGGAGGAGGCGCTGGCCGCCGAGCAGTGCGTGATCGTGTTCCCGGCCGGCGAGGTCTCGCGCCTCTCGCTGCGAGGCATCCGCGATGGTCGCTGGCAGCGCGGGTTCGTGCGCTTTGCCCGCGCCGCCGGGGCGCCGGTGCTGCCAGTGCGGGTGGAAGCGCGCAACTCAGCGCTGTTCTACGGCGCATCAACCCTGTTCAAGCCGGCCGGCACCGCGCTGCTGGCACGCGAGATGTTCACCCGTCGTGGCCGCCCGCTGCGGCTGAGCATCGGCGAGCCGATGCGGCTGGGCGATGGCGGTGACCCGGGCGCACAGCTGCTGGCGGTACGCCGCGCGCTGTATGCGCTGGGCCGCAATGGCGCGGCCGGCAATGCCGCTGCCTGCGCAGGCCCTGAGCCGCTGGCCGCCCCGGTGCCCCCTTCGCAGGTCGCTGCAGGGATTGCCGCAGCGACCCAGCTGGGCCAGACCGCCGATGGCAAGCAGATTCTGCTGGCCACCTGTACTGCCGATTCGCCGCTGCTGCTGGAGCTGGGCCGCCTGCGCGAACTGACCTTCCGCCAGGTGGGCGAGGGCACCGGGCGCAGCCGTGACCTCGACAACTACGACCCGCAGTACGAGCACATCGTGATCTGGGACGCCGCCGCGCAGCGCATCGCCGGCGCGTACCGGATCATGCGCGGCGCCCACGCACTGGCCCGGCACGGCCTGTCCGGGCTCTACAGCGCGTCGCTGTTCCGCTATTCCGACGATGCCATCACCCACATCGCCGAGGGCCTGGAACTGGGCCGCAGCTTCGTGGTGCCCGACTACTGGGGCAGCCGCAGCCTGGACTATCTGTGGCAGGGCATCGGCGCCTACCTGCAGTGCCGGCCGGGCATCCGCTACCTGTTCGGCGCCGTGTCGATCAGCGCGGCGCTACCGCGTGAAGCGCGCGAGCAGCTGGTGGCGTACTACCAGCGCTATTACAGCGGTACCGCTGGCCTGGCCGAATCGAACCGCCCGTTCCAGTACTTCGCCGCACCGCCCAGTTTCGGTGAGCTGGATGCAGGCGCCGCGTTCGAGGTGCTCAAGGCCAACCTGGCTGCGCTCGGTACCGGCGTACCCACGCTGTACCGCCAGTACACCGATCTGTGTGAACCCGGTGGTGCCCGCTTCCTCGCCTTCGGTGTCGACCCGGACTTCAGCGATTCGATCGACGGCCTGATCGAAGTGGACCTGTGTGCGATCCGGCCGAACAAGCGCAAACGCTACCTGCGCGACGCGGGGACGCCGGCATGAGCGCGCTGGCGAACCTGTCGCCGCACCGGCGCGCAGTGTTCGTCTCCGATGTGCATCTGGGTTCACGTCATTGCCATGCCACCGAGCTGGCACGGTTCCTCTTGCAGCTGCGTTGCGAACGGTTGTACCTGGTCGGCGACATCATCGACCTGTGGTGGATGGCGCATCGCCGGGCCAATTGGCGGCAGTCACACAGCGAAGTCATCCAGGCCCTGCATGCATTGCGCCGCGCGGGTACCGAGATCATCTACATCCCCGGCAACCACGATGCCTCGCTGCGCCAGGTCTGTGGGCTGATGCTGCCGGCGATGCAGGTGCGCCGCCGCGCCATCCACGTGACCGCCCATGGCCGCCGGCTGCTGGTCGCGCATGGGGACGAGTACGACGGCGTGACCCACTTCGGTGGCCTGCAGGAGAAATTCGGCGATTGGCTGTACTACCGCATCCTGACCGGCAACCAGGCGCTGAACGCGGTGCGGCGGCTGCTGGGCATGCGCTACTGGTCATTGTCTGAATTCCTGAAGAAGCGCAGCGGCGCCGCCGAACGCTACATCGAGCGCTTCGTGCAGGCCGGGCTGGACGATGTCCGCCGTCGCGGGCTGGATGGCATCGTCTGTGGCCACATCCACCGAGCTGCGTTGACTGAACGCGATGGCCTGGTCTACGCGAACGACGGCGACTGGGTGGAAAGCCTGACCGCGCTGGCCGAAGACCATGATGGCGCGCTGCGCCTGCTGGACCACAACGGCCAGACGCTGGCGGAGCTGCCGGGCGCACGCATGTCGCAGGCGGCGTAACCCGCCCGCGTCTGTACCCTTGTAGAGCCGAGCCCATGCTCGGCTGCCGTTACACGCAATGAAGAGCAGCCGAGCATGGGCTCGGCTCTACATGCACCGCCCGCAAGCCGCTAGCATCGGCCCATGGACTCCCTGACCCAGATCGTGCTCGGTGGCGCCGTCGCTGCTGCCATCGCCCCGCCTGGCCACCGCCGCGCGGCCCTGCTGGCCGGTGCCGCGCTTGGCACCCTGCCGGACCTCGACGCCCTGTGGCTCGGTTTCACCGCAGCCGATCCGGTGGCGAACATGATCGAGCACCGCAGTTTCAGTCATTCGCTGCTGGTGCTGCCCTGGGTGGCCGCATTGATCTGGTGGCTGTTCAAGCGCTTCGGCAATGGCCGCGTCGCGCAGTCACCGCTGCGCTGGTTCTGGGCGATCCAGCTGGCGCTGGTCACCCATCCGCTGTTGGATGCGTTCACCGTCTACGGTACCCAGCTGTGGTGGCCGTTGCGGCCACATCCGACCATGGGTTCCAGTGTCTTCATCATCGATCCTGGCTACACGGTATGGCTGCTGCTGGGCTGCGTGCTGGCCTGGTTTGGTCGCGCCCGGTCCTGGGTGGGCAAGGTGCTGGGCGTGGCGCTGCTGATCAGCAGTGGCTACCTGGGCTGGGGCCTGATCGCCAAGGCACAGGTCGACCGTGCCGCGCAGCAGAGCCTGTCCGCGATGGGCCTGGGCGATGCGCCGCGCTTCTCGGTGCCGATGCCGTTCAACACCCTGCTGTGGCGGGTGGTGGCGATGACGCCCAACGGCTACGTGGTGGGTGATCGCTCGCTGGTGGCCGACCACGGGCCGATGCGGTTCGAAGGCCATGCGTCCAACGTGCAGGCCTTGCGCGAAGCGGGGGGCATTCCGGCAGTGCGGCGCCTGCAGTGGTTCAACCGTGGCTTCATGCGTGCGCAGGTCGTGGACGGCCGGCTGGTGCTGAGCGACCTGCGCATGGGGCTGGAGCCGGACTACACCTTCAATTTCGTCGTGGCCGAGCAGGCCGACGGGCAGTGGCGGGCAATCGTTCCCGAGCAGGTGCGCGTGGACTACAGCAGTCCCGCCGCGCGTGCCGACGCCGGTCGCCGCCTGGCGGCGATGTGGCAGCGGATCTGGCAGGAGCCGGCGGCGGCGCCGGGCGCGGCCGACCACACCGCCGTGCATTGATCAGTGGATCCACGCATGGCGTGGCTCTGCGGCCTCGATCGGCAGCAGAACACCGGATCAATACACCGTGGCGCGGCCCTGGACGAACGAATAGAAGAACACCGCATTCGGGTCGTTCTGCACCAGGCGGAACTCGCGGCGCATGCCTTCCACGGTTTCCTCGTCCACCGAGCCGGCCTGCAGCAGCTGGTCGGCCGCCGACAGCAGCAGCTGCTCCCAGAACGCGATCATCGTCTTGCGGCGCGCCGGTTCACGGTTGTCCAGGTGGATGGTCTTGATCTCGGTGTGCACGTCGCGGAAGCCGCCGGCCAGCAGCAGGTTGCCCAGCTTGGCGCCAACGAACGGGTCGCCCCCGTGGTCGTACTGGAAATCGTTGAACGCCATCCAGTAACGCCAGATGTGCGGCGAATACGGGTCGAGCAGGAACGAGGCATTCATCACCTCGGTGATGTAGACCGGCGAACCCGGTGCCAGCACCCGGCGCACCTCGCTCAGCACGCGCGCCGGTGACGGCACGTGCTCCAGTACCCAGCACAGGAACGCCGAGTCAAAGCTGCGTGCCTCGAACGGGAGCTCGCCGGCGTCAGCCTGCTGGAGTGTGTAGCGATCGCTGCACCACGGCGTGCGCGCCAGGTTCTCGCGTGCGGTAGCCAGCTGCGCTTCGCTCAGGTCCACGCCGGTCACGTGCAGCTCGGGAAAGCGGCGCAGCAGGATCTCGGTCTGTGCACCAACGCCACTGCCGACTTCCAGCAGGCGCCGCGCGCCGCTGTAGTCGATCTGGCCGAAGATGCTCGATTCCAGCAGCCGGGCCTGGGTCATGAGGCGCTGCTGCTCGGTGCCGGAAAACCCGTGGAGGTAGGTGGGAGAGGAGATCGGCGGGGTCATGGAGGCGGGCTCTCGGAGTTCAATTCGGTCGAGCAGGCTCGACGTTGCGACGCGGCAGGGCGGTCAGGCGGCCGAAGGCAGCGCCGGTTCCCCGGCGATCAGGCGGTCGAAGTACTCGGTGGTCAGCGCGATCTGGCTCTGTGGGTCTTCGGCACGGTTGACCACGGCGCGGAAGGCGGCGTTCTCCGGCCGGTCCTTGGCATACCAGCCCAAGTGCTTGCGCGCGATGCGCACGCCCTGCGGCTCGCCATAGAACGCATGCAGCGCATGCAGGTGGCCGAGCAGGATGTCGCGCACTTCCGCCAACGACGGCGGTGGCAGTTCGTCGCCGGTGGCCAGGTAGTGCGCCACCTCGCGGAAGATCCACGGCCGGCCCTGTGCGGAGCGGCCGATCATCACCGCGTCCACGCCGGTTTCCTTCAGCACGTTGGCCGCCTTCTGCGGCGAATCGATATCGCCGTTGGCGATCACCGGAATGCGCAGTGCGGCCTTGATCTCGCCGATGGTGGCGTACTCGGCCTGGCCGGTGTAGTGCTGGTCGCGGGTGCGGCCGTGCACGGCCAGTGCAGCGATACCGCTGTCCTCGGCGATGCGCGCGATCAGCGGGCCATTGCGGTGGTCACAGTCCCAACCGGTGCGGATCTTCAGCGTGACCGGCACGTCCACCGCGTTGACCACGGCTTCGAGGATGCGCGCCACCAACTGCTCGTCGCGCATCAGCGCCGAGCCGGCCCAGGCATTGCACACCTTCTTGGCCGGGCAGCCCATGTTGATGTCGATGATCTGCGCGCCGTGGTCGACGTTGTAGCGCGCGGCCTCGGCCAGCTGCTGCGGCTCGGTCCCGGCGATCTGCACGCTGATCGGTGCCGGTTCGCCGTCATGGTCCATGCGGTGGATCGACTTGCGCGTGGTCCAGAAGCGCGGGTCGCTGATGGTCATTTCCGAGGCGGCCAGGCCCGCGCCCAGCCGTTTGCACAGCAGGCGGAAGGGTTTGTCGGTGACGCCGGCCATGGGCGCCAGCACGACGTTCGGAGCAATGGTGTACGGGCCGATCTGCATGCGCCCATTGTAGGGCGCCGACAGCGACGCGGCCGTATCGGCTGCGCCCCGGTTCAGGCCGATCGGCACCGACCTCATGCCGTACCGGCATCAGCAGATGCTTGACGGTTGCTTCCGCCGCCCCCAAGGGCGGGCGAAGGTGGGCGGCTACCCCAGGCGCTGCCAGGCCTGGCCGGCACCCAGCGCGAAGGCCAGCCCCAGGCTGAGGCAGACCAGTGAACTGACCACCCAGAAGCGCCGGCCGTTGTAGCCGGGCCGCAGCAGCGCCAGCCCGAACCCCATCGCCGCGCGCAGCAGCAACAGCAGGGCGATGCCCGACAGGACCAGACGACTGGCCGGCAGCGGCGAATGCCAGCCCGCAGCGGCCAGTGCGTACAGCGTCCAGGCCACCAGCACGGCCGTAATGCCGGCGGTCATCAGCGGCGGCCACCAGTGCCCCGCATGCGCCAGGCGGACCATGCGCGGGCCGGCACCGAAGTACCTGTACCAAGGAGCGCCAAAGGCGATGCAGCCGATATGCAGCAGCGCCGCAGCGGCACTGCCTGCGGCCGCGACCAGCAACCAGGGGAATCCGTCCATGTCCTGCCCGTGCAAGGAAGCTGCGCGGATCGTGAGCGAGGGGGCAGGATGTGGGCAATGCGACAGGCGGTCGCAGGGGCTGGGCAATGGGCGAAAGAAAGGCCCAGGTGCCTGTGCACCCGGGCCTTGTCATCCACGCGTGGCGTGGAATTACTTGGCTTCGGCGGCGGCCGGGGTGAAGCGCGGCATCGCCGCTGCAGCGCCTTCCTTCTCGGTCGAGCGACCGGCGAACTGGTTGGCAAAGCGCACGTGGCGGGCGAACGGTGCATCGGCCACCTGTGCCAGCGACGCAGCCAGCGCACCGTTGAAGGCATCACCGGCACCGGTGGTGTCGATGGCCTGCACCTGTTCGGCACCGACGCGGTAGTACGGCTGGGTGTCGCCGCGCAGGTTCTCGTCGGCGTGCGAGACGAACACGCCCACCGAACCCAGCGTCACCACCACGGTACCGTTGCCGACCAGCTTGCGGCACAGCGCGTGCAGGCTGGCGCCATCCAGCGCGGCGACGTCGTTGGCGTCCACGCGCTCACCGACATGGCGGCCGAGCAGGGCGGCGAACTCGGTCTCGTTCGGGGTGATCACATCGGCCAGCTTGAGCAGGCCGATGGTCGAGGGCGCGTCGGCCGGCGCGGTGTTGAGCACGGTGGTGACACCGGCCTCGCGGGCCGTGGCCAGCGCCGCTTCGATGGTCTGCACCGGCGATTCCAGCTGCACCAGCACCACCTTGGCACCGGCCAGCAGGGCCTGCTGCTGTTGCAGGAAATCGGTGCCCAGCGCGGCATTGGCGCCGGGGCCGATCACGATCGTGTTGCGGCCACGGGCATCGACGTAGATGCCGGCGGTGCCGGTCGGCTCGCTGCTGGCCTCGGCGATCAGCGCGAAGCCATCGTGCGCAGCCAGTTCGCGCGCAGTGGCGCCACCGGCGTCATCGCCCAACGCACACACGAAGTGGGTGTCCGCACCAGCGCGGCAGGCCGCCACGGCCTGGTTGAAGCCCTTGCCACCGGGGCCGGTGCTGTAGCGGCCGGCAATGGTCGCACCCGGTGCCGGCAGCGTTTCGCACCGCCACACGTGATCGACATTGAAGGAACCGACGACAACGACACTGCTGCTCATAGGAAATCTTTTCTCAACCAGGGGTTCAACTGAAGTGCGTCAGCACGCCGGCGATGGTCGCCGTCATGAAGGTGGCAATGGTACCGCCCAGCACCGCGCGCAGGCCGAACTTGGCCAGGTCGTGGCGGCGCTCCGGCGCCAGGCCACCGATACCGCCGATCTGGATCGCGATCGAGCTGAAGTTGGCGAAGCCGCACAGCGCGTAAGTGGCAATCAGGCGGCCTTCGGCGGACAGGCTCACGCCCGGGATCTGGCCGTTCACGATCTGCGACAGTTCGGTGTAGGCGACGAACTCGTTGATCACGACCTTCTGGCCGATCAGCGAGCCGACGGTGGTGGCGTCGGCCCACGGCGTGCCGATCACCCAGGCGATCGGGGCCAGCAGATAGCCGAAGATGGTCGACAGGTTGGTCGGCTTGCCGATGGCAGCGGCCAGGCCGGTCACTTCGCCCACCCAGGTCAGCGGCGCGTTCAGCAGCGCGATAAGGGCGATGAAGGCCAGCAGCATCGCGCCGATGTTCAGTGCCAGCTTCAGGCCGTCACCGGCGCCGGCAGCGGCGGCATCGATGATGTTGCTGGAGGTCTTTTCGACTTCCATCTTCACCGTGCCGCGGGTCAGCGGGGTGCCGGTTTCCGGAATCAGCAGCTTGGCCACGACCAGGGTGGCCGGGGCCGCCATGATGCTGGCCGCCAGCAGGTGCTTGGCGTAGAAAGCCTGCTGCGCCGGATCGCCGCCGCCCAGCATGCCCACGTAGGCCGCAAGCACGCCGCCGGCGATATGCGCCATGCCGCCGATCATCATGGTCAGCAGTTCGGACTGGGTCATCCTGGCGATGTACGGGCGAACGGTCAGCGGCGCCTCGGTCTGGCCGATGAAGACGCTGGCGCAGACGCTGGTGGTTTCCGCGCCGGACACGCGCATCACCTTGGTGATCGACCAGGCCATCACGCGCACGATCGCCTGCATGACGTTGAGGTGGTACATCACCCCCATCAGCGCCGAGAAGAAGATGATGGTCGGCAGCACCTGGAAGGCGAAGATGAAGCCGTAGTTCTTGGTGTCCATCAACGAGCCGAAGATGAAGCCCGAGCCCTCGTTGACGAAGCTGAGGATCTTGACGAAGCCCTTGCCCAGCGCATCGAACACGTCGCGCCCGCCCGGCACCAGGATCACCAGCGCCGCAAAGGCGATCTGCAGGGTGATACCGGTGGCAACCAGCTTCCAGTCAACTGCACGCTTGTTGTTGGAAAACAACCAGGTGATGCCGATCAGCACCGCCAACCCGAACAGGCCGAAGCCGATCCTGCCCAAACCTTCGACCATGTGAGTGACTCCCCTGGGGCGTCGCGAAAAACGGGAAGCCTAGTGCAGGGCAGGGGCCGGGGCAAGAAAAAGCAGCGTGCGCGCACCCAACGGTACCGATCGGGCCAGCAACGGCAAGGGCTTGCGGCCGGCGGCGGCAGGTAGAATGGAGTTCGATCCCGGCCCGGATGCGGGCCCGCAGCAGGAGATTCGCATGCAATACCGTCGCTTGGGCTCCACCGGCCTGCCGATTTCCGCCCTGTCCTTCGGCGCCTGGGTGACCTTCGGTGACCAGATCCCGCGCGACGAGGCCCGCAACCTGGTGGCGGCCGCCTGGGATCATGGCGTCAACTTCTTCGACAATGCCGAGGGCTATGCCAACGGCCGCGCCGAACAGGTGATGGGCGATGTGATCGCCGACCTGCGCCTGCCGCGCGACGGTTTCTGCGTCTCCAGCAAGGTGTTCTTCGGCAGCGCCAAGGACCCGCGGCCGACCCAGCGCGGCCTGTCGCGCAAGCATGTGACCGATGCCTGCCACGCCGCGCTCAAGCGCCTGCGGGTGGATTACCTGGACCTCTATTACTGCCACCGCCCGGATCCGGACGCACCGGTCGCCGAGACCGTGCATGCCATGGACACCCTGGTGCGGCAGGGCAAGATCCTCTACTGGGGGACCTCGGAGTGGTCGGCCGTGCAGATCCAGCAGGCGCTGGACATCGCGCAGGCGCGCAACCTGCAGGGCCCGTCGGTGGAGCAGCCGCAGTACAACCTGCTGCACCGCGAACGGGTCGAGGTCGAGTACGCGCCGCTGTATGCCGGCGCCGGACTGGGCACCACCATCTTCTCGCCGCTGGCCTCGGGCCTGCTCACCGGCAAGTACGACCAGGGCATTCCGGCCGATGCGCGGCTGGGCCGGGAAGGCATGCAGTGGTTGCAGGACCTGGTGCTGGGTGCCGACGCCGAAGCCCGCCTGGCCCAGGTGCGCCGCTTCAGCGAGGTGGCACGCGCGCTGGGCCAGGCCCCGGCCACGCTGGCCATCGCCTGGTGCCTGCGCAACCCGAACGTCTCCAGCGTGATCCTCGGCGCCAGCCGGGTCAGCCAGCTGCTGCAGAACCTGCAGGCACTGGACGTGCTGGAGCAGGTCGACGCCGCCGGCTGGGCCCAGGTCGAAGCCGTCTTCGCCTGACAGCCCTTTGCGGAGTCGAGCCATGCTCGACTCCGCGCGCAGCGCGGGCGTTTCATGGCGACGGCGCCAAGAGCAGTCGAGCGTGGCTCGACTCTACAAAGGTGTCGCACTCAATCTTTTGATTGATGGTGTTTATCGAATTTCCGAATTCGATCATTAATCTCATCAATGAAATTGAGAATGGTTGTTGATTGTCAACTGAGAATCATTATCATTTAACTCGTCCCTCGCACGAGTCCAGATGCTCATGAATGCTCAACCTGTACTGCTGCGCCCCGAAACGCTGACCCTCCGCGATCGTCCGGTCCGTGTCGTTCCGCCGGAAGAGGTCATCGACAGCGAAGCCCTGCTCAAGGGCCGTCGTGAAATCCTGATCCAGCACGGCGACCGTTTCTATCGCCTGCGGCACACCAGCAACGACAAGCTGATCCTGACCAAGTAATCGCGGTCTGGTCGCCCGCCTCCCTCCCTCCTGCCGGCAGCGCCGACAGGGTGGGCGACCCGTCCGCTCCCGCTCTCTCCCCCTCGGTCTACCGCGTGCACCTTCCGGGTGCGCCGGTAACCGGGGGTTCCCCTGCCTGACCGAACGAACCCGATGACCCGCCATACCGCCCTTTGCCTTGCTGTCTGGATGGCGCTGCCGCTGTCCGCCCACGCTGCTGCCACTGCTGCCCCCGATGCGCGCGAATTCGATCGGGTGCAGGTCACCGCCACCCGCACCGAGCGGGCGCTGAGCGACGTGGCGGCCACCGTGGATGTCATCGACCGTGAGCAGATGGACCGGCACCTGGTGCAGGACATCAAGGATCTGGTGCGCTACGAGCCGGGCCTGTCGGTCACCCGCAGCGCGACCCGCTTCGGCCTGGATGGTTTCCGCATCCGTGGCCTGGACGGCAACCGCGTGCGCATCCAGACCGACGGCATCGTCATGCCGACCCGGTTCGACATCGGTTCGTTCGCCAGTTCCAACCGCAACTTCACCGACCTCGATACGCTCAAGCGCGTCGAGATCGTGCGTGGACCGGCCAGCCCGCTGTACGGCTCCGATGCACTCGGTGGCGTGGTCGCGTTCGTGACCAAAGACCCGGCCGACTATCTCAAGGACGGCAAGAACAGCTACTTCGGCCTGAAGTTCGGCTACGACGGTGAGTGGAAGGGCCTGCTCGGCGGTGCCACGGCCGCCTTCGGTGGCGACCACTGGAGCGGCCTGGTCAACGTCAACCACCACCAGGGCCAGGAAACGGACAACAAGGGCACGGTTCGCAGCGACAACGACACCCGCACCGCGTCCAATCCGCAGGATCGCGACGGCCGCAGCCTGCTCAGCAAACTGGTCTATGCACCCAGCGAGGACCAGCGCTTCCGCCTGACCGTGGAAGGCAACGAAGACACCACCGATACCAATGTGCTGTCGGCGATCGCCAGCGTTGCACCGCGCCCCGGCGCGATGGCTGCGGCCACTGGCATGAAGTCCCACGACACCCAGAAGCGCAACCGCGTCTCCTTCGCCCACGAGATGGATGCGCTGGACCAGCCGTTCGCCGACAGCTTGCATTGGCAGGTGTACGCGCAGAACAGCGAAACCCGGCAGCAGACCGACGAGACCCGCACCGACGGCACCCGTCGCCACCGCGTGTTCTCCTTCGACCAGCATGCCTATGGCCTGCAGGCGCAGTTCAACAAGGCGTTCGCCACCGGCAGCGTCGAGCACGCATTGACCTACGGTTTCGAAGGCACCCGTACCGAGATACGGCAGAAGCGCGACGGCTATCAGGTCAGTAAGGCTGGCGTGGTCAGCAACACGGTGCTGCCGGACACCTTCCCGGTGCGTGACTTCCCGATCAGCAAGACTACCGAGCTGGGCCTGTATGCACAGGATGAGATGCGCTTTGCCGATGGCAGGCTGTCGCTGGTGCCGGGCGTGCGCGTGGACCGCTACGAGCTGAAGCCGCAAGTGGACAGCATCTTCGCCGAAGACAACCCGACCACGGCCGTGGCGCAGCTGAAGAAGACCAGCGTGTCGCCGAAGCTGGGCATGGTCTGGCGCTTTACCGACGAATGGTCGCTGTTCGCCGGTTATGCGCGCGGCTTCCGTTCGCCGCCGTACAACGACGTCAACATCGGCCTGACCAACATCGCCTTCCGCTATACCGCCATCGCCAATCCGGATCTGAAGCCGGAAACCAGCGACGGTTACGAACTGGGCCTGCGCTTCATCGCGCCGGCGGCGTACGTCAGCGTCAGCGGCTACTACAACGACTACAAGGATTTCATCCAGTCCAACGTCGATACCGGTCGCAACGCGCAGGGTTTGACCGTGTTCCAGTCGCAGAACATCGCCGACGCGCGCATCTATGGCGCGGAAATGAAGGCCGGCATCGAGTTTGGCGAACTCAGCCCGGCGCTGAAGGGCTTGGCGCTGCGCAGTGCGTTGGCATGGTCGCGTGGTGACAACCGGACCGATGACGAACCGCTGGCCTCGGTCGATCCGCTGCGTGGCACGCTGGGCCTGATGTACGACACCGATACCTGGGGCGTCGAACTGGCCGGTACCTTCGTGCAGCGCAAGAAGCGCCTGCCGCCGCCTGCGGCGCAGACCAATCCGAACGCACCGGCGCCGTTCGTCTACCAGCCGGCCGGCTACGGCGTGCTGGACCTGATGGCGCACTGGAACTTCGCGCCGGGTGCCACCTTCAATGTCGGTGTGTTCAACTTGGCCGACAAGCGCTACATCGAATGGTCGTCGATCACCCCGAGCCTGATCACCGATCGCGCACTGAGCGATCGTTTCAGCAGCCCGGGCCGCACCTTCTCCGCCAGCCTTGCCGTTTCCTGGTGATCTCATGAGCCGAGCCTTGTCCGCACGCAGGAATGACTCCATCGCCGCGCCGAACAGCGCGGCCTGGCCGACCCCGGCACAGCTGGCCACGCTCGGCACCGTGTTGTGCCTGTACCACGCCGACGGCAACGAGCTGGGCGGCTGGCGCCAGGCCGTACGCGTACACGCCTGCCAGGGCGTGGACAGCGAGGGCCTGCGCGAAAGCCTGTGCTTCCTTGATGGCCGCGGCCGCTGCGTGTGGCGCCTGTACCTGCTGCCCGACAGCGATTTCCTGGCCTGGGACCGTCTGGTCGCGCCGCTGCCGCCGGGACCGGAACACGACAGCGAGGCGAGCGTTGGCGAACGCCTGTGGCGGCGCCTGGCCGGCCATCTTGGCGGCCAGCGCTGGCGCCTGTGCGCGCTGCGCCTGCATGCCGCCGACGACGGACGCACGCTGGCCGCCAGTCTGTCGACCCTGTCCTCGCTGGGCGCGGCCACCGCGCGCCGCATCGCACGCCTGGAAGGTGCTGAAGGCGAGCTGGTGATCGACGACTGCTGCTGTGCCGACGCCGCCCGGCGTCCGGCGCCCCAGATTCCCGGCGACCTGCCGCTGATCCGCCTGTGACCTTCTCCTGATGGAACGCCCGTTGGCCACGGATGGCCCCTCAATGAATCTGCAACCCCGAAGGAAGACCCCGATGAAGCTCCAGACAGCCAGCGCCATGCTGCTGCTCGCCGCCAGCGGCGTGGCCAGCGCGCAGCCCTCCGATATCGCCCGCGACCACGACAGCATCCTCGCCATGCAGGGTGAGTACACCGTGGACTTCGCCTTCGACGAGACCGTGCTGCTGAAGCCGGGCTACGAGCGTGCACCGGCGATGCGCAGCGGCGGCAGCGAAGTGGTCATCGTGGTCGAGGACACCCCGAAGCGCATCGTGCTGCAGCACCTGCTGCTGGATGAAAAGAGCGGCCACATCACCAAGCACTGGCGCCAGGACTGGGTGTACGAAGCACCGAACCGTTTCGAGTTCAGCGCCGACCAGACCTGGAAGGTGCGCAGTATTCCGTCGGCGGTGAACCAGGGCGCCTGGACCCAGTGCGTGTACGAAGTGAGCGACGCACCGCGCTACTGCGGCACCGGCACCTGGACCTACGCCAACAACGTGCCGAGCTGGACCAGCGATCTGAGCTGGCGCCCGCTGCCGCGCCGTGAGTACACCAAGCGCAGCGACTACAACGCGCTGGCCGTGGTCAACCGCCACACGCTCACGCCCAATGGCTGGACCCACGAGCAGTTCAACACCAAGGTGCAGCGCAACGCCGATGGCAGCCAGGTGGAGATCGCACGCGAGTTCGGCTTCAACGACTACGTGAAGACCACCGAGGTCGACTTCACCCCGGCGCGCAACTACTGGAAGGCCACCGCCGGTTACTGGGCCAAGGTGCGCCAGCGTTGGGATGGTTTCCTGACCCAGGCGCCGGGCGTGCACCTGAAGACCAGGATCGACGGCATGGCGATGATCATCCCGCTTTTCACCCAGGCCGAAGAGATCCAGTCCGGCAAGAAGGTGAAGGACACGCAGATTGACGACGTGTTCGCCAAGTACGTGGAAAAGGCCCAGTAGAGCCACGCCATGCGTGGATGTGCTTGTTCCTTGAACACTGGCAACGCCGTCATGTGCACTTGGTAGGTGCCGAGCTTGCTCGGCACGCGCCCCGGTCCGGCGCCGCCTCAGGCCTCACGCAGCGCCAATGCCGGCGGCGTATGCAGGATCGCCCGCGTACCCCACCAGCCTGCCAGCAGGCTCAGCCCGATGCCGACCACGCCGCCGATCAGCAGGCCCGGCCACGGCGGCAGCAACGGCAGCTCGAACACCTTCTGCGAGACTGCCACGCCGATGACGGCCGCCGCGCCCACCGCGAGCAACGCGGCCAGCGTGCCCAGTGCGCCGAACTCAACGAGCACCGCGCCACGCAGCTGGCGCCGGGTCGCGCCCAGCGTGCGCAGCACCGCGCTGTCGTAGCGGCGCTCGCCCGCCGTGGCCTGCAGTGCGGCCAGCAGCACCAGCACGCCGGCCAGCAGGCTGAACACCATCACCAGCTGCACCGCCTGCGCGACCCGCTCCATCACATCGCGCACCTGCGAGATCACCGCGTCCACGTCCAGCAGCGACAGGTTGGGCTGCGCGCGCACCAGCTCGCCCAGCCCGGCCGCGTTGCCGGCCGGCAGATGGAACGCCGACAGCAGGTTGTGCGGGGTGTCGCCCACCGCATTGGGATTCAGCAGCACGAAGAAGTTCGGCCGGAAGGTGTTCCAGTCGGCCTTGCGCACACTGGTGACGGTGAACTCGCGCTCCTGCTCGCCTACTGAAATGGTGATGCGGTCGCCCGGATACACGCCGTAGCGCTTGGCCCAGCCGATTTCAACCGACGCCTCCGCCGCCGTGCTGTCGGGCGTCCAGAAGGTGCCGTTCATCAGCGTGTTGGCCGGCGGGAAGCTGCTGCGCCAGCTGAAGTTCAACGGCCGGTTCTCGTCGTCGTCATCGCGCTGGGCTTCGCCTGACGCCGGCTGCCCGCTCTGGTCCGGCGAGCGATCCACGCGCAGCGGCGGCTTGCCGTTGATCGCGATCAGGCGGCCGGTCGCCATTGGTTCGATGCTGGCGTCGTTGGCCCCCAGTCCGCGCAGCGCGGCCAGCACGCTGTCACGCTGTCCGGGCTGGATGTTGATCAGGAAGTAGTTCGGCGTATCTGCGGGCAGGCGTTCGCGCCACTGCTGCAGCAGGCCGGGGCCGGTCACCGCCAGCAGCAACAGCGCGCACAGCGACAGCGACAGCCCGACCAGCTGCATCACCGCCAGCATCCGGCGCCGGGTCAGCGCCGCCAAGCCCAGCCGCCAGTGGCCGTGCAGACGGTGCTGCAGGCCGCGCAGCAGCTGCAGCAGCACGAAACCGACCACGCCGGCCGCCACCGCCAACGCGGCCAGGCCGCCCAGCACCCATAGCGCCAGCTTGAGATCACCGGTCACCTGCACCGCCAGCAGCAGGCTGGCCGCCAGCGCTGCTACGTAGGCCAGCAGCGAGGCCGGGGGCAGGGCGGCGAAGGAGCGGTTGAGCACGCGCATCGGCGGCACCCCGCGCAGGCGCAGCAGCGGCGGCAGGCCGAAGCCGAACAGCAGCAACAGGCCGATGCCGGCGCCGGTCAGCGCCGGCATTGCCTCGGGTAGCGGCAAGCGCTGCGGCACCAGGCTGCCCAGTACCTGCACCAGGCCTTCCTGCGCAGCCATGCCCAGGCCGATGCCGAGTGCGCAGGCCGGCACTGCCAGCATCAGCAGCTGCAGTGCCAGACCGGACAGAATGTCGCGCTGGCGCGCGCCCAGGCAGCGCAGGATCGCCACCTGGTCGATGCGGCGCAGGGCAAAACGGTTGGCCGCCAGCGCGGTCGCCACGCCGGCAAGCAATACCGCCAGCAGCGCGCTCAGGCCGAGGAAGCGCCCGGCAAGATCAAAGGCCTGGCGCACGCCGCGCTGGGTGTCGTCCACGCTCAGCAGGCGAAGGCCTTTCACCTGTGGCAGCAGCCACTGGCGCAACGCGGCAACCTGGTCGGCGGAGCCGGCGAACATCAGCCGGTAGTTGATGCGGCTGCCGGGGCCAAGCAGGCCTGTGCCTTCCACATCGGCGCGGTTGACCAACAGGGTGGGGGAGAGCGTCAGCAGGTCGCCACCGGTATCCGGTTCGGCCTCGATGATGCCGGCGATGCGCAGCGTGCCGGCGCCGAATTCGAGGTCATCGCCGGCTTTCAGCCCCAGTCCCTGCAACAGGCGCGGGTCGGCATAGGCCTGGCCCTCGGGCGGCATGCCGGCATCGGCGATCAGGGCGCCGCCGGGTGTGGCCCGCACCCGCAGCGTGCCACGCAGCGGATAGCCCGCCTGCACCGCCTTGATGCTGGCCATCTGGTTGGCATCACCGTTGAACAGCATGCTGCCGAAGCTGGCGATGCGGGTGTAGGCCAGTCCACGCCGCTGTGCCTCGTCGGCGAACGCCTGCGGCGGGTCATCGCGCCCGACGATGCCAAGGTCGCCGCCGAGCATTTCCGCAGCGCTGCCGGTCAGCGCCAGGTTGACCCGGTTGACCAGCGTGCCCACCGCGGTCATCACCGCTACGCCCAGCACCAGTGCGGCGAACACGGTCAGCAGGTCACCGGCCAGGGCCTCGCGACGCAGCGCGCGCCACGCGTGCCGCAGCAGGTTCATGCCTGCGCCCCATGCTCGACCGGCAGCAGCCGGCCCTCGTCGATGCGATGGATGTACTGGCAGCGCTGGGCCAGGCGCAGGTCGTGGGTGACCAGCACCAGGGTGGTGCCGCTGCCGGCGTTGAGTTCGAACAGCAGGTCGCTGATGTGCTGGCCGGTGGCGTGGTCCAGCGAGCCGGTCGGTTCGTCGGCGAACAGGATGCGCGGGCGGGTGACGAACGCACGCGCCAATGCCACGCGCTGCTGCTCGCCGCCCGACAACTGGCGCGGATAGTGGCGGGCGCGATGGGCCAGCCCGACCTGGGCCAGCACTTCATCGACCCGCGCACGGTCTTCGCGCCCGGCCAGTTCCAGTGGCAACGCGACGTTTTCGGCGGCGGTCAGCGCCGGTAGCAGGTGGAAGCTCTGGAACACGAAGCCAACCTCACGCGCGCGCAGCTGGGCCCGCGCTTCTTCATCGAGGTCGCCCAGGTCCTGGCCCGACAGCGCAATGCGGCCGCGGCTGGGCAGGTCCAGCCCGGCCAGCAGCCCGAGCAGGGTGGTCTTGCCCGAACCGGAGGCGCCGACGATGGCCGCGCTGGTGCCTTCATGGACGGTCAGGGTGATGTTGTCCAGTATGTGGACTTCACCCTCCGGGCCCTGCACGGATTTGCCGACCTGGTCGACGGCGATGGCGACGGGCGCGCTGCGGGGGGACAGGCTGTCGATGAGGAGACTCCAATGCGCAAGACGGGATGGAGCCGGCGAGCCGGCGCGATGGTGGTGCTGCTGCTAGGGTTCCTGCTGTTGCCGGGGCTGGCCTGTGCCAAAGGTCCGGCCCGCACCGTGCTGGTGCTCGGCGACAGCCTCAGTGCCGCCCACAATATCCCTGCCGACGCCGGCTGGGTCAGCCTGCTGCAACAGCGGGTCAGGCAGCAGTCGAAAACCCCGGCGCGCATCGTCAACGCCAGCATGAGCGGCGAGACCACCGCCGGCGCGCTGACCCGCCTGCCGGGCCTGCTGGCGAAGGAAAAGCCGACGGTGGTGGTGATCGCGCTGGGCGGCAATGACGCATTGCGTGGGCTGACCCCGGCGCAGGTGCAGGGCAACCTGGAAAAGATGGTGCAGGCCAGCCAGAAGGCCGGCGCGAAGGTATTGCTGCTGGGCATCGACGTACCGCCCAACTACGGGCCGGCCTATCGCCAGCGCCTGGCTGCGGCCTACAAGGCGCTGGCCACGCAGTACGAGGTGCCGCTGCTGCCCTTCCTGCTGGAGGGCGTGGCCCTGCAGCCGGGCATGATGCAGGCCGACGGCCTGCACCCCACGGCGCAGGCGCAACCGAGGGTGCTGGACAACGTCTGGCCGCTGCTCAGGCCGCTCCTCTGAACCGTTTGTGTACCTCTTGACGGAACTTCACATCGCGTCCACCGTCGATCCGGCATGTTTCACAAAGCTGAAGTTAGAGGGAATCACATGCGTCAGACGAAGGAGACCTCCGGCTTGGTGCTGGTGGTCGAAGACAACCGCAACATCTCCGAGATGATCGGCGAATACCTGGAAGGTCGCGGCTTCGAAGTCGACTATGCACAGGACGGCCTGGATGGCTACCGCCTTGCGGCGGAGAACAGCTATGACGTCGTGGTGCTCGACTTGATGCTGCCGCGCCTGGATGGCATCGAAGTGTGCCGTCGCCTGCGCAACGATGCGCGCAAGTCCACCCCGGTGCTGATGCTCACGGCACGCGACACGCTGGACGACAAGCTCACCGGCCTCGGGTTCGGCGCCGACGACTACCTGACCAAGCCGTTCGCGATCCAGGAGCTGGAAGCCCGCCTGCGCGCGCTGATCCGCCGCGAACGTCGCCAGGTGGGTTCGGAGGTGCTGAAGGTCGCCGACCTGGTGCTCGATCCGGTCAGCATGCGGGCCACCCGTGCCGGTACCGAGCTGCAGCTGTCGCCGATCGGCCTGCGCCTGCTGACCATCCTGATGCGCGAATCGCCGCGCGTGGTCACCCGCCAGGAGATCGAACGCGAGATCTGGGGCAATGGCCTGCCGGACTCGGACACGCTGCGCAGCCATCTGTACAACCTGCGCAAGATCATCGACAAGCCGTTCGACCGTCCGCTGCTGCACACCGTGCAGAGCGCCGGCTACCGCATTGCCGATATCGCACAGCCGATGGCCTGATCGGGGCCGGGCCGGTGCAGCATCAGGCCCGGCCGGGCAACGACCCCGCATCGGGCACGGATGACCGGCCGGCGCTGCCGCCGGTCAGCGTCCGTGCACGACTACGGCGCAGCGCGCTGCCTATAATCGCAGCGCTCTGACCGGGACCCCGCAATGCCGCACGGCCTGCCGCGCAAGATCCGTATCGCCTTCATCCTGCAGGCAGTCCTGGCCAGCCTGGGCATCCTGCTCGGTGCCTGGCTGGTGTCGCTGGTGATCAAGCACAGCCTGGTCGGCGCCGCCCTGCGCGAGGAAGCGGCCTATTACTGGACGCTGCACGAGGCGTCGCCGGTGCAGCCGCCGCCCAACACCCAGAACATCCGCGGCTACCTGCTGGAAAGCGGGCAGTCGGCGCTGTCCTTGCCGGCCAACCTGCGCAACCTGGAGCCCGGCTTCCACGAACTGCCTCAGGATGACCAGCTGGTGCTGGTCGATGTGCGGCCCGCCGGTCGCCTGTACCTGGTGTTCCTGCGTTCGCGTGCGGAGATGCTGGCGTTCTGGTTTGGCATCGTGCCGGTGCTGCTGACCCTGTTGGCGGTGTATGGCGCCAGCTGGGTGACCTATCGGGCTTCCAAGCGCCTGGTGTCGCCGGTGAACTGGCTGGCACGGCGCGTCTCGCGCTGGGACCCGGGCCACCCCGAAGCGGCCGATCTGGAGCCGAACAAGCTGCCGGCGGACATGCAGGGCGAGACCCGCCAGCTGGCGGCCGCACTGCATTCGCTGGCCAACCGGGTCAGCGCGCATGTGGCGCGCGAGCGCAATTTCACCCGCGACGCCAGCCATGAACTGCGCACACCGCTGACCGTCATCCGCGTCGCCAGCGACATGGCCCTTGGCGATGAAACCCTGCAGCCGCGCCTGCGCCGCAGCCTGCAGCGCATCCAGCGGGCTGGCCGTGACATGGAGGCGGTGATCGATGCGTTCCTGATCCTGGCCCGCGAGGCCGATGTCGAACCGCAGATCGAGCTGTTCGACGTCAACGACATCGTCCGCTACGAGGTGGACAATGCCAACGAACTGCTGGGGTCTCGCCCGGTGTCGGTGCACCTGCACAGCGACGGCCCGGTGCAGTTGCATGCGCCGCCGCGGGTGCTGCAGGTGGTGATCAGCAACCTGGTGCGCAATGCCTGCAGCTACACCGACGAGGGGCGCATCGACGTGCATGTGCACAACGACCGGGTGGTAGTGCGCGATACCGGTATCGGCATGTCTGCAGACGCCCTGTCGCGGGCCTTCGAACCGTTCTACCGCGCCGAGCCGAGCCGCCCGCAGGGCACCGGCCTGGGCCTGTCGATCGTGCGCCGGCTGTGCGACCGTTTCGGCTGGAAGGTCAGGCTGGCCAGCGAGCCAGGGCAGGGCACGGAGGCCACGGTCATCTTCCGCTGACGTGGCGCCTGACGCCCGGTAGTTGCCGACCTTGGTCGGCGCTTTCAGCAGGATTCACGCCGGTGCCCCATGCCAACCAAGGTTGGTATCTACCGGAGGGCGTGCGCTGGCGCCCTCCGGCGCACGTCGGCTTCAGTTGCAGTTGACCTTCGGCGCCAGCGCCTTGGTCCAGATCGCATAGCCGGCCGGGGTCATGTGCAGCATGTCCTCGCGGAACAGCGTTGCATCCGGCTGGCCATCGGTGCCCAGCATCGGCGTGTAGATGTCGGTGAAGCCGGTGTTGGGCAGCGTGGCCAGGGCGGCCTTGATCAGCGTATTGGCCTCGTTGATAGCCGGCAGCAGATGCGCACGCGACGGGCTCGGCTTGATCGACAGGTACTCGACCCGGGTCTTCGGCAGGTCGCGATGCACGCGCTGCACGAAGGCAACCACATCGTCGCGCACCTGCACGGCGCTGCGGCCGCTGTTGAGGTCGTTGTCGCCCGCGTAGAAGAACACCTTGCACGGTGCATACGGCACCACGATGCGATCGGCATACCAGGTGCTGTCACGCACTTCCGAACCCCCGAAGCCGCGGTTGAACACCGGCTGGCCGGGGAAGTCGGTGGCCAGGCTCTCCCACATGCGGATCGAGGAGCTGCCGATGAACTCGATACCGCCACGCGGCGGCGGGCTGGCCTGGTCGGCGCTGGCGAAGTGGGCCATGTCGCTGGCCCAGGCCACGTTGGAGACCTGTTCGGGTACCCGCGGCGACTTGGCCGGGCCCAGGGCCTGGGCAAGGGGGGCGGCGGTCAGCAGGCCCAGCATCAGCAGGCAGGTACGGCGATGGGACATCAGGCGCTCCGGCAGGGTAGGGACGACCATGATAGAAGCTGGGGCAGGTCGAAGCTTGCCCCTGGCAGTCCGTTCACCGGGCCGGTGCCGGGCGGCGGCGGGCGGCCTTGTGGCAAAATGGCGGCCATCTGCCTATTCCTGTGCGCCCATGATCCCCTGCCGTGCGTCTGAGCGGTCGCTGCGCCGCGTCCCTGTTGCTGGATGTTCGCCCCGTGGCTGATCAGTTCGGCCATCTGCCGCGCGGCCCGCGCCGCATCTTCCAGGCCGCCCGCTGGTCCTGGCAGGGCCTGCGCGCTGCCTGGCTGCACGAGTCGTCGTTCCGGCTGGAGGTCTACCTGCTGATCCTGCTGACGCCGCTCGCGATCTGGCTGGGCCAGACGCCGGTCGAACGCGCGCTGCTGATCGGCTCGATGCTGCTGGTGCTTGCGATGGAGCTGGCCAACTCGGCCATCGAAGCGGTGATCGAACGTTACGGCAGCGAGATCCATGAACTGGCCGGCCGCGCCAAGGACATGGGCTCGGCGGCGGTCTTCGTGCTGATGATGAACGTGCTGCTGTGCTGGGCGCTGGTCGTGGTTCCGCACGCGCTGGCCGGCAACTACGGCTGAAACCCCATTCCCCCACTGCCTTGAAGAGTTTCCATGTCCTTTGAGTTCCTCGCCGACCCCAATGCCTGGGTAACCCTGTTCACGCTCAGCGCGCTGGAAATCGTGCTCGGCATCGACAACCTGGTGTTCATTTCCATCGCGGTCAGCAAGCTGCCGGAAGAGCGTCGCCCGTTCGCCCGCAAGCTCGGCATCGCGGTGGCCTGCATCACCCGCATCGCGCTGCTGGTGTCGCTGGCCTACCTGGCGCACATGGCGGCCAACCTGTTCACCGTGGCCGGCATGGGCATCTCCATCCGCGACCTGGTGCTGATCGTTGGTGGCCTGTTCCTGATCATCAAGGGCTGCATGGAGATCAAGGAGCTGATCAGCGGCGGCGAGGATGAAGATCCCAGCACCACCAAGGCCTCGGCCGTGTTCGGCTACGTGATCGCGCAGATCGCGGTGATCGACATCGTGTTCTCGCTGGACTCGGTGATCACCGCCGTCGGCATCGCCGACCACATCCCGGTGATGGTCGCCGCGATCCTGCTGTCGGTGATGGTGATGCTGCTGGCCGCCAACCCGCTGGGCCGCTTCATCGATGCCAACCCGACCGTGAAGATGCTGGCCCTGGCCTTCATCCTGATGATCGGTGCTGTGCTGATCCTGGACGGCCTGGACGTGCACGTGCCCAAGCCCTACATCTACGCCGCGATGGGCTTCTCGGTGCTGGTGGAGTGGCTGAATCTGCTGATGCGCCGCCGCGCCCGCGAGCACAACGTGCCGGGTGCCGGCAACTGGTAAGCGCGCCACAGGCGTGTGAGTCCCTCAGAACCCCCGGCATGCCGGGGGTTCTGCGTTGTGGGGGAGGTTGGCTCTGCAACGGCACTGCGGTTTTTGCACTTTTGGCTGCGTTCCGGCCTCCACTTGTGAATCAGGATCAACAGTGTTTTCCCGGGGCGAGGCTTAATCCGGCGCAGCAAAGCGCGCAGGCTACGCACTCCCGATTCCCGCCCCCCAGGACTCCCCCATGAATTCCAGAGCCGCCTTGCTGGCGCTTGCCGTTGGCGCCTTCGCCATCGGAACCACCGAGTTTGCCCCGATGGGCCTGTTGCCGGTCATCGCCGACGGCGTCGGCGTTGGCATCCCCACTGCGGGCATGCTGATCACCGCCTATGCCGTGGGCGTGATGCTGGGCGCGCCGGTGATGACCCTGCTGATGGGGCGTTTCGGCAAGCGCACCGCGCTGATGCTGCTGATGTCGATCTTCGTCGCCGGCAATCTGTTGTCTGCGCTGGCGCCGAACTACGGGATGCTGTTGCTGTCGCGCCTGGTCACCAGCCTCAACCACGGTGCCTTCTTCGGCATCGGTGCGGTGGTCGCGGCGAGCCTGGTGCCGAAGGAAAAGCAGGCTGCGGCCGTGGCCACCATGTTCATGGGCCTGACCATCGCCAACATCGGCGGCGTGCCGCTGGCGACCTGGGTCGGCCAGCAGATGGGCTGGCGCCTGTCCTTCGCCGGTACTGCGGCGCTGGGCCTGGTCGCGATCACTGCGTTGGGCTTCGCGCTGCCCGCGTCCGCACCGGGACCGCGCCCGAACGTGCGCCGCGAACTGAAGGCGATCCTGCAGCCGCAGGTGCTGCTGGCCATGGCCACCACCGTGCTTGGTGCGGGTGCGATGTTCACGCTGTACACCTACGTCGCACCGGTACTGACCGAGTTGACCGGCGCCTCCAATGCCTTCATCGCGATGGCGCTGGCCCTGATCGGCATCGGCTTCACCTTCGGCAACGGCATCGGTGGGCGCATGGCCGACTGGTCGCTCGATGGCGCCACCCGTATCCTGCTGGCTGCCCTGGCGGTGCTGATGTTCGTGCTGCCGCTGGCCTTCATGAGTCACGCCACCGCGGCGCTCGGCGTGCTGCTGTTCGGCGCGGCGACCTTCGCCCTTGTGCCGCCGCTGCAGATCCGGGTGATGCAGGTGGCCAGCGAGGCGCCGGGCCTGGCGTCGTCGATCAACGTGGGTGCATTCAACCTGGGTAATGCCGTGGGTGCGGCGCTGGGTGGTGCAGTGATCAGCTCGGGCCTGGGCTACGCCGCCATTCCGGTGGCCGGTGGCCTGCTGGCCGCGTCGGGCCTGCTGCTGGCATGGCTGGGGCGTAGCCGCACTGCGGTGGCTGAGGCCTGCTGAGTGATATGGGGTTCCGGCAGGGCTTGCAGCCCTGCACCCGCTAAAGGCGAAGGCAACCGCCGAAGCAACAGCAACCGCAACAGCCGGCGCTGGTTTTCTGAGGGTTGGGCGGGGCGGTGTGGGTTGGCAGGACACGCCGTGAACCCATCCATGGGGGCTCGATGGCGCCATCCATGGCGCCAACGGTCCTGCCAACCCGCACCGCCCCACCTCCGACAGATTGCCGCGATCGGTCGGAACGGCGTTCTGCTTTGGTAGGTGTCGACCTTGGTCGACACGAATGCCTGAAGAACCGGCTTTTGCTTTTGATTTTTCTTTTGATCTTCCCGCGGTGCGCAGGAAATTGTCCGTGGCCGGGAGGGTGGGTCGGCTGGGGGCGTGAGCCGCATGGATGCGGCGACCGAGCTTACATGGACGTACTTGCAGCGGCCCCCAGCCGACCCACCCTCCCGGCCCACCCCGAGCTGGCTGGACCACACCGCGGAGGGGGCGGCGCCCGATGGCCGGTCTTTCACCCGAACCATGGCATGCTCGGCGCCAAGCCCACCCGGAACCTCCGCCATGCGCCTGTTCACCCGTGTCCTGCCCTTGATGCTGCTGGCCTCCCTGCTGTCCGGCTGCGGCTACAACGCCATCCAGCAGAAGGATGAGGCGGTCAAGGCCAGCTGGTCCGAAGTGCTCAACCAGTACAAGCGGCGCGCCGACCTGGTGCCCAACCTGGTGCAGACCGTGAAGGGCTTCGCCAGCCAGGAAGAGCGCGTGCTGACCGAAGTCACCAACGCCCGTTCGCGGGTTGGCCAGATCAACGTCAACGCAGATGACGAAGCCTCGCTCAAGCAGTTCCAGCAGGCCCAGGGCGAACTGGGTAGCGCGCTGTCACGGCTGCTGGTGGTCACCGAGAACTACCCGGTGCTGAAGTCCGACCAGAACTTCCGCGACCTGCAGGCCCAGCTGGAAGGCACCGAGAACCGCATCACCGTTGCCCGCGGCCGCTACATCCAGCAGGTGCAGGACTACAACACCTACATCCGTTCGTTCCCGCAGGTGATCACCGCCAAGATCTTCGGCTACAAGACCAAGCCGAACTTCACGGTGGACAACGAAGCGCAGATCTCCAACGCACCGGCGGTGGATTTCGGCAACGCGCCGCAGCAGCAGCCGGCACCGCAGCCGGGCCACTGACCGATGCGCCTGGCCACTGCGCTGCTGGCCCTGCTGCTGTGGCTGCCGCTGGCGGCACAGGCTCAGCAGCTGGCGCCGATTCCGGCGCTGGACTCGCCGGTGGTCGACACCACCGGCACGCTGGAGGCTGCGCAGAAGCAGGCACTGGTGCAGCAGGCGCTGGACCTGCAACAGCGCAAGGGCAGCCAGCTGCAGGTGCTGGTGGTACCCACCACCCAGCCGGAGGACATCGCGCAGTACACCACGCGGGTCTTCGACCAGTGGCAGATCGGCCGCAAGGGCGTGGATGACGGCGTGCTGCTGGTGGTGGCCAAGGACGACCGGCGCGTGCGGATCGAGCCGGGTTACGGTCTTGAAGGCGCGATTCCCGATGCCATCGCCAACCGGGTCATCCAGGAATACCTGGTGCCGCGTTTCCGCGCCGGCGACTACGCTGGTGGCATCACCGATGCAACTGCGGTGCTGGTCAAGCTGATCGATGGCGAAGCGTTGCCGGCACCGGTCAGCGGTCATCGCGGGCGCGAGCCCGGCGGTGGCGGCGACACCTGGTTCCTGGCGCTGTTCATCGGCGTGTTCGCCGGCAGCATCCTGCGCGGCGTGTTCTCGCGCGTACCGCGACCGCTGCGCGGCCTGCTCGGCGGTGCCGGTGCGGCGCTGGCGGCGTTCCTGTTCACCTCCACCCTGATGGCCAGTGGCCTGGCCGGCGTGGTCGGCCTGATCGTGGCGATGCTGTCCGGTCATCCGGGGCGCTTTGCCGGCGGTGGTGGCTGGGGCGGTGGCAGCTGGGGCGGGGGAGGCGGCTTCGGCGGTGGTGGTGGATTCGGCGGTGGTGGCGGCTGGGGCGGCGGCGGTGGCCGTTCCGGTGGCGGTGGCGCTTCGGGAGGCTGGTGATGATCCAACGTCTGTTCCGCCATGTATGTTCGCCGTCGGTACGTCGCGCGTTCCCGCCAGCCACGCTGCAGGCGATCACCGAGGCCATCGCCGCCGGTGAGCAGCGCCACGGCGGTCAGGTGATGTTCGCTGTGGAGGCCGATCTGCCTCTGTCCGCGTTGTGGCACAAGGTCACCCCGAGGCAGGCCGCCGAGCATGCCTTCGCACGCCTGCGCACCTGGAATACCGCCCACAACAACGGCGTGCTGATCTACCTGCTGCTGGCCGACCATGCCATCGAGATCGTCGCCGACCGCGGCCTGCACGGCCGGGTCAGCCCGGCGCAGTGGCAGCGGGTCTGCACCCATCTGCGCGAGGGCCTGCGTGGTTCCAATCCGGTGGAAGCGCTGCAGGATGCCATCGACGAGGTTTCCAGCCTGATCGAAGGGCACTTCCCGGCCTCGACGCGGTCGAACGATGACGCGTTGCCGAACTCGCCCCAGCTTCTTGGTTGAGCCGGGGCGGCACTGGCCCGAGAATAGGCGTTCAACCGCAAGGCACCTTCCATGATCTATTTCCACGACATCGACCCCATCGCCCTCTCGCTGGGGCCGATCAAGGTGCATTGGTACGGCATCATGTACCTGCTGGGCTTCACCGCTGCTTGGCTGCTGGGACGCACGCGCATCGCCGCCGGTCGCCTGCCGGGCGTCGACGCCAACGGCTTCTCCGACCTGCTGTTCTACGCCATGCTCGGCGTGGTGCTGGGCGGGCGCATCGGCTACATGCTGTTCTACGCGCTGGGCGATTTCCTGCACAACCCGCTGCTGCTGTTCAAGGTATGGGATGGCGGCATGAGCTTCCACGGCGGCCTGCTGGGCGTGCTGGGCGCCTGCTGGTGGTGGTCGCGCAAGCACCGCCTGCACTTCTTCGACACCATGGATTTCATGGCGCCGCTGGTGCCGCTGGGCCTGGGTTTTGGTCGCATCGGCAACTTCATCGGCGCCGAGCTGTGGGGCAAGTACACCGACGGCACGTGGGGCGTGGTGTTCCCGTCGGGCCTGCCGGCGCCGCTGAACCAGTTGGACCACGCGACCCTGCAGGCGCAGTTCGCCACCGGCGCGCTGAACCAGTTCGCCCGCCATCCCTCGCAGCTGTATGAAGCGCTGCTGGAAGGCCTGGTGATGTTCGTGGTGCTGTGGACGGTCTCGGCCAGGCCGCGCCACCGCTACCTGGTCGGCGGCCTGTTCGCGCTGATGTACGGCCTGTTCCGCTTCGCCGTCGAATTCGTACGCATGCCCGACAACGGCGTCTACGTGGCCTTCGACTGGCTGACCCGCGGCCAGATCCTCAGCCTGCCGCTGATCGCCTTCGGCCTGGTGCTGCTGGTGATGTCGCGCCGCGCGCCGGTACTGCAGCCGCAGCTGCCGGTGGCTGCCGAGGGCAAGGCATGAAGGCTTACCTGGACCTGCTCTCGCACGTGCTCGAGCACGGCGCCGAGAAGAGCGACCGCACCGGCACCGGTACCCGCAGCGTGTTCGGCTGGCAGATGCGTTTCAACCTGGCCGACGGCTTCCCGCTGGTCACCACCAAGAAACTGCACCTGCGCTCGATCATCCATGAGCTGCTGTGGTTCCTGAAGGGCGACACCAACATCGGCTACCTGAAGGACAACCAGGTGCGGATCTGGGACGAGTGGGCCGACGAGAACGGCGACCTCGGCCCGGTCTATGGCAAGCAGTGGCGCAGCTGGGCCACCGCCGATGGCCGCGAGATCGACCAGATGCAGTGGCTGGTGGACGAGATCAAGCGCAACCCCGATTCGCGCCGGCTGGTGGTCAGCGCCTGGAACGTGGGCGAGCTTTCGCAGATGGCGCTGATGCCGTGCCACAACCTGTTCCAGTTCTACGTGGTGGACGGCAAGCTCAGCTGCCAGCTCTACCAGCGCAGCGGCGACATCTTCCTCGGCGTGCCGTTCAACATCGCCAGCTACGCGCTGCTGACCCACATGGTGGCGCAGGCCACCGGCCTGGGCGTGGGTGATTTCGTGCATACGCTGGGCGATGCGCACCTGTATTCGAACCACTTCGAGCAGGCGCGCGAGCAGCTGTCGCGTGAACCGCGCGCGCTGCCGAAGCTGTGGTTGAACCCGGAGGTGACCGACCTGTTCGGCTTCCAGTTCGACGACATCCGCATCGACGGCTACGATCCGCACCCGGCGATCAAGGCGCCGGTGGCGGTATGAGTCCCCGATTGATTTCCGGGGGCCTGCTGGCGCTGGGCGGCATGTTGCCGCTGGCCATGGTGCAGGCCGGACCGGCCGATGCGCTGTCGTTGGCCCGGCAGGTCAATGAGCAGATCGTGCACAAGCACATGCGCGAGGAAGTGCAGGCGTTCGCCGGGGCGTTCAACGGCAGCACGATGATGCCCCAGGATGTGCCGGAAGGCTGCCGGGCGCAGATGCGTGAGGCGGTAACCGGCATGTACACGGCGATGACCGAGCACCTGAAGGCGGGTGTCGAGGATCCGGCCTATCAGCGCATGCTCGAGCAGCAGCTTGCCACCGTCTATTCCAGTGACCAGTTGCAGGCATTTCTGGCACGTCGTGCCAGCACCGACACTGCCGCGTTGTCGGCAGACATCCTGTCAGGACCGGGCCTGAAGGATATCGAAGAGGCGCAGAAGCAGAAGATCCTCGATGGCCTGGATGAGCAGTCCACATCCAGCCCCGAGCTGGCAGCGGCGCTGCAGGCCGCCAGTGCCGCCAACGCTGCCTGCGAACGCCTGCAGATCGACGCCAGCTGAGGAGGTGGTAGCAATGAAGCTGTCGATGATCGTGGCGTTGGACCGCAACCGTGGCATTGGCCAGGGCAATGCAATGCCCTGGCACCTGCCGGATGATTTCAAGCACTTCAAGGCGCTCACCCTGGGCAAGCCGATCCTGATGGGGCGCAAGACGGCCGAGTCGATCGGCCGCGTGCTGCCGGGGCGGACCAACCTGGTGCTGACCCGCAGCGGGCAGGTGCCGTTCGAGGGCATGCGCGCGGTGGCGTCGCTGGATGAGGCGAAGACGATTGCCGAACGCGAGGGCGCCAGCGAGCTGTGCATCATCGGCGGCGGCGAGATCTTCCACCAGCTGCTGGACCAGGCCAGTGACCTGTACCTGACCTGGGTGGATGCCGAAGTCCCCGCCGACACCCACTTCCCCGAAGTGGACGTGCAGGACTGGCGGGAAGTGAGCAGCGAGCCGCACCCGGCCGACGAACGCCATGCCTACGCGTTCCGCTTCGTGCACTACGTGCGCCGCTGAAGATGGTTTCCTGTAGAGCCGAGCCATGCTCGGCTGCTGTTGCCGGACACATCCCGTAGCCGAGCATGGCTCGGCTCTACAGGATTGCCTACGGCATCCGGTAATGCCCGATGATGGCGTGCTGGAACAGCAGATTCTCTTCGCGCGTGCCGCGCGCGATGTTGTGCAGCACCAGCGGCGTGCCGTTGGCCAGCCTGCGGTCGGAGACGATGCCCACGTGCAGCAGGCCGTTGCCGTTGAGCTTCCAGGCGACGATGTCGCCGGCCGCGTAGTCGGCGGCGAGGGCCGTGATCGGCTGCTGCCAGCCCTGCCGTTCGAACCAGCGCATCAGGTTCGGTACGCGGCGATGATCGATGTTGCGATCCGGTCGTGACAGGCCCCAGATCGCCGGATAGGCACTGAAGTTGCCGCGCATGTCCTCATGCACGCGGGCCTGCAGGTCCACGTCCAGGCTGCGCAGCGCGCGCACCACCACGTCGGTGCACACGCCGCGATCAACCGGGACGTCTCCACCGGGATAGGCCAGCACCTGGTAGGCAGGGTCGTAGCGGGTGGTGACGCCGATCTGCGCGCGCGCTGCAGCCACCAGTGGCGGCGAAGGCGCCTGCGGTTGCGATGGCGTGCGGCCGGCGTTTCCGCCGCCGGTGGGGGCCGGGGCCGAAGTGGGCTGGCAGCCGCTGGCCAGGGCCAGCGTCAGCAGCACCATCCATGGTGCCCAGCCGCGCCGCGTCATGCCTGCGGCGGGGGACTGCTGTTGCCGGGGCCCGCGGCGCCACCACCACCGCCACCACGGCGACGACGACGGCGCGGGCCGCGATTGCCCGGGGTGGCGGCCGGAGCGTTACCGCCGCCCTGTTCCTTGCCCTGCGCCGACGCAGCCGGGCGCTCGTGCGCCGGGCGCGCGGGCGGGCGGGCGTTGGGCACGGGGGCGGGTACATCGCGGCCCGGCACCTGCACCACGCGCAGTTCATCCGTATCGAGCTGAAGCGCGGTCAGCTTGCCGCCCCAGACTGCGCCGGTGTCGATGGCATGCACGCCCTGGGTGATGGTCAGGCCCAGCGCCGACCAGTGGCCGCAGACGATCTTCAGGTCGCGCTCGACCCGGCCTGGCACTTCGAACCAGGGGTACAGTCCCTGTTCCTGCGTGCCCGGCGTGCCCTTGTCCTCGATGCCGATGCGCCCGCGCGGGGTGCAGTAGCGCATACGGGTGAGCACATTGATGATCGCCCGTGAACGGTCGTAGCCGGACAGGTTCGGCGCCCAGCTCGGCTTGTCGCCGTACATGTTGCGGAACAGCTTGCGGTAGCCGGCACCGTGCAGTTGCGCCTCGACCTCGGCGGCATGCTTTTCGGCCATCTGCGTGGTCCACTTCGGCGCCAGGCCGGCGTGCACCATCATCCAGCCCAGCTCGCGGTCCACGTGCACCAGCTTCTGCAGGCGCAGCCAGTCCAGCAGTTCGTCGCGGTCCTCGGCCTGCACGATGCGCAGCAGGTCCGGGTTGACCTTGCGCTGTTCCTCTTCGGTGCGTGCACCGACGGCCAGCAGCGAAAGGTCATGGTTGCCCAGCACCACCACGCTGTGCCCGCGCAGCGAATGCACCAGCCGCAGCGTTTCCAGCGACTGGCCACCGCGGTTGACCAGGTCGCCGCAGAACCACAGGGTGTCCTGCGCCGGGTCGAAGCGGATCTTCTCCAGCAGCCGCTGGGTGACGTCATAGCAGCCCTGCAGGTCGCCGATCGCCCACACACTCATCGTCCGGCCTCCGTGTCAGTGCAGGGTACGCGGGATGGCCAGCACGAAAGGTGCGACCGGCGCGGCGAATTCGGTGCCGTCGTCGGCGACCATGTCGTAGTGGCCCTGCATGGTCCCGTGATCGGTCCCCAGCATGACACCGGACGTGTAATGGAAGTCTTCACCGGGACGCAGGCGCGGCTGCTCGCCGATCACCCCGTCGCCATCGACATGCTCGACGCGGCCATTGGCATCGGTGATGCGCCAGTGGCGTGCAACCAGGCGCGCGGCAACACGGCCCTGGTTGTGGATGCGGATCGTGTAGGCGAACGCATAGCGCCCGTCTTCCGGCGCGGATTGGTCGTCGAGGAAGCGCGGTGCGACTTCGACGGAAATGGCGTAAACGTCAGCGTCTTCCATACCGGCAGTGTAATCAGGAGGCATTGGCCAAAGCGATGAATTCAGCCACATCCAGCTGTTCGGCGCGGGCATCGGGGCGCACGCCGGCGGCGACGAACTGCTCGGCCGTCACGACGTTGTTGAGCGCATTGCGCAGGGTCTTGCGGCGCTGCCCGAAGGCGGCCTTGACCACCTCGGCGAAACGGGCGTGGTCGTTGATGTTGATCGAGGCCGGGTCACGCGGCACCAGCCGTACCACGGCCGAATCGACCTTCGGCGGCGGCCGGAACGCGCCCGGCGGCACCACGAACAGCGAGGTCACCTGGCAATAGGCCTGCAGCATCACGCTGAGGCGGCCGTACACCTTGCTGCCGGGGCCGGCGGCCATGCGGTCGACCACTTCCTTCTGCAGCATGAAGTGCATGTCGCGGATCACCGCGGCATGTTCCAGTGCATGGAACAGGATCGGCGAGGAGATGTTGTAGGGCAGGTTGCCGACCAGGCGGATCGGCAGGCCGGCAGCCAGCTCGGTGAAGTCCACGCGCAGCACGTCGCGGTGGACGATGGTCAGCTCGCCCAGCGGCTCGGCGGCGGCGGTCAGTGGCGCGATCAGGTCGCGGTCGAACTCGATCACCGTCAGTTTCGGATGCACGCGCAGCAGCGGCAGGGTGATCGCGCCCTGGCCGGGACCGATCTCGACCAGGCGATCGCCTTCTTTCGGGTTGACCGCCATCACGATCTTGTCGATGTAGTGGCGATCGGCCAGGAAATGCTGGCCAAGCTGCTTCTTGGCCGGTGCGGTGAACACCGGGCCGGAGGGGGAATGCGGGGAATTCATGCGCTCAGTGTACGTTGCCGCGCAAGCTGCGCACACAGCGTCGTTGCCGCCTGCAGGCTGGAAGGATCGGCAATGCCGCGGCCGGCCAGGTCCAGCGCGGTGCCATGGTCTACCGCCACGCGCGGGTAGGGCAGGCCCAGGGTCAGGTTCACCGCCTGCTCGAAACCGGAGTACTTCAGCACCGGCAGCCCCTGGTCGTGGTACATCGCCAGCACGGTGTCGAAACCGGCCAGCTTGGCCGGCAGGAACGCGGTATCGGCCGGCAGCGGCCCGACCAGGTCCATGCCCTCCGCGCGCAGGCGCTGCAGCAGCGGGATGACCAGGTCCAGTTCCTCGCGGCCCAGATGGCCGTCTTCGCCGGCGTGCGGGTTCAGGCCGAGCACGGCGATGCGTGGCGCGGGCAGGCCGAACTCGCGGCACAGCGCGGCGTGCACGGTGCGAAGGGTGTGTTCCAGGCTGGGCGCGGTGATCGCATCGGCCACCTCGCGCAGCGGCAGGTGGGTGGTGGCCAGGGCCACGCGCACGATGGGGTTGGCCAGCATCATCACCACCTTCACCCCGGCCTGGTCGGCCAGCAGTTCGGTGGTGCCACTGTAGGCGATGCCGCCTTCGTTGATGACCGCCTTGTGCACCGGGCCGGTGACCACGCCGTGCAGTTCGCCGGACAGGCAGGCCTGACCGGCAGCGAGCAGGGCGCCGATGACGGCCCCGGCATTGGCCGGGTCGGCCTGGCCGAAGTGGCTGGGCATGGCATTGGCCACCGCGCGCACACGCAGGTCGCCCGGGGCGCGGGCTTCGGCGTCCTCGGGCAGCAGCTGCAGGGGCAGGTTCAGCGCGACGGCGGCTGCGCGCAGGGTATCCGGGTCGGCGAAGGCCAGCAGCCGGCAATCTTCACGCGGCTGCTGGACGAGGCGGACACACAGCTCCGGGCCGATCCCGGCGGGCTCGCCCGGTACCAGAGCGAGCTCGGGGCGCATCGGTCAGGACTGCGGCGGCGTGGCGGTATTTTCCGCGCGGTCCCCGCTGCGGAAGCTGACATAGGCTTCGCCACGCAGTTCCTGCAGGAAGCGGTTGTACTCGTCTTCCAGCTTGCGGCGGCCGATGGTCTCGCGGATCTGGGCGCGCTGGTTGTCGTTGGTCACGTCGGTCTGGCGGGTGGCCACGCGCTGCACGATGTGCCAACCGGCATCGGTGCGGAACGGCTGGCTGACGCCGCCGTCCTGGATGCCGGCCACCTGCTGGCCGAACGCCGGACCGAACGCGTCGACCGGGAACCAGCCCAGATCGCCGCCCTGACCCTTGCTGTTGTTGTCCTCGGAGGATTCCTTGGCCACGGTTTCGAAATCCGCGCCGCCGGCGATGCGGGCGCGCAGGGTATCGATCTTGGCCTTGGCGGCAGCGTCGGTCTGGTGATCGTCCACGCGCACCAGGATGTGGCGGCCGTGGTATTCGGTGACCGTGTGCGCGCCACCGCTGGCGGCGCTGGCATCACGCACTTCCACCAGCTTCAGCAACTGGAAGCCGCTGGGGCCGCGGATCGGGCCGACCACTTCGCCGGGCTTCATCTTTTCCATCAGCTGGGCAAAGGCCTGCGGGATTTCATCCAGGCTGCGCCAGCCCAGATCGCCGCCTTCCAGCGCGTTCGGGCTGTCCGAATAACGCACGGCGGCAGCGTTGAAGTCCAGCTCACCCTTGTCCAGCAGGGCCTTCACGCCCTCGGCCTTCTTCTGGCCGGTGGCGATCTGGTCGGCGTTGGAGCCGTCGGGCAGGGCGATCAGGATGTGTGCCAGGTGGTACTGGTTGCCCACCGTGGCCTGCTGCTTCAGCGCGGCGTCCACTTCACCCTCGCTGACGCTGATGCGGCTCTGCGCGAAGCTCTGGCGCAGGCGCTGCACAGTGATTTCATCGCGCACCGAAGCACGGAAATCGTTGAAATCGATGCCGTCGTGGGCCAGGCGCTGGCGCAGTGCATCCAGGTCCGAACCGTTCTGCTGGGCGATGGCATTCATCGCCTGGTTCAGCTCCTGGTCGCTGACGCGGATGCCGCTGCCCTGGGCGCGGGCGACCTGCAGCTTGACCAGCACCAGTCGCTCGAGCACCTGGCGGCTGAGCACATCTTCCGGCGGCAGCTGGTTTTCACGGCCGGCGTACTGCGCCTTGATGTTGGCGATCGCACGCTGGAGCTCGCTCTGCAGGATCACGTCCTCGTCGACGACGGCGGCGATGCGGTCCAACGGCTGCGCCTCCTGCGCGAGCACCTGCAGAGGGGCGGACACGCTGGACACCGCCAGCAGGGAGGCGAGAAGAACGGGGAAGCGCTTGGTCATGGGATCTGATTCGGATCGTAGTCATCGCGGGTCACCCCGGTGTTGCTGGGCGGCACGAGATAGAGGTCGTCGCGGTTGTAGCCGAGGATAGCACGGCGCAGGGTGCGGTCCGTGTCCTGGCCGATGGAGCTCAGGCCCTTCAGGACGAACTCCACCTGGATGGAATTGTTCATCTCGCCCTCGCGATTGCGGACGTAGCGGCGGCCGACCACGCGCACGGCCAGGCAGCAGCTGTCCCACTGCACGCCGCCGATGATTTCCAGCGGCTCCTTGTCCTGCAGCGAGTAGTAATAGCGACCGACCAGGCTCCAGCGCGCATTCAGCGGGTACAGGAACGACAGGTCAGCCTGCTCCAGCAGGGTGCGGTCATGCTTGTTGGCCGTCGCCGGGGCGCCGGCGTTGATGCGGTAGCGGTAGCTCAGGTTGATCACGCCATCGTTGGGCATCAGGTAGCGGGCGCGGACGCTGGCCAGATCCTCGCGCTTGTACTTCGGGTCCCACTGGTAGGTGGCGCCCAGGGTCCAGCGGTCGTTGATCATGTAGTTGCCGTCGGCGATCCACGCCGACTTGCCCTTCTCCACCGGCGCGCCGCCCGGCGTGACGGTCACCCGCGACTCGTCGAAGTACTGGATCTGGCCGATCGAGGCCGAGAACCGCTCTTTGCCGGTGGTCTGGTCGATGAAACGGGTACTCAGTGCCAGGGTCAGCTGGTTGGCATCGTTCTGGCGGTCGGCGCCGGTGTAGCGCGAATCGCGGAACAGCTGGCCCCAGCTGAAGGTGAAGTCACGGGTGTCGAAGATCGGCAGTTCGTCCTGGTTGCGGTACGGCGTGCGCAGGTAGAACAGGCGCGGCTCCAGCGTCTGCAGGAAGGACTTGCCGCGGATGCTGGTCTCGCGGTCGAAGAACAGGCCGGCGTCGATGCTGCCGATCGGCAGGCTGCGGCTGGGCGAGGTGTTGCCGCGCAGCTGTTCCGGCGTGGCGGTGGTCACGTCCACGCCCTCCGAGGCCAGAACGGTGCTGCGTATCCTGTCGGCCAGGCCGCGGTCCAGCTGGTAGGCCGTGTAGCGGTACGCCAGAGTGGGCGTGATGTACCAGGCCGCGCCGCTGATGGGGAAGGAAACGTACGGCTTGACGTCAAGGCGGGAGCCGCCATAGGCGCGCACGGTCTGGCCGGTGCGGGTGTATTGCAGGTCCGGGCCCGCATCGGCACCGTACTTGAGGTTCACGTCGTCGTGGGTGAACCTCACCGCTTCGGCGTACAGGCCGGTTTCCAGCCATGGCCGCATCGGCTTGTTCCAGTTGAAATACACCCGCGGCTGGCGGTTGTAGGGCAGGGCATTCTCGTCAAGCGTGTAGTCGGTCAGCTGCCAGCGGTCGGCCATGATGCCAGCCGTCCAGTTCGTGCCCGTACCGTACAGGCCGATGGTGCTCTGCAGGTTGGAGGCGGTCACCCCCACCAGGCGGTTGGCGAAGTCCTCGACATAGCGCTCGTCGCTGACCCAGGCCAGGTTGGCGCGGGCCTGCCAGTGGCTGTTCACGTTGTGGTAGCCGTCGAACATCACCCGGCCGCGGTCGCGGTCGCGCAGCCTGTCGTTGGGCATGTAGCTGGTCAGCACCTCGCCACGGCCGCCGTTGTAGAGGTAGCGGAACTCGTTGTCGAGCAGCAGGCCGCGCCGGCTCATGTAGCGCGGGGTCAACGTGTCGTCGTAGTTCGGCGCCAGGTTGAAGTAGATCGGCTGTGCGTAGTCGAATCCGTTGCGCCCGGACATGCCCAGCTGCGGGAACAGCAGGCCGGTCTTGCGGCGGTCATCGATCGGGAACTTGAAGTACGGCGCCCACAGCACCGGCACCTTGCCGATCCGCAGCACGGCGTTGCGGGCGGTGCCGAAGCCCTCGTCGTTGTCCACTTCGATCTGCGGCGCCGACAGCTTCCACACCGGCTGTGACGGGTCGCAGGTGGTGTAGGTGGAGCGGTGCATCTGGCCGACCGCGCCCTGCAGGTCGACCGACTCGGCATCGCCGTTGCCGCGGCGCGACACCAGCTGGTACTTGATGTCGGTGATCTTGTGGGTGTCGCTTTCCTGGTTGCCTTCGGCGCGCTTGGCGACCATCCGGATCGACCCGTCCTGGTAGCGGACATTGCCGTCGGCGATGTAGTTGCCGGTCTCGGTGTCGAAACTGAGCTTGTCGGTACCGACGAACTGGTCGCCCCGGCGCAGCGCCACGTTGCCCTCGTACTGCGGCACGGTGGTGGTACCCAGCAGTTGGTCGCCTTCGATGTCGGTCGGCTGGTTCTCGCGGGCGGCCGCAGCGGCAGCCTTGTCCTGGCCCGGGACCGGCGTGGGGGCGTCGGTGAACGCGGGAATGACGTCGGTGGCCGGGCACAGGCCCCAGTTGAGCGGCTTATCATCAGCCATCGCCGGAAGGCTGATGGCGATGCTCAGAGGCAGGGGAAGCAGGCGGAGGGCTCGGCGCACGCGGTTCGGATTCGGGCGAAAACGGACGGTAGCTTGCCCCATCCCTTGCATAGGGGCAATGAAGGACGCCGGAGCCTGCCGGTTCGGGTTCATCCGGCGGAGGTGCCGGCGGATGGCGTAAGCAGGGCCTGGACATGGGCCACGCTGCACTCGGCCAGGGCCTGCAGGTCATAGCCGCCCTCCAGCATCGACACCACCCGGCCAGCCGCGTGGCGGCGTGCCAGCGCGTGCAGCTCACCGGTGATCCAGGCGAAATCGTCGGTCTCCAGCATCAGATCCGCCTGTGGATCACGCAGGTGGGCATCGAAGCCGGCCGAGATCAGCAGCAGCTGCGGGCGGAAGTCGTCGATGGCTGGCAGCATTTCGTCGGCCCAGACGTTGCGGAAGCGGAAGCCGCCGCTTCCCGGCGGCAGCAGGATGTTCATCAGGTTGCCGGCACCGCGGTCGCGGCGCAGGCCGGAATTGGGGAACAGCCCGGCCTGGTGGGTGCTGTAGTACGAAACCCGGGCGTCATGCTGGAAGATGTCCTGGGTGCCATTGCCGTGGTGCACGTCGAAATCGACCACCGCGATCCGTTCCAGGCCATGGCGGTCGCGGGCATGGGCGGCGGCGATGGCGATGTTGTTCAGCAGGCAGAAGCCCATGGCGGTGCTGCTGGTGGCGTGGTGGCCCGGTGGGCGTACCGCGCAGAAGGCCAGCGGGTCCTCGCCCAGCATCACCGCATCGACTGCGGCCACACCGGCACCGGCGGCGTGCACGGCGGCGCTGGCCGAGCCCGGCGAGGTCCAGGTGTCCATGTCCAGCTGGCGCAGCGGTGCGGTCTGCGGCTGCAGCACGAAGTCGAGCAGGGCGCTGTCGTGGACCCGGGTCAGTTCGCCGAACTTCGCCGGCGGCGCCTCGCGCCAGTCCAGCTGGCCGGGGAAGGCGGTGTGCAGCGCGTCCAGCACCTGCTGCAGCCGTTGCGGGCATTCGGGATGGCCGGGACCGGGGTCATGCAGCAGGCAGGACGGGTGGGAATAGACCAGCATCGTGCCGACTCAGCGCTGGCGCTGCTGTGGCTGCCACAGCGCTTCGCCATGGCCGTCGGCGCGGGCCAGCACCCGGGCCAGCACGAACAGCAGGTCCGACAGCCGGTTGAGGTATTGCAGCGCCTCGCTGCGGACGGCCTCGTGGCGGGCCAGGGTGACCGTCTCGCGCTCGGCGCGGCGGACGATGGTGCGGGCCAGATGGCAGCGCGCGGCAGCTTCGCCGCCGGCCGGCAGGATGAATTCCTTCAGCATCGGGAGGTTGGCGTTGTAATGGTCCAGCTGCTGCTCCAGGGCCGAGACGTCGGCGGCATGGATCGCGGCGTGGCCGGGAATGCACAGCTCGGCGCCCAGATCGAACAGCTGGTGCTGCAGATGCACCACCAGCGCGCGTACATCCTCGGGCAGGGGCGCGGCCAGCAGCAGGCCGAGCGCGGCGTTGGCTTCGTCGACGGTACCGAAGGACGCCACGCGGGCGTCATCCTTGGCCACGCGTTGGCCGTCGCCAAGGCCGGTACTGCCGTCGTCGCCGGTGCGGGTGTAAATGCGCGAGAGGCGATGACCCATGGCGCGCGGCTCAGTGGCGGATGTCGCGGCGGGCCTGCTGGAGCTTCAACACCTGCTCCACGGCCAGCTGCAGGGCAGCGGCCAGCGCCACATAGATCGCCGTAGTGCGCAGGTAGGGCCCGAACCACTGCGCGTAGTTCTGTGCCCAGCCGGCCAGCGTCGGCTCGGCCACGTTACGGCTGGTCCAGTAGAAGCCGCCCTGCGCCAGCAGGTGGCAGATCGCCACCGACGCGACCAGCAGCAGCGCACCCTTGGCCAGCACCGGCCAGCGCGCGCCCTGGTAGTTGCGGCCCAGCAGCATGCCGCCGGCCCACAGCGAGAAGTACGCCGGCAGCAGCAGCCAGTAACCCGGCGACACGCAGTAGTGCTGCCAGAAATCCAGGCCGCTGCTGCGGATCACGATCCAGTCCACCAGCACGGCGAACATCATCAGCAGCGGAAACGCCCAGCGTGTCCACGTGGCCAGATAGAAGCCACCGATGAAGAACACCGCCCAGGAGGCATCGGGGATCGCCGCGAAGTGGTTGACCCGGGTCGCCGCCAGCAACAGCACGAGGACGGACAGGACGAAGGCGCGGTTGGCGGTGGCGGACATGGCAGCGGGCCCGGAGCGGATTCAGGTTTCATTCTAGCCCGCCGCGCCGGTTGGCGCAGGCGCCGCTTGTTCGGCGTACAGTCGGGGCGAGCGCGTATCATGAACACATGAGTGAACGACATGACGTGCTGATTGTCGGTGGTGGCCTGGTGGGTGCCAGCCTGGCCATCGCCCTGGACCGGCTGGGCCGCGACGTGGGCCTGCTCGAGGCCAGCCCGGCCGGCGAGCTGCCTGCGGTGTTCGACCAGCGCAATCTCAGTTTCGCCGCTGCCACCGTCAATGCGCTGACCGCGCTGGGGGTGATGCAGAAGCTGGCGATGGCACCGGGCCCGATCCGGCGCATCCATGTCAGTCGTGCCGGCGATTTCGGCCGTGTGCAGCTCGAAGCGGCCGATTACGACCGGCCGTGGTTCGGCCAGGTGGTGGTCGCGCGCGATTTCGGCCAGGCGCTGGAAGCGCGGCTTCAGGAGCTGCCGCGCCTGCGCCGTTATCGGCCGATGCGGTTCCTGGGACTGGGCGAGGTGGTGGACGGCTACCGCCAGGTGCGGGTGGCTGACGAGGCGAGTGAACGCGTGCTGCTGGCACGTCTGGTGGTGGGGGCCGATGGCACCACCAGCGGCGTGCGTGGCGCGCTGGGCATCGAGGTCGACCGCCATGATTTCCAGCAGACCCTGTTCGTCGCCCGCGTGCGCAGCCAGCGTGCGCCGGATGGCACGGCCTGGGAGCGCTTCACCGATACCGGCCCGACCGCCCTGCTGCCGCGCGGTGACCGCCACTTCGGCACCGTGCATGGCGTGGCCCGCGATCAGGCCGATGCGGTGATGGCGCTGGACGATGCGGCCTGGCTGCAGCGCCTGCAGGACGCGATCGGCTGGCGTGCCGGCCGCCTGCTCGAATCCGGTCCACGCAGCGCTTATCCGCTCATCCAGGTGCTGGCGCGCGCATTGGCCGGTGAACGCACGGTGCTGCTGGGCAATGCCGCGCAGACCATCCATCCGCTGGGTGCGCAGGGCTTCAACCTGGGCCTGCGCGATGCGCTGACCCTGGGCGAACTGCTGGAGAATGCGCATGAGGATGCCGGCAGTGATGCATTGCTGCAGGCCTATGTTGCACGCCGCGAGGAAGACCGCCGGCAGACGGTGGCGTTCTCCGGCGGCCTGGCACGGCTGACCAGCAACCCGGCGCCACTGATGCGGCCGCTGCGCAGCCTCGGTCTGGTGGCCGCACAACGCGCCTCGGTGCAGTCGATGCTGGTCGGTGGTGCGATGGGCTTCCGTGGCGAAGTACCGCGGCTGTGCCGTGGAGAAACCGCATGAGCCGCCGCGCGCGCCTGGATGTGGCCATCGTCGGCGGTGGCGTGGTCGGTGCCGCGTGCGCGCTGGCGCTGGCCGATGCCGGCCTGTCGGTGGCGTTGGTGGAAGGTCGTGAGCCCGCGCCGTGGCAGGTTGCGCAGCCGGACCTGCGCGTGTTCGCCTTTGCCGCCGACAACGTGCAGCTGTTGAACCGCCTCGGCGTGTGGCTGGCGATCGCCCAGGCCCGTGCCTGGCCCTACCGGCGCATGCAGGTGTGGGATGCGGCCGGTGGCGAAGATCTGCTGTTCGATGCCGATCGCTTCGGCCGTCGTGAACTGGGCTACATCGTCGAGAACGGCCTGCTGCAGGACCGCCTGTGGGCGGCGTTGCCGGCGGCGGGCGTGCAGCTGCATTGCCCGGCACGGGTGGACGCGCTGGAGCAGGACGAGGACGGCGTGCGCCTGCGCCTGGATGACGGGCGTCGCCTGGAAGCGGCGCTGGCGGTGGCCGCCGACGGTGCCGAGTCGACCCTGCGCCAGATGGCCGGGATCGAGGTTGAAAAGCATGACTACCACCAGCGTGGCGTGGTGGCCTACGTGGACAGCGATCTTCCCAACCAGGCCACGGCCTGGCAGCGTTTCCTGCCGGGCGGGCCGCTGGCGCTGCTGCCGGTGGCCGAGCGCCGCAGCTCCATCGTCTGGACCCTGCCCGTGGATGAAGCGGCTCGCGTGCTGGCGTTGGACGAGGACAGCTTCAACCGCGAACTGACCCGCGCCTTCGCGGCGCGCCTGGGCGAACTGCGTCTGGCCTCGCCGCGTGCGGCGTTCCCGCTGCGCCGCCAGCTGGCCCGTCACTATGTGGCCGGCCGCGTGCTGGCGCTGGGCGATGCCGCGCATGTGGTGCACCCGCTGGCCGGGCAGGGCGTGAACCTGGGGTTGCGCGATGTCGCTGCCCTGCAGCAGTGGCTGGCGCCGTCGGCCGAGCGCCGCGGCCAGCCGCGGCTGTCGCCGCAGCGCCTGCAGCGCTGGGCACGCGAACGGCGCAGCGACAACCACATCGCCGCCTACAGCTTCGATGCGATCAACCGCCTGTTCTCCAACGACGAAATGCACCTGACCCTGGCCCGCGGCCGCGCGCTGGGCTGCGTCGGCAAATGGCCGCCGCTGGTGCAGGCATTCTGGAAGCGCGCCGCCGGGGTGTAGCAGAATGCAAACCGCTCTGGTGGGTGCCCCACGTCAGTAGATCCACGCCATGTGTGGATGAAGATCGCGGGTGGATTCAATCCACCAGCCAGCCGGCCAGGTCTGCACGATCCAGCTTGCCGCGACGCTTCACGTCCAACGAATTGAACTCATCGGCCAGCGCCGGATTCGCCTGCGCTTCCTCGCGGCTGATGAAACCATCGCCGTTCACATCCAGCGCAGCGAAGTGGATGCGGTACTGGCCGGCCACGCTGCTTGGTTCCAGCGAGCGCACGGTCACCTGTGCCTCGCCGGCCTGCTGCGGAATCTCGACGCTGCCGCTGACCCGGCCCGCATCCAGCGGTTGCTGGCGGATCGCGCCGCCGGTGGGGCCCAGCGGCTGGCTCTGCGCAGGGGTGTGCGGCAATTGCTGGGCCACCGCTGGTGCGGCGGCCAGCAGGGTGATCAACATGGCGAGCGAGTGGTATCGCATGGTTCCCTTCCTCGGTAGCGCCGGGCCCATGCCCGGCGGGCATGTTCCTCAGCGCAGCGGCGAGGCCAATACCGTGATCTCCTCACGGTCGTGATAGAGCTGCTTGGCGCGTACCACCAGCGGCTTGCCGGCCTGGTCCTGGAACAGGTCCAGGCACAGGCGGGTTTCGTCCCAGCGCTTCTTCATCGGCAGCTTCAGATTGAAGATGGCGTGCCTGCACCAGCCTTCGCGGAACCAGGTGGCCATGCGTTCGGCCACGCGGCGCGGCTGCTCGACCATGTCGCAGACCATCCAGTCCAGCGGCTGTTCGGGGTGCCAGTGGAAACCATCGGCGCGCAGGTGCTCGACCAGACCGGTGTCCAGCACGTGCTGGCGCAGCGGGCCGTTGTCGATGCTCAGCACGTGCATGTGCTGGCGGGTCAGTACCCAGGTCCAGCCGCCGGGGGCGGCGCCCAGGTCGGCCGCACGCATGCCGGGCTTGGCCAGTGCTTCGCGTTCTTCCGGCGTCAGCAGGGTCAGCAGTGCTTCATCCAGCTTCAGTGCCGAACGCGAAGGCGCCTCGGGCAGCAGCTTCAGGCGCGGGATGCCCAGTGCCCACGGCGCGCTGTCGGCCGGGTCGGCCACGCAGACGAAGGCATGGGTGCCGTCGACGAACACCACGTGCAGGCGCGGCAGGCGGTTGTTTGGCTTATCAGTGAGCTTGCCGGCCTTGCGCAGCGCCGGGCGCAGTGCATTGCCGAAGGCACGGGCCAGCCCGGACAGTGGCTTGCCAGCGTCCGAATCGGGGTGCTCCACCCACAGGTCGCCGAAGCGCGGCGCATCGGCCAGCACCTCCAGCATCGGGGTGATGCGATCGCTCGGGTCCAGCTGCGGCAGCTCGGCCAGCACGACCAGCTTCTGCCGCGCGAAGATCAGTTCTCGCCAGCGCAGGCGTGGCGCCAGTGCTGCAGCGTCGTCGCACATGAAAAGCACATAGCCGTCATTGCGCTGGGTGCGCGCATAGCCAGCGAAACCGGCTTCACCGGCGCGGAACTGCAGCTCGCCGGCCAGCTCGGGTTCAAAGCCCTGCCGGCACAGGCACAGCAGGCCGATGCCGGTCTCAGTAACGGGCGCCATCGCTTTCCCCATAGGTTCGCAACACGCTGCGCGCGGCGTCGCGGTCCAAGCCCTGCACCACTTCGATGCCACGCTTGTTGAGCTCGCCGACCCAGTCGGCCGGCAGCGGGCCTTCATCGAACGGGGTCAGTTCCTCGACGTCGGCCGAGTTGGCACCGATCAGCAGGCGGTCGATGCCGGCCCACACGGTAGCGCCATAGCACTGGCAGCATGGCTGCGAACTGGTGGCCAGGGTGACCGGCGACAGCACCGCGTTCAGGCGCGGGGTCTGCAGGCGCTGCTGGGCCAGCATGTAGGCCATGTTCTCGGCGTGCGCCAGCGAAGTCGCGTGCGGCATCACCCGGTTCACGCCAGCGGCGATGACCTTGTCGTCCGGGCCGAACACCACCGCACCGAACGGGCCGCCACTGGCGTGCTCGACGTTCAGCCGCGACAGCTCGATCGCCAGCGCGACCTTGGCCTCGTCGCCCGGATATCGACGATCCAGGTCGATCTGGTCGTGGATCCAGGCGGGAAGGGTCAGGTGGACTTGCGCGTACAGCATCGCGGGGGTGCCTCGTGTGGGATGGAAAAAAGTGCGGTTGCTTGGGGAACCGGCGCGCAGTGTAGCCGCACCGGCCTGTATCGGGTGTGGGCGTGGGTCAGCCTGGCGAGCCGGTGCGGACCACCACGTACTGCTTGCGGAATTCCAGCCCTGCCTGCGGCCAGCTGGCCGCGTAGGCGCGCAGCAGGGGCAGGGCGGCGGCGAAGTCGTGGCCGTTGACCCGGCAATCGGCCTCGCACAGGCCATTGGCATCGCGCGAGGCGAACAGGCGGATGGCCAGGAAAGAACGCGTCTTCAGCAGCGCATCGAATGCATCGATGCTGCGCGTGAACAGGCAGCAGGGGCAGGAGCCATGATCATCTTCGCTGCGGGGGCCGGTGTCCATCTCATGCTCGCGGTAATGCGCCAGTGGACCGAGCACCACGGTGCGTTCGAGTTCCTGGCCGTCAGCGCCGGCCGGATAGGTCAGGCCCATCATCGGCAGGCCCTGCGCGTCTTGGGCGCCGATCGCGGTCTGCAGGGTCACCAGGTCCACCCGGGCCCAGGCCTGGAAGCCGGACAGCAGCGATGCCTGCTCATCGGCACCATTTGCGTGCTGGTACTCGAACAGGCCATCGGCGAACAACTGCGGATGCTGGCTTTCAATGACGGTGGAGGTCTGCCAACCACCGTTGTCGCGCGCGTGTGCGGCCATTGCATGCGGGGTCAGGCGCAGGCCGCTGTCCAGCAGCAGCGCGTTGCCGTCGACGCGGCTGGCGGTGCCGGCGTCCTGAAGGACCTGCTGCAGCAGCGGGAGGAGGGCAGCGGAGGTCGTGGTCATGTCAGGCCTGTCGGTGGATGGGGTGGAACATCCAGGCAGGGCCTGGAAAATCTAATGGTCGAGCGCGTCGAGCTCGGCGCGATATCGCTGCGCGTCGGGCTGCTGCTGCGGGTCGTTGCCGTGGTCGCGCAGCCAGCTTTCCAGTTCGCGGCGATAGTCCGCGCGGAACTCGGCATTGCCCGGGCTGAAGTGCAGCTTGCGCGCCGCTACCTCCACGCGCTCGCGCGCACTGGCACGGGCCTGGGCGATGCCATGCGGGGATTCGTTGGTGAGGATGACGAAGTTGCGTGGGAAGCCCGGCGTGTACTTGACCACGAACGGCTGGTCGCGCGCCGGGATGCGGATGGCGTTTTCCAGCGGCCACAGCGAAGCGGTGTTGGTGTAGAACACCACGTCCACGTCGCGGCCCTCGGCGGTATGCAGCACCCCTTCGTAGCGCCAGATGTACTGTTCGTTGAGCGTGGAACTGGTTCGCTCGGCCTTGACGATCACCGCTTCACCACGCTCGCCCACCACGTTGAGGAAGGTGGCGTTGAGGAAGTGGCCGAGGAACATGTTGAGCATCGCCAGCGGGAACACCACGATGGCGTAGCCCGGAAAGCGCCGCCACCACGAGACCAGCCCGGCCAGCACCATCGCTGCAAAGAACGTCAGCAGCGGATGCTGCGAGATGAACCAGAACAGGACGGAGAGGGCGGTGATCATTGTCGATGGCGTGCGGGCGCCATGCTGGCGCCCGCGCAGGTCCTCAGGCCGACCAGGTATCGCGCAGGGTCACGCTGCGGTTGAACACCGGCTTGGCTTCGGTGTGGTCGCGGCGGTCGGCGACGAAGTAGCCGGTACGTTCGAACTGGAACGACTGCTCCGGTGCGGCGCTGGCCGCGGCCGGCTCGACATAGCCGGTGACGGTGCGGCGCGATTCCGGATTGAGGTAATCGCGGTAGGTCTTGCCTTCCGAGTCATCATCCGGGTTCGGCACCGAGAACAGGCGGTCGTACAGGCGGATCTCGGCCGGCACGCCACGCACGGCGCTGACCCAGTGGATGGTGCCCTTGACCTTACGGTTGGCGCCTTCCATGCCCGGACGCGATTCCGGATCCAGCCAGCCGCGCAGCTCGGTGATGGTGCCATCGGCATCCTTGATCACTTCGTCGCAGCGGATGATGCCGGCGCCGCGCAGGCGCACTTCGCCACCCGGCACCAGGCGCTTCCAGCCCTTCGGCGGCACTTCGGCGAAGTCCTCGCGGTCGATCCACACCTCGCGTGCGAACGGCACTTCGCGGCTGCCGAAGCTCTCGTCCTTGGGATGGTTGCTGAAGGTCAGCAGCTCTTCGTGGCCTTCCGGCAGGTTGGTCAGCACCAGCTTGACCGGATCGACCACCGCCATGCGGCGCGGTGCTGCGCTGTCCAGGTCTTCGCGCAACGCGCCTTCCAGCACGCTGAAGTCGATCAGCGAATTCTGCTTGCTGATGCCCACGCGCTCGGCAAACAGGCGCATCGCAGACGGGGTATAACCACGGCGGCGCAGGCCCTGCAAGGTCGGCATGCGCGGGTCGTCCCAGCCGTCCACCAGCTGTTCGGTGACCAGCGCCATCAGCTTGCGCTTGCTCATCACCGTGTAGTTGATGTTCAGGCGCGAGAACTCGATCTGGCGCGGCTTGGCAGCTTCGCGCGGCAGGCCGGCATCGACCAGCGGCTGGGTCAGCGCATCGTCATGGGCGAAATCGACGTTGTCCACGCACCAGTCGTACAGCGGGCGGTGGTCTTCGAACTCCAGCGTGCACAGCGAGTGGGTGATGCCCTCGATCGAATCACCCAGCGCGTGGGCGAAGTCGTACATCGGGTAGATCGGCCACGCGCTGCCGGTGTTCTGGTGCTCGACGTGCTTGATGCGGTACAGCGCCGGATCGCGCAGGTTGATGTTGCCGCTGGCCATGTCGATCTTCGCGCGCAGGGTGCGCGCGCCATCCGGGAATTCACCGGCGCGCATGCGGCGGAACAGGTCGAGGTTCTCTTCGACGCTGCGGTCGCGCCACGGCGACGGGCGGCCCGGCTCGGTGAGAGTGCCGCGGTAGGCGCGCACTTCCTCGGCCGACAGGTCGCAGACATAGGCCTTGCCCTGTTCGATCAGCTTCTCGGCGGCCAGGTAATAGGCCTGGAAGTAGTCCGAAGCATGGCGCAGCTCGTTCCACTCGAAGCCCAGCCAGCGCACGTCGTCCTGGATCGCGGCCACGTACTCCGGATCTTCCTTGGCCGGGTTGGTGTCGTCGAAGCGCAGGTTGCAGACGCCGCTGAATTCGCCGGCGATGCCGAAGTTCAGGCAGATCGACTTGGCATGGCCGATGTGCAGGTAGCCGTTCGGTTCCGGCGGGAAGCGGGTCTTGATCGCCTGGTGCTTTCCGCTGGCCAGGTCCTCGCGCACGATCTGGCGGATGAAATCGCGCTTTTCGTGGCTGTCGGCGGGGGTCTCGGGGCTGGCGGGGGTGTGCTCGGACATGAGTCTGGGGCGAAAAAGGGCAGAAAGACCAACAGTCTAGCGCGTACCGGGCGGGGTTGCCCGGTCCGGATCGGTAGCGCCGGGCCACGCCCGGCGAGCGCGGCGGCAACCCGCCGGGCATTGCCCGGCGCTACCGGGACGGGGCGGGCGTATGCTGGAACCTTGTCCCATGGAGCCGCCGCATGCACATCGTGTACAAGGCCGACAACCTGTTCGACGCCCACCTGGTCAAGCACGCGCTGGAAGACGCCGGCATTCCCGCTTTTGTATTTGGCGAGTCATTGCTGGGCGGCATGGGCGAGCTGCCGCTGTTTGGTGTGCTGCGGGTCGGTATACCCGATGCGGCACGCCCGCAGGCCGAGGACATCGTGGCCGCGCTGGACTTGGGCCACGCGCCGGACGCCCCCATTTCAGATGCAGACGACATAGCCGGCCTTCCGGCGTAGGAGCGCATCATGTTGGGAATTGGCCAGGGCATCCTCGGCATCGGGGCCTTCAAGCAGCGCCTGCCGCGCGCGGAAGAGGCGCTGCCGGGACGCGAGCAGCCGTTGCCGCTGCACAGCAACCAGCACTTCGTGAACAGCCATCCGCTGAAGGACCGCTTCGCCGGCCTGCAGCAGATCCGCTTCGCGCTGGGCTGTTTCTGGGGCGCCGAGCGCAAGTTCTGGACCGAACCGGGCGTGTACAGCACCTCGGTCGGCTATGCCGGCGGCATCACCCCGAACCCGACCTATGAAGAGGTCTGCTCGGGCCTGACCGGCCACACCGAAGTGGTGCAGGTGGTGTTCGACCCGGCGGTGGTGAGCCTGGAACGGCTGCTGCAGCTGTTCTGGGAAAGCCATGACCCGACGCAGGGCATGCGCCAGGGAAACGACACCGGCACCCAGTACCGTTCGGCGATCCATGCCACCGACGAGGGCCAGTACAAGGCCGCGCTGGCCAGTCGCGAGGCCTACCAGGCGCAGCTGGATGCGGCCGGCTACGGCCCGATCACCACCGAGATCGTGTACCCGGCACCGGCGTACTACTACGCCGAGGACTACCACCAGCAGTACCTGGCGAAGAATCCGAACGGCTATTGCGGCATCGGCGGCACTGGCGTGAGCTGCCCGATCGGGTTGGATGTGGAGGCGCCGCGCTGACGCGCGGTGGTCCGCCTGCGGCGGGCAACGTCAACGGCTGAAAGCCAAAGCCAAAGCCAAAGCGGCTCTGGGTTGCTGCTTGTTGGGTGGGGCGGTGTGGGTTGGCAGGACACGCCGTGAACCCGTCCCTGGGGGCTCGATGGCGCCTTGCTCGTGTGCGCTGTCCTGCGCACACGGCAAGACCGGGGTTGGGCGTCCTGCCCAACCCGCCCGAGGCATGCCTCGGGCCCATGGCGCCAACGGTCCTGCCAGCCGCCCCCGGCCCCCCTTCGACAGTTTCCCGGTGACGGTGGGCAAGAGCATGGGTTACTGACGAACTGAAGAAAAACAAAAAGGACGCGGCGTTTGCCGCGTCCTTTTTGTTTGGTTCTGCATTGCCCTTGTAGAGCCGAGCCATGCTCGGCTCCGAGCAAGCGAAGCGCGCGACCCGCTGTTGCTCTTCTTTCTTTCTTCCGTGGCGGGCGGCCACAGGAAACTGTCAGAGGGCGGGCGGGTTGGGTTCGCGGGAGTGTCCGCCGCATGGATGCGGCGGCCAAGCCTCCAGGGATGGATTCACGGCGTCTCCCGCGAACCCAACCCGCCCGACCCAGCACGGCTGTTGCTTCATGCCTTTCGCGACCAACCGACCCGCCACGAGGGGCTCAGGCGTTGGCCGGAATCACAGTGCCGCGCGGATCCGCTCGCGCAGTGCTTCCAGATCCTTGGCAAACGCCTCGATACCGGTTGCCAGCTTCTCGGTGGCCATCGGATCGGCCGCCAGATCCGCCGCGAACTTCGCCGCATCGATCGGCGTCACCGCCGTGCCATCGGCTGCACCGGCCACCAGCTTGCGCGGCAGCTCGCCGTGGTCGGCGTCCAGCTTCTCCAGCAGGTCCGGCGAGATCGTCAGGCGGTCGCAGCCGGCCAGTGCTTCGATCTGCGCGGTCGAACGGAACGAGGCGCCCATCACCACCGTCGGCGAACCGCGACGCTTGAATTCGGCGTACACGCCGCGCACGAACTTCACGCCCGGGTCTTCGTCGATGGTGGCCGGGGTCTGGCCGTTGGCCACGTACCAGTCGAGGATGCGGCCGACGAACGGCGAGATCAGGAACGCGCCGGCTTCGCTGCAGGCCAGCGCCTGGGTCGGGTTGAAGATCAGCGTCAGGTTGCAGTCGATGCCTTCGGCCTGCAGGATGCGCGCGGCTTCCACGCCTTCCCAGGTCGCGGCGATCTTGATCAGGATCTTCTCGCGCGGCACGCCGGCGTCGGCGTACATCTGGATGAACTGGCGGGCCTTGGCCACGGTGGCCGCGGTGTCGTGAGCCAGGTCGGCATCCACCTCGGTGGATACCCGGCCCGGCACCAGCGTGCTCAGCAGCGCGCCGACGCCGATGGTCAGGCGGTCGGCCACCGCGTGCACCACGGCTTCGCGGTCGCCACCCTGCTGGCGGCCCCAGGCCAGTTCGCGTTCGATCAGCTCGGCGTAGACCGGCAGGTCCAGCGCCTTCTTCACCAGGGTCGGGTTGGTGGTGCAGTCCACCGGCTGCAGGCGCTTGATCGCCTCGTAGTCACCGGTATCGGCGACGACCACGGACAGTTCACGCAGCTGGGACAGTTTGGACGGGGTACTCATTGCGGCTCCTGGTGCAAGGGAATCGAATCGCGCGCGGTGCGCAGCGGTAATCAGGGGCGGTCGTTATGGACCGCGGTCACGCGCAGGCGCAGCTTCCGGCCACCGGGCGCGTTCCAGTCGATGCTCTGGCCGATCGAAAGGCCGAGCAGGGCACTGCCGACCGGGGCCAGCACGGAGACCTTGCCTTCATCAACGTTGGCTTCGCGGGGGAAGACCAGGGTCAGGACGTGCTTTTCGCCCGACACTTCATCTTCGCATTCCACGCGCGAATGCATCATGACGATGCCTTCGGGAATCTGGTCCGGTGCCATCACGGTGGCCCGGTTGAGTTCTTCAGCAAGCGCGAGCGCGGCAGGCGTCTGGCTCAGCGCGGGGGATTCGAGCATGGCGTCCAGGCGGTCCATGTCGAAAGTAGAAACGGTGATCGACGGCGGCAGGCCGCTGGCGGTACTCATGGTGAAGCTCCTTGGTTGAAAGCCATGCAAAAGGCGGCACCTGCTGGCGCCGCCTGTCTGTATTGTGGGGACAAATGCGGCCGGAATCGACTCCTGCCGATTCCGGGCCGATGCTGCAGGGGTTCAGCCGTTCAGCGCCGGGCCGGGCAGGGATGCCGCATCGGACGTGGCGTTCAGCGCATCCAAGGTGAACAGCGCCTGCGGCAGGCGCTTGAACTGGTCGGCCAGCTCCATCAGGAAGTCGTTCATGGCCGAGCTGCGACGCCAGATCATGGCGATGCGGCGGCTGGGACGGCCCTCGCCGGTGAAATCGAGCAGGCGGATGTTGTTCGAGCGCGGCACCGGCGGCTGCACGGACAGACTTGGCAGCAGGGTGATGCCGACGTCGGCGGCGACCATCTGCCGCAGCGTTTCCAGGCTGGTGGCGCGGAATTCGGACTTCTCATTGGCGCCGAACAGGCGGCAGACTTCCAGCGCCTGGTCGCGCAGGCAATGCCCGTCTTCCAGCAGCAGCAGCTTCTGCGTCGCCAGTTCCTGCACGTCCAGATGTTCGCGACGGGCCAACGGGTGGCGCCCGGAGACAGCCAGCAGGAACGGCTCCTCGAACAGGAATTCGGCATGCAGCTGGTCGTCGATCACCGGCAGGGCCAGCAGTGCGGCGTCGAGCTTGCCTTCGCGCAGGCGGTCCAGCAGCACGTCGCTCTTCTCCTCGACCAGCAGCAGTTCCAGCTCCGGGAAGCGCTCGCGGATGCGCGGGATCACATGCGGCAGCAGGTACGGGCCGAGGGTCGGGAAGATGCCCAGGCGCACCGTGCCGGCTTCCGGATCGCGGCTGCGTCGCGCCGCTTCCTTCAGCTGTTCCACTTCGGACACGATCACCCGCGCCCGTGCCGCCGCTTCCTGACCGGCCGGGGTCAGCATCACCTTGCGCGGTGCGCGTTCCACCAGCGGCAGGCCCAGCTCTTCTTCCAGCTTGCGGATCTGCGTCGACAGCGTGGGCTGGCTGACGAAGCAGGCGGCGGCAGCCCGGCCGAAATGCTTGTGGTCGGCCAGGGCTACCAGGTACTTCAGATCACGTAGGTTCATCCTTACACCCCAGGGGTAACGGACCGGCTGACGGCGTGGTTACCCGACAGGCAGACAATGTTCCCGGTGATCTGGGAACGGTGGATCAGGCTGCTTCAGCAACGGCACCGCTGCTGTTGCTCACCGACGAGCGGATCAGGTGGTCGAACGCACTCAGTGCGGCGGTCGAGCCGGCGCCCATGGCGATGATGATCTGCTTGTAGGGCACCGTCGTGCAATCGCCAGCGGCGAACACGCCCGGCAGGTTGGTCTGGCCGCGCTCATCGATGACGATCTCGCCGCGCGGCGAAAGCGCCACCACATCCTTCAGCCACTCGGTGTTGGGCAGCAGGCCGATCTGCACGAAGATGCCTTCCAGCTCGACGCGGTGGGCATCGCCGCCGATGCGGTCCTTGTACACCAGGCCGGTGACCTTGCTGCCGTCGCCCAGCACTTCGGTGGTCTGTGCGCTGGTCAGCACCGTCACGTTGGCCAGGCTGCGCAGCTTCTTCTGCAGCACTTCGTCGGCACGCAGGCTGGAATCGAACTCCAGAAGGGTTACATGCGACACGATGCCGGCCAGATCGATGGCCGCTTCCACGCCGGAATTGCCGCCGCCGATCACCGCCACGCGCTTGCCCTTGAACAGTGGGCCATCGCAGTGCGGGCAGTAGGCCACGCCCTTGTTGCGGTACTGGTCTTCGCCCGGCACGTTCATCTGCCGCCAGCGTGCGCCGGTGGACAGGATCACCGAACGGGACTTGAGCACCGCACCGTTCTCCAGCTGCACCTGCACCAGGCCGTCTTCGCCGGCCGGCACCAGCGCGCTGGCACGCTGCAGGTTCATGATGTCCACGTCGTACTCGCGCACGTGCTGTTCCAGCGCCGTGGCCAGCTTCGGGCCCTCGGTCTCCTTCACCGAAATGAAGTTCTCGATGGCCATGGTGTCCAGCACCTGGCCACCGAAGCGCTCGGCGGCGATGCCGGTGCGGATGCCCTTGCGCGCGGCGTAGATCGCCGCTGCCGCACCGGCCGGGCCACCGCCCACCACCAGCACGTCGAAGGCGTCCTTGGCGGCGATCTTCTCGGCATCGCGCTTGCCGGCATTGGTGTCCAGCTTGGCCACGATCTGCTCCAGGGTCATGCGGCCCTGGTCGAACACTTCACCGTTGAGATACACGGTCGGCACCGACATGATCTCACGCTTCTCGACTTCGTCCTGGAACAGGGCGCCATCGATGGCCACGTGCTGGATGCGCGGGTTGAGCACTGCGGCCAGGTTCAGCGCCTGGACCACGTCCGGGCAGTTCTGGCAGGACAGCGAGAAGTAGGTTTCGAACCGGTAGTCGCCTTCCAGGTTCTGCACCTGCTCGATCAGCTCGGCGGTGGCCTTGGACGGATGACCGCCCACCTGGAGCAGCGCCAGCACCAGCGAGGTGAACTCGTGGCCCATCGGCAGGCCGGCGAAGGTCAGGTGGATGTCCTGGCCCGGGGTGCCCAGGTCGAAGGACGGCACGCGGCCCTGCCCATCGCGCAGCACCTGCAGCGAGATCTTGTCCGACAGGCTCTCCAGGGTCTGCAGCAGGTCCAGCATTTCCTGCGACTTGGCGCCGTCGTCGGCGTGCGCGGTGATCTGGATCGGGCGGGTCACGCGCTCCAGATAGGTCTTCAGCTGCGACTGCAGGTTGGCGTCCAACATCGGGTCATCTCCTGGCTTCAGGCAAACAGGGGGCGTGGCACCGCTGTAGAAGGTAGCGGACCAGCAGGGGGTAGGGGTGAACCCAAGACAGCGACCGTGGAAGGGGCTGGCTGGCCAAGGCGGGCGCGCGTTGGCTGTCTTGGGTTCACCCCCACGCCGGCGGGGGGACCGGCACGGGGATGAAGGGCGCGCCGTGGCGTGGGGCCACGGCAGGCCGGTACTGCTTTAGATCTTGCCGACCAGGTCCAGCGACGGGGTCAGGGTCTTCTCGCCTTCCTTCCACTTGGCCGGGCAGACCTGGTTCGGGTTGGCGGCGGTGAACTGGGCAGCCTTCAGCTTGCGCAGGGTCTCGGACACGTCACGGGCGATCTCGTTGGAGTGGATCTCCAGGGTCTTGATCACGCCTTCCGGGTTGATGATGAAGGTGCCGCGCAGGGCCAGGCCTTCTTCTTCAATGTGCACGCCGAAGGCGCGGGTCAGCTGGTGGGTCGGGTCGCCGACCAGCGGGAACTGGGCCTTGCCGACGGCCGGCGAGGTCTCGTGCCACACCTTGTGCGAGAAGTGGGTGTCGGTGGTGACGATGTAGACCTCGGCGCCGGCCTTCTTGAACTCGGCGTAATGGTCAGCGGCGTCTTCGATCTCGGTCGGGCAGTTGAAGGTGAAGGCGGCCGGCATGAAGATCAGGACGGACCACTGGCCCTTCAGGCTGGCGTCGGAAACCTTGATGAACTCGCCGTTGTGGTAGGCGTTGGCTTCGAACGGCTGGATCTGGGTATTGATGAGGGACATCATTTTTCCTCTTGGTGAAGGGGAGTGGGTGAATCGACAGGAGCTAGGTTACCCATTCGCTCGCGATAAGAACAATCCATTGATTGCATCTATTTGATAGATGGAGTCTATCAAATGGCCATGAGCAGGCACTGAACCCTGCCGCTCCCATCCTGCAACTGCTTGTGTGACAAGGAAAATCGACCGGGACGTGTGAAGAGGGCTGATAGCCCCTCCTTATCCCATCCGGCGGAACCTGAACGGATTCCGGTTTTGTAGAGCCGAGCCTGTGCTCGGCTGCTCCAGAAGCAGCCGAGCACAGGCTCGGCTCTACAATTGCAGCATGTCCTTTCAAGCCCAACCCACCCTGCGTCAGGTCGTAGCTGACGCCAGTGCCCGCTTGGGCGGTGTCGACGCCCGCCACGAAGCCGAACTGCTGCTGCTGCATGTACTGGAGCGCCCACGCAGCTGGCTGTTCGCCCATGCCACCGATCCGCTGGCCGCCAATGACCAGGCCGCCTTCGAGGCGTTGCTGGCCCGCCGCGTGGCCGGTGAGCCGGTGGCCTACCTGACCGGCCGCCGCGGTTTCTGGACGCTGGACCTGGAGGTCGACCCGGCCACGCTGATTCCGCGCCCGGAAACCGAGCTGCTGGTGGAACTGGCGCTCGAGCGCCTGCCGGCCAATCGCGACCTGCAGGTGGCCGACCTCGGCACCGGCAGCGGTGCGATCGCCTTGGCGCTGGCCAGCGAGCGGCCGCAGGCGCAGGTGCTGGCCACCGATGCCAGCCCGGGCGCGCTCGCCGTGGCCAGGCGCAACGCCGCGCGCCATGAACTGCTCAACGTGCGCTTCGCCGAGGGCGGGCACGACTGGTATGCGCCGCTGCAGGGCGCGCGTTTCGACCTGATTGCCAGCAACCCACCGTACATCGCCAGCGACGACCCGCACCTGGAACAGGGTGACCTGCGCTTCGAACCGGCCACCGCGCTGGCCTCGGGTCCGGATGGCCTGGATGACATCCGCCGCATCGTCGACGGTGGCCAGGCCCACCTGCTGCCTGATGGTTGGCTGCTGATCGAGCACGGTTGGGACCAGGGCGAGGCGATCCGCGCGCTGTTCGACGCGGCGGGTTTTACCGAGGTGCAGACCGTGCAGGACCTGGAGCAGCGCGACCGCATCACCCTGGGCCGGCGTCCGGCCTAGAATGGAGGTTCTCCTGCCCCGGCAGGGCATCACCCTGGAGCTGCAAGCATGCGTACGCTGTACCCCGCCATCACCCCCTACGACGTCGGCACCCTGAAGGTCGACGACCGCCACACGCTGTACTTCGAACAGTGCGGCAACCCGGAAGGCAAGCCGGTGGTGATGCTGCATGGTGGCCCGGGTGGCGGCTGCAGCGACAAGATGCGCCAGTTCCACGATCCGTCCAAGTACCGCATCATCCTGTTCGACCAGCGCGGTGCCGGCCGTTCCACCCCGCACGCGGACCTGGTGGACAACACCACCTGGGACCTCGTCGCCGATATCGAGAAGCTGCGCGAGCACCTGAAGGTCGATCGCTGGCAGGTGTTCGGTGGCAGCTGGGGCTCGACCCTGGCGCTGGCCTATGCCGAGACCCATCCGCAGCGCGTGACCGAACTGGTCCTGCGCGGCATCTTCATGCTGCGTCGCTGGGAGCTGGAATGGTTCTACCAGGAAGGCGCCAACCGCCTGTTCCCGGATGCGTGGGAGCACTACCTCAAGCCGATTCCGCTGGTGGAGCGTCATGACCTTATCTCGGCCTTCCACCGCCGCCTGACCAGCGAAGACGAGACCACCCGCCTGGAAGCGGCCAAGGCGTGGGCGGTGTGGGAAGGCGCGACCAGCTTCCTGCACGTCGATGATGACTTCATCAACAGCCACGAAGACCCGCATTTCGCGCTGGCGTTTGCCCGCATCGAGAACCACTACTTCGTCAACGGCGGCTTCTTCGAGGTGGAAGACCAGCTGCTGCGCGACGCACACCGCATCGCCGACATTCCGGGCGTGATCGTGCACGGCCGCTACGACGTGGTCTGCCCGCTGGCCAACGCCTGGGACCTGACCAAGGTGTGGCCGAAGGCGAAGCTGGAAATCACCCCGGCTTCGGGCCATTCGGCGTTCGAGGCCGAGAACGTGGACGCACTGGTGCGCGCCACCGATAGCTTCGCCTGATCGGTAGTGCCGGTCGCTGGCCGGCAACGCCTCACCGGTAGCGCCGGGCATGGCCCGACGCTGCCAACCCCCATCCACGCATGGCGTGGATTTACCAGTCCCCGGCCAGCAACGCGTCGGCCAGCACCTGCAGCTTCGGCGAGTGCTGGCGCGACGGCGGGTAGATCAGCGACAGCGCACGGCTGCGGCCCTCGAACGGCTGCAGCACGCGTTGCAACCGGCCGTCGGCCAGCGCGTCGGCCACGGCGAAATCCATCACCTGCACGATGCCGATACCGGCGATGGCCGCTTCCACCAGCGGATCGCCGCTGTCGAACACCATCCGCGTCGGCGGTGTGACCTCACGCAGTTGCCCGTCCTGCAGGAACTGCCAGTCCACCAGCCGGCCACTGCGCAGGTTGCGCACCGCCAGGCACGCGTGGCCCTGCAACGCCGCCACATCGTCCGGTGCGCCACAGCGGGCCAGATACGCGGGGCTGGCCACCGTCACCCAGCGCAGCGGACGCAGCGGGCGCGCGACGATGCGCTGGTCGGCGATGACCCCGGTGCGCAGCGCGGCATCGAAGCCTTCCTCGACCAGATCGACCAGGCGGTCGTTGAGCACGGCTTCCACCTGCAGATGCGGGTGCTGCTGCAGCATCGACCCCAGCAGCGGTACCAGCACCTTGCGCCCGAACATCGAGGGCGCACTGATCTTCAGAGTGCCCGAGGGTGTGCACGGACGGTCGGCCAACTGGCGTTCGGCGTCCTCGAGACCGCACAGCAGCGGAGCGACCTGATCGACGAACTGACGACCATCCGGGGTCAGTGCCACGTTGCGGGTGTTTCGCTGCAGCAGCTTCACCCCCAGCGTGGCCTCCAGCCGACTGATCGCGCGCGACAGGCCTGACTGGCTCAGGCCCAGCTGCCCGGCGGCGACGGTGAAACTGCGTGCTTCGGCCACCTGCACCAGCATGCGCACGGCATTGAGGTCCATCGAGGTTCCATTCATGCTGAAAATCATGACAGATATGGCTGGAAAGGGGTTTATTGATAGCTCTGCATCAATGAGACTGCGCTCCCCCACAGCACCGGACCGTCGATGCCTCCCCTCAAGTACCCGCGCTGGGCGCTGGCCCTGCTGGCCACCGCCCAGCTGATCATCGCCCTGGATGCCACCATCATCTTCGTCGCCCTGCACGACATGGGGCGCGCGCTGCAGATCAACGCACAGCAGCTGCAATGGGTCGTCAGTGCCTACACCGTGGCCTTCGGCGGCAGCCTGCTGCTGGGTGGCCGTGCCGCCGACCTGATCGGCCGTCGCCGCTTCTACCGGCTGGGCATGCTGCTGTTCGCACTGGCGTCGCTGCTCGGCGCGCTGGCGCCGAACGCCACCCTGCTGATCATCGCGCGTGCGGCGCAGGGCATCGGCGCGGCACTGCTGTTCCCGGCCACGCTGGCGCTGATCAACACGTTGTATGCGGAAGGTCCGGTGCGCAACCGCGCACTTGCGATCTGGAGCATGGCCAGCGCGGTGGGTCTGGCGCTGGGCACGCTGCTCGGTGGCGTGCTGACCCAAGCGTTCGGCTGGCCGGCGGTGCTGGCAGTGATCGTGCCACTGGCCACCACCTGCGCGGTCGCTGCGGGCGCGTGGTTGCCGGCCGATGGCCCGCGTCTGCAGGGCCGTTCCTTCGATCTGGCCGGTTGCCTCACCGTCACTGCCGGCGGCAGTCTGCTGGTCACTACCCTCGTGCAAGGGCCGGAGTGGGGCTGGACTGCGCCGGCCACGCTGGGCTGCCTGCTGCTGTCGGTGCTGCTGCTGGTGGCGTTCGTGCAGATCGAACAGCGCAGCCGCGATCCGCTGATGCAGTTCGCGTTGCTGCGGCTGCCCGGACTGCGCGCGGCACTGGGCCTGACCTTCGCCTTCATGAGCAGCTATGGAGTGCAGTACTACTTCATGGCGCTGTACTTCCAGGACGGCTACGGCTGGAGCCCGCTGCAGGCCGGCCTGGCTTTCCTGCCGGCGACGGCGGTGTGCACGGTCGGCATCCAGCTGGCGGAGTGGGCGCTGAAGCGCTGGAGTGCACGCAAGGTGCTGGTGCTCGGCCAGCTGGCCGGTGCCGTTGGCATCGCCTGGGCCGCAGCAACACTCCCGCACGCCTCGAACTTCTGGCCGCTGCTGCCCGGCGTGGTAGTGCTGAGCATCGGCCAGGGCATGACCTGGACCTCGATGTGGATCGTGGCCGGGCAGGGCGTGCCGTCCGCACAGCAGGGTGTTGCATCTGGCATGGCGGCGACCGCGCAGCAGATCGGTGGTGCGCTGGGCCTGGCGGTGCTGGTGATGGTGGCCAATGCCCATGCGGGTGCAGCCGGTTCGCCGAGTGCACTGGCCGGGCTGGTGCGCGCCGAATACGGTGCCGCCTTGTTTTCACTGTTCGGCGTGGTGATCGCGCTGGGCCTGCGCCCGGCGCCGGCCGAATCGGCCGCCACCGTCTGCCCGGCCAACGAGGCATGATTGAAGGCGCTGCCGTGGGTGGATGTGCCGCGCCTGGGCAGTGCCGGCCGCTGGCCGGCAAACACATTGATCCAACTACCCTGAGGTTTCCGGCCAGCGGCCGGCACTACCGATCCGGAATGGATCCACGCGCATTCAACCCAGCGCCAGCAACTGCGGCTGCAACGCGCTGAAGATCCGCGCCAGCCGCTCTGCCCACGCCTGCTGCCCGGCGGCATCGGCGATCAGGTCCTGGCGGATCTCCAGTTCCACGTGCACCAGGCCGCGCCCTTCGCCATGCACCGGTACCGCGTAGTCGCTGGTACTGCTGACCGAATACGGTTCGTTGTCACCGACCACCAGGTCGCCTTCATCGCGCAGTGCCTGCAGCAGGGCATGCGCAAAGCGCGTGTCCTGGTGGTACAGCACGCCGGCGTGCCACGGTCGCTGCGCGCCGTTCATCACAGGGGTGAAGCTGTGCATCATCACCAGCAGGGTGGGGCGGCCGGCAGCGCGGCGCGCGTCCAGTTCCGCATCGATGCGGGCGTGGTACGGTGCGTGGATCGCATTGATGCGCTGCTGCCGCTGCGCCGCCGACAGCGCGGCATTGCCGGGCACCACGGTGTGGTCGCTCACCTCCGGAATCAGCGTGGGCGAGGCCAGTGGGCGGTTGCAGTCGATCAGCAGCCGCGAATAGGTCTGTTCGATCGCCCAGGCATCCAGCCGTTCGGCCAGTGCACGAGTGGTGCCGGCAATGCCGATGTCCCAGCCGATATGGCGGTCCAGTTCGGCCTGCGGCAAGCCCAGGCCTGCGAGGGCACGCGGCACCTGCTGGCCGGCGTGGTCGGCCAGCAGCAGGTACGGCGACGCGCCCTGCGGCCGGTGGAGGGTGTAGATCGCCGGGTCGTCGGCGCCGAGCAGCGCCGGCAGCGCATGCAGGTCGGCGTCAGCCACGCGGGCGTCCGTCCAGGTGATGCTCGATCATCCACAGCCCGGCCCAGAGCTTGGCGTCCAGCTCGTAGCCTTCGCCCATCTTCTGCACCAGCCAGGCCGCTGCCTCACTGCGCGGAATCTCGTGGACGATGATGTCCTCGCTGTCGTCGCCACCCCCTTCGCCGATCCGGCGCAGGCCGGTGGCGCGCACGAAGGCGATCTTCTCGCTGCTGGCGCCGGAAGAGGTCGGGCCGATCAGCAGCACTTCGGCGTGATCGGCGGTCCAGCCGGTTTCTTCCTCGAGCTCGCGCACGGCCGAGACTTCAATCGATTCGCCGGCGTGGATGTCGCCGACCAGGCCGGCCGGCATCTCGATGGTGGGGGCCTGCAGCGGTACACGGAACTGTTCGACGAACAGCACCTTGTCCTCCGGGGTGACGGCGATGATGATCGCCGCCAGGCCGCCGGCGTGGGTGCGTTCGCTGTATTCCCAGGTACCGCGCACGACCATGCGCTGGTACTTGCCTTCATAGACGACACGCGGGGCTTCGGTATTGCGCTGGCTCATGCGGGCTCGCTGTGGGTGGGAAGAGGGTCGGCCACGCCAGCGGCATCGAACAGCCGGCGGCGGGTCATCGGGCCGAATCGAAGGGTCTGGCACAGGCCGCCGAGCAGTTCCGGGTCGGCCGCCTGGCGCAGCAAGCCGGGTTGGCTGCCTTCCAGCGGCGCGTCCAGCGCGATGGTGGTCAGCTGGCGCCAGAGCCGGGCATGCTCGCGCTGCTCGCGCAGGCGCACCGCCATCTGGGCCGCGCCGCGCAGGCGCAGGAACGGCACTTCGTCCAGGCGTTCGTACAGTGCATCCATGCTGCCGAAATGGGCCAGCAGCACGGCGGCGGACTTGCTGCCCACGCCACTGATACCGGGAATGTTGTCCACCGCATCGCCGCACAGCGCCAGGTAGTCGGCAATCTGGTGCGCGTGCACGCCGTGCCGCGCTTTCACCCCGGCCACGTTCCAGCGCTGGTTGCGCGCATAGTCCCACTGCTCGTCATGGTCGGCCAGCAGCTGCGACAGGTCCTTGTCGGCGGAGATGATCACGCCGCGATGGCTGCTGCGGTGAACGTGCAGGGCGCTGCCGATCAGGTCGTCGGCCTCGTATTCGTGGTGCGCCAGCACCGCCAGGCCCAACGCCGCGCATAACGCCTTGCAGTGCACGAACTGCCGCTTGAGTGCTTCCGGTGCCGGATCACGGTTGGCCTTGTAGGCCGGGTACAGGCGGTGGCGGAAGCCGCTGTCCAGCGCTTCATCGAAGGCGATGGCGATGTGCTGCGGGCGCTCGCGCTCGAGCAGGTCCAGCAGGAAGCGGGCGAAACCGTGCACGGCATTGGTCGGCCAGCCCTGCGCGTCCTGGAACTGGTCCGGCAGCGAGTGCCAGGCGCGGAACACGTAGATGCTGGCATCGACAAGGTACAGCGAAGGCGGCGGTGCCGGCAGGCTCATGCCGGCGGCGTCCAGTCGCGCAGCAGCGCGGCCGGGTCCGGACGCTCGCGCTCGGGCACGGCGGCCTTCGGCGTACCGATATGGATGAAACCGGCGACGCTCTCGCCCTCGGCCAGGCCCAGGTAGGCGTGCACGGCGGGGTCGAAGGCCATCCAGGCGGTCAGCCACTGCGCGCCGAAGCCCAGCGCCTGTGCGGCCTGCAGCAGGGCGAAGCAGACGCAGCCGGCGGTCATCAGCTGCTCCTGTTCGGGGACCTTCGGGTCCGGTCGCGGGCTGGCCACCACCACGATCACCAGCGGGGCATGACTGAAACGCTGGCGGTCCTTCTCGAATACCGCCTCGCCGGCATGCGGGTCGCGCTGGCGGCTGCGCTCGGCCAGGAAGTTGCCCAGAGTGTGACGTGCATCGCCGGCGATCTTCAGGAAGCGGAACGGTACCCGCTTGCCGTGGTCGGGCACGCGTACGGCCGAGGCCAGCATGCGCTGCAGGGTTGCCGGGTCCGGGCCGGGCTCGCCCAATTGCCGCGAGGGCACCGAGCGGCGGGCATCCAGGGCAAGCAGGGCAGTGGGGTCGGGCATGGAGTCTGAACCGGTCATCACGGGCATTTGATTATAGTCGGGGTGGTCGAAGACGCCGTCTGGGTCGCGTCCAGCCCCTGAATACCAAACTGTGATGAACATCATGCCACTGGCGGGAAAGGGACGGCCGCCTGCTCTCGCCTCGTGGGCCTTGCACGGCTTACGATATCCATCTTGCCGGGCCGCCGGTCATGAGGTTTGAAGTGAGGACTGTTTCACTGTCCGTGACGGGCTGGCCGGCCTACCATCGACGTACCGGTACATGGGGTGTGCCGGCCGCCGCGATGTCCATGCTGACTGTCGTACCAGAGAAGGTGGGGAGCCTTCCCGAATGATGAGCGCGCCCACACCGATGGGATCGCCGGGTCGTGACCCGGTCCAGTTGCAGCGTGCCCGGGACATGGTCCTGCCCGCGCTGTGCCAGGTTTTCGGGGCCGCACTGGCGCGTTTCGACGACGCACTGTTCGACCGCGCCGGCAATGCCGGTTCGTCGCAGCTGCTGTTCCTGGATGCGATGCGTGAACTGCGCCGCCGCCGCGAGGACATCGCCGGTGCCTTCGCCGGCCATCTGCAGCGGGCTTGGGACGCGCTCGCCAGCGGCGAGCCGCTGTCGGCCGAGGCGACCCTGTCCGGTCCTGCCGAAGATGGCCTGAGCCTGCTGGCCGAACATGTACTGGAATCGCGGCTGGCGGTGCGCAATTTCGCCACCGTGCTGCTGCGCGACTTCAAGCCGGTGCTGGCGCGGCTGGACCAGCGCCTGGGCCGCCTGATCGGCGGCGCCGAGCTGGATGCCGACCACAACCCGGTCAGCCCCGAACACCTGGGCGTGGCCATCCACGAGGCCTTTGCCGGCTGCGAGCTGGCGCCGGAAGTGCACCTGGTGCTGATCAAGCTGTGCGAGCGCGACCTGCGCGCGCCGGTGGGCCGCATCTACGAGAAGCTGGACGAGCAGCTGGCCGCCGCTGGCGTGATGTCGCAGGTGGGGGCCCCGCGGCGTCCATTGTCGGCCGCGCCCGACCCGCGCATGGCGGCGGGGGCGGATGATCTGGTCGAGCCGCGCCACGCGGCGGGCTTGGAATCCGAGTTCAGCGATGATGAGCAGGCCGCGCCGGCCTGGGCGCAGCGCTTTGCCGCGCGCTGGTCCGAGCGCCGTGGCCACATGCAGCAGCATCTCGGGGGCGACGATGCCGGCAACGGCGAGGCGTATGCCGGCCAGCAGGGCATGCTGCTGGAGGCCCTGCATGAGCTGCTGCAGCAGACCCGTCACGTTCGCGAGGATGCCACCTCGGCCGCGCAGGTCGCGGTCGGCCAGCATCGCCCGTTGAGCCAGCGCGAGATGATGTCGGTGCTGTCACTGCTGCAGGCCACGCCCAGCGCCACCCTGCGCGCGGCCATCGGCGAGGACGGCGAATCCCTGGCGCAGCGGTTGAAGAGTGAAGTACTGTCCAGCGCGACCCGGCTGGGCGTCGATCCGGGCCAGACCCGGCTGGACCCGCAGGACGAGGATGCGATCGACCTGGTGGGCATGCTGTTCGACGTGATGCTGGACGAGCGCGAACTGGAAGGCCGCTCGCGCGAGCTGATCGGCCGCCTGGTGGTGCCCTTCGTCAAGGTGGCGATGCTCGACCGCCGGATGTTCGTGCAGAAGACCCATCCGGCGCGCAAGCTGCTCAACTCGCTGGCGGAGGCCTGCGAGGGCAACACCGGCGAGAGCCAGGCCGAGCGCATGCTGATGGCCAAGGTCGAGGAGATCATCGAACGGCTGGTGGCCGAGTTCAACGAGAACCTGGCGATCTTCCTGACCCTGGAAGAGGAATTCCGCGAGTTCCTCGTGCAGCACCGCCGCCGCGTGGAAATCGCCGAGCGGCGCGCCGCCGAAACGCAGCGTGGCCAGGAAAAGCTGGAAATGGCCCGCAGCCGGGCAGGTGCCGAACTGGACCGTCGCATCGGCGATGCCTCCCTGCCGCCGGCCATCGCCGAGTTCCTGCGCCAGCCGTGGCAGCACCACCTGACCCTGGCCCTGCTGCGCGAGGGCGAGGAGGGCGCGTCGGTGGCCGAGGCACTGAGCCTGGCCGACGGCCTGCTGGAGGAAGTGGCCGAGGCGCGCCGCCAGATCGTCGGCAAGCCATGGCTGCAGGCCTGGCAGCCGGCGCTGGCCAAGGTGTTCGGCAGCGTTGGCGTGCACGGTGATGCCGCCACCGGCGCCATTGATGCCCTGCATGACACCTTGCAGGGCATTGCCGAATCGCGGCCGGAGCTGCAGCGCGCGCTGCCGGAGCTGCCGCAGGTTGCGTTGCCGGTACCGCCGGTGGCTGAATCGCCAGCGGTCGAGCTCGGCGGGCAGATCGACGCCGACGATTTCGACAACGCCGATGCCGACCGCTTCCGCCGCATGGAAATCGGCAACTGGCTGGATTTCGTCGACAAGGACGGCAAGGTCCAGGCCGGCAAGCTGTCCTGGGTCAGCCCGATTTCCTCGCGTCTGTTGTTCGTCAACCGTCGGGGCGTGCGCTTCTGCGTGGCCTCGCCGGAAGAACTGGCGGTGATGGTGCGGCTGGGCCGCCTGCGTGCCCACGTTGACGATGGCGCCTTCGACAGCGCGATGCAGGGTGTGATCGATCGGCTGGACCCGGGCAGCGCAACGCTGCACTGAGCCGTGGCCGCCTGCTAGGATCGGGAAAACTCACCGATCAGCGGGGACCTGCATGGCCGTGGCGTTGCTGGGGATCAAGGAGACCGCGCCGGGCGAACGGCGCGTGGCGCTGACGCCGGAAACCGCGCGCAAGCTCGGGGCCATGGGCATTGCCGTCTGGTATGAGGCGGGCGCGGGTTTGGCCGCTGGTTTCACCGACGCCGCCTATGACGATGCCGGTGCACGCGTCTTCGACGCGGGCCGCTGGGCCGAGATCGACATCCTGCTGTGCGTGCAGGCCCCCCCTGCGGCGGTGCTGGAACAGCTCAAGCCCGGCGCCAGCGTGGTCGGCCTGCTGGCCCCGGCCAGCGATCCGGCGCTGGCCGCGCTGGCGACCGATGGTCGCCTGCAGCTGTTCCCGCTGCAGCAGCTGCCGCGCACCACCCGTGCGCAGGCGATGGATGTACTCAGTTCGCAGGCCGGCATGGCCGGCTACAAGGCGGCGCTGATCGCTGCAGAACGTGCACCGCGTTTCTTCCCGATGCTGACCACCGCCGCCGGCACTGTGCGCCCGGCCAAGGTGCTGGTGATCGGTGCCGGCGTGGCGGGCCTGCAGGCCATTGCCACCGCGCGCCGCCTCGGTGCACAGGTGGAAGGCTTCGACGTGCGCCCGGAAACCCGCGAGCAGATCCAGTCACTGGGTGCACGCTTCCTCGATCTTGGCGTGAGTGCGGCCGGCGAGGGCGGTTATGCGCGCGCACTGAGTGATGAGGAGCGCGCCGAGCAGCAGCGCCGGCTGGCCGACCACCTGCGCAGCGTGGATGTGGTGATCTGCACCGCAGCGGTGCCGGGGCGACCGGCGCCGACGATCGTGACTGCGGCAATGGTGGAGGGCATGGCTGCTGGCAGCGTGATCGTGGATCTGGCTGCCGAGAGCGGTGGCAACTGCGCTCTGACCCAGCCGGGGCAGTGCATCGAACACCAGGGCGTGACCATTGATGGCCCACTGGGCCTGGCCAGCCGCGGCGCGACCCAGGCCAGCGAGATGTATGCGCGCAACCTGCTCAACTTCGTCGCGCTGTTCGTGCGCGAAGGGCAGCTCGGTTTCGACTGGGAAGACGAGTTGCTGGCCAAGACGCGCTGGCAGGCGTGACCTGACCTGCATGCTGTAGAGCCGAGCCCATGCTCGGCTTGCGCAGACGCGATGAAGCAGCCGGGCGTGGGCTCGGCGCTACAGAGGATTGAATCTGGCCTTACCGGGGCTTCGCCGGCGGCGGGTTGTCGCGCACCCAGTCCTTGCGCTGTTCCGGCGTCATCTGTGACCAGCGCTCGCGCAGGGCATCGCGCTGCGCGGGGGGCAGCCCCCGCATCTGGCCGAACAGGGCGCGGGCCTGCTCGCGCTGTTCCGGGCTCATGTGCTCGAAGCGGCGCAGGCCGCGGCGGGCCTTGTCGCGCTCTTCCGGACTCATCGATTGCCAGCGCTGGCCGTGCGAGAGCATGCGCTGGCGCTGGCCGGCATCGGCGCTGTTCCAGCGGTCGCGTAGCGGCGCCAGCAGGGACTCCCGCTGCGCTTCACTCAACTGTTCCCAGGCCGGCAGCGGTGCGGCCGGCGCAGGGCGTGCGGCAGGGGCGGGCGCGGCGCTCTGCGCCACCGCCGGGACGGCCGGCAGCAGCAACAGGGTCATCAGCAGGGGCAGGGTGTGCAGTCGGGGCATGATTCACTCCATCGCCAGGTCGGTATCGCCCAGCCACAGGTACAGATCGGGATTTTCGTCGTAGAGCGCGCTGTTGTCTTCCACCGCGGCAAGCACAGGTGCCGGCGCAGGGCCCGTCAGCGTGCCATGGCCGGTGAACTGCAGGCCTATTCCCAGCGCCACCACCAGCGAGCACGCACTGGCCAGCCACCAGCGCCAGCGCCCCCGGTGGGCGGCCGTGGCGCCGTGGCGAGCGTGGCGCAGCCGGGCCAACGTTGCAGGCGACAGCGCCTGCAGCGACTGCGCATGCAGGCTGCGCAGGGTGTCGTCGGAAGGCAGGGAGCGTTTCACGGGTGGATCTCCAGATAATCCTGCAGCGCCTGCCGGGCGCGTGCCAGATGGGTTTTTACCGCGCCTTCGCTGCAGCCCATGGCGCGGGCAGTGGTGGCCCCGTCCAGGTCCTGCAGCACGCGCAGGGTGAAGGCCTCGCGCTGGCGGGCGGGCAGGCGGCGCAACGCGTCCACCAGCTGCTGGTACTGCTGGCGCTGTTCATGCGCCTGTGCCGGGTCGGGGCCGGGATCGGCCCAGTCGATCCCGCCGCCTTCCGCGTCTTGGTTGTCGCGCCAGAACGGCAGGCGGAAGCGGCGCCGGCGCTGCACGTCGATCACGCGCCGGCGCAGGATGCTCCAGAACAGCGGTGCCCATTCGGCCGCCGGCTTGTCGGCGTAGTCCAGCATGCGCATGAGCGCGTCCTGCACCGCATCCATGGCGTCTTCGCGCTGGCGCAGGCCGGCCTCGGCGAAGCGGAACGCACGCGGGCCGACGCTGGCCAGGAACGCCTCCAGCGATGCCGGCGGGGCATCGGTCTCGGCGCTCGGGGGGACGGGGCTGCTCACCAGCACAGGGTACGGTTCCTCGCTCGGGGTCACCATCGACAACGCGTGAGCGCCGCTTCGGTTGACGCCGGGTGCACGCGGGGTTCAGCCCATGGTTATGATGGGACGACGAAGACAGAGCAGGAGCGTTGCCAGTGAGTGACGGGTTCGTGGCGCTGTACATCTTCATGCTGGCGGCCATCGCCGGCCACGTGATCATTTCGCGGGTGCCGGTGATCCTGCATACCCCGCTGATGTCGGGCTCCAACTTCATCCACGGCATCGTGCTGATCGGCGCGATGGTGGTGCTGGGGCATGCGCAGACGCCGCTGGAGAAAGCCCTGGGCTTCCTCGCCGTGGTGCTCGGTGCCGGCAACGCCGCCGGTGGCTACGTGGTCACCGCGCGCATGCTGGAAATGTTCAAGCCGAGCGCGCCCAAGGGGGGCCAGGACGAACCGAAGGAGCCGCAGGCTTGAACATCAGCACCGTCGAACTGCTCGATTGGCTGGTCAAGGCCAGTTACCTCGCTGCCGCCACGCTGTTCCTTCTGGGCCTTCAGCGCATGGCCTCGCCGCTGACCGCGCGCAGCGGCATCCGCTGGGCCGGGCTGGGCATGCTGCTGGCCACGGTGGCGACCTTCTTGCTCCCCGAACTGCACAACGTGCCGCTGATCCTGGTGGCGCTGCTGCTCGGCGCCGGCCTGGCCTGGTGGTCGGCCGGCAAGGTCGCCATCACCGACATGCCGCAGATGGTGGCGCTGTACAACGGCATGGGCGGTGGCTCGGCGGCGGCGATCGGTGCGGTGGAACTGCTGCGCTACGCCTTCCTGGCCCATCGCGATACCCGCCACTGGAGCGCGCAGGCGCTGGCCGACCTGGCCGCGCGCCAGCCGTCGGGCACGGTGCTGCTGCTGGCGGTGGTCGGCGCGGCGATCGGTGCCGTGTCGCTGTCCGGTTCGGTGATTGCCTGGGCCAAGCTGGATGGGCGCCTGGACAAGCGCGTGACCTGGCCCGGCCAGCAGGTGATGAACCTGCTGGTGGCGCTGGCCGTGGTGGTGCTGGCGATCATCGCCGCCAGCACGCTCAGCACCTGGGCGATCATCGCCTTCTTCGTACTGGCGCTGGCGCTGGGCGTGCTGATGACGCTGCCTATCGGTGGCGCCGACATGCCGGTGGTGATCTCGCTGTACAACGCGTTCACCGGCCTGGCGGTGTCGTTCGAAGGCTACGTGCTGGGCAACGAGGCATTGATCATCGCGGGCATGATGGTCGGCGCCGCCGGCATCCTGCTGACCCGGCTGATGGCCAAGGCGATGAACCGGCCGATCCGCAATGTGTTGTTCTCCAACTTCGGTGGTGGCGCCGGCGGGGAAGCGCAGGCGATCAGCGGTGCGCAGAAGCCGATTGAAGCGTCGGATGTCGCGGCGATGATGGCCTACGCAGAACGCGTGGTGATCGTGCCTGGTTACGGCATGGCCGTGGCGCAGGCCCAGCACAAGATCTGGGAGCTGGCGCAGCGGCTGGGCCAGCGCGGGGTGAAGGTGAAGTTCGCCATCCATCCGGTGGCCGGGCGCATGCCCGGGCACATGAACGTGCTGCTGGCCGAAGCGGGTGTGCCCTACGACCTGATCGCCGACATGGACGACATCAACCCGGAGTTCGCCAACACCGACGTGGTGCTGGTGATTGGTGCCAACGACGTGGTCAATCCGGTGGCACGCACCGACCCGGCCAGCCCGATCTACGGCATGCCGGTGCTGGACGTGGTCAATGCGCGCAACGTGGTGGTGATCAAGCGCGGCAAGGGCACTGGTTTTGCGGGCATCGAGAATGCGCTGTTCTACGCCGACAACGCCCGCATGCTGTACGGCGATGGTGCCGAAGCGGCAGCCTCGCTGGTCAGCGAGTTGAAGGCGCTCGACGGCGGGCATTGAGGCCGTACCGGTAGCGCCGGGCCATGCCCGGCGGCGTTTCGTGCGGACCGCTGCGCTCGCCGGGCATGGCCCGGCGCTACCCTCATCCACGCGTGACGTGGATCTGCGCGGTCAGCGCGCCAGCCAGGCGCCCACGGCCACGCCCAGCGCCAGCCACAGCCATTCCACCGCGCCATTGGCGAGGGCGATCAGGGTCCAGGCCAGGTGCGGGCCCATCCGCAGGGTCGCGTCCCACAGGTCCAGCCCGATCGAGCCGCCCATCCAGGCGCTGGCGATGGTCCAATTGGCGACGGCGGTCACCAGCAGGGTGCCCAGCACGACCAGTGCAATGCGCAGCCGGCCCGGGCCCAGCGTACCCATGCGCAGCATGAACACCAGTTCCAGGGCGGTCACAACCGCCATCCAGCCGACCTGCCGGCCGGTCATCAGCGCCAGCACCATCCAGGCGAGGGGAGCAACAAGCAGGCCCAGCAACAGCATGATGGGCCAGAGCCAGGTCACGGTCCTGGCACGCGCGGCATTGGAGGACATCGAAGCTCCCTGAAGATCACCCACAGGATACTGTGGTTTGCCGCAGTGCACCGGCGGCGGCAGGGCGGCTGGGCTAGAATGCCGTCTTGCGTGGCCCCGGCCACGGCCCCATATCGGTCCCCATGTATTCCCGTAGCAGCGAACCTGTCCACTTCGAACGCGATTGCGAGGCCGTGATGGTCCCGCAGGGCGACACCGTGACCCTGCCCGCCGGCAGCTATGGGTACATCACCCAGGCGCTGGGCGGCAGTTATTCGGTGTTCGTCGAGGGCAACCTGTTCCGCATCGCCGGCAAGGACGGCGACGCCATCGGCAAGGAAGCGCCGGCACCGCTGGAACTGCCGGCCGACGCCACCGATGAACAGGTGGAACAGCTGGTATGGCAGCAGCTGCGCACCTGCTTCGACCCCGAAATTCCGGTGAACATCGTCGAACTGGGCCTGGTCTACGAGGTCGAGATCAAGCACCTGGACGAAGGCAAGCGCGAGATCGATGTGAAGATGACCCTGACCGCACCGGGTTGCGGCATGGGCGAGATCCTGGTCGACGACGTGCGCAGCAAACTCGAAATGATCCCGACGGTGGCCGAGGCCGACGTCGACCTGGTGTTCGACCCGCCGTGGAACCAGCACATGATGTCCGAGGCGGCCCGGCTCGAGACCGGCATGCTTTGACCCACGGCCCGCAGTGACGCGGGCCCGGCAATACCCGCAACCAGAACAGGAAATCTCCGGTGTCCCAGTCCATTCCCAGCTTCGCCGTCACCCGTTCGGACCACCCGCGCAGCGCTGAAGAGCGCGCCAAGATCCTGGAGAAGCCGGGCTTCGGCCTGCACTTCACCGACCACATGGTGGAAGTACGCTGGGACAAGGACACCGGCTGGCACAACGCCAACGTGCGTGCCTACGGTCCGCTGCAGCTGGACCCGGCCGCGGCCGTGCTGCACTACGGCCAGGAGATCTTCGAAGGCATCAAGGCCTACCGCCATGCTGACGGCTCGATCTGGACCTTCCGCCCGGATGCCAACGGCCGTCGCCTGCAGCGTTCGGCGCAGCGCCTGGCGCTGCCGGAACTACCGGTGGAGATCTTTGTCGAATCGCTGAAGCAGCTGATCGCCGTCGACGGCGACTGGGTGCCGTCGGCCGACGAGTCGAGCCTGTACTTCCGCCCGTTCATGATCGGCGATGAAGCCTTCCTCGGCGTGCGCGGTGCGCACAAGGCCGGCTACTACGTCATCGCCAGCCCGGCCGGCCCGTACTTCGCCAAGGGCGTTGCCCCGGTGTCGATCTGGCTGTCCACCGAATACGCGCGTGCGGCCAAGGGCGGCACCGGTGCTGCCAAGTGCGGTGGCAACTACGCCGCCTCGCTGCTGCCGCAGCAGAAGGCGCAGGCACAGGGCTGCTCGCAGGTGCTGTTCCTCGACCCGGTCGAAGGCAAGTACCTGGAAGAACTGGGCGGCATGAACGTGTTCCTGGTCTACAAGGACGGCACGCTGGTCACCCCGGAACTGTCGGGCAGCATCCTCGAGGGCATCACCCGCGAGAGCATCCTGCAGCTGGCCCGCGACCGCGGCATGAAGGTCGAAGAACGCAAGGTCAGCATCGACGAGTGGAAGGACGGCGTCGCCTCCGGTGCGATCAGCGAAGTGTTTGCCTGTGGCACCGCCGCGGTGGTCACCCCGATCGGCCAGCTGAAGGGCGAGGGCTTCTCGGTGGGCGACATCAACGCCCCGGCCGGCGAAGTGACCATGTCGCTGCGCAAGGAACTGACCGACATCCAGTACGGCCGCCTGCCGGACCGCCACAACTGGCTGGTCAAGCTGGGCTGATCGCCCACATCGAATCGTAGAGCCGGGCCCGCGCCCGGCTGCGCTTCTGGAAAGCCCGTCCCCGCGACGGGCTTTCTGCATTTCAGGCCAAGGGGTCAGATCCCTTTCCGCGTGAAAAGGCATCTGACCCCGGATCGGCGGACGCCGATGTCGGCAAAGTCATTCCGGGACATGTGATGGCCCAGTCAGGTCTGTGCAGGACGCGAGAAAGTTCCTTCACCTTCACAAACCCTTGACCCGAAAAGTCTCAGAACGAACATTTCATCTAGCTGAAAAGACGCTGAAAATCTTGTGGTGTCCGGTTTCGGCCATTAGCGTCATCTGCACGGCGGATCGTTAGGGGGATCCGCTGGCTCGCCGGACTTCGAACCTCGCCAATGCAAGCCAGCCCAGGGTTCGGGCCGGTGCTTCTGCCGATTCCGGCATTCACACCACAAGAAAGGGAAATACGATGTCCCAGGTAACGCAACCGCGTGTGCGTCGAGTGTGGGTGGTCCTTGGTGCGTCCGTTCTGTCATCGCTGCTGCTGGCCACGCCTGCGCTGGCCGGCGATGTCCAGCTCAGCGGCCTGCAGTCCGCGCCGACCCACCAGCGTTTCATCGTGAAGTACCGCGACGGCAGCGCGCCGGTGGCCAACACCACCGCACTGGCCTCTTCACTGAAGAATGCCGCCGCCGGCCTGGCCAGCAGCCAGGGCCGCGCACTGGGCCTGCAGCAGGTCCGCAAGCTGGCCGTCGGCCCGACCCTGGTCAGGACCGATCGCCCGCTCGACCAGGCTGAATCGGAGTTGCTGATGCGCAAGCTGGCCGCCGATCCGAACGTGGAGTACGTCGAAGTCGACCAGATCATGCGCGCGACGCTGACCCCGAACGACACCCGCTTCAGCGAACAGTGGGGCTTCGGTACCTCCAATGCGTCGATCAACGTGCAGCCGGCCTGGGACAAGTCGACCGGCACCGGCGTGGTCGTGGCGGTGATCGACACCGGCATCACCAACCACCCCGATCTCAACGCCAACATCCTGCCCGGCTACGACTTCATCAGCGACGCCGCGATGGCGCGCGATGGTGGCGGTCGCGACAACAACCCGAACGATGAAGGCGACTGGTACGGCGCCAACGAGTGCGGCTCGGGCATCCCGGCCTCCAACTCCAGCTGGCACGGTACCCACGTCGCCGGCACCGTGGCGGCAGTGACCAACAACAGCACCGGCGTGGCCGGTACCGCGTTCAACGCCAAGGTTGTGCCGGTGCGCGTGCTCGGCAAGTGCGGCGGTTACACCTCCGACATCGCCGACGCGATCGTATGGGCCTCCGGCGGCACCGTCAGTGGCGTGCCGGCCAATGCCAACCCGGCTGAAGTCATCAACCTCTCGCTGGGTGGTGGCGGCAGTTGCTCCACCACCTACCAGAATGCGATCAATGGCGCTGTCGGCCGTGGCACCACCGTGGTGGTCGCCGCCGGCAACAGCAACACCAACGTGTCCTCGTCGGTGCCGGCCAACTGCCCGAACGTGATTGCCGTGGCGGCCACAACCTCGGCCGGTGCGCGTGCCAGCTTCTCCAACTACGGCACCGGCATCGACATCTCGGCACCGGGCCAGAGCATCCTGTCCACGCTCAACACCGGCACCACCACGCCGGGCAGCGCCAGCTACGCGTCGTACAACGGCACCTCGATGGCGGCGCCGCATGTGGCCGGCGTGGTTGCGCTGATGCAATCGGTCGCGCCAAGCCCGCTTAGCCCGGCGCAGGTCGAGAGCATCATCAAGAGCACCGCACGCCCGCTGCCGGGGTCATGCTCGGGTGGCTGCGGTGCCGGCATCATCGACGCCAACGCTGCGGTGTCCGCGGCCATCAACGGGGGCGGCACTCCGAATCCGGGCGGCAACGTCCTGCAGAACAATGTGCCGGTCACCGGCCTGTCGGCCAGCAGTGGTTCATCGCTCAGCTACACCGTCAATGTCCCGGCCGGCAGCAGCCAGCTGCGCGTGGCGATCAGCGGCGGCACCGGTGACGCCGACCTCTACATCCGCCAGGGCAGCGCGCCGACCGACACGGTGTACACCTGCCGTCCGTACCTGAGCGGCAACAGCGAGACCTGCACGGTGAACAGTCCGGCCGCCGGTACCTGGTATGTGCGGGTGAAGGCGTACAGCACTTTCTCGGGCGTGACCCTCAACGCCCAGTACTGAGCCCAAGTCCCTCTCCATGGGCACGCCCCGGCCCAGGCCGGGGCGTTCTTGCATGGGGCCGGCGGTGGTACGTGCCGCCGCGCCATGGTGGGTGCCGACCTTGGTCGGCACGCTGTTCCTCAGACCGATTCGAAGCGGTTCGCGGCCACGTTCTTGCGCACGTGCTGCGGGTCGAAGATCCGCCCGTTCATCGCGATGTACACGCCGCTCGGCAGCGACTGCACCGCACCGATCGCACAGCCGATGTTGAACTCCGCATCCGAGCCGCGGAAGCGTGCCGGGCTCAGTGCACCGGTCATCACGATGGTCTTGTCCGGGATCGTCGCCAGCACCTTGCCGGTCTGCACCATCGAGTCGGTGCCGTGGGTCACCAGCACGTGCCGGGTCGGCTGCGCGGCGATGGTGGCGCGGATCAGCTCGCGGTCCTCATCGTTGATGTGCAGCGAATCCTTGCGCAGGATCGGAATCACGTTGAAGCGGAACGTCACGCCCAGCTCGCGCAGGATCATGCCGATCTGCGGATCGCCGATCTGGTAGTCCGACTTGTCGTCGAAGTAGATCTTGTCGATCGTGCCACCGGTGGTGACGACCAGGAGCTCTTCCATCATGTGCATGCGCGAAACCAGGACAGGTGCAGCGGCGCGGGGCCGGGAGCACAGATGATACGGCCCGGCGGGCGCAGCGTCAGCGTCGCTTGCCGAAGCGGGCGCGCAGCCCTGGCAGGCTGGCGCTGAAGATCACCAGCAGGGCCAGTGTGATTTCGATCAGCGCCAGCCAGCGCGTCTGCGGGTGGCTCCAGGCGCTCATCACGCCGTGGCTGAACCAGCCCAGGGCCAGCACCGAGGCCCAGAAACCCGTCCTGCGCCAGCCCAGGCGCAGCGCAATGGCCAGCGCGAGCGGTGGCGCGGTAAACACCAGCTGGGTGGCCAGCCAGTGCTTGTCATTGATGAACCAGCCGGCGAACAGCGCAGCCAGCCCCATCAGGGCCAGCAGCAGGACCGTGCGCTGCCCGGTGCTCATCGGGCCAAACGCTGCGCGATGTCGGCCACCCGGCGGCCAAGCGCGCGCGCAAGCACGGCTTCATCGTCGGTCGGCTGCGGGTCGTCGGCGGCACCGGCCACGTGGCTGGCGCCATACGGCGTGCCGCCACTGGTGGTGTGGCTCAGCGCCGGCTCGGTGAACGGGATGCCGACGATCACGCAGCCATGGTGCAGCAGTGGTACCTGCATCGACAGCAGGGTCGATTCCTGGCCGCCATGCATCGAAGCAGTCGAGGTGAACACCCCGGCCGGCTTGCCCGACAGGGTGCCGTTGACCCATTCGGCGCCGAGCCCGTCGAGGAAATGCTTCACCGGCGCGGCCATGTTGCCGAAGCGGGTCGGGCTGCCGAGCAGCAGGCCCTGGCATTCGGCCAGGTCCTGCACGCTCACGTAGGGGGCGCCATCGTCGGGCACCGGCGGCTGTGCGGTCTGGGTCACCGCAGCCACCGGCGGCACCGTGCGCAGGCGCGCGTTCATGCCAGGCACTTCGCCGACGCCCCGCGCGATCTGGCGCGCCAGCCGTGCCACCGAACCGCCCCGGCTGTAGTACAGCACCAGAATCTCGCCCATCGTGCCCGCTTCTCCTCGTCGTGTGGCCACCAGTATGGCTATCCTGCCAGCATTCCGCATCGGGTACCCTTTCGCCGATGGAACCTTTGGATACGCTCAACCTGTGGATGGAGCGCGCGCGGGATCGCGCACGGGCCATCAGTTTCGGCCGCTTCCTGTGGCATCGCTTCCTCGACGACCGCCTGTTCCAGGCAGCGGCGGCGCTGGCCTACACCACGGTGTTCGCGCTGGTGCCGCTGGCCATCGTGGTGTTCGGCGTGCTCTCGGCCTTCCCCGTTTTCGACCGCTGGAGCGACCAGCTCAGCGACTACGTCTTCTCCAACTTCGTGCCCAACGCCGCGCGCGCGGCCGAGGGCTACCTGCGGCAGTTCTCGGCCAGCGCCGGCCAGCTCACCGCCGCCGGCTTCATCGCGCTGGTGGTATCGCTGCTGATCACCCTCAACAGCGTGGAAGAGACCTTCAACCAGATCTGGCGGGTTGGCTCCACCCGGCCCAAGCTGACCCGCTTCCTGGTCTACTGGACCGTGCTGACCCTGGGCGCGATGCTCGCCGCTGCGTCGCTGGCGGTGTCGGCGCGGGTGTTCGCGTTGCCGTTGTTCGGTACCCAGGAGGGCCGTTGGCTGGCCGAACTGGCCCTGCGGCTGGCGCCGATCCTGATCGAGTTCGTCTGCATCACGCTGATGTTCCGGGTGGTGCCGCACCACACCGTGAAGTGGCGGCACGCGATACCCGGCGCGATTCTGGCGGCGGTGATCCTGGAGCTGGTGAAGTGGGGAATCGGGGCCTATCTGGGCAGCTTCCAGTCCTACCAGAAGCTGTATGGCACGGTGGCCTTCGTGCCGATCCTGCTGCTGTGGATCTACCTGTGCTGGGTGGCGGTGCTGCTCGGCGCATCATTGTCTTCGTCGATGGCGGCCTTCCGCTACCAGCCGGTGGAACTGCGCCTGCCGCAGGGGTATGAGTTCTATGGACTGCTTCGCCTGCTCGGCCGCTTCCAGCATGCACGGGCGAAGGGCAAGGGCCTGGCCGATGACGAGATCCTGCGGCTGGAGCCGATGCTGACCGATTCACTGCTGCAGGACCTGATCTGCAATCTGCAGGACATCGACCTGCTGCGTCGCGATGAGCGCGGCGAGTGGCTGCTGTCGCGCGATCTGGACCAAGTCAGCCTGGCCGATCTTTACGAATGCACCCAGCTGCGCATCCCGGTGGCCGAGCAGCACCTGCCGTATCGTGATGACAGCCTGGGACGTGCCGCATTGGCGGCGCTGGACGATCTGCGACTGCCCCTGCGTGAACGCCTGAAGCGCAAGGTCAGCGATATCTACACCGATTCCGGAGACATGCCATGACCCGCAAGACCCCGTTGCTGCTGCCGCTGGCACTGTTGCTGGCGCTGTCGGCCTGCAAGCCGGCCCAGGAGCCCACCCCCGCCAGCAGCCAGCCACCGGCACAGGCACCGACCCCGGCCACCCCCGCAGCGGTGGAGGAGACCCCGGCCGAACGTACCACCGCCGAGTTCCCGACGCTGAAGATGAAGGCGGTGGACGGCAGCGACTACGACCTGGCCGCGCATCGCGGCAAGTGGGTGGTGGTGAACTTCTGGGCGACCTGGTGTGCCCCGTGCCGCAAGGAGATGCCCGAGCTGTCGGCGCTGCATGCGATGCGCAGCAACATCGAAGTGGTCGGCCTGGCCTATGAAGACATCGAGGTGCCGGAGATGCAGTCGTTCCTGACCAAGCATCCGGTGACCTATCCGATCGTGATCGTGGACCCGTTCGATCCGCCGGCGGACTTCGCCACGCCACGCGGCTTGCCGTTGACGCACCTGCTGGATCCGCAGGGCAAGCTGGCGCACACGTTCCTTGGCCCGGTGACCGCCGCCGACATCGAAAAGCAGATCGCGGCTGCCAGGTAATGGGGTTGGGCGGCAGGGCCTGCGGCCCTGCACCCGCGGTAGTGCTGGCCGCTGGCCGGCAGCAACAGCAACAGCAACAGCCGAAGCAACAGCAACAGCCCAAGCGGGGTTTCCTGTGGGTAGGCGGGGTGGGTCCGGTGGCCGGGGGCGCTGCAAGTACGTCCATGTAAGCTCGGTCGCCGCATCCATGCGGCTCACGCCCCCGCCACCGGACCCACCCCGCCTTCGACAGTTCTCCGCGAGCTGTCGGAATGCATGCCCTGCTCTTGGTGGATGTCGACCCTGGTCGACACGTAGATCCACGCCATGCGTGGGTGCTCTTCGTTCAATTGTCGAAATATTCGATTTCAATGGAGATTCATCCACGCATGGCGTGGATCTACCAGATCGCCGGAATCTGTCAGAGGTGGGGCGGTGCCGGAGTGCGGGGTGTCAGCCGCATGGATGCGGCTGCCAAGCCTACAAGGACGTACTTGCGGCGTCCCCGCACTCCGACACCGCCCCGCCATTCCACGGAAATCCCGCTCTGGCTGTTGCTGTTGCCGTTGCTTGAGCAGGTGCAGGGCCGCAGGCCCTGCCGACCCACCCTATTCCTCGACCGGGAAGTCCTCGATCGGCTTCAGCACATCGTAGTGCTCGCGATGCAGCTTGCCCTTCAGCTTCGGCAGCTCGGGCAACGGTGCATCCACCCGCGTATCGGGCAACCGGTCCAGCAGGTTGCGCACCAGCGTCAGCCGGCCCAGCCGCTGGTCGTTGAAATCCACCAGCGTCCACGGCGCCGCCTCGCGATGCGTCGCGCGCAGCATCGCCTCGCGGGCTTCGGTATAGGCGCTGTACTTGCTGCGCGATTTCAGGTCCACCGGGGACAGCTTCCAGCCCTTCAGCGGATCGAGGTGGCGCTCGGCGAAGCGCTTCTCCTGCTGCTCCTGGTCCACGCACAGCCAGTACTTGAACAGCAGGATGCCGTCATCCACCAGCAGCTGTTCGAACACCGGCGCCTGGCGCAGGAACTGCTGGTACTCGGTCTCGCTGCAGTAGCCCATGACCCGTTCGACGCCTGCGCGGTTGTACCAGCTGCGGTCCATCAGCACGATCTCGCCGGCGGCGGGCAAGTGCGAGGCGTAGCGCTGGAAGTACCACTGCGTGGCTTCGCGGTCGGTGGGCTTGGGGAGTGCCACCACGCGGCACTGGCGCGGGTTGAGGTGCTGGCTGATGGCCTGGATCGCGCCGCCCTTGCCCGCCGTGTCGCGCCCTTCAAACAGCACCAGCAGGCGTTGCCCGCTGTGCTGCACCCAGCGCGCCATGGCGGTCAGTTCCAGCTGCAAAGGCAGCAGCAGTTCGTCGTAGTCCTTGCGCTTGAGCTTGGCCATCGTCACACCCGCGGGGAGGAAGCACGAGCGTAGCGCAAGGGCTGCCCAGGCGATGTCGACGCTACCTGGTCGCGCTTACCCTGCTGCGCCCGTCCAGCCGTTCTCACGTGCCAGTTGCTGCACCAACGCTGACAGATCGCGGGCAAACCCGCCCATGTCGAACAGCCCGCTGCGCTCGCGCGCCTGTGCCAGTTCAGCGCGCAACGCGGCCAGCGCCGCCGGGTCATTGCCCAGCGCGCTGGCGGTGGTGATGAACGCCGCATCGTCGGCGACATTCATCCGCGCCAGTCCCAGATGGTGGTTGAGGCTGCCGGCCACGCGCGCGGCGAACGTGTCGCCGGGGCAGGTCAGCACCGGGCAGCCGGCCCACAGCGCGTCGGACGCGGTGGTGTGGGCGTTGTACGGATGCGTGTCGAGGAACAGGTCGGCCAGCTGATAGCGGGCCAGATACTGCGGATGCGGCAGTTTGGCCATGAACACCAGCCGCGTTGGGTCCAGGCCAGCGGCCTGTGCGGCGCTGCGCAGGCGGGCGTCGGCATGGCCGGGGCCGGACAGCAGCCACAGCACGCTGCCGGGCACCGCCTGCAGCACTGCGAAGGCGCGGCCCATGCTGCGCGGGTTGAGCTTGTAGCTGTTGTTGAAGCAGCAGAACACGACGCCGTTTCCGGGCAACCCGCACTCGGCGCGGGACGGTGCCGGCTCCAGCATGCGGGTGTTGTCCGAGGGCTGGAAGGCACGCGGCAGGCGCAGCACCCGTTCGCTGTAGTGCGGCTCCAGTGAAACTGGCAAAACGAAGCTGTCGCCGATCACGGCATCCATCCACGGCGCCCCGGACGTGCCGGGGTAAGCCAGCCAGTTCAACTGCAGCGGGGCAGGGCGCATCGCCAGTACCTCCGGCGTGCCGCCGCCGCCCCATCCGCGCAGGTCGAACAGCAGGTCGATGCCCTGTGCGCGGATGCGTGCGGCGGTATCGGCATGTCGCAGGCCAGCCACATCATGCAGCTGTGCCGCTGCCTGCAGCCGCTGGCGGATGCGGCTGCCGTCATCACGATTCAACGCGAACAGATGCAGTTGCACTGCCGGGTCATGACGCAACTGCTCGAACAGGGCCACGGTCAGCAGCCCGGTGGGATGGGCGCCAAAGCCATTGGACAGGAAGCCGACCCGCAAGGGGCCGCGCCCGCGCACCTTCGTGGCGGGAAGGGGACGCACTCCCGAAGCAATCACCGCGGCGCGCGCGCGCGCGCAGGCCAGCTGTTCGGCTGCGGTGGCATCCTCGCTGAGGAACGCGAACGGTTCGACCACACCTTGGCCGCTGGCCAGTGCGCCACGCACTTGTGTGGCCAGTGCGTCCACGTCCTGCCAGTCGCACAGGCGGCGCTGCCAGGCCAGGCGCTGGGCGGCGATATAGGGTTCGCCCGGCATCAGCGCATGCGCGCGGCGATAGGCCGTCGCCGCCCCTTCGGCATCATCGGCATCTTCCAGCGCATGGCCCAGCCACAACGCGATGCCCGGGTGCTGCGGGGCCAGTGCCGAAGCCTGGCCCAGCAGCTTCGCTGCATCGCCATGTGCGCCGGCCATCCAGGCCACGCGGCCCAGCCGCGCCAGCGCTTCGGGGTGGTTGGGGCGCAGTTGCAGTGCGCGTCGTGCGGCCTGCTCGCCGGCAGCGATGTCGCCGGCTTCCAGTTCCAGGTCGGCCAGCATCACCCAGGCCACGAAGTCGCCGGGCTGGCGCGCGATCGCCTGCTGCAGGTGCTGTCGCTGCTGCCAGGCCGTCATCGTGATCAGTCCGCCGACAACTGCGCCAGGGCGTCGACCTGGTGTTCGTGGCTGAGTCGCTGCAGCAGCGGGTCGAGGTCGCCGGCCAGGATGTTGGGCAGGTCGTACAGGGTCAGGCCTTCCACGCGGTGGTCGGTGATCCGGCCCTGCGGGAAGTTGTACGTGCGGATGCGCTGGCTGCGGTCGCCGCTGCCGACCTGCAGGCGCCGCGATTCGGCCTGCGCCGCGTCCTGGCGCTGGCGTTCGGCATCGAGCAGCTGCGCCTTCAGGCGCTTCATCGCCTTGTCGCGATTGGCGTGCTGGCTGCGTTCGGTCTGGCATTCCACCACTACGCCGGTCGGCAGGTGGGTGATGCGGATCGCCGACTCGGTCTTGTTGACGTGCTGGCCACCGGCGCCGGACGAGCGGAACGTATCCACCTTCAGGTCGGCGGGGTTGATGACGATGTCATCGACTTCGTCGGCCTCCGGAATGATTGCCACGGTGGCCGCCGAGGTGTGGATGCGGCCCTGCGATTCGGTGGCCGGCACGCGCTGCACGCGGTGCGTGCCCGATTCGAACTTCAGCCGCGAGAACGCTCCCCGGCCGACCACGCGTGCCACCACCTCCTTGTAGCCGCCGTGCTCGCCCGGGCTGTCCGATTCGATCTCGACCTTCCAGCCCTGGCGCTCGGCATAGCGGGCGTACATGCGGAACAGGTCGCCGGCGAAGATCGCGGCTTCGTCGCCGCCAGTGCCGGCGCGCACTTCCAGGAACAGGTTGCCTTCGTCGCGCGGGTCGCGTGGCACCAGTAGCAATGCGAGCTCCTGCTCCAGCGCCTGCAGGCGCGCCTGCGCGGCGGCGATCTCCTCGTCGGCCAGCTCGCGCAGATCGGGATCGGCGCGCATGCCTTCGGCGGCGGCCAGGTCGGCCTTGGCACGGGCTTCATCGGCCAGTGCAGTGGCAACCGGTTCAAGTTGGGCGAATTCGCGCGAAAGGTCGCGGAAACGGGTGTTGTCGGCGACCACATCGGGTTCGGCGAGCAGGCGTTCCAGTTCTTCGCGGCGCTCGGCCAGCGCTTCCAGCTTACGGCGCAGGGTCGGCGTCATCGGGTCTCACGGGTGGGTGGCGGTAACCCGGCGTGGCCGGGAACAGGCGCTCGGCGGCGCGGGTCAGGTCGGCATCGCCACTCAGCGCGGCGGCGCGCAGTGCGGCGGTCGGCGGGTGCAGCAGGCGGTTGGTCAGGCCGTGGGCCAGCAGTTCCAGCACTTCGTCGGCGGGCTTGCCGTTGGCCAGCTGCTGGCGCGCGCGCTCCAGCAGCTCGGCACGGGTGGCTTCGCCGAACGCGCGCAGCTGCCGCAGTGGTGCCTGGTGGGCGCTGGCCTGCTGGGTCTCGATGAAGCGCGATACCTGCAGGTCGATGATCGCCTCGGCCTCGGCAGCGGCCTCGCGGCGGCCACGACGGTTGTCTTCCACCGCGCGTTCCAGGTCATCGACGGTGTAGAGGAAGGCGTCGTTGAGCGTGCCGACCTCGGCTTCGATGTCGCGCGGCACGGCCAGGTCGAACAGCAGCATCGGCTTGTGCCGGCGTGCACGCAGGGCCTTGGCCACCATCTCGCGATGGATCACCGGCTCGCGCGCGGCGGTGGCCGAGAACACCACGTCGGCCTCGCCCAGGTGGCGGTCCAGTTCGGTCAGCGGCAGGGCCACGCCGCCATGGCGGCTGGCCAGTTCCTGCGCGTGGGCCAGGGTGCGGTTGGCGATCAGCAGCCGCCGTACCTTGCCTTCACTCAGGTGCCGTGCAGCCAGTTCGATGGTCTCGCCGGCACCAACCAGCAGCACGGTGGAGTCGTCCAGCCGGGCGAACGCGTTCTGCGCCAGGCGCACCGCGGCCGACGCCACCGATACCGGGTTGGCACCGACCTGGGTATCGGTGCGCGCACGCTTGGCCACCGAGAAGGTCTGCTGGAACAGACGGTCCAGGCGCTGGCCGAGCAGGCCATGGTCGCGCGCGGTCGACCAGGCGTCCTTCACCTGGCCGAGGATCTGCGGTTCGCCCAGCACCATCGAGTCCAGCCCGGTGGCGACCCGGAACAGGTGGCGCACGGCCTCGGCATCGGCATGCTGGTACAGATAGCCCTGCAGGTCACCGGCCTGGCTGCGCAGCCACTGGTCCAGCGCCTGTGCCGACTCGGCCACGGCGTACAGTTCGGTGCGGTTGCAGGTGGACAGCAGCACCGCCTCGGCAATCTGCGGGGTATCGCGCAGCGAACCGAGCGCGCGCGGCAACGCCTCACCGGCGAAGGCCGCGCGCTCGCGCAGCTCCACCGGTGCGGTCTGGTGATTCAGTCCGAGCACCCACAGGGTCATTGTTCAGTTGCTTGCGATAAGCTGCTGGCCATTGGACGACATTTTAAGGCCCCGATGCCGACGATGCCCGCATTGATTCGCATCCCCAGTGTTCTGCTGCTGTCCCTGGCCTGCAGCCAGGCCCTGGCGGCGGTGCCGGCCAAGGCCCCTGTAAGGGCCCCGGCCACTGAGGAACTGGCGCTGGAACCGGTGATGGCCGGTGAGTTCGCGCTGCAGGCCGGCAAGCTGGCGGAGGCGGCGCGCTGGTACCTGCAGGCGGCCCAGCAGACCGACGGCGACGCCGGCCTGGCCGAGCGCGCGACCCGCATTTCCATGCTCGCCAACGATGACGCCAGCGCCGCCAAGGGCCTGGCCTTGTGGCAGCAGCGCGCGCCAAGCTCGTTGACCCTGCGCAGCGCCGCCGGTGCGCTGGCCATGCGCCAGGGCGATGTGAAGGCCGCCCGCACTGAATTGCAGGCGCTGCTGGCCGACCCCGACGAGCGCGGCTGGAAGTTCGCCCTGGCCGCGCTGATCGGCGGTGGGCGCGACCCGGCGGTGCCGGCGCAGGTGCTCGGCGAGCTGGTCGATGCCAATGCCATTCCGCCGAAGATCGAGGCCTGGCAGGAGTTTGGCCGACTCGCGCTGCGCATGGAAAAGCCCGAGCTGGCGCGGCGGATGATCGATGAGGTGGTCAAGCGCTTCCCGGAAGAGCCACGTGTGGCACTGCTGCGCGCCAGCCAGTTGCAACAAGCGGGCGAGACCGACAAGGCGCTGTCGCTGCTGCACGATGTGGAGCCGAAGACGCGCCAGGACCCGGAACTGCGCAATGCGGTGGCCATCGCCTACGACAGCCTGGGGCAGCCTGCTGCGGCCGAGCGCGTGCTGGCGTTCGGCCCGCAGGACGTGCAGACCTGGGGCATGCGCGCCTCGCTGCTGGCCAAGCAGGGCGACAAGGCAGCGCTGTCCAATCTCTACAACGAACTGTCGCGGCAGGCGGCCAAGCCGGACCCGGCGCAGCGCCTGCTGCTGGGCAAGATCGCCGAGTACCTGAAGCGCTATCCGGAGGCGGTGCAGTGGTACCACAGCGTGCCCGGCGGCGATGAGCTGAGCGAAGCACGCCTGCGCGCCGCCAATGCCCAGGCCCTGGCCGGGCGCCTGCCGCAGGCCCTGGATGAAGTGCACGCGATCCAGTCCGATGCGGTGGTCGATGACGATGTGCGTCGCGACGCCTATCTGCTGGAGGCTGAACTGCGCCAGCGTGGCGATGACAGTGCCGGCGAACTGGATGCATTGGCCCGCGGCCTGGCCGCCTACCCCGATGACAACGGCCTGCTGTACGCCCGTGCACTCGCCTGGGAGCGCCGCGACGATATCCCGCGCGCCGAGGCCGACCTGCGCAAGATCCTGGTGACCGACCCGGAAAACGTGCCGGCCCTGAATGCCTTGGGCTACACCCTGGCCGACCGTACCGGCCGCCTGCAGGAAGCGCTGGAGCTGATCGACCGCGCCCGCGTGGCCGAACCGGACAACGCCGCCATCGTCGACAGCTATGGCTGGGTGCTGTATCGCCTGGGTCGCAAGGAAGAAGCACTGGTGCAGCTGCGCCGGGCCTGGACCCTGGCCAAGGACCCGGAGATCGCTTCCCACGTTGGCGAAGTGCTCTGGGTGCTGGGCAAGCATGACGAGGCCCGCCACTTCTTCGAAGAAGCGGCCAAGCTCGATCCTGAAAACCGCGCGCTGCTGCGCGCCCGCGAGAAATTCAATCCATGAGTGTTTCCCTGATCCGGCCGCTGCTGTTGGCGGCCGTGACCCTGGCGGTGACCGCCTGTACCAGCGTGGGCACGCAGAAGACCCCGGCGCCGGCGGTGGTCGAGGTTGTTTCAGCCGAAGCGGCGCAGGCCGAGGCGGCGCGCGTGGCCGCGCTGCAGGCACAGCCGGACTGGGCTTTCCAGGGCCGGGTCGCGGTCAGCAAGGGCAAGGACGGCGGCAGCGGACGCATCGACTGGAAGCAGGAAGGACGCCGCTATGTGGTCGAGCTGAGCGCGCCGGTGACCCGGCAGAGCTGGAAGCTGGCCGGCGATACCCATTCCGAAGCCGGCCGCCTGGAAGGACTGGCCGGCGGGCCGCGTGACGGCGAGGACGCCCAGCAGCTGCTGCTGGAAGCGACCGGCTGGGACATACCGGTCAACCAGCTGCCGCAGTGGATCCGTGGCCTGGTGGCCGGCGATGCTGCCGGTCCGGAGAAGGTCGAGCGCGACGCTGACGGCCGGCCGCGTCGCATGCAGCAGATGGGCTGGCAGGTGCAGTATCTGGACTGGTACCCGGCCGAGGCCGGACGCCCGGCGCTGCCGCGCCGGATCGAGGCCAGCAATGGCGACGCCAAGGTGCGCCTGCTGGTGGACCAGTGGGGGCAGGGCGCCCCATGAGTGCCGGGCACGATGACGCGGGCTGGTCCTGGTGGCCGGCCCCGGCCAAGCTGAACCTGTTCCTGCACATCACCGGCCGCCGCGCCGACGGCTACCACGAGCTGCAGACCGTGTTCCGCCTGCTGGACTGGGGCGATCGCATTGGCCTGCGCCTGCGTGAAGACGGCCAGGTGCGCCGTGAGGGCGAGGGCCTGGCCGGCGTGGCCGAGGCTGATGACCTGGCGGTGCGTGCCGCGCGCCTGCTCCAGGAAGCGGCAAAGGTCGAGCAAGGTGCAGACATCATCATCGAAAAGCACGTTCCCGCCGGGGGTGGGTTTGGCGGGGGGTCGTCCGACGCGGCCACGGCGCTGGTGGTGCTGAACCGGCTGTGGCGGGCGGGTCTGGATGAAGAGGCTTTGGCGGCGCTGGGCCTGCGCCTGGGCGCAGATGTGCCGGTATTCGTGCGCGGGCGCAACGCCTGGGCCGAAGGCGTGGGCGAGCGCCTGCAGCCGATCACTCTGGCCCCGGCCTGGTACGTGCTGGTCGAACCGGGCGTTCATGTTCCTACGCCAGCACTGTTTGCAGACCCGGATTTGACGCGCGACAGCCCAGTGGCGAAAATAGAGGACTTCGCTTCCGGGACCCTGGTCGGGAACGCGTTCGAACCGGTGCTGCGCCGCCGTGAGCCTGCCGTCGAGGCAGCGTTCGCCGCGTTGAGCGACATCGGCACGGCGCGGCTGACCGGTTCGGGAAGTGGTTGTTTCGTCGAGTTCGCATCGCAGTCTGCCGCAGAGCAGGGACGGTCGAAGTTGCCGAAGGAGTTGCGGGCAAGGGTGGCAGCGGGCGTAGCGCGTTCGCCACTGCTGGATGCACTCGAGCAACACTGATTTATCACTGCAGGGGCGTCGCCAAGAGGCCCAAGGCACCAGGTTTTGATCCTGGCATTCGTAGGTTCGAATCCTACCGCCCCTGCCAATAGCGGCTGTGTCCGCGCCTTCCAGCGCATCGCCCGCGCGGGACGTGGAAACAACCGCGGTGTTGTCAGCAGCAAGGGTCCATCGGGGTCCTTGCCGACTCCGGATCCCCGCCACTCGTCCCCGCCCGAGACAATCATGATGCAAGAGTCCCCGAACCTGCTGGTCTTTTCCGGCAACGCCAACAAACGTCTGGCGCAGAACATCTGCAAGGAACTGGGGGTTCGCCCGGGCAAGGCGCTGGTCTCGCACTTCTCCGATGGCGAAGTGCAGGTGGAGATCGAAGAGAACGTCCGCAAGCAGGACGTGTTCGTGATCCAGCCGACCTGCGCGCCGAGCGCGGAAAACCTGATGGAGCTGCTGGTGCTGATCGACGCGCTCAAGCGCGCATCGGTGGCCAGTGTCACCGCCGTGGTGCCGTATTTCGGCTACTCGCGCCAGGATCGCCGCATGCGCTCCTCGCGCGTGCCGATCACCGCCAAGCTTGCGGCCAAGATGTTCAGCACCGCGGGCGCTGATCGCGTGCTGACCGTCGACCTGCACGCCGACCAGATCCAGGGCTTCTTCGATATTCCGGTGGACAACGTGTACGCGTCCCCGCTGCTGCTGGCCGACATCTGGCGCGCCTACGGCACCGAGAACCTGATCGTCGTCTCGCCGGACGTGGGCGGCGTGGTCCGCGCCCGTGCGGTGGCCAAGCGCCTGGATGACGCCGACCTGGCGATCATCGACAAGCGCCGCCCGCGCGCCAACGTCTCCACCGTGATGAACATCATCGGTGACGTCGAAGGCAAGACCTGCGTGATGGTCGATGACATCGTCGATACCGCCGGCACCCTGTGCGCCGCTGCTGCTGCCCTGAAGGCGCGCGGTGCGCTCAAGGTCGCCGCCTACTGCACCCACGCGGTGCTGTCGGGCCCGGCGGTGGACAACATCACCAATTCCCAGCTCGACGAGCTGGTGGTGACCGACACCATCCCGCTGAAGGACGCGGCGCGGGTGTGCAGCAAGATCCGCCAGCTGAGCGTGGCGGAAATGCTGGCTGAAACGATGCGCCGCATCGCGTTCGGTGAGTCGGTCAGCTCGCTGTACGTCGACTGAGTTTTCGCCCCTGCCGGCAACGGCGGGGGCATACCCCGGGTGCTTCTGGTCGCGGAAGCATCTTCAACCGCCACGCCGCAGGGCGCGGCAACAACCTGAGTAGTCGAAAATGTCGAAGACCCATGAAATCAAGGTCACCAAGCGTGAACTGCAGCGTAAGGGTGCGAGCCGCCGCCTGCGTCACGCCGGTGTGATCCCGGCCATCGTGTACGGCGGCAACGCCGAGCCGGTCGCCATCAGCCTGGACCACAACGAAATCTGGCTGGCCCAGCAGAACGAGTGGTTCTATGCCTCGATCCTGGACCTGAACCTGGATGGCCAGGTGCAGAAGGTCCTGCTGCGTGACATGCAGCGCCACCCGTACAAGCAGCTGATCATGCACCTGGACTTCCAGCGCGTGAACGAGAACGAAGCCCTGACCGCTTCGGTCCCGCTGCACTTCGTCAACGAAGACACCTCGCCGGCCGGCAAGGCTGCCGACGTCGTGGTCACCCACGAACTGAAGGAAGTGACCATCACCTGCCTGCCGAAGGACCTGCCGGAGTCGATCGAAGTCGACCTGGGCGAGCTGAAGGCCGGTGACGTGGTGTACCTGTCCGACATCAAGCTGCCGAAGGGCGTGGAAATCCCGGCCCTGGCGCTGGGCAAGGACCACGACGACGCCATCGTCACCGCCAAGGCCGGCAAGGCCGACGCGGCCGACGAAGAAGCGGCTGCCGCCGAGTAATACCGCTACGGTGCCTGCCTGCGGGCAGGCACCGTACTGGAAGGAACCATGGCAGGACTGCGACTGATCGTCGGTCTGGGCAACCCCGGATCGGAACACGCCCGGACCCGGCACAATGCCGGGTTTCATTTCGTTGAGGCCCTGGCGGAGAAAGCCGGTGCGCGATGGAATGTGGACAGCAAGCTGTTCGGTGAGACCGCCAAGGTCGAGATCGCCGGGCAGACGGTGTGGCTCCTCAAGCCCGCCACCTTCATGAACCTCAGCGGCAAGTCGGTCACCGCCGCGCAGCGGTTCTGGAAGATCGAGCCGGAGGAAACCCTGCTGGCCCACGACGAACTGGACCTGCCGCCCGGCGCGGCACGGCTGAAGTTCGACGGTGGCCACGGCGGTCAGAACGGCCTGCGCGACACCATCCGCCTGCTCGGCCATGGCAAGTTCCATCGCCTGCGCGTGGGCATTGGCCACCCCGGCCACAAGGACCGCGTGGTGGGTTGGGTGCTCGGCCGCCCGTCGAAGGACGATGACGTGCTGATCGCGCGCGCCATCGACGATGCGATCGACGTGCTGCCGCTGGCGGTGCAGGGCGATTTCAACGAAGCGATGAAGCGCCTGCACACCCCGAAATAACCGGTAGGTACCGACCGTTGGTCGGTACGGAGTCAACCAGGTCGGTAGGTACCGACCGTTGGTCGGTACGGAGAATGATTGGAAAAGCAGCGCCCACGTCGCTGTTTCCCCAATCACTTTCACCCCAGAGAGCTGTCACCCATGGGTATCAAATGCGGCATCGTCGGCCTGCCCAACGTCGGCAAGTCGACCCTGTTCAATGCGCTGACCAAGGCGGGCATCGCCGCGGCGAACTTCCCGTTCTGCACCATCGAGCCGAACGTCGGCATCGTGCCGGTGCCGGACCCGCGCCTGAACGAGCTGGCGGGCATCATCAACCCGCAGAAGGTCATCCCGACCGCGGTCGAGTTCGTCGACATCGCCGGCCTGGTCGCCGGTGCGGCCAGCGGTGAAGGCCTGGGCAACAAGTTCCTGGCGCACATCCGCGAAGTCGATGCCATCACCCACGTGGTGCGCTGCTTCGAGCACGGTGACATCGTGCACGTCGCCGGCAAGGTCGACCCGATCTCGGACATCGAAACCATCGATACCGAGCTGGCGCTGGCCGACCTGGACAGCGTCGAGAAGGCACTGAACCGTGCCGAGCGCGCGGCCAAGGGCGGCGACAAGGATGCAGCGGCGCGCAAGCCGGTGCTGGCCAAGCTGCAGGCGGCACTGTCGGAGGGCAAGGCCGGCCGTTCGGCCGGCCTGGATGATGAAGAAAAGGCGCTGGTACGCGACCTGTTCCTGCTGACCCTGAAGCCGGTGATGTACATCGCCAACGTGCTGGAAGACGGCTTCGAGAACAACCCGCACCTGGAAGCCGTGCGCGCGCATGCCGCCGCAGAAGGCGCGCAGGTGGTGCCGGTGTCGGCCGCGATCGAAGAAGAGCTGTCCCAGCTCGACGACGAGGACCGCGATACCTTCCTGGCCGACCTGGGCCTGAGCGAGCCGGGCCTGAACCGCGTGATCAACGCGGCCTACAGCCTGCTCGGCCTTCAGACCTACTTCACCGCAGGCGTGAAGGAAGTCCGCGCGTGGACGGTGCGCAAGGGTGCCACCGCCCCGCAGGCTGCCGCGGTCATCCACACAGACTTCGAGAAGGGCTTCATCCGCGCCGAAACCATCGCGTATGACGACTTCATCAAGTACAAGGGCGAAGCCGGCGCCAAGGAAGCCGGTCGCCTGCGCCTGGAAGGCAAGGAATACCGCGTGCAGGAAGGCGACATCCTGCACTTCCGCTTCAACGTCTGATCCAGCGGCATCGGATCGATCCCGGACGCCCCGCCTCGTGCGGGGCGTTCGCGTTTCTGAATATGGATAAAAAATCACCACGCTGCGAAACGCTTGCGGCGTGATGTTCGCCGGCACTTGTCCACAGCAAACTCCCATCGCTTTCCACGCCGCATGTGGAAAACCGGCGAAGCCGATGTAGAGCCGAGCCCATGCTCGGCTGATGCCAGCCGGAGCCGAGCGTGGGCTCGGCTCTACAAGGGGCTCGCCCGCGCGACCTGGACAGATTTTCACCACGCTTCGAAACGCCTGCGCTGCAATGCTCGCACCCACTTGTCCACACCAAGTTCCCATCGCTTTCCACGCGTGGTGTGGAAAACAACGGGAGGCGTGGATAAAAAATAACCACGCCCGGAAATGCCTGCATCGCAACGCTCGAACCCACTTGTCCACATCAAGTTCCCATCACTCTCCACGCATTGTGTGGAAAACCCCGGTGGCCCGCTCTGATAGCCGCCCACCTTGGTGGGCGCGCGGCGAGACAGTGCCCGCCAAGGTGGGCATCTACCAGAGCGCAAATGACAAGGCCCGCCAATGGCGGGCCTTGTCGTCCACGTCCTGCAAGGCCGCGCGCCTTACAGCGCGGTGCCGCCAAACTTGTGGGTGTACTGCAGGTTGATGGTGCGGCCGACGCTGTCGAACCAGGACACGTCGTAGTACGGGTACGCGGTATACGTGGTGTCCTTCGGCGGCATCTTGTTGAACACATTGACCACCGACAGCGACAGGCGCGAGTGGTCGTCGAAGCGGTACTGCACCGAGGCGTTGTAGCGGTAGGTCGCCTTCACGTACGGGCTGTCACCGCTGTCCCAGTCGAACGACTGGTCGTAGCTGTCCGAAGTTGGCAGCTTGCCCAGGCGCGAGCCATAGACCGTCGCCGACCACGCGTCCTTCTCCCAGGTCACGCTCAGGCTGGTCTTGGTACGCGGGATGTCGAATCCGCTGTTGACCGCGAACTGGTCCAGGGTCGGGTCACCGGGGTAGCGCTGGAAATCGTGCTTCTTCACCCAGGTGTGGGTGCCGTTGAGGATGAAATCGCCGATGCCGGTCTGCATGCGGTAGCGCAGGCCGACGTCGATACCGGAGGTCGATTCGCGGGCGACGTTGATCGGAGCGACGCGCACGCCGTATAGGCGGCCATCACCGGTGCGGGTGATGCGGTCGAGCGCGTCCACGCAGGTCGGCGAGTTGATGTCGGCAGTACCCAGGCGGCAGTTGGCTTCGTTGGCCAGGAGCGTGCGAACGTCCATGTCCTGCACCTGCTTGCGCATGTCGATGTCAAACCAGTCCACGGACAGGTCCAGGCCGATCGCCGGCGACCAGACGAAGCCTGCACTCCAAGAGGTGCTGGTTTCCGGGTCGAGCTGGCGGTTGCCGGTGCGGCTGCGGATCAGGTTGCGCTCGTAGTCGGAACAGTCGCTAGCGCCATCGGCGCGGCAGCTGTACAGGTCTTCGGCGGTGGTCTCGTCGTTGCCCGGTCCGGCGAACACGTAGTGCAGGTCCGGCGCGCGGAACGCGGTGCCATACGAACCGCGCACCAGCAGCGTGTCGATCGGGCGCCATTCCAGACCGCCGCTCCAGGTCGCCTTGCCGATGGTGTGGCCGGAATAGCGGTACTGGTCGTAGCGGCCGGCCACGCTCAGGTTGACCGTCTCGTGCAGCGGCATGCGCAGCTCGGCGGCGGTCGCCCAGCGGTTGCGCGAGCCCTGGCCGTCCGAATCCTTCCAGCTGTAGTAGTAGTACTGGGTGGCCAGCGGATCGGGATTCAGCGCATAGGCCTGCTGGCCCAATTCCACGGTCGCGGCGAACCCGGCATCACCGCCCGGCAGGCCGAACAGCGCGGAATTGGTCAGCGTGAATGCAGCCGTCTCGGTGCGCGACTTCGGCGAATAGGTAGTGCGTGCGGCAATCGAATCGTACTCGGCGCGGGTCAGCGGCCGGTACAGCCGCGACGGGTCCGCGTTGTAGATCGGGAAACCGTCGTCGTCCACGCCCAGCTGCGGGCCCAGGAACAGGTCATTGGCCTTGGCGGCGATGATCTGCGCCCAGCTGATCCGCGACTGGTACTGTGAATGGCTCAGCGCCGCTTCGTAGTCCCAGTTGCCGGCCAGATTGCCCTTGAAGCCGGTGGTCACGCTGAAGGTCTTCTGCGTGCTGCGGACCATCGCATTGCGCAGGCCCCCCATTTCCTCGGGTGAGAACTGGCGCTGCCAGAACTCGATCTCGCCGGTGGCCTGGTTGTTGAAGTAGCCCGACTCATCGCCATTGGCGTCCATGCGGCCCCACTTGGTGACGTCGCGCATCAGCGACATCGTGTGGTAGCCCAGCTGCACATCGGCGAACCATTGCTGGCCGTTGTCGAAGTCGTAGCTCAGCGAGGCGTAGCCATTGGCGCCGCGGCGCTTGCTGAGGATGGTGCCGTAGCCGATCGAGCTGTCGCTGCCGCAGTAGTACCCGTAGCGCGGGCGGTAGGCGCGGTAGGTGCTGCCCTGGTTCTGCCCGGCCAGCGCTTCGCAGGTGGCCGCGCCCGGATCCAGGTAGTCGTCGTTGTAGTCCGTACGCAGGTAAGCGCGGCGGGCGATGCGCGAGCCCTCGGTGGGGCCGTCCTGGGTCGAATCCTGGATGTCGCGCTCATAGGCCCACAGCGGGGTCTGCGACTGCAGCTCGACGCTGTACACGGCGTTGAAGTTGCCGCGGCTGAAGCCGCTGGCCAGGCTCATGTCGAACGACTCGCCACCGCCTTCGCTGGTGGTGCCCATGCGCATGTCGATCGTGGTGCCGTCGGCCTTCTTCTTCAGGATGAAGTTGACCACGCCGGCGATCGCGTCCGAGCCGTAGATGGCCGAGGCGCTGCCGGTCAGCACTTCGATGCGCTCGATCATCCCCAGCGGGATGTTGGAGACATCGGTGAAGTTGCTGCGGCCCTTGAACGGCATCGGGAAGTCGGCGATGCGGCGGCCATTGACCAGCACCAGCGTGTGGTTCGGGCCCAGGCCGCGCAGGTCTACCTGCTGGGCGCCCGGCGAGAAGTCGGCGCCGCTGGAAGACTGCTGGCTCTGGGTCTCACCGCCGTTCTGGGTCATTGCACGCAGCACGTCCGGCACGCTGGTGAAGCCGCTGGAGCGGATCTGTTCGGCGTTGATCACCGTGATCGGGGCGGGGCCTTCCACCTGGGCGCGCGGAATGCGCGAGCCGGTGACCTGCACCGCGTCCAGTTGTTGCACCGAAGAGGAAGCCGGTGCCTGGGCCGCCGCGGAAGCAGCCACGCCCATCAACGCCAGCTGGATCGACCACGCCATCGCCTGTCTACGCATGAGGAATTCTCGGAAATGAAGCCGGCCCGCAGAGGAGGGGCCCTGTCCCCCATTCAGATTTCCGGAACGGGCGCGCGCATTTAACGCCTTTTTCATGTCCTTGACTACTGGGTCCCTATCTGGCAAAGAGTGGAAACGCTTGCAAGTCGATTTTGTTCAGGGAGATCAAGATGCGACGCCTCCATCGGACCGTGCGTGCCCCCTTCGCCCGGCTGGCGCTGCTGGTCTTGGCCGTGCCGTTGGTCGCCCTTGCGCAGGACCTGCAGGGCCCGGGCTTCGCCTGCTACGAAGCCGGCGATCTCGACGCGCCCCGGCCCGGTCCGCGCGCACCGGCCATGATGCTGATGGGCGGTGGCGAATGGGTGCCGGAGGCCTTCCACTGGTGGCTGAAGCAGGCTGGCAATGGCCGGGTGCTGATCCTGCGCGCTTCTGGCAGTGATGAGCTGCAGGACCGCCTTTACCGCGAGATCGGCGGTACCACCGCAGTGCAGACGCTGGTCTTCGACAGCCGCCGCGGCGCCGACGATCCGGCCGTGCTGCGCGTGGTTGCCGCCGCCGATGCCATCTTCATTGCCGGTGGTGACCAGTCGCGCTACATCCGCTTCTGGAAGGGTACTGCGCTCAACCGCGCGCTGAACGCCCATGTGCGCGCCGGCAAGCCGATTGCCGGTACCAGCGCTGGGCTCGCCATCCTCGGTGGCTATGCATACGGCGCGATGGACGGCGGCAGCATCACCTCCGCCGGTGCGCTGGCCGACCCGATGGGCAGTGCGGTGACCATGGACAGTGGCTTCCTGCAGATGCCCTACCTGCAGCGCGTGGTCACCGACACCCACTTCGACAAGCGCGACCGGCTCGGTCGCCTGATCGTGTTCGTGGCGCGCGCCGCCCAGGACAGTGGCGACCCCGGCATCGTCGGCATCGGCGTCGACGAGGACACCGCTCTGTGCGTGGAGCCTGATGGCCAGGCGCAGGTCTACAGTGCTGACGGCGAGGGCAAGGTCTGGGTGGTCAGCCCCGGCCGCGATGCCGACCGCCTGGTCGAAGGTGAGCCGCTGCGCTTCCACGCGGTGCCGGTAACGGTGGTCGCCAGCGGCAGCCGCATGCGCCTGGATGACTTCCAGGCCGAGGCCGACTACCAGGCCGTGGCCGACGTCAGCGATGGCGAGATCGAACTCATCCGCCAGTGACCCGGCGATCCTGTGGCCACGCATGGGATGCTGTAGAGCCGAGCCCGCGCTCGGCTGCTCTTCAATCGAGGCATCAGCCGAGCATGGGCTCGGCTCTACGATGATGCCTCCCTTGCCCACCTGCTGGAGACGTACCCGATGAAACTGCGCCTGGCACTGTCCGCACTGCTGTCCCTGCCCATGCTTGCCCAGGCCGCACCGGCCGCTTCACCGCTGCTGGTCATCCACGGCGGCGCCGGCGTCGAGCGCAAGGACCTGTCGCCGGCCGAGGAAAAGGCCGCACGTGACGCGCTGCGGGCAGCACTGCTGAAGGGTCATGCGGAACTGGCGGCGGGGCGCCCCGCGCTGGCCGCAGTCACCGCCGCGATCACCGTGCTGGAGGACGATCCCACCTTCAACGCCGGCAAGGGCGCAGTGTTCACCCACGACGGCCGCAACGAGCTGGATGCGGCGGTCATGGATGGCGCGAACCAGGCGGCGGGCGCGGTGGCGGGCGTGCAACGGGTGCGCAACCCGATCCTGCTGGCGCAGACCGTGATGCAGAAATCCCGCCACGTGATGATGGTCGGGCAGGGCGCCGAAGCCTTCGCGGCCGAGCAGGGCATTCCTCTGGTCGATCCCTCCTACTTCCGTACAGAGAAGCGTTGGCAACAGCTGCAGCGCGCCCTCAAGGAAGAGGCCAGTGGCCAGGCGCATGCCGACCTGGAGACTGCAAAGCACTTCGGTACCGTTGGTGCGGTCGCATTGGACGCGCAGGGGCATCTGGCCGCCGGCACCTCCACCGGGGGCATGACCAACAAGCGCTACGGCCGGGTCGGTGACTCGCCGATCATCGGTGCCGGCACCTGGGCCGACGCACGCTGCGCGGTGTCCGGCACCGGGTGGGGCGAGTACTACATCCGCACTGCGGCCGCGCACGAGATCTGTGCGCGCATGCGCTACCAGGGGCAGAGCCCGGAGCAGGCCGGCAAGGGCGTGATCAACGAGACGATTCCGCAGATGGGCGGCGACGGCGGTGCGATCGTGCTCGGCGCAGACGGAAAAATGGCCACGCCGTTCAACACCCAGGGCATGTATCGGGGCTGGATCGGCGGCGACGGCGTCCCTCATGTCGCAATTTTCGCCAACGAGACCCTGCCGGTTCCCGGGCAATAACCTTGCGTATCAATGGGTTTGCGACAGCGTGTGAAAAAAATGGAAAAAAGCGTTGACAGCCCCACGTCCCATCAGCAGAATAAGCGGCTCACCACCACACACCGCAACGCTTCGGCGGCAACGGTTTGGGGTGGTAAGGAGGGATACCCAAGCGGCCAACGGGGGCAGACTGTAAATCTGCTGGCTTACGCCTTCGGTGGTTCGAATCCACCTCCCTCCACCAGTTTCACGTTGTGACATTCCCGGCGCGGGAGTAGTTCAATGGTAGAACCTCAGCCTTCCAAGCTGATGGTGCGGGTTCGATTCCCGTCTCCCGCTCCATTGAATGAACTTTGAATATTATCGAGTTCATGTCATAATGCAAAACTCGGCTCACGTAGCTCAGTCGGTAGAGCACTTCCTTGGTAAGGAAGAGGTCGAAGGTTCGATTCCTTTCGTGAGCACCATCTCAAGCATCACCTCTCAGACGAATTCGAGATAAGCAGCCATGGCCAAGGGTAAGTTCGAGCGCACCAAGCCGCACGTCAATGTCGGCACCATCGGTCACGTCGACCACGGCAAGACCACGCTGACCGCCGCACTGACCAAGATCGGTGCCGAGCGCTTCGGTGGCGAGTTCAAGGACTACTCCTCGATCGACGCCGCGCCGGAAGAAAAGGCGCGTGGCATCACGATCTCGACCGCGCACGTCGAATACGAATCCCCGATCCGTCACTACGCCCACGTTGACTGCCCGGGCCACGCTGACTACGTCAAGAACATGATC